>NZ_LR733836.1:2882578-3790078 GCF_902506445.1 Pseudomonas sp. 9Ag
GGCTGGGGCGCCAGCGGGGGCTTATTAGGGGAGTTTTGAGTGGGAATTGAGCTGATTTGACCTGGTTTGGTGGGGCGGGTGAGGCGTGTGTGAGGTAGCGGTTCGTGCTGCTGCCCGTTTCGGCATGGTCTGAAATGCTGGTTTCGCCCTGCTGGGCGAGTCCCTTTTGGCAGTTGCCCCAAAAGGAACCAAAAGGTCTTGCCCCTGCATCCGGGTCTCGCTTCGCTCGACTTCCCTCATTCCATCGCTGCTCCGAGGGTCGCCGCGTAAGGGCCATCCATGGCCCTTCACGGCTCTCGCGGCATCAATGCCGCTCGCCCCTCTACGCAGCGATTCCATTCGGCCTCCTGATGGGGCGTCCGGCGGAGCCTGAGGGTTGGTCGATCAGACGGTAGGCTGGGTTAAGCCCGCTCTTGAGTTTTCGGTTTCTTGCACAGCCCAACAGACGATGCCGAACGCCCCGTCAGAAGGGTGAGTGGAATCGTTGCGTAAGGGGTTGAGCCGCATGGATGCGGCGAAAGGCTTAAAGGGCCACGGATGGCCCTTGTAAGCCGCCCCCTGAAGCGACGATGGAGCGAACGAACCCGAAGCGAAGCGCAGGGCCGGATGCAGGGGGCAAGCGTTTTTGCTTACTTTTTCCGCGTCTGGAAAAAGTGAGTCGCCCAGCAGGGCGAAACCGATGCTTCAACCACCTCGCAAACAGGCCTTACAACCAAAACGACCCAGCGCCTCAGTTAGTCCCCCCCAAAAAAAACGGTGAGCCAATTCAACCCCCATCCCATTCATCCAACCGTCACATCTATCTGTTTCCGTGCCCTCACGCACTGGCGCGCACCCCGCCACGGAGACCCGATGAAATCCCTGCTCAAGCTCCACACCCTCACCCTGCTCGGCCTCGCCTTCGCCGCCAACTTCGGCCTGCAGGTCTACCTGGCGACCGGCCAGATCAAGCCCTGGGCCGACATCAACTGGATGGACGTCGCCGGCGAAGGCGGCTCGGCCATGCTCGCGCTGGCCTGGCTGATCATGCTGCTGCACAGCCGCCCGGCCGGCCGTGTGACCCGGTTGCTGGCGCTGGGCCTGGCATGCGTGTTCTTCTCCTGGTGGATGGACACCCTGGACGAATTCATCCAGCTGCCGGAACTGGCGATCTGGGACAACTGGCTGGAGACCGCGCCGATGCCCGTCGGCCTGCTGCTGCTGACCCTAGGCATCTACCACCTCAATCAGGAACAACGCGCCATAAGTCAGCAGATGAGCAAGCGCGAGAAAGGCTTCCGCGAGCACCGCCTGTTCGACAAGCTCACCCCATTAGGCGCTGCGGAATATCTGCGCCAGCAGGTACAGCAGGCGCTCGGTCACGCCCAGGCGGAACAGCAGCCGCTGTCGCTGGTGGTCGTGGACCTGGACGATTTCAACGCCATCAACCAGCGCTACGGCCAGGCCGAGGGCGATGCGGTACTGCAGGCCATGGCGCAGCTGCTGTTACTCAACCTGCGTCGCCAGGACCTGCTCTGCCGCCTGGCCGGAGATCGCTTCGTCGCGGTGTTGCCGAACACGGGCGAGACCCAGGCCCGAGTGATCGCGGATGAACTGCAGCAGGCCGTGGCCAGCCTGACGCACAAAACCGCGCAGCACGGCGAACGGGTACACCTGCATGCCAGCACCGGCACGGTGATGGCCTTCAACGAGGATGCCGAACAGCTGCTCAAGCGCCTCAACCTGAACCTGGCCAAAACCAAGCAGCAGCTTTCGCGCTGCGCCTGAGGAAGGGCCATGACTCCCGGTTACGATTGCGATACACGCTTTATCGCGGCACATCACCAGCCAGCCGTACTGATTGATCTGGCGTTGTCACGAGGCATCGACAGCCACCAATTACTGCGCGGCAGTGGGCTGTTCTATGAAGACGTCGTGGGCGGCCAGGCGCGGATCAGTCCTCTGCAGTTTCTGGCCCTGATTGGAAACGCGCAGCGCTTGCTTGGGGCGGACGACAGCAGCTTTCTGTTGGGCCAGCGTTTGCTGCCCGGCCACTACGGCGAGGTGAGCCACGCACTGACCCATGCCTGCACGTTGCAACAGGCGCTGGAACAACTGCAGCGATTCCGCGCGCTGCTCAGTCCGCTGCTGACGCCCCGAGTGGTGTTCGACGAGCAGCAGGCATACCTGTACTGGACCGACAGCTGTGGTTCCGGTGATCAGCAGCGATTTCTCACCGAGGCCAGCCTGACAGCCGTGGTTGCAATGAGCAGACGCCTATCCGGCGAGCGCCTGCCGTGGCGCTTCCACCTCGCCTACCCGCAACCGCGGCATGTCGAGCAGTACTGGGTGCACCTGGGCGAGCAGCTGACGTTCGCCAGTCAGATGACCATGATGAGCCTGCCGCTGGAATATCTGTACAAGCCGTGGCCTGGCGCCTCAGCCACCGCCGGACAGGTCGCGTATCAGGCGAGTTGCGCGCAGCTGGAAAGTCTTGGCTGGCCTGGCAGCTTTATCGATCAGCTGTATGACTATCTGTATGGGAACATTCGCGAGCCGTTGAATCTGGAGCGCGTCGCCCATGCTTTCGAGATGAGCCCTGCCTCGCTAAAGCGCAAGCTGCACAAGCACGGCACGGGCTTTCAGGAGCAGCTGGATCAGGTGCGCAAACATGTAGCGCTGTACCTGTACCAGATGAAGGGCTACAGCAACGATGAGGTTGCCAGTTACCTGCGCTTCAACGACACCACCAATTTTCGCCGCTCATTCAAACGCTGGACCGGTCTGGCGCCTAGCAGCCTGCGCCAGCTATTCCAAAGCTGAACCGGCCAGGCGAGTCGCCGCGCCTCGCCTGTTGCCTCGCTATCGGTCGGCTCGAAGTTCGGGATGTGCGACCTTTGCTTGAGTTGCCTGTGCTTCGTTCGCATCGCGCCGATGACTCAAGGTGGTCAGCGCTCGACGCAGCAACAGCGCTGCGATACCGGCAACTGCGAGAAAAGTGATTAGCACCGGTATGGCTTGTTGGTTTATGCGTCTGGCTCATCCTTGGTAAAGGGTCGCGGTCGCGATAGCGTTTTGATACTACCGGCGATTTTGCGCGAATGCCATTGCCGCAGCGGTCCTTGATGATCAAGGCACAGGTGCATTCTCGGACAAACGGTAGGACCCAACCGGTATCTGGCGAGTCGTATTTGCATCGTTACGCTTAATAACTCGTACCTGAGGGAGCCGATCCAGATGCATCGGGAATACACTAGGCAATACCATCAACTGCGTACCCACATCGAACGGATGCTCGACAACGGCGCAGTGATTGCTGAACGAGCGCCGCTGACGATCAGACGAGGGAATCAGGTTTATCAAGTCGCTTGCGGCATGCTGATCAGCGAGCAGAGCGCCCGCTGATACAACCACACCCGTAATCGCCACCGACCCCAGCTACCAAAGCGAACCGTGAGGGTCACACTACCTTGTCGACGGTCACCCGGTGCAGGGTTCCGCTCCCCTGCTCGAAGGCGCTGACATTGGCCAGTGTGGTCTCGGCAATATTGGTCAGCGCTTCAGCGGTGAAGAACGCCTGATGTCCCGTGATCAAGACATTGGGAAAGGTCGTCAGGCGCATGAACTGGTCGTCACTGATGACCCGCTGTGACAGGTCCTGAAAGAACAGGTTTTCCTCTTCCTCGTAAACATCCAGGCCCAGGCGACCGATCTTTCCGCTCTTCAGGCCATCAATCACCGCGCGCGTATCGACCACGCGGCCCCGGCCAGTGTTAACCAGCATCACACCCCGCTTCATCTGAGCGATTGCAGCGTCATCGATCAGATGGTGGGTTTCGGGTGTCAGTGGGCAGTGCAGCGAAATGATGTCCGCCTCCTCAAACAGCTGCTCCAGCGGCACGTAAGTGACGGACGCCTTTGCATCAGCGCTGGGGAAAGGATCATGGGCCAGTACCCTGCAGCCGAAACCACGCATGATGTCAGCGAAGATAAGACCGATCTTGCCGGTGCCAACGACGCCGACTGTCTTGCCGTTCAGGTCGAAGCCCAGCAGGCCATCGAGAGAAAAGTTTCCCTCACGAACGCGGTTATAGGCCCGAAAGGTCATTCGGTTGAGGCTCAGGATGAGCGCCACCGCATGCTCGGCTACCGCATGCGGCGAGTACGCCGGCACGCGCACCACGGTCATCTCTAGCCGCTCTGCCTCTGGAAGGTCCACGTTGTTGAAACCGGCCGAGCGCAGGGCGATCAGCCTGGTGCCATTGGCGTGTAGGAGCTGCAGTACTTCGCGGTCGAGCTTGTCATTGACGAACACGCAGACACCGCTGAACCCTGAAGCCAACGCTGCCGTTTCAACAGTCAACCGAGCGTCCAGGTAGACCAGTTGGTGCTGGTGCACCTGGTTGGCCTGATCGAGAAAAGTGCGGTCGTAGGGTTTGGTACTGAAGACGGCGATGCGCATGGACTGGCCTCCTCGCGAAACGGGATAAGCGGGCGACGGTACCCGTCACTTGATCTAACGAACGAAGCTAAAGGCAACCGCCCTACCGTTCAGCGAGACAGGCAAGGCCTGTATGACCTCACGCCAGCCCGTCGAATCGGGCATAAGGATTGCTGCAGGGCAACCGGTAGCCAAGAAAGCTGACCTTCGGATTGGTCTTGTTCTGCTGCCGCAGGTAATCAGTCGAAACCATGAAGTCCGTTAACAACCGGCGTTCGAAATTATCGACTCGCAGATCAGTGTAGGGCGTCCCTACACCGGTTTCCTGACGAATTTTGTAGAGCCCCATCAATGCAGTCAGCTTCTCCGAGCCGTAGTGGTTAGCCATTGCATCGACAAACTTGCGCTGGTCCTCCGGACCCATCTGGAAATTGCCCACCAGACGCTGCAGCAGTTGCGGAATGAAGACCTGGCGGTCCTCGTAGACCCAGGCGCCCGACCCGACCGCCACCAGACCAAGCGCGGCGGCGGATGAAAACAACAACGTACGACGTTTCATGGGCATTCCTTAGCTATAAA
The DNA here is from genome assembly GCF_902506445.1 of Pseudomonas sp. 9Ag. Classification (NCBI taxonomy): domain Bacteria; kingdom Pseudomonadati; phylum Pseudomonadota; class Gammaproteobacteria; order Pseudomonadales; family Pseudomonadaceae; genus Pseudomonas; species Pseudomonas sp. 9Ag. The sequence goes on from NZ_LR733836.1 coordinate 2,887,578, forward strand.
GCAGGTCGGCAGCACGAATGGATAAGGCGGCGGCCGTCAGGCTGGGGTTTGCCGGCGAGCAGCTCGGGTAGGTCGCGGTACCCACGACCACAAGGTTGCGCATCTTGTGATGCAGCATATGGCTGTCTACCACCGAACCGTCATCGGCCTGCCCCATGCGCAGCGTGCCCTGTACATGCGACTCGGTGAGACGCCACTCCCTGAAGTTGATCGACTCCACCGGCAGCGGCGCGAGCAGTTTTTCAAGGCTGTCCAGACCGTACTGAACCCCCTTCATGCCGTAATCCGACTCGCCCCGGTAATCGATGATCGCCTGCCCGGTCTGCGGGTCGATGACGACCCGGTTCTCCACATTGGGCAGGTCTTCGCTGACCAGCATCAACGGCAGGGTCTGGTTCCAGCGTCCGATTTCCGGACGCAGCCCATACGGCCAGCGATTTTCAAAGTAGACCAGACACGCCGAGTGATCCTTGCGGAAGTCACCGTCGTACAGGGAGTAATTAAGGCCAGTGGTGATAGTGCTTCCATCGAAATTGCCCAGGCCATCGAGATAGACCTCGACGTTGGCGCCAACCTGCTCGTGCAGGCCCATGCCGGTTTCGCCGAAGTTGATATCCGAACGCAACAGAATCGCAGGGCTCTGAATAGCATTAGCGCCCAGTACGAAAACGTCCCCGAACACTTTGAATTCCTGCCCTTCGGAGCGGATCGTCACGCCTTTGATGGTGTTGCCCTGATATTCGAGCGTACGTACTTCGGTCTTCAAGCACACATCCACCTTGGGGTGGCGATACAACTCGGCCAGGCCATTCTGCGCGGTGAACTTGGCATTCATCGGGCAGAGGTTACAGGTGGCATTGGCACAGCAGACACCACGGGTGCCGGTCGCAACCCGAGCGCGCCCGGTCGGCATGATGAAATGATGGTCGGGCATGGCCTCCTTCATCAGCATGTCGATGGAGGAGCCTTTGTGCGGCGGTTGAGGGAATGGCTGACTGCGAGGTAGCACGCGAGTCATGTCGGGGTCGCCGGCGATCGACATGATCTGCTCGGCCTGGCAGTAGTAAGGCTCAAGCTCGGCATAGCTCAGCGGCCAATCGTTACCGACGCCGTATCGAGTTCGGATGGCAAAATCGCTGGGGTGCAGACGGGGGGTTTGCGAGTACCAGCAGTTCATTCCGCCGCCGAGAGCGATGGTGGTGTTCCAGGGCTTCTCGCCGCGATTGTCGTAGGTGGACTCGGGTTTGATAGCCGAACTGCTCTGGGTTTTGATCTGCCAATCCCAGGGATGGAAGTCGCCCCACTCAATGATCAGCGCACGACCGGTGAGATGCTTCAAGGCTTCGGTGAGGAAGAAGCTCGAACCAAAACCAGACCCGATTACAACGAGCTCATAGTGTTCTTTGTTGATGTCCTTTGCGCTTACCCGGTTGATCTCCACGACCGATTCCCTTACTGCTGCAGCCTCATCGAAAACAGGCTGTCCAATCATTTACACGTCAGCAATGTCCCGCTGCGCAGCGCATGTCACCTGCTTAAACCCGGCGTATCGCTAAGACACGCTCTGGGAAGCCAGTTCTACGTGACCTTTGAAACGAAGCGGAGTTCCAGCCTGCTTAAGTCCTTGCGCGCGATGGGCTAGTCATTCAAGCCTTCCGATAGCCATCCTCGTACCCGGCGCCGGTCACGCCAGGAGGTCAGCTGATGGGTGAACGGGCTCTCCGGCACCAGCCGGCATTCCGGATTGCTGAGGTCGCCCAGCTTGAAGCGGCGCAACACACCCAGCGGGTGACGCTCTGGCCCGTAAAACGCCACTGCGCGGATTTCCAAGCAGTGGAACTGCCAGTCACCCACTGGCTGGTGGCCCTGAAGCTCGATGCCGTTGAGCTCGGCAACTCGCCGCAACATGCCTTGAAAAGTGCCTACGTGAATGAAATCACCACTGCTTAACGGCCCTTGGTGGGTGGTCTGGTGGATGGCGAGATCCGGCGGCACGTCGTCTTCCATGCTCTGGCGAATGTCGGTGATATCCACTTCCAACGGCCCACGTGACGTCACTATCGAGACCACGAGCTGATTGATGAACATCGGCTCGGCACTCATGTTGGAAATGATGCAAAGCGAGCCGAGACCCTTGCCAGCGCCTCGATTGATCAGCAGGCTCGGCTGACGCTGTCGTCTGAAGTTTCGCAAGAGCAAGTGCGCGTAAAACATCCACACCAAAAGCGTGCTCAAGGAGATCACTAAGGAAACGAGCTGCTGGTTCTTCATTAACCAATCGATCATGTAGGGCCTCGGTAAGTGATTCCCAGCTGAGACAGTCCAAACCCGACTGGGTGCCCCACCCCCATTCGGTGAGCGCCGCTCAATGCGGGGCCCGTCCAGCAGCAGGCACGAACGAACGCCAGCTGCTGCTGGTCCGAAACATGGAGCCCGCCAACAGTCGAGGGAAATCAAATGAAGAGCTTGAACATCGCTTCGTCAGTGTTACTAGCCCTGCTAGCAACGACCGCGTCGGCCAGTCAGGAACCGACTGAGCATGAGCCGGCCGACAGCAACAGCCAGGCCCAGCAAGACCTCGATAACGAGGCAAGCGCGCACGGCTACCAGAACCCTACCGGCGAAGACCCGCAACCGCGTCTGACCGAAGACACGATCGAAAATGCTCATGGAGACGACGAGGACATGAGCAACGGAGAGGAGCCTCAGGAGCGCTGATCGGCGATACGCGCCGCCATTGGCAGTTGTTGATCACCATCAGCTTGCTATCACGGCCCTCTGCGCGGGCCGTCTCGGCGTACGAGCCAAGCAGCAGGATGCTGCAGCGCGCCGCCGGAGTGCATGGCTACATTAGCCTTGAGCCGCAGCCGGGCGGCTGCGGCAGGTGAGTAAAACACACGGCTAATCGACGGCGCGCCTGAGCGTGAAAGCGCCCCGCAGCTCCCCGGCCTTGAAGCCACGAGCCTCATCCTCCGGGTAGTACTCGTCAATCAACGCCGCGAGTTCGGGCTTGATAGCTTCTCCATGACAGGCAAGGCAGCCCTCGCCAGTGGGAATGGCCTTCATCAGTCGAAACTCGCCGTCCACCACCTCGGCATGCGACATGCTCTGCAGCGGCTCACCTTGCGCAGCGCGCTGTTGAAATTGCTCGAGCACGGCGCGCTCCCAGGGATCGGGCGCATTACTCCGGTTGCGCAGTTTCAATGCCGTGCGACCCACCCGCCAAGGCGCCTCGCTATGCTCGGCAGTGATCTGCGGCGCCAGTTGCTGACAGGCTTGCACCGCCTGTTGCGGCCCGCCACTTTCCACCGCCGACTTCACCGTGGCCATCAGCTGCTGCTGAAACGGAGGAATGAGCGACATCCCCTCCTTGATCAACGGATCCAGGGGATCAGCCTGGGCGGACAAGCTCAACGCCAAACAGCTCAAGGGCAACAGATAGCGCATGAAAACTCCTTGCTGGCCTCGCGGCCGAATGCGATGAATGGAATTCAAATTCAACAGGGCCGGCGTTCATCGAACCGTCCTGCGACCAGGCAGCTTCGGCGCTGCGACGGACTTCCTAGGGGCCGCCGCGCGGGATGCGCACGCCAGCGCCGAAAAGCATATGTATTTAACTGTCTAGCCCTACGGCGAAGCGCTTCAGCGGCCTCCGCGCCCAGCTGCCATTTGCTTTAGCGGGTGTTCGGCTTCAGCACTCAGCCTGCCAACTCGCTGTGCAGCCGCGTGCCATGCAACAGGTTATCTGCCAAAGGGCAACGGCGTTCCACCTCGGCGAGGAATTCCTGTTTCTGCTCCAACGTCATGTCAGCATCGATCTCTACCCGCAGGCGCACTTCCTCGAAGCCGGGCCGCCCGCTGGTGTCACGCCCTAGCAACCCGGCCGGATCGTAGTCCGCCTCGACTTCGAAGCGCATGCCGCGCAGCTCCACCTTGCGCTGGTGGGCGAGGAAACGACCGATCGTTCCGAAGCAACCTGCAAGCGCCGCCAAGACCAGCTCCAGCGGACTCGGCCCAGCATCAGTACCGAACGCGGCACGCGGCTGGTCGATCAGCACCCGGTGATTGCCGCAGTCCACTTCGATTGCGAAGCCGTCACCCATACTGCCTTGAACACTGATGGTCTTCATGTGCGGTCTTGTCCTTAAGTAATGAGCCTTAAGTATTGAGCGAGCGGCTGGTGACGAAGCGCGAAAGCATCGAATGCTTTCCTGGCAGCGTTTTTCAGCTCTCGCTCATCACTTAACAACAATATAATATCTATTTTGATATTTTGTTTCCAGGCAAATCTACTTCCCGTCAGGCCTGCCAAACAAGCCCACCTGGTCAGATAAGGAATTCACGCAAGGAGCGAGGGCTTAGTACGGTGGTCGGAACCCAGCACTGCCCGCGGAGAAATCTGGCGAAACAGAGTGACGCGACATAGAGACGCAGAGGATGCAGAGCGACGCTGCCGCTAGGCAGAAAAAATCACAAAAACGAAAAAGCCCCGTGAATCATCTGATTACGAGGCTTCTTTAAGAATGGCGGAGAGATAGGGACACTCCGCCGAATTTGATACAAACCATCGTATCCGTGGCGTCTAGCCGGCATGCGCCCTTTTGGGTAGACTTTCTGGGTAGAAGCAGGAGATACGATATGCCAGATCATCTGGTTCAAAAAGGCGGTACATGGCACGTGCGATTGGACATTCCGAAGGACGTCCGATGGCATCACCTTTATCTGGGTAAAAGCGTACTCACGAAAACGTTAGCGACCGGCAATCGTCAATTGGCGAAAGAACTAAGTAGGCCAATTCTGGGGGAGTGGCAAAGGACATTTCGAGAAATCAGAGAACGAAAACTGTCCCCAACTTGGAAAATCGCTGCGGAAAAAATTGCATCCGAGTACGCGGACGCGGTTATAAAAGCAAAAGATGATTCTGATTGGGACAATGCCAAGGAACGCAGAATGCTTGGCATTGCTTCTATCATTCGAGAATATGGCATTGACGAAGATGATGAAGCTCTGAGTGACCTTGGACAAATCGCCGTCATGTTTGAGCGGCCTAAGATTGTGATAAACGATTCATTAATCAAGCAGTTCCATGAATCCCAAAAAAAATTGGTAATGGAAAAAACTGCATCAGCCCAAACATCGAATATCAAAAAACTTGCACATTACCTTTCAGTCCATGCACTTCCACTTGAGCACAAATCCGTAAGCCAATATATCGATTCGCTTGACCTTTCAAAAAAGACCAAGCAAAACGTGTTATTTGCAGGCAACGCTTTCTGGAGATTTTTGATGAAGAAGGACTCAGCGTTAAAGGAAGTGGCAAACCCATTTCAAAACCATGAATTGCCAGCGACCCCAAAAGGAAAACGAAAAAACAACAGTTATCGCCCTTTCGAGCGTCAAGATGTTGAGGACCTTTATCGGGCCGCACTCGAGCGAAAGGACATACCACTTGCTGCGATCATCAGGATTGGCGCCTACACGGGCTGCCGGATTGAAGAGATATGCCAATTGACTCGACATAGGGTGAAAGGCTCATACATCGAAATAATTGAAGCAAAAACCGAAGCAGGAAATCGCCAAATACCGATCCACAAAAACATACAACAATTGCTTAACGAGTTAGCGGAACAAAGCGAAGACGGCTTTCTGATACCAAGCAGCGGAAGAAACAAATACGGCATACGTTCGGACTCACTTTCCAAACGATTCGGCAGGTTGAAAAGTAAAGCAGGATTCGACAGCCGTTATGTTTTCCACAGTATTAGAAAAACAACGGCGACAATGCTTGAACATGCTGGCGCCCCTCCTTTAGTGATTATTGCATTGATGGGGCATGAGACCAAACAGATCACTTTTGATCTTTATTCAGCCGGCCCTAGCCTTGAGCAGAAACGGTCTGCCATCGACATGCTAGCGTTCAATTTTGATTGATCAAACCGTCATCTTGATTGCATCAAACGAGCCAGATCATTTCGTGTTTAGAAACCGCAAATCTTGGGGTAAGCTGAAAGGGTATTAACAATTCAGAACCCTTTTGCATTATTCCGGCCTACCCCACACGCACTGGCCGCCAGATTCTAAACGCAAGACTTACAACCACTACCATATCGAGACACACCCCGGCACGACTGGCGTCGAGCTGTAAAAGTGCCTGGGATAATTATTTCTCATTTGTGTAAGGGAAGAAGTGAGTGAGACGCAAAGGAATGCGTCCCTGTGAAGATCGACGGTCGCCGAAATAAAACAGCAGAGGATACCCAACACAGTCAAGAACTATCGAAATGAAAGAATACAATTTACAAAGATTCATGGGAACAGAAATCAACTGCAACTCAAATCGTCCGTGCACACTCAGGTACATAGAAGACCTATATGTACTGAGCAACTTGAGCGACACAATCTTCAAGAAACCGCTTGGTTTCCATCTGCGCATAAGATTAAACGAAGACGTGTCCATGGCGAAATTCAGTGCAATGCTGTCGAAGCACTATAGGAAATCAGGTTACAACCCATTACGATATACGGTAAAAGAAACCGATGATACCGGCGTGCATTATCATATCGCGATTGTAATTGATGGCAGAAAAAACAAGAAATCAAGCATCTCTCATATCCTGGCAAAATTACAACAAGCTGGTTATCTTCATGACTACAAGGTGATAGCACATAACACCCATCCTTTTGGGCATCCGCTGGAACACCAAATTGATAAGGACTCTTATTTCAGATGGATGTCATACCTGGCAAAAACAAAAACCAAAGCCACAGGAAAACAAAACAGTTCGCCTAGCAAAAAACTTGCATCATTGATAAAGGACTGGAGAGCTCAGGGAAAGCCAGACTTGAGGATAAATGTGGAAGTTTCAGCGACAAACTTATCTACGTACATGGATGAAACCGAATTTTCAAAGCCGGAAACTGAAACGGCATTTCATAATTATTATATAAATGCTTTAACTGTCTTTGGTTCACATACGAACACCGCTTCAAAGGCCCTACAAGACCCCTGTAAGCCCTGTATCTAATGCACCCTGTACCACCATAGCCATACGACGTCCAGCGCACCGCACAGACCTTACCAGGGCTATCTTACAAGCATGAAAAAAGGAGCCTTTCAGCTCCTTTTTTGTTGATCCAAGTCCAACCGGTGCTAAGCCAGAACAGCTTGCACTTGGACGGGTTCCTCATAATCAGCGCTTTCAATTTCACGCTTTACACGCATGGGGTCGGCCATCCACTTGATAACAACATCCCCAGCACCACGCCCGGTGATAACTACGGTACCAAATCCAAAAATACGTCCAATTATTCCTTGCTTGATCACAATCGACTCGATTGCGTTCAATCGCATCTCATCTGTTTTTCGCGAGATGATTCCATGCTTATAGATGACACGCTTGTTTGTCACGCCTTGTTCAGTAAATTTCCAAGACAGCCATACCAGCACGGCTGGAATAAGCCAAATACCAGCTGTTAACAAAGCGAATGTGAAATGCAACATCAGTACCGCTTTTACGATCCAGTGATGCTTGAAGATTTCTTTAACGGCCTCGCCTCTGGAAAGAGACTGTTCGATGTATGTCATGCCCTACCCTCCCTGTGAATGGCATTTTGCCATGCGGGAAGGATACTCAATGGTGCTGCACATTGTCACCTAACGGAACGGATCAAAAACGACCGTATTTGATACCAGAAAACTGGATTCGCTAAAGGGTGTCAAAAAATTGGGATTGACAATTTGAACCCCTTACGAACAATGACACCACATTTTTGAGCCAAGGCGCTTAGCTATGAGTCGTGTATTCCTGTACGCCCGAGTATCAACAACCGATCAAACTACGGCGAACCAATTGCACGAGGTTGAGGTTGCAGGATTCGACATTAAACCCGCCAGGGTCGTAGAAGAACAGGTCAGCGGCAGCGTACCTACATCCGAACGGAAAGGGTTTCAAAGCCTGCTGGCCAAAATGGAGGAGGAGGATATTCTTGTTGTCACCAAGCTTGACCGTTTGGGGCGGAATGCTATGGATGTGCGAACAACCGTCGAAGCACTCCACTACAAAGGCATCCGGGTTCACTGTCTCGCTCTAGGAGGGGTAGACCTTACCTCGCCGGCTGGAAAAATGACGATGCAGGTACTTGGGGCTGTGGCTGAGTTTGAACGAGACCTTCTGATTGAACGAACCCAAGCAGGTTTACAACGAGCTAAAGCCACGGGAACAAAGCTTGGGCGTCCAAAGGCTGCGTCTTCAGATGCAGTGCAAAAGATGAAAGCAGAAGGACTTTCCCAATCAATGATTGCCAATCAGCTAGGTGTCAGTCTTTCCACGATAAAACGTCTATGGCAACCAATGTGCAACAGGATGCAGTAGAAGACTCACGCCCCACCTACCGGCGAGGAAGCGATAGAACACTTCTAACCAAAACAGCAAAGAAATCAGCGCCCTAGGACAGACCTAGGCAATTACATTGGTATTCCTTTTTTTATGGCAAACTTCATAGCTTTGCTTAAAAGAATACCATTCAATGCATCTACATGATCTTTAAGAATAGGCGCTGACATTTCAGAGAACACGCTATACAAATTATTCTCTGACTTGAAGTCTCGATCAATAAAGCTCTTCCCATCAAAATATCCAGAAAAGAATCTATTCCTGTTATTCCCATGAGAGACGAGAAGATCAAAAACAACCATACCGGTCACATTAGAATCGGTTAATTCTTTTTCAACATCTGAAATGTGCTCAAGCGGACTTTCAATATCAGCAGCAAGTACTACCGCCGAAACATCGTGATTCTTGCCGTTATGTCTTTCAACAAGAAATAGATTCTTCACTATGGAAGCCTCTTGCAAGATTTATCGATTAACCCACAAACCTCATCACAGATACGAATAGCATCAGCAGCTGAAAGCGTTCTCGTCGCCGCCAAGACCGAGCTCATATGGAAAGTACCATGCCGCTGGGCTCGCCAATAAGTGTAGCACTCCCCAAGCGCCTCTGCCGTGCCCTGATCACAAACTGCAGCATGGTCCGGAGTCAAACTGTAGGTTGTCTGATCAGTATTTTTCAGGAAGTACTCACCGATTTTAGAGGCCTCACCGGGTCTAAAGTTCCGCGAAAGCAACTGAATCAGGAAACCTTCCAGGCCCCGCAAAGCTGGGAACGAGACAGCGGAGTAATCTTCCAGCTCGATATCAACCTTACACAAAGCAATAGAACACGAGATTTGCTTTCTAATATTCTCGTCCACCAAGTGATGGGTGGCTGGAATCTTATTCAAAAGCTCTGCTTTAACCTGAGCCCCCGTGACTGGTATTTTGAAAACACCAATTTGCTGAGCCAACAAGTCTTGGTAATTTAGTACATTACAGAAAAAATCATTTATCAGTATCGCCGTATTTAAAAAGCGACCCTGGAACTGTATCGACTTATTATTAAACTGCTTGATACGAACCACATCCCCAAACTTACCTTTTGCAGAAAAGACTTTACAGTGCGCTTCTTGATTTAACTCTTGAATTTCAACTTCTTCAGACTGAAGGAACTCAAACAAATCAGCGAATTGTTGCGGGTCTAAATTTCTAACGGTAAATTCCATTCTTTTTGGAGATACAACACAACACTTGTCCTTGACTTCGTTAGCAAATTTGTCGAAATGAGCATCAAGGCCAACAGCCTTACCTACAGTATAAAGCCCACCTTTCTTCGGAAAGAACTTGAGCATAGTTCTTTCACCATCAAAACTGAAGGTGTATTTCAATTCTTTGGGATTAGTCGAATTAGAAGTAACATCCAAAGCTCCAGCATCAACTAAACACTTTTCAACGGCTTCAATGTTCAGTAAAAGGTCTGCAAATGGGCTCTTACTTGCCATCGTCTAATCCTTGATGTGCGTGCAGCACCGATCCGTGCCCGCGAGAAAACGCCAGATTATGGGCTGTGCCTAAGGAACGACGCAATGCCTTCCTCGACAGCTACCCTCATTTTTCGCAACGAGAGCACCCGCTAGGAAACAACGAGCAGGATCAACCCTGTCACCCAGTAGCCGTCAAAGTCTCGCAACACATTGCACTTGGGTAGAACTGCTGGGTAGAACCCCAGAGCGAAAAGCCCCGTAACTCATTGAATTACGGGGCTTTTTATGTGGTGGCGGAGAGATAGGGATTTGAACCCTAGGAACTGTTGCCAGTTCAACGGATTTCGAATCCGTCCCGTTCGGCCACTCCGGCATCTCTCCAGCGGCGCGCATCATAGCAGTTCAGTGTGTTTTGTCTAACCCCAACTGCGCAGATTTTTTAGCGATGCCGTAGCAGGACAGCGATCCTGAGCGCATTAAACTCCCCGCTGGTTGCCAGCCGATCAGCTGGTCAAGCGCGTCAGTGCTTCACGGTATTTATCGGCAGTCTTCTGTGCAACATCAGCTGGCACTGGCGGGGCTGGCGGCTCCTTGTTCCAGCCGGTGGACTCGAGCCAGTCGCGGACAAATTGCTTGTCGAAGCTTGGCGGGTTGCTGCCTTCAGCGTAACTGTCTGCGGGCCAGAAGCGGCTGGAGTCAGGAGTAAGCACTTCATCCATCAGTGTCAGCTCGCCGTTTTCATCGAGGCCGAACTCAAACTTGGTATCAGCGATGATGATGCCACGCGTCGCAGCGTATGCCACGGCAGCGCTGTACAGCGCGATTGAGGTGTCGCGCACCTTCGCCGCCAGCTCTTTACCAATGATGCCTTCGCATTGCTCGAAGGAAATGTTCTCGTCGTGATCACCCACGGCTGCTTTGGTGGACGGCGTGAAGATCGGTTGCGGCAGCTTGGCCGCTTCTTTCAAGCCAGCTGGCAGCTGGATCCCGCACACGGTTCCACTCCGCTGATACTCCTTCCAGCCTGAGCCAACGATATAGCCACGCACGATGGCCTCCACTGCAACCGGCTTCAGTCGCTTGGCCACCACCGCCCGCCCCTCAACCTGGGGCAGCTCCTCGGCTGGCACAACGTCCTCTACCTTGTCACCAGTGAAATGGTTGGGGACGAGCTGCGCGAGCTTGTCGAACCAGAAGTTGGAAATTGCGGTAAGGATCTTGCCCTTCTCGGGTATCGGCTCGGCAAGGATCACGTCAAACGCGGAGAGCCGGTCGGTAGCGACCATAAGCATGCGCTTGTCGTCGATTTCGTACAGATCACGCACCTTGCCAGAATAGATTTTTTTCAGGCTCAGGGAGCTGGGAGAGGTCATGGCTTTTCTCGCGGTTGCCGAACCTACGCTGGCTTGCGCAACAGCGCAGACACAACGACTGGATCAATCATCAAACGAAACAGGCGAAACCGAGAGGTTTCGCCTGAATGGATTGGGGCGGACTGTCTCGTAGAGTCAGTCCAAGCTGTCCTTGAGCATGTTCAGCACGCGTCGGGACACATCAGCCGGAGCGACGGTGTCGAGGTCCTTGTCGAGGGTGACCTGAACCTTGCCGCCCACATCAGTTACGCGTACCTGATAGCGTTCGGCGCGGGCCTCGATCTCTTCGCGGTCAGGCGCTCCACCGAAGAGCCGGGAGAAGAAACCAGGTTTCTCATCCGGATTCGCCGCACCTTCCGACAGGTTGATGTAGTAGACGCCGAGGCTTCGATCAAGGTCCTCGACGAGAATATCGCTCGCCGCCAGCGCGCGACCGATACTCGACCAACCACGGTTGAAGTCCGTATCGAGCTGCAGCACCGGCTCGCCGCTACCGGCCTCACTCAGCGTCACACGGCTTGGCGCGTCATACTCGCGCTCAGCCAGCAGCGAGGCTGAGCCACCCTGGACGGTGCTGCTGTTCAGCCCAGCCTGCAACTCATCAAGCAGAACCCGATCGCGCTCCGCATCGATCGGCGCGGCCGGCCAGGCAACATTGGCACTGCTGCCTGCAGGACGTTGAACACTGACCAGGAAGATCTCACTGGTATCGCGCTGCACACCTGGCTCGACGCGAAGCCGGACGCGGGTCTCGCCTTCACCCAGTCCAAGATTGCGTACCAGCGCCGGCGCGAGCTGATCACGGGTCTGCCAGGCCGTGACGAACTCACCAGTCTGCGGTCGCTCTTCGGCAATCTGAAAGCCATTGTCGGTAAAGAACTGACGGGCTGACGCCCACACCTGCGAAGGCGCTCGCATTGCAACAAGCCAACGCGCATCTTCGGAAGTCTGCAGGCTGTACTCGCTCACCTCTTCGGCGGCGACCAGACGTTGCGGACGGGGCACTTCGTACTCGCCTGTCGCGCGGCTGTCGGCTACCTGCTGAGGGATCGGCAGCAGCGGCTCGATCGGGCGCAGCTCCGCATCGCCAGGCACCTGCATTGGCGGCACCTGTTGTGCCTGCAGGTAGTCGCTGCCACGGTCGCGGAAATATCCGTCTTCACCCCATAACCAGCCACAACCGCTGGTTCCAGAGATAATCAAGGCTAGGGTCGAGAGGCCGGCCAAACGCTTCATGCATGTTCCTTCATTAATAAACCAGTACACCTGAACTATCAGGCCAGCACACCTGACTGACGCATCGCCGCGCGAAGCGGCTCGTGGCAACGCTGGCTCAGCCAGGTAAGCGGCAGGCGAATGCCCTCCGGTATCAGGCCCATCTCATGCAATGCCCATTTCACCGGAATCGGATTGGCCTCGAGGAACAGCGTCTGGTGCAGCGGCATCAACAGCGCATTGATGGCGCGCGCCTTCTCTGCATCGCCAGCAATGGCAGCGGCACACAGCTCGCTCATCGCGCGCGGAGCAACGTTCGCGGTAACGGAGATGTTGCCCTTGCCGCCCATCAACATCAGCTCAACGGCAGTAGCGTCGTCGCCGGAGTAGACAAGGAAGTCATTAGCCACACGATCAAGCACCTCCTGACCGCGCTTGAGGTCACCGGTCGCTTCCTTGACGCCTACGATGTTTGGCACTTTCGCCAAGCGCTCGATGGTTTCAGGGAGCATGTCACAGGCGGTACGTCCAGGGACGTTGTAGAGGATCTGCGGAATCGCTACAGCTTCGGCAATGTGACGGAAGTGAAGATACATCCCTTCCTGCGTCGGCTTGTTGTAATACGGCGTCACCAGAAGGCAGGCGTCGGCGCCGGCCTGCTTGGCGTTTTCAGTGAGTTCGACGGCCTCGCGGGTGGAGTTGGCCCCTGTGCCTGCGATTACCGGAATGCGGCCGTTGACCTGATCAACAACGCGACGGATGACTTCAATGTGCTCGGATACTTCGAGCGTAGACGCCTCACCAGTGGTACCGACTGCAACGATTGCATTGGTGCCTTCCTGAAGATGGAAGTCGACAAGCTTGCTCAGGCTATCCCAATCAAGGCCACCTTGCGCGTCCATGGGAGTGACCAACGCCACCATACTGCCCGCAATCATGCAACCCACTCCTGCCGGAAAAAGAGAGGCGTAATGGTACAAGGCTCCCGAGCGCTTTGCGAGCACGCTGGAGGCATCACCCGCCGGAACGACTGAGCGTCGAAGTGGCAGGCGATTGTCGCCCCCAGTTCACGCATTCCCACTGACGACGCTTTTCGCTACCCTTAGCTGTTTTCGGCTTGGCTGGCCGACCGATTCATCACCGCCAGGAATCTGCATGTCCACCCCCCCAGTACCCCGAGAACAGTTTCTCGTCATCAGCGCCATGGGCCGTAGCCCAATGGCGCTCACCAATGTGCTTTGCCGAGCCAGCAACGAGAACCGCTGCGCCGTGGTAAGCACGCGCCTGACCCGACACGGAGAATGCTGTGCTCTGGTCCTGGAAATCACCGGAACCTGGGACGCGCTTGCTCGAATGGAGACGGCGCTACCCGGCCTGGCCAAAAAGCACGAGTTCACCACCAATGTAGTGCGCAGCGAAGCGCTGGAAACCCGACCGCAAGCGCTGCCTTATGTGGCGTATGTCAGCTCGGCCTATCGGCCTGACATCCTCAACGAGTTGTGCCAGTTCTTTATCGATCATCGTGTCGAACTTGAAGCCCTCACATGCGACACCTATGAGGCGCCGCAAACAGGCGGCACCATGCTTAACGCGACCATGACCGTGACGCTGCCGGCCGGCACGCAGATCAGCTGGCTGCGGGACCAGTTTCTCGATTTCGCCGATGCCTTGAACCTGGATGCATTGATAGAGCCCTGGCGCCCCCAGAACCCTTGAGTAGGATAATCACTATGTCTGTTGCCATTGACCAACCCGTGCCAACCTTCCAGGCACAGGCCACCAGCGATACACAGGTCAGCCTCGAGGCGTTGAAGGGCAAGCAGGTGGTCCTGTACTTCTACCCGAAGGACAATACTCCGGGCTGCACCACCCAGGGCCAGGGCTTTCGCGACCAGCACGACGCCTTCGTCGCCGCCAACACGGTCGTATTCGGCGTATCGCGGGACAGTCTCAAAACCCACGAAAACTTCAAGGCCAAACAGGGCTTTCCCTTCGAGCTGATCTGCGACAAAGACGAGCAGCTTTGTCAGATATTCGACGTGATCAAACTGAAAAAGCTTTACGGCAAGGAGTATCTGGGCATAGACCGGAGCACCTTCCTCATCGACGCTGACGGCGTGCTGCGGCAGGAATGGCGCGGGGTGAAGGTGCCTGGGCATGTCGAAGCTGTGTTGCAGGCCGCACAGGCATTGCAGCAGCGCTAAAAAACTGCGTAGCGGGCCGCAGCGCTAGACCACACGCGAGCCCGCCTTCACTTGCCAGCTGATTGCCGCCAGCGCGGACGGCCCAGCAGCTACCCGACGTGATCCACCACAGGCACCGTAGCCGACCGACGCGGCCACGCGTACAGCACTGCCTTGAACAGAGTGGCCAGCGGAATCGCGAAGAACACGCCCCAGAAGCCCCATAGGCCGCCGAACAGCAACACTGCACAAATGATCGCAACGGGGTGCAGGTTCACCGCTTCAGAGAACAACAGCGGAACCAAAACGTTGCCGTCCAGGGCCTGGATGATGGCGTAGGCCACCATCAAATAAATGAACTGATCACCCAGCCCCCACTGAAACAAGCCGATCAAGGCAATTGGAATGGTCACAACCGTCGCACCGATATAAGGCACGACGACCGAGATCCCGACAAGCATCGCCAGTAATGCCGCGTAATTCAGTTCCAGAGCGGCGAAAACCGCATACGAGACCACCCCGCAAATCAGAATCTCGATCGCCTTGCCGCGGATGTAGTTGGCGATCTGTACGTTCATTTCCTGCGCCACCTGAGTGATCAGCCCACGCTCGTGCGGCAGGTAACCACTGAGCCAGTCGTTGATCTGCTGGCGATCCTTGAGAAAAAAGAACACCAGAATAGGCACCAGGATCAGGTAGATCATCAGGCTCAACAGCAGAGGCAGGCTCGACAGCGAAGAGGTGAGCATGATCTGACCGTAGCGACCGACTTCGCCCCGAATGAAATCGATACCGCGCAGTACCTGCACTTCGGTGAGCAATTGAGGATAGCGCTCGGGCAGAAGAAGCAGCAGCGACTGCCATTCGACCAGCATCCGCGGCAGCTCGTTGAACAGCGTCAACACCTGCTGCCACATCAACGGCGCCAAAAATAGAATGCAGACGGTCAGCAAGCCGATGAACATAAGAAAAACCAACCAAACCGCTACCAGATGCGGCAGCTTGATTCGCTCCAGCGCGCCGACCAACCCTTGCATCAGGTACGCCAGCACCAGCCCAGCGATCACCGGGGCCAGCATGTGGCCAAGGGTCAGCACGGTCGCAAAGGCGACCACCAGCAACACCCCAAGGACCACCGCTTCCTCGTCCGAGAAATAGCGATGAATCCAGCCCCGCAACACGTTTAGCATATGCTTTCCTTAGCGGCCGTCAGGCCTTGCGCAGCCAGTAACGATAGAGACCTTCTTGCGCCTCTTCGTGAAGCAGCGAGTGGCCAGCCAGCTTGGCGAAACTACGAAAATCGCGTTGCGACCCGGGGTCTGTTGCCGTGACTTTCAATACTTGCCCGCTGGCCAACTGATTAAGTTCCAGTTTCGCCTTGAGCAGCGGCATCGGGCAGTCCAGCCCAACCGCATCCAGCTCAGCATCGCAGGCCATGCCGGGGGCGCCCTGTTGAGTCATGTTCATCTCCTCGAAAGGGCTGCAGGATACCGAGCTGCGCCCGGCTCTGGCCAGCGACCCGAGCACAAGGCTACAGTAGCGCTCCCGCCTTGAAGAGCCAGTCTGGATGAAATTGCTGCGCCCCACCCTGCTCACACTCGCCTGCCTGATCGGCCAGCCAGTGATAGCAAATGACCTACCCTCGCTCGGTGACTCCAGCTCGGGCATCGTCTCGCCAGAGCAGGAGCACCAGCTGGGCAGAGCCTGGCTCAGCCTGTTACGCGGCCAAGTCCCGCAGCTTTCCGATCCACTGCTCAAGGATTATCTGGAGCGCAGCGTCTACCGCCTGGCCGAGACCAGCCAGCTACAGGATCGTCGCCTGGAATTCGTACTGCTCGACAGCCCGCAGTTGAATGCCTTTGCCGCGCCGGGGGGCATCATTGGGGTCAATGGCGGATTGTTCCTTCATGCGCAGACTGAAGCCGAGTACGCCTCGGTACTCGCGCACGAACTGGCCCACCTGTCGCAACGCCATTTCGCTCGCGGGCTGGAAGCGCAGAAACGTATGCAGCTACCGCTGATGGCGGCCATGCTTGCCGGCGTCGTCGCCGCTGCGGCCGGTGCAGGCGATGCCGGCATCGCGGCGATCATCTCGACCCAAGCGGCAGCCATTCAGTCTCAGCGTCGTTTCTCCAGACAGAACGAGCAGGAAGCCGACCGGATTGGCATCATCAACCTCGAACGAGCTGGCTACGCCCCCCGCGCCATGCCTGAGATGTTCGGCCGCTTGATGCGTCAATATCGTTATGACCAGAAGCCGCCAGAATTCCTCCTCACTCACCCAGTCACCGAATCGCGTATTGCTGACACCAAGAACCGCGCAGAGCAGTACCCCGACACCGGCGTCGAAGATAGTCTGCGGTATCAACTTCTGCGCGCGCGCATGGACCTTAAATTCGAAAGCACGCCTGGAGTCAGCGCCAAGCGCTTCCGCGCGATGCTAGCCGACGATCCGAACCTGGACGCGGCTCGCTATGGCCTGGCACTGGCGCAGATGAAAAGCGGCCAGCTGAAGGAAGCAGAGGCGAACCTCGAGCCATTGCTGGCGAAGGAACCGGAAGATACAACCTACAACCTGGCCCAGATCGAGCTGGATATCACTGCTAACCGTCTAGCCGCCGCCCGCAAGCGCATGCAGACCCTGCTTGGCCTTTACCCGGGAAATTATCCGGTACGCCAGGCGAACATCGATCTGCTGATCAAGGAAACCAAACTGCAGGATGCTGAGCAGCAGCTCAACGCACTGGTCGAAGCCCGGCCGCAGGACCCGGATATCTGGTATCAAGTCGCAGAAATCCGCGGGCTCACCGGCAACATCATCGGTCTGCACCAGGCCCGCGCAGAGTATTTTGCGCTTGTCGGTGATTACGATCAGGCGATCGAGCAGCTGGACTTTGCCAAACGTCGCTCGGACAATTTCCAGAGCGCGGCACGAATCGATGCCCGGCAACAGCAGCTGATCGAAGAAAAGCGGATGGTGGAGGATATGTTGCGCTGAGTCATGCTGCGACCGAAAGCTGCGGCATGACTCAGACCGACAGCCGGCCCCGCGTGCAGCGTCAGGCGTTGCCAGCCTGCCGGATGCGCGCAGCCTGAGTGAATTCCAGCATGCGTTTGAGCGGCTTGATCGCTCGCGGAATCAATGCCGGATCGACCGTTATCTCGTCACGGCCAGTGCGCAGGCAATCTAGCGTGCGCTCAAGGGTATTCATTGCCATCCACGGGCAATGAGCGCAACTCCGGCAGGTCGCCCCACTGCCAGCTGTCGGCGCCTCGATGAACTGCTTGTCAGGGCAAAGTTGCTGCATCTTGTAAAAGATCCCCCGGTCTGTAGCGACGATGAACATCGGGTTGGACAGGGTCTGCGCAGCCTTGATCAGCTGACTCGTCGAGCCTACTGCGTCGGCAAGCGCGATCACCGATTCGGGCGACTCGGGATGAACCAATACAGCCGCATCGGGGTACAGCGCTTTCATGTCCTCCAGCTGCTTCGACTTGAACTCCTCGTGGACAATGCAGGCACCGTCCCATAACAGCATGTCGGCACCGGTTTCACGCTGCACATAGTTCCCGAGGTGCTTGTCGGGAGCCCAAATGATCTTTTCGCCGTTGTCCATGAGGCTCTCGACAATCTCAAGGGCGCAACTGGAGGTGACGACCCAATCGGCACGCGCCTTCACCGCAGCCGAGGTGTTGGCGTAAACAACGACGGTACGCTCTGGATGTTGGTCGCAAAATGCCGAGAACTCCTCGACCGGGCAACCCAGATCCAAAGAACAGGTGGCCTCCAGCGTCGGCATCAGGACGCGCTTCTCGGGATTGAGAATCTTTGCAGTTTCACCCATGAACTTGACGCCTGCGACAACTACGGTCTGCGCGCTATGTTCATTGCCGAATCTTGCCATCTCCAGCGAATCCGAAACGCAGCCGCCGGTCTCCTCGGCTAACGCCTGGATCACCGGGTCGGTGTAATAGTGGGCAACCAGCACCGCATTCTGCCGCTTCAACTCGGCGGCGATATCGCTGCGCAACTGCGCCTCCTGCTCGGACGTCAGCGGCTTGGGCTGCTTGGCCGCCAGATGAGCCTGCACAAGAATACGTTCGGGTATTTGCGTCATGTTCGCTGGTTCCTGCAAGCACGGCGGTGTACGAGCCGCCGATTATAGCCATCGAGGCCGAGAATACGGACGTAGCGAAAGGAAAGGTGAAGCGAGGAAAGACCGAGCATTTCACCCCTGCCGTTACCAAGGGGGCGGAATACTAGCCGAAGCTTTCAGAAAAGTGAAAGCGGATGGGGGAACAACAAAATACTGCCCTGAACTGAAAAGCCCGCCGACTTGCGTCCGCGGGCTCTGCATCACTTGCCTTTGAGCATGTGTCCACGCTCTTCGAGATTGGTGTGCCAATCCATTGCCTCGTGCAGAAGGTGTGGCGTCTGCCCGCCCTTCTTGCACGCCGCGTCGAAGTAAGCGTTCAAAGCTTCGCGGTAGGATGGGTGCACGCAATTATCGATGATCGCTCGCGCACGCTCACGCGGCGCCAGACCACGGAGGTCAGCCAGCCCCTGCTCGGTCACCAGGATGCTGACGTCGTGCTCGGTGTGGTCGACATGAGCGACCATCGGGACGACGCTGGAGATATTGCCACCCTTGGCGATCGACTTGGTGACGAAAATGGCCATATGCGCGTTACGAGCAAAGTCACCCGAACCGCCGATGCCATTCATCATCTTGGTGCCGCCAACGTGGGTCGAGTTGACGTTGCCATAGATGTCAAACTCGAGTGCGGTGTTGATGCCGATGATGCCGATACGACGCACAAGCTCCGGATGGTTGGAAATTTCCTGCGGACGAAGTACCAGCTTGTCCTTGTACTTTTCCAGGTTGCCGAAGACGCGGTTGTTGCAGCGCTCGGACAAGGTGATGGAGCAGCCGGAAGCAAAGATCATCTTGCCCGCATCGATCAGATCGAAGGTGGAGTCCTGCAGCACCTCGGAGTACATAACCAGGTTCTCGAACGGCGAATCGATCAGACCGCACATCACAGCATTGGCGATGTTGCCGATACCGGCCTGCAGCGGGCCGAGGCTGTTGCTCAGTCGGCCTGCATCGACTTCCTTCTTGAAGAAGTGGACCAGGTGGTTGGCGATAGCTTGAGTCTCATCGTCCGGCGGCGTGACTGTGGAATAGGAGTCAGGCTGGTCCGTAACGACGATAGCAGCGATCTTGGCCGGATCGATCGGGATGGCACCTGTGCCGATGCGGTCATCGACTTTCAGCAGTGGAATCGGCTGGCGATTCGGGCGCTCACCCGGGATGTAGATATCGTGCAGACCTTCCAGGTTGGGGTTGTGCGCCATGTTCAGCTCGATGATCACCTTGTCGGCAAACAGAGCCAGGTTGGCGGAGTTACCCACCGACGTGGTCGGCACGATGTGACCCTCTTCAGTGATCGCAACGGCCTCGATGATGGCAAGATCGGGTTTCTTGATCTGATGGTTACGCATCTGCTCGACGGTATGCGACAGGTGCTGGTCGATGAACATGACCTCGCCCGCGTTGATCGCCTTGCGCAGCGCTGCGTCTGCCTGGAATGGCATACGGCGGGCCAGGAGGCCAGCCTCAGCCATTAGGCCGTCCAGGTCGTTGCCTAGGCTGGCGCCGGTGATCAGGCTGATTTTCAGTGGGTTTTCCTTGGCGCGCTTGATCAGCGCCATGGGAACGGCCTTAGCCTCACCGGCACGGGTAAAACCGCTCATGCCGACAGTCATGCCGTCGAGAACATGGGTAGCGGCCTCGTCGGCGCTCATGACCTTGCTATGCAGGGAGGACAAGCGGATGCGATCAGAATACATTTGAGCCTCAAACCACTGTGAAATCGGAAGGTCGCAGTCTAGTACGTTTAAAGACGCTCGGGTCACATACCAAGGTCGTAGAGGAACTGACCTTAATAACCGTGTCCCACACAAGTTCTTGTTAATTTATAAACTGCGGGTATAAAAAAGCCGGATGACCTTTCGGCCTCCGGCTTTTTTCGTTCCCTAAGGGAATTTGGTGGGTCGTGTGGGATTCGAACCTACGACCAATTGGTTAAAAGCCAACTGCTCTACCAACTGAGCTAACGACCCGACGCGGAGCGCATGATACTGATTTGATTGAGTAAATCAAGTTTTTTTTGAAATCACTTGTAGCGGGTGACATCAGGGACACCAGCTTCGTGGAAGCCGGCTGCACGTAATCGGCAGCTGTCGCACTTGCCACATGCGCGCCCCTCTTTATCTGCCTGATAGCAGGAAACGGTCATGCTGTAGTCGACACCTAAACGCTCGCCAGCTTGGATGATCTCGCCCTTACTCAGCTTCTGCAGCGGGGCATGAATGGAAAACCCATGTCCTTCTACACCCGCCTTGGTGGCGAGATTGGCCAGCCGCTCAAAGGCCTCGACAAACTCCGGACGACAATCTGGATAGCCTGAGTAGTCGACTGCATTCACACCAATGAAAATGTCCCGGGCGCCAAGCACCTCAGCCCAACCCAAGGCCAGCGAAAGAAACAGGGTGTTGCGTGCCGGCACGTAGGTGACAGGTATTCCTTCTCCTAGCTCTTCAGGCACGGCGATACGGCTATCGGTCAAAGCCGACCCGCCGATCCCGTTGAGATTGATCCCAATAACCTTGTGCTCAACTACGCCCAAGTGCTGAGCCACCCGCTCCGCAGCCTGCAGCTCTGCGCGATGACGCTGGCCATAATCGAAACTCATGCTGTAGCAGACATAACCGTCAGCCTTGGCCATAGCCACCACGGTGGCGGAATCGAGCCCGCCGGATAAAAGCACTACCGCCTTTTTGCCAGTCATCATGAATACCTATTGAATACCGCTGCGAGCCGCAGCAACCCACCGCCGGTCAGTGCCCCGGGGCATCGTTCCAGAGAATTTTGTGCAGCTGCAGCTGCAGACGCACCGGAAGGTTATCGCGGACGATCCAGTCGGCCAGCGCGCGCGCTTCCACCTGTCCGTGACTAGGTGAAAACAGCACCTCACTCACCCGCGCATCCAGCCTGTACTCAATCAGCTTTGATACTGCCCAGTCGTAATCTTCGCGAGAACAGATCACAAACTTGATTTGGTCATTCGGCGTCAGATGA
Source organism: Pseudomonas sp. 9Ag (assembly GCF_902506445.1). NCBI lineage: Bacteria > Pseudomonadati > Pseudomonadota > Gammaproteobacteria > Pseudomonadales > Pseudomonadaceae > Pseudomonas > Pseudomonas sp. 9Ag. The sequence goes on from NZ_LR733836.1 coordinate 2,909,352, forward strand.
CCAATGTTCTCGTAGTGGTTACGCGCCAACTCTGCCGAACCTGGGGTTTTCAAATCCACTACCCGACTCACCCGCACATCAGTCATCGATATGTCCAGCGCCCCACTGGTCTCCAGCGATACTTCATAACCGGCATCGCATAGACGCTCCAGCAGTGGGATGCAGTTCGGCTGAGCCAGCGGCTCACCACCGGTAACGCACACATAACGCGGTCGATACTCGGCGATACGGGACACAATCAAATCGAGCGACATGACTTCACCGCCGTTGAAGGCGTAAGCGGTATCGCAGTACTGACAGCGCAGGGGGCAGCCGGTCAGGCGGACAAACACAGTGGGCAAGCCACTGGTACGCGTCTCCCCCTGCAGCGAGTAGAAAATTTCGGAGATTCGTAAAGTTGGATGCATATCAGCCACGGGCGTGACGGCTAAACAGGCCATCCGCCTCCGTTGCGGGAAGGGGGCGCGATTCTAACGAAAAAACCCGCCGGATGGGCGGGCTTGGAAGCGGAGCAAAGTTTAGCTCTATCGATTCAGCTGACGCTGGGCCAACTGCGCAGCCGAGCTATTCGGGTAATCTGCAACGACCTGACGAAGAATTCCGTTGGCCTTATCACGGTTACCCAAACGCAATTCCACATCAGCGAGCTTGTACAACGAATCAGGAACTTTGTTGTGCTGGGGGTAAGCCTGACTAACCTTGGCGAACGCCTGTCCAGCACCCTGCAAATCTCCCTTGGCGAGATTCACTTCTCCCAACCAATACTGGGCGTTACCAGCATAGGGACTGCTCGGATACTTGCGGAGAAAAGCAGCAAAGGCCTGACTGGCCTTATCGAAGTCTTTTGCCTTGATAAGGTCAAATGCGGCGTCGTAATAGAGCTTTTCCTTTTCAGGATCGGCCGATTGACTGCCTGCCGTTTGCGGCGCAGAGCCACCGTTTGGAGCCTGTACCGGACCACTGGCATCGATGGCACCAGTAGCTGAAGAGTTCTGACTGGCCGATCGGCCCGTGGAGCCGTTCGACAAGCGACGATCTAAATCTTGATAGCGTTCCAGCCCTTCTTGTTTCAGGCGCTGAATCTCATTCTGTTGCACTTCCAACATCCCGCGCAATTGCGCGATCTCTTCCTGCATTTGCTGCAACTGCACGAAGAGCATGCCCTGCGCCGAAGACGGAGCTGACGCCCCGCCTCCGACATAGGCACCGCCAGTATCTGCCCCGGCCGAATAACCCGACCCGCCTGCACCACTTTGGGCTTGCGAGTCATAGTCAACAACCGGAACCTGAGCTGCCACAGAGAGTGGCAGACCAAGTGCAAGAAGCGTCAGAGCATAACGGTGCTTGAGCATGGCTAATTACTTACGCAGTTCAACGCGACGGTTCTGAGCCCAGGACTGCTCGTCGTTGCCCATGGCAACTGGGCGCTCTTCACCGTAGGAAACCAGCTCCAGCTGTGCAGGCGATACGCCCTGCAGAACCAGGTAACGCTGAACAGCTTTGGAACGACGCTCACCCAGAGCCATGTTGTACTCGCGAGTACCACGCTCGTCAGTGTGGCCTTCCAGAACAACGCGGTTGCCAGCGGACTTCAGATCCTTGGCATGAACGTCCAGAGCGCGCATGGCTTCCGGCTTCAGGTCCGAGCTGTCGTATTCGAAGTAGAAAGTAGTGATAGCGCGCAGAGCAGCTTCTTCGCTCATGCTGCCGTCAACGGCACCGCTATCAGCACCGTAACCAGCGTTTGGATCAATGGCAGTGGAGCCTTCGCCAGAGTCGTCGCCACCCTTGGACGAACAACCAACAGCTACGGCCATAGCCAGAGCCAGCGCAGCGAACTTACCGAATTTCAGCATTTCCATGTGTAACAACCCCAGGTGTGTTTTGGTTAGTAAAGCGTTGATACCGCATCAGTTCAGGTAAGGGGACCACGATGGCTCACGGACTTCGCCTTGAGCAGTAGGAAGCGGGAGCCTAACTCGACCATTGATTGATACGAGCATCAAGACTCCCCGGCCCTGCTGGCGGGTCGCGTAGATTAGCATGGTGCCATTAGGCGCAACAGTGGGCGATTCATCTAAACTTGTCTCGGAAAGAATGCGCAGATTCCCACGTTGCAAGTCTTGCGCCGCCACCTTGAAGTTCGTGTAACCCTCCTGACGGTGAATCATGACCAGCGTCTTTTCATCTGCAGACAGCTTCGGGTTGGCGTTGTAGTTGCCAACAAAGGTAACGCGCTCGGCGTTATTGGTTCCTAGGCGCTGCTTGTAGATCTGCGGTTTGCCGGCACGGTCTGACGTGAAATAGATGGTCTGGCCATCAGCGCCCCAGAAAGGCTCAGTGTCGATTGCATAATGATCGGTAAGCCGCTGTAGTTGACGCGAGCCGAGGTCCATCACATAGATCTCGGGATTGCCGTCCTTCGACAACACGAATGCAAGGCGATTGCCATCCGGCGAAAACGCTGGCGCCCCGTTTAGCCCTTCAAAATTAGTGATCTGTTCGCGACGGCCGGTATCGACATGCTGGATGAAAATCCGCGGGCGTTTTTGCTCGAACGAGACGTAGGCGATGCGGCGTCCATCAGGCGAGTAGCGTGGAGAGAGAATCGGCTCGCGGGACTGAAGCAAGGTAACTGCACGAGCACCGTCATAATCGGAACGCTGCAGGGTATAGCGCGTATTCGCACCACCAAGACGCTCAACGGTGACATACAGAAGGCGAGTCGAGAACGCACCTTTTATACCCGTGAGCTTTTCAAAAGCCTGATCGGACGCGTAATGCGCCATGTCTCGCAGTTGGTCCTGAGCACCACCGACGGTGCCGGTCAAAACCTGCTGCTCGGTAGTTACGTTGAACACTTCATAGCGAATCTGCAGCTTGCCGGCGCCTGGCGTTATGTTTCCGACCATGACGTATTGCGCGCCGAGAGCCTTCCAGTCACGAAAGATGATCTCAGTGCCGCGGGTGGGCAGACTGATCATGTTCTGCTTGGGAATCGGCTGAAATATTCCAGTATTGCGCATGTCATTGCCGATTATCTCGGCCATGTCTTCAGGCAGCACGGTACCGCCCTGCCAGCCAAACGGAACCACCGCGATAGGAATGGCGCGATCGGCACCGCTGGTAACGACGATGTTTTTCTCCTGAGCGACGGCACTGCCCAATACGAACAGGAGAAGAACGATGAAACCTCGAAGGTAATTGATCACAACGCTAGATCCTCAGGCGTAAATGTCATCGTGAACGAGCGATACGGCTGAAAGTCCTGAGCAGAGAGCCCCTGCATTTCGGTCAGCCGACCAATATTCTTTACTGCCGCTACCGCGGAACTGTCGAACGGAGCATCACCACTTGAACGTGAAACTGTCGCAGCGGTAATGGTGCCGTCCGGCAGCATGTTGACTCGTAGCGTAACCGACATGTTGTTTCGAGCCGACGGTGGCCGGGTCCAGTTTTCAGCGGCACGCATGCGAATCAGATCGTCGAAATTCCCGGAGGTCTGATCGCCCTGGGTATCAGCCAGCGCCTGCTGTCGCTCCGTATCATCGGAAAGCAGCTCGGCCAATGCCTGTGCCTTCTTGTCTTCAGCAGCTTTGCGGGCGGCCTCGGCTGCAGCTTTCTTTTTTGCCTCCTCGGCGGCTTTCTTCTTTGCTGCCTCAGCGGCCGCTTTTTTCTTCGCATCTTCTGCAGCTTTCTTTTTCGCCGCTTCGGCTGCTGCCTTCTTCTTTGCTTCCTCAGCGGCTTTCTTCTTCTGTGCTTCTTCGGCCGCTTTTTTCTTGGCGATCTCCGCCTGCTTCTGTTGCTCGGCTTTCTTTGCCTCGTCAGCTTTCTTGGCTTCGGAGGCGTTCTTTGCCGCATCAGCCTTCGCTGCCTCGGCCTTTCGAGCCTCGTCAGCCTTTTTTTGTTCCGCAGCTTTTGCGGCCGCCTGCTTTTGTTGCTCTACCTTGCGCTGCTCCAACTGCTCGGCTTCATATTGCTTTGCTGCGGTCTTCTGCGCTTCGCCGGCGATTTTCTGATTCGTCTGTACCTTCGCCTGACTCTGGGACTTGAGCTGATACAGGGTGGCCTGGACGATAGGCTTGGACGGCGGTAGTTCTGGCGTCATGGCAAAGCTGACGAACAGCGTCGCAAAAATGATTACATGCAGGCCCACCGCCAGAATGGTGGGCCAATAGAGGCTCTCAGAGCGCGAACGATCCGGCTGCTGCATCAAGGCGCCTCGGTAATCAGGCCGACGTTACCCACGCCCGCCTCCTGCAACCCACCCATAGCCGCCATTACCGAACCATAATCCACGGCTTTATCGCCTCGCACGAAGACCTGGATCTGCTTACCCTGACTACGGTTCTGGTTCATGATCGCGGTGACCGCCTTGGTCATTTCGTCGAGTGTCAGCGCCTTATCCTGGACGGTATCCGTATCAACCTCACTACCGATATTCCAGTAGTAAGTCTTGTCGGCCTTGATCGAGATTGTCAGGACCTGCGCATCATTATCCTGCGGCAGCACCTCGCTGCTCACTTTCGGCAAGTCGACTTTCACGCCTTGGTTGAGCATCGGAGCGGTCACCATGAAGATCACCAGCAGTACCAGCATCACGTCGATGTACGGCACTACGTTCATCTCGGCGACGGGTTTGCGTCTGTTGCGAATTCTTGCCATGGCCTATGGCCTCAATCTTCGGAGGTGTGAACTTTGCGATGGAGGATCGCCTGGAACTCGTCGGCAAAGGTGTAGTAACGACCGATAAGCATCTCGCCACGCGCCGCGAAACGGTTGTAAGCAATGACCGCTGGAATTGCCGCAAAAAGACCGATTGCTGTGGCAATCAGCGCTTCAGCAATACCTGGCGCAACCGTGGCCAGCGTGGCTTGCTGAACCTGAGCCAATCCGCGGAAAGAGTTCATGATGCCCCACACAGTACCAAACAGGCCGATATAGGGACTGGTGGAACCCACAGTTGCCAGGAACGGCAGGCCCTGCTCGAGCTTTTCTTCTTCACGAGAGATGGCGACTCGCATCGCACGGTTTACGCCATCCATCACCGCGTCTGGGTCAACACCCTGCTGTTGACGCAGGCGGGAAAACTCCTTGAAACCAGCACGAAAGATCTGCTCGACACCCGAGTCCGGGTCCGGATTGCTTCCAGCCTGTCGATAAAGTTTGGACAGGTCGATGCCCGACCAGAAACGCTCCTCGAAAGCATCCAGAGAACGCTTGGCGGCGCGGATCATATTGCCGCGCTGAAATATCAAGATCCATGAGGTCACCGAGGCGCCTACAAGAATCAGCATAACCAGCTGAACCACAAAGCTGGCGTTGCTGATCAGGCTCCACATGGACATATGATCGACGTTGGATTCCACGCTTACTCTCCTGCTGGGGGTAGACCCGACCTGACGAAAGCGGCACGCAGCAGCTCTGGGATAGGACGGGGTTTCAAACTCTCGGTGCGCACACACGCCACCACGAACTGCCCCTCGCAGAGCAGTACATCATCATCAGCTCGCCGCACCTGCTGTTTGAAACGCAGGCTTGCACGCTTCACTTCAACCACTTCGGCTGTCACCAGCAATTCGTCGTCCAGGCGCGCCGGCGCGTGATAACGCGCCTCACTGGAATGCACGACAAAAAGCAGGTCTTCACCGACCAGCTGCGACTGGGCAAAACCCAGGCTGCGCAACCGTTCGGTACGGGCCCGCTCCATGAACTTGAGGTAATTGACGTAATAAACGATGCCGCCCGCATCGGTATCTTCGTAGTACACGCGACAACGATGGGAGAACAATTGAGCTTGTGATTCCGCGCGCATACTAGTGCCAGGCCCTGCAATTGCCAATTGGGTAAAACAAAGAAATTTTCGTCACTCTGTGTCGCCACTGAAAAGATCGGGAGTCGGTGTATCTCCCAGGCGCTTCGGCAGGTTCAAACCAAAATGCAAATAGGCGTGCCGCGTGACGACGCGCCCCCTCGGGGTGCGCATGATGTAACCCTGCTGGATCAGATAGGGTTCAAGCACATCCTCGATGGTATGACGCTCTTCGCTGATGGCAGCCGCCAGGCTGTCGATACCAACCGGACCGCCATCGAACTTTTCGATCAGCGTCAGTAGCAGTCGGCGATCCTGATGATCCAGGCCGCGCTCGTCGACATCGAGCATGTTCAGCGCGAGGTCCGCCGTATTACGGCTGATCTCGCCATTGCCGCGCACTTCGGCGAAGTCGCGCACCCGACGGAGCAGGCGATTGGCAATACGCGGGGTACCGCGGGCGCGCCGGGCAATTTCGACAGCCCCTTCCGCCTCGATGGGGAGACCGAGAATTCCGGCCGACCGCGTGACAATGGTTGCCAAGTCAGCCGTCGAGTAGAACTCGAGACGCTGGACGATGCCGAAACGGTCGCGCAGCGGATTGGTGAGCATGCCGGCCCGCGTCGTCGCGCCAACCAGGGTGAACGGCGGCAGGTCGAGCTTGATCGAACGTGCGGCGGGCCCTTCACCAATCATGATATCGAGCTGAAAATCCTCCATCGCGGGATAAAGCACTTCCTCCACGATTGGCGACAGCCGATGGATCTCGTCGACGAACAGCACATCACCTTCTTCCAGGTTCGTCAGCAGCGCCGCCAGATCGCCCGGCCGCTCGAGCACAGGCCCCGAGGTGCTTTTGATCGAGACGCCCATTTCCTGCGCGATGATGTTGGCGAGCGTGGTCTTGCCCAGGCCCGGCGGACCAAAAATCAGCGTGTGATCCAACGATTCTTTGCGCCCACGCGCTGCACGGATGAAGAGGTCCATCTGCTCGCGTACTACCGGCTGACCGATGTATTCGGCTAGGCTCAGCGGGCGGATCGCACGATCGAACTGTTCTTCGCGTTCCCGGCCAGTGGCCGTGATGAGCCGATCAGCTTCGATCATGAGCGCCCACCTTCCGCCGATTCCGCTTCAGGCAGATCCGTCACGAGCAGCAATGCCTGGCGCAACGAGGGCGCGCCAGCAGAGCAAAATAAAGGCACACAAATCCGCCTCGTGACCAACGCCGTGGTGAACATTTGATATCGCACGTTAGACCATTCCCTTCAGTGCACGGCGGATCAGGTCTTCACTGCTCAAATCTTCTTCCTGTACGGCGGATACGGCTCGGCTCGCCTCTTGCGGTTTGAAGCCAAGAGAAATCAATGCGCTGACTGCGTCGCTCTCGGCGCTTGAGACTGCCACAGCACCGCGAGGTTCCACCACCAGCGTGGCGATGGACGGCATAGTCTCCCAGGCCTTGAAACGATCCTTCAGCTCGACCAGCAGGCGCTCGGCGGTCTTCTTGCCGACCCCAGGGATCTTGACCAGCACCGAAGTATCCTGCGCCTGAACACAGCGCACCAACTCATCCACCTCAAGGCCGGACATCAACGCGAGGGCGAGCTTTGGCCCGACACCGTTGAGCCGAATCAGCTCTCGGAACAGCTCTCGGTCGCGCTTTTCAGCAAAGCCATACAGCAGATGCGCGTCTTCACGCACCACCAGATGGGTATGCAGCGTGACCGGCTCACCCACCGTCGGCAGGCGATAAAGAGTGGTCATTGGCACCTCAAGCTCATAACCGATGCCATTGACGTCAAGAATCAGATGAGGCGGCTGTTTCTCCGCCAGGGTCCCGCGCAAGCGTCCAATCACTGTGATACGTCCTCGTTCGATCGATTCGCAACCGCTGGGATTGCTCAATACCTGCCTCCGGCATCAGCGCCGTAGCGGTCGACTACAGGCGCAGGCGACCGGCTCTTCGCTTAGCACCAGCAAGGCCATGCGGAATAAGGCTCTGACGATGATGTGCATGGCACAAGGCAATTGCCAGAGCGTCAGAGGCATCAATTTGCGGTTTCTGGGTCAACTTCAGCAGGTGCATTACCATCATTTGGACCTGCTGCTTGTCCGCACCCCCAGTTCCTGCAATCGCTTGTTTCACCTGCGTGGCGGTGTATTCGGAGATCTCGAGGCCCTGCTCGGCAGCGGCGACTATTGCAGCCCCCCTCGCCTGCCCCAGCTTCAAAGCCGAATCGGCATTACGCGCCATGAACACCTGCTCGATGCCCATCGTCACCGGACCATGCAGACGAATGACTTCGCTGACACCGCAGAATACTGCCTGCAAGCGTGACGAAAGCTCACCGCTGCCCGTGCGTATGCAGCCCGACGCCACATACTCGCAGGTGCGACCGTTATCCCGCACCACGCCGTAGCCGGTGATTCGTGAGCCCGGGTCTATCCCGAGAATTAGCGTCATGACACCGCCATACTGTCTATTTATCCAGCCGCCAGTATAAGGACGCCCCCTCTCGACGGCCAGAGACATAACGAGGCAGCAGACACTCCTCGAAAAAAAACCGGAAGCACCTCTGGTGACTTCCGGTTCTTTGTTTATGGCAACGGGTCAGTCCAGCTGCTCCATAACCTCATCCGGAATCTCGGCGTTATGGTAGACGTTCTGTACGTCATCCAGATCTTCCAGCGCATCAATCAGGCGAAGCACTTTCTGCGCAGTCTCCAGATCAGTGACCGGCGCCGCGATCGACGGGATCATGGCGATGTCCGCCTCGTCACCCTTGAACCCGGCCACACCCAACGCTTCGTTGACGGCATGGAAATCCGTAAAGCTGGTAGACACCAGAGCCGAGCCGTCATCGCCCATCTCCACATCGTCGGCGCCGGCTTCCAGCGCCGCCTCCATCAATGCGTCCTCTTCGACGCCCGTCGCAAAGCTGATCTGCCCCTTGCGATCGAACATGTAGGCCACCGACCCATCCGTACCGAGGTTGCCGCCGTATTTGCTGAAGGCATGGCGCACCTCAGCTGCTGTACGGTTACGGTTATCTGTCATGGCCTCGACAATGATGGCGACGCCGCTAGGCGCATAGCCTTCATAGGTCAACTCGACGACATTATCGGCCTCGTTGTTGCCTGCGCCGCGTGCGATGGCACGGTCGATCACATCGCGCGACATGTTCGCAACCAGTGCCTTGTCGACCGCCAAGCGCAGACGTGGATTGTCTGCGGGAATAGGCCCGCTCTTGGCGGCGACCGTCAGCTCGCGAATGAGCTTGGTAAAGATCTTGCCGCGCTTGGCGTCCTGACGCCCTTTGCGGTGCTTGATGTTGGCCCATTTGGAATGACCAGCCATTAACTGCCTCCCTTTCCGATCAACTTTTCATCTTGCTGAAACCAAGAGCCCAGGTTTCCCTGGGCTCTTGTGCCGTCATTCGGCTTTCGGCTGCTCACGCAGGCGAATATGCAATTCACGCAGCGCCTTGCCATCCACAGCACCTGGCGCCTGGGTCATGACGTCCGCAGCACTCTGGGTTTTCGGGAAGGCGATGACTTCACGAATCGATTGCGCGCCGGTCATCAGCATTACCAGACGGTCGAGGCCGAACGCCAACCCACCGTGCGGCGGTGCACCGAACTTGAGCGCGTCGAGCAGGAAGCCAAACTTTTCGTCCTGCTCTGCCTCATCGATGCCCAGGATGCGGAATACCGTCTGCTGCATTTCTTTGCGGTGAATACGAATCGAACCGCCACCCAACTCAGTGCCATTGAGCACCATGTCATAGGCACGCGACAGCGCACCAGCAGGGTTGGCCTCGAGTTCTTTTGGCGTGCATTTCGGCGCTGTGAACGGGTGATGCAGCGCACTGAGCGAGCCGTCATCGTTCTCCTCGAACATCGGGAAGTCGACCACCCACATCGGCGCCCACTCGCAGGTCAGCAGCTTCAGGTCATGGCCAAGCTTGATGCGCAGCGCGCCGAGCGCTTCGGATACGATCTTGGCTTTATCCGCACCAAAGAAGACGATGTCACCGTCGACGGCGCCGACGCGATCAAGGATCACGTTGAGCTTGTCTTCCGGGATATTCTTCACGATCGGAGACTGCAGGCCCTCGACGCCTTTGGCCCGCTCGTTGACCTTGATGTACGCCAGCCCCTTGGCACCGTAAATGCCGACGAACTTGGTGTAGTCGTCGATCTGTTTGCGCGGCATGCTCGCACCGCCCGGGACGCGCAGCGCCGCGACGCGGCACTTGGGATCATTCGCCGGACCGCTGAACACCTTGAATTCAACCTGCTGCAGCTGGTCGGCAACATCAACCAGTTCCAGCGGAATACGCAGATCCGGCTTGTCAGAACCATAGCGACGCATGGCTTCTTCGAACGGCATGTGCGGGAACTCGCCGAACTCAACGCCCAGTACTTCCTTGAACAGCTTGCGCACCATGCCTTCGGTGATTCCGATGATGTCAGACTCTTCGAGGAAGCTGGTTTCAATGTCGATCTGGGTGAATTCCGGCTGGCGATCTGCACGCAGGTCTTCATCGCGGAAGCACTTGGCGATTTGGTAGTAGCGGTCGAAACCCGCAACCATCAGCAGCTGCTTGAACAGCTGCGGTGACTGCGGCAACGCGAAGAAGTTACCGGCATGAGTCCGGCTAGGCACAAGATAATCACGCGCACCCTCAGGGGTCGGGCGCCCGAGAATGGGCGTTTCCACGTCGAGAAAGCCATTCTCGTCGAGGTAGCGGCGAATGCTGGCAGTGATTCTCGAGCGCAGCTTGAGCTTCTCGGCCATCTCCGGCCGGCGCAGATCAATGAAGCGATAACGCAGACGAGTTTCCTCACCTACATCGCTGTACTCATTGAGGGGGAACGGTGGGGTTTCCGCCTCGTTGAGGACTTCGAGCTCGTAACCCAGCACTTCGATAGCGCCAGACGTCATGTTCGGATTAACCGCACCGGCCGGGCGCAAGCGCACCTTGCCGGTAATCTTGATTACGTACTCGCTGCGCACCTTGTCTGCGGCGGCGAAGGTTTCAGCACGGTCGGGATCGAACACGACCTGAGCCAGGCCCTCACGGTCACGCACATCGAGGAAAATGACCCCGCCGTGATCGCGGCGACGGTGAACCCAGCCGCAAAGAGTGATTTCCTGGCCGTCCAGGCTTTCGTTCAACTGGCCGCAATAGTGGCTGCGCATCATGGTGAGGTTCGCTTCTCGCATCTTGAAAATTCGTTGGGTCGCTCGAATCGCGACTGTGCAGACGGCTGCCAACCGGCGCGCTGCCTGAGATGTCAATCGTCGGCAATGGAGGGATCAAGCACCAGCACCTCAGTACTTCCCCGCACGGCAAAACGAGCCGCCCGACACAAGCGCGGGATTATATCTGCATAATCATTTCAACGCAGCCGACTGCCGATAGGGTCTAGCAATCGAGCCCATAACCACCGGTATTGAACGGAAGCCGTCACCACCCTTCCAACCCCTTGATCGCCACTTCAAGCGCAGCGCTTCACCAAAGACACTCGTTTTCTGGCATAAATGTCAGCGAATTCACCAAACAGGAGAGAACCATGGAAATCGACATCGGTATTGCCGAACAGGATCGCGCCGCTATTGCGGAGGGCTTGTCCCGCCTGCTGGCCGACACCTACACCCTGTACCTGAAGACTCACAACTTCCATTGGAACGTGACAGGGCCGATGTTCAACACCCTGCACACTATGTTCGAGACGCAGTACACCGAACTGGCACTGGCTGTGGATGACATTGCTGAGCGGATCCGCGCGCTGGGCTTTCCTGCTCCGGGCACTTACGCGGCCTATTCGAAGCTTTCATCCATCAAGGAGCAAGAGGGCATCCCTGCTGCTGAAGAGATGATCAAACTCCTGGTTGAAGGCCAGGAGGCCGTAGTCCGCACGGCACGTGGCATTTTCCCGCTACTGGAAAAGGTAAGCGACGAGCCTACTGCTGACCTACTGACTCAGCGCATGCAGATTCACGAAAAAACCGCCTGGATGCTGCGCAGCCTGCTGGCTGCCTGACCGCTAGCAAGCGTACCCGCGTGCAACCGGGATAGCCGCATGAGCGGTTATCCCGCCGAAACCCCTCTAAAGCAAACCGAACGCTGGAAAGCTCAACACGACCCATCTCACCCTCGCTCAATCGCCAACCTCAACCTTATCGAATTGAGCGACGCCACTCTTTACTGTTAAATTCGCGCGCGCCGTAGGCCGGGCACCATCAAATATGAGCGATCGCCGCACTTACGCTCAGCGTCTCCACTTGCCCGAAAGCCTGCCGTTTTCTGTCGTGCTATTTAACTGCGAGTCATAAGAATGCTTAAGATCCTTCACGTATTAACGGGCGTAGCCGCCCTGTTGTTATCGTTCGTACCCAGCTTGACCGGCGCCATGCCTCTGCTGGTTCAGCCTGCAGCGTTGTGCCTGCTGCTTCTGGGCCTGCTGAACGTGCAGTTCGCCGCCTCAACTCAACTGAACACCAACGGTCATGCCCGTCCGCTTTTATTCGGCGCATCCGCACTGCTAATCGCTTCAGTCGCCATCCAGACTGCCATCGTATTGATTCCAGTCGCCAGCGTCGCAGGCCAGCCGGCAACCTTGGCCAGTCTCATGCTCGCTTTTATCGCCGTACTGCTGCAATTGGCAACAAGCCAAACCAAGGCCCCAAGCGCGAGCAGCTCCAACCGCGGCTCTGGCAAAATCCGCAAAGCCCAGCCCAGCCACGCCACTGCTCCGACAGCAGGACGCGAGACTGGCACCGTCAAGTGGTTCAATACTTCAAAGGGTTTCGGTTTCATTTCCCGTGACAGTGGCGACGACGTCTTTGTCCACTTCCGGGCAATTCGAGGCGAAGGCCACCGGGTACTGGTCGAAGGCCAACGCGTCGAATTCACAATCATGATGCGCGACAAAGGCCTTCAGGCTGAAGACGTAGTCGCCGATCAGCCGAGCCACTGACTGCTCAGGCAGGGCGCCAGCGCTCTCTACTGTTATAACGCCGCCGCCCTATCAATAATGGGGCGGCGGCGCTTCGTCTCCCTCCCCCTCCACCCTGCTTTGCAGGTCTTCCTGCCGCCTTGCGAGCAAGCCCAACTGCGCCTGCAGCCGGTCGACCGTACGCTGCTGCGCGACCAGTACATCGCTTAGTGTCTGGATAGTGTCGTCCTGAAAAGCCAGCCGCGCTTCCAGGTCGGCAATGCGTTGTTCCAATTCCATTACCTGTCCTCTTCGAACTGAAAGCCATTAGCGAGGACGAGCTTCAGCTTTTGCCTGATGCCCGCCAGCTGCGCTTCGCCATAAGGTTTGGTCGACTGAAAGCCCCACACCGGAGCCGGCCAAGCGGCGTCGTCCCGACGCCGGGCAATCACATGCACATGCAATTGGCTCACGACGTTGCCCAGTGCTGCCACATTCATCTTGTCCGCGCCAAAGGTGTCTTTGAGCATTTCCGCCAGGGCCGTCGCCTCTCGCCACAACAGTTGCTGATCGGCCGGGTCCAGCTGAAACAGCTCACTGACCGCCTCTCGACGGGGCACCAGGATGAACCATGGATAACTGGCATCATTCATTAACAGCAACCGGCATAACGGAAAATCACCCAGCGTCACCGTGTCCTGCTGCAAACGTTCATCGAGAACGAACATAACCGTCTCCTTTGCCTAATTTGATGTCGGCGCCAGCTAAGCTTTGTCTGGTCGTTTGCGGCAGGATACTCCAGCACCCGAAAGCGATCAGCAAGGCAACGTGCTCCGGCGAGGTGCAATCAGGTCAGGAACCAGCCCTGCTTTAGCGCAAGCGGCAACATGCCTCGGCTCGAATCGGCGCGAAAAATCAGTGAATGAATTTTGTGCACGGTTATTGCTTTGAACAAAAAAGCTGCATGAACGGGGGAAGAAAATCGCGGATAGCTGAGTTAAGCTTGCTCGCGCCAGTTTACCCAGCTACACAGTAATTCTCGGAAATACATTCCAGGCTTGCTGCAGGTCACGACCAGCTAGGCAAACGAAGGACTCAATTGAGCTTGTATACCGAAAATAAAGATGCCTCTTTCCGGCGCACGCAGGAAAGCAAGCACCAATTTGAAACCAAAGGAGCAATCACAATGCAAGTGATGAAGTGGAGCGTTATTGCAATGGCCGTTGCGGCCGGCACGTCGCAAATGGCTTTTGCGTCCAGCCAGTCCGAATCGGAAGGCTTTGTTGAAGGCAGCAGCCTGACCATCCTGAACCGTAACCTGTATATGAACCGTGATTTCCGTGATGACGGCAATGATGGTCAGAGCTATCGTGAAGCATGGGGCCATGGCTTTATTGGCACCTTCGAGTCCGGCTTCACCCAAGGTACCGTCGGTGTAGGTGTTGACGCGATCGGCCTGCTGGGCGTCAAGCTGGACACTGGCCGTGGCCGCGTAGGCAATGGACTGTTCCCTACTGACTCAGATGGCCGCGCTGAAGACGATTACTCTGAAGCGGGCGGCGCGATCAAATTCCGCGCCTCCAACACCGTTCTGAAATACGGTACCCAGTTCGTGGCTCTGCCGGTCTTTTCGACCGACGACAGCCGGTTGCTCCCGGAAACCGCAGAAGGCACACTGATCACGAGCAGCGAGATCGAAGGACTGGACCTAAACGCCGGTCATTTCACGAGCCTGAATGCTCAGGCTGCAACTGGTCGCGACAGCTTAACAAACGACGACGGCACAAAGCTCGACAGCATCAATTTTGTGGGCGGCACCTACGCCCTGAGCGACGCTCTGAGCACGTCGCTGTATTACTCCGATGTTGAGCTCCACCAAGGCGACGATTACGAAAAATTCTACGGCAATGTTAATTACAACATGGAGCTCGGCGCTGACCAGTCGCTGGCCTTCGACTTCAACATCTATAAGACCGACGTAGACGCCGCCAACAGCGACAACACTATCTGGAGCCTCGCGAGCACGTATAGCGTAGGGGCGCACGGCCTGACAGTCGCTTATCAGCGCTCCAGCGGCGATGCCGGCTACGGATATGGCTTCGACGGAGGTGGCACCGTTTGGCTCGCCAACTCGGTTCAGTATTCCGACTTCAACGGTGAAGACGAGAAGTCCTGGCAAGCTCGCTATGACCTGAACATGGCATCTTATGGCGTTCCGGGCTTGAGCTTTATGACCCGCTACATCAGCGGCGACGACATCAGCACTGCCACAGGTAATGGTGAGGAGCGCGAGTGGGACGTTGAAGCCAAATACGTCGTACAGGACGGCGCCGCGAAAGATCTTTCGCTCCGCCTCCGTCATGCTAAGTACTGGTCCGACAGCGACTATGCGCCTGTCAACGGCACTGACCTGACCGACCTGCGCCTGATCGTCGAGTACCCGCTGAGCATCCTGTAATACAGGCCTATCAGTTGTAACTCGAGCTAAAAAAGAAGCCCGGCCCTGCGCCGGGCTTCTTCGTTTAGGCACGCGCATGCTATCGGAACGATTCTGTACGTCTCCGTATCGCCACCGTACAATGCCGAGCCAAATTCTCAGCTCTGCAAGGACACAACGGCCCACATGCGCACCAGTCAGTTCCTGCTCTCGACCCTAAAAGAAACGCCTTCCGACGCTGTTGTCATCAGCCACCAGCTGATGCTGCGTGCCGGGATGATCCGCAAGCTGGCGTCCGGCCTCTACACCTGGATGCCGATGGGGCTGCGCGCGCTACGCAAGGCCGAGGCTATCGTTCGCGAAGAAATGAACAAGACCGGCGCGCTGGAAGTATTGATGCCTGGGATACAACCTGCCGAACTCTGGCAGGAAACCGGCCGTTGGGAGCAGTACGGTCCAGAACTACTGCGCCTGAAAGACCGTCATGACCGCGAATTCTGCGTTGGCCCGACTCACGAAGAGATCATCACCGACCTGGCGCGCAATGAGCTGAACAGCTACAAGCAACTGCCGATCAACTTCTACCAAATACAGACCAAGTTTCGCGATGAGATCCGTCCTCGCTTCGGCCTGATGCGCGGGCGCGAATTCATCATGAAGGATGCCTATTCGTTTCATGCTGACCAACAGTCACTGCAGGAAACGTATGACCGGATGCATGAGGCGTACTGCAAGATTTTCACGCGTCTGGGATTGAATTTCCGTCCCGTTCAGGCGGATACCGGCTCTATTGGCGGCACGGGCTCGCATGAGTTTCATGTACTGGCCGAGTCCGGTGAAGACGATATCGCCTTCAGCGACAGTTCCGATTACGCGGCCAACATCGAGAAAGCCGAGGCGATCCCCCGCGAGACTGAGCGCGGCTCCGCGACCGAAGAGCTCCGTCTGGTGGACACCCCAAAATGCAAGACGATTGCTGCACTAGTCGAGCAGTTTCAACTGCCTGTTGAAAAAACGATCAAAACCCTGCTTGTGCGGAGCATCGAGAAGGACCAACTGGTTGCACTGATCGTTCGTGGTGACCATGAACTGAACGAGATCAAGGCTGCGAATCTGCCTCAGGTCGCACAACCGCTGGTATTCGCGACCGAAGCGGAAATCCGCGCGGTCATGGGTGCCGGTCCTGGCTCGCTAGGCCCGCTGAACTTGCCGATCAGCTGTGTCATTGATCGTTCTGTGGCGCTGATGAGCGATTTCGTGGCGGGAGCCAACCAGGAGGACAAACACTACTTCGGCGTCAATTGGGAGCGTGACCTCCCGCTACCTGAGGTGGCGGATCTACGCAACGTGGTTGCAGGCGACCCAAGCCCCGATGGCGTCGGCACGCTGATCATCAAGCGCGGCATCGAAGTCGGGCACATTTTCCAGCTGGGGACCAAGTACAGCGAAGCGATGAACTGCACCGTGATGGGCGAGAACGGCAAGCCCGTCACCCTGACCATGGGCTGTTACGGCATTGGCGTGTCTCGTGTCGTCGCGGCCGCAATCGAACAGAACTACGATGACCGCGGCATCCTCTGGCCGGAGGCGCTCGCCCCGTTCCAGATCGCGCTGGTCCCGATGAAGTATGAAAACCAGGCCGTCCGCGAAGCAACCGATAAGCTCTACGCAGAACTCACTGCAGCTGGCTACGATGTCCTCCTCGACGACCGTGACAAAAAGACAAGTCCAGGCGTCAAATTCGCCGATATGGAGTTGGTAGGGATACCGCATCGCATAGTGGTAGGCGACCGCGGTCTTGCCGATGGCACTCTGGAATATAAGCATCGCCGTGATGCCGAAAGCCAGGCCGTCCCGGCTGCCGACATTCTCGAATTCATCAATTCCCGCGCCAGCCGCTGACGGAAATCATGCTCAACCGAAGTGCTTCAACCTGCGCCATGCTTTGCATGGCGCTTTTTATGAGCGGCTGCGCCAATCAGCTGCCTCAACGCAGCGAACAAGAAGCCCGCACCGAACGCAAACTGCTCGATCACAGCCTGCGCATCGAAGTAGGCGCGCCATTGCTCGAGCTTCCCCAGCGGCGCATCCGCATACTCGATCAGAAGACCTTCGAGGTGACTGACTTCGAGGTGACGCGGCGCTATGACCGCTATACGCCCTACCAACCCTGGCGCGAGCTGTACGAAATCCCGCTGGGCGCTGTAGCAGTGGTCGCAGGCGTCGGCGCCAATGTGCTCAATGTGGTGTTGCTTGGCAACCTACCGGAAAGCGCTACCCGCGACTGGATCAGCTATGGTTTTGCCGGTCTCAATCCTTTCATCAATGCCGAGTCCAACGGACGATCGCAGCAGAACCTTGCCAGCCTCGACGAGCAGCGACGCGACGCCCGGCTCGAGTATTCCAGCCTGCCGTGGGCTGAGCGTCCAGTGCAGGTCGTTACAGCTAACGAGACGCACGAACTTAGCACCGACCGCAACGGCGTGCTTCGCCTCAATCTGCTTGATGGCCCCTTTGCCGACCAGGACATCAGCCAGGTTGGCAAAATCCAGTTGCAGGTCGAAGACTCGCAGGACGGCACCCGAGCTGACGCCACGCTTCTTGTCAGCCGCGCACTGCGTGGCAAGCTGCTCGAAGCGCACGATCTGATCTTCGATGACCTCGAAGGTGACGATGTCAATCAGTGGGTGCATCGCGTCAAGCGGCTTTCAGAGCTTGGCCTGGAGGAGGAAGCCAGCGAGCTTGAACAGAGCCTGATTGAGCTGACCCGCAACGACCCAGACTTGCAGCAGGAGTTTCTCCAAACCCTGATGCAGGACGCAGGTCGTCAGGCTCACGATACCGGCGAAGGCGACTAGACTGCGCCATGAAGCCGCTCCCGCTCCTGTGGCTGCTGATGCTGCTCGCTGCCTGGCCAGTTTCTGCGACTGTTCGCCAGGCGCCGGAGCCAGAGCTTCGCGAACTGATGCAGCGCACCGTCGCTGAAGCCGAGAGCTTTCAGGATCGCTTTGATGCGGAAGTCTGGCTGCTCGATATGTCAACTCGTCTTAAGCGCTACGTTCGTGACCCGCGGGAGCGTCTGACTTTACTTCGGTTGGTGCATCAGGAGGCCAGCAAGGCGGGGCTCAAACCAGATATCGTTCTGGCACTGATCCATGCTGAAAGCCACTTCGACCGTTTTGCCATTTCCAGCGTCGGCGCGCAGGGCATGATGCAGGTGATGCCCTTCTGGAAAGCCGAACTGGGACGACCGCAAGACAATCTGACCGACAACGCCACCAACCTCCGCTACGGCTGCACCATCCTCAGTTACTACCTGAAGAAGGAAAACGGTGATATCAACCGAGCGCTGGCTCGCTATAACGGAAGCCTTGGCAAACATCACTATCCAGCAAAGGTGATCGGCTTCTGGCAGGACTTTTGGTACGTAAAACCGTAAATCCCCGAGCGTACCGCGAATTGCCGCTACCCTTCACTGCGCAGCTTATCCAGCCGAGCCAGCAATCCTTCCGCCGTTTGCTCACCAACCAGACTCTCGCGGACCTCACCGGCAGAATCGACGATATAGGTCACCGGCAGCACTGCACTGCGCGGAAGACCCAACCGCTCCGCCGGATCGACGCTAAGCACCCTGAAATCAATGTTCAGCTGCTCGGCTGCTGCGGCCAGCTCGTCGCCTTGCAGCCCGTCAAAATTGACCCCCAGCACGGTGATGTCATTCCGCGACTGATCCAATGCGTTCAATTCCGGGATTTCGGTACGGCAGGGGCCGCACCATTCGGCCCAGTAATTGATCAGCAACCACTGCCCGTCGAGCTGCTGCTCAGTGACAGCTGCGCCGTGCTGGTCCGCCCCCCAATCCTCACTACAGCCCACCAGCATCAAGCAGGCGAAGGCGCCGAGCATTCCGCTGAGTCCTCTGTTCATCCTCGTACACCTTTTGCTGCTGATTATCGGCCCGTCAGACCCGCTGCGACTGCAGCCAGTCTGCGACGCTACCACCAAAGAGGTTGGCCTGCTCGCGCTGCAGCAGCTCCATGGATTGGCGCAGCGTCGGATACCACGGCTCATCCAGACGCTCCGGTAACGCCTGCTTACCGGAGAGCGGCCAAGGGTTGGAGCGCAACAGCTGATCGAAGCTGTAGCTATTGAGATCGCGACAAAGCACCCAACCGGACGAGCCGGTTCGGCAGACGAGCTGCTCCTGTTCGAAGAATTCCAGGATCTCGTCCCACTCATCCTCGGGTAGCCTCCAGCCGCTCCGGTGCGCGTCGCGCAAGCGAACCTCACGCCCGGCCTTTTGGCTTTCGTAGAACACCCGCAACAAGCCGAGCATGACCAGCAGACGCGGTACCGAACGCCGCCGCCACTGCTGCGATGATGACAACCCACAGACCAGTTCGGCCCCGAACAATACGATCATCCAGGAAAGGTAAACCCACAACAGAAACAGCGGCACCGCGGCAAAAGCCCCGTAGATCAACTGGTAGCTGGGGAAATAGCTGACATACAAACCGAACAATTGCTTAGCCGTTTCGAACAGCACAGCGGTAAAGGTCCCACCGACCAATGCATGCCGCAGCGGCACGCGTGTATTCGGTACCGCCGCGTAGATCAACGTGAATGCCGCAACACTGAGCAGCAGCGGCATTGCTTTCAAAACGGTGCGTGCACCGATCAACGCATGCGGTCCCGATATCAGCGACAACGAGGTGATATAGGTGCTCATGGCGAACCCCGCCCCCAGCAACAGCGGCCCAAGGCTTAGGATTGCCCAGTACAGCAGGAAGCTTGAGATTCCACGGCGCGGTTGGCGCACGCGCCAGATCACGTTGAACGCCTTTTCAATGGTCAGCAGCATCATTAATGCGGTCGCCATCAGAAAACCCACGCCGAACCAGGTCAGCTGCCTCGCCTGGTCAGTGAACGCGACCAGATAGTCCTGAATGGTGGCACCAGTGGAGGGGATGAAATTGCTGAAGATGTACACCTGGATCTGCTCACCGATTCCCTGGAACGCTGGAATGGCGGACAGCATGGCGAAGGTTACCGTCATCATGGGCACCACTGCGAACAGAGTGGTATAGGTCAATGCGGCAGCGCTGTGCGGGCCGCGATCCGCGAGGAAGCGCTGCACCAGAAAACGACCGAACTCCAGAAAATCCTTGATCCGTTGATGCATTCAATCCCCTCGGTGCCAGTCGCGATCGTCGAAAACCGATTGCCCGCAGGCCAATAGCAATCAAAAGCCTACCTTGGCAGACAGCCCTCCGCGACCACCGTTTCAAGCCCCACGGCTTTGAGGGTTAGAATGGCCGCCTAAACTGGCGCGAAGCAACCTAAATGACCGACCTGATCCTTTACCACAACCCACGCTGCTCGAAATCACGAAACGCCCTGGAGCTGCTCGAACAACGCGGCCTCACCCCTTCCGTCATCCGGTATCTCGAAACACCGCCGTCGGCTGACGAGCTCAGGCAGATCCTTGCCCGACTGGGCATCAGCCCGCGCCAGCTGCTGCGCAGCGGCGAGGAAGAATACAAAACCCTGAACCTCACAGACCCAACGCTCACCGACGAGCAGATCATCGATGCCATGGTTGCGCATCCGAAACTGATCGAGCGACCGATCCTGGTTGTTGGCGATGCTGCGGTGATTGGTCGGCCACCGGAGAAGGTACTGGAGATACTGCCATGACTGCACCCTACGTCCTTGTGCTGTATTACAGCCGCCACGGCGCCACTGCGGAAATGGCCCGGCAAATAGCCCGTGGCGTCGAACAGGCAGGGCTTGAGGCAAGATTGCGCACCGTACCGGCCGTGTCAGCGGAATGCGAGGCTGTTGCGCCTGCGATCCCGCAGCAAGGCGCCATCTACGCAACGCTGGATGACCTTAAACATTGCTCCGGTCTGGCGTTGGGCAGCCCCACCCGCTTCGGCAACATGGCGGCCCCACTGAAATACTTTCTCGATGGCACCAGCGGGCTCTGGCTGACCGGTGAGCTGGTAGGCAAACCAGCCGGCGTGTTCACCTCGACTTCCAGCCTGCACGGCGGGCAGGAGTCCACTCTGCTGTCGATGCTATTGCCCCTGCTTCACCACGGCATGCTGGTGCTCGGTTTGCCCTATAGTGAAAATGCCCTGCTTGAGACTCGCGGCGGCGGCACGCCCTATGGCCCCAGCCACCATGCCGGAGCCGATGGAAAGCGGCTGCTGGACGAGCATGAAATCGATCTTTGCCGCGCACTGGGCCAACGCCTCGCGCAGACCGCCAAGCGTTTGGAGAATGACCGTGGCTAGAAAGCCAAAGCCCCTGCCATCGCTCGAATGGCTGACCCCACGGGTAAAACTCAGTCGCGCCATCAGCCTGGCCAGTTTCATTGGACTGGCCGTGCTATTGGTGGTCTGGAATCTGGCATTTGCCGACCTGCACGGCGCGCGGACCTGGGTGGTGGTCAGCATTCAGCTGATTCCACTCCTCCTGGTGGCGCCAGGGATGATCTCAGGGAGCCCGCGAGCCCATGCCTGGACCTGCTTTATCGTCAATCTGTACTTTATTCAGGGCGTGCTTGCCGCTATCAACCCGGCGCGAATGGTTTACGGCTGGCTGGAGGCGATCATCAGCCTGACGCTTTTCATAAGCGCCCTGCTCTATACCCGCTGGGCTTATCAGTACGGCCGCAAAGCGGCAGGCGAGAGCTGAGACGAGACGGGGGGAGGCGCAAGATTCTGAGGTAACGTTGAACGGCGTCGGTGGGCTGAAGCCCACCCTACGCCAGCAGTTCAACCTACTCCAGGGTGAGCCGTATGACGACGTTTCGGCTCGGCTTGGCAGTGCTGCCCTGCAAAGCCGTGCCGAACTCAACAGACTGCAGCCGGCATTCCTACCAGCCGAGCGTTTCCTTGAGAAACGGAATGGTCAGCTTACGTTGCGCCTGAAGCGAGGCTTGATCGAGCCGGTCGAGCAACTCGAATAATGCGCTCATGCTGCGGGCCCCACGCGTGAGAATGAAACGACCGACATCGTCCGGCAGATTCAGACCGCGGCGCGACGCTCGCAGCTGCAGCGCACGCAGTTTGTCCTCATCCGAAAGCTCCTGCAGCTGAAACACCAGCGATAGACTCAGCCGGGATTTGAGGTCTGGAAGCTGCACAGCAATTTCTCGCGGAGAGGCATCAGCGGCAAGCAACAGCCGTCGACCGCTGTCGCGAAGGCGATTGAACAGATGGAACAAGGCTTCTTCCCACACCGGATCGCCCGCTATCGCATCCAGATCATCCAGACAGACCAACTCGCTCTGCTCCAGATTATCCAGAAGCGCCGGGCCGTACTCCGCCACCTCCGCCAATGGCAGATATACCGCCAGCTCACCGCGCTGCTCGACGCGCAAGCAGGCGGCCTGAAGCAGGTGACTGCGCCCCACTCCGGTACCGCCCCACAGATAGATCAACTCATCGGACCAGCCAGCTGCGGGTGAACAGACGCGCTCGACATAGCCAAGCGCGGCCGCATTGGCGCCCGGGTAGAAGTTGGCAAAGGTGGCGTCGTCACGAAGACGAATGCCCAAGGGGAGCTGAATGGGTTTCATGGTTGGCGGGGTGGTTCGACCGGCGGTTCTGCGTAGAGGTCCGAGAGTTTATAGAGATCATGCACGTGGCGCAGCAGAACCATGATCACCGCTGCAACTGGCAATGCCAGAAGCACGCCGGTAAATCCGAACAATTGCCCCCCCGCCAGCACCGCGAAGATCACCGCCACCGGGTGCAGGCCGATACGGTCTCCCACCAGCAGCGGGGTCAGCAGCATGCCCTCCAGCATCTGTCCGACTGTGAACACCGCAGCGACGCCCAGCAGCGGGTAGAGCTCCAAACCAGACTGAAACAGCACGGCAATCACTGCCGCGGCTATGCCCACCACAAAGCCCATGTACGGCACGATGCTCGCGAGGCCAGCCAGCACGCCAATCAGCAGCCCCAATTCGACACCGATCAACATGAGCCCAGCCGAATAGACGACAGCCAGCGCCAGCATGACCAGTAGCTGGCCACGGAGAAAGGCGCCAATCACTTCATGACATTCGCGCATCAGCGCCATGACAGCATCCTCGCGCCGACGTGGCAGCAGCGTGCGCAGTTTGGCCATGATCAGATCCCAATCCCGCAGCAGGTAGAAACACACCACCGGCACCAGCAGGAGGTTCGCCAACCATGCCAGCAAAGCGATGCTCGACGCCGTAGCCTGACTGAGGATGACCGCCACCACATCCTTGGTGCTGCCGAGATTGGCTGAAAATGCACTCTTGAGCTGATCGACGCGCCAGAAATCCTCATCGAGGCCAAACTGTGCCTGCACCCAGGGCAACGCCGTCAGCTGCAGCCAGTCCAGCCCTTGCGGTGCCAGTTGATAGAGGTGCATCAGCTGTTTGCCGAGCATCGGCACCAACACCAGCAGCAGCAACAGACACAACAGCGTGAACAACGAGAAAACCAGAATCACGCCCCAGGTTCGGGACAGTTTCCAGCGCTCCAGCCGGTCAACCAGCGGGTCGCCCAGATAGGCCAGCAGGATGCCGACCAGAAAAGGTGAAAGGATTGGTGACAGCTGATAAATCAGCCAGCCAATCAGTAACAGGGCCGCCAGCCATAGCCAGCGGTTGTTGTGGGTGATGGTCATGTTCTCAACGTCTTGTCTGGGGTGATCCAAGGCCGCATGGTTTCGGCAGGCGCAAGGGAAACGATGAATCGATAAACGTTATGGCAGGCGCGATCTTGTGAGCGCCATTGCCTCTACCAGCGGTAGCGCAGCAAGGTGCCTTGCTCCACCGGCCGGGATTGCTCGGCTGCCGGCGTGCCCGGCTCCTCAAGTGTCCGGGTATCGACTGACTGTGCTTCAGCACTGCCAGCCGACACTTCGCCTTCGCCGTTAGGCTCGACACCGCCATTAGCGTCTGCAGTCTCCATTGATTGCGGGTCAATTTCATCGGCAGCGACTTCCTGCAGCCGCGCCAAAGCCAGTTGAGCCCGAAGCTGCTCTGGACTGGCGTTGAGGCGATACACCAGCCGATCACTGGCAACCTGCTGCAGGCGTGCGCCGAAGGGTTCGAGCAGGCGATCCAGTTCGGCAAAACGCTCCACGTCGGCCCCAAGCACCTCAAGCGTGATCTCCGATCTGTCACCGGGCTTGACGCGGTATTGCGGCGCCAGGAATGTACTCACAGCGAGCATCACCTCATCGGCCAGCGCAACGCGGGTGTCGCCACTCGCCTTGCCTTGCGTCTGCTTGTCACCCATCCAGAGGCGCCAGTCGGCTTCCCAGCTTTCGCCGGACTGTTTCGCCATGACAGCGAGCAGCCCGTCTGCATCGTACCGCTCCGAAACATCGCGAAGCGCCTGGGGGTCCTTTGCAGTGACTGCGTCAGAGGTAGCTACGAGCTGCTCACTCAGATCGGCCAGCGGCAAGCGCAACGGCAGGCCACGGTGCTGGGCGGCAGCACGCAAGTCAGAAGAACCTTCCTGCGCGTCACCAACGAGCTGCGAACCGTCAGCAGTCTCTCCCAGCCACCAGGTCAGGATGCTCGGACGCTCAGCACCCCACAGCGGAAGCCCCGCTGAACGCAGCGCACGCTCGGTAGTCACCGGGTCAAAGCTGACGACGACGGTGTCCCCTTCATAGGCATACCGGCTCACCAATTGCTGCGGATCGCTGCGCAATGGCGCAACGGCCTGCTGATCAGAGCTGGAATCGCCTGTCAGACGCAGCACCAGCGTGTCGAAAGCTTTGCGCAGCGCCTCTTCGCGCTCCGCTGGCTGTTGACTGGCAACCGGCTCACGCACTTTGTAGAGGTCGGCAAGGGGAACCGCCATGCTATGGGCAGACACAACTGCGCAGCAGAGCGCCAGAATACGGGGAAATACGCGCATATATAGAAACTCGCTGGCTAGCCAGTCATGGGAGCCTGCCGGTCGCGTGGCGGCGATCGGGTTCGGCTACGGTGAGCAAGCGTTATACCTTAAACAGGCCCCTAACTCGCGGCAACCGCAGCACTCACAGGCTGCGCATCTTGCCGCGCAATCTCATGTTTGTTCCTGGCACACCTGTTCGACATCACCGTTCGCGGGATGGTCGCTGTGCGGCAAGCCTGATAAAATCGCGCGCTTTCCGCAGACCGGTCCGGCGCCCTCGCCGCGTCGCGACAGAAGCCTGATTCTGACCCGGTCGCCCCGCACTCCCCTTCACAGGTCCGGATTCTTATGAGCAAGCAACCCTCCATCAGCTACAAGGACGCCGGTGTCGACATCGATGCAGGCGAAGCGTTGGTCGAACGCATCAAAGGCGTGGCCAAGCGCACCGCTCGTCCTGAGGTCATGGGTGGCCTGGGCGGCTTTGGCGCGCTCTGTGAAATTCCGGCTGGCTACAAGCAGCCCGTTCTGGTTTCCGGCACCGATGGCGTCGGCACCAAGCTGCGCCTGGCGCTGAATCTCAACCAGCACGACAGCATCGGCCAGGATCTGGTTGCGATGTGCGTGAACGACCTGGTTGTCTGCGGCGCCGAACCACTGTTCTTTCTTGACTATTACGCCACTGGCAAGCTCAACGTCGACATCGCCGCCACGGTAGTGACCGGTATCGGCGCCGGCTGTGAACTGGCAGGTTGCTCGCTGGTGGGCGGCGAAACCGCCGAGATGCCCGGCATGTACGAAGGCGAAGATTACGACCTGGCCGGCTTCTGCGTAGGCGTGGTGGAGAAAAGTGAAATCATCGACGGCTCAAAAGTAGCCGCTGGCGATGCACTGATCGCCCTTCCCTCTTCCGGCCCGCATTCCAACGGCTATTCGCTGATCCGCAAGATCATCGAAGTGGCGGGCGCCGATATCGAAAACACCCAACTCGACGGCAAGCCGCTCACTGAGCTCTTGATGGCGCCGACACGTATTTATGTGAAGCCATTGCTCAAGTTGATCAAAGAGACCGGCGCGGTGAAGGCGATGGCGCACATCACTGGCGGCGGCCTGCTGGACAACATCCCGCGCGTGCTGCCCGAAGGCAGTCAGGCAGTCATCGATGTCGCCAGCTGGCAGCGCCCTG
Source organism: Pseudomonas sp. 9Ag (assembly GCF_902506445.1). Taxonomy (NCBI): domain Bacteria; kingdom Pseudomonadati; phylum Pseudomonadota; class Gammaproteobacteria; order Pseudomonadales; family Pseudomonadaceae; genus Pseudomonas; species Pseudomonas sp. 9Ag. Next base: position 2,935,634 of record NZ_LR733836.1, read on the forward strand.
CTGTGTTTCATTGGCTGCAGCAGCAAGGCAATGTCGATGAGCACGAAATGCACCGCGTGTTGAACTGTGGTGTCGGCATGGTCATCTGTGTCGCCCAGGATCAGGTCGAAACCGTACTTGCCAATCTGCGTTCATCCGGCGAAAGCCCTTGGGTCATCGGCGAAATCGGCTCGGCTGGCGAAGATGCCGAGCGCGTGCTGCTGAACAACCTGAAAAGCCATTGATGCACGCACCCTGTGATGTCGTCGTGCTGATCTCAGGGTCTGGAAGCAATCTCCAGGCCCTGATCGACAGCCTCGGCGAAGACAGCCCCGTGCGAATCCGCGCTGTAGTTTCAAACCGTGCAGAGGCCTATGGCCTGCAGCGTGCGCAGGCGGCGGACATCGATACGCATGTTGTGCAGCACAAGGGATTTGCTGATCGTGAAGCCTTCGATGCGGCACTGATTGAAATCATCGACGCCTATCAGCCGCAACTGGTGGTACTAGCCGGCTTCATGCGCATCCTCTCCGCAGGCTTCGTTCGCCATTACCAGGGTCGCCTGCTCAACATCCATCCCTCCCTGCTACCGAAATACAAGGGACTGGATACCCATCGCCGCGCACTCGATGCAGGCGACCAGGAGCACGGTTGCAGCGTGCACTTCGTGACCGAAGAGCTCGATGGCGGTCCTGTGGCCATACAGGCTCGCCTGAAGATCGAACCCAACGAAAGCATCGACCAACTGACCGATCGAGTGCATGCGGCCGAGCACATCATCTATCCGCTGGCTGTCCGCTGGTTCGCCGACGGCCGCTTGCGCCTTGCCGATCAAGGCGCGATGCTGGATAACGTGCTGTTGCCGGCCGCTGGCCATTTATTAGAAATCTAGGAGACATTATGCGTCGCGCCTTGCTGCTCGCTCTCGCCGTGCTGGCCCTGCCGGTTCAGGCCCTTGAGCTGAAGCCTTTCTCCGCCAGCTACACCGCGGATTGGAAACAGGTCCCTGTCAGCGGCACAGCCCAGCGCAGCCTGGAAAAGCGCGATGACAATACCTGGGAGCTGGACTTCGAAGCCTCAATGCTGGTTGCCAGCTTCAATGAGCGCAGCGTTTTCCAGGTCGAAGGCGAGACCTTCCTGCCGCAGAAATACCGACTCAAGCGCAGCGGGCTGGGCAAGGGCAAGTCCATCAAGCACGATTTTGACTGGCAAGCCAAACAGGTGGTCGGAGAAGACCGCGGTGATCCGGTTAAGCTTCCGCTGAATCGCGGCCTGCTGGACAAATCAACCTATCAGATCGCCCTTCAGCACGCGGTTGCAGCGGGCGAAAAGAGCATGAGCTACCAAGTAGTAGATGGTGACGAGATCGAGACCTACGATTTCCGTGTCCTGGGCGAGGAAAAGGTCAGCACGAAGGCCGGTCAGGTCGACGCCATCAAGGTCGAACGCGTGCGCGATCCGACGCAGAGCAAGCGACAAACTATCCTCTGGTTCGCCAAGAATTGGGACTTCATGCTGGTCCGCCTGCATCAGGTGGAAAAAGACGGCAAGGAGTATCAGATCATGCTCGAAGAAGGCACCGTCGACGGCCGAGCCGTCAAAGGTAGCTAATCCAACTGCGCCAGCCCCACTGCCGCAGCACTGCCCCGCCTGAATTCGAGCCCGTTCATGATCGCACCCCGCGCTTTACTGCTCAGCCTTCTACCGGTTTTTGCCGGTTGCCAGTCACTGCAATGGAGCGAAGAGGCTCCGCTGCGCTCGACCGAACGCCTGCAAGGCACCATTACTCAGGAGCACGGCGGGTTGCAATTCAGCAGCTGCCAGGGGCGACGCAGCCTCGCCTTGGTCGACAGCGGCGCGACAGGTTTACCCGATGACGTGCAAGCACTGACGGCGGGAAGCAACCAGCCTTTGTTTGCCGACTTGCGTGGCAGTCTGACCAATCAAGATGGCAACAGTGACCAGCTTCAGCTGACTCAGGTGTATCGCCTGCAAGCAGAGGGACCCGGCTGCAGCGACGCGGCATTCAACCAGTTGCTCCTGCGCGCGACAGGGCATGAGCCAGGCTGGAGCGTAAAGATCACCGACGGCGGCTTACTCCTTGAGCGTCCCGACCAACAGGCCTTGGCGCTACCCTACCTGGAAGAGCAACTGCCGGGCGGGCAGACCAACTTCAGTACCGAAGCCAACGATCAGCGCCTCGAACTGTGGGTGGCCCCGCAACGCTGCCTGGACAGCGCAACCGGCGCAGTCAACCATCTGACTGCCGAGCTACGCCTGGACGGCCAGACCTTACGCGGCTGCGCCTATTATGGCGGCGCCCGCCAAGACTGAATTTTTCGAGGCGCAGCCTGGCGCCTCTCGACGCTTCGAAGACCCGACCATGAATGACGCCCTGACCCTGCTGCAGCCCTATCCCTTCGAAAAACTGCGCGGCCTGCTTGCCGGTGCGCAGCCTCCAGCAGACAAGCGCCCAATCGCGCTGTCGATCGGTGAGCCGAAGCACCGCTCGCCCGATTTCGTCGCTCAGACACTGGCCGACAACCTTGACCAGCTTGCGGTGTACCCCACCACGCAGGGCATCCCGGCGTTACGCGAATCGATTGCCCGCTGGTGCGAGCGGCGCTTTGGCGTAGCCCAGGGAGCCATCGATCCGACACGGCATGTATTGCCAGTCAACGGCACCCGCGAAGCACTGTTCGCTTTTACCCAGGCCGTAGTCAATCGTGAGCAGGGTGCGCTGGTTATCAGCCCCAATCCCTTCTATCAGATCTACGAGGGTGCGGCGCTTTTGGCCGGCGCCACTCCACATTATTTGCCTTGCACCGCTGAAAATGGCTTCAACCCAGACTTCGACGCGGTTTCGGCAGATGTTTGGCAGCGCACGCAAATCCTCTTTCTCTGCTCGCCAGGCAACCCAACCGGCGCGCTAGTCCCGCTTGAAACGCTGAAGAAGCTGATTGCCCTGGCGGACGAGTTCGACGTCGTCATCGCCGCAGACGAGTGCTATAGCGAGTTGTATTTCGACGAAGACCAGCCGCCTGCCGGGCTATTGACCGCTTGTACAGCGCTCGGGCGCGACGACTTCAAGCGCTGCGTGGTCTTTCACAGCCTCTCCAAACGCTCGAACCTGCCTGGGCTGCGCTCTGGGTTCGTCGCAGGCGATGCCGATATTCTCAAGGCGTTTCTGCTGTACCGCACCTACCACGGCTGCGCCATGCCGGTGCAGACGCAATTGGCCAGCGTTGCCGCCTGGAACGATGAAGCGCACGTGCAGGCCAATCGGCAGCTGTACCGGGAGAAGTTCGACGCGATGCTGGACATCCTTTCACCCGTGATGGATGTGCAGCGGCCGGACGGCGGTTTCTATCTGTGGCCCAAGACGCCAGTGGATGACCAGCGTTTCACCCGCGAGTTATATGCACGTGAGCATGTCACTGTCGTTCCGGGCTCTTACCTGTCTCGCGAAGTCGAAGGATTCAGCCCAGGTACCGGCCGGGTCCGTATGGCGCTCGTGGCACCGCTGGAAGATTGCGTCGAGGCCGCAGAGCGGATTCGTGCATTCATCAAGACGCTTTGATGCCGGAACCGGACGCGCTGGCGTCCGGTTAGGCGATTTCAGGCAACGCCTGGCGGAATCATGTCCTTGCCATAGTCACGCAGCTTTTCAAGATTCTCCGGCTTCATATGCTCGGGAATATCAGCCTTGGTGTTCTCGTCTTGCCTGCTCTGCTCTTCAGTGCTCGGCTTTTCCGATTCGCTCATGACAACCTCCGTCAGATCGCATTTTCTTCCCAGATCAGCTCGCCTTCGTCGCTGACCTCCCTGACCTTGGTCAAGGCAGCTTCGGCAGCCACGTCCGCTTCAGACGCGAGGTCGTAACGGCGACCGTTGGCGACTTTGAAAACGTGTGCATTCTCATCAGTGCCGCGACGCTTGACGGCGATCACAGCCTCGAACCCCTCGTCAGCAGGAACGGCGGACGAAATAGCTTCGTGGTTCTCGAAATGCTTGCGTGCCATACAGGACCTCATCGTTACGATTGTGATCAATGGACAACGTGAAGGGTCGAAAAGGTCGAACCTCTTTCACTCGCGTGGACGAGTGCACGCAGCAGTGAAGTTGAGCCAGCTTCACGCTGCGGACGGCAGGCTTCGTCTCGTCATGGCATAATCCGCGGCCCAGTTTGGCCGGAGAAAGCGGAGCTGCTATGCCCGATAAAAGCAAAGGACGCTGTCTATACGGCATCAAGGCGTGCGACACCATGAAAAAAGCCCGTACCTGGCTCGACCAGCAGGGGCTAAGCTATGAGTTTCATGATTACAAGAGCGCCGGTATCGACCGCGCCCACCTGGAAGCCTGGTGCAACGAACATGGTTGGCAGACTTTACTCAACCGTGCTGGCACCACTTTCCGCAAGCTGAACGATGAGCAAAAAGCCGATCTTGACCAGGCAAAAGCCATCGAATTGATGCTGGCCCAGCCTTCGATGATCAAACGCCCGGTTCTCGATCTGGGCGACAAGACACTCGTTGGCTTCAAGCCAGACATTTACGCTGCCGAGCTGGCAGCCAAGAACTGAAACCGCTCGCCAAGACGAGCGCGACTAATAAAGGATTCCACCATGAGCAACTCCCTCTTCAGCCTGGCGTTTGGCGTCGGCACTCAAAACCGTCAGGGCAACTGGCTCGAAGTTTTCTATGCGCAACCCCTGCTTCGTCCAGCCGGCGAGCTGGTCGACGCGGTTGTACCGCTGCTCAATTACCAGGGCGGCAATCAGGCGATCACTATCAGCACCACACAGGCCGCACTACTGGCCGATGCAATCAAGACGATTGATCCCATTCAGCACGCGTTGCTTACCCGCCTCGCCGAAAGCCAGCGCCCGCTGGTGGTCACGCTGCTCGCCGAAGACGCCGCGCTGACCTCCACGCCGGAAGCCTACCTCAAGCTGCATCTGATCTCGCATCGCCTGGTCAAGCCGCACGGCTTGAACCTCACTGGCATCTTCCCGCTGCTGCCCAATGTCGCCTGGACTAACCAGGGCGCGGTCGACCTTGCCGAACTTGCCGAACGTCAGCTGGAAGCGCGTCTGAAGGGCTACCTGCTGGAAGTCGTTTCGGTCGACAAATTCCCGAAGATGACCGACTACGTAGTTCCGGCCGGCGTCCGTATCGCCGACAGCGCACGCATCCGTCTCGGTGCCTATGTGGGTGAAGGCACTACCGTGATGCACGAAGGCTTCATCAACTTCAACGCTGGCACCGAAGGGCCGGGCATGATCGAAGGTCGCGTCTCGGCTGGCGTGTTCGTGGGCAAGGGCTCGGACCTGGGTGGCGGTTGCTCAACCATGGGCACCCTTTCCGGCGGCGGCAACATCGTCATCTCGGTCGGCGAAGGCTGCCTGATCGGCGCAAACGCAGGGATCGGTATCCCGCTGGGCGACCGCAACACCGTGGAATCCGGTCTGTACATCACAGCCGGCACCAAAGTGAACCTGCTCGATGAACAAGGCGAGCTGGTCAAGGTGGTCAAGGCGCGCGAACTGGCCGGCCAGACCGACCTGCTGTTCCGCCGTAATTCGTTGAGCGGTGCGGTCGAATGCAAGACCCATAAGTCTGCAATCGAGCTGAACGAGGCGTTGCACGCGCACAACTAAGCGCAGCGTCAGACGTAGACGGGCCGGCTGCAGCCCGCCTGTCTACGCAGTTCTCCATCAGGCGTCCCGTCCTGCTTTCAGGAGTATCCATGCCGCTGACATCCCCCTGGCGCGCCGACTTCCCTGCCCTGGCTATCCTTGAGTCCCAGGGTCAGACCTACCTGGACAGCGCGGCCACATCGCAGAAGCCCCAGGCATTGATCGACGCCCTGACCGGCTATTACACCTGTGGCACCGCCAACGTCCATCGCGCGCAGCACCAGCCGGCTGAGCGAGCAACCCGCGCCTTCGAAGACTCACGGATCAAGGTGGCGCGCTGGCTCAACGCCGCCTGTCCGACCGAAATCGTCTTCACCCGCGGCGCCACAGAAGCGCTGAATCTGCTGGCTTACGGCCTGGAACACCTAATCACAGCCGGTGATGAAATCGTCGTCAGCGCCCTGGAGCACCACGCCAACTTGCTGCCTTGGCAGCAGCTGGCCCGACGCCAAGACGCGAAGCTGGTCGTATTGCCGCTCAACGCACACGGCATCATCGATATTGAAGCCGCAGCCAGCCTGATCGGCCCGCGCACCCGCCTGCTTGCCGTCAGCCAGTTATCCAATGTACTCGGGGCTTGGCAGCCGCTTGCAGAACTGCTGCCACTGGCCAAAGCGCAGGGCGCGCTCAGCGTAGTCGACGGTTCTCAAGGCGTAGTCCATGGTCGGCATGACATGCAGGCGCTGGACTGCGATTTCTATGTACTGTCCAGCCACAAGCTGTACGGTCCGGAAGGCGTCGGCGCGCTCTACGGCCGGGGCGAATCGCTGCTCAAACTCAGGCATTGGCAGTTCGGCGGCGAAATGGTCCGCGTTGCTGACTTCCAGAGTGCCGACTTTCATGCGGCACCGCTTGGATTCGAAGCCGGCACCCCACCCATCGGCGGGGTAATTGGGCTTGGCGCCACACTCGACTATCTGTCGAAGCTGGATGCCGATTCCGTCGATCGCCATGAACTGGCCCTGCACAACGAGCTGTTAAGAGGTTTGGCGCAACGACCAGGCGTGAGGCTGTTGGGCAGCCCTCAGTTGGCGCTCGCAAGCTTTGCCGTCGACAACATCCATCACGGTGATCTGGCCCACATCCTGACCGAACAAGGCATTGCCATACGCAGTGGCACCCACTGCGCGCAACCTCTGATGAAGTCTCTGGGGGTCGAAGGCGCGATTCGCGTATCGCTCGGACTGTACAACGATGGCGTCGATCTGCAGCGATTCTTCGGTGCGCTGGATCAGGCACTGGAAATGCTGCGATGACCGAGCTGCCCGAAGCTGCTCAGGAAACGCTGCAGGCCTTTCAGCTGGCGGCAGGCTGGGAGCAACGTGCGCGGTTGTTGATGCAATGGGGTGATCGGCTTGAGCCCCTGAGCGACGCCGAGCGCAATGAGCTCAACCTGGTTGCCGGCTGTGACAGCAAGCTCTGGCTGGTTGGCGATCAGCCAGGCGATAGCTGGCACTTTCGCGGCACCAGCGAGGCCCGTCTGTTGCGCGGGCTGCTTGCCGTGTTGCTGGCTCGGGTTAATGGCCTGGATGCCGATGCACTGCTGCGGCTGGACGTAGCGGACTGGTTCGGCCAACTGGGCCTCTCTCGGCAGCTCTCGCCATCCCGGGCCAATGGGATGAACGCCGTTATCGGCAGAATGCGCGAGCTAGCGACAGCTGCAGGCCCCTCGTCGAATGGCTGAGGCCGAACTGTGGCGGTTTCAGCTCGTCGAACGCTCCGCCGGTCTCCGAGCCCCGGCGACCAGCTTGTCCACCGCCCTCGCTGCAGCGACCAAGCCGAAACTGGCAGTCACCATCATTGACGCTCCAAACCCGCCGGCGCAGTCGAGCTTTACCCCCTCGCCGACAAAACTCTTGCTCTGGCAAACGCCGCCGTCCGGTTTGGGGTAGCGCAGTTGTTCGGTAGAGAACACACAGGGCACGCTGTAGGTCCGACCAGGCGTGCGGGAGAAGTTATAGTCGCGCCGTAACAGCGAACGCACTTTCGCCGCCAGCGGGTCGTTGAACGTCTTGTTCAGGTCGGCGACCTGGATCTGGGTGGGATCGACCTGTCCGCCAGCCCCGCCGGTCGCGATGATCTGGATCTTGCGCCGCTTGCACCAGGCGATGAGCGCGGCTTTAGCCGGTACGCTGTCGATGCAGTCGACAACGCAATCGAGCTGCTCGGTAATGTAGTCGGCCATGGTTTCGCGGGTAACGAAATCGGCCACGGGGTGAACCACGCACGCCGGATTGATTGCCCTGATCCGGGCCGCCATCTCGTCCACCTTTGGCTTGCCCACCGCCCCTTCAAGCGCATGCACCTGCCGGTTGGTGTTGGTGATGCAGACGTCATCCAGATCGAACAGGCTGATTGCACCAACGCCGCTGCGCGCCAGCGCCTCGGCCGCCCAGGAACCGACCCCGCCGATACCGACCACCGCGACATGCGCAGCCGCCAGCCGCTGCAGCCCCTCGGAGCCGTACAGACGGGCGATGCCGCCGAACCGTTGATCGTCGATAGACATGGCATACCTCAAACAAGACATTCGCGGATTATAGGCCCGAGCCCTCGCCGTCCCAACCAGGCATACCGAGGCGTTTTCAACAAGGCTGGTTCTGACCCGCTGCTGCCCTGCTTTTTAATTTAATATGGCGCCCTTTCCCCGCCTTACCCCGGAGCCGTGATGACCGCCGCCGCCCTCTCCCCGACCCTCGAACTTGCCTGCGAGCTGATCAATCGGCCATCGGTCACCCCGCTGGATGAGGGCTGTCAGCAGCTGATGACCGAGCGGCTCTCCGCCTGCGGCTTCGCCATCGAGTCAATGCACATCGAGGACGTCGAAAACTTCTGGGCAATTCGCGGCAACGAAGGTCCGGTCCTGTGCTTCGCCGGCCACACCGATGTGGTCCCTACCGGCCCGATACAGGCGTGGCAGAATCCGCCGTTCGCCGCGCGGATCGATGAGCATGGCATGCTCCATGGTCGCGGTGCGGCAGACATGAAAGGCAGCCTGGCGTCGATGATTGTGGCTGTAGAGCGCTTTACCGCTAAGCACCCGAACCACAATGGCCAGATCGCTTTCCTCATCACCAGCGACGAGGAAGGCCCTGCACACTACGGCACCAAGGCCGTCGTAGAACGTCTGCGGGAACGGGGCCAGCGACTGGATTGGTGCATTGTCGGCGAGCCATCGAGCACCACACTCGTCGGTGATGTGGTCAAGAACGGCCGCCGCGGCTCGCTCGGCGGCACGCTTACCGTTCGCGGCCAACAGGGCCATGTGGCTTACCCGCATCTTGCTAAAAACCCGATCCATCTGGCTGCGCCGGCCCTGGCCGAGCTGGCCGCCGAACACTGGGATGACGGCAACCCGTTCTTCCCGCCGACCAGCTTCCAGATCTCCAATCTGAATTCAGGCACCGGCGCGACCAACGTCATCCCCGGAACGCTGGAGGCCGTGTTCAATTTCCGTTTTTCCACCGAATCCACGGTCGAAGGATTGCAGCAACGCACCGCGGCGATTCTCGACAAGCACGGCCTGGACTGGAACGTCGACTGGGCGCTTTCAGGCCTGCCCTTTCTGACCGAACCAGGTGATCTGCTTGATGGCGTGGCTGCAGCGATCCGCAGCGTCACCGGCCGCGAGACCAAGCCCTCTACGAGCGGCGGCACCTCGGATGGGCGCTTCATCGCCACACTGGGCACCCAAGTGGTCGAGCTGGGGCCGGTAAACGCGACGATTCATCAGGTGGACGAGCATATCCTCGCCAGCGACCTCGATCTGCTCACCGAGATCTACTACCAGACCCTGGTCAACCTGCTCGCATGCTGATCTGTCCTATCTGCCACGGCGAGCTGGGTGCGGTGGAAAATGGCGTTGCCTGCCCGGCCAATCATCGGTTTGATCGGGCCCGTCAGGGCTATCTGAACCTGCTCCCGGTGCAACACAAGAACAGCCGCGATCCCGGCGACAACCAGGCTATGGTCGAGGCGAGGCGGCGCTTTCTCGATGGCGGCCACTACGCGCCGCTGGCGAAACGCCTGGCACAACTGGCGGCCGAGCGATCGCCGCGTCGCTGGCTCGATATTGGCTGTGGCGAAGGCTATTACACGGCGCAAATCGCTCAAGCGCTGCCCGGCGCGCAAGGCTATGCGCTGGACATTTCCCGCGAAGCCGTCAAGCGCGCCTGCAAGCGCGCGCCGCAGATCGACTGGCTGGTTGCAAGCATGGCCAGGGTGCCGCTGGCCGATGCCAGCTGCAATCTGTTGGCCAGTGTGTTCAGTCCGTTAGATTGGACCGAAGCACGCCGCCTGCTAGCGCCCGGCGGCGGCCTGCTGCGCATGGGGCCGACTCGGGAGCATTTATGGGAACTGCGAGGGCTGCTGTACGACGAGGTCCGTGATTACGACGACCAGAAGCATCTGTCGCTTATTCCTGAGGGTATGCATCTCGCACACAGCGAGACCCTAACCTTCGAGCTGCAATTGGATGACTCGCAGGCGCGCGCCGATCTGCTGGCGATGACTCCGCACGGCTGGCGCGCCAGTGCCGAACGCCGCGCAGCGGTCATTGAGGCGCCATTGCACGTTCGGGTTGCGATACGCTATGACTGGATTCAACGAGACTGATCAGAACCAACAAGCGAACGCTACCTCGACCTAAAGTCGACCCAGTGCGTCTGATGTGGCCTCTGAGGCCTCAACACTTTCCATCCAACCGGCTGCAACGTCAGCCAGACAAGGCCATTCCATGCGTCAACCGGATATCGAAATCTACCTCAGGGACGCCAGCCAGGACGCCGTCACTGACTGGCTGACCCAGGCGGTCGGAGCCTGCTCCCCCTGGCAAGCAAAGGGTAAAACCTTCAAGTGCAGGGCCGGCGACATTCCAGTGACCTGGCTGCCCAAGGCCGTGGGCAAGTGGCACAGCTTGCTGCTTGAAAGCGACGCCACGCCCTGGGAAGACGACATAGCCTGCGCCCGCGATGCCTATCAGGCACTCGGCGTGGAGATTCGCTGCGCACCGGGCGGTTGGCAGGAAGAGGAATCGGTGGAAGACGCCGACCGCTGGATCAGCGTCAGTGAGCGTGGTGAAGCTGAAATCGTCTGGCGCACCGACTGACCCTCAGTCAGCGCAGCGCACTCGATACATCTGTGACGAGACGCGAAGCCAGCAAAGGGTTACCGAGAGCGGAAAGTGAGCGGCTCAAGCCGCTCTCACGCGCTACTCGGAGCGACCAATCTGAAAAAACTGGCCATGGCTCCACACACCTAGCCAAGCGACACCATCGATATCTCGCGGAACAGCCAGCTCCACCAACTGGTAAAACACGTTGCGATGAATCAGCGCCTCGAGGTTTGCCCGTACATGAACGTAGGGCGCAGGCTCCTGCGTATCCGGATCCAGCTCGACCCGTATAGGGTGCTCGATTCCCGCTTCGGTTTCGTCGCCGACATTGGTGATAAAGCGCAGCACCTGGCCTTCGCCACTTCCTTCCACCACCAACTCGACAGCCACAAAAGGCGCGTCATCCACCTTGATGCCGACCTTCTCGACTGGGGTCACCAGGAAATAATCATCGCCGTCTCGCCGAATCACCGAGGAAAACAGCCGCACCATCGCTGGCCGCCCGATTGGCGTACCTTGGTAGATCCAACTCCCGTCGCGCGCGATTCGCATATCCAGATCACCGCAGAATGGCGGGTTCCACAGGTGTACCGGTGGCAGGCCTTTTTTCTCGGCCTTGGGAATCTGACTTAACAGGTTTGCAGCTTTTCCCGTATCGCTCATGTCGGCTCCTCAGCGCCCCAGGCCTATCAGGCGCCGGGCGTAATCACGCAAGGGCGGCCCCAACAAGACCTGTGGTGTCGCGTCATAAATGTTTAGCAAACCGCCTCGGCTGCGAATACTGGCGGTATCGACCAGATACCGATTGCCGGTCTCGATCAGCATCAACTGAACCACGCTGGTATCGACACCTAGCCGATCAAGCGCGCGCTGATCGTTGAGCTCGTCAAAACTGCCAATACGGTCATCGGCCGCGGCAAATCGCGAATACAACAAGTAATGGGCACCAGCAATCGCCGCCTGGTTCAATGCTTCCTCCAGCCCTACAGGTTCTGGAGCGCGCCGGACCAGCGGAAAGTAACGAACGAAGCTCTCAAACGCCTCTTCGGCCACCACGTTCGGTCGAGGATAGGCCCCGCCTGGGGGAACGAAATGCCCCTGCGCAATGTAGATGAAGGAATCCGGCTGCAGCCGCCACGAGGCGGACCTCACCGTCTCGCTATGGTCGAGAATGCCAACGTCTCGCAGTTGGTAGCGGGTTTCCTCGGCCATATCGCTGACCTTCATGCAGCCGCTCAGCATGAGCACGGCCACGATAAGGCTGAACACTTTCATCATTTGCACCAGTCATGACGGAAATCCGACGTTCGGCAAAGCAATGCAGCAAACACGCCAGTTCGCAGGAATGTGTCTCAGAGCCCCCGCTGCCACTCTTGGCGCAGCGGTGCACGCTCCGGTGATTCAATAGCCTGGCGGACCTGAGCCAACAGGGCGCGTTTGTCCTGACCGAGAACGCCCTTTAGAACCAGGTAATTCGAAGCATGGTCGCTGCGGAATACGGTGTCCTCGAGTTCCAGCGAATGCAGCAGGGTTTGGATCTCGGCAAACAGTGCCTGACGGTCAAGCGCCTCGAAATCCGCAAATCCTTCGCGAAAGCGCGCCTCGCCACCGGGGAAGCTGACGACAAGCGTAGACAGGTACTCAGGTTGCGCCTGGTTCATCAAGCGGGCCGAATTCACTGCATGCTGCTCGCTGAGGGCCTTTCCGCCCAGGCCGTTGAGGATCATCACCGAGCGGGTGATTCCAGCCTGTCGCAACTTATCCAATGCGCTAAGCGTCGACTCGTAGGTCTCACCTTTATTGACCCGCGCCAACACCTCGTCGTCGCCGGATTCAGCGCCTATATAAGCCATTTTGAGACCGGCATCGGCAAGCTCCTTGAGCTCGTCGACCGACTTCTTGCGAAGGTTACGCGGCAGGCAGTAGCTCGACACGCGCTCGACATCGGGCATGTGCTTCCGGATTTGCTTGAGAATAGTCAGCAGTCGGCGAGTCGGTAGTACCAGCGCATCTCCATCAGCTAAAAACACGCGCTGAACGATCAGTCGTTCGCCACATCGCCTGATCTCTTCGAGCACCTGCTCTTCATCACGAGCACGGAATTTCTTCTGCGGCTGAACATACATCTCGCAGAAGGTGCAGCGATTCCAGGAGCATCCATTGGTAACAGGCAAGATCAGCGAATGCGCTTCGCTTGGCGGCCGGAACACCGGCTCGATGTAGCTGATGGGAAATGTGCTGATCGGATGTACCCGCCTCGCCAGCTAGCCATTGCCGCTGGTCCAAGTTGCTAGTCGCGCTTGCGCTTGTTGCCCATACGTACGCCGATATCCATCAGGAACTGGAAAAAACCTTCCTGATCCTCGAGAACATTGCTCCAGAATGGCGAGTGATACAGCGCAACAGCTCCATGCACCAGAGCCCAGGCTGCGCAATAGTGGAAGTAAGGCGGCACATCTTCCAGCTTGCCTTCGGCGATGCGACCTTTGATCAACTGGGTCAGGTGCTCGAAGTTGGAGGCACGGATACGATGAAGCTCCTCGACCATGTCCGGCACCTGATTGCCCTTAACTACCTTTTCCTCGAGCCGGTCAAACAGGCGATAACGCTGGGGATCGCCCATGCGAAACTCGAAGTAGGCGCGCGACAGCGCTTCCTTGTCCTGATCGAGACTCGGCGAATGGAGCAGCTCATTCAGATCCCGCTCGTAGTCGAGCATCAGCCGAAGGTAGATTTCAGCCTTCGATTTGAAATGCTTGTAGATGGTGCCTTTGCCGATGCCAACCCTGTCGGCGATCATCTCGACAGTGACGCTGTCTTCACCTTGTTCGAGGAATAACTGGAGCGCCGTGTCGAGAATCTCTTGTTCGCGACGGCGAAATTCGCGGACCTTGCGGGATTCATTTTGCATAAGAGGCTGCGGAGTGAAAAATCGAAGCAGATGATTATGCCTGTTTAGTCAGAAAATGCACGGAACATTGCCTATGAGTACATTGAATGACGAATTTCCCCAAACCGAAGGCTTACGGTACCTAAATCACGCGGCTGTTGCGCCCTGGCCACGTCGAGCGAGCGATGCGGTAATCAAATTTGCCGAGCAGAACAGCACGATCGGAGCGCGCGATTATCCCCAATGGCTGGCGGTCGAAACCCGCTTGCGACATCGTCTGGCCAGACTGCTCAACGCACCCAGCCCAGCGGACATTGCGCTGGTCAAGAACACCTCGGAAGCACTTTCTTTCGTGGCCTTTGGGCTGGATTGGAAAGCAGGTGACCAAGTCGTCATAAGCGACGAGGAGTTCCCCTCCAATCGTGTGGTTTGGGAGGCGCTGCAACCGCAAGGAGTTGAGGTCATCCAGGTCAGTCTCAAGGGCAAAGATCCCGAAGGCGATCTGCTCGCGGCCTGTGGCCCGAGTGTGCGGCTACTGGCGATCAGTGCCGTGCAGTACGCAAGTGGGCTACGGCTTGATCTGGCACGACTCGGTCAAGGCTGCGAGCAACGAGGGGTACTGCTGTGCATCGATGCAATACAACAGCTGGGCGCACTGCCATTCAATGTTCAGCAGTATCGATGCGCGTTCGCCATGGCGGACGGGCACAAATGGCTATTGGGGCCGGAGGGCCTGGGGGTGTTCTATTGCCGTAGCGACTTGCGCGGTCAGCTCAAGCTTCACGAATACGGCTGGCATATGCTCGAGCACGCCGGTGACTATGACCGCAGCGACTGGCAGCCAGCATCCAGCGCCCAGCGCTTCGAGTGCGGCAGCCCAAATCTGCTTGGCGCCATGGCATTGGACGCAAGCTTGTCTCTGCTGGAAGAAGTTGGAATGGTCGCAGTGGGCCAGGCGCTGGCCGAACGCATTGAGCATCTTCAGCGCGAGCTGGAGGCCATGCCGGGAGTCGCGCTGCTGAGCCCAACCAATCCAGGCCGACGGGCAGGCATCCTGACGTTTCGGATTGACGGGATGGACAACCCGACGCTTTTTCAACGCCTCAAACAGGAGCAGGTCGTCTGTGCGCTTAGGGGCGGAGGGATCAGGCTGTCACCGCATTTCTACACGCGACCAGAGGTCATCGAGCAAACTTTGGCAGTCATCCATCGGCTGATCGTGAAGTGAGCGATCAGCCTGTTCGTGACTATTCCAAATCCGTTTAAAAAGGGCCGTATTCGCCCAGCAGGGTTAACGATCCGCACTAATACTTCAATCACTGGCCGCGCAATCCCCCCAATGCTCGGCCAGCTGAGGGAGCGAGGAACGTGACCTCATACTCCTAATGGTCTTGACCCGGCTCCTCGTGACGCCGGGTTTTTTTTGCCTGGATGTCAGGCTTCACTATGCGCTGCACGCCGGCTCGAAAGCCTCAACCGGAAGCACATCCAGATAAACAGCACCCAGAATGGCATGGCTATGATGGACGTTCGCAGACCTGGCATCGACAGCATGATGGCGGCAATCAATGCCACGAACGCCAGGCACAGATAATTGCTGAACGGGTACCAGAAGGCCTTGAAGGAAGGCTCGATACCCTGCGCTTTCATCGCCTTGCGAAACTTCAGGTGAGCAAGGCTGATCATTGCCCAGTTGATCAACAGCGCCGCAACCACCAGCGACATGAGCAATTCGAGTGCTGTTTGCGGCAGCAGGTAGTTCACCAGCACGCAGAGCATGGTGACCAGCGCCGAAAGTGCGATCGCCAGCACCGGCACGCCACGGCGATTGACCATCATCAGCACCTTTGGCGCATCGCCCTGCTCGGCCAACCCGTACAGCATGCGACTGTTGCAATACACGCCGCTGTTATAGACCGAGAGGGCAGCCGTCAGCACCACGAAGTTAAGGATGTGCGCCGCAGTGTCGCTGCCGATCAGTGAAAAGATCTGCACGAACGGGCTGCCGCTGTAAGGGTCACCGGCCGAGCCCAGCGTTTCCAGCAAGCTGTCCCACGGATAAAGCGCCAGCAGAACGCTGAGGGCGCCGATGTAGAAAATCAGAATCCGGTAAACAACCTGATTGATGGCTTTCGGAATGACCGTCCTCGGGTCCGATGCTTCGGCTGCGGTAATCCCCACTAACTCCAAGCCGCCGAAGGAAAACATGATAATGGCCAGCGCCATGACCATCCCGCTGATGCCGTTGGGGAAGAATCCGCCGTGGCTCCAGAGGTTGCTGAAGCCGGCCTGCTCGCCACCTGCGCCGCTCAGCAGCAAGTACAGGCCCAGCGCAATCATGCCAACGATGGCGCCAACTTTGACGATGGCAAACCAGAACTCAGTCTCGCCAAAGGTCTTCACATTGACCAGATTGATCAGGTTGATCAGCACGAAAAACACTGCAGCGGTGGCCCACGTCGGCACCTCCGGCCACCAGAACTGAACGTACTTGCCTACCGCCGTCAACTCGGCCATTCCCACAAGCACGTAAAGCACCCAGTAGTTCCAACCGGACAGAAAGCCCGCGTAGGGCGCCCAGTATTTGTGCGCGAAATGACTGAAGGACCCAGCAACCGGCTCCTCGACGATCATTTCACCAAGCTGACGCATGATAAGGAACGCGATCATCCCGCCGATGGCATAACCCAGAATCATCGAAGGCCCAGCGCTGCGCAGCACGCCAGCCGAGCCAAGGAAGAGTCCCGTTCCGATAGCCCCGCCGAGCGCGATCAGCTGGATATGCCGGTTTTTCAGGCCGCGCTGAAGCGGCCCAGTGTGCAGCGCATCGCTGGACATGGCGTCACCTTGTTTGGTCTGTGACGAAGAAAAGACGAGACTGACGGCCGGCCATGCATGAGCGTTGAGCCAACCGTCGCATCCTTATGCCGGCAGCCGGCGTCTGCGTGAAGCGGCGCGGATTGTACACCGCATCTGCAGAGAAGGCCCGCCACGCGCGCCGGTTTGCAAGCTGTCGCGGCGCGCTTCAGCTCTTGACGCGAGCCAAGGGAAACAGCCGCTTGAAATTTTCCGTAGTTTGCGCCGCCAGTGCCTCGAAACCGACGCCGCGCAGCTCAGCAAGGTACTCAGCGACTTCCCGCACATACTGCGGCAGGTTCGGCTTACCGCGATAAGGGACGGGGGCGAGATAGGGCGAATCCGTTTCAACCAGCAGACGATCCGCAGGGACACGGCGGGCCACATCGCGGAGCGCTTCGGCATTGCGGAACGTCACGATGCCCGATAGCGAAATATAGAACCCGAGATCCAGGGCGGACTTGGCCATGTCCCAGTCTTCGGTGAAGCAATGCAGCACGCCAGCCTGCGGCAACGACGCTTCGCGAAGCAGCGCCAGTGTGTCAGCGCGAGCCGCACGAGTGTGGACGATGACGGGTTTTCCGCAGACCTGTGCGGCTTCTAGATGCAGGCGGAACGACTGTTGCTGCAGCTCGGCGGCTTCGGGCTCGTAATGATAATCGAGCCCGGTTTCCCCGATTGCGACTACGCCGGGCGCGGCAAGCTCCTCCAGTAACCAGCCCAGCGCAGGTTCGGCACCAGGCTCGAGGTCCAGCGGGTGTACGCCCACCGAACAGTCGACGTCTGCATAGCGCTGCGAGAGCGCTTTGACCGCCGCAGTGTTCTCGGCGCTGACACCAATGCAGAGGAAATGCCCAACACCCTGTTGACGCGCTGCATCGAGCGCTGCATCAAGGGAGCCGTTGTGCGAGGCCAGATCGAGACGATCTAGGTGACAATGCGAGTCGATCAGCATGGAAACTACCCGAACCTAAACGCGCCATTGTAGAGCAAGCATCTGCTCATTCGCAGCCAGGTTCGTCAGGACAAGGTAGCTTGAGCAAAAACAGCAAAGTCCAGAAGGAGGCGAAGTGAAACGGGCAGCCGTCCGTTATCAACTTACATGGTGTGCGTTGGCCGGTCGGACTTCATCGCGCCGGCCAGGTAGGTTTCGATCTTGTTGCGCGCTGTCGAGTCGCCCTCATTGAATTGCACACCAACGCCCGCCGCCCGGTTGCCTTGAGCACCCTTGGGCGTAATCCAAACGACCTTGCCGGCGACTGGGATTTTTTCAGGCTCATCCATCAGGCTCAGCAGCATGAACACCTCGTCGCCGAGCTTGTAGCTTTTGTTGGTGGGAATGAACAATCCGCCATGCTTGATGAAAGGCATGAACGCGGCATAGAGCACCGACTTGTCCTTGATGGTCAGGGACAGAATGCCGTTACGCGGACCAAGGTTTGCAGGCAGGCTCATGCAGTATTCCTAACAACAGTTCCGATGGATTCTAGCTTGGCCCGGGCAAGCTTGCCCACTGCACCAGAAGCGCTTCGAGAAGCAAGACACGGTTAAGGTTGGCTTTGCCTAACACTTTCTGCCTGTGGGCAAGCAGCCAATCCTGAAACGCCAGCAGGCGGTCAGGTGACGATTTTTCCGCCAGGTACTGAACCACCTTCTGCATATCGGCCGTCCCAAGGCCACTTTCATCGCCGGTCATCTGAAAACGCAAAATCAGATGTGCCCACTCGCAAAACCAGTCGAACAACAAAATCAACGAATGCGGGTTCCAGGCTTCAGCGAGCTGACTGGGCGATTGCTGCTTTTTTAACAGCTTCTTCACCCCGTCAACCACCTGCACCCGCATATCAAGTACACCGGCACTGTGCAGTTTAAGCGCTGCCAGAGGCGAGTTGGCAGACAACGCAAGTAGCTCTGCTCGCTGCGCGGACGATACATCAGGAAGCTTGGCCGCCAGCCAATCAAGGCTCTGCTGGCGCTTCGGCAACGGACAGCTTTGCTGCACGCAGCGACTCTTGATCGTCGGCAGCAAGCGGCTGGGTTGATGGCTGATAAGCAACAGAACGGTATCGCCTGCTGGCTCTTCAAGGCTCTTGAGCAGCGCGTTGGCAGCGTTCAGGTTCATCGCTTCGGCCGGCTCGAGCAGCACGACCTTACGCCCGCCTAACTGAGCCGTCTGGGTGACGAACCCTACCAGCTGCCGAACCTGGTCGACCCGAATGGCCTTGTCGACCTCCTCGGGCTCCAGAATGTAATGGTCTGGATGGGTGTGAGCGGCCAGTAACAGACAGCCCTTGCAGCTCCCACAGGCGCCCTGTGCCGATGGTCGCTGACAGAGCAAAAGCGCCATGAGCTGTTCGGCTAGCGCACGCTTGCCGATGCCCGCAGGACCATGTAGCAAATATGCATGAGCGTGCTGTTGACGACCGGCAAGCAGATGCCAGAGATCAGCCTGCCAGGGAAGAATGCCGTCAGCCACGTGCACGGTCCAACACTTCAGGTAAAAGCCTATCCAGCGCCTCTTGCACCGCAGCCAGAGACTGCCCCGCGTCAACAATGCGGTAGCGCTGCCGGTCTTGCCCCGCGCGACGGAGATAGGTGTTGCGCACAGCCTCGAAAAAGCCGAGCCCCTCTTGTTCAAACCGATCCAGGCGCCCACGCGCAGCAGCCCGGCTCAGACCGACCTCTACAGGCAAGTCGAAAACTAGCGTCAGGTCTGGGCGCATCTCGCCCTGTACGAAACTTTCAAGCTGCTCAATGCGCTGAGTAGAGAGCCCGCGCCCACCACCCTGATAAGCGTAGGTGGCGTCGGTAAAGCGGTCACAAAGCACCACGGCGCCACGCTCAAGCGCGGGGCGGATGACCTGAGCAAGATGCTGGGCGCGCGCTGCAAAAACAAGCAAAAGCTCCGCATCACTGTTCATTGGCTCGTCGGCAGGCGCCAACAGCAGCTCACGAATGGACTCCGCCAATGGCGTACCTCCAGGCTCTCGCGTCAAGACGACATCAAGACCGTGATAGCGCAAGCGCTGGGCGAGGTACTCGCGGTTGGTGCTCTTGCCCGCACCCTCCGGCCCTTCCAACGTAATAAAGAGTCCTGTCACTGGGCATTCTCAATCGGCGCCGGGCTTTGCCGGAGCGGTGGGCTGGAACGGTAGTCTGATCGGCGCTTGAGTTGATATTCACGCACCGCGCGGTTGTGCTCGCTCAAGGAATTGCTGAAGACATGACTTCCGTCCCCCCGCGCGACGAAGTAGAGGCTTTTTCCTTCAACTGGATGCAGAGCAGCGTGAATCGCTTCGCGGCCAACCATAGCGATGGGCGTCGGTGGTAAGCCGCTAATCGTATAGGTGTTGTAGGGGGTTGGCCGGCGCAAATCACTGCGCGTGATACGCCCCTTATACTGTTCGCCCATGCCATATATTACCGTCGGGTCAGTCTGTAGCAGCATGCCTTGCTCGAGTCGACGAACGAAAACGCCGGCGATTTCGCCGCGCTCTGACGGTACCCCGGTTTCTTTTTCAATGATGGAAGCCATGATCAGCGCCTCGTAGGCGTCTTGATAGGGCAAGCCTTCGCTACGCTGTTGCCATTCCTCAGCCAGCACCGTCTCCAGCCGCGAATGGGCGCGCTGGAGCAGCTCGAGATCGGCGACACCACGGGTAAAACTATAGGTGTCTGGGAAAAAACGCCCCTCGGGGTGCGAGCCTTCTTGACCGAGGCGCTTCATGACCTCGTCATCCGACTGGCCAACTATCGTCTGCTGAACCGTGGGCAACGCCTCCAACGCGGCGCGCACCTGACGAAAATTCCATCCTTCGACGATGGTCAAGGTGTGCTGCACGACCTCGCCACGTTGCCATAGCCCGATCATGTCGCGGGCAGTCATCTCAGGCCGCAACTGATACTCGCCGCTGTGCAAGGTATGGCCGGAAAGCTCCAGCCGCCAATGCAGCCTCAACCAAAACGAGTCGCCCAATATGCCGTCTCGCTCCAACCGCTGAAACAAACCACTCGGCGTATCGCCGGACTGGACCTCGAGCGTTTGCGCTTCCCCGATCTGAAGTGCTTGCCCTAACGCGGTGTGCAGCTTCCAAAAGACCAGGCCGAGCGCCAGCGCAGCGACTAGCAAGGCGCCAATGAGCGCATAGGACAATTTTCGAATCACGTATTGCTCGACAGATCATTCACCAGGCGTTGAAGTTTACGTGTGACCGGCCCCACCGACCATACGCTGGCGTCCAATTGGCGCACCGGCCAGATACCGTACAGGCTGTTACACATAAAAACCTCGTCTGCGCGATGTAGCTGTTCGAGCGAAAGATCGCCGATCTGGGTTGATACGCCAGCTTGCCGCGCGCGCTCCAGCACTTCTTCGCGCATGACCCCCGCCACCCCACAACGATCGAGGGTCGGCGTCATCAACCGGGCCGAATCGACGATGAACAGGTTGCTGAACACGCCTTCGATGACCCGCCCGGAGGTGTCGCGCATCAGGCCTTCAGCGAACGCCGAATCCTGCCACTCGGCGCGGGCCAGCACCTGTTCCAGGCGGTTCAGGTGCTTCAGCCCGGCCAGAATCGGCTGCTCGGCCAGACGGGTCGTACAGGGGAAAAGGCGCACGCCCTGTTCGGCATGCGCACTCGGGTAATCAGGCAAGGGTGATCCGGTTAGGACGATTCGGGGCTGACAAGGAATGGGCGGGGCGTAGCCTCTCCTGCCCTCCCCCCGGCTAACAATGAGCTTAGCTACACCCCTTCCGAGCTCGGCACAGAAAGCGCTGAGGTAACTGCTCACGAGGTCGATATCACAGGGAATAGCCAGACGCTGACAGCCACGCGTCAGCCGCTGCAAATGCCGATCTAACAGCTCGGGCTGGCCGCCCACCACCTTGATCGTTTCAAATAAACCGTCGCCGTACGCAAGCCCTCGATCATGAACGGGCAGCGCTTCAGCCGGCTGCCCATCCACCCAGCTCAACGTCACTCGGCGAACCGGCGGAACACCAGCGATCCATTGGTGCCGCCAAAGCCAAAGGAGTTGGAGACCGCGACATCGATTGTCCGCGGTTTGGCCTCATGCGGAACGAAATCGAGGTCACACCCATCGCCAGGCTCATCAAGATTGATCGTCGGTGGCGCTACCTTATCGCGGATAGCAAGCACGCTGAAGATCGCCTCGACAGCGCCCGCTGCACCAAGCAGATGACCGACCATTGATTTGGTCGAACTGACCGACAGGTCGTAGGCGTGATCGCCGAATACCGCTCTGATTGCAGCAGCTTCGGCCTTGTCGCCGGCCGGTGTTGAGGTGCCATGAGCGTTGATGTAGTCAACCTGAGCGGGATCGATCCGGGCGTCTACTATCGCGTTGCGGATACAGCGCGCTGCGCCCGCGCCATCGTCAGGAGGCGAAGTCATGTGAAAAGCATCCGCGCTCATGCCGAAACCAATCAGCTCGGCATAAATCTTAGCCCCGCGAGCCTTGGCATGCTCGAGCTCCTCCAATACCAACGCGCCTGAACCGTCGGACAAAACAAAGCCATCCCGGTCCTTGTCCCATGGGCGACTGGCTGAAGCCGGATCTTCGTTACGCGTAGACAATGCGCGTGCCGCCGCGAACCCGCCGATGCCAAGTCCGCTGGCCGCCATTTCCGAGCCACCGGCAATCATCACGTCAGCTTCACCATAAGCGATGTTGCGTGCGGCCATACCGATGCAATGCGTACCCGTAGTACAGGCCGTAGCGATAGCGTAATTAGGCCCCTGCAGGCCCAGATGGATCGACAGAAAACCCGAAACCATGTTGATGATCGAGCCCGGCACAAAAAAGGGCGAGATTCGGCGAGGCCCTTGCTCGATCAACGCCTTGCAGCTGTTTTCGATATTGGTCAGGCCACCAATGCCCGACCCCATCGCGACGCCGATGCGCTCGCGATTGGCATCGGTAATTTCCAGCCCGGAGTCACGTACCGCCTGGAAACTGGCAGCCAGTCCATACTGGATGAAAAGGTCGAGCTTACGAGCCTCTTTTGCGGGCAGGTATTGCTCGACATCGAAATTTTTGACTGATCCGCCAAAGCGAGTGGAATAGGCGGAAAGGTCCATATGCTCTATCAGGCCGATACCACTGCGGCCGGCGAGAATCCCCTGCCAGCTGCTTGGCACATCGTTACCCAGCGGCGATAGCATGCCCATACCGGTAATTACGACGCGTCTACGCGACACAGCAATTCTCCTTGCATTCATTCGACTCGCCCTGTTCCGCTAGCATCTGCGCGGACAGAGAGCCTCCTTCACAGATGTCGGCCATAGGCACGACCAGCTGCATTCAGCAAACTCAAACAAAAGCCGCACTGCCCATTGAAGGCAGTGCGGCTTACTGGTTCGAAGCAGGACTACGACTTACTGCGCGTGCGCGTTGATGTAGTCGATAGCTTCTTGAACAGTGGTGATCTTCTCGGCTTGCTCGTCCGGGATTTCGGTCTCGAATTCCTCTTCCAGAGCCATCACCAGCTCAACGGTATCAAGGGAGTCGGCACCCAGGTCTTCGACGAAGGAAGCGCTGTTGGTAACTTCCTCTTCCTTGACGCCAAGTTGCTCGGCAACGATTTTCTTGACGCGTTCTTCGATGGTGCTCATACCTTGTTTTCACTCCTATGGAAAAATCAGGCAGCTGGTCTGCGCGGTAGTGTATAGAAAGCGTTTTCCGCATTTCAAGCTGAAAGCGGGCAAGCATGAACCTGCCTTCAACCATCTGTCTATAAACCAACCACAGTTTTATAACGAAACTAATCAGCCGTTATGACTGCATACATGCGTTTGGCGTCACATTAGCTCATGTACATACCGCCATTCACCGGAACCGTAGCTCCGGTGACATAGGCAGCGCCGTCAGAAGCTAGAAAGGCAACGACCTTGGCAATCTCTTCCGCCTGCCCAAGACGACCCAGCGGGATCTGCCCCAGCAGTGCGTCACGCTGAGCTTCGGGAAGCTCGCGCGTCATGTCTGTATCGATGAAACCCGGCGCCACGGAATTGACCGTGATGCCGCGCGAGCCGACTTCACGGGCTAGCGCCCGGCTGAAACCTTCAAGTCCGGCTTTGGCCGCAGCGTAGTTTACCTGTCCAGCGTTGCCCATGGCACCCACCACGGAACCAATGCTAATAATTCGTCCCCAGCGCGCCTTGGTCATACCACGCAAGACACCTTTGGTCAGACGGTACAGGCTGCTGAGATTGGTGTTTATGACGTCATGCCATTCATCGTCCTTCATACGCAGCATCAGGTTGTCACGCGTGATGCCAGCGTTGTTAACGAGAATAGCTGGCTGCCCCAGGTGCTGCTGAATATGCTCCAGCGTCGTGGCAACGGACTCATCGCTAGTAACATCCAATACCAGCCCAGCACCTTCTATGCCGTTCTCCTTGAGCGTTTCAGCAATGCGTTCAGCACCTGAAGAAGAGGTCGCCGTGCCAATCACAATGGCGCCCTGACGACCGAGCTCAAGCGCGATGGCCTGACCAATACCACGACTGGCTCCTGTTACCAGCGCGACCTTGCCTTGCAGATTCATACATATCTCCTTGTTCAGAGCGCTGCGCCACGGGTGGCAGCAAAACCTTCGGGGGTGTCCAGATTGTAGGTGCTGACGCCTTTGACGCAGCGCTTATTAAGGCCGGAAAGCACTTTACCGGGGCCGCACTCGACCAAACCGGTCACACCACGCTCGCTCAGCACAACAATAGTTTCGACCCAGCGAACCGGGCTATAGAGCTGAGCCAGCAAATCACGCTTAAGGGTGTCGAGATCCGAAACGATTGCCGCGCTAACATTCTGCACCAGCGGAATTTCAGGCGCCTGCCAGGCTGCACCGGTGACTGCCGCAGCAAAACGCTCGGCCGCCGGACGCATCAGGTCGCAGTGAGAGGGCACGCTAACCGGCAGCGGCATGGCGCGCTTGGCGCCTTT
Source organism: Pseudomonas sp. 9Ag (assembly GCF_902506445.1). NCBI lineage: Bacteria > Pseudomonadati > Pseudomonadota > Gammaproteobacteria > Pseudomonadales > Pseudomonadaceae > Pseudomonas > Pseudomonas sp. 9Ag. The sequence continues at coordinate 2,960,138 of NZ_LR733836.1, forward strand.
GGATTTGCAGATCTCAATGGCTCGCTCGACCGCTGCCGCATTGCCAGCAATCACGACCTGGCCAGGGGCATTGAAGTTGACAGCGCTGACTACTTCACCCTGCGCCGCCTCGCCACATGCCGCCAGCACCTCAGCATCATCCAGCCCCAGAATCGCCGCCATACCGCCGGTGCCGGCCGGAACGGCCTGCTGCATCAGCTGACCCCGCAACTCCACGAGCTTCACCGCGTCAGCAAACGGAAGGCTGCCCGCAGCAACAAGCGCCGAGTATTCGCCCAGACTGTGGCCTGCAACGAATGCCGGCTTCGCACCGCCCTCAGCCAGCCACAAACGCCATAGAGCAATTGAGGCGGTCAGAATGGCCGGCTGAGTCTTGTCAGTCTGGTTGAGCTGATCCTCTGGGCCTTGCTGGCAAAGCGCCCACAGATCGTAACCCAGCACAGACGAGGCCTCGGCGAAGGTGTCGATGACCTGCGACTGCTGTGAGCCATGCTCGGCAAGCATGCCAAGGGCTTGGGAGCCCTGGCCTGGAAAGACGAATGCAAGTGATGCAGACATGAAACGACTCTCTTGTGGTTGTTCGTCGGGAAAGAATACGCACGAGGGCGCAGCGAATTTCAGTTGGATGGCGAGCGATCGGTAGCAGTCACATCGCCAGGGTCGCTTGCGGACCGACCAGTCACAAGCAGGTGTTCGAGACGACCGCGCAATTGCGCTGGAAGATTTCGCTCCAGGTCCTGAGCAGCACGACCTATTGCCGACCGGAAACCTTCGGCCCCCGCGGCACCATGGCTTTTTACGACAATACCTTGAAGCCCAAGAAAGCTGGCACCGTTGTACTGAGCCGGCCGTAGGTCGGCCCGCAACTGACGCAACAGCGGCAGCGCCAGCGTACCCACCAGACGCGAAATTAACGAGCGGCGAAAAAGCGTCTCGACGCGGCGGGTAACCATCTGGGCCAGGCCTTCGCTGGACTTGAGCAGGATATTGCCAACAAAGCCATCGCACACCGCCACATCGGCCTCGCCACGAAACAGACCATCACCTTCGATAAAGCCTTGATAATTGATACAGCCAGCCTGCTGCAACAGCCCCGCCGCCGCTTTGACCTGCTGGTTCCCCTTGATCTCTTCTGTACCTATATTCAGTAACGAAACTCGCGGCCGCTCGATACCGAGACTTTCCGCCGCAACCGACCCCATTACCGCAAACTGATAGAGCTGCTCAGCAGTGCAGTCCACGTTCGCCCCGAGGTCAAGCAACAGGCACGGCCCCTTTAGCGTGGGAATAGCAGTCACCATTGCAGGGCGGTCGACCCCAGGAAGGGTTTTCAATACCTGGCGAGCAAGCGCCATCAGCGCTCCGGTATTCCCGGCACTGACACACGCCTGCGCCTGACCATCACGCACCATCTCCAAAGCGACGCGCATGGACGAGCGCGGCTTGGCACGCAACGCTTGCGCCGGCCGCTCATCCATGCCGATTACCTCATCGGCATCGACAATCGTTAGGCGAGCGCGATCGACAGCTGGATGCTGGGCGATGATTTCTTCAAGTATGGAGGATTGGCCAACCAGGGCCAGATGCAGCGAGGGGACTTCAGCCAGACATTGGACACTGGCTGGAACAATGCAGTGGGGACCGAAGTCCCCACCCATTGCATCGATCGCTATGACCGGAGCAGACAAGGTTTACTCGTCAGCGCCCTTATCGATCACTTTACGACCACGGTAAAAACCTTCCGGGGAAACGTGGTGACGCAGGTGAACTTCACCTGTGCTCTTTTCTACGGACAGGGCGTTCGGCTCGAGCGCGTCGTGCGAACGACGCATGTCACGGGCGGAACGGGATTTTTTGTTCTGCTGAACAGCCATTGGGATCAACTCCTAAACGTTTGGGTCACGCTTTAACTGAGCCAGTACGCTGAACGGGTTGGACCGCGATACCTCGTCCTCACTCGGCTCGGGCTCATCAGGCCCAGCCGGCGGCTGGCAAACTTCTGGGTCATGGAGTGGAACAATCGGAAGAGCAAGCAGAAGCTCCTCTTCAACCAGCGCCAGCAGATCCAGAGGATCCTCTCCCACTTCCAGCACGTCATAGCCCTTGGGCAGGTGCTGGCTGCTCGAACCCTCATTCACGACGGCATAATCGCACTCGCTGTGAATAGGCAGAACAACCGGCTCCAGACAGCGCTGGCAAATCATCGTGACCTCAACGTCCAGATCACTGTGAATGACCACAGTGCGCTGCTCGTCGCGCCCAAACTCAAAACTGGCGCGCACCACACCCTTATCGTCCTCAAGAGGATCGACGAGCCGCTTCAGCCCAGACAATTGCAGCTCACCCTTCAGGGAAGCCGCTCGGTCAGCGAGCTTGCGCGGATCTACGTGCGGAGGTATTGGTCCTTTCAACATAAGCGCGGCATTCTAGGGATGCGCCCCTCGACTGTCAAAGGAATTCAGCCGCACAATCGAGCCAATCCGACCACCAATCGGCACCCTATATAAAAGGAAGAAAAATGCGCCGCCTGCTTCTCGCTTCAAGCTCCCCCTACCGACGAGAACTGCTTTCACGCCTGCAACTGGAGTTCGATTGTGGCTCTCCAGAGATAGACGAGACCGCACACTCTGGTGAGCAGCCGGAACAGCTTGTACGCCGACTGGCTCTTGAGAAGGCTCGAGCATTAGGACGAACCCACCAGCAGCATCTGATTATAGGCTCCGACCAGGTAGCCGTGCTTGGAGAGGAGATCCTCGGCAAACCCTACACATTCGAGCGAGCGAAGCAGCAGTTACAGGCCTGCAGCGACAAAAGCGTCACCTTCCTGACTGGACTGGCGCTGCTTGACAGCCAAACCGGGACGACGCAGGTCGACTGCGTACGGTTTACTGTCCACTTCCGTACGCTCAGCGACCAGCAGATCGAGCGCTACCTTCAGGCCGAGCAACCCTACGACTGCGCGGGCAGCTTCAAGGCCGAAGGTTTAGGGGTCAGCTTGTTCCGGAGCACGGAAGGGCCAGACGTTACCAGCCTTATAGGGTTACCCCTGATCCGACTGGTCGACATGCTCAATAGCGCCGGACTCGAACTTCCCTGACAACCCATTAACGCAGTTGCGGACCCTGGAAACCCATCCACAGGGCCAACTGCGAACCAATACTGACGCCGAGCTGCTTGGTGAATCGCTCCAGAGGCGACTCTTTGACGGTAAAGTCGACCAGCTCATCCTCCCCAATCACTTCGCGCGCGACGTAGCTGGCATTGCCAAGGCCGTCGATCAGGCCGAGCTCAAGCGCCTGCTCACCAGACCATATAAGCCCAGAAAAGAGCTCGGGATGCCCGGCGACCTGCAGTCGATCGCCACGACCTTGTTTCACGCTATCAATGAACTGCCGATGAGTGGTCGCCAACACATTTCGCCAGAACTCGGTTTCTTCTGGCTTTTCCGGCTGGAACGGATCCAGAAACGCCTTATGTTCGCCGGAGGTGTACACCCGACGCTCGACACCCAGCTTGTCCATTGTCTCGACAAATCCGAAGGTTGCCGCCGTGACACCGATGGAACCAACCAAACTGGACTTGTCAGCGTAGATTTCATCCGCGGCGCTGGCGATGTAATAGGCACCCGAGGCACCCAGATCAGCGATCACCGCGTAGACCTTGATCGCCGGGTATTCGCCACGTAGCCGGCGGATTTCGTCATAGATATAACCGGACTGCACCGGACTGCCGCCCGGGCTGTTGATACGCAGTACCACTCCCTTGGTATTCGAATCTTCGAAGGCTGTGCGCAGCGCACCGACGATGTTGTCCGCACTCGCCGCCTCTTCGTCAGCAATCATCCCCCTGACATTGATCACCGCGGTATGGGACTCACCGACAGCCTTCCCGTCACCCATCTGCAACAGAGGCGAGAACATCAGCAGCGCCCCAAAGAGATAGACAAAGGTCAACAGCTTGAAAAAGATCCCCCAGCGCCGAGCTCGCCGCTGCTCCTGCACGCCAGCAAGCAGTGTCTTCTCCAACAGCTTCCAGCTGTTACCGTCTTCCTTGGACTCGCTCACAGGCCTTCCCCATTCATCCGACATATGCAACCACCTCAGCGGGACCAGCAGCAGAGCACAGCCATTCACCGAGCTCCGAAAAATGATTGATGGCCATGCGCGGCGAACACGACAGCAGCACCTCGAGAGGCTGCGCGCCATAGGACACCGCAACACTGTCTACGCCGGCTCGCCTAGCCATTTCCAGATCGAAAACCGAGTCCCCGATCATCAGGGCGCGCTCGGGACTGACGCCACAGTGCTCAAGAATCTCATGAATCATGAGCGGATCCGGCTTGCTGGCCGTCTCGTCGGCACAACGGGTTACATCGAAGAAATCACTCCAGCCCTGCCCTGCCAGCACCCTATCCAGCCCGCGCCGCCCTTTACCCGTCGCCACGGCAAGCTGGTGCCCTTGATCACGAAAGTGCTGTAAAGCCGTCGCCACTCCCGGATAGAGCGCCGACGGCTCAGACTCCAAGGCCAGATAATGATCGGCGTAGGCACGACGAAACGCCTCTACCAGCTTCCTGTCCGTCTCGCCTGGATACAGCACAGCTATCGCTTCTGGCAGCCCCAGGCCAATAATTCCCTTGATACTGTTCTCATCCAGGCGCGGCAGATCACACTTGGTAGCAGCCACCAGAATGGACTCGACGATACGCCCGATCGAATCCACCAATGTCCCATCCCAATCAAAGATCAGCAGTTCGTAGTTATTCACCAAGCCTCTCCAGCGTCCGGGCCCAGACTTCATCGACCGGCGCCTCCAGACTCAGTTCGCCACCATCGGGCAAAGGCACCTTGAGCGCATAGGCATGCAAAAACAGGCGTTTGCCACCCAGGTCACGAATAACGGCAGAAAACTCCTCATCCCCGTACTTGCTGTCGCCGGCGATGCCGTGTCCGGCATGCCGGGCATGCACGCGAATCTGATGCGTACGCCCGGTTACTGGCTTGGCCTCGACCAGCGTAGCGAAGTCGCCAAAACGGCGGAGCACTCGAAAAAGCGTCAGGGCGTCCTTGCCCTCGTCGGTGACCTCCACCATCCGCTCACCCGAACGCAGCGTGTTTTTCAGCAGGGGCGCGTTTACTTGTTTCTTGCTCGTATCCCAGCGCCCCCGTACGAGCGCCATATAACGCTTGTCGACACCATCACCGCGCAATTGCAGATGCAAGTGACGCAGCATGCTGCGCTTCTTCGCGATCATCAGCAGCCCAGAAGTATCCCGATCCAGGCGATGCACCAGCTCCAATTCCTTCGCGTCCGGGCGCAGCTGACGCAGCGCCTCGATCACTCCGAAACTGAGCCCACTGCCGCCATGCACGGCGATACCAGCCGGCTTGTTCAGCACGATCAATGCTTTGTCTTCGAAGACTATTGCCGCCTCAAGGCGATCAAGAAGGCCTTGCGCGAGCGGGACTGGCTCGTCCCGCTCGGGCAACCTGAGCGGCGGCACTCGCACGACATCACCTGCCTGGAGCTTGTACTCAGGCTTGATACGCCCTTTGTTAACCCGCACCTCGCCCTTGCGCAAGATGCGATAGATCAAGGTCTTGGGCACACCTTTAAGCTGTGTACGGAGAAAGTTATCGATGCGCTGGCCGGCAAGCTCCGGCGAGACCTCGAGCATTTGCACGCCGGAGGTCTGAGAGGGGGTATTTGTCATCCGCGGATGATATCAATTTTCCCTTATTTGAAGCACTTAAACATTGCTGTTATAGTCCAGGCGCCGCCAAAAGCGGACAGGTTGGGGAATGCCAGCGAAACCGCCATTTCCGACCCAGCAATGTTTGAGGACGTGAGGCCGTCCAACGGAGCTTTTCTCAAGTAGCACAAGTTCCGAAACAAGCCTTGAAGACATGATGCGTGCCCCCGATGGGGAATCACGATAATCGATAACCCGCTCCCGGATTCTGCGAGCGGCACCCGATTTTCAAAGTATGAGTGTTGGGTGGAGATGTACAGCCCTCGGATTGCGTAGCAAAGGCTTTCATAGACGCTTCATTCCGTCCGCTACCGCTGGCTGATTCCTCCTCCCGAACCATTGCTTCTGTTCCGACAGCAAGCAGGAGACGTCGTCGCGACGCTGGCCCAACTGGCCTCACATCGCTGGACACTGGAGTGCCTTACAACCATTCCTGACTCACCTGACACCGACCGCGAGAGTCGTGTGTGCCGAAACGCCGTTTCCGTTGCTCTGGAAACCGACGGTACTACATGAAAAGAATGCTAATTAACGCAACTCAGCCTGAAGAGTTGCGTGTCGCACTGGTCGACGGCCAGCGCCTGTTCGATCTCGATATCGAATCCGGTGCCCGCGAACAGAAGAAAGCCAACATCTACAAAGGCAAGATCACCCGCGTCGAGCCCAGCCTCGAAGCGGCTTTCGTAGACTTTGGCGCTGACCGCCACGGATTCCTCCCTCTCAAAGAAATTTCCCGCGAGTACTTCAAGAAGGCGCCAGAAGGCCGCGTCAACATCAAGGAAGTCTTGAGCGAAGGCCAGGAAGTGATCGTCCAAGTCGAGAAGGAAGAGCGAGGCAACAAAGGCGCAGCCCTGACGACCTTTATCAGCCTCGCTGGCCGCTATCTCGTACTGATGCCGAACAATCCGCGTGCTGGCGGCATTTCCCGCCGCATCGAGGGTGAAGAGCGCAACGAGCTCCGCGAAGCGCTGAATGGCCTCAACGTTCCGGCCGACATGGGCCTGATTGTTCGTACCGCAGGCCTTGGCCGCTCCAGCGAAGAAATGCAATGGGATCTGGATTATCTGTTGCAGCTGTGGACCGCCGTCAAGGAAGCCTCCCAGGATCGCCCCGCCCCTTTCCTGATCTATCAGGAATCGAATGTCATCATTCGCGCCATTCGCGACTACCTGCGCCAGGACATCGGCGAAGTGTTGATCGATAGCGTCGAAGCCCAGGACGAAGCCCTCTCCTTCATTCAGCAGGTCATGCCGCAGTACGCCAGCAAGATCAAGCTGTACGAAGACAGTGTGCCGCTGTTCAATCGTTTCCAGATCGAAAGCCAGATTGAGACGGCCTTCCAGCGCGAAGTGAAGCTACCGTCCGGTGGCTCCATCGTTATCGATCCGACCGAAGCACTGGTCTCCATCGACATCAACTCGGCGCGCGCCACCAAAGGTGGCGACATCGAAGAAACCGCCCTGCAGACCAATCTGGAAGCGGCCGAAGAAATCGCCCGCCAGCTGCGCCTGCGCGACATCGGCGGCCTGATCGTTATCGATTTCATCGACATGACCCCGGCGAAGAACCAGCGCGCCGTTGAAGAGAAAGTTCGCGAAGCACTCGAGGCCGATCGTGCACGCATTCAGGTTGGTCGCATTTCGCGCTTCGGCCTGCTTGAAATGTCCCGTCAGCGCCTGCGTCCGTCGCTCGGCGAAACAAGTGGCATCGTCTGCCCTCGCTGCAATGGCCAAGGGATCATTCGCGACGTCGAATCACTGTCACTGGCTATCCTGCGCCTCATCGAAGAAGAAGCCCTCAAGGACCGTACCGCCGAAGTTCGGGCGCGCGTGCCGTTCCAGGTTGCTGCATTCCTCCTCAATGAAAAGCGCAACGCCATTACCAAGATCGAACTGCGCAGCCGAGCGCGCATTTTCATCCTGCCAGACGATCACCTGGAGACCCCGCACTTCGAAGTGCAGCGTCTACGCGACGATAGCCCAGAGATCATTGCCGGCCAGGCCAGCTATGAAATGAGCCCAACCGAGGTTGAGGAGGCCCAGCCAGTCAGCTCGACGCGCACGCTGGTTCGCCAGGAAGCAGCCGTCAAAACCGCACCGCAGCGCACGGCGCCTGCGCCGACGCCTGTCGAAGCGCCCGCTGAGCTGCCTGCTCCTGCCGCTCAGGAGCCAAGCCTGTTCAAGGGGCTGGTCAAGTCCCTGGTCGGCCTCTTCGCCGGCAAGCAGGAAGCACCCGCTGCCGAAGTTGAGAAGAAGCCAGCCGCAACTAGCCGTCCACAGCGTAACGACGAACGTCGTAGTGGACGCCAGCAGAACCGCCGCCGTGACTCACGCAGTAATCGCGACGAAGAGCGCAAACCTCGCGAAGAGCGTGCCCCTCGCGAAGACCGCCAGCCTCGCGAAGAGCGTCAGCCGCGTCCGCCCCGCGAGGACCGCAAGCCGCGGGAAGCACGCGAACCCCGCGAGCCAGTAGAAGTCAGCGAAAGCAACGCGCAGCCACAGCAGCAGCCACGTCGCGAACGCACACCACGCGAGGAGCGGCAGCCGCGAGAAGAGCGCAAGCGCGAATTGCGCGCACCGCTCGATGACTCTACCCAAACCGAGCCAGTAGCAACGGCCGGTGAAGAAAGCCCTGAGCGCAAGCCTCGTGCGCCCCGCGAAGAACGTAAACCTCGGGCAGAACAAGCCGAGAGTACTGAAGAACAGCAAAGCGAAACTGCGGAGAACTCCCAGGAAGAGCAGGACTCATCAGAAGGTAGCGATCGTCCTCGCCGCCGCTCGCGTGGTCAGCGTCGCCGCAGCAATCGTCGCGACCGTCAACGCGATGCCAACGGCAACGAGATTGACGACGAAGTGCAGGCCAACAACGCCGAAGTCAGCGAAAGCAATGCGCCGGTGAAGTCAGAGCAGGTGGCTATCGCCGCGACTGCCGCCGCTCTTGCGGCAAACACCGCCGACACAGAAATCGCGCCTACTGAGGCTCAGACAGAAACAAAGGAAACGGAAGCATCTCTGCCATCCGAGACCTTTGACAAGGCTCCTGAGACCACCGATGCCGACAAGCCGGCCGATGCCACTGGACCGCTGGAAGGCGGAGCCGCGACATCTGTTATGGCAAAAGCCGAGCCAATCCCTGCGCCACGCGAAGCCAGCGAGCCGCAGAAATCGGCAAGCGAGCCCGAGCCCAAGGCCGCGCAAGCTGTAGCCGAACCAGTCGCCGAAGAGCCTGTGCAGAGCGCTGCAGCGGCTGAAGCACCAACCGTGACCACAGGCGGTCGTGCGCCCAACGACCCACGTGAGGTGCGTCGTCGCCGCTTGGAGCAAGAGCGTCTGGCTAAGGAAGCAGCTGAAGCTGAAACCAAAGCATCGACCGAAGCCAAAGCGCCGGCAGAGCTGGCCAGCCCTGAAATCGTTGTCACTGAGCCGGACAGCGATCCAGCCACCGAGCAACCGGTCGGCACCGCAAACGACAATGCGGAGCAAAGCTTTGAGACTACTCAGAAGCCGGAAGCCCCGCTGGTCGAAGCGGAAGCCGAACAGGCTGTCGCCGAACCGCTACAGCCTCAAGTAGATGCGATCAAGCCCGCTGCTGAAGCTAGTGCGGATGCATCCGAGGAAGCCAACCTGCAGGACGCCGACAAGCGTAAAGACTGACAGACTCGGCAATGCAAAAAAGGGATGCTTCGGCATCCCTTTTTTTGTAGGCGACGATCATTTAAGTGACGCCGCGCTGCGCCTTCGCCGGGCACACAGATAGCTGCAGAGTGGCTGACTAACGGCTGCGGTTAGGAATGCAATGACTGGATACAGAGCAGCCTAACCAAGTCTAGGTCAGACGACATTCGGCTCGATTTCCAACCGCACACCGAAACGCTCCAAGATGTCAGCCTGGATCTTTTCGGCAAGATGAAGGATTTGTTGGCCGGTCGCCTGACCGTAGTTGACAAGCACTAAAGCCTGCAGGCTATGAACACCCACATCCCTTTCCCGATAGCCTTTCCAGCCTGCGCGCTCGATTAGCCAGCCGGCGGCGAGCTTGACCTGCCCGTCGGGCTGCGGAAACGCGACCAGGCTGGGGTATTGCGCTAGCAAGGCATCAGCAGTCGATTGAGGAATCAATGGGTTCTTGAAAAAACTGCCAGCATTTCCGAGGACCCTGGGATCCGGCAGCTTTTCACTGCGAATCGAACAGACTGCGCGGCTGACGTCCATAGGAGTCGGTGAGTGGATGTCGTGCTGCTGCAGCCACTGCTGGAGGGGGCCATATTCGAGACTGAGTACCGCAGCCCTGCGAAGCACGAAGCGCACCCTAAGAATCACATAGCGTCCGGCCTGACGTTTGAACAGGCTGTCGCGGTAGCCAAATTCGCAGGCAGCCGGATCAAATTCAACCAGATTGCCTGTTTGGCAGTCCAGTGCGGTCAGCCCAGCGAAGACATCCTTGATCTCGACACCGTACGCGCCAACATTCTGGATTGGCGCTGCACCCACCGTACCGGGGATAAGGCTGAGGTTTTCCAGTCCAGCCAAACCCAGCTCTAAGCTACGCAACACGAATGGATGCCAGGGCTCGCCAGCCTCCGCCTCGATCACTACCCGCTGGCCGTCATCTTCGAGGACTCGAACACCGCGGCTCGCCATGCGCAGCACCAGGGCGTCTACGTCCCCGGTCAATACCAGATTGCTACCTCCACCCAGTATCCATAGCGGAACATCAAGGCGGCGGGCTTCATAGATCGCCTCGATTACTGCCTGATCGTCGTGCGCCTCAGTGAAGTAGGCAGCACGGGCTTCGACAGCAAAGGTGTTTAAGGCCTTGAGGGAGCGACCCCGCTCGAGTTGGAGGCTCATTGACGCCCTCTGATCTCATTGAGCAATTGGGCAGCGCCATGCTCAATCAGATCGAGCACCTGCTCGAAACCGTCCTCGCCGCCGTAATACGGGTCAGGGACGGCATCCTTGCTTAATCCGTATCGACGCAGAAACAGGTCGAGCTCTGCATTGCAGGCTGCAGGACGCATGGCATGCAGCCGATCCAGATTGTCGTGGTCCATCGCCAGTATCAGATCAAAACGCTGAAAATCGTCCACGGAGACCTGGCGCGCTCGTAACGCCGTGAGGTCATAGCCTCGCCTCGCGGCCGCCATACAAGCACGCGAGTCTGGGCCTTTGCCGACATGCCAATCGCCGGTTCCAGCCGAATCGACGGTGAGTCGGTCATCCATCCCGACCTTCTCTGCACATTTGCGAAACACCGCCTCAGCGGTGGGAGATCGACATATGTTACCCATGCAAACGAACAGGACCTTCACGTTAAGCTCCAAGCAGCTTGCGAACTCGCTCGAGGTCTTCGGCGGTATCGACCCCTGCCGGAGGCGCCTCGACCGCATCGGCAACGTGGATGCGTTTGCCATGCCATAGCGCACGTAGCTGCTCGAGGCACTCGGTATTCTCCAGCCAGCATGGGCCCCAAGCCACGAAGTCAGCTAAGAACCCAGCGCGGTAGGCATAGATGCCGATGTGCCGACGGTACGGAACATCGCTCGGAAGCGCCTCGGGATCACGCGCGAATTCGTCACGAGCCCACGGCAACGGCGCACGGCTGAAGGTCAGTGCGAGGCCATTGATATCGCTCAGCACCTTTACTACGTTCGGGTTGAAGAGCGCGTGCGGATCACTGATTGACTCCGCTAGTGTGGCGATAGCCGCTTCGGGGTGCGCAGCCAGATTGAACGCAACCTGGTCGATCACCGACGGTGGGATCAATGGCTCATCGCCCTGTACGTTGACAACTATCGCATCAGCCGCAAGACCCAGCTGGTCCGCCACCTCGGCAAGCCGATCAGTACCCGAGTTATGGTCGACCCGGGTCAGCAATGCCTGTGCACCGAAGCCTTCGCAAGCCTGCAGAATGCGCTGATCGTCCGTGGCGATCACCACCCGCTGCGCGCCGCTCCTGCAGGCCTGCTCCCATACGTGACGGATCATGGGTTTACCAGCAATGTCCTGCAGGGGTTTGCCTGGAAGGCGGGTGGATGCGTAACGCGCCGGGATCACGACGGTATAAGCGTTAGTCATTTGTCCAGACGCTCATCCACGTCAAGGGTGCGGGCTTCGCTTTCGAGCATCACCGGAATGCCGTCCCGGACCGGAAAGGCCATGCCGTCGGCCTTGCAGATCAGTTCGGACTTGTCATCGGCCAGCTTCAGCGGCCCCTTACAGAGCGGGCAGGCAAGGATATCGAGTAGTTTGGTGTCCATGGCGCAGTCCTTGGATGCAGCCGACTGCACCAGGCAGATCGGGCGACTTAGAGATGAACGGGCGGCAGCAAACGGTCAAGCTGGGCATCAAACCAGGCAACGAACGCTGCGGAAGGCTCGGCCTGGACTTGGAGATAACACCAGCCCGGCAGCGCGAAAGCCCGGCACTTGACCGCATCTTTTTCGGTCATCACCAAGGGTAGCTCTGGACTGAAACTCAGCTGCTCCAGGCTATAGCGGGCGTGATCGGCGAAGGCATGCGGAATCGGTCGCCAGTGTAGCGCCTCAAGCGTGGTGAAGAAACGCTGTGGATTACCGATTCCAGCAACTGCGTGCATCTGCTGGCCTGACGGGAAATGATCGAGCGACCTGACCTGCCCAGTGCTTAGCTCGATGAGCTTTGATGGCTGTAGGGCGAATCCAAAACCGGAGGAGCTGTCCGTCAGCGTGCCATTGATCAGCACCGCATCGACCGAGTCTAGTCGCTCCAGTGGCTCTCGCAGTGGGCCTGCAGGTAGGCAGCGCTGGTTACCCAGCCCGCGCGCCGCGTCGATAAGAACTAGCTCCAGGTCGCGAGCCAACCGGTAATGCTGCAGCCCATCATCGGAAAGAATCAGATCCAGCGACTCGAGTTCAAGCAATTTACGAACCGCGCGGGAGCGATCAGGATCGATCATGACCGGTGCGTTTGTCCGCTGCGCGATCAATAACGGCTCGTCGCCCGCTTCGGCCGCCGAATGCTCGGGCTCAACTCGCCACGGATACTCGGGTGGCCTGGCACCGTAACCACGGCTGACGACACCAACTCTCAGGCCCCGTCGCTGACAGTGCTCGATGAGCCAGAGAATCAAGGGGGTCTTGCCGGTGCCGCCAACGGTGATATTGCCGACCACCACCACAGGCACCGGCGAGCGATAGCAGTCGCTCACGCCATCGATGAACCGCTTCCGCTTAGCGGTCACCACGCGCCGGTAGAGCATTTCCAGTGGTGCGAGCAGCGCCAAGGCAGGATGCCCTGCGTACCAGGCCTGCTGGAGGCGATCAGCAAAGGACATTAGGGCTCCTGCTGGGCCTCAACGGTAGTGATGCGCAGATGCGCGAAGCCCAGCTTCCCGGCCGCATCCATGGCGGTAATAACCGCCTGGTGGGGAGTTTTGCCATCAGCACTGATGATCATCGGCCAACTCGTATCGCCGCCCGATTCCTTGCTGAGCGCCGCCATCAAGGTGTTCAGATCATGCTTGATCAGCGCCTTGCCGTTGAGACTGAAGTTGCCATTGACGTCGATAACAACCTCCAGCCGCTTCTGCTCACTTTCCTGCGGTGGCACACCGCTCGCCGCTTCAGGAAGATCAACCTGGAGCTGGGTTTCGCGAGTAAAGGTAGTCGTCACCACGAAGAACAGCAGCAGGATGAACACCACATCAATCAGCGGGGCCAGGCCGATGTCGACGTTTTCCCGCGCCTTGCGACGAAACTTCACGCCTTGCCCTCTCCTAGGTCGACGTCACGGTCACCCTGCACCACTTCAACCAGCTTGATCGCTTCCTGTTCCATGCCGACCACTAGCTCTTCGACACGGCGCAAGAGGAAACGATGGAAGAACAGTGCCGGGATGCCAACCATCAGACCCGCTGCGGTGGTAATCAACGCCTTGGAAATGCCCGCTGCGAGCAACGGCGCGTTGGCCATACCGGAGCCCATGAAGGCACTGAAAATTTCGATCATACCCAGCACCGTACCAAGAAGCCCAAGCAAGGGGGCGATACCGGCAATCGTACCCAGTGCATTAAGGTAGCGCTCCAGGTCATGGACAACGCGCGCGGCTGCTTCCTCGATACACTCTTTCATGATCTCCCGACCATGCTTGGAGTTAGCCAGACCAGCAGCCAAGATCTCGCCCAGCGGTGAGTCGGCGCGCAGCTCTTTGAGCTTCTGGTTGCTGAGCTTCTTGTCCTTGATCCATTTCCATACCTGGCCAAGCAGGTGCGGTGGAGTCACTCGACTAGGCCGGAGCGTCCACAGTCTTTCGGCAACGATACCGGCGGCTGCGATGGAACACAGGATGATTGGCAGCATTATCCAGCCGCCCGCTTTAACCAGCTCCCACACGAGATGAATCCCCCTCGAAAAAGTGGCGCCACTCTAGCATAGGGTCGCCAGCCCGCCGACGGCCCCGGTTCTCATTTTCCCGCCAGAATCGCTGCTCTGCACGTAATCCTCGTACTGGCTCGAAACCGCCTAGGCGAATCCGCATTGCACCCTGCTCAGCCGTATCATGGAGCTGCGCTCCAGCCGCCTGCAGCCGCCGCACCACATCTGGATGAGGATGACCAAATGCGTTATGCAAGCTGCGTGAGACCAGCGCATGCTCAGCTCCTGTTGCCTCGATGAATGCAGCGGAAGAGGAGCTGCGGCTGCCGTGATGCGGCACCAGCAACCAGTCGACGTCGAGCGGCAGGCCGCTCGCCAGCAGCAGATTCTCAGTTTCCGCGTCAATGTCCCCGGTGAGTAGCAGACGTTCGCCGTTCGCCTCGATCAACAGCACGCAGGAGGCCTGATTTCCATCCATGGCCTGCGGTGATTGCCAAAGCGTGAAGCGGACTCTATTCCATTCCCAGGCTTCGCCGGAGCGGCAGCTCTCGGCGCCTAAGGAAGCAGGCAGTCCGTCCAGCTCGCCACTGACTACCCGTCCAGCTGGCATCTGTCGCTGAATCGCCGATGCGCCACCCGCATGGTCGCTATCGGCATGACTGAGAAGCAGCAGATCTAGATCGCTGACGCCGAGCGCGCGCAAAGACGGCGATACCACGCGTTCACCGAGGTCGAAGTCACCATATCGCGGGCCTGCGTCATACAGCAGCGCATGCTGATGCGTGCGCACCAGCACAGCCAGCCCCTGACCCACATCGAGCAACCAGATGTCCGCCCGCCCATCCGGGGGCTCATTGGTGGGAGGAAACAGTAACGGCAGAAGAAGCACCAGACCCAGTGCCCGGAAAGGGATTCCGGAGGGCAGCAGAGTCAGCAGCACTCCAAGCGCAACCAGCAGCCAAGCCCAGACTGGCAATGATGCCGGCAGCCAGGCGGGCTGCCAGTCAGCAAGCCACTGCAGTACGTCAAAAAGTATTGCCAACAGCCCGCCGGCGATCCATAGCAGCGACTCGCCAGCGCCTGGCAGCCATAACAGGACCGTGCCCAGCAACGACAGGGGTACGATGACCGCGCTGACTAGAGGCACTGCAAAGAGGTTGGCGATAGGTCCGCTCAGGCTGACCGGCAAGCCAAGCACCAGCAAGATCGGCAATAGACCCAGAGCCATGCTCCACTGTGCGCGTCCTAATGCGCGCCACCAACGCCAGCTGCCAAGCCGACCACGAAATACCAGGGCAAGCAGCGCCACTGCAAAAAAAGACAACCAGAACCCCGACTGCAGCCCGACCAGTGGGTCCAAAAGCAGGACGCCATTGAGCGCGATCAATAGCGGCAACCAGACACCGAGCTGCCGATACCGCAAACGCCACAGAAGCACCAGGGTGACCATTACCAGCGCTCGCTGGACCGGTACATCAAAGCCTGCCAGCCAACCGTAGCCAAGCGAACCAGCCAATGCCAAACCGCAAGCGCAGGGCAACCAGGCGACTCGACGCGGCCAGACGCCCCAACGCACTAACAACGCGACCAGGCCATAGAGCAAGCCGGCAAGCATGCCTATATGCTGGCCTGAGATGACCATCAGATGAACGGTCCCGGTGTCCTGGAGAACGCGCCAGTCGGCGGTGGAGAGACTGCTGTCATCGCCTACCACCAATGCTGCGAGGGCGCCGGAACGTCCCTGAGCATCAACCGCCAGCAAACGCTGCCGCAGCTGGTCGCGCCATGCCAGCTCCCCTTCAGCCGCCGACAAGCGCTCTCCGGCTTTGATCGTGCCGCTGGCACCGATTCGCCGAGCCAGAAGCCAGGCCTCGTAATCGAATGGATGAGGATTGACCAAGCCTCGCGGCCTTTTAAGTTTGGCAGCGAGCCGCCATCGCTCCCCTGCCTGCATCACTGGACCGCCGTACCACGCAAGGCGAAGCCGGGAGGGAAGGCCGCTGTGCCGGGACGTTATATCGACCAGCTCAAAGCGCACCACACCACCGCGAACATCCGGCAGACCGCTTACCATGCCTTCCAGCCAGAACGTTCGGCCATCAAGCTCGACCGCAAGGCGGTCGTCCAAAGCGTCCTGGGCGCTGAGACAGGACCACGCAAACCCGCAGAGAAAGCAGCCGACCGCTCGCCAGCGAAACGGCAATAATGCCAGCCCCGCCGCCAATACGAATGGCAACACCGAGACGGGCGGCAATTGCGGTAAAAAACGCAGTAGCAGAAGGCCTGCTGCCAGCGCCAGCATCGCTGTACGCATTGGATCTCCCGGAGTCCTTTCCAGCGACGGGTCCCTCTGGACAACCCAGATGCCGCGCCCTATAGCCTGACCGACGTCCTGTCGGTGCTCACAGTGTAGAATTTATGTCACAAACTCCTCTCAGCGCCGGGTCTCGTTTCAGGCATAATCAGCGCGCTTCACCCCGCCAGAGAACCTTCATGCCGCGTCGTTTTTTCAAACGCTACATGCCGCACCCCGACCGTCTAAAGGCTCACAAGTCTTTGCGGTTTCTCGGCACGCTGACTCACGACCCCAACCTGCTCCATCTCAATCGGCATTCAGTTTCCAGGGCAATGGCCATTGGCTTGTTCTGGGCCATGATCCCGATGCCCTTGCAGATGCTGGTGGCCGCGCTGTGCGCCGTGCCGGCACGGGCGAACTTGCCGATCGCCGTGGGCCTGGTCTGGCTCACCAATCCACTGACGATGCCGCCGGTCTTTTACTGCAACTACAAGGTAGGTGCCTGGCTGATGGACACGCCGGTTTCCCCGATGCCGATGGAACTCAGCCTTGCCTGGGTGCGCCAGATGCTCGATAGCCACTGGCAGCCCCTGTTCCTCGGCTCTTTTGTCGTCGGAATCGTAGTAGCGATACTAGGCTACGTAGCCACGCAGAGTTACTGGCGCTGGTGGGTCGGTCGCAGTTGGCGCAAGCGGCAGATGGACCGCCGCTGACATCATCACCTACTCGTAGCGCAGCGCTTCGGCCGGCTGTGTCTGCGCGGCCCGCCAAGCGGGATAGACCGTCGCCAGAAAACTCAGCAGCAGTGCCGCCAAGGTGACCAGCAAGACATCTTGCAGCCGCAGTTCAGACGGCAAGGTGCTGATGAAATACACATCCGAACTGAAGATGTGCTGTCCCGACACCTTTTCCAGCCAGGACACGAGAGCGCTCACGTTCATGGCGCCGATCACCCCTAGCACGGTCCCTATCAGGGTCCCGGTCAGACCGATGATGCTGCCCTGCACCATGAAGATCGCCATGATCTGCCGAGGCGTTGCACCCAAGGTACGCAGAATCGCGATATCCGCTCGTTTGTCGGCGACCACCATGATCAACGTGGCGATGATATTGAACGCTGCGACCGCCACGATCAGCAAAAGCAGCAGACCGATCATGGTCTTTTCCATTTTCATCGCACTGAACAAGCTGCCCTGGGTAAGTGACCAGTCCTCGCCGCGGTACCCCTCACCTAGCCCGGCGACAAGCTCGCTTGCGATCTGGGGCGCCCGATAGAGATCTGCCAGCCTGACCCTGACGCCTTCGACCTGATTCGGCTGCCAACGAAGAATCTGAGCGGCATCTGCTCGGTGAATCATTGCCAGACTGCCATCCAGCTCAGCCCCGACTTTGAATACCCCAACGACGTTCAGGCGCTGCATTCGTGGCGTGATACCGCCAGGCGCATCGCTGAGCTCAGGCACGATAAGGGTGATCTTATCGCTCAGCTTCAGACCAAAGCGACGCGCGGTCATCAACCCGAGGATCACGCCTGATTCTCCAGGCTCAAGATCATCAAGGCTGCCAGCGACCATCTTCGTGCCAAGGATCGACACTTCACTTTCAGCCTTTGGATCGATGCCTTTGATTTCAATCGGCTGCATCAAGCCCCTGTAGGAAAGCATGCCTTCAAGCTGGGTGATTGGTGCCGTGCCGAGCACCCCGGGGTGCGCCTGCAGCTGCTGGGCCAGCGATTGCCAGTCATCCACTGGCCGCCCGTTACCGGCAATCACGGCGTGCGGCACCATGCCCAGGATGCGGTTGCTCATTTCTCGCTGGAATCCGTTCATGACGGACAGCACGATGATCATCGCCAGCACACCCAGCGACAAGCCAATCATGGACGTCAGAGAAATGAATGAAATGAAATGGTTTCGACGTTTGGCCCGCGTGTAGCGGCTGCCAATGAAGATACTGAGTGGCCTGAACATTAACCAGCCACCAACCGACCATCTTCCAGACGCAATATGTGATCCATCTGCCCCGCCAGTTGCGGATCGTGGGTGACAACAAGAAAGGCCGTACGCAGTGAGCTGCTCAACTCCAGCATGAGATCCTGAATCCCTTGAGCAGTATGGTGATCAAGGTTGCCGGTTGGCTCATCGAGCAGCACCAGCGCCGGACGGTTCGCCAGCGCACGGGCGATCGCCACGCGCTGACGCTCTCCCCCGGACAGCTCTGAAGGCTTATGCGCGAGTCGATGGCCCAGTCCGACACGCTGCAACAGTTCGCTGGCCCGCTTGCGCGCTTCCGGTATCGGCGTTTTGCCGATCAGCAGCGGCATGCAAACATTTTCCAAAGCACTGAATTCAGGCAGCAGATGATGGAACTGATAGACGAAGCCAAGCGCACGATTACGTAACAGGCCGCGATCCTTTTCGCTGAGCGCAGAGAGTTCTTCTCCAGCCAGCCAGACGCTCCCGTCGCTAGGCGTATCCAGCCCGCCAAGCAGGTTGAGCAGCGTGCTCTTGCCGGAACCGGAAGTACCCACGATAGCGACCCGCTGGCCTGGAAACAGCTCCAGCTCGAGACCAGAAAGCACACTGACCGACTCCGGTCCCTGTTCGTAGCGTTTGCCCAGGTTGCGGCAGCTCAGTACCGCAGCCTCGTTCGCAGACCGTTCATTCATAGACAACTCACTCATATCGTAACGCCTCGGCCGGTTGCGTCCGGGCCGCACGCCACGCCGGATACAGGGTGGCGAAAAAGCTGAGAATCAATGCTGCTGCGCAGACCTGAACCACGTCGACGGTCATCAGTCGAGACGGCAGATAGTCGATGAAATACACGTCTGCGCTAAGAAACTTGTGCCCGATCAGCCGCTCTAGCGCGGCGACCCAGCTACTGACATTGAGCGCTGCGAAGATGCCCAGCAACGCACCTACCAGTGTACCGACGACACCAATCACGGTGCCCTGGACCATGAAGATCGCCATGATCTGCCGCGGCGTCGCGCCAAGCGTTCGCAGTATCGCGATATCTCCACGCTTATCGGTCACAACCATCACCAGCGTCGAAATGATATTGAAGGCTGCCACCGCGACGATCAGCAGCAGCAGCAGGCCGATCATGGCCTTTTCCATACGGATCGCCTGATAAAGGTTTCCGTGGGTGCGGGTCCAATCCCGCGAATAGAAGTCATCACCCAGCTGGCCCGCCAGCTCCCAGGCAATGCGCGGGGCCTGGAACAGGTCGACGAAACGCAGGCGCAGCCCTTGAACCTGATCCGGCTGCCAGCGATGCAGTCGTGCCAGATCGGAGATGTTGGCCATGGCCACATGACCATCAATCTCGCCCGCCCCCACATGAAAGATACCGCGGACGGTGAATCGCTTCATGCGAGGGAATACCCCAGCCGGCGTAACGGTGACCTCAGGGGCCACGAAGGTGACCTTGTCGCCGACAGCTACGCCCAGGGTGCTGGCTGCCTTATCACCGATAACAATGCCGAACTCGCCGGGCGCTAGCTCAGCCAACGCACCTTCACGAAAGAATTGGCCCACTATGGATACTTCCGGCTCGATAACCGGGTCCACAGCGTTGATCAATATTTTGCTGACCTGCCCCCGATGGGTCAGCAGGCCTTGCATCTGTATGAACGGAGCAACCGCAGCGACTTGAGGATGCTTCATGAGCTGCTCGGCCACGGTCCGCCAGTCGTCGATCGGGGTTGAGCTTTCGACGGTAGCGTGAGGCACCATGCCCAATACGCGACTGCGCATTTCATGATCGAATCCATTCATCACCGATAGCACGACAATCATCACCAGCACACCGAGTGCCAGCCCGATCATGGACGTGAAGGAAATGAAGGAGACGAAGAGGCTGCGACGTCTGGCGCGTGTGTAGCGCGCCCCGATATACACGGACAGCGGTCTGAACATAAATCGTTGGGTTCGCTTTCGCTGGCGGGAAATAACAAGCTGAATGACGACGCCAAGCGGCCTGATACACTCAAGCCATCACTGCAGCTCAGGGATCGACATGCCCATAGAAGACACTGATGATCGCCGCGAATACTATCGTATCGAGGACATGATCGCACTGGAAATCCTGCCGCCGGAACACGCCGAAACAGTCTCAGGGGCGGGTTCGACGCAACGGTTCGCATTGCTCGGCGAACTTCACCAGCTCGACTTCGAAGCACAGCATCTGCTGCGTCAGATAGCCGAAGGCAACCGTACTCTGGCCAATTACCTTAAGGTACAGAACAAGCGTATCGACTTGATTGGCCAGGCGCTCGCTCAGGATCTACTGCAAGACCTCGGGCCTGCACGCGCCACCGTACTGTCAGAAGGCGGCATCAGTTTCGTCAACGACCAACCGCTTGACGTGGGCTCGACCTGGCTGCTGAAACTGGCGCTGATGCCACAAGGCCTGGGTATGTTGCTAACTGCACGCGTGGCGAGTTGCCAAGCCCTCGAGAGCGGGCATTTTGCGATCGGTACGTCCTTCGAAGCGCTGACTGATGCACAGCGACAACTGCTTGCACGACATATCCTGCAGAAACAGGCGGCGGAACGACGCCTGGCTCGTGAAAGCTCGCAAGGAACCTGATTGATGCGCCCTCTTCTGCTGCTACTGCTGATTACCAGCCTTAACGCGCCTGCAAACGCTGACGACATCAAGATCTCGCTCGGCCAGCAAGGCTTGGTCAACCTCCCGCTTCCCAGCCGCGGGGACGCGACAAACGATGTGCTTGATCATTTCGGTCTGGCCGATGAGGAACACCCGGCTGTTGGACAGCCACCAATCACTCGCTGGGATTACCGCGACTTTTCCGTCTATTTCGAGGGTAACCGGGTGATCGACAGCGTTGTCCATCCCCAACATCCCTCGTCATCACAACCAGAGAGACAACCGTGACGCTAATCTATGGCCACCGCGGCGCAAAGGGTGAGGCGCCTGAAAACACCCTGGCCAGTTTTAAGCAGTGCCTCGCTCACGGCGTTCGTCGCTGCGAACTCGACCTGCATCTTTCCAAAGATGGTGAGCTGATGGTCATCCATGACCCGACGCTCAAGCGCACCACAGGAAGACGCGGCAAGGTCGTCGAGCATGATGCAGAAGAACTGACCCAATACGACGCGCGCCAGGGAGGCCCCAGCTGGAAACAGCCATGCCCCATACCGCGCCTAGAAGAGCTGTTCGAGCAGTGCGAATTCGAGCACTGGCAGCTGGAGGTAAAAAGTGCCTCGCGCGTTCGCGCCGCGCGCTCCGTATTGGCGATTAAAGCGCTAGCCGAACGTCATGGTTTGCTTGACCGGGTCACCGTGACATCAGGTTCGCGAGAGGTACTGCGCGCCTTGAAACGACTGACACCTGAGCTTTCCTGCGGCCTGGTCGCCGAATATGCCTGGCTCGACCCGCTGAAAGTGGCCAAGCAATATGATTGCTCGCTATTGGCACTGAAGTGGACCCTATGCACGCCTGAGCGAATCGCCAAAGCGCGTCAACTTGGCCTGCACGTCTCGGTCTGGACGGTGAACGATCCGGCCTTGATGCGTCGACTTGCAGATTTCGGTGTTGACAGCCTGATCACCGACTATCCCGGCCTCGCCGTGACGACGCTACGCAACGCGTAAAGCAAGGCCGCCATCACTGGCGGCCTGAAATCCTGCCCTAAAAACTTTCCCGATTTGGCCAACGCCACCCTCGTGTATCTTCCCCGACCGGCTCAGGCCACCGGTCGGAGCCGCTCAAAAAAGCCGGTTTAGCCCGTCGAAGGCGGCGACGCGGTAGGCCTCGGCCATGGTCGGGTAGTTGAAGGTTGTATTGATGAAGTACTTAAGGGTGTTTGCCTCGCCCGGCTGGTTCATGATCGCCTGGCCAATATGGACAATTTCCGAAGCCTGATAGCCAAAGCAATGCACACCCAGTACCGCCAGCGTGTCGCGATGGAACAGGATTTTCAGCATGCCGACCGGCTCGGCTGAAATCTGCGCACGCGCCATGCCTTTGAAGAACGCTTTGCCCACCTCGTACGGCACCTTCGCTTCGGTCAGTTCACGCTCGTTCTTGCCGATCGAACTGATCTCCGGAATGGTGTAGATACCGGTAGGCACGTCATCGACAAAACGCCAGCTGTCGTTCTCCACGATACTGCCCGCCGCAGACCGCCCCTGGTCGTAAGCGGCGCTCGCCAGTGATGGCCAACCGATTACGTCGCCCGCCGCATAGATGTTGCCGACATCAGTGCGGTAATGCTCGTCGACTTTGATCTGACCGCGGCTATTGACCTTGAGGCCTATGTTTTCCAAGGCGAGCTTGTCGGTATTGCCGGTTCGACCGTTACACCAGAGGAAGGCATCGGCCTTGATCTTTTTGCCCGACTTCAGATGCAGGATCACGCCGTTGTCCACACCCTCAACGCGCTCATACTCCTCGTTATGACGGATAAGCACGTTGTTGTTGCGCAGGTGATAGCTGAGCGCATCGGAAATCTCGTCATCGAGGAAGCTGAGCAGCTGATCACGATTGTCGATCAAGTCAACCAGCACACCGAGGCCGCTGAAGATCGATGCGTACTCGGAACCGATCACGCCTGCCCCGTAGATAATCAGACGACGCGGGGTATGGCTCAAGGTGAGAATAGTGTCGCTGTCGTAGACACGCGGGTGAGAAAAGTCGACATCATCAGGGCGATAGGGACGAGAGCCAGTCGCGATGATGAACTGATTGGCCACCAGAGTTTCAACCATCCCGTTAGCACTGACCACTTCCACGGTCTGCTCATCAGCAAAGCTTGCGGTGCCAAAGAAGATATCAATGCGGTTACGCGCGTAATAGCCCGTACGGGAGGTGACCTGCTTGCCGATTACGCTCTCGGCACTCTTGAGAACGTCGGGAAATGAAAACCAACGAGGCTCACCGATCTGACGAAACAAAGGGTTGGTGTTGTACTGCATGATCTGCCGTACCGAGTGGCGCAGCGCCTTGGACGGGATGGTGCCCAGATGGGTCGAGTTACCACCCACGTGAGGCCTGCTGTCGACCACAGCGACCTTGCGCCCGGCCTTGACCGCGTTCATCGCCGCGCCTTCGCCGGCAGGGCCCGAGCCCAATATCACCACATCGTAATTGTAGACAGCCATATTCACCCCAGACCAGGCAGCAGGCAGCCCTGCCGCTGTTAACGAATTCGGGAAACCGGGTAGCGGAAGTTGCTTATCGGCGCGCCGCCAAGTGGCTCATTGCGCCGGTGGACGGTTTGCCTCGACCTTGCATGCAAAGACCAACGCTCGGGACACTGAATATCCCGAGCTTTCGATCAACTCGGCTGTCAGCGTCTGGTCGCGTCGTACGCGAGATCTGCTTTATCACCGTGGCTCGCCTGTTCATTGACTTCTTCACACTTCTCACGGCTCCCGCCGCAAATCGAACACTCTTTTTCAATGCCAAGATTGGCAATGCCCCCGCAGGAGCCGGCGATGGGCTTTCGACCCATGATCACGCCGATGGACATGCCGAACACCACCAGCAACATGACCAGAAAAACGATTAACCAAGTCATTCGCCTACTCCCGCACCGAATAGCTCATCAAAGGCCTCAGTGCTTTTGCTAATGAATTCCTGTCCTTCACGAATCACGAAGAACGCCGCAATGCCTCGCTCCGTCGCGTACGCCAGACCACGCTCGGGGCCGAGCACCATTAATACAGTAGACAACCCATCTGCCCTCAATGTCGAGCGATCGACAACCGTCACGGCGGCCAGGTGATGATCGATCGGCGCGCCGGTTACCGGATCAAGCGTATGCGAATAACGCTTGCCGTCACGCTCGAAATAGTTGCGATAGTCGCCTGACGTGGACACTCCATAGCCATTGAGCTCGACAATCCGCTGGGCTACTCGCTCATTGTCATGCGGCGCCTCGATTGCAATTCGCCAGGGCGCCCCATCAGGCTTACGGCCAAGCGCTTTGAGCTCTCCAGTGATCTCGACGAGGTAACGACGAACGCCGGAAGCCTCTAGGTTGGCGGTTACCCGTTCCACTGCGTAGCCGGCAGCGATGCTATTGAAATCAACCTGTACGGCTACATCCTTGCAAAGCTGTTCGCCATCAATCCGAATATGCTGATGCCCCATGTTTTCTCGAGCCGCGGCGATCTCATCGGCAGAAGGCACCCGCTCGCCGGTTCCATGGGGACCGAAGCCCCAGAGATCAAGCAAGGGTTCTACCGTCAGATCAAAAGCGCCTGCGCTTTCCTCCGAGAGCTGCTGGCCGGCGCGAAAAAGCTCGAGAACCTCGCCGGGCATGGCCATGCACGCGCCGGCAGGTAGCGCATTGAACGTCTCGATATCCGAGTCGGCACGGTAGGTCGACATCTGGCTGTCGATCTTGGCCAGAATTGCCTCCGTCTCGTCTCGCAACTGCTCTTTAGAAACAGCGGCGTCATCGGCCACATACTTCACTGAATAGGTGCTGCCCATGGTGGGCCCGCCGATACTTTCTACCTTGTCCTGAAACAGACAGCCCGTCAGGGCTGCCGCCAGGGCGGCAACGATGACGGGCTGAAGTAACGCATGGCTCATACTATCCGCCGAAGTCGTCGAGAAGGATGTTCTCCGGTTCGACGCCGAGGTCGGTGAGCATCTTGATCACCGAGGCGTTCATCATTGGCGGGCCGCACATGTAGAACTCACAATCCTCAGGCGCCGGATGGTCCTTCAGATAGTTCTCGTACAGCACGTTGTGAATGAAGCCAGTCGGACCTTCCCAGTTGTCTTCAGGTTGCGGGTCGGACAATGCAAGATGCCACTGGAAGTTGTCGTTCTCGGACTGCAGCTGATCGTATTCTTCGACGTAGAAGGCCTCGCGCATCGAGCGCGCGCCGTACCAGAAACTCATCTTGCGCTTGGATTTCAAACGCTTGAGCTGGTCGAAGATGTGAGAACGCATGGGCGCCATACCCGCACCGCCGCCGATGAAGACCATTTCCGCGTCGGTGTCTTTGGCGAAGAACTCGCCGAACGGTCCGTACACGGTCACTTTGTCACCAGGCTTCAGGCTGAAGACCCAAGAGGACATCTGGCCAGGCGGCAGATCATCTTTGCCTGGGGGTGGCGAAGCGATACGGATGTTGAACTTCACCAGCCCCACTTCCTCCGGGTAGTTCGCCATGGAGTACGCACGAATCACGGTCTCCTCGACCTTCGACACATACTTCCATTGGTTGAACTTGTCCCAGTCGCCGCGATATTCCTCCTGGATATCGAAGTCCTTGTAACGGACTTCATGAGGCGGGCATTCCAACTGCACATAACCACCCGCACGGAAGTCTACGTTCTCGCCCTCCGGCAGCTTCAAGGTGAGTTCCTTGATGAAGGTCGCCACGTTGGGGTTGGACAGAACCGTGCATTCCCATTTCTTGACGCCGAACACTTCTTCCGGGACTTCGATCTGCATGTTTGCCTTGACCGGCGTCTGGCAGGACAAGCGCCAGCCTTCCCCAGCTTCGCGACGGGTGAAGTGAGACTCCTCCGTCGGCAGCATCTCTCCGCCACCGCTTTCGACGATGCACTTGCACTGCGCGCAGGTACCACCGCCGCCGCAGGCAGACGACAGGAAGATATTGTTGGCCGCCAAGGTTTGCAGCAATTTGCCGCCAGCAGGGACCGTAATGGTGCGTTCGCCGTTGATCTCGATGCTCACGTCGCCGCTGGAGACCAGCTTGGCGCGCGCAGCGAGGATGATCACAACCAGTGCAAGCACGATGGCGGTGAACATGCCAATGGCGAGGAAAATTTCGTAACTCATCAGTTCATCCCGTCCTTACAGCTGTACGCCAGAGAAAGACATGAAGCCCAGCGACATCAGTCCGATGGTGATGAAGGTGATCCCGAGGCCCTGAAGGCCTTCCGGCACATCGCTGTACTTGAGCTTTTCGCGAATGCCGGCAAGCAAGGCGATAGCAAGCGCCCAGGACAACCCCGAACCCATGCCATAGACCACACTTTCAGCCAGGTTGTAATCGCGCTCTACCATGAACAGCGTGCCACCCATGATGGCGCAGTTCACGGTGATCAACGGCAGGAACACGCCCAGCGCGTTGTAGAGGCTGGGTACGTACTTGTCGAGGGTCATCTCCAGGATCTGAACGATCGCCGCGATTACGCCGATGTAGCTCAGCAGGCCGAGGAAGCTCAAATCGACTTCCGGCAGGCCAGCCCAGGACAACGCACCGGCCTTCAGCAGATAGGTGTAGATCAGGTTGTTGGCTGGAACGGTGATGGCCTGCACCACGATGACCGCGATACCCAGACCGATAGCCGTTTCGACCTTCTTCGAGATTGCGATGAAGGTACACATGCCAAGGAAGAACGCCAGGGCCATGTTCTCGATGAACACGGCACGGACGAACAGGCTGATGTAGTGTTCCATTAATAAGCCTCCTTGTTCGAGACCTGAGGCGCCATCTTGAAGGACGGCTTCTCGACCTGTTCCCGCTTCCAGCTACGGATGCCCCAGATGAACAGACCGATCAGGAAGAACGCAGAAGGCGGCAACAACAGCAGGCCATTCGGCAGATACCAGCCACCGTCATTGACGACGGGAAGAATGGTGTAGCCCATCAATTTACCCGCACCGAACAGCTCGCGAATGATCCCGAGCGCGATCAGCATGGCGCTGTAACCCAGGCCGTTGCCGAGCCCGTCAAAGAACGAAAGCACCGGCGGGTTCTGCATGGCAAACGCCTCGGCCCGACCCATCACGATACAGTTGGTGATGATAAGACCGACGAAGACCGAGAGCTGCTTGGACAAGGAGAACGCGTAAGCCTTGAGCACCTGATCGACCAGAATAACCAGTGACGCAATGATCACCATCTGCACGATCATGCGGATCGAACCAGGAATCTGGCTGCGGATCATCGAGATGAACAGGTTGGAGAATGCCACAACCAGTGTCAGCGCGATGGACATGACCAACGCCGTCTTCAGGTTGGAGGTAACCGCCAACGCCGAGCAGATACCAAGGATCTGCAGGCCGATGGGGTTGTTGTTGAAGACCGGATTTAACAGGACTTCCTTAATAGTAGGTTGCGACATACTCAAGCCTCCCCAGCGCGCAGGTTAGCGATAAAAGGACCGAAGCCGTTCTCACCGAGCCAGAAGTGCAACAGATTGTTGACCCCATTACTGGTCAGCGTTGCGCCGGCCAGTGCATCGACCTGATGGTCGGCTTTCGGGCTCTGCGGATCGACTCCACCTTTGACGATCTGAATCGCCAGCTCTCCATCCTCGTTGTACAGCTCCTTGCCTTCCCAGAGGCTGCGCCACTTGGGATTGTCGACTTCACCACCCAGGCCTGGTGTTTCACCGTGCTGGTAGAAGCCGAGGCCCGCCACGGTATTCAGATCCTCCTGAAGGGCAAGGAAACCGTAGAGTGTCGACCAAAGACCATAGCCACGCACGGGCAGTACCAGGGTATCCAGCTCTCCCTCGGTTTCAACGATATACACGACGCTGTACTTCTCGCGACGCTTGATCGAAGCGATGTCCTGCTCTGGTGGCAGTGCATCGGACAGCTGTGGGTCCTTCGCAGCAACCAGTGGGTCGAAGGTATTCGGATCGAACTCGTCGCTGAACTTGCCAGTTTCGAGATTGACCAGCTTGGCGACAATGCGCTCTTTATACAGCGCCTTCACCTCGGCGCCGGACATACCGGCCTCACCGAGCCCGGCAATCGCCAGAATGCTGCGCTGCTTGTCGAGCTGACGGTTCTCCAGCTGTGTCGGACGTAGTGCGACAGCCGCACCGGCAACAAATACCGAGCACACCAGACAAACCAGCAGGGCCACTATCAGCGTACGGACAGTGGATTCTTTTTGACTAGACATTGCGCGCCAGCCTCCGCTTGATATTGGCCTGGATGACGAAGTGGTCAATCAAGGGAGCACAGAGGTTGGCAAATAGAATTGCCAGCATCATGCCCTCAGGGAAGGCCGGGTTGACTACACGGATCAGCACCACCATCACACCGATGAAAATGCCATAGACCCACTTACCGGTATTGGTCATCGCAGCCGACACGGGGTCGGTGGTCATGTAGATCAGACCGAAGGCGAAACCACCCACCACCATGTGCCAGTACCAAGGCATGGCGAACAATGGATTGCTGTCCGAACCGATCAGATTGAACAACGAGCTCAGTGCGATCATGCCGATCATGGTGCCGGCAACGATACGCATCGACGCAATCTTGGTCATCAGCAGTACCGCGCCGCCAATGAAGATAGCCAGCGTACTGGTTTCGCCCAGCGAACCATGAATGGTGCCGACAAAGGCGTCCATCCAGGTGATACCGCTTTCCACAACGTTTTCTATGCCACCGGCAAAACCGAGGCTAAGAGCAGTGGCGCTGGCATAGCCGTCGACTGCAGTCCAAACCGCGTCGCCGGACATTTGTGCCGGGTAGGCGAAGAACAGGAACGCACGACCAGTCAGAGCAGGGTTGAGGAAATTCTTACCGGTGCCGCCAAAGATTTCCTTACCGATAACGATACCGAAGCTGATACCAAGTGCGACCTGCCAAAGCGGGATGCTAGGCGGCAGCGTAAGCGCGAACAGGACCGAGGTAACGAAGAAGCCCTCGTTGACCTCATGCTTGCGGATCGAAGCGAAAAGTACTTCCCAGAAGCCACCGACGATGAAGGTGACCGCATAAACCGGCAGGAAGTACGCTGCGCCTTGGATAAAGTTATCCCACGCACTGGTTGGATCGAAACCCGCCAACGCACTGATCAGTGCAAACTGCCAGCCTTCCTGTAAGGCAAGCAGATCGGGGCTTTGTGCGTAGATCAGGTTGGCCTGATAACCGGTGTTCCACATACCAAAGAACATGGCCGGAAAGGTGCAGAGCCAGACGGTAATCATCATCCGCTTCAGGTCAATGCCATCACGCACATGAGCAGTGGTCTTGGTAACGCTGCCCGGACGATAGAGGAAGGTGTCCGCCGCTTCGTAGAGCGCGTACCACTTCTCGTACTTGCCGCCCTTTTCGAAGTTGTGCTCGATCTTGTCGAGGAATTCGCGAATGCCCATGCCTTAACCCTCCTTCTCGATACGGGTCAGATTGTCTCGCAGGATCGGGCCGTACTCGTACTTGCCGGCACAGACGTAAGTGCACAACGCCAGGTCTTCTTCATCGAGCTCGAGGCAACCCAGTTTTTGCGCAACCTCGGTATCTCCAACGATCAGCGAGCGCAGCAGCTGGGTTGGAAGAATATCGAGCGGCATGACCTCCTCGTAGTTGCCCACCGGCACCATGGCGCGCGGGCTGCCGTTGGTGGAGGTTGAGAAAGCGAATTTCTTACCGCCCATCAGTTTGGAGATGTAGATATTGAGGATCGAGTGCTTGTCGCTACCGGCACGCAGGTAGTGCAGCATTTCCCGCTCCTTGCCTTCGCGCAGACAGGACACCTGCTGGTGATAGCGACCTAGAAACGCAAAAGCGCCATGCGCTGTACGGCCGCCCAAGACAGACCCGGACACGACACGATTTGCGCCAGGCTGCAGCTCGCCGGCGGTCAGTTCATCAAGATTGGCGCCCAGGCGAGTGCGTACCAGACGCGGGGTTTCTACGACCGGGCCGGCCAATGAGACCACACGCTCCACCGAAAGCTTACCGGTCAGAAACAGCGCACCGATCGCAATCACATCCTGATAACCGACCGTCCACACGCTTTTGGTGGCGCTTACTGGATCCAGGAAATGGATATGCGTGCCAGCTAGACCCGCAGGATGCGGACCAGCGAAGCGCTCAGTCTGAACTTTGGCAACCTGTTCGCCGGGCAGCGAAGCGCCATCGGCCTTGCACAGAAATAGCTTACCCAGATTGCCAAGAACCTTGAGCCCTGCTTCGAAATCAGCAGCCCGCTCCGCAATGATCACTGCTGGGTCGGCAGCCAACGGATGAGTATCAATGGCAGTGACAAAGATTGAGCTCGGCACGGCATCGATAGCCGGAACTTTGCTGTACGGACGAGTGCGCAACGCAGCCCAGAGACCGGCTTGCTGCAAATTCTCACGGACCTTCTCGTCACCCAGGCCTTCCAGCTCGGTCGAACCGTACTGGTTGAAAGTCAGCTCTTCGGTGCCCTCCAAATCGACGACCACCGATTGCAGGACGCGCTTTTCGCCACGGTGTATCGCGCTTACAACACCCGCACCAGGGGCGGTGAAGTGGACCCCAGGTATCTTCTTGTCGGAAAACAATACCTGACCCAGTTTCACGCGATCACCGACCTGAACTTCCATGGTCGGTTTCATGCCAGGGTAGTCAAACCCTACTACGGCGACGCTTCGCACGGGCCTTCCGGCCTCGATACGCTGCGCCGGCGCACCTGCAATGGGCAAATCTAGCCCACGTTTAATATTGATCATCGGCTCGCCTAACCACTGATTTTGAAAGACTTTTTTACAGGCCCAGCGATTTAGCTGAAGGTCGAATTGCACGACGCGCACCAAAAATATATTGGCGCGACGCTATGCCACGGGCCCAGGTAGAAATCCGCCCGATTATAGAGGCCGCGACACGTGACTGACCACCCAAGGCCTTCCAATTTTTTGACTGAAGACAATCGGTCATCCGCAACCGACTATTGACGCTTCGCCTGCAAGCACGATGAATACGGCATACGCGGCGAGCTGAAAAACGAAAAACGGGAGCCGAAGCTCCCGTTTTGTCTGCAGTGCTAGCTGCCTGTTAGCGTGGAAACGCAGGTGGGTTTACGCCCGCCATGTCTTCCATTACGCGCACCACCTGACAGCTGTAGCCGAACTCGTTGTCGTACCAGACATACAGCACGACACGGTTATCGCTGCAGATCGTGGCCTCAGCATCCACTACGCCTGCGTGACGAGAGCCTACGAAATCGCTTGAAACAACCTCCTGCGAATTGACGAAGTCGATCTGCTTCTGCAGGTCCGAATGCATGGCCATCTGGCGCAGGTACTCGTTGATTTCTTCGCGGTTCGTTGCCTTTTCCAGGTTCAGATTGAGAATCGCCATGGAAACGTTCGGCGTCGGAACGCGAATGGCGTTGCCGGTCAACTTGCCCTTGAGCACCGGCAGCGCCTTGGCGGCAGCTGTCGCAGCCCCCGTTTCGGTGATAACCATGTTCAGCGCAGCGCTACGACCACGACGACTGCCTTTATGGAAGTTGTCGATCAGGTTCTGGTCGTTCGTGTAGGAATGCACAGTCTCGACATGACCGTTGACGATGCCGTACTGGTCATTGACCGCCTTCAGCACCGGCACAATTGCGTTGGTGGTGCAGGACGCCGCAGATACAATTTTGTCGTCAGCCGTGATCTCGCCATGGTTGATGCCATGAACGATGTTCTTCAACTCGCCCTTGCCAGGCGCAGTCAGCACAACACGGGCAACACCCGGGCACTTGAGGTGCTGGCTGAGACCCTCGGCGTCGCGCCATTTACCGGTGTTGTCGACCAGCAGAGCGTTTTCGATACCGTACTCGGTGTAATCCACCGAAGCAGGATCGTTCGAATAGATCACCTGAATCAGGTTGCCATTGGCAGTGATGGTGTTGTTTTCGGCGTCGATGTGGATGGTGCCTTCGAACGGACCATGGACCGAATCGCGGCGCAGCAGGCTGGCGCGCTTGACCAGATCGTTGTCAGCCCCCTTGCGCACGACGATGGCACGCAGACGCAGGCCATCGCCGCCGCCCGTCTTTTCAATCAGGATGCGGGCGAGCAAGCGACCGATCCGACCGAAACCATAGAGCACGACGTCGGTGCCCTTGTGGACGCCGGTGGTGTTGCGCTTGCCAGCGACTTCAGCCAGCTCGTCACGCACGAACTGGTCAAGGCTGCGACCGTTCCCCTCGGCCTTGAACTTCCCCACGACTTTACCCAGGTCCACCGAAGCGGCACCCAGGTCCATCTGGCTCATGGTGGTAAGAATCTGATGAGTTTCATTGACGCACAGCTCGGCTTCGTCGGCCTGACGGTGACGCGCAAAACGATGAGCTTTGAGCAGTGCGATGACCGAACGGTTGATCAACCCACGGCCATAGATGGAAGTCACCACGTTGTTGTTACGATACAGCTGACCAATCAGCGGAATCATCGCTTCGGCGAGGGCTTCTCGATCAATCCATTCACCAAGACACTGGTCGGGCTTCTGAGTCACGGGCAGTTCCTTCCAACATGTAGGGGCTGAGAAAAAGGGCTACATTATGCCGCCGCACCCTAGCGTCGGCAATCTGTGCAGCCGAAACACTGACAGCGTTCCGCGCGGATAGTTACAATCCCGGCGGTCCATTTTTTATCGACCGGAGCCACGCCCACTCGTGTCCGTATTGCGCCTTCCGCCCATGCCTGCCGCCAGCGGCAAGCAAACCTGGGGCAACCTTCCTGGAGCTGCGCTGAGCCTGGCCATTGCCGAAGCCGCCAGCAACGCAGATCGATTCACTCTCCTCCTGACCGCCGACAGCCAGAGCGCCGAACGCCTGCAGGAAGAGCTTGCCTTCTTTGCGCCCGACTTGCCGGTTCTGCACTTTCCCGACTGGGAGACGCTGCCCTATGACGTTTTTTCACCGCATCAGGACATCATTTCCCAACGGATCGCAGCGCTCTATCAGCTGCCAGAGCTGACTCACGGCGTTCTGGTAGTTCCCATTACCACAGCGCTACACAAACTCGCCCCAAAGCGTTTTTTGCTCGGTTCCAGTCTGGTACTGGATGTCGGCCAGAAGCTCGATGTCGAGCAGATGCGTGCCCGGCTTGAAGCGGCCGGCTATCGCTGCGTCGATACGGTGTACGAGCATGGCGAGTTTGCAGTGCGCGGCGCGCTGATCGACCTGTTTCCGATGGGCAGCCCCCTGCCCTACCGCATCGACCTGTTCGACGACGAAATCGAAACGCTGCGCACCTTCGATCCGGAAAACCAGCGATCCATCGACAAGGTCGAGTCGATCCGCCTGCTGCCAGCTCGCGAATTCCCGCTGAAGAAGGAGTCGGTCACTGGCTTCCGCGCGCGCTTCCGTGAACGCTTCGATGTGGATTTCCGCCGTTGCCCGGTCTACCAGGATCTGTCCACCGGCATCACCCCGGCCGGAATCGAGTACTACCTGCCGCTGTTCTTCGACGAGACCTCGACACTGTTCGATTACTTGCCGGAGGACACCCAGGTGTTTTCGCTGCCGGGTATCGAGCAGGCCGCGGAGCACTTCTGGAAAGACGTACGTACTCGCTACGAAGAGCGTCGCGTCGACCCTGAGCGGCCATTGTTGCCGCCGGCCGAATTGTTCATGGCCGTCGAGGATTGCTTCGCTCACCTGAAGCTGTGGCCACGCATCGTGGCCAGCCAGGACGATGTGGAAAGCGGCATCGGCCGCGAGCGCTTTGCCGCCAGCCGCTTCCCGGAACTGGCGATCGATGCCAAGGCCAGCGAGCCGCTCGGTGCGCTTCGCCGATTCCTCGATGAATTTCCAGGCCGTGTGCTCTTCACTGCCGAATCGGCTGGTCGCCGTGAAGTTCTGCTGGAGCTACTGGCGCGACTGAAGCTACGCCCGCTGGAAGTTTCAGGCTGGCCGCAGTTTGTCGAAAGTGGTGAGCGTTTAGCCATCTCGATCGCGCCATTGGACGACGGCCTGCTTTTGCAGGATCCGGCTATCGCGCTCATTGCGGAAAGCCCGCTGTTCGGCCAACGCATCATGCAGCGCCGTCGGCGTGAAAAAGGTCGTGATGCCGGCGAGAACGTCATCAAGAACCTCACCGAACTGCGCGAAGGCGCGCCGGTGGTGCACATCGACCACGGTGTCGGTCGTTATCACGGCCTGGTCACGCTGGAAATCGAAGGCCAGGCTGCCGAATTCCTCATGTTGCAATACGCCGAGGACGCCAAGCTCTACGTGCCGGTTTCCAGCCTGCACCTGATTGCCCGCTACACCGGCAGTGACGACGCCCTCGCCCCGCTGCACCGCCTGGGTTCGGAAACCTGGCAAAAAGCCAAGCGCAAGGCCGCCGAACAGGTTCGCGATGTTGCTGCGGAGCTGCTCGACATTTATGCCCGTCGCGCCGCACGCGAAGGCTACGCCTTCGAAGATCCGCAGCTGGATTACGAAACCTTCAGCGCTGGCTTCCCGTTCGAAGAAACGCCGGACCAGCAGTCAGCCATCGAAGCCGTACGCCACGACATGCTTGCGCCCAAACCGATGGATCGCCTGATCTGCGGCGATGTGGGCTTCGGTAAGACCGAAGTCGCCATGCGAGCGGCCTTCATCGCGGTGCATAGCGGACGTCAGGTGGCGGTGCTGGTGCCCACCACCCTGCTCGCGCAGCAGCACTACAACAGCTTCCGCGACCGTTTCGCCGACTGGCCGGTGCGCGTCGAAGTGATGAGCCGCTTCAAGTCAGCCAAGGAGATTCAAGCCGCAGTCGACCAGTTGGCCGAAGGCAAAGTCGACATCCTCATCGGCACCCACAAGCTGCTGCAAGACGATGTGAAGTTCACCAATCTGGGCTTGGTGATCATCGACGAAGAGCACCGCTTCGGGGTGCGCCAGAAGGAACAGCTCAAGGCGCTGCGCAGTGAAGTAGACATTCTGACCCTGACCGCCACGCCGATTCCGCGCACGCTGAACATGGCCGTCGCGGGGATGCGCGATCTGTCCATCATCGCCACGCCGCCGGCGCGTCGACTTTCGGTGCGCACCTTTGTCATGGAGCAGCAGAACTCGGTCATCAAAGAGGCGCTACTGCGCGAGCTGCTGCGAGGCGGCCAGGTCTATTACCTGCACAACGATGTGAAAACGATCGAGAAGTGCGCCGCTGATCTCGCCGAACTGGTCCCAGAAGCACGCATCGGCGTAGGTCACGGGCAGATGCGCGAGCGTGAGCTCGAACAGGTGATGGGCGACTTCTATCACAAGCGCTTCAACGTGTTGATCGCCTCGACCATTATTGAAACGGGCATCGACGTACCGAGCGCCAACACCATCATCATCGAGCGTGCCGACAAGTTCGGCCTGGCTCAACTGCACCAGCTCCGCGGCCGGGTCGGCCGGAGCCACCACCAGGCCTATGCCTACCTGCTGACGCCGCCACGCAAGGCCATGACGCCCGACGCTGAAAAGCGCCTGGAAGCCATCGCCAATGCGCAGGATCTCGGGGCTGGTTTCGTCCTCGCCACCCACGATCTGGAGATTCGCGGCGCGGGTGAGTTGCTTGGCGATGGTCAGAGCGGGCAAATCCAGGCGGTCGGCTTCACCCTCTATATGGAAATGCTCGAGCGCGCGGTCAAATCCATTCAGAAAGGTGAACAGCCGAACCTCGACCAGCCGCTCGGCGGCGGCCCGGAAATCAACCTGCGCGTTCCGGCGCTCATCCCGGAAGATTATCTGCCGGATGTGCATACACGCCTGATTCTCTACAAGCGCATCGCTAATGCTGCCGATGAAAACGGCCTGCGCGAACTGCAAGTGGAGATGATCGATCGGTTCGGACTGCTGCCGGAGCCGGCCAAGCACCTGGTCAGGTTGACCTTGCTCAAGTTGCAGGCCGCCAGCCTCGGTATCACCAAGATCGACGCAGGCCCTCAGGGCGGGCGTATCGAGTTCGCCGCGGACACCAGCGTCGACCCGATGGTGCTGATCAAACTGATCCAGAGCCAGCCCAACCGCTACAAATTCGAAGGTGCCACGATGTTCAAGTTTCAGGTGCCGATGGAGCGTGCCGAGGAGCGCTTCAACACGCTTGAAGCGCTCCTCGAACGTTTGTCTGCGGATAAGCCTTAACGATGTCGATAACGCCTGTGCTCGCCACCCGACTCACCGATGCAGGGTGATTTTCTGCCCAACCTGCCAGCCGCATGGCGATTGCCGTTTTCTGAAAACGCTATCGCCAGGGGCCAACGGTACGCAGCGGAGAATCGCATTAGGATCGTGCGGGAGGATTCGCGGTACGTTGAAGCGACGTGTCGCGGTTCAGGTGGCAGCGTCTATCGCCAGTCGCTTGAGCTATCCCGCGATGGCAGGCTCAGCTGCCTCTGTAGCTGCCCGGTTGGCCTCAACTGCAAGCATTGCGCAGCCCTGATAGCAACCCTCGAAACGCAAGCCGAGCGCTTGCCTGCCAAGCAGAGCGAGCAGTCCGGTGAGCGCTTCCCTGACCGGCTGGAACAGTGGCTATCGCAGCTCCCGCAGGCGTTGGGCGACAACCTCCAAGCCGGCCACGGCTGGTGTCTGCACTATCTGTTATGCCCTGACTTCTCCATAGAGGTGTACAAGGCGCGCCAACACAAAGACGGCACTTGTGGTGAGCGACAGCCCTACTACGGTCTGCGTGAAGCCGGCTTTCGCCAGCCAAACTTCATGCAACCGCTGGATCTACGCATTGCCGCACTGGCTACGCTGGGCCGCACGTCAGGTAACGGGTTCAACCCGAACGGCGAGAACGGCGGCGAAATCCTGCGACTGATTCTCCAGACCGGTCGCGCCTTTCTCAGTTGGGATCAGCCCCCTCTGCAGCCCGGAAGAACCCGCCAGGCGCGCTTCAGCTGGAACGAGCAATCCGACGGCAGCTTCAAGCCTGGCCTGGACATGGCCGATACCGACGGCCAACTGATCACCACTGTGGACCCGCTGTACTACTTCGACAGGACCCGGAACGAACTGGGCTTGGTCGATCACGGTCTGCCGATGTCGCTGGCCCGACACCTGCTCGATGCACCTGCGGTGCCGTCCGCCCAGGCCGCCCTGTTCAGCCTGACGCTGCATGAAATCGCCCCACAACTGCCGGCCCCCGCCAAGCCTGAAGAACATCAGGTCGATGACCTGCTCCCCCTGCCCCACCTGAGCCTCGGCAGTCATCTGGCGGTCAACTACCAGCCCAGCAGCGGGCGCATGGTCAGCGAGCACCAGCATCGTGCCGGGCTGAGTTTCCTCTACGGCCGCACTCAGGTTCACGGCAAAGCCAAGCCTGGTCAGCGCGTACGCCAGACCGAAGGCACTCGCGTGCTTAGCATTGCCCGCCAGCCAGACGTCGAGCAGGCACTGCGTCAGCAATTGCAGCAACTGGGTTTCCGTCCGGCGCTGCGTCAGAGCCTGGCGCTTCCCAAGGACTCGGCAGAGATGTTCGAGCTGCAGAACGAGGCGGCCTGGCTCACTTTCACGCAGACCCAGCTCTCCCCGCTGCGCGAGCAAGGCTGGCAGGTGGTCATGCAGCCCGGCTTTGCTTATGACGTGACACAGATTGATGCCTGGTATGCCGAGGTCGACGAACCGCCCGAGCACAGCTGGTTCGACCTGGAACTGGGCATCATCGTCGAAGGTGAGCGGATCAGTCTGTTGCCGGTTCTGCTCAGCCTGATCAGGCGCAGCCCGGCCCTGCTTTCAGCGCAAGCGCTGGCGCAACGCAGCGACGAAGAGACCCTTCGGGTGCAACTTGCCCGACGCCGTGACGGCGATGATCAGCCACTGCAAGTGTTGCTGCCTTTTGGTCGTTTGAAGCCCATCCTCGCCACTCTGTCCGAGCTATATCTGCAGGAACAGCCAAACGGCGAAAACCTTCGGCTGGAGCGATCCGATGCAGCGCGGCTGGCCGAACTGGATGCGCTTCCCTTGCAATGGAAGGGTGGCGAGCACTTGCGGGAGTTCGCCCAGCGACTGCGCGACTACCGCGCGCAGGACATCAGCCCACCGCAGGGTCTGAACGCAACGCTGCGCCCCTATCAGCTGGATGGCCTGCGCTGGATGCAAACCCTACGCACTCTCGCGGTCGGCGGTATCCTGGGCGACGACATGGGCCTGGGTAAAACATTGCAGACCCTTGCTCACCTGTTACTCGAGAAGCAAGACGGCAAGCTGGACCGCCCCTCGCTCGTCGTGATGCCCACCACGCTTATCCCCAATTGGCAGGACGAAGCGGCCCGCTTCGCGCCTTCACTGAAAGTCGCGACGCTGCATGGGACGACACGTCGAAAGCTCTACCAGCATCTGGGCGATTACGATCTGCTGCTCACCACCTATGCGCTGCTGCCCAAAGACATCGACCTGCTCGCAGAAACACCGCTGCATGTGCTGGTGCTCGATGAAGCCCAGAACATCAAGAATGCCAGCAGCAAGGCGGCACAAGCCGCCGGACGCCTGGACGCCCGCCAGCGCCTCTGCCTGACCGGCACGCCGCTGGAAAACCATCTGGGCGAACTCTGGTCGCTGCTTCATTTCCTCATGCCCGGCTGGCTGGGTGACACCAAGCAATTCAACCGGGACTACCGCACGCCCATCGAGAAACACGGCGACGCCGAGCGGCTGGAGCACCTCAGCAAACGGATAAAACCTTTCCTGCTCAGGCGGCGTAAAGAGCAGGTTGCCCAGGAGCTGCCGCCGAAAACTGAGATCCTGCACTGGGTCGAACTCAGCCCGGCTCAGCGCGACCTGTACGAAACCGTACGACTGGCCATGGACAGCAAGGTCCGCGAGGAGATTGACCGCAAAGGCCTGGCGCGCAGCCAGATCGTTATCCTCGATGCACTGCTCAAGCTGCGTCAGGTGTGCTGTGATCTGCGCCTGGTCAAGGGCGAAGCCGTGCGACCAGTTCGTGGCGGCACCTCAGGCAAACTCGATAGCCTGATGGAGATGCTGACCGAACTGCTCGCTGAAGGCCGGCGCATCCTGTTGTTTTCACAGTTCACCTCGATGCTCGCGTTGATCGAAGACGAGCTGCAGAGCCGCGCCATCGACTACGTTCAGATCACCGGCGAAACCAAGGACCGGCGCACCCCGGTCAAGCGGTTCCAGAACGGGGACGTCCCGCTGTTTCTGATCAGCCTGAAAGCTGGCGGTACTGGCTTGAACCTGACCGCCGCCGACACCGTGATCCATTACGACCCCTGGTGGAACCCGGCCGCGGAAAATCAGGCCACCGACCGCGCCCACCGCATCGGTCAGGACAAACCGGTATTCGTTTACAAGCTGATCGCCAGGGCTACCGTCGAAGAGAAGATCCAGCAACTGCAGCAACGCAAAGCCGAACTGGCTTCCGGCGTGCTGGACGCCGGTGAGCAAGGCGGCTGGCAACTGGAGCCGAGTGATATCGAGGCGCTGTTTGCGCCACTGCCCTAGGGAAATGCATATGCGCCGACTGGTTGCCCCTGCCGATTACGATCGCGTCTACGACATCTACATGCACGAAACGGTGGTGCCTTTCCTCGGCTTCGACCCGATGCCACGGGAGGCTTTCAGCAAGGTGTTCAACCCGTTGTTCGAGAGCGGCTGTTTTTACCTGTACGAGGTCGATGGCGAAGTGATGGGCTTCTACAAGGCGCAGCGGCATGTTGGTCGCACCGCCCATGTGGCCTACCTGGGAACCTTGGCCGTGGCGCCGGAAGCGCAAGGCCGAGGCGTCGCCGTTGCAATGATGCAGGACGCGATCTCGCGGCTGTGGCAAGCGGGCATCACCCGTATCGAGCTGACAGTTGAGGCGGACAATCCCCGTGCCATCGCGTTTTATGAACGCCTGGGCTTTGTCCACGAGGGTACTCAGCGCGCGGCCTACAAACGTGCCCGCGACAGCGGCTACGTCGACGAGCTGATGTACGGGTTGCTGCGGAACGATTGATCGCAGGTCGCCGAGGTGCCGGGCGAGCCAAGCCGCCTCGGCACAATGGGCAGCGGGTCAGCTTTTCAGCTTCACCGTGGTCTGGGCCACTAGCTCGCCCTGATAGCGGGCAATGGTCAGTTCCTTGTTCGAAGGCTGACGCGAGCCATCACCGCCAGCGATAGTCGAAGCGCCATAAGGCGTTCCGCCGTTCATTTCGGAGATGTCGAAGAACTCGCCGATGCCATAACCGGTCGGCACGATGATCATTCCGTGGTGGGCCAGGGTGGTCCAGGTCGAGGTAATGGTCATCTCCTGGCCACCGCCGGTGCCGGTGGAAGTGAACACGCTGGCGACCTTGCCATGCAGCGCGCCCTTGGCCCAGAGCCCGCCGGTCTGGTCGAGGAAGGTGCGCATCTGACTGGACATGTTGCCGAAGCGCGTTGGCGTACCAAAAATGATCGCGTCGTAATCGGCCAGCTCCGAGGGATTGGCGACCGGCGCCTCCTGGTCAACCTTGCCGCCTGCATTTTTGAAAGCCTCTTCCGGCATGGTTTCCGGCACGCGCTTGACGGTCACTTCCGCCCCTTCCACACGACGCGCACCTTCGGCCACTGCATTGGCCATGGTTTCGACGTGGCCATACATTGAGTGGTACAGCACGAGAATCTTTGCCATTTTCAGTTTCCTCTTCCTGGGTTGTATTCCTGCTTTAGTCGATACGCTCAGCGCACATCGACCAGCACAATTTCGCTGTCTTCCAACGCCTTGATGCTCAGCCGCGTCTCATCTCGCACGGCGACCCCATCGCCTGCCGCCGCAATTCGCTCACCTACTGCGATACGCCCGCTGGCAGGCACCATGTAGACCTTACGGTCCGGGCCAATGTCGTATTCGGCAACCTGACCGGCCGAAAGTGTCGCGGCAACCAGACGGGCATCGGCTCGTATGGGCAGGGCGTCGCCGTCTTCAGCCATGCCGCTGGCCAGGGTGACGAAGCTGCCAGCCCGCTCGCCTGCTGGAAAAGGTCGTGTGCCCCAGGCGGGCGGTAAGCCGGACTGGTCCGGATAGATCCAGATCTGGAAGATCTCGGTGGTCTCGTCTTCGAGGTTGTATTCGCTATGGGCGATGCCGATGCCCGCGCT
The DNA here is from genome assembly GCF_902506445.1 of Pseudomonas sp. 9Ag. NCBI lineage: Bacteria > Pseudomonadati > Pseudomonadota > Gammaproteobacteria > Pseudomonadales > Pseudomonadaceae > Pseudomonas > Pseudomonas sp. 9Ag. The sequence goes on from NZ_LR733836.1 coordinate 3,001,291, forward strand.
CATCACCTGTACGTCACCGGCCACGGTCCGCCCACGATTGCCGAGGCTGTCCTCATGGGTGATCGCCCCCTTGCGCACATAGGTGATGATTTCCATGTCACGGTGCGGATGGGTCGGGAATCCGGAGTGCGGGGCGATGCTGTCGTCATTCCAGACCCGTAGATGGCCCCAGTGCATGCGCGCCGGATCGTGGTATTCAGCGAACGAGAAGTGATGACGCGTATCCAGCCATCCGTGTTGAGCAGCGCCAAGGCCCACGCGGGGACGAATATCGATCATTGCAGAAGCCTCAATGTCTGGCCGGCTCGACTGTCGGCGCCGAGCGGCGGAATGAAGCCATCTTCTATTGGATCGGCGAGTGCATGGTTGGATTATTCCGCACAAATCAATCGCAAAAACCGATACGTCGGCTTGTCAGTCGAGAAAAGCAAGCACATCCTCCAGCAGCAACTCGGGCACCTCTTCAGGCAAATAGTGCCCAGCCGGTAACGCCTTGCCTCGTACGTCCTGCGCCACCACACGCCACGCCTTCAGCGGATCGAAGCATCGCTCGATGATTCCGTGCGCCCCCCAAAGCACCAGTAACGGTGCCTGGATCATTCGCCCAGCGGCGCGATCAGCACGGTCATGCTCAAGGTCGATGCCGGCACTGGCCCGATAGTCTTCGCAGAACGCGTGGATGGTGCCCGGCTGCTTCATGCAACGAAGGTATTCGGCGTAAGCCTCCTCAGTGAATGGGTGCACATGATCAGCACGAGTCGCCACGGCGCTTTGCAGAACGAGTTCAGGGTTCGCTTCGAGCAGGGTTTCCGGCAGCGGCGCCGGTCGGATCAGAAAGAACCAGTGCCAATAGGCACGCGCGAAGGTTTCGTCGGTCTGGCTGTACATGGCCAGGGTCGGCGCGATATCCAGCAGGATCATCCTCCGTACCGCTTCAGGATGATCCATCGCCAGCCGATGGCTAACTCTCGCACCGCGGTCATGGGCGAGAATGTCAAAGTGCTCGAAGCCCAGCGAGCGCATCAGCTCGACCTGATCGCGCGCCATTTCGCGCTTGCTATAGGCGACGTGGTTCTCGCCGCCGTCGGGCTTGCTGCTATCGCCATAACCACGCAGGTCAGCCGCCACGACGGTGAAGCGCTCAGCCAGCTGATCGGCGATTTCGTGCCAGATCACATGGGTTTGCGGGTAGCCGTGCAGCAAGAGGAGGGGCGGACCGGAGCCGCCCTTCCGATAGTTGATCCGAACGCCATTGACCTCGCACTTGCTACGCTGGAACTGCTCGAACATGGGACCGCTCCTGAGATGGTGCCCTAAGCCTAGGCGTACCCGAAGCAATCGCAACAGGCTCAAGGCCGCAAACCAGCGTCAGCCCAGCGCCAGCGGCAGGAACAGTGCGATCAGGATACCCAGCAGACTCATCCCCAGCGCCGAAAACGCGCCACACTCGTCCCCCTCCTCCAGCGCCCGCGCCGTACCGATGGCGTGCGCATTGATGCCGTAGCTCAAACCGCGTGCCGCCGGGTGATCGACCCCAGCCCAACCCAGCAACAGTGGGCCCAAGGCCGTACCGATCACGCCCGTCAGCATGACGAAGACCGCCGCCAGCGACGCGAGGCCGCCCAATTGCTCAGCCACCAGCATGGCAATCGGCATGGTTGCCGCCTTTGGTGACAGGCTCATCAATACGGCCATGTCCGCGCCCAACAAGCCGGCAATGGTCAGCGTCAGGACGACGCCCAGCACCCCGCCGCTCACCAGGGTGATAACGATCGGCCAGAACAGCTGCTGAATGCGGCGGATATGACGGTACAACGGCACCGCCAAGGCGACCGTCGCAGGGCCGACCAGGACGGCGATCATCGACGCATCGGCCCGATAGTTCGCATAGTCGATGCCGCACAGGTACAGCGTGCCGACCACCAGCAACATGCCAACCATCACCGGCTGCAGCACCAGCCAGCCGCTGCGCCGGTAGAGCGCCAGCGCCAGCTGAAACGCAATCAGCGTGAGCCCTACGGAAAACAGCGGATGATCCAGCGTCATGGCCCAAACGCTGCGCCAATCGAGACCGCTCATGCCTGATCCTCACGCTGCCGATCCATTCGTCTGATCAGCGTCTGCATCAGCCAACCGCAGAACGGCACGGTCACCACCAGCGACAGGACCAATCCGGCGGCAATAGCCGGCAGGTCGGCGAGCAACGCATCGCTGCTGGTCATGATTCCCGCCGCCGGCACGATGAGCAGCAACGGCAAGTACTGCAACAGCAGCGCAGCGGTCTTCTCGAGGGGCTCAGGAATGCCTCGCCGCAGCAGTAACAGCGCAAACAGCAACACCATGCCAATGATCGGGCCCGGCAAGGCGGGCAGCAGCGAGAGGTGGATGACGCTGCCGAGCAGCTGCAGTACGACCAGCCAGGTCAGGCCTTTGAGAATCATCAGGGGTCCTATCAAGCGGTTGAGCGGAACGGGTAATCATGCCGGGAATGGGCGCTGACAGCACGCTTCGGCCACAGCCGACGAACTATGACTTGCCTCGCGCGCCTCGAAACAGGTGCAGATGGGCACGGAAAAACCGTATCAGCTGCTCGCGGTGACTGTGGCCTGGCGTCGCATGCTACAGACACGGTACAACGTTCAAATTTACCGAGGTCGTCGCCAAAACCCTACGTTACGCCGGCGCACGCCTTGGATGGACCGTCGGATGCTAATCCAGACCAGCACAGCGGCCATCTGATGCGTATTTTTCAGCGGTACCTGATCCTGTTATGCGAAACACCCTGATCAGATCATCGGCGCCGCCTGATATAGCCTGACAGGGGCACCCCAATGACCGAACGCATCCCCGCAACAATCATCAACACCGTCGATCCACGCAAACCGATCCGCCTGACCCCGGCACAGGCGGGCGGGCCGATTAACACCCGCAGTTTTACCGGCCTGTTCCGCAACCTGCGCCTGATAGGCGGCGGACTTTTGTTCCTGCTCTATTTCGGCACCCAGTGGTTGACTTGGGGCGGACGCCAGGCGGTGCTATGGGATCTGAACAAACAACAGTTCCATATCTTCGGGGCGACATTCTGGCCGCAGGATTTCATCCTGTTATCGGCGTTGCTGATCATCGCCGCCTTCGGCTTGTTCTTCATCACCGTGCTCGCGGGGCGCGTCTGGTGCGGCTACGCCTGCCCGCAAAGCACCTGGACCTGGCTGTTCATGTGGGCTGAGAAAGTCACCGAGGGCGATCGCAGCCAGCGAATCAAGCTGGACGCCGCCCCGCTGTCACTCAGCAAGCTGTCACGGCGCGCTGCCAAGCACGCCGTCTGGCTGGCCGTGAGCCTGGCCACGGCGATTGCCTTCGTCGGCTACTTCACCCCGGTCCGTGATCTGCTCATCGACCTGTTCAGCCTGCAGCTGGGCGGGACCGCCGCTTTCTGGATTTTCTTCTTCACCGCCGCGACCTACATCAACGCCGGCTGGCTGCGTGAACAGGTGTGCGTGCACATGTGCCCCTATTCACGCTTCCAGAGTGTGATGTTCGATGCCGACACGCTGGTGGTGTCCTACGATACCGCCCGGGGTGAGCAACGAGGCGCGCGGCGCAAAGACGCCAATCCACACGCCGAGGGTCTTGGTGACTGCATCGACTGCACGCTGTGCGTGCAGGTCTGCCCCACCGGCATCGATATCCGCGACGGTTTGCAACTCGACTGCCTGAGTTGCGGTGCCTGTATCGACGCCTGCGACAGCGTCATGGACAAGATGGGTTACGCCCGGGGTCTGGTCCGCTATACCTCCGAACGTGCGCTCGAAGGCGACCAGACCAGGCTGCTGCGACCGCGTCTGATCGGCTATGCCGGAGCGCTGGTAGTTATGATCGGTGCCTTCGTCTGGGCGTTGGAAGCGCGACCGACGTTATCCCTGGATGTAACCAAGGACCGCACCCTCTACCGAGAGAATATCCATGGCCAGATCGAAAACATGTACAGCCTGAAAATGATCAACAAAACCCAGCAGCAGCGCGACTATCTGATCACCTTGGGCGAAGGCCCCTACGAGCTGCACGGCCCGCACCAGATCAGCCTAACCGCAGGTGAGATCGTCGACGTACCGGTCAGCGTGGCGCTCGTTGACGCCAATGGGGGTGCGCACGCCAAACTGCACTTTTCGGTCACTGACGCGAGCGACCCGGCACGCCAGGTAACGGCGCCAAGTACCTTCATTGCTCCGAGGGTTCGGTAGGATGGTGGCAGCTCGCACGAGCCCGCTCACGCGGCTGACCGATATTGCCCCTTGCTGAAGCGGAAGCAGATGAAGCGCTACGAGAAATTCGCTGACGAAATAGCCGAACTGATCCGCTCCGGCGTGCTGGCGCCCGGTGAAAAGGTGCCGTCCGTGCGCCATGCCAGTCGCACCTACGGCGTTAGTCCCTCCACCGTATTCCAGGCCTACTACCTGCTGGAGGATCGCGGCTTGATCCAGGCCCGGGCGCGCTCGGGCTATTTTGTCCGCGAGCACGCCAGACGCCTGCTTCCCGAGCCCGAGATCAGCCCACGCCTGAGCGAAACCACCGATGTCGACGTTAGCGAACTGGTGTTTTCGGTGCTCGCCTCGCTGCGCGATCCGGACACCGTTCCGTTCGGTTCCGCCTTCCCCAGTCCTGATCTGTTCCCGCTGCAACGCCTGGCGCGCTCAATGGCGCACACCGTGCGCGAGATGCCGGGGCGTGAAGTGATCGCCGAGATGACTACCGGCCACCCTGACCTGCGCCGGCAGATCGCGCTGCGCTATATGGTCAGCGGAGTCATGCTGCCGTTGGACGAGCTGGTAATCACCACCGGCGCCATGGAAGCGTTGAATCTCTGTTTACAGGTGGTCACCCAGCCGGGGGATCTGGTCGCCATCGAAGCGCCCGCGTTCTATGCCACTTTGCAGGTGCTGGAGCGGCTCAAGCTCAAGGCTGTGGAAATCCCGGTGCATCCGCGGGACGGAATCGACCTGAGCACCCTGGAAAGCCGGCTGAGCAGCTTGCCGATCAAGGCTTGCTGGTTCATGAGCAGCCTGCAGAATCCGCTCGGAGCGAGCATGAGCGAAGCAAACAAAGAGAACCTCTATGCGTTGCTGCAGCGCCATCAAGTCCCGCTGATCGAAGACGACGTCTACGCCGAGCTGTACTTCAACCAGGAGCCGCCGAAACCGGTCAAGAGCCACGACCGTGACGGATGGGTGATGCATTGCGGCTCTTTTTCCAAAAGCCTGGCGCCGGGTTACCGGATCGGCTGGGTGGCGGGCGGCCGCTATGCCGAACAGATCAGCCGCCTCAAGCTGATGACGACGATCTCACCCTCGGTGCCGGCCCAAGCGGCTATCGCAGATTACTTGCAACACGGCGGCTACGACCGCCATTTACGTAAATTGCGTCATGCACTGGAGCGTCAACAGGGCGAAATGCTTGCCTCCGCCGCGCGTCACTTTCCGGCCAGCACCCGGGTAACGTGGCCCAGCGGCGGCTACTTCCTCTGGTTCGAATTTCCCGAGGGGGTCGATTCGCTGCAATTGTTGCAGCTGGCGCTCGCGCAGGGCATCAGCATCGCTCCAGGCCCGATCTTTTCAGCCACCCGGCGCTTTCGCAACTGTGCACGCCTGAACTACGGCCATCCCTGGGACGAGCGCAGCGAAAAAGCGATGGAGCTGCTCGGGCGGATCGTGAAATCGTTCAAGCGCCCGGTTCGATAGCGGCGCTGCGTGACGCGAGCGCCCCTGTTCCAGACCCGGGAACTACACCTCGATCGTGCCCTGTAGATACAGGACCGCATGCCCGGCGACAAATACGCGCTCGCCTTCGACCCGGCAGTGCAGCAAACCGCTTCGGCGTGAGGCCTGCAGCGCCAGCAACTGCGTCTTGCCCAGCCGCTCGCTCCAGTAAGGCGCAAGGCCTGCATGGATGGAACCGGTGACCGGGTCTTCATCCCCGCCGTTGGCCGGCCAGAAATAGCGCGATACGAAATCCTGCTGGCGACCCGGTGCCGTTGCCACGACATCCAATGGTGCCAACGTTTTGAGTAGCGACAGGTCGGGTGCCAGCTGGCGCACCTGATCCTCATCGTCGTACACGGCAAACCAGGCCTGACGGTTTCGCAGCACCGCCCGCGGCAACGTCCGAAGACCATTGAACAGCTCAACCGGCGGATTCTCGACGGACTCCGGGGCACGGTTCGGAAAGCTCATTTCCAGCAAACCATCATCCAACTCGGCGACGCTGATATCGCCTACCGCAGCGGCACGGAAAGTCAGCGGAGCCGTGGCCAAGTTCTGTCCCAACAACACGAAGGCGCTGGCCAGGGTGGCGTGCCCGCAGAAGTCGATTTCAGTCAGCGGCGAAAACCAGCGAATGAGAAACGCACCGTCAGGCTCGCGCACTAGAAAGGCCGTTTCCGACAGGTTGTTCTCCACGGCGATGGACTGCATCTGTGCGTCGCTCAGCCAATGCTCCAACGGAACCACAGCGGCCGAGTTGCCTTTGAACAGCTGCTGGCTAAACGCATCGACCTGATAGATCGGCAGTTTCATCATCTCTCCCTCGCCCTTGCGCGAGCCCTTCATTAGGTTCGCGAAGCGGAAGAGTGTCGCCGAGCACAGGCTGATCGGCAAAGGCCATTTGCGATAAGGGGCCGATGCGGTCAGGTGCCCCTAACCGCTCGCCCGCCATCGTCAGGCCTTGTTCTCAGTACTCGCTGTCAGCGTCGGCTTCAAGGGCTCGCCGACGGGCTGGCATTGCGACTGCGCACCGGGCTGCAGATACGGCTGCAGTATCGGCGCCATGCCTTTGAGCACCTGTACCGGTAGCGCAGAGGTAAAGCGGAAGCTGTCCGCCCCGCGGCCCGGCACGTAGGCTGTCAGCGTGCCGAAGTGATTGGGCCCGAGGTAGAACACGAAGGTCGCGGTGCGATTCAGCGCCAGCGAGCTGATCAGTCGGCCGCCCGCGCCGACAGTCTGGATACGGTTGTCACCCGTCCCGGTTTTGCCGCCAACCCGCAGTGCTTCACCATCAGTCTGCATGAAGCTGCCGCGCAAGCGCCGCGCGGTGCCATCTTCGACCACGCTGGCAAGCGCTTCGCGCAAGGCCGTCGCCACCTCACTGTGCAACACCCGCACCCCGACATCCGGCTTGATGCCAAGGCGAGTCTCATACGGCGTGTCGCTGGCGAAATGCAGGCTGTCGATGCGCACACTGGGCAGCCGCACGCCGTCATTGACGATGATGCCCATCAATTCGGCCAACGCCGCCGGGCGGTCGCCCGAGCTGCCCAGCGCCGTAGCCAGCGAAGGCACCAGATGGTCGAAGGGATAGCCCAGACGCTGCCAGCGCCGGTGAATATCGGTGAATGCCTCCACCTCGAGCATGATGCGAATGCGGCTGTCACGTGCGCTCTTGTGACGGCTGCGGAACAGCCAGCCATAAACTTCCTGGCGCTCGGCGGTGCTGGCCGCGATGACCTCGGTAATGCCAGCCTCCGGATGCTTGATCAGGTAACCCAGCAGCCACAGATCCAGCGGGTGGACGCGGGCAATGTAGCCCTGGTCCGGCAGACTGTAGGAACCCGGCGCGTAGCGTTCGTACAGCGAGTCGACCGCCTTGTCGGTGAGGGTGGCCATTGGCAGACGCGCCTTGAGAAAACGCTCGAAAGTCGCGCGGTCCGCTTCGGGCATCAGATACCGGTGCACTGCAGCCAACCTCGATGGCGTCGGGCGCATGCCATCCAGCAGTGCCTCGATGCGTTCGTCCGCGCTCTTGTCGCGATACTTGCGCCAGAAACGCTGCAGAAACACCGAGCCTTCGCGATCGGCAAAACGCTGCAGGTACTCTCGCCGCTCAGGGTTGTCATCACTCCTGAGCAGCTCGGCGCCGTTGGATGTCTGGTAGGTGCTGTAGCTCACCAGATCGCGCATCAGCCGAACGAATGGGAGGTTGATCGATTCCTGCAGCGCTTCGCGCATGGTCGGCAGGCGGCCGTCGTCCTCCCGGCGGAAGTTGCCGAAGCGGTGCATGCCAGCGCCGGTAAAGAAGCGCTCGGCCGGACTGGCCGAGTAGCGACGCTCCAGCGCTGCATCAAGCATGGCTGGCAGGTTGCGATCCTCATGCTGAATCAGATAAGCCAGCGCCCAGCGAGTCAGCGGATCCACCGCCTCAGCCTTGCGCAAGGTGGCGACATCGCTCTTCGCGTAACGCTCGTGCAGCTCGGCGATGACCTCCAGATAAGTGGTCAGCACCCGCAGTTTGGCAGTCGAGCCCAGCTCCAGCTTGCTGCCCTCGTTGATGTCGAACGGCTGGTTGGTGTTGTCGGTCTGCACCCGCACGCGGAAGCCCTGCTCGCCGCGCTCGAACAGCGTGAAGCTGTAACGCACATCGCCGGTACGCTCAGGCGACAACATGCGCTCGCCAAACAAGCCCACCTCGCCTGCGAATGCTGGATCCGCCAGTCGATGCAGATAGTTGCTGATCTGTCCTTGCAACTCGCCGTGCAGCGGCGTGGTTGCGGCCAGATCCAAGCGGTCGAGCTCATACAACGACACGCCCAGCAGGTTGCTCAGGCGCATCCGCGCGGCCGTGATGCCCTTGCTGGAAGGCACCTCTCGAATGCCCGGCTCGAGACGCAAATTGCGGAACTCAACCAGCTGCTGCAACGCGGCGTTGCGCAACCGCGTACCGATCACACCGCCATTAGCCAGCAAGCGGATATGGCTGTCGGTGAGCTCCGCCATGTCGGCACGCCCTGCTCCCAGGTAATACGACGGGCGCCGCTGAGCGATCAACAGCGAGAGCACCTGTCGCAGCGCAAGCCCCTGCGTTTCATAACTGACGCCTTCATTGCGCCGAGCATCGAGGACCCGGTTAACCTCGGCGAAATCAGCGCCGTACCAGAGACGCAGACCGTCGGCGATGCCATGCACCTCGCCGTGGCCATAGGCGGCAGAGAGCGGCACGCTGTTGAGGTAATCGCGAACGATGCGCTGCCGGGTGACCATGGTTTGCTGGCCTTCGCGGTAGGTCCGCACGCTGGCGGAAATCATCTGCCGGATCTTTTCCTCGGCGTCACCGGTGCGTCCTTCGGGCGAGTGACGGTACTTTTCGACCTGCGTAGCCAGCGTGCTGCCGCCGGCCGCCTGCACCGGCAGACCCAGTTTCTTCTCTACCTGGCTGACCGCTGCCATGGTGAACCGTGGCCAATCCACTGCAGGGTTGGCGCGCGGACGGCCGGCGTCGAGCAGCCCACGGTCCTCGATGAACAACAGGCTCATCGCAATGACCGGCGGAACTTCATCGAAGCTCTCGTAGTATTGGTGGGGATAACTGTTGGCATACAGCGGCTCGCCGCGACAATCATCGATGGTCAGCCCTGCCTTGGATTTCTCCGGGTACGGGACAAAGAAGCCACGCTGGACGTAGCGCAGCAGCGCTGGCGAAAAGCTCACCTGCTGCTGCACTGTGAAGCCGCGTTGGGTCAGCCGTTCCAGGAACATCGGCAAGGCCGCATAGCCCAGGCGGCGGTCGAACGGACCCGCATCGGGAAACTGGATGCTACTGCTCGCCCCCGGTTCGATCTGGTAATCGAGATTCTCGGCGTAACGGTTAAGCCAGAGCGCCTGCAACTTCGAGGTATGCATTTCATGCCAGGCGGCATAACCACCCCCGGCCAGTAATGAAACGCCCAGAAACACACCCATGCGGCGCGCCAGACGGCTACCGTGCGAGCGTGTTCGACCGGGCTTATCGGCGGAAGGCGAGCGCTTGCTGCCCCCTGCCCGGGATTTATCGTTTCGCCATACTGCGCCCATCGTTTCCGGCCTGGCTTCAAGGAAATTTACAGGCTTAAGCTTAGCTGGCGACGCTGCGCTCGATGTGTGCGAGCAGACGAACGGAAAGGCTCAAAATGGCGCCCTGACAGCGAACTGAACCGGCTGCGCAACGACGCGACTCACTCCACCCAGCGGGGGTAGAAACCGAGCCGCGCCTGCAACCGGGCATCCCTGCCTTGCGAGACCTCGACGGGCAGCGCCTCCGCGAGACTTTCGGTGCTGGTGGCATCGCCTCGAAAGAAGAAGCGCCGACCGTCATCGAGCGTGAGAAACAGGCCCAGGGCGCCATGACCTGCCAGTTTCACCAGAACCAACCGTTCGTCGCCAAACAGATCGAGACTTTTCTCGAACCCGTAAACAGCGCGGCGCTCGAAGCGAAGCGGCTGCCACCTGACCCCGTGGGAAAACTGTCCCGGAATGACCGCTGGCGGCGTTGCATTTTGTGCGTAGTGGATGCTCTCCGGGCTTGCGAGCACCGACAGTTCAGGGAAATCGGCCAGGCCGGAGGCGTGACTCCAGCGCGCGCAGCCCAACACCACTTGATCTACCGCCAGGCCATCTTTCTCGAGCTGGTCACGCACCGGCTGCACCTCGCTGTAGCGCTTAACGCGCCAGGGAATTGCGCCGTCTAGCTGGGCGTCGATCTGCCGGCCAAGGCCACTACCGAACAGCAGACGCTTGCCGCCGTGCTCGACCATTACGGCTATATGATCGATCTTTTCGGGTGCCACCCAATGGCCGTCACGCCAGGCGTATTCGCCGCTGGATGTGGTCTGCCCGGTTCGGATCAGGCTGAAGCGCAACTCCGCGGCCGGCAGCGCGCCGGACAGAAGCATCAATGACACCGCCAGGCTCTTGAGAACACGCATGGCTCAGACTCCTTCATCAGGCAAAAACGGAGAACGATCACGCCCGGCAAATGCCAGCGGCAGGCGTAAGCGCCGAAGCACGACTGGATAGTAGACAGACCTGTCTGTACACTGCAAGCGCTTGTACTGCCTTGAGGAGGATTGGAGCGAACAGAACCGCTCCCGCATAATGGCCGGCCGAGGAGATCCACATGGCAACCAACAAACGCGACCTGCTGCTCGCCACCGCCGAGCGGCTGTTCTACACAGAGGGCTACCACGCCACCGGCATCGACCGGATTCTCAGCGAATCGGGCGTGGCCAAGATGACCCTGTATAAGCACTTCAAATCGAAGGACGAACTGATCCTGGCGGTACTGGAGGCGCGCCAGCTGCCGATGCTTGAGCGTTTGCGGGAAGCGCGGCAGGCGTTACCGCCGCGCAAGGCGCTGTTAAGCGTGTTTGATGGGTTGAACAACATGATCCACAGCCCGACCGCGTTCTGTGGCTGTCTGTTCATCAATGCGGCGGCCGAATATCAGGATCGAGAACACCCGATCCATCAACGCGCCGCGGGATACAAAGCGCAATTTCAGCGCCATCTGTGCGAGCTGCTGGAGGCGCTCGACGCACCCCAGCCGGAGCAACTCGCTCGCCAGCTGCAGTTTCTTATCGAAGGCGCACTGAGCATGGCGCACATCGAGGGCCCCGGCGACCAGGCGCTGCTGGCTAAGGCCTCAGCGGAACAGTTGCTGCAGGCGGCCGGCGTCTAGAGACGCCAGCTTACCGGGCTTCTGATCAGCGCTGAGCCGTTTCCTTGACCCTGAACCACGCCGCGTAGAGCGCTGGCAGGAACAGCAACGTCAGCGCGGTCGCAACGATCAGCCCGCCCATGATTGCCACCGCCATCGGACCGAAGAACACGCTGCGTGACAGCGGAATCATCGCCAGCACGGACGCCAGCGCCGTCAACACGATGGGCCGGAAGCGCCGCACGGTGGCATCGATGATGGCATTGAAGCGATCCTGCCCGGCGCCGATGTCCTGCTCAATCTGATCCACCAGAATTACCGAGTTGCGCATGATCATGCCCGACAGCGCAATAGTGCCGAGCATCGCCACGAAGCCGAAAGGCTTGCCGAACAGCAGCAGGAACAGCGCTACACCAATCAACCCCAGCGGCGCGGTGAGAAACACCATTGCCGAGCGTGAGAAGCTCTTGAGCTGCAGCATCAGCAGGCTGACCACGACAATCACGAACAGCGGCATCCCGGCGTTCACCGAGGCCTGACCACGACTGGAGTCCTCTACCGTTCCGCCGACCTCCAGCAGGTAGCCGCTGGGCAGCGCAGCGCGCACATCGCTCAGGGTCGGCTCGATCTGCTTCACCAGCGAGGCTGGCTGCTGGTCCCCGTAGATGTCGGCACGCACCGTCACCGTTGGCATGCGGTTACGATGCCAGATGACCCCCTCTTCGAAGCCGTATTCCAGAGTGGCGACCTGCGACAAGGGCACGCTGCGGCCGCTGGCGGTGGGAATCGCCAAGCTCGGCAACATCGACAAGGTTTCGCGTTCGCGCTCTGTCCCGCGGATCAGAATTTCGATCAGCTCATTGTCTTCGCGGAACTGGCTCGCCGTAGTGCCGGTAAAGGTGCGTTTGAGGAAGTTCGAGAGTTCCACCGTACTGACGCCCAGCGCACGGGCACGGTCCTGATCCACGTTCAGCCAGACCACCTTGCTCGGCTCCTGCCAGTCGAGATGGACGTTCGCCACATAGGGGTTCTCGCGCACCTTTGCCGCAACCTGGCGTGCGAGCTTGCGCACCACATCGATATGCTCGCCGGTGACCCGGAACTGCACCGGATAGCCCACGGGCGGACCGTTCTCAAGACGGCTGACACGACCGCGCAAGGTCGGGAAATCATCGCGCAGTCGCTCGATCAGCCAGCTACGCAAGGCTTCACGCTCCTCGATGCTTTCAGCCAGTACCACGATCTGGGCGAAGCTGGTGGCCGGCAACTGCTGATCCAGCGGCAAGTAGAAGCGCGGCGACCCGCTGCCGACATAGGCCACGTAATTATCGATGCCGGCGCGGTCCTTGAGCATTTCCTCAAGGCGATGCACCTCGGCTTCGGTGGCCTTGAGCGACGCGCCTTCGGCCAGCTTCAGATCGACCATCAGCTCCAGCCGGCCGGAGGCGGGAAAGAACTGCTGCGGCACGATGCGGAACAAGCCGATCGCGCCGACGAACGCCAGCAACGTCAGGACGATAACCGTCTTGCGCCGCTGCACACACCAGTGGATCACCCGCCGCACACGCTGATAGAACGGCGTCGAATACGGGTCGTGACCCTGATCGCTGCCGCCATGCTTTTGCGCATGACGCTTGGCCAGATCGGGCAGCAGCTTCTCGCCCAACAAGGGCACGAACACTACGGCGGCGATCCAGGAGGCGATCAGGGCGATGGTCACCACCTGAAAGATCGAACGGGTGTATTCGCCCGTGCTGGACTGCGCGGTGGCAATCGGTAGAAAGCCCGCGGCGGTGATCAGCGTACCGGTGAGCATCGGAAAGGCCGTACTGGTCCAGGCATAACTCGCGGCCTTGAGCCGGTCGAAGCCCTGCTCCATTTTGATCGCCATCATTTCCACGGCGATGATCGCGTCGTCCACCATCAGGCCCAGCGCCAGCACCAGCGCACCGAGGGAAATCTTGTGCAGACCGATGTCCAGGTAATGCATGGTCGCGAAGGTCATCGCCAGCACCAGCGGAATCGACAGCGCGACCACCAGCCCCGTACGCACGCCCAGCGAGAAGAAGCTCACCAGCAGCACGATGATCAGGGCCTCGATCAGCACCTGCACGAACTCGCCGACACCGGTCTTCACTGCCGCTGGCTGGTCGGACACCTTGCGCAGCTGCATGCCTGCCGGCAGCTCCTGTTGCAAGCGTGCGAATTCGGTCTGCAGCGCCTCGCCGAGCACAAGGATGTCGCCGCCGGACTTCATCGACACGGCCAGCCCGATCGCAGGTTCGCCCATGTAGCGCATGCGTGGCGCCGGCGGGTCGTTGAAGCCGCGGTAGACCTCGGCCACATCGCCGATGCGGAAGGTGCTACCGGCCACCCGGATGGGGAAGTCCCGAATCTGTTTTACCGTGTCGAAGCTGCCGGTGACGCGAAGCTGTACGCGGTCACTGGGCGTCTCCACAAAGCCTGCCGACATCACCGTGTTCTGAGCCTCAAGAGCCTGTTTGACGGCCTCCAGCGGCACGCCCAGATTGGCCAGCTTGACGTTGGAAAGCTCGATCCAGATCTTTTCGTCCTGCAGCCCGATCAGCTCGACCTTGCCGACATTCTTCACTCGCTGTAGCTGCAACTGAATGCGGTCGGCATAATCCTTCAGCACGGCGTAATCGAAGCCTGAGCCAGTCAGCGCGTAGATGTTGCCGAAGGTCGTGCCAAACTCGTCATTGAAAAAAGGACCTTGCACACCGGCAGGCAAGGTATGGCGAATGTCACCAATCTTTTTACGGATCTGGTACCAGAGATCCGGTATCTGCTCGGAGCGCATCGAATCGCGTGCCATAAACGTCACGTTGGATTCGCCGGGCCGTGAAAAGGACACGATGCGCTCGTATTCACCCGTTTCCATCAGCTTTTTTTCGATGCGTTCGGTGACCTGCTGCGAAACCTCCTCTGCAGTGGCGCCGGGCCACTGGGTCTGAATCACCATCGCCTTGAAGGTAAAGGGCGGGTCTTCACTTTGACCAAGCTTGCTGTACGACAGGGCACCTACCACGGCCATCAGCAGCATCAGATAGACAACGATCTGCCGGTTGCCCAACGCCCATGCGGAGAGATTGAAGCGCATCCTGATTACTCCTGCGTCGCCAGCTCGACCGGACGGTTGTCACGATCGACCGCCCTCACCGACTGATTCTCGTGGAGCATCTGAACACCGGCGAGGACAACCCAGTCGTCGGCCTGCAGCCCCTTGAGGATGGGCACAGAAGAATCACCAAAGGCCCCTGTCTGCACGGCAACGCGCTCCAGCGTGGCGTCCTCCTTGACCCGCCAGACGTAAGCCTTGCCCTGCTCGGCGGTGACCGCCGAAAGCGGCACCGCCAAGGGCACCTCGCCATTGCTGCGGATTGACACCAGCGCGCTCTGGCCAAGCTCGGCAGGCACCTTGGCGTCGTCGAAGGCGACACGCGCCGAGTAGGTGCGCGACTGCGGGTCGGCAGCCGGCGACAGTTCGCGAATGTGGCCGGCGTAGGCTTTGCCCGGCTGCGACCAGATTTCCACCGATACCGGCTGGCCAACCGAGTAGCGATCCAGCGCCTGTTCCGGCAGATTGATCGCTACCTCGCGCTCGCCATCGGCAGCCAAGACGAAGGCCGTCTGGCCGGCGCCAACCACCTGCCCCACCTCGACCCGGCGTTGGGCAATCACGCCTTCGTGCGTTGCGCGCAAGATGGCGTAGCCGACCTGGTTGTTGGCCACATCGAATTCCGCGCGCACTTGCTGCAAGCGCGCCTGCGCGGAGCGGTAGGCATTTTCAGAAGAGTCGAATTGCGAGCGGCTGACCAGCTGGCGATCCATCAAGGTCTTGTAGCGCTCATGCTCGGCACGGGCGACCCGCAGGTTGGCTTCAGCCGCCGCCACCTGAGCACGGATGCCCTCGAGCTGCAGCCGCACGTCCTGCGGGTCAAGCTTGGCCAATGGCTGATCCTTGCGCACCCGCTCCCCGGCTTCGACCATCCGCTCGGTGACCTTGCCGCCGATACGAAACGCCAGCTCGGGCTCGTAGCGTGCATGCACCTCCCCCGGATAGCTTTCGAAGGCTTCACTGGCGGGCTGCGGCTGGACCACCATCACGGGCCGCGTAGAGAGCTGCTCGGGTTCACCATTGCCGCAACCGGCTAGCAAGGCGAAACCAAAAGCACCGAGGAAGGGCAAGGCATGTCGGAACACGTCGAATCTCTCTCTGTCGCAAGGTGGGTTCTAATACTTATACTGCGCGGTATAGTAAAAATACCGAACTCACCAGTCTAGTATTAAAAACACCCATGACCGACAGCTCACCCGCACCGTCCGGCCCAGGCCGTCCAAAGGACCCCGCCAAGCGCGAGGCAATCCTTGCGGCTGCCCAAACCCTGTTTCTCGGCAATGGCTATGAAGGCAGCAGCATGGACGCCATCGCCGCCGAAGCCGGCGTGTCGAAGCTCACGCTGTACAGCCACTTCAAGGACAAGGAGGCGCTATTCGGCGCAGCGGTAAAGGCAACCTGCGAAACGCGTCTGCCGCGCCGGCTGTTCGTGCTGGAGGATGGGCGTGAATTCCGCTCGGTCCTGCTAAATATTGCCCAGGCTTTTCACGAGCTGGTCATCAGCCCCGAATCCATCGGTCTGCACCGGCTGATGGTGGCAATGGCGGCGCAGAACCCAACGTTGTCGCGGATGTTCTTCGATGCAGGCCCACAGAAGCTGCTGTTCGATCTGGAGCAGTTGCTAGACCAGGCGCACCGCCGCCAGTTGCTGGATGTGCCCGAGCCGATGCGCGCCGCGGAACATTTTTGTTCGTTGATCAAAGGCGCCGCACACTTTCGTCTGCTGATCGGCTATGCCGAGCGACTGGACGCCGAAGACGGCAAGCGGCATGTCGAGGATTGCGTTGGCCTGTTCATGCGCGCTTATGCGGACCATACCCGTACGGTCGACTGAAGCAGCCTGTGTCCTGCTGCGAAAACGAGCTCTGCTTCAGCAACAGCCGGCCGCGGCGGCGGCGGCGCGGCCGGCATGGTTGCCCTTAATCGTGGCTCAGGGCACCGATCCGGTGAATGGACAAGTCCGCACCATTGAACTCATCTTCGTGACTCAGGCGAATGCCGACCGCTGCCTTTAGCACGCCATAGACGAGAAAGCCGCCAACCAGCGCAACCAGCACGCCGAGACCTGTGCCGATCACCTGGCTGATGATGCTGATGCCGCCCAGCCCACCCAGCGCCTGCTGACCAAAGATTCCACAAGCCAGCCCGCCCCAGACGCCGCAGAGGCCGTGCAATGGCCAGACACCGAGCACATCGTCGATCTTCCATTTGGCCTGCGCCGCAGTGAATGCCCAGACAAACAGGGCGCCAGCTACTATGCCCGTAGCCAGCGCACCGATTGGGTGCATCAGATCTGATCCTGCACAGACTGCAACCAGCCCAGCCAAGGGCCCGTTATGCAGAAAGCCCGGGTCGTTGCGGCCGACCGCCCATGCTGCCGCCGTTCCTCCAACCATGGCCATCAGCGAGTTGATCGCCACCAGCCCGCTGACGCCCTCAAGCGTCTGGGCGCTCATCACGTTGAAGCCGAACCAGCCGACGATGAGAATCCACGATCCCAGCGCAAGGAACGGAATGTTCGAGGGCGCGAAGGCCACCAAACGGCCGTCACGGTATCGACCATTACGGCGGCCAAGAAGAATTACTGCGCCGAACGCCAACCAGCCACCCATACCGTGCACCACTACCGAACCGGCGAAATCATGGAACGGCGCACCAAACTGCGCTTCCAGCCAAGCCTGAACGCCAAAGTTGCCGTTCCACATCATGCCTTCAAAGAACGGATAGATGAACGCAACGATCAACAAGGTGGCGCAGAGCTGTGGCCCGAATTTGGCGCGCTCGGCGATGCCGCCGGAGATGATCGCGGGTATTGCAGCGGCGAACGTCAGCAGGAAGAAGAACTTGACCAATGAATAGCCGTTCTCCGCGACCAGCCGGTCGGCCGGCTGCAGAAAGGTCACGCCATACGCAACCCAGTAGCCGATGAAGAAATACGCCAATGTCGAGACGGCAAAATCGGCGATGATTTTCGACAGCGCATTGACCTGATTTTTCAGGCGTACGGTGCCGACCTCCAGAAAGGCAAAACCGGCATGCATTGCCAGGACCATCACCGCGCCCATCAGGATGAACAGGGTGTTGGCACCGTGAATCAGCACTTCTACCGCACTGCTTGGGTTATCCATCTACTACGTCCTATGGTAAGCGCACCAAAACAGCAAACCGCCCCCATTGCACGCACCAAGATGCGTCACGGGTGAGCAGAGGTTTGCTATCGACTGTCGCGGCGGACTTGTGAGATTTTCATCCCCGACAAACCAAAGCGTTTATTTTCAGACACTTAGGCTCAATCCCGCCTGGCTCAGCGGCAGATCGTTGCGCCATTTAGGGGCCACGTTCCAACCGCACGCACCAGACAAATGCAAGTGGTGTACCAACGAAACGGCGGCGCGAGCGATTTTAGCGCAGCGGATGTCCGTCGGAGCTGGCGAGCCAGGCGAGGACGACAGCCATCGAGGTTACAAAGCAAAGAGCGTGCGGTATTCGTCCTGCGCCAGCTGATCGGTCAGACCGCTGACGAAGTCCTGAAGCATGCGGCAGCGGTAGTAGAAGTCCCACAACGCCTGGTCTTCACTTCCCTCAGGATGCGCTTTCAGCGACTCGTGATAGGCCTTGATCAGCTGACTGGGCAGGCGCCGGGCGAGCATTTGCAGGTGCGGCTCGCTACGGCAAACGCCTTCCGTCAATGCCCGGAAGGTCTCCGGAGCGACGGCCAGCAGCGGCGCGTAGGCGTCCAGCAGCCCCTGGAGGATTCGGTAGCCCTGCAACTGCAAGGTTTCTACTTCGCGGTGACAGAACACGTGATCCATCGCGACATCCTTGAAGGTCTGCACAATGGCGTTTGGCAGACTTGCGTCTTCCAGCAGCGCGCGGTCCAGCGTGCCGTCGTAGACCGCCTCGATATGCTCGATAAATTGCTGCGCGGCGTGCTGCACCAGCGGGTGGACCATATTCACCCGCAGCCAGATGAAGAATTCGCCAACCTTGTTGATCGTCTCTTTGGCAGCACGCGCCTGGGCGTACTCGACCATGCTGCGAAAGCTGCGGCCGGTATTCGCGATCGGCTCGTCGGGCGAGCCGTGCTCGGAGAACTTGTCGATCAGCAGCTGTGACAACTGCTCAATGGTGAAGATGCCCTTCTCCACCGAGTCTTCGATATCGGCAAGGCAATAAGCGATATCATCGGCCGCCTCCATGATGTAGGCCACCGGGTGACGCGTGCCAGGTTGTAGGCCCAACGCGGCCTGCAGATCGTCGACAAAAAATTCCTCTGAAAGGTAGAAGCCTGGCTTCTTCAACAGATAGGCGCCGGGTGATCCCTTGGCCGGCTTGGGCGCATAAGCGGCGCGCACGTATTTCAGCAGGCCCGCCGTCTGTGTGTAGGTCAGGTTAAGCCGTAGCAGGCTAACGACTAAGCGAATCGCCTGAGCGTTGCCTTCGAACTGTTCGAGGTCGAGCAGCATACGACTGCGCAATTCGCTATTGCCTTCACCGTTGGGGACAGCGGCGTCGAACAGCGTGTTCAGGTTCCGCTTGAACCACTCGCCAATGGCAAACTCGCCAAAGTGCCCAAACGGTGGGTTGCCGATGTCGTGCATCAGGCACGTCATTTCAACGAGGCTTTCCAGCGCACCTTCCAACCCATCCAGGCCGTATTGCGTCGCCCGCTCACCGAGCTGTTTGTACAAGGTGCGCACAATGAAGCGACCCGTCTGCTGGACTTCGAGTGAGTGGGTCAAACGGCTGCGCACCGCTGCGTTGCGCTCCAGCGGGAAGACCTGAGTCTTCTGCTGTAAACGCCGCACAGCGGCGGAGTTGATAATGCGACCGCGGTCGCTCTCAAGCTGGTCGATGACCAATGACAGATCACCTTCGGAGGCTTTGAGACCCGGCTCGACGCGCCCATAAGGCCGCTGACGGGAAATCTTGTCCTTGAAGTTCACAGACCGCGGCATGATTCGAACTCGTTAAACGACGGAATCGCGAGCCTAGCGCGGCACAGCGGCTTTACCAAGCGATCAGGCGCCAACTGCGCTTGTCGTTTAGAATCGCCCGCTCAGCTTGAGGAGCAGACATGGGCCGGTCGGAGTTTCATCAGCAACACGCCGAACGAGCGACCGCCGAAGCGCGACGGCTACTTGAACAACGGCAAGCCTTGGGCGCCCGCTGGCTGGCCTGGGTTGCCACCGAGCTTTATCACCTCAAGCCGCCAGAGTTCGCCGCTATGGTGCGCCGCGAGCTGGCCCGTCTCAATGAAGGCTGAAGCCAGCCCCATAGCTCACCTATCCAGATCAGGGCGCCCTCATGCAATGGCCGGTTGAAGGTCCCTTCCTACGCGACCAGCTTCTGCGACTGCCGGGTACGGAGAAGCCTTCAGCCATCGACAAGCAGCTGGCGATGGGCGAGGTCTGGCTCAATCTCAACGGGCTACAGGGCGACCGTGTCGCCGATCACCGTTTCCATGGCGGGCCGGATCGCAGCCTTTGCCACTATCCGGCCGAGCACTACTCTCACTGGCGCAAGCTGTATCCGCAGCTGTCGGCCATTGGTCCCGCCGCGTTTGGCGAAAATCTCTCGACGCTGGGCCTGGATGAACGACAGGTATGTATCGGGGATCGCTTTCGCTGGGGCGATGCCGTGATCGAAGTCAGCCAGCCCCGCTCGCCTTGTAGCAACCTGGACCGGCGACACAGCGTCCGTGGCCTCGCTCGCCATATGGCCAAAAGTGGCCGAACCGGATGGCTGTACCGAACCCTTGAACCCGGCGCTATCGAACTCGGCGCGGATCTGCACTTGATTGAGCACCCGTGGCCGACCGCCAGCGTGCTTCGCGTCTGGCGCGGCTTCGTCAATGACGACGTCAACGACATCGAACTTGCCTGGCTGGCCAACCTGTCACCGCTGGCAAGTGAATATCGCACGCGCTTTCGTCAACGCCTGGACAGCAGGCGACGGCAACAGGATCAGGCGGCGTTGTTCTGACAAGGGCAAGCGACGTCATGCCGCTGTTCAGACGCAACGCCGACCACGACAATACGCCTCCACCAAAGCGACCTCAGAAGAAGGTCGCCAGCAGCATCGAGCGCCTGCCCTGCGTGTAAACCACCCGAATCGATACCGAGGTTTACATGAGCATTACATCCGTCGACATCTGTCGGGCCGCCGACTGCCTGCAAGGTTTTGTGGGTTTCAACGGCAAAACCGGCCAGCACATCGTTCGGTTTAGCGAAGACTCGTTCGGCATGGATGTCGCCGACAGCAGCATCACACCGGCGAGCGAATTTGTCTGGCAAACCATCGATAACCAGCTGATGACGCTCAAACGTGAGCTGATTCAGCTGCTCCTCGACCAGAACATCAATGACCGGCTAGCCATCACCGAGCCGTTACTTGCCTACATGCGCCGAAATGATTTGCCTGAGATCCAGGCACAGCGTGTCAGACAATGACAAGCGCCGTTTGACTATAAATCAGCCAGTCATCAGACAACACCCTCAAGTTATGGCGGTTTAAGCCGATGTCGTTGTACGACCATCACCATCGGCTCTGCCAGCTTGAGGAACAACAATGAAAAATCTCAAAGTCAGCTACAAGCTGACGCTTGGCTTCGCTGCGGTACTGCTGCTCACCGTCTGCGTGGCCGCTATCGGCGTGCTCAGCATGGATGCTCTGATCTCAAGGAGCGATAAAGCGCAGACCGCAGAAAACCTACTCAACGAAGCCAACCAGATCCGCTATGCACAGGTGCGTTTCGAAGAGCGAGGCGATGAGAAATACGTTGCCCAGGTAACCGATGCGGTAGCGAACATTGCTCGACTGGTCGAACAGAAAAAAGCCAGCTTCTCGGAACCGCAGGACCGGGAGTTGCTGCAAACCATCGCCAATCAGGCGCGAGAGTACCAGGCCGCATTCGAAAAGCTCGTCGCAATGCATGCACTGAAAAAGCAGACACGCGCCAACTGGGTTGAAGCAGGCAATACCACTGACAAACTGATAGCCAACCTGGAGCAGCGCTGGAACGGCGTTCAAGGCAACCCGGTCTTACACCCGACCGGAGACATTGCCAATATCGCGCTGATGACGACTGAGCTCTCCAAGCAGAATCGACTGCTGCGCTTCACCGTCCGCGGATATCTGATGGAAGAATCCGAAGCCGCCCTGAACACCCTGAACCAGCAGTTTGAAGCGTTGAACGCAGCCATTGCACCGCTGGAGCAAGAGCTGATCGGTCCCCAAGCCGAAAACCTGAAAACCCTCAAGGCCAGCGCGACCGAGTACGTCGACCTCGTGAAGAAACTGCCGCCCATCGTTGCCAGTCAGCAACAGACGCGCCAGGACATGGAGGCCATTTTCGCGAAACTCTACGAGGAGGCCAGGGGCATCATCTCCAGCCAGACCCAGAAGCGTGCCGATGATGCTCAAACCAAGAAAATTCAGGTCATCGGTATTACCTTGGCGGCGATCCTCCTGGGCGCTCTGATCGGCTGGCTAATCGTCCGTCAGATAACGCAGCCCCTCAACCAGGCAGTGCAGATAGCCGAGCGCATCGGTGCTGGGGACATGACCGGTCAGCCTCCCGAGCCACGCCATGACGAGTTCGGCCAACTGCTCCAGGCGCTGGGCAAGACGCGCGGCAACCTGCAGGCGCTGATCGGAAGTATCGGTGGTATCACTGCACAGCTGGCCAGCGCCTCCGATGAGCTTTCCGCGGTGACCGAGCAGACCAGCGCTGGTGTCAGCAGCCAGCGTCAGGAAACCGATCAGGTCGCTACGGCCATGCATGAGATGACCGCGACGGTGCAAGAAGTCGCACGCAATGCCGAAGAGGCGTCGAGCGCCGCCCAGCGCGCCGATCGGCAGGCCGTTAAAGGCAACACGGTTGTCCAGCGCGCCCTGTCGCAGATTGACCGACTCTCGAATGAGGTCACGCTATCGGCCGAGGCCATGACCCAGCTGAACCAGGAAACCGACGGCATCAGCACGGTGCTGACCGTCATCAATGGCATTGCCGAGCAAACCAACCTGCTTGCCCTTAACGCGGCTATTGAGGCCGCACGGGCCGGTGAAGCCGGGCGCGGGTTCGCGGTGGTAGCCGATGAGGTGCGCGGCTTGGCCCAGCGCACACAGCAGTCCACTGCGCAAATTGAAGCCCTGATCGCTACCCTGCAGAAAGGCGCCCGCACCGCATCTGGAATGATGGACAGCAGCAGCACTCTGGCCCGCGATACCGTCACCCTCGCAAGAGAAGTGGGCACCGAGCTGCAAGCCATTACCGAAACCGCTTCAGTCATTCAAGCAATGAACCAGCAGATCGCCACGGCGGCTGAACAACAGAGCTCGGTTGCTGAGGAAATCAATCGCAGCGTGCTCAGCGTTCGCGACGTGGCTGACCAATCCGCTGAGGCGGCCCGGGAAACGGCTGCGTCCACCGCCCGGCTTGCGCAGTTAGGCGGCGAACTGCAGACGATGATCGGGCGGTTCAAGGTATGAGATTCGGCCCCTCGCCACGGCAAAAACCGCCGCTATCCAATCCTGTCTGGCAGGCGTAGTCTCGGCTTCATTCATCTTTGATCTTCACGCTCACGCCAAGGTGCACTGGCCCAGAGCAGACCCACGCAGGGATGCACAACCAAGCCGATCAATCGCGAGGCGACACCATGAGCAAGGGTATGGATACTAAGAAGAACGCAAAGAAGAAACCCCAGAAGACGGCGCAGGAGAAGCGCACGGCCAAGAGGGAAAAAGCTAACGGCATTACAC
This sequence comes from Pseudomonas sp. 9Ag, assembly GCF_902506445.1. Lineage (NCBI taxonomy): Bacteria > Pseudomonadati > Pseudomonadota > Gammaproteobacteria > Pseudomonadales > Pseudomonadaceae > Pseudomonas > Pseudomonas sp. 9Ag. Next base: position 3,024,650 of record NZ_LR733836.1, read on the forward strand.
CACTACTGGGCAGTCACGCCGCTCGGTAACGCCATAGTGGTAGAAGCGCGCCCCGCACGGCATGCCGTCGCGGGGCGTTTTGCTGTCAGGCTGTCGAGCTACCAAAGGCAGTGCGCACGCGGCTGACCAGCCAGCCTCCGCCTACATTGATCCCCAGCCCCAGCATGACCAGCAATGCACCGGCCGCCTGCAACAGGCCCAGATGCTCATCCAGCAGTGCGGCAGCAGATGTCAGGCCGACGACGGGCACCAACAGTGAGAAAGGCGCAACGGTATTCGCCGGATAGCGGGACAGCAGTCTGCTCCAGAGCCCGTAGCCAAGAATCGTCGCACCGAAGGCCAGGTAGATCAGCACCAGTGCCGAATCCATCCCGAACCCGCCCAGCGCGCCCTTGATCGCTTCCGGCCCCTCCAGCACCCAAGACAGGGCGAAGAACGGAATGGGGGGGATCAGACTGCCCCATACGACCAGCCCAACCAGATTCACCTTGCCCACCTTGCGGGTGACAATATTGCCCATTGCCCACATCGAGGCTGCGCAGATGGTCAGCAGGAAACCGGCCAGCGTCATGCTCCGATCGCCTTGCATGCCGATCAGCAGTAATCCACCAGCGGCGATCACCAACCCGACCAGATTGCTTGCACGGAGCCGCTCGCCAAGAAACAGAACGGCAAAGAACAGCGTGAAAAATGCCTGCGACTGCAAAACCAGGGAGGCCAGGCCGGCAGGCATACCGACCTTCATCGCGGAGAAGAGAAAAGCGAACTGACCGAGCGATATGGTCCCGCCGTATGCCAGTAGCCAGCGCAGCGGCATCTGTGGCCTTTTGATAAACAGCACCGCCGGAAACGCAGCGAGCATGAAACGCAGTGCGCCCAGCAGCATCGGCGGGATGTCATCCAGGCCGACCTTGATTACGACGAAGTTCATGCCCCAGACAACGATCACAACCAGGGCCAGCATCAGGTCCTTTGGCGACATGGCACAGTTCCCAGACAAAAACGCATTAGAGCCGCGTGTGTCGATCACGTACTCATACAGCAGGCATGCAATTGGGCGTTACAGTCGACAGCCAGACGCACCATACGTCCTGCTGCATCCCTGGAGTTGCGCGAGGCCCGTGCCTGCTGCCGCCGCAACGGCTAGAATCGCCGTCAGTCGATCTCCATCAACTTCACCAATCACGAGAACATTCATGGGCGCACAGTGGAAAGCGAAACATAAGGAAGCGGCAGCCAACGCCAAGGGACGCACCTTCGGCAAACTGTCCAAGGAAATCATGATCGCGGCCCGCAGCGGCGCTGACCCGGACATGAACCCTCGCTTGCGCCTGGTAGTCGAGCAGGCCAAGAAGGCCTCGATGCCCCGTGAGACCCTGGAACGCGCTATCAAGAAAGGTGCGGGCTTGCTTGGGGAGAGCGTCAACTATGAGCGCACCACCTATGAAGGCTTCGCCCCTCATCAGGTCCCGGTGATCGTCGAATGCCTGACCGACAACGTTAACCGCACTGTGGCCGAGATCCGCGTGCTGTTTCGCAAGGGCCAGCTCGGCGCCTCCGGCTCGGTCGCCTGGGATTTCGATCACTGCGGCATGATCGAAGCAGCGCCGGCTAGCGCCGATGCCGATGCTGAACTGGCCGCCATCGAAGCGGGCGCCCAAGATTTCGAAGCCGCTGAAGACGGTGCCACACTGTTCATCAGCGATGCCACCGACATGGACGTGGTCTGCCGGGCCCTGCCGGAGCATGGCTTCACTGTCCAGTCGGCACAGCTCGGCTACCGTCCGAAGAATCCCGTCACGACGCTGTCCGAGGCCGAACTGGAAGAAGTCGAAGCCTTTCTCAGCGCCATCGACGCCCATGATGATGTACAGAATGTCTATGTCGGCCTGGCCGGCTAACGAACACTGCAACCGTTGAGCTAGAGGCACAGCGATGAGTACAAACAAACCCAATACGCCCTACGCACAGCGCGAACAGGGTTATCGTGAGAAGGCCCTGAAGATGTACCCCTGGGTCTGCGGACGTTGCGCAAGGGAGTTCTCAGGCAAGCGCCTGAGCGAGCTGACGGTCCATCACAAGGACCACAACCACGACAACAACCCGGAAGACGGCTCGAACTGGGAGTTGCTCTGCCTGTACTGCCACGACAACGAGCACTCGCGTTACACCGACAATCAGTACTACGCCGAGTCGAAACCAGGCGGTGACCTAGGTCCGAAGGAGACCTTCAAGGCCTTCGCCAACCTGGGCGATCTCCTCAAGAAAAAACCGGACTGAGTCCAGCCCGGTATGGCGGCGCCGGTTACTTCACCAGCAGGACCGGCACCGATACTTCATGCACGACCCGATTGGCGACCGAGCCCATCAGCATGCCGGTAAAGCTACCCAGACCGCGGGTGCCCATTACCACCGTGTCACAGCCGAAGCGCTGCACCGCATCATTAACCTGCTCAGCCACATTACCCAGAATTGCGTGAGTCTGGTGTGGAATCCCGGCCGTCTGCAGCGCGGTAGCGGCATCTGCAAGAGTACGGTTCGATTTGTCGATAAAGCTCTGGTTCAGCTCATCAACCGTACCCGCGGTAACGAATTCGCCGTAGAGCACCGGCTCCTGCTGTACGTTCAGCACATGTACCTGCGGCGGCTTAGGCGCATCGGCGGCAAAATCGATGATGTATTGCAATGCCCGCTTGGCATTGTCCGAACCGTCATAAGCGAGAAGAATGTTGCGCATAGCGAGTCTCCAACCGGATTTGACGACAGCATAGACCATCAACCAAGCGCGCTTGAGTGCCAAAACCGCATCCGTTGCTCTGGATCAATCTCCCCGCCCCGCTGCCATTTCGAGGGCTTAACATGAGTACTACAACTGACGTTCCGTTTGGTACGGGCGATGCTTCATTCCAGGCAGCCGGTGGCGAGTCTGGCCTGGCTCGCCTGGTCGAAGACTTCTACCTGATCATGGACGAACTCGAAGACGCTCGCTGCGTCCGCCACCTGTACCCACGCGATCTGGCCGAGTCACGCAAGAGGCTGGCTGCGTTTCTTTGCGGCTGGCTGGGCGGCCCACGTCGCTACGCGGAACACTACGGCAGCATCAGCATTCCGCAGTTCCACACTCGCTGGACAGTGGGCGAAGCCGAGCGCGATGCCTGGCTTAAATGCATGGAGCTGGCGATTGCCAGGCAGGGATATACCGATGCGTTTGCTGACTACTTGTTGATTCAGCTGCGAGTCCCTGCAGAACGGATTCTTCAGGCCGGCCGGCCGGCATGCCCCGGACAGTTAACCACAACTGTGATCTAGCTCGGTTTGCTACGAGGCCGAGTCTCTGGCGCCTCGCCGCGTCAATCCTGCGTAGTCGACACTGGCTAGGTCACGCTGAGCTACGCGGCCAACGTGGTTAGAGAAGATCGGTTGCCTCGGTGGAGCAACAAAGCAGTCGGTGATGCGGAAGGATTTCTAGGGAAGCGGCATCGAGATTGTCCGATTCCCGGCGTCATCTTTGGATAGCTAGATTAACCGGTCTGCGAAGTACTTGTTGCCGCGTTCAAGCGGACCGGCAAGACTCTTATTCGCCCAGCAATCGGGTCTCTCTATCCATGAAGCAAGCCTGCACGGATTAATCTTTTTTAGCTCGACATAAAGAGCAAGTGCGATGCGGTTAAACATCGCACTCGTAGGCCTCAGTAGTTGTAGCCGATACCGACGCTGTAAAAGAACGCACCGTCATCGTAACGATCCCGCGCATCGCTTCCACTTTTGAAGAGGAATTGATATTCGGCCATAGCAGTGATGAACGTCTTGTCCTGTACCCAGTATTTGATACCGACTTCCGGACCGCCCATGAAGGTCTCATCAACCTCCTCGCCGTAAATCCCGCCGACACTCACCCCGATGAAGGGACGGGTGTTGCCGCTACCGAAGTGATAGTCGTAGAACACACGGGTGGAACCGTCGAACTGCACGCTTTCCCCTTCTGAATCCCGAGCATTCACGGTTTGCCGTACGCCCCACATGGAGGACTCGTCCAGGTATGTACCCCAACTACCCTGTAGGGAGAAAACTGTATCGTCGAAGTCCTTATCGCTACTGCCCGCACCACCCAAGGTTACTTCGCGATCACCTGCCACTGGAGCGGCAACTGCAATAGCGGGAAGCATGGCGGCGACCAGGAGGGTAGTTTTGAAAAGTCTGTTCATGACAACACCTCTTGTTGTTGCTAACTATGGCGGAATACGCAACTTATTTGATGCGCACTGTTAATGACAGGAACGCGCCGAGACTGTTCATTTTATTTTAGGTATACATCGTAAGTCGTTGGATTTAATGATTTTTTTACTTAACGAACCAGCCAGATAAACACTATTTTTTAGTATTAAACAAACGAAACGGCAAACTAGCGAAACGGCGTTACGACGTTACGGCCAATACGGCCGCCATAGCAAAGAGCTCCAATCACATGTTTATTCTTGCCCCCAACAGCACAGCTTTGGTGAAGCGCTTTGCCAGTTGCGCTAGATAGCAGCGGGACGAGTCAGATAGGTCTGGATCGAACGACTTCACTTGGCATAGTCGGTCGTGCCTGCCCTGCTTCCTTCGCACAGGCAGGCATAGAACAACAAGCTGTCCACTTGATCGCCGCTTTAGAGCAGCGACCCGCCTGTTGGCCTAGAACCCAGCACCCAAAACGATGCTATTGGTGCCCAACTCAGCTGGCCCGTTGACGAGATAAACATCGGTTAATATCCGTCAGCACACAGATGGAGAACTGTTATTGGAAGCCGTTCAGCTGCGTCAGCTGCCCGGTGAATGCCGAGCCTTACTCAACAAGTTTTACCGAGCCCATCGCAGCCATATGCGAGCGCCGGCTGGCGCCTGCTATTGGGTCGCCGAACACTCGGACATTCTTGCCGGCCTATGCCTTTCAGACATAGTCCACGGGCAATGGCTTACCGGCTTGCTGGTCACTCCGAACCTCCGCGGCCAGGGGCTGGGAAGGCGTCTGGTTGCGCAGGCACTGGCTGGCTGCGATGGGCCTGTGTGGCTGTTTTGCGAACCGAGGACGGTACCTTTCTATGAATCACTGGGCTTCGCTGAGGCCATTGTATTGCCAGAGGCGCTCGCCTCCCGCTTGCAGCGGTACAACCGACACAAAAACCTCGTGGCGCTATGTCACGAAAACGAGAGCACCCGATGACTTTCACCACTCTCAGAATCGCCACGGCCTGCCTGCTTGATGAAGCGGGACGCATCCTGACTGTCCGCAAGCGCGGCACCCAAGCGTTCATGTTGCCAGGTGGCAAAATCGAAGCAGGCGAAACGCCTCAGCAAGCAGTTGAGAGGGAGTTGCTCGAAGAACTGGGCCTGCGGATAGACCCGTCGTTGCTAGACTCACTCGGCCATTTCCAGTCAAGGGCAGCCAACGAGCCGGATCATTGGGTGGAAGCTGACGTCTACTTCACCCGCCTGGAAAGCGCGGTAACGCCACAGGCGGAAATAGACGCGCTGAAATGGCTGGATCTAAATGCAGAGCGCCAGGAACACCTAGCGCCCTTACTGCGAGAGCAGGTACTTCCCGCCTTGCGCCATAGGCTGCTTACAGACTAACGGAAGGGCGCCGGCCAGCTGTTACGGAGATATAGGGTCACTCGCAGGGAAAGTCTCTTCGAGGGCCTCATCCAGCTGATCGTCATCAGCCTCATCGGGATTACGTTTAACCGGATCTTCTTCATCCCGCCCAGGCTGGGCCGGTTGATTACGTTCGTTGCCGTTCATGGTTTGCTCCTCTGAATAGGTTATGGCTGTTAGGCCGTCTACCCATGCAGTGGTTCGCGCACCGCCCCAACAAAAATGCCAGGCAAAAAAAAGGGGCGGGGGTTAACCCCCGCCCGCCTCCTTCCCTACTTCCTTTTTTTTCCTACTCATCGTCCTGATGAAACCGCTTCCAGCGGTTGATCCTGCTCGACATCCATGCCGGCTGTGCTTGTCCCTGAACACAGTTGCAATATTAGAGCTTTGCGCGACAACGGCAACTGTGGAAAATGCATGGTGGCAACGATGCCATCATTCGACAAAATTAAATTTCCCAATAAAAACATAGTGTTATCAATAATTTTTTCTCCCTATAGCGATCCACTCGGCCGGCCTTGCAGGCTTGGCTTACAAAGCTTGTAAGCAAATACCTACACAACGGATCGCCTATGGGGAAATCATAGCAACGGAGTTAATGCTGCCCTCTTTTCATAACAGCCGGACAAGGTACCGCGACAGACTATGACGGGAAGAGCGACGTGCTCCTTACCTAGCAGGTAAGGAGCAGAGAGCAAAAGGGGCTAGCGGAATAGCGACTCACTGGAGAGGCCGTTGCGCTCCAGAATCTCACGCAGGCGCTTGAGTGCTTCGACCTGGATCTGCCGAACCCGCTCACGCGTTAAGCCAATTTCCTGGCCAACCTCCTCCAGCGTGCAGCTTTCATGGCCCCGCAGACCAAAGCGTCGAATAACCACTTCCCGCTGTTTCTCGGTCAAGTCGGAAAGCCATTGATCGATGCTCTCGGATAGATCGTCGTCAAGCAACAGCTCGCACGGATCGCTCGGCCGGTCATCCGTCAGAGTATCCAGCAACGTCTTGTCAGTGTCAGGGCCTAACGAGACGTCTACAGAGGTCACCCGCTCGTTCAGCCCCAGCATGCGCTTGACCTCAGCAACCGGCTTTTCAAGCAGGTTGGCGATCTCTTCCGGGCTGGGCTCGTGATCAAGTTTCTGAGTGAGCTCGCGTGCGGCACGCAAGTACACGTTCAGCTCCTTGACCACATGAATCGGCAAACGAATGGTCCGAGTCTGATTCATGATCGCCCGCTCGATCGTCTGCCTGATCCACCAGGTGGCGTAGGTCGAGAAGCGGAAACCACGCTCTGGATCGAACTTCTCGACCGCGCGAATTAGGCCGAGATTGCCTTCCTCCACCAGATCCAGCAAGGACAGACCGCGATTGACGTAGCGCCGCGCGATCTTCACGACCAGCCGCAAATTACTCTCGATCATGCGCTTGCGGCCCGCCGGATCGCCCTTCTGTGCAAGACGCGCGAAGTGCACTTCCTGCTCCGGCGTCAGCAGTGGGGAAAAACCAATTTCGTTGAGGTAAAGCTGGGTGGCGTCGAGCGCGCGAGTGTAATCGATGAATTTGTGTTGCTTGACCGTTGCGGTCTTGGACTTGGTGCCACCTGAACCGACTCGGGAGATCTCGGCATCCGGATCTACATTCAGAGACGGTTCCATGAGTAGAACAGCATCGTCTACGTCAAACTCCGGCACTTCTTTTTTGAGAGCCATTATTGTTTTCCTGTTCTGAGTTCGACAACAGGCTTGGGCGTCACGCGTTCCCTGGCATCGCTCAAGCCCCTCCTAGGGCCGGAACAGGTTGAATCAAATCATCGCTTTGGCAGGTATTGCAGCGGATCTACAGGCTTGCCTTGGCGGCGAATCTCAAAGTGCAGTTTCACCCGGTCGGTTCCAGTCGATCCCATCTCGGCAATGGTCTGCCCAGCTTTGACTTGTTGACCCTCCTGAACCAGCAGCCTGCGGTTATGGCCGTAGGCACTTACATAGGTATCGCTGTGCTTGATGATCACAAGTTCGCCGTAACCCCGTAAACCACTGCCGGCGTACACAACAGCCCCATCAGAAGCAGCTAAAACAGGCTGTCCTAATTCCCCGGCGATATCAATGCCTTTATTCAAACTTCCGTTTGAGGAAAATCGACCGATCACACCCCCCCCTGCAGGCCAGGCCCAACCGCTTGCAGACCGGGTCACTGCCTTGATAGGAGTACTCGGCGCGGCAGGTCTGGCCGCCGGTGCGCTGGGGCGCGTCAAAGGAGGCGGCGTTGGCACCGGGTTGGTGACAATGGTTGGCGTGCGGGGGACAGGAGGCGGGGTTTTGGTTTCCGGACGAGCGGCAACGGCACGGGGCGCCTGGCCACTGAAGCGAATCGTCTGACCCGGATAGATGACATGCGGCGGACGGATATTGTTCACCCGTGCCAGGTCGCGCCAATCCCAGCCAAAGCGGAAAGCAATCGACCAAAGTGAGTCGCCGCGCTGAACCGTGTAATGGCCGCTGGTGACACGGTCCCGGCTATTACGGTCTACGACGCTCACGCCGCCTGAAGGCGAGCTGGCGCACCCGGCCAATAACGAACCCGCCAACAAGGCGACAAGCGCGCAACGGAATGAGGAACTGCGTATCCACCGCGTGCTGGCTGTGAGCTTCAATACCCGCTCCCTAAGATCGACAAAGTCGGTTCAGACGCTTTGCGTGACTGGCTGGTGACGTCCGGCAAACCACTCCAACCCAAGCACCAGGGCGATACCGGCTACCGCGAGCAAGATCGCCAGCAAAAGCTGCGGATCCTGCCCGGTCAGATCGCCATAGGCGCCCGGCAGGAGGTTCTGCTCCAGCAGCGGCACTTGTTCACCGTGCGAGTTGGTGCGCCAGGTGAGCGTTTCTTTCCATGGCCAAACCTTGTTCAGCGAACCAAGCATCAGTCCGGTAAGAAACGCCAGAGTGAGGTCGCGCCAGAGGCGCAGGACCCAGCTCAGGACACGTGCAAAGCTCAACAAGCCGACCAGGCAACCGGCGGCAAAGGTCAACATGACACCCAGATCCAAGGCTTTGACTGCGCCTAGAACCACGGGGTAAAGGCCGAGCAGCACCAGAATGAAGCTTCCGGATATACCCGGCAGGATCATGGCGCAGATGGCGATGGCGCCAGCAAAAAACAGGCTGACGCTGCTGGTACTCCACTGCATGGGCGCGGCAACAGTAATCCAGTAGGCAAAACCGACGCCAAGACACAAACTGACCAACCGCGACAGGTTGCGACGCTGGATTTCCTTGCTGACTAAATGCACGGAAACCAGAATCAGACCAAAGAAGAAAGACCACACCGGAATCGGATGCTGCTCGAGCAGATAGGTAATCAATTTCGCCAGGCTGAGCACACTGGTCAGAATGCCGGCGAACAGCACCAGTAGAAAGCTAGCGTTGGCGATGCGCCATGCTTCGGCGATGCGCCCCTTCAACAAAGCCGGGATGGCGTTTGGCACCGCACCGATGGAGCGCAGCAATTCATCGTAGATTCCGGTTATGAATGCCACGGTTCCGCCCGAGACGCCGGGCACCACATCAGCCGCACCCATCGCCATGCCTTTGGCGTACAACAGCAACGCGTTTTTCATGCTTCCATCCGCTGTGATCAAACTACAGGTCCATTGAGCAGCGGCACGAAGCGCACGGTATCCAGCAAATGGCGGGAAAAACCGTCTTCCTCTCGAATGATCAGCATCAATTGCTGGACTTCGCCAACCCCGACCGGAATCACCAGCCGTCCGCCGGGGGCCAGTTGATCGAGCAGAGCCTGGGGCACGTCGGCTGCCGCCGCGGTAACGATGATGCCGTTGTAAGGAGCCAGCGCAGGCCAGCCCTCCCAGCCATCACCCCAGCGAAAGACCACATTGCGCAACTTGAGTTCGACCAGGCGCTCTTTGGCGCGATCCTGCAGAGCCTGAATACGCTCGACGGAGAACACCCGCTCCACCAGCTGCGCCAATACCGCTGTCTGGTAGCCGGAACCCGTGCCAATCTCCAGCACCTTGTCCAATGGGCCGTCAGCCAACAGCAGTTCACTCATACGCGCCACCATGAAGGGCTGCGAGATGGTCTGGTTATGGCCGATAGGCAGCGCGGTGTCTTCGTAGGCGCGGTGAGACAGTGCTTCATCAACGAACAGGTGGCGCGGCGTGCGCCGAATCACCTCAAGCACGCGAGGGTCTGACAACCCTTCCTCGTAGAGCCGCTGAATCAGTCGGTCACGAGTGCGTTGCGAGGTCATCCCAGTGCCGTGGCGCAGCAGGTCATCGGATCCGCGGTTCACAACACGCCCTCCAGCCAACTGTTGAGGCCATCGAAGGCCTCATGAAAGGTTCGGTCCAACTGCAATGGCGTAATCGAAACGTAGCCCTGCATTACCGCATGAAAATCGGTGCCTGGCCCGCCGTCTTCAACGTCCCCAGCCACCGAAATCCAGTAACCATCCTTGCCACGCGGATTAGCCTGCTTCACAGGCGGCTTGGCCCTGCTTCGATGGCCCAGGCGCGTCAGCTGGATGCCGCGCAGGTGATCCAGCGGCAGGTTTGGAACATTGACACTCAACACCGTACGCGGAGGGAGCTCAAGCGAGGCCTGATGCTCGACCAGCTTGCGCGCGACGTAGGCGGCTGTAGGCAGGTTATCGGTCAGCCGCGACACCAGGGAAAAAGCGAACGCGGGCTTACCGGTGAATCGCCCTTCGATGGCTGCGGCGACAGTACCGGAATACAGCACGTCGTCGCCTAGATTGGCGCCCAGATTAATACCTGAAACCACCATGTCGGGCACGTCTTCCAGCAGGCCGTTGATGCCCAGGTGAACACAATCCGTCGGCGTGCCGTTCACGCCGATAAAACCATTCGGCATGATCGTGGTATGAAGCGGGCGATCCAGGGTCAGCGCACTGCTGGCGCCACTCATGTCCTGGATTGGGGCCACCACCCTGCACTCGGCATAATCCGCCAGCGCGTCATAAAGCGCGGCGAGCCCAGGTGCATACACCCCGTCGTCGTTGGCGATCAGAATACGCATCAGATGTCCGTCTGCCCTGCCAGGCTGACCAGTTCGCGCACCACAGCAGTGGCAAAGCATCCGGTCGGCAGGACGAATTCAAGTTGCAGAATGTCAGGCTCGGGATAATGCCACGACAAGCCGCCCATTGGGAGGCGAAGAATGCGCCGTTCATGCTTCATTCCGGCTTCTGCGAGCCACTTGGCGATTGACGGCTCCGTTGCGGCAACCTGCATCTCCAGTGCTTGAACATCGCCCGAGGCGGGCGACTCACCGGCGCCCCAGAGCGGACCGGTCGGATGCAGATCCAGCACGGCCAGCCGTGGATCGCTGCATTCAGCCTCGCCGGCAGGAAAGAAGCTGCGGCTGTCGGTGAAGGCCAGCAGATCACCGACCCGCGCCTGATTCCAACTACCCGCCGCAACTCGTTCAGCTAACACTCGATTGAACAGATAACTACGCCCCGCCGATAGCAGACGCGAGCGGAGATTGCGCTGTACCGGAAGCTCTTGCCTATCCGCATACTCGCGGGCGCCGTGGACATTTCCTCCCTCATGACCGAAGCGCTGCAGGCCAAAATAGTTGGGGACACCTTCCCTCTTGATTCGCTCGAGACGCGCATCGAGTTCGGCGTGGTCGGCTTTCAGTTCCGTCAAGCGAAGGGTAAAGCCATTGGCCGAATGGGCACCGCGCTGCAGTTTTCGCTGATGACGGCCGCTCTGGAGAATCGTCAGGGTTTCGTTTTCGGCCCCGGCCAGTGCAGGATCAGCTTTGCCCGGCAGATGCAGACTGAACCACTGGCGGGTCAGAGCCTGACGATCTTTCAAGCCGGCATAGCTGATATTGCGCACCGGAACGCCAGCAGCCCGCGCCAGGCGACGCGCAGCCTCCTCCGTGTTGAGGTTGCGCTTTTCCACCCAGAGCCAAAGATGCTCACCGGCACCAGACAAAGGGATGTCGAGCACCTCGTCGACCTGGAAGTCCTCCGCCACAGCCTTGAGCACGGCGGAGCCACAGGCCCCGCCATGTGCCGTTGGGCCGAGCAACTGATCCTCGGTCATGCGCCGACCAGCAGCGCGACGGCATGCACGGCAATGCCTTCTTCACGTCCGGTAAAACCAAGCTTCTCGGTAGTGGTGGCCTTGACGTTGACCTGATCCAGGTCGACTTGCAGGTCTTCGGCGATCAGGGTTCGCATGGCCTCGATATGTGGAGCCATCTTGGGTGCCTGGGCAACGATGGTGGCGTCAATGTTGCCAACCTTCCAGCCCTTGCTTTGCACCTGTTTGAGCACATGACGCAGCAGGACGCGGCTATCGGCCCCCTTGAAGGCCGGATCGGTGTCCGGGAAGTGCTTACCGATATCACCAAGCGCCGCCGCGCCAAGCAATGCATCGCTCAGGGCGTGCAGCAACACGTCACCGTCCGAATGCGCGAGCAGTCCGAACCTGTGAGAAATCTGTACCCCGCCGAGGGTAACGAAGTCGCCCTCACCAAAACGATGCACGTCGTAGCCGTGGCCGATTCGCATAGTCATATGCCCTCGAAAAGATCAGCTCGCGATTCTACAGGACAGCAGCAACCATTGAAGCCGCAGCGGTAGGAACCCTGCAGATCAATATCAACGATAACCACCATCAACCGAATCGATCTCATATCGTTTTTTACCGATATATAGTTCGCCTCATCGCGATATACGAACCGGACGACACCATGCCCGAAGAACTGGACGACATGCTCAAGGCAATTGCCCACCCGTTGCGGCGGGAGATTCTGGCTTGGCTGAAAGAGCCGCAACGCTATTTTTCCGAGCAGCACCATTCGCTTGAAAACGGTGTGTGCGCCGGGCAGATCGACCAGCGCGCCGGGCTGTCGCAGTCCACGGTTTCGGCCCATCTGGCAACACTGCAACGAGCGGGACTGATCACCAACCGCAAGGTCGGTCAGTGGCATTTTTTCAAACGCAATGAACCGGCTATCGAAGCCCTCGTAACCCGTCTTGGCCGTGAACTCTGAGCTTCGCAGTCCTCACCTTGTAAGGAGCAGCATCGCTATGCCCACACTTTTCGACCCGATCAAGATTGGCGAACTGGAACTGGCCAACCGCATCATTATGGCCCCGCTGACCCGTTGCCGCGCTGAGCCTGGCCGCGTACCGGGTGACCTGATCGCCGAATACTACACCCAGCGGGCCGACGCAGGCCTGATCATCAGCGAAGCCACCTCGGTCACACCGATGGGCGTCGGCTACCCGGACACCCCCGGTATTTGGTCGGCCGAGCAGGTACAGGGCTGGAGGAAGGTAACCGATGCGGTCCACGCCAAGGGCGGCAAGATCGTGCTGCAGCTCTGGCATGTCGGCCGAATTTCCGACCCGTTATACCTGGACGGCCAGCTACCGGTCGCCCCTAGTGCCATCAAGCCCGCCGGTCATGTCAGCCTGGTCAGGCCGATGAAGGACTTCGAAACCCCACGCGCACTCGAGACCGAAGAAATCGCCGGCATCGTCGAGGCTTACCGCAAGGGGGCTGAAAATGCCCGGGAAGCAGGTTTCGACGGCGTAGAAATTCACGGTGCCAACGGTTACCTACTCGACCAGTTCCTTCAGGACAGCACCAACCAGCGCACCGATCAGTACGGCGGATCACTGGAAAACCGTGCACGTCTCCTGCTGGAAGTCACGGACGCTGCGGTTGGGGTCTGGGGCGCTGGCCGCGTGGGCGTGCACCTGGCCCCACGAGCCGACGCTCACGACATGGGCGACTCCAATCGTGCAGAAACCTTCGGTTATGTCGCGAGTGAGCTGGGCAAGCGCGGTATCGCCTTTATCTGCACTCGTGAGAAAGCCGGCGAGGACAGCCTCGGACCGCAATTGAAGGAAATCTTCGGCGGCGTCTACATCGCCAACGAGCGCTTTACCAAAGAACAGGCCAACGCCTGGCTTGAAGAAGGCAAGGCCGACGCGGTTGCATTCGGCATTCCGTACATCGCCAACCCCGACCTGGTCGAACGCTTACGCAAGGACGCTCCGCTCAACGAGCCTCGGCCTGAGTTGTTCTATGCGAAAGGTGCCGAAGGTTTCACCGATTATCCATCGCTCTAGCTCCTTGCGATGGAAGGCCCGACCGGGTAACCGGTCGGGCCTTTTTTGTGCTTGCCGCTAATGACGCGCAACGCCTTGCATCGATAGGCCTGGGGCATTTGCGCTGTCGGCAACGCTGCAGCGATCTATCCACCGTGAAAGCCATCAGTGGTAAGCGCACCGCCCCGAGAGAAAAGGTTCTGCTATCGCAAAACAGCCAGCTCAACGGCAAACGCAACACACCTCAAGCCTTCAGCGCCTGCGCATGATGACGCAAATGATCGTCGATAAAGCTGCTGATGAAGAAGTAGCTGTGATCGTAGCCAGGCTGGGTACGCATCGTCAGCGGATGATCCGCCGCTCTTGCGGCTGATACCAACGCCTCAGGCTTCAACTGGTTGACCATGAAGTCATCACGATCACCCTGGTCGACCAGTATCGGCAACTTCTCCTGCGCCTTGGCGATCAAGGCGCAGGCATCCCATTCACGCCAGCGAGAGCGATCTTCACCGAGGTAATTGGAAAAGGCCTTTTCACCCCACGGACAGTCGGCCGGATTGGTGATCGGCGCGAAGGCCGACAGCGACTGGTAGCGGCCAGGATTCTTCAAGGCGCACACCAGCGCACCGTGACCGCCCATGGAGTGTCCGCTGATGCCGCGCTTATCAGAGACCGGGAAGTTTGCCTCGATCAGCGCAGGCAGCTCATCAACCACGTAGTCGTGCATACGGTAATGCTGGGCCCATGGATCCTGAGTCGCATTGAGGTAGAAACCCGCCCCTAGACCGAAGTCATAAGCGGCATCAGGATCATCAGGCACATCAGGCCCGCGCGGGCTGGTATCTGGCGCGACGATGATCAAACCAAGTTCTGCTGCAAGTCGATGCGCACCCGCTTTCTGCATGAAGTTTTCATCGGTACAGGTCAGGCCGGACAGCCAGTACAGCACAGGCAGCTTTTCGCCCTGCTCCGCCTGAGGCGGCAGGTATACGGCAAACACCATATCGCAGTTCAAGCTGGCAGAGCGGTGGCGATAGCGCTTGTGCCAGCCACCGAAGCTCTTCTGGCAGGAAATATTCTCGAGGCTCATGGGCCCTCCTGAAGCGGGCCGGTGGTGTTCGCCAGGCAAGGCAAAGCACCACGGCCCGACATGCGAAGTCAATAGTGGATGACGGTCCGAATGCTCTTGCCTTCATGCATCAGGTCAAACGCATGGTTGATCTCGTCCAGCCCCATGTTGTGGGTGATGAAGGTATCCAGCGGGATCTCACCGGTCTGAGCCTTCTCCACATAGCCCGGCAATTCGGTGCGCCCTTTGACGCCGCCGAAGGCGCTGCCACGCCAGACGCGGCCCGTGACCAGCTGAAACGGACGAGTGCTGATCTCCTGACCCGCGCCGGCCACACCGATGATCACCGATTCGCCCCAACCCTTGTGGGCACATTCCAGCGCGGCGCGCATCAGCTGGACGTTGCCGACACACTCGAATGAATAGTCAACGCCACCATCGGTCATCTCGACGATGACTTCCTGGATCGGCTTGTCGTAATCCTTCGGATTGACGAAGTCGGTCGCGCCCAGTTCTTCGGCGATGGCGAACTTCGACGGATTGATGTCGATCGCGATGATTCGGCTGGCCTTGGCCATCTTTGCGCCGATGATCGCTGCCAGGCCGATGCCGCCCAGGCCGAAGACCGCTACAGTCGCGCCCTCTTCAACCTTGGCGGTGTTGAGTACCGCACCGATCCCTGTGGTTACGCCGCAACCCAGCAGGCAGACCTTGTCCAGTGGCGCTTCCTTGGGAATCTTCGCTACCGAAACCTCAGGCAACACGGTGTATTCGGAAAACGTCGAAGTACCCATGTAGTGGTAAATCGGCTGGCCGTTGTAGGAAAACCGCGTGGTGCCGTCCGGCATCAGGCCCTTGCCCTGGGTCGCGCGCACCGAACTGCAGAGGTTGGTCTTGCCGGATTTGCAGAATTTGCACTGGCGGCATTCGGCGGTGTACAGCGGGATCACGTGATCACCCACCGCCACCGAGGTAACGCCCTCGCCGACCGCTTCGACGATGCCGCCACCTTCGTGACCGAGGATGCATGGGAAGACACCTTCCGAGTCTTCGCCGGAGAGCGTGTAAGCGTCGGTGTGGCAGACGCCAGTCGCAACGATGCGCACCAGCACCTCGCCAGCTTTGGGCGGCTCGACGTCCACTTCGACAATTTGCAGAGGCTGATTGGGGGCAAACGCGACTGCGGCACGGGACTTGATGGTCATGGCTGGCTTTACTCGTGGATGAATGGTGAAGCGCAGTGTAGTTTTATCAGCAGACAGGGTTAATAAGCTGATCGTGGAAACATTATTGCCAGGCAGGGCTAATTCAGCCCTCTACCGAAAGGATCGCTTATGAACCGGTGGGAAGGCTTGGACGAATTCGTGGCAGTCGCTGAAGCGGGCAGCTTCATGCGCGCCGCCGAACATCTGCGCGTATCGTCATCTCATGTAAGTCGGCAAGTGGCGCGGCTTGAGGAACGCCTGCAGGCCCGCTTGCTCTATCGCACCACCCGCCGTGTATCGCTGACCGAAGCCGGCCATACCTTCCTCTCTCGCTGCCAGCGTTTGATCGAAGAGCGCGACGAAGCCTTTCACGCCATCAGCGACCTGCATGCCGCCCCCACAGGGTTATTGCGGATGACCGCTGCAGTCGCGTACGGCGAACGCTTCATCGTGCCGCTGGTAAACGAATTCATGGCGCAGCACCCTCAATTGCGGGTCGACATTGAATTGTCCAACCGCACGCTCGATCTGGTGCAGGAAGGTTACGACCTGGCCATACGCCTGGGCCGACTCAGCGAATCACGGCTGGTCGCTACGCGCATCGCCCCGCGGGCGATGTATCTGTGCGCCGCACCGAGCTACCTCGAGCGCTACGGCCGGCCTCACACGCTTTCCGAGCTGGCGCGGCACAATTGCCTGATAGGCACCGTTGATACCTGGACGTTGCAGATCGAAGGTCGCGAGCAGCCTTTCAAGCCCTCTGGCAACTGGCGTTGCAACAGCGGCCAGGCGGTGCTGGACGCTGCACTACGGGGCTTCGGGCTATGCCAGCTACCGGACTATTACGTCCAGGAACCGCTGCGCCGCGGTGAACTGGTGTCCTTGCTCGAAACCTATCAGCCGCCGAATACAGCCGTATGGGCCGTCTATCCGCAGCGGCGCTATCCCTTGCCAAAGGTCCGGCTATTGATCCAGGCATTGAAGCAGGGCCTGGCAAGCCGCCCTGAATACCGCAACGAACGCAATTGAGTTGCGACTGCGCCGCGCGTCCGACTGCCAGCGTCAGGCGGAACCCGAATTAACCCACCACGTCGAAATCCTGAAGCCGGTGCCTCCGGCCCTCTGCTTGAGCGAGCCGGCCATTCAATCAGGAGGACATCATGCAGATTCTGGTGAACAGCAATCATAGCGTCGACGTGACCAGCAACCTTGAGGAGCACGTGAAGGCGACGGTCGAGAGCGAACTGGAGCGCTTCGACGATCAGCTGACCCGAGTCGAAGTTCATCTCAACGACGAGAACAGCGGCAAAAGTGGTCCGCAGGATAAGCGCTGTCAGATGGAAGCACGCGTCAAAGGGCACGAGCCCATCTCGACCAGCCACAAGGCGGACTCGCTGAATATGGCTATCGACGGCTGTGCCGAAAAGCTAAACCACGCACTAGCCCATGCGCTGGACAAGAAACTCAATCACCACTGAACGCCGCCTATGCGACCCGCCAAAGCGGGCCGATCGTCACCCGTGAGGAACCGAACCATCTGACAACGAGTGAGGCCGTACATGAACAGATTGCTCGATCGAGAAACCATGTCCCAACTGCTGGCAAAACGCGAAGCGCCCTGCCTGTCACTTTATCAGCCCACCCACCGCAGTTTCCCCGAGCGTCAGCAGGACCCGATTCGCTTCAAGCACCTCGTCCGTGAGCTGGAAGACTCGCTCAAGCAACAAGGCCGGGGGGATCAGGCCAAAGCATTGCTTAAGCCGTTCCAAGACCTGATGAATGATCCCGACTTCTGGAATTCCAACCGTGATGGACTTGCCGTCTTCGGTGCGGTGGATTATTTCGAAGTATTCCGCTTGCAACGCAGCGTTCCCGAGCTCGCCGTCGCCAATGATCGAATGCACCTCAAGCCGCTACTGCGTATCGCGCAGTCTGCTGATCGCTATCAGATACTGGCGATCACCCTCAACTCGGTTCGTTTATTCGAAGGCAACCGCGACGGCATCGACGAAGTCCGCTTGGGCGACGGGGTACCGAAAACACTTGAGGAAGCATTGGGGCGCGATCTGACCGAGAAGGGGCAGACCGGCTTCCCGCAAGGCTACAGCCGCTCCAGCGAGCGTGGCGACCCAATGCAGGTAGAAAGCGGTGGCGCTGGCCGCCAAGACGAAATCGATCGAGACCGGGAGCGTTTCTTCCGTGAAGTCGACCGCGCAATTCTCGAGCACCACAGCCGCAAGTCGCGACTGCCGCTGATCCTCGCCGCATTGCCGGAGCATCAGTTTCACTTTCGCAAACTCAGCCACAACGAGTTCATGCTTTCGGAGGGGATCGAAAGCGATGCATCGTTGCTGAGCCATGACGAACTTCGGCAAAAGAGCTGGATGGTCATGCAGCCGCGCTACCTCAAGCGTCTGGAAGGCTTCATCAACCAATACGGCGTCTCGCACGGTCAGGGACTGGCTACCGACCAGCTTGAGCAGATCGGCCAGGCGACACTCGAAGGCCGCGTTGCCACGCTTCTGGTGGAGGCGGAGCGTCAGATTCCAGGAGTTGTGGACAAGCAGCAGGGTAAGGCGGTCGCAGTGGAAGATGACACCGCGACGACGCCCGACCTGCTCGACGAGTTGACGATATGGACGCTGGAACAAGGCGGCGAGGTGATTGCTGTGCCTACCGAACGCATGCCAACTGAAAGTGGTGCCGCTGCAATCTATCGGTACTGATCGCAACGCCTCTAGAGCTGCGATGCAGAGCGCATCGACTTTACTTTGTGCCGAGCATTCTGAGCAGCGCTGGACTCACGATTTCCAGCGCTGCTCCAGCCATTGAAGATCCTCTGGACGAGTGATCTTCAGATTGTCGGCCCGACCTTCAATCAAACGCGGGTGGTATCCGGCCCATTCAAGCGCGGACGCTTCATCAGTCACCGCCACCCCGCTAGCAAGCGCATCCGCCAAGGCCTCGCGCAACGACCCAAGCCGGAACATCTGTGGGGTAAACGCCTGCCAGATGACGCTGCGATCAACCGTCTCCTGGATGCGGCCGTCTGTATCTGCACGCTTGAGCGTATCGCGCGCCGGCACGGCGAGCAGCCCACCAACGGGATCTGTGGCAAGGGTCTCCAGCAGCTGATTAAGATCCGTGAGTGTCAGGTTGGGTCTGGCGGCGTCGTGCACCAGCACCCAGTCGTTGTCCGTGGCACCGAGGCCAGACAGTCTTCGCAGGCCGCCAAGCACGGAGTCGGCCCGCTCGCTACCGCCATCGGCACGGTGAACCCGCGGATCTATCGCGCAAGGGAGATCCGGCCAATAGGCATCATCACGCGCCAGACAAACCACCAGTCCCATGAGCTGGGGATGACCCAGGAAACAATCCAGGGTGTGTTCCAAGATCGTCCTTCCAGCCAGCTGCAGATACTGCTTGGGACGGTCGGCTCGCATGCGACTGCCAATGCCGGCAGCCGGAATAACGACCCAGTAAGACGGGAGATTGTTTGCACTCATTCGGTGAGCTGAAAGAGAGTTTCGCCCTCTTTGACCATGCCCAACTCATGCCGAGCACGCTCTTCCACAGTTTCCATACCCTGCTTGAGCTCTCTGACCTCGGCTTCAAGAATTCGGTTGCGCTCAAGCAACCGCTGGTTCTCGCCCTGCTGCTCAGCGATCTGTTTGTTCAGCCCGCTGACCTGGGCGAGGCTGCCCTCGCCCACCCACAGGCGATACTGCAAGCCACCCAGGAGCAGAATCAGGACAACAAACAACCAGTAGGGACTGCGCATGGAGGGCATGGATCGAATTCGATTGGTTTCCAGTGACGTTGTATAAGCGGCGGTCAGCGACATGGCCCGGCTTTCCTTTGCTGGCTAGCGCATCGCCGTGCGGCGACCTTAACAGCGCTGACCGTTATCCACAAAAAAGGGCGACTAACGCCGCCCTTTTCTAGCATGCCCCAGCTTTTCTAGCGATAGCCAGATTAGCCGCGAAACTCGGCACGTCCCTTGTAAGCCGCTTTTCCGCCAAGCTGCTCTTCGATACGAAGCAGCTGGTTGTACTTGGACACCCGGTCCGAGCGGCACAGTGAACCAGTCTTGATCTGGCCGGCAGCAGTTCCTACTGCCAAGTCGGCGATGGTGCTGTCTTCGGTTTCGCCAGAGCGGTGCGAAATCACCGCCGTGTATCCAGCAGCCTTGGCCATCTGGATGGCTTCCAGGGTTTCGGTCAGCGAGCCGATCTGGTTGAACTTGATCAGGATCGAGTTACCGATGCCCTTCTCGATGCCTTCCTTGAGGATCTTGGTGTTGGTTACGAACAGGTCGTCGCCCACCAGCTGAACTTTGCTACCGATCTTGTCGGTCAGAACCTTCCAGCCAGCCCAGTCGGACTCGTCCATGCCGTCTTCGATGGAGATGATCGGGTAGCGCTCGGCCAGGCCCGCCAGGTAGTCAGCAAAACCGGCGGCGTCGAAGACTTTGCCTTCGCCGGCGAGGTCGTACTTACCGTTCTCGAAGAACTCGCTGGAAGCGCAATCAAGCGCCAGGGTGACGTCATCGCCCAGCGTATAACCGGCGTTAGCCACCGCTTCTGCGATGGCTGCCAGGGCGTCTTCGTTGGATGCCAGGTTCGGTGCGAATCCACCTTCGTCACCAACCGAAGTGCTCAGGCCACGGGCCTTCAACACGGCTTTCAGGTGGTGGAAGATTTCGGCGCCCATGCGCAGCGCATCAGCGAAGGTCTTGGCGCCGACGGGCTGAACCATGAACTCCTGAATGTCGACATTGTTGTCGGCATGTTCACCACCGTTGATGATGTTCATCATCGGCACCGGCATGGAGTACTCACCCGGCGTGCCATTGAGGTTGGCAATGTGCGCGTAGAGCGGCAGATCCTGGTCCTGCGCAGCGGCTTTGGCAGCAGCCAACGACACGGCAAGAATGGCGTTGGCTCCCAGCGAGGCTTTGTTTTCGGTACCGTCCAGTTCGATCATGGCGCGGTCCAGCGCCTTCTGATCCAGCGGGTCCTTGCCCAGCAGCAGATCACGGATAGGGCCATTGATGTTGCCGACAGCCTTCAGCACACCCTTGCCCATGTAACGGCTCTTGTCGCCATCGCGCAGTTCCAGCGCCTCGCGGGACCCAGTGGAAGCACCGGACGGCGCACAGGCGCTGCCGGTAATGCCGTTATCCAGGATAACGTCCGCTTCAACAGTGGGATTGCCACGGGAGTCGAGAACCTCACGCCCTTTGATGTCGACGATCTTTGCCATTTTTATTAACACTCCGTAGATAGCTTCAAGGCTTCAAGCAGTTTCGATTGGCGCAAAATTCTTGATCAGATCATCCAGCTGCTTGAGCTGGGTGAGGAAGGGTTCGAGCTTGTCCAAACGCAATGCACAAGGACCATCGCACTTGGCATTTTCCGGATCCGGATGGGCCTCAAGGAACAACCCGGCCAGCCCCTGGCTGAGACCGGCCTTGGCCAGATCGGTAACCTGTGCGCGACGACCGCCAGCCGAGTCGGCGCGGCCACCCGGCATCTGCAGCGCATGTGTGACATCGAAGATCACCGGATATTGCATCCGCTTCATGATGTCGAAGCCGAGCATGTCGACGACCAGGTTGTTGTAGCCAAATGAGGAGCCGCGTTCGCAGAGAATCAGTTGATCATTGCCGGCTTCTTCACACTTGGTGAGGATGTGCTTCATTTCCTGCGGCGCGAGGAATTGCGCCTTCTTGATATTGATCACCGCACCGGTCTTCGCCATCGCCACCACCAGATCGGTCTGGCGCGAGAGGAAGGCCGGCAGCTGAATGATGTCGCACACCTCGGCCACCGGCTGTGCCTGGTGAGGCTCGTGAACGTCGGTGATCACCGGAACGCCGAAGGTCTTCTTCACTTCTTCAAAGATGCGCATCCCCTCTTCCAGGCCAGGGCCTCGGAAGGAGTTGATCGAGGAGCGATTGGCCTTGTCGAAGCTGGCCTTGAAGATATAGGGAATACCGAGTTTCTCGGTGACCGTTACATAGGTTTCGCATATCTGCAGTGCAAGATCGCGAGACTCCAGCACGTTCATCCCGCCAAACAACACGAATGGCTTGTCGTTGCCGATCTCGATACTGCCGACGCGAATGGTCTTCTGACTCATGCCTTGCCCGCCTTGTAATCCAGCGCTGCCTTGACGAAGCCACTGAACAGCGGATGACCGTCGCGCGGTGTGGATGTGAATTCAGGGTGGAACTGGCAGGCCACGAACCAGGGATGATCTGGCGCCTCGACCACTTCGACCAACGCGCCGTCACCGGAGCGACCGGTGATCTTCAGGCCAGCGGCCTGCAGTTGCGGCAGTAGGTTATTGTTCACTTCATAGCGATGGCGATGACGCTCGATGATGCGCTCCTTGCCGTAGCAGGCGAACACATTGGAGCCTGCCTCCAGACCGCATTCCTGCGCACCCAAACGCATGGTGCCACCCAGGTCTGACGCATCGCTGCGGGTTTCCACAGCACCGGTGGCATCTTCCCACTCGGTGATCAGACCCACGACCGGATGGGTGCTGTCCTTGTCGAACTCGGTGGAATTGGCGTCGGTCCAGCCAAGCACGTCACGAGCGAACTCGATCACCGCAACCTGCATGCCGAGGCAGATGCCGAGGTAAGGAATCTTGTTCTCGCGAGCATATTTGACGGTGGCGATCTTGCCTTCCACGCCGCGCAGCCCGAAACCACCCGGAACCAGGATCGCATCCATGCCTTCCAGCAGGCTGGTGCCCTGGTTTTCGATGTCTTCGGAATCAATGTAGCGAAGGTTCACTTTGGTACGGCTCTGGATGCCAGCGTGGCTCATTGCCTCGATCAGAGATTTGTACGCATCCAGAAGTTCCATGTACTTGCCGACCATGGCAATGGTGACTTCCCGCTCCGGGTTCAGCTTGGCGTCGACCACACGATCCCATTCGGACAGATCGGCGCCGCCGCACTCCAGACCGAAGCGCTCAACCACAAAGTCGTCCAGCCCCTGAGCATGCAGCACGCCAGGGATCTTGTAGATGGTGTCAACGTCTTCAAGGCTGATCACCGCGCGCTCTTCGACGTTAGTAAACAGTGCAATCTTGCGCCGTGAGGAGACGTCGATCGGATGGTCGGAGCGGCATACCAGTACATCCGGCTGCAGACCGATGGAGCGCAGCTCCTTGACCGAATGCTGGGTTGGCTTGGTCTTGGTTTCACCAGCCGTGGCGATATAAGGGACCAGCGTCAGGTGCATCAGCATCGCGCGTTTCGCGCCCACTTCGACGCGAAGCTGGCGGATTGCCTCAAGAAAGGGTTGCGACTCGATGTCGCCGACCGTGCCGCCAACCTCCACCAGCGCGACGTCAGCATCGCCAGCGCCTTTGATGATGCGGCGCTTGATTTCGTCAGTGATGTGCGGAATCACCTGAATGGTGGCGCCCAGGTAGTCACCACGGCGCTCGCGACGCAGTACATCTTCGTAGACGCGGCCGGTGGTGAAGTTGTTGCTCTTGGTCATCGTGGTGCGGATGAACCGCTCGTAATGGCCCAGATCTAGATCGGTCTCGGCGCCGTCGTGGGTGACGAACACCTCACCGTGCTGGAACGGGCTCATGGTGCCCGGATCGACGTTGATGTAAGGGTCCAACTTGAGCATCGTGACCTTCAGGCCCCGCGCCTCCAGGATGGCCGCCAATGAAGCCGAGGCGATGCCTTTCCCCAATGAAGAAACAACACCACCCGTGACGAAGATGTAGCGCGTCATGAAAAACCCTAGAAGTCTGCGTTAAGCGGTCAGCGCCGCCGGGGAAAAGCGAAGGTGCCATCGCGCCTGAGGCGGCAATAGCTCAACTGCCACGGTTTTCGAAGAAAGCCGCAGAAGCTGTGTTGGGACGGGAGCGTAGTCTACTCGAAAGACCCTACCAGCTCAAACCTAGCGTCGGCCGGCGGCGACCACTGCAGCGACAGGGCTTGGGCATCGAACTGCGGCAGATTGGCGACCGCAATGAGCTCACCGTCTAGAAACAGCAGCGGTAGACGCGAGCGCACGAAACCTGGCACGCCAGCCTCATTGAGCAACCGCTTGAGGTCACGCCGGCCACGGTTAGGAATTCTCAGTGACTCGCCGCCCTGACGATAGCGCACCTGCAGCAAGCCCTGCCCAGCGTAGCCGCTCAGGCGCAGGAGGCCGTTGCCGGGCAGCTGCAGGTCAGTGCTCGGCTGCGGCCAGTCGACTGGCCCCGCCATGGTGGCCAACCAGGGCCCCGATAACCACCAGAGGCAACCATCGCCTCTGTGCAGCTCGCCAGCAGCCAAGCGCCAGACCGGAGCGGCATCCGGAGCGGCATCGCGCAACGCATCCCAGCCAGCCCAATGATCGCTATCGGGAAGCGCCGTCAGATCAGCCAACCAATAGCGCAACGCATTGCGCTGACGAGCGGGACTGAGCGATTCGAGTGACAACAACGAGAGCTTCGGCATCGGTAACCACTGATACCGGCAAGGCGCATGAGCTTTGCGCAGATCAATTTCGGCGAGCTCATCCAGCAACTGCTGTGCCTCGCCCAGATGCCCGGCGGCGCGCGCCATATTTTCCACGGCTCGAGGCCAGCGCTGCCGGAGTACTGGCATGACACGATGACGAAGAAAGTTTCGCGCATGTTCGGTGCATTGGTTGCTTGGGTCCTCGACCCAGCTGAGGCCCTGCGCTCGCGCGTAGGCCTCCAGCTCTTCACGCGAGGCATTGAGTAAAGGCCGCACAAGCCAGCCCTCACCCAGCGCGCGTACTGCTGGCATGCTGGCAAGGCCACGCACCCCCGCGCCACGCAGCAGGCGAAAGACCAGGGTCTCCGCCTGATCGTCTCGATGCTGACCCGTGAAAAGCACGTCGGCTGTGTTCAAGCACTCGCTGAAAGCCGCATATCGCGCAGCTCGCGCGGCGCTTTCGAGGCTCGGACCAGGCTCCACCCGTACCCGCACAACCTGCAACTCAATGCCGAGGCTTCGGCAGATGGACCGGCAGTTCTCCGGCCAACCCTCGGCTGCAGGCTGCAAACCATGGTGGATATGGATTGCGCTTATTGGCGGGAGATGTTCGCGACTCGATAAGCGCACCAATAGATGCAGCAGCGCGGTGGAGTCCAGCCCACCGGACAAAGCCACACGCCAGCGCGGCGCGGTACGCCATGGTTGCAATGCATCAAGCAGCCGAGACTCGAGAGACATCTGATTGCAGCTCAGAATAAACGAAGGTCAGCATAAGCTGGATATGGACGAACGCTAGCCAATTGCACGGAATCAGTGGGGCGCTGAAACAATCTGGCAAAGCGAAAGGCTCAGACACGAAAACGGCGGGAAAGCCCGCCGTTTCGCTCATCGGCCACCTAATTATCAGGCAATGCCGTAGCTCATCAGACGCTCGTAACGCCGCGCCAGCAGGGCCTCGGTATCGAGCCCTTTGAGCATGTCGAGCTGAACGGTCAACTCGTCACGCAGCGACGCCGCGATCGCCGCCGGATTACGATGGGCGCCGCCCAGCGGCTCGGGTACGACCTTGTCGACGATACCGAGATTCTTCAAACGCTCAGCGGTTACACCCATCGCCTCGGCAGCTTCCGGCGCCTTGTCAGCAGTCCGCCATAGAATGGAGGCGCAGCCTTCAGGCGAAATGACCGCATAAGTCGAGTACTGCAGCATGTTCAGCTGGTCGCAAACGCCAATAGCCAGCGCACCACCGGAACCACCCTCGCCGATCACCGTGGCGATGATGGGGGTTTTCAGCCGTGCCATGACCCGCAGGTTCCAGGCAATTGCCTCGCTCTGGTTGCGCTCTTCAGCATCGATACCCGGATAGGCGCCAGGTGTGTCGATGAAGGTGAGGATCGGCATCTTGAAGCGCTCGGCCAATTCCATCAGGCGGCACGCCTTGCGATAGCCCTCAGGACGGGGCATACCGAAATTACGACGCACCTTTTCGCGGACCTCTCGACCTTTCTGATGACCGATGATCATCACCGGCTCGCCGTTCAAGCGAGCCGTACCACCGACGATTGCGGCGTCATCGGAGAAATGGCGATCGCCATGCAGCTCTTCGAACTCGGTGAACAGGTGTTTGATGTAATCCAGCGTGTAAGGGCGCTGCGGGTGTCGGGCCAGACGAGCGATCTGCCAACTGGTGAGATTGCCGAAGATGCTCTCGGTGAGCGACTCGCTCTTGTCCTGCAGGCGGGCAATCTCATCGCCAATGTTCAGCGAGTTATCATTACCAACCAGGCGCAATTCTTCGATCTTGGCTTGCAGGTCGGCGATCGGCTGTTCGAAATCGAGAAAATTCGGGTTCATAGGCATCCGTCATGCGTCGACGGCCAGGCGGCCGGGAGCTGTTCCGTTTTTTGCGCCCTACCTTACGGGACGGACGCATTCAGGTCGAACAAAATGTTCAAAATCATGACCCGATCAGAGATCAGGCCGGTTCAGGACGCCGATGGTTCTCGCACCTGCAAAGGTGCACCCATCGGCGGGTCCCACTATCGGTATTGCAGAAAGACGTTGTCGCGCCCGAACTGGTCACGCAATGCCTGAATCAAGTTGTCAGCAGGGTCGATTCGCCAACCTTCGCCGAACTGCAACAGAGCCCGGGCATCAGCGCCGATGTACTCCAGCGTAATCGGACAGGCGCCGCGATGACGACCGCAAACATCGGCCAACCAACGGACCCGATCGCCTTTTAGCGCATCGCTGGCCACTTTGACTCGCAGACTTTCGGCCAACCCTGTTCGGGCCTCCTCCAGACTCATGACCCGCTTGGCTCGCAGGCGCAATCCTCCCGAGAAATCATCATTACTGACTTCGCCCTCTACCACCACCAGAGCATCGGTCTGCAGTAACGCCTGAGCGCTGTTGAAGGCTTCGGCGAACAGCGAGGCTTCGATCCGCCCCGAGCGATCGTCCAGGGTAATAAAGCCCATCTTGTCGCCTTTCTTGTTCTTCATGACCCGTAGGTTGACGATCAGCCCGGCTACAGTTTGCTCGCCCCGAGCAGGACGCAGATCGATAATGCGCTGACGAGCAAAGCGGCGGACCTCGCCTTCGTATTCATCGATTGGATGCCCGGTAAGGTAGAGGCCAAGGGTGTCCTTCTCGCCTTTCAGACGCTCCTTCAAGGACAACTCGCGAGCTTTGCGATGGTTCGCATAGACATCTGCTTCGGGCTCAGCAAACAAGCCCCCAAACAGGTCCGCATGGCCGCTGTCGAGGCTGCGTGCCGTCTGCTCTGCTGCCTGGATCGCCTCTTCCATTGCCGAGAGCAGCACCGCCCGATTGCGATCGATATTGGCCTGGTAGGCTTTCGGCTCATCTGAGAAATATGGCCCAAGGCGATCCAGCGCGCCTCCACGGATCAGGGCTTCGAGGGTGCGCTTGTTGATTCGCTTGAGATCGACCCGGCTGCAGAAATCGAACAGGTCCTTGAACGGCCCACCTTCCTTGCGACATTCACAAATGGCTTCGACCGGGCCCTCACCGACGCCTTTGATCGCGCCAAGCCCGTAAATGATCCGACCATCGTCACTGACCGTGAACTTGAACTCGGAGTTGTTCACATCAGGCGCGTCGATGCGCAGCTTCATGCTGCGGCATTCTTCGATCAGCGTGACCACTTTGTCGGTGTTGTGCATGTCCGCCGAGAGAACCGCTGCCATGAAAGGCGACGGGTGATGCGCCTTGAGCCAGGCGGTCTGGTACGAAACCAGGCCATAGGCCGCCGAGTGAGATTTGTTGAAGCCGTAGCCGGCAAACTTCTCGACGAGGTCAAAAATGTTACCGGCCAGATCAGCGTCGATGCCGTTGTTGGCACAGCCTTCGATGAAGCCGCCGCGCTGCTTGGCCATTTCCTCGGGCTTTTTCTTACCCATGGCGCGACGCAGCATATCCGCCTGGCCAAGGGTATAGCCGCCCATGACCTGCGCAATCTGCATCACCTGCTCCTGATACAGGATGATGCCGTAGGTGGGAGCCAGCACCGGCTTGAGGCCCTCATACTGGTAATCCGTATGCGGGTAGGAAATTTCTGCCCGGCCGTGCTTACGGTTGATGAAGTCGTCAACCATGCCCGACTGCAGCGGGCCAGGTCGGAACAGCGCCACCAGAGCGATGAGGTCTTCCAGGCAGTCCGGCTTGAGCTTTTTGATCAGCTCTTTCATCCCGCGCGATTCAAGCTGGAAGACTGCGGTCGTCTCGGCTTTTTGCAGCAACGAATAGGTCGGCTTGTCGTCCAGCGGGATGAAATCAATGTTGACCGGATCGAGCCCCTTGCGCGCCTGCTCGCGGTTGATGGTTTCCAGCGCCCACTTGATGATGGTCAGGGTACGCAGGCCAAGGAAGTCAAACTTGACCAGGCCCGCCTGCTCGACGTCATCCTTGTCGAACTGAGTCACCAGGCTGCCGCCTTCGTCATCGCAGGCGATAGGTGCAAAATCTGTGAGCTTGGTGGGCGCGATGACCACTCCGCCGGCGTGCTTGCCGGTACCGCGCGTGATCCCTTCGAGCTTGAGCGCCATGTCCCAGATTTCCCGGGCGTCTTCGTCGACGGCCAGGAAATCCCGGAGCGGCTCTTCCATTTCGTAGGCTTTCGCCAGAGTCATACCGACTTCGAAGGGAATCATCTTCGACAGTCGATCAGCCAGGCCGTAAGACTTACCCTGCACCCGCGCCACGTCACGCACCACGGCCTTGGCTGCCATGGTGCCGAAGGTAATGATCTGGCTGACCGCGTTGCGGCCGTACTTCTCCGCCACGTAGTCGATGACCCGGTCACGGCCATCCATGCAGAAGTCGACGTCGAAGTCGGGCATGGAGACCCGCTCCGGGTTAAGAAAACGTTCGAACAGCAGGTCGTAGGCCAGCGGATCGAGATCGGTGATCTTCTGCACGTAGGCCACCAGCGACCCCGCACCCGACCCCCGCCCAGGCCCAACCGGCACGCCATTACTCTTCGCCCACTGGATGAAGTCCATGACGATAAGGAAGTAGCCGGGGAAGCCCATCTGAATGATGATGTCGAGCTCGAAATTCAGCCGGTCGATGTAAACCTGCTTTTTCGCCTCATAGTCCGGCGTGTCCTTGGGCAGCAGCACCTCGAGCCGCTCATCGAGCCCATCGAACGATACCTTGCGGAAATATTCGTCCATGGTCATGCCATCCGGCACCGGAAAATCGGGCAGGAAGTAGGTACCGAGCTGCACTTCAATGTTGCAGCGCCGGGCGATCTCTACGGTGTTCTCCAACGCCTCTGGCAGATCGCTGAACAGCTCCCACATCTCCTCAGGCGTCTTCAGATACTGCTGATCTGAGTAATTGCGCGGCCGCCGCGAGTCGTCGAGGGTGCGGCTCTCACCGATACACACGCGCGTTTCGTGGGCTTCAAAATCTTCTTGTTTGAGAAAGCGCACGTCGTTGGTAGCCACAAGCGGAACACTGCAGCGCTGCGCCAATACCACCGCCGCATGCAGATGTTCTTCGTCGTTGACGCGGCTCGTACGCTGTACTTCAAGATAGAAACGCTGCGGAAAGGTTTGCCTCCACTCATCCAGCAACGCCTCAGCCAAGGCTTCTTCGCCATCGAGCAGCGCATGGCCGATCTCCCCTTCCTTGGCGCCCGACAATGCAATCAAACCATCTGCCGCGCCTTTGACCCAGTCGCGCTCAATGATGATCTGATCGTTACGCTGACCTTCTGTCCAACCGCGCGAAACCAGTTCAGTCAGGTTGCGATATCCCTGGCTGTTCATCGCCAGCAAGGTCAAGCGGCTGAGCGGTCCATCTTCATCGCGGCTGGCCAGCCAGATATCGGCACCACAGATCGGCTTGATCCCCGCGCCTTGTGCTGCCTTGTAGAACTTGACCAGCGAGCACATGTTGCTCTGGTCCGTGACCGCCACCGCTGGCATTCCTGCGCTTGCTACCGACTTCACCAACGGTTTGACGCGCACCAGTCCGTCAACCAGAGAATATTCAGTGTGCAGACGGAGGTGGACGAAGGAGACGGGCATGAACGAACCTTGGACTGGCGAAACGACAAGCCGCGAATTGTACCGGAAAGCCGCAGCCGATTAAGACGGCGTTTAACCGCTTGTGGATCAGCGGAAAGCACGCCTCGATAGACTGAGGAATGCCGGCGAAGATCAGCCTAGCAGGCTAGCCGCTTCGGCGGTCACGCGCTCAACCACGGCGCCGCCTTGCTCCAGGAGGTTGCGCACAGGCGCGAAGGAACGGCGATGGATGATGGTCGGGCCGAGACGCCGCAGGGCGTCGAGGTGATGCGGCGTTGGATAGCCTTTATGAGCGGAAAGCCCATAACCGGGATAGCACAGGTCCAGCGCACACATTTCCCGATCCCGGCTGACCTTGGCCAGAATCGATGCAGCGGCAATTGCGGGTACCTGTGCATCGCCCTGTATGACCGGTGCGCTCGGCACCGCAAGCTGGGGGCACCGATTACCGTCGATCAAAGCCAATCGAGGTCTGACGCTGAGCCCTTCGACTGCACGCTGCATGGCCAGCATGGTGGCATGAAGGATGTTCAGCTGATCGATCTCATGCACCTCGGCGCGAGCAATGCACCAAGCCATCGCTTTCTCGCAAATCTCATCGAATAACGCCTCGCGGCGCGCCTCGGTGAGCTTCTTCGAATCGTTCAAGCCCTCGATCGGACGCAAGGGGTCAAGGATCACCGCTGCAGTAACCACGGGTCCACACAGCGGCCCACGGCCCACTTCATCGACGCCAGCGACCAGCTCTTCAACCAGATTGAAATCCAGCCCGATTTGCATCAGCGCGCGCCTATCAGTTCAAGCACTGCATCGGCCGCCTGGCTCGAGGCATCGCAACGCAGCGTACGGTGAATCGCATCAAACCCGTCGGTCTGCCTGTCGCCGTTATCCAGCAATGGCGACAACAGCTGAGCCATTGCGTCTGGAGTCGCAGCGTCCTGAAGCAACTCAGGGACAAGTAGTCGCTGGGCCAACAAATTAGGCAAGGCCACATACGGGCTTTTAACCAGGCGCTTGAGGATCCGAAACGTCAGCGGTGCAACGCTGTATGCCACCACCATGGGCCGCTTGTATAGCAAGGCCTCGAGCGTTGCGGTGCCAGAGGCGATCAGCACTGCATTGCAGGCGGCCAACGCCTCATGGGAACGACCGTCGAGCAACGTCAGCGGCAGGTCCCGTCCTGTCAGCATCTGTTCCAACTGAGCTCGCCGCTCGGGACTGGCACAGGGCACCACGAAACGAATCCCCGGACGCATCGAGCGCAATC
Organism: Pseudomonas sp. 9Ag; assembly: GCF_902506445.1. Classification (NCBI taxonomy): domain Bacteria; kingdom Pseudomonadati; phylum Pseudomonadota; class Gammaproteobacteria; order Pseudomonadales; family Pseudomonadaceae; genus Pseudomonas; species Pseudomonas sp. 9Ag. The sequence continues at coordinate 3,055,992 of NZ_LR733836.1, forward strand.
GATCGGCTGCGGCCAGGAACAGTTCGCCAAGGCGAGCCACCTCTCCGCCCCGACTACCGGGCATCAACGCCACGACCAGCCCGTCCTGCGGCAGATTCAATAGAGCCCGCGCCTCGGCTCGATCAGCTACTAATGGGATAGTGTCGGCCAGTGGGTGACCTACAAAACGCACCGCCACCTGATGGTCGTCGTAAAACTTCGCCTCGAAGGGAAACAGCGTCAGCATCAGGTCGCAGGCTTCACGGATTTTCAACACACGCTTTTGACGCCATGCCCAGACCGAAGGGCTGACGTAATGCACCGTCCTGATACCAGCACGCCGCAATTTAAGCGCCAGGTCCAGATTGAAATCCGGCGCGTCAATTCCGATAAACACATCGGGACATACTTCAAGCAAGGTCTTGAGCAGTCGTTTGCGTCGCCCGAGCAGTTCCGGTAGGCGCCCGAGCACCTCAACCAACCCCATGACAGCCAGGCGTTCTTGCGGAAAATAGGATTTAAGCCCCTGCGCCTCCATTCGAGGGCCGCCCACGCCAACGAATTCGACCATCGGATGCTGCACCTTCAGCGCTTGCATCAATCCGGCGCCAAGAATGTCGCCAGACGCTTCGCCAGCAACCAACGCAACTTTTAGAGGTTTTGACATATCAGCGGGTGATACCGCGGTTCGAAGCCCGCACTGAGTCTCTAAACAGCGCTACCTCAGGAAATGCCTGGGCATCCACCTCGAGCGCAGTCAGTGCAGCCTCTACCGTCAATCCCTTGCGATAGACGACTTTATAAGCATTGCGCAGTGCCATGATGGCTTCGGTGCTGAAGCCCCGGCGACGCATGCCTTCGAAGTTCATGCTGCGCGCTTCGGCCGGGTTGCCAAATACCGTCACGAACGCGGGAACGTCTTTGCCTATGGCCGTGCCCATGCCGGAAAAGCTGTAAGCACCGATGTGGCAATACTGATGGACAAGGGTGTATCCGGACAGGATCGCCCAGTCACCCACATGCACATGGCCAGCCAGCGCTGTGTTATTGACCAGGATGCAATGATTGGCGATGACGCTGTCATGGCCAATGTGCGCATAGGCCATGATCAGGTTGTGGTCACCGAGCGTGGTCTCGCCTCGATCCTGCACGGTGCCGCGATGAATGGTCACCCCTTCGCGGATCACATTGTGATCACCAATCACAAGGCGGGTAGGCTCACCCTTGTATTTGAGGTCGGGGGTATCTTCACCCACAGAGGAAAACTGGAAGATTCGATTGTGCCGGCCGATACGGGTCGGCCCCTTAATGACCACGTGAGACGCGATCACGGTACCCTCGCCTATTTCGACATCCGGGCCGATGATCGACCACGGGCCGACCTGAACGTCATCCGCCAGCCGGGCCGCAGGATCGACGATGGCGCGAGGGTCGACCAAACTCATATCTTCTGTTCCGCACAAATGATTTCCGCCGAGCATACCGGCTTACCGTCAACACTGGCGCGGCAATCGAACTTCCAGATTCCGCGCTTGGCGCTGATGAAAGATGCCTCGAGCGTCAACTGGTCGCCCGGCACGACGGGTTGACGGAAACGCAGCTTGTCCGAGCCAACGAAAAAGTACAGCGTGCCATCGGCTGGCTTCGCACCCATCATCTTGAAACCAAGCAGTCCCGCCGTTTGGGCCATGGCTTCAATGATCAATACGCCAGGCATGATCGGATGTTGCGGGAAGTGGCCGTTGAAGAATGGTTCGTTGATGGTGACATTCTTGTAGCCGCGAATACGCTTGGCATCCGTGTCTAACTCCACCACCCGGTCAACCAGCAGAAAGGGGTACCGGTGGGGAAGGTATTCGCGTATCTCGTTGATATCCATCATTTGGAAAAAAAGCCCGTAAGGAGAATGGGAGTCTGCACAGCCATATAGCCGAGCGACCCGCTGGCAAATGCCTTCTGAAAGGAGCGATCAGACGGTATGGTCAGCCATCAGAAGCCGTATCCCCTTGCGGGGTCACGGATGCCAAGCGCTTTTCTACCTGCTGCAGCCGGCGCGCCATGTCGTCAAGGTGCCGAATCCGAGCAGCACTCTTGCGCCATTCCGCGGCAGGCTGCATGGCCGTTCCAGAAGAATAGCTTCCCGGCTCGGTGATCGACCGCGTGACCATGGTCATGCCGGTGATGAACACGTTATCGCAGACCTCGATATGCCCAACGAGCCCAGCGCCGCCCGCAATCATGCAGTTACGACCAACCTTCGTGCTACCGGAAATGCCGGAACAGCCTGCCATGGCAGTGTTATCACCGATCTGTACGTTATGCGCGATCATGATCTGGTTATCCAGCTTGACGCCATTGCCTATAACCGTATCCGATATGGCACCTCGGTCGATGGTGGTATTGGCGCCAATCTCGACGTCATCACCGATACGCACGCCACCGAGCTGAGCAATCTTTTCCCAACTGCCCTGCTCATTGGCGAAGCCGAACCCTTCACCTCCGATCACCGCACCGGGCTGAATGACCACGCGTTCGCCGATGATTACGTCGTGACAAAGGGTGACGCGAGCAGCGAGCCGCCCTCCCGCGCCTATGCGACTTCGTGCACCGACAAGGGATTGTGCTCCGATCTCCACACCGGGGCCCACCCAGGCATCTGCCTCAATCACCACCTGCGCTCCAATACGCGCCGAGGGATCAACCGAGGCACTGGGATCAACAACTGCAGTGGGGTGAATACCGATGGGCGCCAGTGGGCGCCTCTCAAACAGATGCGAGAGGCGTGCATAGGCAAGATATGGGTTGGCTACAACCAATGCGGCACCGGTGTAGCCATCAGCATCCTTGGCGGTAAGCAGCACGCCGCCCGCTCTCGTCGCGGCCAGAAATTTCCGGTACTGCGCATTGGCCAGAAAGCTCAAATGCTCAGGGCCAGCATCCTGCAACGTCGCGAGACCTGACACTTGCAGCGAGCCATCGCCGCGCAGGTCGGCACCGAGCCGTTCGGCCAGATCGCCGAGCGTATAAGCCACTCTGATCATTAGCGCAGCTGATTCATGCGCTCAATGACCTGGCGGGTGATGTCGTACTGCGGCTTGACATCAACCACCGCGCCACGCTCGAGCACCAGATCATAGTCACCCTTTTTGATGACCTCTTCGACTGCCTTGTCCAGCTTTGGCTTGAGCTGCTTGAGCATGTCACGATCAGCGGAGGCTTTAGACTCGTTCAGCTCCTTCGACAGAAACTGGAAGTCGCGGGCCTTTTGCTTGAATTCAAGCTCAAGACGCTCACGTTCAGCCTGCTGCATCTTATCGCCGTCTTTGCCCAGACGGTCCTGAATGCGCTTGGCGTCGCTCTCCAGTCCTTTGAGCTTCTCCAGCTGTGGGCCGAACTTCTTCTCTGCGTCGACCGAGTAGCGCTTGGCTGCGTCCGATTCGAGCAGAGCCATCTGATAGTTCATCACCGCTATTTTCATTTCAGCAAATGCGGGGGTCGCCACTAGAGCAGCGGCAATGACAAGCAATTGGGTCAACTTACGCACGGTATATACCACTCTTCAGGAATGCGCCGGAGCATGGCTCCAGATGATTAAAAGGTTTGGCCCAGGGAGAACTGGAAGACCTGAGTATCCGCTTCGTCCGGCTTCATTACTGGCATCGCCAGGCTGAAACTCAGCGGTCCCATAGCAGTGATCCAGGTCAGACCGACACCGACCGAGCTGGCCATGTCGCCGATATCGATATCGCTGCATTTAGCCGAGCCCGACGGACAATTCGTATCGTAGACGTTACCTACGTCCCAGAACACCGAGGTGCGCAACGAGCGTTGATCCTTGACGAACGGCATCGGAAATAGCAGTTCCATTCCGCCCTGGATCAACACGTTACCACCGTAGGGCAGCGCATCCTGATCAGGGTCGGCAATGGTGCCCTCATTCCCGGTTACAGGCTCGCCACGGCTCGGCGTGCTGCGCGGCCCGAGACTGCTGTCCTCGAAACCACGGACGGAGTTGAAGCCACCGGCATAGTAGTGCTCATAAAACGGCAGCCGTGATGTCGAGCCATAGGCGTCCCCATAGCCCAGCTGCGTATGCAGCCGCATGGTGTAGGTCTTGGTAACCGGCACGAACAGCTGAGCGTTGTAATCGAGTTTATAGAACGACAGGTCGCTGCCTGGAATGGTGGTCTCCAGTGACAGGCTCTGTGAATGACCCCGGGTTGCCAGAACGCCACGGTTCAACGTCGACTCAGACCAACCGACTGAAGCCTTGAAGTTGAGATAACTGTCGCCTTCCTGCTCGATGAAATCGAAAATCTCATCAACCGTGTAGCGTCCACTGTCGATCGTGTCCTGTTGCGCGGACAGACCAAACGAAAGCCTCGAAGTCTCGCTGATCGGATAGCCAATGTTCACACCGCCACCCAGACTGTCGACCGAGTAGCTTGAAACGTCGTAGTCCAACTCGTCGTAGTCGGTGGTTCGATAGAAAGCGTTGTAGCCAAGGCTTACGCCGTCTTCGGTCCAGTAGGGATCCACAAATCCGAAGTTGTAGCGCGACTGGTACTCGCTGCGTGTGAGGCCTACGCTGACACGATTACCGGTGCCCAGGAAGTTGTTCTGACTGATCGACCCGCCGAGAATCAGACCCGCATTCTGCGCAAATCCGATGCTCGCCATAATCGAGCCAGATGGCTGTTCCTCGACGCTGTAATTCACATCGATCTGGTCGTCGGTGCCTGGGACCTGCGGCGTCTCGACGTTCACTTCCTTGAAGAAGCCCAAACGTTCGAGACGAGTCTTGGACTGGTCGATCAGATAGGTCGATGCCCACCCGCCTTCCATTTGGCGCATCTCGCGTCGCAACACCTCGTCTTCGGTCTTGGTGTTGCCGCGGAAGTTGATGCGATTGACATATGCACGCTTGCCCGGATCGACCACGAAGGTAATCGATACAGTGTTGTCCTCGTCGTTGGTTTCCGGCACGCCGTTGACGTTGGCGAAGGTATAGCCCTCATTGCCCAAGCGGCGAGTGATCAGCTCCGAGGTGGTAGTCATCACCTTTCGCGAGAAGACCTGCCCTTCCTTTGCCAACAGCAAGGATTGCAGCTCTTCTAGGGGCACTTTCAAATCGCCGCTCAATTTAACGTCACTGACGGTATAGCGGTCGCCTTCAGCGATGTTTACCGTGATATAGACGTCTTTCTTGTCTGGCGTGATGGACACCTGGGTAGAGGTGATGTCCATGTTGATATAGCCGCGATCCAGGTAATAGGAGCGCAGACGCTCAAGATCACCGGACAGCTTCTCCCGCGCGTACTTGTCGTCGTTGCGGAAGAACGACAACCAGTTACTGGTCTTCAACTCGAACAGGTCGGAGAGGTCTTCGTCAGGAAACACGGAGTTACCCACGACGTTGATATGCTTGATTGCAGCGACGGAGCCTTCGTTGATGTTGATCTTCAACGCGACGCGGTTGCGAGGCTGCGGAACAACCTCAGTTTCGATCGTGGCCGAGTAGCGACCCTGCGCAACATACTGCCGCTGCAACTCGTTGCGCACACCTTCGAGCGTGGCGCGCTGGAAGATTTCACCTTCGGCGAGGCCTGACTGCTGGAGACCGGAAAGCAGGTCTTCGGTCTTGATTGCCTTGTTACCATCGATTTCGATGCCAGAGATCGACGGGCGCTCGACTACGTTGATTACCAGCACATCGCCCTCACGGCCGAGCTGGATGTCTTCAAAAAAACCAGTGCGAAACAACGCTCGGGTTGCATCGACCAGCCGACTGTCGTCAGCTGCCTGACCGACATTAAGCGGCAACGCGCCAAAGACACTGCCAGCAGAGACACGCTGCAGCCCGTTGACGCGTATATCGGAAATAGTGAAGGACTCGGCGTGAACTTCGGCAATCATCAGTGCGGAAATTACCGCAGGTAGCAGCAGACGTTTCATGAAGTCCTTTCTTTTCAAACCTGATAATTGAACCTGCGCGTGGCGCGGCGACATCAAGGTATATGGCGGTTAAAGGCGGCCAAGGTCGTTGACCAGCGCAAGCAGCATCACCCCAACAACCAGGCTGATACCGATCTGTACTCCCCAACCCTGGACCCTGTCCGACAAGGGACGTCCACGGACCCACTCGACCAAGTAGAAGAGCAGGTGCCCTCCATCCAGGACAGGGATAGGCAATAGATTGAGTACCCCAAGACTTATGCTCAGGTAGGCGAGGAAATTCAGGAAGTCGCCCACGCCCGACTGTGCAGAAGCGCCCGCCACTTTAGCAATGGTTATCGGACCGCTCAAGTTTTTTACCGAGAGCTCCCCGAACAGCATTTTCCTAAGCGAATCCAGTGTCAGAACGCTCATTGTCCATGTGCGACGAAGCCCTTCACCGACAGCTTCGACGGGACCATGACTGACCTGACGCAACATTTCCGGTGGCCATTCCCCCCCCGCAACGCCAGCACCAAGATAACCCCGACGCTTATCCCCATCACCACGCTCAGCCAGCGTCAGGGGCAGTTCAATCTGCTGGCCGTCACGCTCGACCCCCAGTAACACTGCCCGTCCGGCCAGCGGCTTGACCCGATCTATTACTGCTTGCCATTCGGTCAGCACCTCTCCATCAAGACTGACCAAACGATCCCCTAGTTGAACACCAGCAGCCTGAGCCGGCCCTTCCGGATCCAGCTGGGCAACCACCGGTGCGATTTCCGGACGCCAAGGGCGAATGCCCAGCGAACCGATCGGGTCAGGTTCTTCGGCGCCTTTCAGCCAATCCGTCAGCTCCAGCTGCAGCCGTTGCGGCTGATCACCATCAACGCCACGCACCAACATCTCCAGCGAGCCGCTTTCACCTAGTCGCCGGATGAGCTGCAAGTTGACCTCAGCCCAACCAGCCGTTGGCTTGCCGTTGATTTCGACGATTTCCTGCCCTGGCATCAGCCCTGCCCGCTCAGCAAGGCTACCGACCTCTACCGCGCCCACAACCGGACGGACCTGCTCGGTGCCCAGCATGGCCAACGCCCAGAAGAACACCAGGGCAAGCAGAAAGTTGGCTAACGGCCCAGCCGACACAATGGCGAAACGCTGCTTTACGGTTTTGCGGTTGAAGGCCTGCTCCAGCAGAGCGGGCGGTACGTCGCCCTCGCGCTCATCGAGCATCTTGACGTAGCCGCCAAGAGGGATCGCAGCGAGAACGAACTCGGTACCCTGGCGGTCATGCCAGCGCAACAACGGCCGACCAAAGCCTACCGAGAAGCGCAGAACCTTGACGCCGCAACGACGAGCTACCCAGAAATGCCCAAACTCGTGGAAGGTTACCAGTACACCCAGCGCCACGAGGGTGCCAATGATCATGTACAGCGCGCCCATATTTCCTCTGCCTCGAAAGGTCTTTTAGCAGCCTGTCAGCCCGATCAATGCCGGAGCGTCACAGCCAAGTTGGGACTTTTGATCACTATCGATCGCGGGTTTGCAACCAGCTCGAAGCAAGCTTGCGAGCCTGCGTATCGGCGGCAAACACGTCAGCAAGGCAACGAGCCGGAACCGAAGCCTCCTGATCGAGAACGTCCTCGATAATACTCGCGATTTCAGTGAAGCGAATGCGGCCGTTCAAGAAAGCATCCACAGCCACCTCATTTGCGGCATTGAGCATCGCAGGCGCCGTTCCGCCGTCCTGAGCGGCTTGGCGGGCGATCCGAAGACACGGAAATCTGTGCTGGTCGGGGGCCTCGAAATCCAGACGGGCCACCTGAAGCAGGTCGAGGGCGGACACGCCTGAGTCGATCCGCTCCGGCCAGGCCAACGCATGTGCAATAGGTGTGCGCATGTCGGGGTTACCCAGCTGCGCCAAGACCGAACCGTCGACGTAATCGACCATCGAGTGGATGACGCTTTGCGGGTGAATCACGACCTCGACCTGATCCGGGCGAGCATCGAACAGCCAGCAAGCCTCGATGAGCTCAAGCCCCTTGTTCATCATGCTCGCCGAATCGACCGAAATCTTGCGACCCATGGACCAGTTCGGATGAGCACAGGCCTGATCAGCAGACACAGCAGCGAGCTGCTCCAGAGGCAGTTGACGGAACGGCCCACCTGAGGCGGTAAGCATAATTCGCCGGACGCCGACACGGCTCAGGCCGGCTGCATAATTGCCAGGCAGACACTGGAAGATGGCGTTGTGCTCGCTGTCGATGGGCAGCAACACTGCCTCGCTGTCATGCAGCGCCTGCATGAACAGCGCGCCGGACATGACCAACGCTTCTTTGTTCGCTAACAGGACCCGCTTGCTGGCTTGAACCGCCGAGAGCGTCGGACGCAAACCGGCCGCACCAACAATCGCGGCCATGACCACATCGACCTCGGGATGCGCTGCAACCTCACTCAGACCACCCTCACCTACCAGCACCCGAGTTTTGATGCTATCGCTGTCGAGTTGCTCCTGCAGCACACGAGCCCTGCTGCTATCAGCCACTACGGCATACCGGGGATGGTGCAGTCGGCACAGCTCACGCAACTCGGCGATGCGACTGAATGCAGTAAGTGCAAAAGCCCGGTAACGCTCGGGATGACGGGCGATGACATCAAGCGTGTTCAACCCGATGGAACCCGTCGCGCCAAGAATTGTTACCTGCAGCGGGCCACTCACCATGCACCCCAACCGGCGAGCCATAGCAGAACCGTGAATACGGGTACCGCAGCGGTCAAGCTGTCGATACGATCCATCACGCCACCGTGCCCTGGAAGCAGCTGGCTGCTGTCCTTGATACCAGAGCTGCGCTTGAACATGCTTTCGGTCAGATCACCAACAACGGAAATGACCACTACCAGAGCCGCACCCAACATAGCGAGCACTAGCTCACGTGTGGACCAGGACTGATAGAGACCTACAGAAAACGTAATCAGCAGGCTGGTAACCAATCCACCAATCATCCCCTCCCAACTCTTGCCCGGACTGACCTGCGGAGCGAGCTTGCGACGACCAAAGGTTTTGCCCGCCGCATAGGCACCGATATCAGCACCCCAGACCAGTACCATCACAGCAACGATCAGCCAATTGCCCTGCGGCCACTGTTTTAGCAAAACCAGACCCTGCCAGGCGGGCAACAGAATCAACAATCCGATAAGCAGGCTGCCGGCACGCCCACCCCAGTGCCGCTGACTTCTGGGATAGCTGACCACCAACGCCGCAGCCGCCAGCCACCAGACCACACTGATCGCTAGCAACCATGACGCCAGAGCGGGAACTGAATACAACCCAGCAAGCATCAGAGCGACCGCCGCTGCATAAAGAACCCGGACCACCTGAGCCTCGAAACCTGCCAGACGCGCCCACTCCCAGCCCCCAAGCACGACGACAAGGCCAATGAACAGCGCAAAAGCGAGACCTTCAAGAAGAAAAAACCCAATCAGTGCGATCGGAAGAAGGATGGCTGCCGTGATGATGCGATGCTTCAGCATTCAGCTCGTACCTCTATTTCTACCTGATCCCCGGTCTTACCGAAACGCCGTTGACGCTTGGCGAAATCGGCCAATGCAGTACGCATTGCGTCGTGCTTGAAATCGGGCCAAAACAGGTCCGAGAAATACAACTCAGCGTAAGCCAGCTGCCATAAAAGGAAATTGCTGATGCGCCGCTCACCTCCGGTACGAATGCAGAGGTCCGGCGGAGGCATGTCACCAGTTGCCAGATAGCGCTGAAAGACGGCAGGCGTGACCTCATCCGGATTCAGACGACCCTCCTGCGCTTCGTGAGCCAATCGCTGTGCGGCTTGGAGTATGTCCCATTGGCCGCCATAGTTGGCAGCCACTTGAAGCACGAAACGGCCTGCTCCCGCGGTCATCCTCTCAGCCTCAAGCATTGCTGCCTGCAACTCCGGATGAAAGCGAGAGCGATCACCAATGATTCGCAAGCTGATGCCATTTTCATTGAGCTTGCGCGCTTCGCGGCGTAGAGCAGTCAGAAAGAGCTCCATCAGAGCCCCAACCTCTTCAGCAGGCCTTTGCCAGTTCTCACTGGAAAAGGCAAACAGCGTCAGCACCTCAACACCTGCCTCAGCGCAGACCTCGATAACGGCTCGCACCGCATCGACACCGGCCTTGTGCCCAGCCACGCCGGGCAAGAGACGACGCTTCGCCCAGCGATTGTTACCATCCATGATGACTGCGACATGACGGGGTACATTCCGCCCGGCAATCTGCCTGACCTTATCCATGAAACGACTCTACCTGCGCTCAATCACGCTGCGAACAATGGGAGAAACCGCCAGCGGCAGCTTCCGGGGATACGACTGGTTAGCCCCTCGCGCCGGAACCTGCTTGGCTCGGCGCACTCCGACGTGTGCAGTACGGACGAAGTCCGGTACAGCGACATCAAACAGCCATCAGGTCGTTTTCCTTACCTTCAAGCGCCTTGTCGATTTCCGCAACGTACTTGTCGGTCAGCTTTTGAACGTCGTCCTGTCCGCGTCGTTCCTCGTCTTCGCTGATTTCCTTCTCCTTTACCAGATCCTTCAACTGGGCAATGGCATCGCGACGGATATTGCGCACGGCGACACGAGCATTCTCGGCCTCCGAACGCGCCTGTTTGGTGTACCCCTTGCGGGTCTCTTCAGTAAGCGCAGGCATCGGCACGCGGATGGTAGTGCCAGCCGTGGCGGGATTCAGGCCGAGATCGGAAGTCATGATCGCCTTTTCGACTGCCTGAATCATGCCTCGATCAAAGACCGTAAGGGCCAGAGTGCGCGAGTCTTCCGCGGTTACGTTGGCTATCTGGCGCAGAGGCGTGTCACTGCCGTAATAAGACACCATAACGCCGTCGAGAATACTCGGATGAGCACGACCGGTACGAATCTTGGCGAACGCGTGCCCCAGCGATTCCAGGGTTTTCTTCATGCGTTCCTGTGCGTCTTGCTTGATCTCGTTGATCATTGATACTGCTCCTCGATCAGGGTTCCTTCGGCGCCGCCAAGCACAATATTGAGCAGAGCACCGGGCTTGTTCATATTGAACACCCGCAGCGGCATGTTGTGGTCGCGGCACAGGCAGATGGCGGTCAGGTCCATGACGCCCAGCTTGCGGTCAAGCACATCATCATAAGTCAGCTGTTCGAACTTTTCGGCATTCGGATCCTTGAATGGGTCCGCCGTATAAACACCGTCAACCTTGGTGGCCTTGAGCACCACATCGGCATGAATCTCGATGGCACGCAGGCAGGCGGCCGAATCGGTGGTAAAGAACGGATTGCCGGTGCCCGCGGAGAAGATCACCACTTCGCCGCTCTTCAGGTGACGCATCGCCTTGCGGCGGTCGTAATGGTCAGTAACACCGACCATCGAAATCGCCGACATGACCAGTGCGGGGATGTTTGAGCGCTCCAGGGCATCACGCATGGCCAGGGAATTCATGACCGTAGCGAGCATACCCATGTGGTCGCCAGTTACACGGTCCATGCCCGCAGCAGACAGCGCAGCACCACGGAAGAGGTTGCCGCCGCCAATGACCAGGCCAACCTCTACGCCAATGCCCACTAGCTGCCCAACCTCCAAGGCCATGCGATCGAGCACCTTGGGATCGATGCCAAAGTCCTCGGACCCCATAAGGGCCTCGCCGCTTAATTTGAGCAGAATGCGTTTATAGCGAGGATTGCGTGCACTCATCTGCTGAGCCATTGGCGTTGTCTCTCCTGCGGCGTTTGTATGACTAGGCTGGCCTGCAGCCGAAAAAAATGTCTGCGCTATGACAGCGCAGTATCGCGTTGGTGCCAAGCGGTGACCGTCGCGTTGGCGAAAAACATTTCAACCCTCCAATCCGACAAAGAGGCCGCGCGCGTAAGCGGGCAGCCTCTTTGAGGACAGCAGAAGCGTCTTATTGCTTGGTGGCAGCTACCTGAGCGGCGACTTCAGCAGCAAAGTCGACCTCGGCGCGCTCGATGCCTTCACCTACTTCGTAACGCACGAAGGAAACGATTTCGGCACCAGCCTTCTTAGCCAGCTCACCAACCTTGACGTCCGGATCCTTGACGAAGGCCTGTTCGACCAGGCTGGCTTCAGCAAGAAACTTGCTGATACGGCCTGCAACCATCTTCTCGACGATTTCGGCCGGCTTGCCTTTGATCTTGTCTTCGTTCAATGCCAGGAAGATTTCCTTTTCCTTTGCAACAGCCTCTTCGGAGACCTGCGACGGATCCAGGAACTGCGGGTTGCTAGCAGCGACGTGCATGGCGATTTCCTTCGCCAGCTCAACGCTACCACCCTTCAGCGCAACGAGCACACCGATGCGGTGACCGTGCAGATAAGCACCTACCAGATCCGCCTCAACGGTAGTCAGGCGGCGGATATTGACGTTCTCTCCGCACTTGGCAACCAGCGCTTCACGATCAGCTTCCTGAGCTGCAACCAGCGGCGCAGCATCGGTCATCTTCTCGGCAAAAGCCTTCTCGACGCTGTTGCTGACGAAATTCTTGAAGTCGTCCTGCAGGGCCAGAAAGTCGGTCTGCGAGTTGACTTCGATAATCACGGCACGCTTGTTGTCATCAGCAACCTTAACCGCAATAGCGCCTTCTGCAGCAATGTTGCCAGCCTTCTTGGCTGCCTTGATGGCACCCGCAGCACGCATGTCATCAATGGCTTTCTCGATGTCGCCACCAGCAGCGGTGAGTGCCTTTTTGCAATCCATCATGCCTTGGCCAGTGCGCTCGCGCAGTTCTTTAACCAGGGCTGCAGTGATCTCTGCCATGTTCGCAAATCCTCTCGATTCGATTGTCGATCATGCCCTCACTCGGGCGATCAATTCGGAATTGGCAAAAAGGGGGCATAGCCCCCTTTCTGTTCAACGGGTATCAGCTAGGCGACAGATGCGCTCAGCCTTGAGCGGCCTCGGCAGCTGCCTCTTCGACGAACTCGTCAGCACCGCCAGCGTTGTTCTGACGACCACGCAGCACAGCGTCCGCCATGGAGCCGAGATAGAGTTGCACGGCACGGATGGCGTCATCATTACCAGGGATGATGTAGTCGACGCCTTCCGGGCTGCTGTTGGTATCAACGATGCCGATAACCGGAATACCCAGCTTGTTGGCTTCGGAGATAGCAATGCGCTCGTGATCAACGTCAACAACGAACATGGCGTCCGGCAGGCCGCCCATGTCCTTGATGCCGCCGAGGCTACGATCCAGCTTTTCCAGATCGCGAGTACGCATCAGCGCTTCTTTCTTGGTCAGCTTCTCGAAGGTCCCGTCCTGAGCCTGGGTTTCCAGCTCACGCAGACGCTTGATCGAGGCGCGAATGGTCTTGTAGTTGGTCAGCATGCCGCCCAACCAGCGATGATCGACGTACGGCGAGCCACAACGAGCAGCTTCTTCGCGAACGATCTTGCCAGCGGAACGCTTGGTGCCAACGAACAGAATTTTGTTCTTGCCTGCAGCCAGCTTCTCAACGAAACGCAGAGCGTCGTTGAACATCGGCAGGGTTTTCTCAAGGTTGATGATATGGATCTTGTTGCGCGCGCCAAAGATGTACTTATTCATCTTCGGGTTCCAGTAACGGGTCTGGTGGCCGAAGTGCACACCGGCCTTCAGCATATCGCGCATAGTGACTTGAGACATGAGAGTTCCTCAGATAAGTCGGGTTAGGCCTCCACGCGTCCCGATATCCAACTCTTGCGAGCACCCAGGATACCGTGTCGACACGTGTGTGGGGTCAGGCTCGGCAGGTAGTCCCGCAGAGCGGCGCGTTTTATAGCACAAGCAAGCATCGGAGGCTAGCGCGTGCTGACATTGAATGAAGTTATCAAGGCTGCCTATGTTTTGCCGGCGCCGCCAGGGCCGCCTGCAGGCCACGCCCTCTTTGGTTTATCATTTGCCGCTTATATCTATTCGCCTGCGCCTCTTGGCGCCAAGAGGGTTGCATGACTGTTTCCATCAAGACGCCTGAAGACATCGAGAAAATGCGCATTGCCGGCCGCCTGGCCGCCGAGGTGCTGGAAATGATCGGTGATCACGTCAAGCCGGGCGTCACCACCGAAGAACTGGACCGCATCTGCCACGAGCACATCGTCAACGTGCAACAGGCTGTACCCGCCCCGCTCAACTACAAGGGCTACCCCAAATCGATCTGCACCTCAATCAACCACGTCGTATGCCATGGCATCCCCAACGACAAGCCGCTCAAAGACGGTGACATCCTCAACATCGACATCACGGTCATCAAGGACGGCTACCACGGCGATACCAGCCGAATGTTCATTGTCGGCAAAGCGCCAGAGTGGGCCGAGCGACTCTGCAAGGTAACGCAGGAATGCCTTTATAAAGGGATCGAAGTGGTCCGCCCCGGTGCGCGCCTTGGGGACATTGGTGAAGTGATTCAGAAGCACGCCGAGAAGAACGGTTTCTCCGTCGTCCGCGAGTACTGCGGACATGGCATCGGCAAGGTTTTCCACGAAGAGCCGCAGGTGCTGCACTACGGCCGAGCCGGGACCGGTCTTGAGCTAAAGGAAGGGATGACCTTCACCATTGAACCAATGATCAACCAGGGCCGGTCAGAAACCCGTCTGCTTGGCGACGGCTGGACAGCTATTACCAAGGACCGCAAGCTATCCGCCCAATGGGAACACACACTTGTGGTCACTGCAGATGGCTATGAGATCTTCACCCTTCGCAGCGATGACACCATAGCCCGCACATCGCCCTGATTTTTTTGATGCTTTGACGGAGGGCGACGGTATGCCTCAGGTTGATTCCGAATTGTTCGACCGCAGCCAGTTCCAGGCTGAACTGGCACTCAAGGCCAGCCCCATCGCCGCCTTCAAGAAAGTCATTCGCAAGGCCAGAGAGGTGCTCGATGCGCGCTTCCTCGCCGGCCAGGATATCCGTAGCCTGATCGAAGGCCGCGCCTGGTTCGTTGACCAGATCCTGCGCGCCGCCTGGGGCCGCTTCGACTGGAGCAATGAAGCACAGATCGCGCTGGTCGCGGTAGGCGGCTATGGGCGAGGCGAACTGCACCCCTATTCCGATATTGATCTGCTGATCCTCCTCGATAATAACGATCAGGAAATTTTTCGGGACGCCATCGAGCGATTTCTAACGCTGCTCTGGGACATCGGCCTGGAAGTTGGCCAGAGTGTGCGCTCGGTACAGGAGTGTGCCGAGGAGGCACGTGCAGACCTGACCGTCATCACCAACCTCATGGAGAGCCGCACGATCGCCGGCCCCGAGCGCCTGCGCCAGAACATGCTGAAGGTCACCAGCCCTTCAGAAATGTGGCCCAGCAAGGAGTTCTTTCTAGCCAAGCGTAACGAGCAGGCCACCCGCCATTCCAAGTACAACAATACCGAGTACAACCTGGAGCCAAACGTCAAAGGCTCCCCTGGCGGGCTGCGTGACATACAGACCATTCTGTGGATAGCGCGGCGCCAGTTCGGTAGTTTGAATCTCAGCGCTATCCTTGATCAGGGATTCCTGACCGAAGGCGAATACTCACTGCTGGTGGCCGGGCAGGAGTTCATTTGGCGTGTCCGTTACGGGCTTCACATGCTGGCCGGACGCGCGGAGGATCGCCTGCTGTTCGACCACCAGCGCAGTCTCGCCGCCCTCCTTGGCTACGAAGACAGCGATGCCAAGCTGGCGATCGAGCGCTTCATGCAGAAGTACTACCGCGTCGTGATGAGCATTTCAGAGCTAAGCGACCTGGTCGGACAGCACTTCGCCGAGGTGATCCTCTGGGAAGGCGACAGCGGCGATGCGGTGCCGCTTAACAGCCGCTTCCTGGTGCGCGACGGCTATCTGGAAGTAGCCGATGATTCGGTGTTCAAGCGCAGACCCTTCGCCATACTGGAGATCTTCGTACTGCTGGCCCAACACCCCGACATTCAGGGTGTACGAGCGGAGACCATCCGCCTGCTCAGGGACCACCGGCATCTGATCGACGACGAGTTTCGCAGCGACATCCGCAACACCAGCCTGTTCATCGAGCTGTTCAAATGCAAAGAAGGCATTCACCGCAATCTGCGGCGCATGAATCGCTACGGCATTCTCGGGCGGTATCTGCCCGAGTTCGGCCATATCGTCGGGCAGATGCAGCATGACCTCTTTCATATCTACACGGTCGATGCCCATACGCTCAACGTCATCAAGTACCTGCGAAAACTGAGCAAACCTGGGGTCGCCGAAAAGTATCCACTGGCCAGCAAATTGGTGGAACGACTACCCAAACCGGAGCTCATCTACATCGCCGGGCTCTATCACGACATCGCCAAGGGCCGTGGCGGCGACCATTCGGAGCTGGGCGCAGTGGATGCGCAGGAATTCTGTGTACGCCACAAGCTGCCTGCATGGGACACGCGCCTGGTGGTATGGCTGGTCGAGAACCATCTTGTGATGTCAACGACCGCCCAGCGCAAGGATCTGTCGGACCCTCAGGTGATCAACGACTTTGCCCAGCAGGTAGGTGACGAAACCCACCTCGATTACCTGTATGTGCTGACTGTTGCAGACATCAATGCAACCAACCCGACGCTCTGGAATTCCTGGCGGGCAAGTCTGCTGCGCCAGCTGTACACCGAAACCAAACGCGCCCTCAAGCGTGGCCTGGAAAACCCACTTGGGCGTGAGGAGCAGATTCGCCAGACCCAGCGAGCCGCACTCGACAGTCTGGTGCGCAACGGAACCGATCCAGATGATGCTGAACAGCTATGGTCGCAGCTGGGCGATGACTATTTCATGCGTCACAGCTCGGTCGATGTGGCCTGGCACACCGAAGCCATCATCGAGCACCCGAGCGACGGCGGTCCGCTGGTCCTGATCAAGGAAACCACCCAGCGTGAATTCGAAGGTGGCACTCAGATCTTTATCTATGCGCCAGATCAGCATGACTTCTTCGCCGTGACCGTCGCGGCCATGGACCAGCTGAACCTGAACATTCACGACGCCCGAATCATTACCTCGAGCAGCCAGTTCACGCTGGACACCTACATCGTGCTGGACGCCGACGGTTCACCCATCGGCAACGACCCTGAGCGCACAGAAGAAATTCGACAAGGGCTGATCACCGCGCTGCGGAACCCGGATGATTATCTGACCATCATTCAGAAACGCGTACCGCGGCAGCTCAAACATTTCGCGTTCCCTCCGCAGGTCACCATTCACAACGACATGCAGCGCCCGCAAACGATCATCGAGGTCGTTGCACCAGACCGCCCCGGGCTACTGGCGCGCATCGGCCAGCTGTTTCTGGACTTTGACCTCTCGGTACAGAACGCCAAGATCGCCACGCTGGGCGAGCGTGTAGAGGACGTTTTCTTCGTTACCAATGCTGACAACCAGCCTTTGTCAGACCCGCAGCTATGCACTCGCTTGCAGCAGGCCATGATCAAGCAGTTGACCCAGGACAACGAGCATCAGCCCTCACCTAGCAGCATCGTCATCTAATCAGCAACGGCATCCTGCCTCGGCAACGAGGCGGTAGCGAGCGTCGCCGGGGACTGAGTCAATCCCAGGGCTTGCCTCGGGTTTTCTCTGTGTAGGGCAGCCTCTGCTGCATGGCTGCCTTCGCCAGCACATGCGCGCTGACCGGCGCGGTCAAAAACAGAAACAGAGTAATCAGCACCTCATGGACGCTGAGGCCGTTACCCTGATTACTGAAGAAGATCATCGAAGCGATGACGATCCCACCGACTCCAAGCGTGGTCGCCTTGGTTGGCCCATGCAAACGTGTAAAGAAATCAGGAAGACGATACAAACCGATCGCCCCTACCAGGGCAAACACGCTTCCCACTATCAGAAATGCGCTTACCAGCAGCTCTATCCAGAATGGCATGCAGCCTCCTCAGTCGATGATCTCGCCGTGCAACAGGTGTTTCCCCACTGCCACGGTACTGACGAAGCCCATCACCGCGATGAGCAGAGCAGCCTCGAAGAACAGGTCGGACGCGAGCCAGATGCCAAACAAGACGATCAAGGCCAACGCATTGATGTACAGGGTGTCGAGCGCCAACACCCGATCAGGCATGTCGGGCCCCTGAACCAGCCGCACCACATTCAGGATCGCTGCGATTCCAATGATCGCCATGCACAGCGGAATTACATACGTGAGCATTCGAAAATCTCCAGCAGCGGTGTTTCGTACCGGTTTTTCACCTCGGCCACCAGCGCTTCCGTGTCGGGCGCATCCAGCGCGTGGATCAACAGCATCTTGTGGCCGGGCCGCAAAGCAGCCGATACCGTCCCTGGGGTCAGCGAGATGATGCTGGTCAGCACAGCGAGAACGAACGGATGCTCGATCGCCATCGGCACTTCGACGAAGGCAGGCCGCAGCCGATCCCGAGAACTGAGCACCAGCTTGGCCACGCTGACATTGGCCACGACGATGTCGTAAAAGACCTTCAACAGGAACAGGCAAAGCTTCAACGGGCGGCGGACCTTCGGCAGATCGACCAGAAACCCCTGCACCAACAAAGGTATCGCCCAGCCCAGAACCAGTCCAAGCACCAGATGCCCCACGCTTAGCGCATTACTGAGAAGCAACCAGAGCAGCGCCAGCAGCAAGGTGAGCGCGGGGTTTGGAAGCAGGCGGGACTTCATGCCTCACCTCCCCGAATGATTTGCATATAAGGCCCCAGATCGAACAGCTGCGCTGCCGTCGCCTGCATATAGGCCTGAATCGGCTGCGCCACCACGACCAACAACACGCTGCCCAACAGCAATCCGAAGCTGGCCACCACGCGCACTCGATCCGCAGGTCGCCCGACGCTGACCGCCTCACTTGGCCGCCAGAACACCATACTGCCGGCCCGGCTTAGCGCGATGACCATCCCTAACCCGCCCACCAGCACCACAGGCCACAGCAGCAGGGCGTCGACTCCAGCAGGCACAGCCTGCAGCAGCATCACCTTGCCGATGAATCCTGAAAAAGGCGGGAGCCCGGCGATCGAAATCGCACCGGCAAAAAACAATGCCCCCAGCATCAATGGCTGCTTGAGCGCTGGTGCCGAAAGCAGCTCTGAGGCCATATCGCCGCGCTGGCGAGCAATGAGGTCAGCGAGCAGGAACAAGCCCCCGGAAACCAGAGTGCTGTGAACCAGGTAATACAGGGCAGCACTGAGGCCCGCCTCTGACCCCAGCGCGATACCGGCCAGCAGGGTGCCCACCGAAACCACCACCAGATAGGACAGCAGGACCTGCAGGTTGCGCGCCGCCAGCGCACCCAGTACGCCGCCGATTAGCGTGAGCATCGATAGTGGCCACAACCAGTCGAGGACCATGTTGCTCAGTACACCCGCTTCGCTGCCGAAAATCAGTGTGAAGACTCGCACGATGGCGTAGAGCCCAAGCTTGGTCATGATCGCGAACAACGCCGCCACTGGCGCAGTTGCCGCGGCGTAGGCTCGTGGTAGCCAGAAATACAGCGGCAGAATCGCGCCCTTTAGTGCGAAAACCACTAGCAACAAGTAGCCCGCCGCAGCGAGAAGCGGCGCGTCGGCCGGGTCGGCCGCACTGACCCGCCCCGCCAGGTCGGCCATGTTCAAGGTTCCGGTCAGGCCATAAAGCATGCTGACGCCGATTAGAAACAGCGATGAACCCAGCAGGTTCAGCACAACGTAGTGGATGCCCGCCTGCACGCGCTTCGCACCGTGGCCATGAAGCAACAGCGCGTAGGACGAGATCAACAGGATCTCGAAGAACACGAAGAGGTTGAACAGATCACCAGTCAGAAAGGCGCCGTTGATGCCTGCCAGCTGGAACTGAAACAACGCATGGAAGTTCGGGCCGCGCTCGTCATCTCCACGTGCGGCATAAAGCACCGAAAAGCCAGCAAGCACCGCGGTCACCAGCAACATCAAGGCACTCAGCCGATCCAACAACAGCATGATGCCGAACGGCGGCTGCCAGTCACCGAGACGATACACGGACAGCTCGCCAGCATTTGCTTGCCAGGCCAGCCACATGGCCAGCGGCACCAGCAGCCAGGTGGCGGTTACTGATAGCAAGCGCTTAAGCGATGCGCCACAGCGATGAATCAACAGCAAACTGCACCCGACCAACAGGGGCAGCAGGATCGGCATGATCAACGCATGATTCATTTGCCCGGCTCCCGACCATCAACATGATCGGTACGCAGCTCGCCCAGACCGCGAAGGGCCAGCACCACGACGAATGCGGTCATGGCGAAGCCTATGACGATTGCAGTCAACACCAAGGCTTGCGGTAAGGGATCACCGTACTCAGCGCTCGCTCCGATGATTGCCGGAACCCCTGTCGAAAGACGCCCCATGGCGAATATGAAGAGATTCACAGCATATGAAATCAAGGTCAGCCCCATGACCACCGGAAATATCCGTGCACGTAGTAGCAAATACACGCCACTTGTCATCATCACGCCCAACGTGACCGCATAGACGATTTCCATCAAACCACCTCCTTGCACGACTCGTCCTGACTGACATGACCGAGGTTGGAAAGAATCAGCAGTGTCGCCCCTACAACAGCCAAATACACACCGAGATCGAACAGCATCGCGGTTGCCAGCTCGAAGTCGCCAATTAACGGAAGATGAAAATGGCCGAAGGCCGAGGTCAGGAAGGGCCGACCGAACAACCAACTGCCGAGCCCGGTCAGACCGGCAATCAGCACACCAAGCCCGGCCACGCCGTGATAGCTGAACGGCTGACGCTGCTGCGCCCAGACCACACCATGAGAGATGTACTGCAGAATCAGGGCGACTGCTGTAATGAGCCCAGCGATGAAGCCACCCCCAGGCAGATTATGGCCGCGCAAAAAGATGAATACCGACACCAACAGCGCCATCGGCAACAGCACGCGCGACAGCGTGTCGAGGACCATCGGGTGCCTGTCGGTGGACCATAGCCGGCCGCCGTAATCCCTGACCGGGTGAGGCAGATGCAAGCCATGAAGCAGGCCATAGATCCCTACTGCGGCAATTGCCAACACGGCGATCTCGCCCAGAGTATCGAAGCCACGGAAGTCGACCAGGATGACGTTGACCACGTTGGTTCCACCGCCTCCGGATACGCTGTTCTCGAGAAAGAACGAGGCAATGCTGTCATACGGCCGACTCAAGACCGCATAGGCAAGCAAGGCCACCATGGTGCCAAAGGCCGACGCAATGATCAGATCACGGAAACTGCGCAGGCTGCTCGACTCGACCGGCGTACGGTCAGGCATGAAAAACAAGGCCAGGATCAGCAGGATGATAGTCACTACCTCAACTGAAATCTGAGTCAGGGCCAGATCCGGTGCCGAGTACCGGGCGAACACCAGGGCGACCAACAGCCCCACCACACTGAGCACCATCAGCGCCATGAGACGTCTGCGGTGAAAGATCACCGTCATTACCGACGCCAGGGCGAGTAACAGCATCCCAACAACGGTGATGCCGTCCAGCGGCGTTAGCGGTACGGCGCCGCGCAGCGCTTGCAGGGGAGTCAAGGCATACACAACTACCAGCAGCGAGCTGACCAGCATCAGCACCAGATACCGCTGCAACGATCCGTTCTCCATGCGCTCGGTCACCCAGCGCGCCGTTGCAGCTATACCGCTGACCACCTGAGCAAAGACCTGCAGCGAATCGACACGCGGCAGCCCTTCATACCAGCGAAACGCCCACTTGCGCATCGAGTAGATCAACAGGCCACCGCCCAGCGCCACGAAACTCATCGCCAAGGGGAGGTTGAAGCCATGCCATATGGCCAGGCTGTAGTCAGGAACGTCACCGCCCAGGCTGCCGGCAACAGCCGCAGCCAACAAAGGTGCGACAGTGTAGGCCGGCAAGGTACCCACCAGCAGGCAAAGCAACACCAGGATCTCAACGGGAATCTTCATGTACCGCGCCGGCTCATGCGGCGGATATTTGGGCAGGTCGATCGGTTCGCCGTTGAAAAATACGTCGTGCACGAAGCGCAGCGAGTAAGCAACTGAAAAGGCACTCGCCAGCGTCGCCAGAGCCGGGATCGTCCAGTAAAAGCTACCCAACAGATGCTGGTCGAGCGTCTCGGCAAAGAACATCTCCTTGCTGAGAAAGCCGTTTAGCAGCGGCACGCCGGCCATCGCCAGTGACGCCACCATTGCCAGCGCCGCGGTGTGTGGCATGTACTTCAACATGCCGTTGATTCGCCGCATATCGCGAGTTCCGGTCTCGTGGTCAATGATCCCCGCGGCCATGAACAACGAAGCCTTGAACGTTGCGTGATTGATGATATGGAAGATCGCAGCCACCGGCCCGAGGCGTGAATCGAGACCGAACAGCAAAGTGATCAGACCCAGGTGACTGATGGTCGAATAGGCCAGCAACCCTTTCAGGTCGTGCTGGAAGAGCGCCATGACCGCGCCGATCAGCAAGGTCGCCAAGCCCGTCAAACTGACCAGATAAAACCACCATTCCGAATCGGAAAGGGCCGGGTACATCCGCGCCAACAGAAACACGCCGGCCTTGACCATGGTCGCGGAGTGCAGAAATGCCGATACAGGGGTGGGCGCCGCCATCGCCTGTGGCAACCAGAAGTGAAACGGAAACTGCGCCGACTTGGTAAATACACCGAGCAGAATCAGAATCAAGGTCAGCGGATACAAGCCGCTGGCGCGGATCAAATCACCCGACGCCAAGACAGTGCTTAGCTCGTAGCTGCCGACGATATGCCCGATCAGCAAAATACCCGCCAACAGCGCTAGCCCGCCGCCGCCTGTAATTGCGAGGGCCATGCGTGCGCCCTGGCGTGCATCGGAGCGGTGATTCCAAAAGCCAATCAACAGGAACGACGAAAGGCTGGTCAGCTCCCAGAACATCAGCATCAACAGAAGGTTTTCAGCTAGCACCACACCGAGCATGGCGCCCATGAACAATAGAAAGAAGCCGAAAAAGCGCCCCATCGGCTCGCTCTTCGACAGGTAATAGCGTGCATAAAGGATGACGAGCAGGCCGATGCCGAGAATCAGCAGCGCAAAGAGAAATCCCAGACCGTCCAACCTCAAACTGAGGTTCAACCCCAGTTCGGGTAGCCAGGGCAGGGTCTGGACTTCCGTCTCGCCGCCAAACACGGCGGCACGCTTGGACAACAGCAATGCCAACGCCAGCAATGGGGCCAGACCGGCACCGAATGCACAGGCAGATCGCCCAAACCGTTCAAGCAGCAACGGCAGGCATATGCCCAGGAATGGCAACGCGATGATCAGCGCAAGCGCCATGAGTAAAACCCCTTAAGCCGTGCGTGCGCACGGCAGTTATATCCCTTGGTCGGCCCTTCGCAGCCCGAAGGGGCATGGCGGTGTGCGCCGATTATCCATACCGACCGTAGCAACGTCATGGATTCAAGTATTTCGAAAAACAAAAAGCGCAGCCTAAACACCGTATCAGCCGGCATTAAGGCTGCGCCCTGTCTCCAAATCCGCGTGGAAAAATTGCCTGCGATTCATCGCATCTGACTGGCGTCCGCGACAGCCCGTTGCTAATCCTCCCCGGCCAAGACGAACGGTATCAGGGTGCGATACGGCTCGTGCCATTGACCGTCATGATGCGCACGCGCTGACCGACACGAAACACCTGATTGGGCTCGACTTCCTGAACATAGGCGCGCATGTTGCCGTCATCCTCACGCACCGTGATTTCAACGCCCTGAGCCCGTGTGATGCCCTCCTCCGCTGCTGAACCGAGCATACCGCCGGCCAGTGCGCCGATCACCGCCGCCACGGCACTGCCCCGACCGCCACCAACCCCGCTACCAGCAATACCACCGACCACAGCGCCTGCGCCGGTACCGATTGGGGTCTTGGTCCCTTCGAGCTTGACCGGGCGCAATGACTCGATCGTGCCATAACGTACCGTCTGGACGGTCCGCGCCTCGTCGCGGGAATAGCTATCCCCGGTAAGGTTGGAAGTACAACCGCCGACGGCAAGCGCCACGGCGGCGAACGAAGCAACAACGATAGAGTGGCGCATAGGTACTCTCCTGGGAAACGAGGTTGAACCCGACCGTGGTCAGGCGGTGCGGCGATGAAACACTTGGCAACCGCCTCGACCTGACTCAGCATTCATTCAACTAGGACCGTACTTTACCCGAGGCGATCCCGTCCCGCATGCAGGTCGCTCGCTCAGGCTGTTACTCGAGACTATCCATGGACTACTTCATTATCACCATCGTTACGCTGGCCGGGCTGGTTTTCCATGCCTGGCTGTTCATCCGATTCAGACGCTGGGCGGACCGGGACCTGGCGCTTTCGTTGGCAGGAGATGACCCACAGAAGCAAGCGTGGGTCTTGCAGCGCCTTTCAGCTGCGAAAGATGCGCGCGTCAAACGAAAGGACTTGCAAGCATGGCTGGAAAGCGAATTGGCGCTCTACAACGAGCGCTGACATGAAAAAGAGGCCGCAACCGGCCTCTGATCAAAAGCTGAGCCCTCGGCTCAGGGCGCCAGACGCTCGCGCTGCCAGTAGCTGGCCAGGCGTCGATAGTTCAGCCGGTCATGCAGACGGCTGGGACGTCCCTGCCAGAACTCCATTCGCTCCGGCAGCAAACGATAACCGCCCCAATGAGGAGGGCAATGCGGGGCCTGGTCCAGAAAGCGCTGCTCCGTCTCGGCGAGAAGCCGCTCAAGCTCGGCACGATCGCGAATCACATGGCTTTGGGGTGAAGCCCAAGCGCCAAGGCGGCTACCCAGCGGACGCACCTGATAGTAAGCATCCGACTCGGCCGCGCTGACCTTCTCGACCCGCCCCTCGATACGTACCTGACGCTCCAGGCTGGGCCAGAAGAAGGTCATCGCAGCGAACGGACATGCTTCCAGCTGCTCGGCCTTGGCACTGTCATAGTTGCTGAAAAAGGTGAAGCCACGTTCATCCAATGCTTTGAGCAGAAGCACTCGGCAATGGGGGCGACCCTCGGCGTCTACCGTCGCCAAGGTCATGGCATTCGGTTCGACTGGCGGCTGCTCCGTTTGCACCGCATCCTGAAACCACTGCCGAAAGAGTTCGAACGGCTCTTCCGGCGCGTTCACTTCACTGAGTCCGTCACGCGTGTAATCGCGGCGCATATCGGCCAAGGATTGGGTCATCGCTGGTTTCCTGGAAGACAGTTGAAGCCAAAGCTTACCGGCTCTATGCGTTACCTCGCTTGATTCAACGCAAAAGTAGGCCGAACGGGCAGCGGGTCGATGACAGAGCGCCGGGTTATTTGGCTTTGCTGACTTCTGCGGCAGCGACTTGGGTCGGCTTGGCAGGCGCCTCGCTGTACTGGGTAATCAGCGCTAGCAAGGTTGGCTGAGGAGCCAAGACCATCTCGACACGCCTGTTCAGAGCACGGCCTTCTTCGTGCTCGTTTGAAGCACGCGGCATATCTGAACCTAGCCCACGAATGCGCAGCCGGTCGTGTTTCAAGCCACTCAGCCGGAAAATTGCCGCTATGGCTCCGGCACGCTGGCGGCTGATGTCGCGGTTAAGATCGGTCGGTCCCGTACTGTCAGCATGGCCAACCACAACCACGGCGGTCTTCTCGTCGCCTTCCACCAATTTCGCCACCCGACTGAGCGGGCCAAGCGTTACAGGCAGCAGCATGCCGGGGCGGTCGGGGTTGAAGGAGCCATCGACAGGTGCAGTGACCACTAACACGCCCTCGCGGCGCTCAAGCTCGAAATGACTGTCCTTTAACGCATCGCGAAGCCGCGGCTCGTACCCATCCAACCAGGCAGCGTCAATCACTGGACTCGGCGCAGCAACCACTTCCACCGGCTTGTCGTCGTTGGAGCTGCAGCCGGCAATGACCATACAGAGTACAAGAGAGGCGCTTTTCAGCAGGTTCATGAGCCAATTTCCGTGGAAGAGGGTTGCGAAAACAAACTGCGTGGGTTGAACACGCAGCTTAAGCAAGGATTTGACTCAAATTGTGGACGCAGGTCCTTGTTCTGCAAAGTCTCACCCAGCCAAACAGACGAGTGGTTCAACCGATACATGCCTTAACTACACGCGCCAGAGATTGCGCGCGTGGATCCATCAGCACGTAAGGCCCCATAGTGTTGGTGACAAAGCCGAAGGCCACATCGCGCTGAGGATCGGCGAAACCGATGCAACCGCCGGCCCCCGGGTGGCCGAATGCGCCCGGCCCCATTCCGAAGGTGGCGTTCTCAACGTCCGGCTGGTCTAGCCAGCAGCCCAGCGCGAAACGAGTCCGGGTGAGCAGCGTGCGGTCCTCACCGATGCAGTGTTCTCGCGTCATCTCGTCCAGCAGCTGGTAATCAAGCAGCTCCCCACGCAACAGGCCGTCATAAAAGCCCGCCAACGATCGCGCATTACCATGCCCGTTGGCAGCTGGCTGTGCCATTCGACGCCACTCCGGCTTATTCGCGCTGTTCATGATCGACGGTGGATTGGTAAAGGCGAGAGCCGTGAGCGATTGCGGATCGCACATCAGGGCTTTAATTACTCGTTGGGCAGCTGCATCGCCAAGGTTGTTTTTCTCCCGTGTCAGATAACCGACTCGGTCAAACTCGCTATCGGCCAGACCGATATGGAAATCGAGCCCCAAAGGCCGAGCGGTGCGCGCAACTATCGCTTCACCCGGCTCACGGCCGTCGGCACGACGGATCAGTTCGCCTAGCAACCAACCATAGGTGATTGCGGCATAGCCGTGACCTTCACCTGGCGTCCACCAGGGCGTCTCGGCTGCGAGCGCCGCAGTCATCTTTTCCCAATCGTACAGAGCTTCGGGCGGTAGCGGCTGGCGAACCGCCGGCAGCCCGGCCTGGTGGCTGAGCAGTTGCCGTAGCGTGATGTCCTGTTTGCCGTTGACACCAAATTCCGGCCACACACGGGCAACCGGCTCATCCAGCTGCAGCTTGCCCTCCGCGACCAACTGCAGGGCAGCCACCGCAGTAAACGTCTTGGTGCAAGAAAAAAGATTGACCAGGGTGTCGCTCTGCCAAGCCTGTTCACCGGCATTATCTGCGACGCCAGCCCACAGATCGACGACGGTTTCGCCACCAACCTTCACGCAGACAGCGGCGCCACGCTGCTGGGTCCGCACGAAAAGCTCGCTGAATGCGTCCCTGACCGCTTCGAAACGAAGATCGAAATACCCCTGAATTTGCACGTTTGTGCTCCTTACCAGGCTGATGGATTCAGCGCATTGTTCCAGTCACACCGAATCTGGCAAACAAATTCGAGTTCGCTGAAGAGACAATCATTCACTTGAATAACGGCGCATCTTGCTCGCTAGGCCAACATGCCACTAACCGATCTCGCGGCGGAACGGCGGCAACGCATTGAGGATGGCCTTTCCGTAGCGCTGCGTGACGACCCGGCGATCCAGCAGCGTGATCGTGCCGCGGTCCTCCTCAGTACGTAGCAGCCTTCCGCAGGCCTGTACGAGGCGCAAGGAGGCATCAGGTACGGCGATTTCCATGAAGGGATTACCGCCTCGCGCCTCGATCCACTCGGCCAACGCCGCTTCGACCGGGTCATCGGGAACTGCAAACGGAATCTTGGCAATCACCACATGTTCGCAATACGCACCAGGGAGGTCGACGCCCTCAGCAAAGCTGGCGAGCCCGAACAGCACGCTCTTCTCGCCATCGTCCACACGCGCCTTGTGCTTGTTAAGGGTCTCCTGTTTGGACAGATTGCCCTGAATGAGCACCCGCCGTCGCCAGTCCCGCTCCAGCCCGTCGAAAACGTCCTGCATCTGTTTACGCGACGAAAAAAGTACCAGCGTGCCGCGTGAAGCTTCCACCAGCTGCGGCAGATCCCGCACGATCGCCCCCGTGTGTGCAGCGGCATCCCGCGGGTCGGCCTTGAGATCGGGCACCCTCAGTACCCCAGCGTCCGCATGATGGAACGGACTCGGCACCACTGCAGTGACGGCACAACGTGGCAACCCGGCGCGCATGCGGTAGCGATCGAAACTGTTCAGTGCGGTGAGCGTGGCCGAAGTTACCAGCGCGCCGTAGCAGACGTTCCACAGATTGCGGCGCAACGTCTCGGCCGCCAGGATCGGACTGGCGTTGACTTCGATATCGAACAGAGCGCCACCATCGGCCAGTGTGAGCCAGCGCGCCATGGGTGGGCTGTCTTCTGGATCGTCGACGGTGAAGGCCGTCCACAGCTCCCAGTTGCCCTGGGCCCGAGTGAGCAGACTGCCGAATAATGGATACCACTCCTCGGCCTGATGGCTGGCGATGCCCACACCCGTTTCGCCATCCATCGCCTCTTTGAGCAACTCGGTCAGCCGGGTGAACAGATCGTTCAGCTTGGCGAAGCCCTTTTTCAGCTCGATACCCAGCTCGATCAGATGCTCCGGAACCACACCACCCACGAACCGATGACGAGGCCGCTCGCGGCCCTCCATGTCTTCGCCGGCTCGGAAGTCAGCCAGCTGTTCGCAGGCACTGAACATGAATTGCTGTTGGCTGCGAAGGTCTCGGGCGATTTCCGGAACCGCCTCGATCAGCCGGCCGAGATCGCCCGGCAGCGGATGCTGGGCGAGCAGCTTGGTCAGGTTCTTTTCGACCTGGGCAAGCCACTCGGCGGTAGAACGCAGGCGGGTGAAATGAGCGAAATGCCCGATCGCCTTATCCGGCAGATGATGGCCTTCGTCAAAGACATAGAGTGTGTCGCGCGGATCGGGCAGCACCGCCCCACCACCCAACGCGAGGTCTGCGAGCACCATGTCATGATTGGTGACGATGACGTCAACCTTGGTCATGCCTTCGCGCGCTTTGTAGAAGGCGCACTGCTGAAAGTTGGGGCAGTGGCGCCCGGTGCATTGACTGTGATCAGTGGTCAGGCGCGCCCAGTCGGGATCAGCCAGCTCTTCAGGCCAACTGTCGCGATCACCATCCCAGCGGTTGCCTGCGAGCTTCTCGATCATGCTTCCGAAAAGCTTTTCGCTCCGCTCGTCCACATCGATGCGAAAGCCCTCTTCTTCGAACAATTGAGCGGTTGCGCTCTGCGCCTGCCCTTCCTGCAGCAGTGCGTCGAGTTTGGACAGGCAAAGATAACGACCGCGTCCCTTGGCCAGAGCAAAGGAAAAGCTCAGGCCGCTGTTGCGCATCAGATCCGGCAGATCCTTGTGCACAATCTGTTCTTGCAACGCGACCGTAGCTGTTGCGATCACCAAGCGCTTGCCCGCCGCTTTGGCCGTCGGAATGGCAGCCAGGCTGTAGGCGACAGTCTTGCCGGTGCCGGTGCCAGCCTCCACCGCGACGATGGCGGGTTCCCCATCGCGCCGCCCCTCATCGTCGGCCTTGATCGCGCCGAGCACTTTCGCCACTTCGGCGATCATCAGACGCTGGCCATAACGGGGCTTAAGGCCCTTGGCTTCGAGAAACTGCGAGTAGGCGCCCTGGATCTGGGACTTGAGTTCAGTGCTGAGCATGGGCGCGGATGCTGTATATATTTTCAGTATTTCTGGAGGGTGGCTATGATAACGCGCGTTTCCTCAACCGCCACCGGAGATTTCCCATGACCGCATTCGCCGCGCTCTATTCACTACATGTACTGGCCGCAGTGATCTGGGTGGGAAGCATGTTCTTCGCTTGGATGGTCCTGCGCCCAGCGGCTGTTTCCACGCTACAGGCACCGGAACGGCTGAAGCTTTGGGCCGAAGTGTTTCGCCGCTTCTTTCGATGGGTCTGGGTTTCGGTGCTGGTGCTTCCGATAAGTGGTATCGGTATGTGGCACATGCGCTTCGACGGACTGGAGGCTGCGCCTCGCTACGTCCACATCATGGCCGGGATGTTCCTGGTGATGCTCGCCCTGTTCTTGCGCATACAGCTGCTGCAACTGCCCCAACTCAAGCGCGCGATCACCGCGCAGAACTGGCCGGACGGTGGCGCTGCATTGGGCCAGATCCGCAAGCTTGTCGGCATCAATCTACTGGTGGGTCTGGCCGTGGTGGCGCTGGCAAGCGCGCGCCCCTTGTTCTGAGGCGGCCAATCGAAACAAAAAAACCGGGTCATACAACCCGGTTTTTTTACAGAGCCTGCGTTACGGACGCGCTTCGACCGAAGCCTCAACGCGACGGTTAATGGCGCGGCCCAGCTCGGTCGAGTTATCAGCGACCGGACGCGACTCACCATAGCCCACCGCTTCAAGACGGTTGGCTTCAACACCGTAGCGGTTTACCAGTGCATCGCGAACGGACTCGGCACGCTGCATGGACAGACGCTGGTTATAAGCGTCAGTACCGATGGAATCGGTGTGACCTTCTACAGTCGTCGAGGTCTGGTCGTACTGCTTCATGAAGTCAGCAAGCACTTCGATGTCGTCGTATGCGTCCTGACGGATGGTGGCTTTGTCGAAGTCGAATTTTACGTCCAGCTCAACCCGTACGGCCTCCATCACAGGCTCGGGCTCCGGCTCAGCCATCGGTGCAGGCTCAACCGTTTCAACCACGGCGACAGTCTCCTGCTCGGTGCCATTGGCCCAGCAGTAGGCTGCAGCCATGCCGCCACCAATCAATGCGCCATAACCTGTGTAGGTGCTGCTTTCTATCGCGCCCAACGCGGCGCCGGTTACGCCGCCAACAGCCGCGCAGCTGGGCCAATCTTGTTTCTGCACCCCTGCGCAGCCGGCCAGAAAGGTGGTCATCACAATCACGGGTACTGCTGTCCGTAAGCTACTCATCGTTAAAGCCTCCTAATGTGGGATCAGCCAGAGCTTTATGCGCCATAGCATAAGCAGCTCCAGTTATATCGAGACTAGGACGGCAGGCGCCAGCGCGCTAGTCTTTATACTTTGACAGACCGAGCGGACTGCAATTTCTGCATTCCGCTACGCCTGATATCGAGGAATCCCGGCTTGACCGCATCCCGCTCATCGCAGACGCCGCAGCAAGCTTTGGCCGCCCTGTTGGAACAACACCGTCCGGCCCGATTGCTGTATGTCGGTCGTAGCGAACTGCCCGCAATCGACGCATTCAGCCACAGCCATAACCATTGCCAGATTGATCGCGCACTGACCGGCCCACTGCCTGCAGGCCTCGCGGCCCGCCGCTACGATCTCGCCCTGGTCGCTGACTGCCTGGAACACCTCCCGAAGCGCGACGGCCTGCAGTTGCTCGGCGGCATTCGCAATCTCAACACCAGCCGCATGGCGGTTTTGGTCGATCTGAATGCGTCGGACTGGCAGGCAACCGATTTTTACTCGCTGGCCTTACAGCTCAGCGGACGCTTCGAACGAGGCGGCCAAACGGTGACCCTCTTCACCTACGACCTACTGGATTACAAGCAGGTTCCAGACTGGCTCAATGCAAAGTACTGGGCCAATCCGCAAATGTTCGGCAAATATTGGTGGTGATTGACGATGTCTGATGATCAACCGACAGACGCAAATTGCCCCTGCGGCACCGGCGACCCCTACGGCGAATGTTGCGGCCGTTATCATCAAGGTCTGCCAGCGCCTAGCGCTGAACAACTGATGCGCTCGCGATATAGCGCCTACGTTGTCGGGGCTATCGCTTACCTGCAGGCCACCACGCTGCCGGCACAGCAACAAGCTCTGGATCTACAGTCTATGAAGGAGTGGAGCGCCAACAGCACCTGGCTGGGACTGGACGTTGAGCAAAGCCAAGTGCTCGGCGGACAGCCAGAACATGCGCTGGTCAGTTTTACCGCACGATGGCACGACGGAGCCGGAGAGCACGCTCAACATGAGCGCTCAGCGTTCGTGCAGCACAATGGACGCTGGTACTTCATTGACCCCACTGTCCCGCTGAAGGCCGGTCGCAACGACCCGTGCCCGTGCGGGAGCGGTCAGAAGTACAAGAAATGCTGTGCCACTTACTTCTAAAGAGCCAGCCAAAAAAAACCGGCTGACGTGACGCTCAGCCGGTCGTTGGACTCAACGTCCAATCACTTCTCGACGAATGCTCGCTCGATCAGGTAGTGCCCAGGATCGCCCATCCGCGGCGATGCCTTCAGACCAAAGCTGTCGAGCACTTCGCTTGTTTCGGCCAGCATACTAGGGCTACCGCAGATCATCGCACGGTCGTCTTCCGGGTTGATCGGCGGCAGGCCGATATCCGCAAACAGCTTGCCGCTGCGCATCAAGTCGGTCAGACGCCCTTGATTCTCGAACACCTCGCGCGTGACGGTGGGGTAATAGATCAGCTTCTCTTTCAGGGCCTCGCCGAAGAATTCGTTCTGCGGCAGGTGCTCGGTTATGAACTCACGGTAGGCAACTTCGTTTGCGTAACGAACACCATGCACCAGGATGACTTTCTCGAAACGCTCATAGGTTTCCGGATCCTGGATCACGCTCATGAAAGGCGCCAGACCGGTTCCCGTACTCAGAAGATAAAGATGCTTGGCCGGCAACAGGTCGTCCAGCACCAACGTGCCAGTCGGCTTACGACTGACCATTAGCGAATCACCTTCTTTCAGGTGCTGCAGGCGAGAGGTCAGCGGACCATCTGGCACCTTGATACTGAAGAACTCCAAATGCTCTTCATAATTGGGGCTCGCAATGCTGTAAGCACGCATGAGGGGTCGCCCTTCTACTTCGAGTCCGATCATCACAAACTGACCATTTTCAAAGCGCAGCCCCGGATTGCGGGTGGTTTTGAAACTGAACAGCGTGTCGTTCCAGTGATGCACACTGAGGACTCGCTCAACGTTCAGGTTGCTCATGTAGTGCTCCCCTTCTAGCGCACAACGGCGCATCAATATTTGCTGGCAGTTTACCGGGCCGACTAATATCCGCTAAACGAATATTAACGATATATGTTATCGGTTATATAGATATGCATTTCACACTCCGGCAGTTACAGGTGTTCGTCGCGTTCGCGCGGCATGAAAGCGTTTCCCGTGCGGCTGAAAGCCTTGCCCTTTCACAGTCGGCGACCAGCACCTCGCTGGCCGAACTGGAGCGCCAGTCGGGTTGCCAGCTTTTCGATCGTGCCGGTAAACGTTTGTGGCTGAACGCATTAGGCCACCAGCTATTACCGCAGGCAGTAGGCTTGCTCGACCAGGCCAAAGCAATTGAGGATCTGCTCGCTGGCAAAACGGGATTCGGCTCGCTGAGCGTGGGCGCCACCCTAACGATCGGCAACTACCTCGCCACCTTGCTCATCGGCAGTTTTATGCAGCGCCACCCTGAATGCCGAGTGAAACTCCATGTGCAGAACACCGCGCATATTGTCCAGCAGGTTGCGCAACATGAACTTGATTTAGGTCTGATTGAGGGCGACTGCCAGCATCCAGAGATCGAAGTATTACCCTGGGTCGAGGACGAACTGGTGGTGTTTTGCGCGCCCCAGCATGCGTTGGCCGCCCACACTGCGGTGAGCCTGGATCAACTCTCGCGCGAAGCCTGGATTCTCCGCGAACAGGGCTCTGGTACTCGGCTGACCTTCGACCATGCCATGCGCCATCACCCGGCCAAATTGAACATTCGGCTTGAGCTGGAGCATACCGAGGCGATTAAACGAGCCGTTGAATCCGGGCTCGGGATCGGCTGCATTTCAAGATTGGCGCTTCGCGATGCATTTCGCCGGGGCAGCCTGGTCGCTCTGGAAACACCCGAACTGGACCTCGCGCGGCAGTTCTATTTCATCTGGCACTCGATGAAATATCAGACCGCCGCCATGCGTGAATTTATCGAACAATGCCGAGCGCTGACGGCAGGCGTCCGCCGCAGTGATGAGATTGTGCTGCCGACGATTGCCTGACGCTGAGCCAGCGCGGTCGGCGAGGCATCTACAGGCAACAACGTGCTTTCAGCTGCTGGGGATTGAGCCCATCTGCTGCAACAGTAGAGCAGCCTGGGTTCGGGTGCGAACGCCCAACTTGCGAAAGATTGCGGTCACATGCGCCTTGATGGTCGCCTCGGAAACACTGAGTTCATAGGCGATCTGCTTGTTTAGCAAACCGTCGCACACCATGGTGAGCACGCGAAACTGCTGAGGCGTGAGGCTTGCGAGCCCTTCGCTGGCAGCCTTGGCTTCGGGGCTGACGTGCGCCACATCCTCGATATTGCTAGGCCACCAGACGTCACCATCAAGCACGACCCGAACAGCCTGCTGAATCGTTTCGAGTGAGCTGGATTTGGGTATGAAACCGCTGGCGCCAAACTCGCGAGAGCGAGCAACAACCGCAGCGTCTTCCTGTGCGGAGATCATCACAACAGGCAGCTGGGGATACTGACCTCGCAGCAGCACCAGCCCGGAGAATCCATAAGCGCCGGGCATATTGAGATCCAGCAATACTAGATCCCAGTCCGATGTTCGGGTCAGTTGAGCTTCGAGCTCGGCAATGCTAGCCGCCTCGGAAAGCCGAGCATCATCGCCCAGGCCAAGCGTCAACGCTTGCTGGAGGGCACTGCGAAACAGGGGATGATCA
Organism: Pseudomonas sp. 9Ag; assembly: GCF_902506445.1. Taxonomy (NCBI): domain Bacteria; kingdom Pseudomonadati; phylum Pseudomonadota; class Gammaproteobacteria; order Pseudomonadales; family Pseudomonadaceae; genus Pseudomonas; species Pseudomonas sp. 9Ag. The sequence goes on from NZ_LR733836.1 coordinate 3,090,303, forward strand.
TCGGCGATAAGGATTTCGTAAGCAGCCATGGCGGACCTATAGTTTTTATTGGCGCTTCACCTGCCTGAGCCGGGTGCTGACAATCAGGACGGCAAGAACCCGCAATATGCTCGAGGGTGACCGCGGTGATGATATCGCGCCACCACGCGAAATTCGATCATCGTTCCGCATTTAATCAGCCGTTTGCCGCGCCGGACGGCGAAGCGGTGGCAAAGCCCCTCGGTTTGATGCAAAGTTCGCGGTTTTTCCGCACGAGTTCAAACATGCGCAAACAAGCCCTTCGCGCCGATTTCTTAATGCTGATCACGGCCATGATCTGGGGAAGCGCATTCGTCGCACAGCGGGTCGGCATGGATAACATCGGGCCTTTCCTGTTCACCGGCATGCGCTTCGCATTGGGCGCAATCGTATTGCTGCCCTTGTTGCTGCACCAAGGCCGAGGCGCTGCTCGCCACGAGCCATTCTTGCAGCGCGGATTGCTGCTCGGAGGCCTCAGCATGGGCCTCGCACTCACTATAGGCATCAACTTGCAACAGGTTGGCCTGCTGTTTACCAGCGTGACCAACTCCGGATTCATCACTGGCTTGTACGTCATCGTCGTGCCCTTACTCGGCCTGGCTATTGGCCAGAGGACCGGCATGGGCACCTGGCTAGGCGCAATACTCGCCGTGGTTGGCATGGCGCTGCTCAGCATCGACGAAAACTTTCAGATCGCTTCCGGCGACTGGATACAGTTGGCTGGCGCTTTCGTATGGGGCATTCATGTGTTGCTGGTGAGCTTTTTCGTGGGTCGTCATGACGCCATTCGCCTGGCCTTTCTGCAATTCGTGACCTGCGCGGTCGTCAGTCTGCTGCTGGCGGCAGTCTTCGAAGAAGCCAGTCTGAACAGCATCTGGCTTGCCGCGCCGGCCCTTATCTATGGCGGAATGTTCGCAGTGGGGGTTGGTTATACCTTGCAAGTCGTGGCGCAGAAGCACGCAATCGCCTCGCACGCGGCCATCATCCTCTCGCTCGAAGCGGTGTTCGCAGCGCTTGCTGGAGCATTTTTGCTTGATGAAAGCCTAAGTCCGCGCGGTTATTTTGGTTGTGCGCTGATGTTCGTTGGCATGCTCGCCGCCCAACTCTGGCCGCGCAAGGATGTACCCGTGCCGGCTGCTACCGAAATCCCACAGGTGGCCAGGCACTGACCCACAGGCCAATATCAGCGCTGGCTAAGGGCAGCCAGCGCTCGATGAGTGGCATCCTCGGGGTCTGGTGCGCGGTGATATTTGGCACCTAGGTAATGATCAGTGAACGCATCGAGCCAGGTATCCAGCGCCGCGGAGCCTTGGTCATCTCCAGCCAAGCCCAAGCACAACGCAGCGACCTCCGCGGTGCACAGGTGTTCGCTGCGGGTCGAGCGGCGCAGGCGATAACGTGACAGTACGTCGGCCTGCAAGCTCAGCACTGGCAGATGATTCAGATAGGGGCTTTTACGAAACATCTTGCGCGCTTCGGTCCACGTCGCATCCAGCAGGATGAACAGCGGGCGCTTCCCCGGTGTGACCACAAGCTCCGTAACCACCCGATCTGGTTGCGCGTACTCACCCGGAAAGACCACCAGGGGCTGATAGCGGGCATCGGCCAGCAGCTCTAGCAGCGCAGCGTCTACACCGGTTCGTTGCCAGGTGAAGGCATAGGTTTCAGCCACGATATCGGCAATCAGCCAACCGGTATTGCTCGGTTTCAGCGGCTCGATATCGTGCATGATCAGGCAGACCGCGCTATTGGTCGTCACCGATGGCAGCCAGTCACACAGGCAATGGCTGAAGGCAACTCGGCAGCGGGCACACCGCGGCGAGCGCGAACCGCGGGCAATGAACGGTTTGGCGCTACGCGCCAGGCGAGCATCGCGAAGGCGGACGACGGCGTGAGTCATGATTGTTCGATCAACAGAGGGGGAGCGGAGTTTAACAGCCGCCCCCAAACCATGGCAGCGCTGAACCGTGAGGACCGACACCGGTCGAACGACGGCAGTCATCAGGAGATCACCATGCGCCGTCTGACCACACTTTTAACGCTTTGCCTCGCCCTGCCCTTCGCCCACACCGCATCCGCACAGGACCAGGCGCTCAGCCAATTGCTGGAAAAAGTCGCCCGTGAAAGCAGTGTAGGCACTCCACGTGCGATCAACTCCGACCTGCTCGACGAGGGCTACAGCGTCGACGGAAACGAGCTGGTCAACCATTTGAGCGTTCAACCGCGCCACGCCGCGCAGATGCGAGACAACCCCAAGCAAGTCCGCACCCAACTGGCCGCCAGCGTTTGCAACAACGAGGGCCTGCGTCAGCTGATGAGCCAGGGCGCAGTGTTGCGCTTCGAGTTCAGTGAGTACCAGAGCAAGAAACCGATCACCACGGAACGCTATCGCTCCAGCGATTGCTGAAGCCGGCAACACGCCAAGGGCAGCATCGGCGCTGCCCTTTGACAGGTCTGACTAGCGCAGCACGCGCGGATCGCCCTTGCCCGCGACCGCAGCCGCCTCATCTGGCTTGAGCAGTGCGGTTCGCGGTATATCGAGCAAACGTGCGCAGGCGGCCAATACATTCGCCCAGCTCGCCCGGTTGGCGAATTGCATACCGCCCTCGTCCAGCGTGCCACCACGATTGCGATAGCCCAGAACCGAATTTCGTCGCACGTCCGGCAAAATCGGCCAGAGATGACCACGCGCCACTTCGGGCCGCATGTGAGTGAGCAGCACCCTCATCTCCATCTGTTCGGGAAACAGGCGCTCGGTTACACCCTCGGCCGCAAGCGCCTCGATCTCCCAACGATCCCGCGGTGCGCGGAAGCGACCCGGCTCCTGCAGATACACCAGACGATAGCTGACACGCGCTTCTTTGAGGCGCTGAGTGGCACGTTGCATTTCAGTCAACTGATAGCTGCCATTGGCAATCAGAAGGATGGGGTTATCACCCTTCTGCTCGTCAACGATAATCGCGCCGTCACGGGCAAGCTGCTCGGCCTGCGCCTGATTGAAAATAGCTGGCCGCTCTCGCTTGGGCATGACCAGGCAAGCCAGCGCACCGCGGGTCTGGTAGATCGAAGGCAGCAGTGCCATGGCGCTGTTGTGGTCTGCCGGGAACAAAACTCTCGCCATGTCGCTCATTTCGCTCAGCAAGGCCTCGCAAAAAGTGGTGTCCTGGTGCGACTGCTGGTTCTTGCCATTTTCCCAGGTGTGAGACGTGGCGATGATGGGCCAGCCAAGCCAACCGGCTGGCCGCCCAACCTCCTTCTGCTGACGGGAGAAAATCAGGGTTTGGCGTACCGCGCCGAGCATCTTCACGCAGAACGCCTCATAACTGGCAACCAGGTTCAGGCCGCCCTGGTTGGCAAGACAGGCGGAAACCACGGCCTCTTCATTCAGTGCCGTGATGATCTTTCCGTCCACCGCCTCCAGCTCTCCCTCAGGATCGACCACGCGGTGCTTCATAGCTATGAGTACGCCGCCCAAGCGATTGCTGGCCAGTTCATCGGGGTTACCCACACGGGGGCGCAGTGACGGATTGGCACGGGTGAGTTCGACAAAGAAATCATCTACCGCTGCCATCGGGGAACAGGCGTGATCGTGATACCGGAGCGGCGGCATGACCGGAGCATTGGGCCGCCTGGTCGCGAGGACGTTGTCGCGCTCGGCAGGGCGCGCATGGCGGGACTGCGCAACCAGCTGGCGAGCTTGCTCAAGCTCATCCCAGGGAACGAAAAGCGGGGCGGCATGAGTATTGAACAACTCACGCGAAGCGTCATCGACGCTCGGGTTGCCCGGCAGCGGCAGGTTATGCGCTGCATTGCGGCCTGCACCATAGAAGCCGAATCCCTTGATCGTCTCGGCTATTCCGTAGGGGATCGGCAGCGGATAGCGCAGCAGACCGCGGGATTTTTCCTCGACACGCCGAACCAGGCGCTGCTCCATCTCCAACAGGGCGCAGACGAAAGCAGCCGGGTCACGCCCATCGAACGGAATAGGGTCAAAGCCACAACGGCTAAGATGCTGGCGAAACCCCTCAAGCCCCTCGTGAGTGCCAAGCTGGGTCCGTTGTTCGATACGCCGACCATTGGCGATCATGATGGGCAGCGCTACACCGCAATCCTCGGCACGCCACCAGCGCGGAATCCAGTCGCTGCCGCGCTGCTCCTCTGCTGCACCATCGGATAGAAAGGCCACCAGCGTCTCGCCAGGCAGTGGCATGTGGGCATATTGCAGCTCGGCGAAGCCAAGGTATCCGCCTTCGGCGACACCGCCCCCAGTGTGTGCATTGACATGGCTGCCGAGAGGCGCTGAGGGGCTGCCATCCGCCGCCTGATGGTAGCCGTAGAAGTCTTCGAGGAGCCGATTGATGCCCGCCTCGCCATCGCCGTAGGCTTGCTTCTGTTCGGGGTGCAGATTGTCGGTAAGCAGATTCAGCGCTTCGATCGCTGCAACGCAGTGGCCCTGCCCCATCAACCAAGCACGTGTACTGCCGGTCAGGGCGTTCAGTCCTAGATAACCGGCGTAGGCAGGCACCATATTAAGAGAACCGCCGGTATGCCCTTCTGGCGCAACCTTGAAGTCCTCGGCGCTGAGTTCAGAGCCGTCCAGCCGAACGCGACGCGCATAGGTCATGTGTACAACCAGCCACAGGCCAGCCGAACCGATCCGGTCGATCGCCTGCAACAGCCGATACACACTTGCCAGATCCGGCTGCAACTCGGCCTGTACCAGCTGATGGGCCAGGCGAAACACGGCAGCCTGGGTTTCCAAAGCATGTTCAAAGGGTCCGTACCCGGTTCGCCAGCGAGCGAACTCCGGCTGGATCTCCGCATGATGGTCCAGCTCGTCAAGACTGGGCAGTAGCTGATTCATGAGGCACTCCGTTGGTGGGCATTGGCGATAGTCTAGTCAGCGTCTAGCGGGCTCTCTCTGATATGCATCAAGATGAGCTGCCGGCATAGCGGGCATGCTGGGCGCAACTGTACAAACAGGAGGTTCTCATGGCTTTGCTCAGCTTTCTCGGCGCCATCCAACAGGTCACTGGATCCTGTTATCTGATCGAAACCCATGATGGCGTTCGCGTCCTTCTCGACTGCGGCATGCGCCAAGGTCGGCGCGAAGAGGAGGCCGGCAACCGTGCAGGTTTTAGCTTCGACCCGCAGACCCTGAATGCCGTGGTGCTGTCACACGCACACATCGACCATAGCGGCTTGTTACCGAAGCTCGTGGCAGCAGGATTCAAAGGGTCGATTCATGTCACCGAAGCGACCGGGAAGCTGGTCGAGCTGATGCTGCTCGACTCGGCGAACATCCAGGAAAAGGACGCCGAGTGGGAAAACCGTTGGCGCGCGCGTCTGGGCAAGCCGGCTATCAAGCCGCTCTACACACGGGTCGACACCGAACGCATGCTTGCGCAACGACAGCCTCACGCCTATGGCGACGTCTTCGAAGCCGCACCGGGGGTCTCCGTGACCTTCTTTGATGCAGGACACATCCTTGGCTCAGCCATCGTTCAAGTCGACGTCACCGACTTTGGCGCCACCCGCCGCCTGGTATTTTCCGGGGACCTCGGCAATGCCTGCTCGCCCCTGATGCACGCGCCGACGCCACTGCGCGAAGCCGACGTAGTACTGATGGAGTCCACCTATGGGGATCGCGACCACCGCGATCATCAGGCAACCATCGAAGAACTGGCCGAGATCCTTCAGCAAGCCCACCGTGATGGTGGCAACGTACTCATGCCGTCCTTCGCCGTTGGCCGCACGCAAGATCTGATCTATTACCTCGGCCTTCTGTACCACCAAGGCCGAGTGCCTCAGCAAGTGGTCTTTCTGGACAGCCCGATGGCCATCGGCGCAAACGCAATCTACTCACTTTTCCAGGAGCAGCTGGACATAGAACCAGGCGCAGCACCCGATAGTAACCGGCAGCGTATCGAGACATGGCTGCCGATATTCAGGGCGACGCCAACCCCTGAAGAATCGATGGCCATCAACCGTTTCAAAAGTGGCGCGATCATTATCGCCGGCAGCGGCATGTGCAATGGTGGGCGCATTCTTCATCACTTCAAGCACAACCTCTGGCGTAAGGAATGCCATTTAGTCATCCCAGGCTTCCAGGCGAGCGGCACACTTGGTCGCGCCATCGTCGATGGAGCGAAAACCGTCAAGCTGATGCATCAGCGCATAGCGGTGAACGCCCAGGTCCATACGTTGGGCGGTTTCTCCGCGCATGCGGGGCAATCGCAGCTGATCGAATGGGCTAGCCACTTCAAGTCGCGCCCTGAGCTGTATCTAGTCCACGGGGAGCTGGACAAGATGCGTACATTGCAGGAGGCCCTGCGTGCTCGCCTCGATTGGCAAGCCCGCATTCCGGAACCGGGGGATCGCATCGCACTCTGATGGCCGGAACTGATGCCCCAGACATAAGCTGCACGCGCGATGATCGTGGCTGTTAACCGAGCGATAGAACCGACGTTCGACATCTTCGCGCTGAGCTACTGTTAGGCATGAAACAAGTGCGTCACCAACGCCAAATGCCGACATATCATCATCCAGATTGTTTTCGGCGGCTGTCTGGACTGACTCAGACCACAGGGCGAGATACGGTTCTCGCGCCTGGCGGATGAGCAGCGCCCCAGCTTCCACAGGGAGACCTTGTATGCCTTTCGAATCGGACGATTACCTGTCGCGACATTTCAAAACCAGTGGTGCCGAGCTATCGAAGAAAATCGATGAACTGGTTGCACTCGTAGTTCCATCCAGCAGCCAGAACCTGCCCCTGTATCGGGAAATGCTGGTTACCGTCATGCGCATGGCTCAAGCCGACCGAAGTCGCTGGGATGCCAAGATTCTGCTACAAACCATGCGTGAAATGGAGCACGCCTTCAGCCGCCTCGATCAGTTCAAGCGTCGCCGTAAAGTGACCGTTTTCGGCTCGGCGAGAACGCCCATCGAACATCCGTTGTACGCGCTCGCCCGCGAGCTCGGCGAGACGCTTGCACGCTACGACCTGATGGTTATTACCGGTGCCGGTGGCGGCATCATGTCGGCTGCCCATGAAGGCGCAGGCATGGATAACAGCCTTGGCCTGAACATCACCCTACCCTTCGAGCAGCATGCTAATCCGACGGTAGATGGCACCGACCACCTGCTGTCTTTTCACTTCTTCTTCGTGCGCAAGCTGTTCTTTATCAAAGAGGCCGATGCGCTGGTGCTCTGTCCCGGTGGTTTCGGCACACTGGACGAGACCCTGGAAGTACTCACGCTGGTCCAGACGGGCAAAAGCCCACTGGTGCCGATTGTGCTGCTGGATGAGCCCGGCGGCACATTCTGGAAAGACGCGCTGAATTTCATGCGCCGTCAGCTTGAAGGCAACCGTTACATCCTTCCAACCGATATGCGACTGATGCGCTTGGTAGACAATGCCGAAGACGCTGCTGCTGAGATCGATCACTTCTACAGCAACTTCCACTCGAGCCGATGGCTGCAAGACCGCTTCGTCATGCGCATGAATCATGTGCTGACCGATTCCGCCATGTCCTACATGAACGAACATTTTGCCGACCTTTGTCTCAAAGGCCGCTTCGAGCAGCAAGCGTGCTGTGAAATGGAATTGGACGAGCCGGAACTGCAGCCGTTACCCAGGCTGAGCTTCGTATTTAACGGAAGGGATCATGGCCGGCTACGGGAGCTGACCGACTTTATCAATGCAAAGGAACACTGGGCTTCGCCGCTGAGCGCTGAAGATTGAAGTAGTGCGAGCTCAGTTAGTGACGCGATCTCGACCAGCAGCAAAACGGCCACTATCCAATCCGGATCAATCGAACGAAGCGCCCCGCAGAAGGCGACCAATCGAATCCAGGGGATAACCTCGGTAGCTCAAAAAGCGGCCCTGGCGGGCCCTTTCACGCTGATTGCCCGGTAACTCACCGAACTTTCGCAACCAGACTTCGCGCAACTGCTCATTCCAGTCGAAGCCACTGTCACGTAACGCCTGCTCGATTTCCTCCCGCGGGAGGCCTCGCTGGGTCAGTTCCTCACGTATGCGCAACGGGCCGTAACCCGCATTAGCACGCATGCGCACAAAACTTTCCAGATAGCGAGCCTCGCTGAGCAGCCCCTCATCAGCCAGTTTTTCCAGGGCTGGCTCGATGAGATCAGGCGGGGCACCACGCGAACGCAACTTGCGACTCAGCTCCATACGTCCGTGCTCGCGCCGGGCCAGTAAATCCATAGCGGCCCGCCGCACGGCGGCAGGGCTGTCGAGCACGACCGGCATGCTGCTTAGAGGTCAGCTTCGGCCAGGTCTTCAACGACCGGATTGGCCTTGCTGCTCGGAGAAACCACCAGCAACTTGTCACGAATCTGCTGTTCGATCTCGCGACCGATCTCTGGATTCTCTTCCAGGTATTTAGCAGCGTTGGCCTTGCCCTGACCGATCTTGTTGCCTTTGTAGGCATACCAGGCACCAGACTTCTCGACCAGTCCCTGCTGAACGCCGAGGTCGATGACCTCGCCATTGCGGTAGATGCCCTTGCCGTAAAGAATCTGGAACTCGGCCTGACGGAACGGTGGCGCCACCTTGTTCTTGACGACCTTGACGCGCGTTTCACTGCCGACCACTTCGTCGCCTTCCTTCACCGCGCCGGTACGGCGGATGTCGAGACGAACCGATGCATAGAACTTCAATGCGTTACCGCCGGTGGTGGTTTCCGGGCTGCCGAACATCACACCGATCTTCATGCGGATCTGGTTAATGAAGATAACCAGGCAGTTGGCGTTCTTGATGTTACCGGTGATCTTGCGCAGCGCCTGAGACATCAGACGAGCCTGCAGACCGACGTGGGTATCGCCCATCTCGCCTTCGATTTCCGCCTTGGGAACCAGAGCCGCTACGGAGTCGACAATGATCACGTCGACCGCGTTGGAGCGCACCAGCATGTCGGCGATTTCCAAAGCCTGTTCGCCGGTATCGGGCTGTGAAACCAGCAGGTCGTCTACATTGACGCCAAGCTTGCCAGCGTAATCGGGATCCAGCGCATGTTCGGCGTCGACGAAGGCGCAAGTGGCGCCGGCCTTCTGAGCCTCAGCAATGACGGAAAGCGTCATGGTGGTCTTACCGGAAGATTCTGGACCGTAGATCTCGACGATCCGACCTTTAGGCAGACCGCCAATGCCGAGCGCGATGTCCAGGCCCAGCGAGCCAGTGGAAATGGCCGGGATCGCCTGGCGATCATGATCGCCCATGCGCATGACCGCGCCTTTACCGAACTGCTTTTCGATCTGGCCCAAGGCGGCAGCCAAGGCGCGCTTCTTGTTCTCGTCCATTACAATCCTCACTTGATCAAGAGGGCCAGAGGCCACGACAACTGTATAAGTAGACAGTATTAGAGCATAGGCAAAAACGAGCGCCTAGCCCTCAATGGGATTTTCTCCGGCCACTAGGCGGATCAATCCGACGAGCGCAGCCTCCACACTCTGCTCACGAACAGACTGTCGGTTGCCGTCAAACTGGAAGCGTCTTGCAAACCGCTCACCCTCGCCCCCCCAGGCCAACCAAACCGTACCGACCGGCTTATCCGGCGATCCACCGCCCGGCCCTGCTACGCCGCTGACGGCAACGGCGTAGCGCGCTCCGCTGGCGACCTGTGCGCCGCAGACCATCGCTTCTACAACCTCACGACTCACTGCGCCCACTTCGGAAAACAGATGTTCCGGCACCTGCAGCTGACGCGTTTTCTGACGGTTCGAGTAGGTGACAAAACCAGCCTCGAACCAGGCCGAGCAGCCAGCAATGCGGGTAATGGCCTCGGCAATACCTCCCCCTGTGCAAGATTCGGCGGTGGTTACTTGCGCCGACTTTTGCTGGAGCGCGTGGCCTAGCTGGGCCGCAAGTTCGGTCAAGGCGGACATGAAGGCTCCTTATATCGATATCAAACGCTACCTTAGCAGCGCACGTTTCTGAGGGTCAGCCACACGTCGCCAGACACAGCCTGATGAATGCCATCACCGAACGGTCCAGTGGCGCTGCATTTCAAGAAACAGAAACGAGGCGGTCCAGGTGATCAAAACCAAGCCCGTCAACGCCTCGATGCCCGTCAGAAATCGAATGGCGCCGACGGGGTGGATATCCCCGAAACCGACGGTCGTGAAGGTCGTGAAAGAGAAATAGGCACAGTCCAGCAGGCTGCCGCTGAACTCGCCGGCCAGCGTCCCCCAGCCAGTCGCGTGGTGCATGAGGTAGTAGGCAAAGGCGAACACCCAGACCTCCACCGCGTGCGCGGTCAATGCGCCAAACACACCAAACACTATCCCAACGCGATGATGGAAATGTGGGCTTGCCCTGCTTGCAGATAGGCGCGACAGAAACTCGTAGTGAATCGCCACGACTACCGCAACGACGATGACGTTGACCAACGTAACGAGAAGTAGATTCGCCGATGCGTTCGACGCCTGTTCTAGAGCAGACATAGCACTTCCAAAGCAATCAAACCCATGCGGGGCATCCCAGGTATCGGCTCGGCAGGTTGGCCCGTCGCATACATGCAGGCCATGATAACCTTCCCGGTTTATTTCATCCTGCACACAGTGCCACCAACGGTGGCCGATACCTGAACGGGATCGAGCCGCGCCCGCGCTGTTACCTGCACATCGCCCCAAGTCGAGCTATATGTCACAAGACCTGTCCCATCACACGCCCATGATGCAGCAGTACTGGAAGCTCAAACGCGAGCACCCTGATCAGCTGATGTTCTACCGCATGGGCGACTTTTACGAGCTGTTCTACGACGACGCCAAGAAAGCGGCCAAGCTGCTGGACATTACCCTGACCGCGCGTGGCCAGTCCGGTGGCAATGCGATCCCTATGGCTGGCATTCCGTTTCACTCGGCCGAGGGCTATCTCAGCCGTTTGGTGAAGCTTGGCGAGTCCGTGGTGATCTGCGAGCAGATTGGCGATCCGGCCACCAGCAAGGGCCCGGTGGAACGACAGGTGGTGCGGATCATCACCCCCGGCACGGTGAGTGATGAAGCGTTACTCGACGAGCACCGCGACAACCTGCTTGCGGCGGTGGTCGGCGATGAAAAGCTGTTCGGCCTGTCGGTCCTGGACATCACCAGCGGCCGGTTCAGCGTGCAGGAGTTCGGCGGCTGGGAAACGCTCCTGGCTGAAGTCGAACGTCTCAACCCGGCCGAGCTGATGATCCCGGACGATTGGCCGGCAAATCTGCCGGTGGAGAAACGCCGCGGTGTGCGCCGTCGCGCGCCTTGGGATTTCGACCGTGACAGCGGCTTCAAGGGCCTCTGCCAGCAGTTCGGCACTCAGGACCTGAAAGGCTTCGGCTGCGAGCAGCTGACGCTGGCCATCGGCGCCGCGGGTTGCCTCCTGACCTACGCCAAGGAAACTCAGCGTACCGCTCTGCATCATTTGCGCAGCCTTCGTCACGAACGCCTCGACGAGACAGTGATTCTCGACGGGGCGACCCGGCGCAATCTGGAACTGGACATCAATCTCGGCGGGGGACGGGAAAACACCCTGCAATCAGTGGTCGACCGCTGCCAGACCGCCATGGGCAGCCGCCTGCTCAGCCGCTGGCTGAATCGTCCGCTGCGTGATCGACGCGTGCTCGAGGCCCGCCAGGACTCGATCACCTGCCTGCTCGAGCACTATCGGTTTGAACAGATCCAGCCGCAGCTGAAGGAGATCGGCGACCTCGAGCGCATCCTCGCGCGGATCGGCCTGCGCAACGCGCGTCCCCGCGATCTGGCGCGCCTGCGCGACGCGCTCGCGGCACTGCCCCAGTTGCAGGAAGGCATGCAGGAGCTGGTGGCGCCGCATCTGATCGAGCTGGCAGCCACCATTCGGACTTATCCCGAGCTGGCTGCCTTGCTGGCTAAAGCCGTCATCGATAATCCACCGGCCGTGATCCGTGAGGGTGGCGTCCTGAAAACAGGCTATGACGCCGAGCTGGACGAGTTGCAATCGCTGTCGGAGAACGCCGGCCAATACCTGATGGACCTGGAAACCCGCGAGAAGGCCCGTACCGGGTTGGCTAATCTGAAAGTTGGCTATAACCGCGTGCACGGGTATTTCATTGAGCTGCCAAGCAAACAGGCCGAATCGGCCCCAGCCGATTACATTCGCCGGCAGACACTCAAGGGGGCCGAACGCTTTATCACGCCCGAACTGAAAGAATTCGAAGACAAGGCGCTGTCTGCCAAGAGCCGCGCATTGGCTCGGGAAAAGCAGCTCTACGACGAATTGCTGGAACGCCTCATTGGTCATCTCGCGCCACTGCAGGACAGTGCTGCAGCGCTGGCCGAACTCGACGTGCTGAGCAACCTGGCCGAACGGGCACTGACGCTTGATCTCAACCGCCCACGTTTCGTCGAGCACCCCTGCCTGCAGATCGAGCAAGGCCGTCATCCGGTCGTCGAGCAGGTCCTGCAGACGCCGTTCGTCGCCAACGATCTCAACCTTGATGACGACACCCGCATGCTGGTCATCACCGGTCCTAACATGGGCGGTAAGTCGACCTACATGCGTCAGACCGCGCTGATCGTCCTGCTGGCGCAGATCGGCAGTTTCGTTCCGGCGAAGGCCTGCGAGCTGTCCCTGGTCGACCGCATCTTCACCCGCATCGGCTCTTCGGACGACCTGGCCGGCGGCCGCTCGACCTTCATGGTGGAAATGAGCGAGACCGCTAATATTCTGCACAATGCCAGCGACCGCAGTCTGGTGCTGATGGACGAAGTCGGTCGAGGCACCAGCACATTCGATGGCTTGTCGCTGGCCTGGGCGGCTGCCGAGCACCTTGCCAAGCTGCGCGCCTACACCTTGTTCGCGACGCATTACTTCGAGCTCACCGTGCTTCCGGAAAGCCAGCCAGCGGTGGCCAACGTGCACCTGTCGGCCACCGAGCACAATGATCGCATCGTCTTCCTTCACCACGTCCTGCCAGGTCCGGCAAGCCAGAGCTATGGCTTGGCCGTGGCACAACTGGCTGGCGTGCCAGGTGAGGTGATCCAACGCGCACGTGACCATCTGTCGCGGCTGGAAACTACCAGTCTGCCTCACGAAACGCCGAAAATGGCGCCCGGCCAGCCTGCCCCACCCATGCAGAATGACCTCTTCGCCAGCCTGCCCCATCCGGTGGTCGAAGAATTGGTGCGGATCAATCCCGATGATATGAGCCCGCGCCAGGCGCTGGACCTGCTATACAACCTGAAAGCGCGTGTTTGACGGCTGCTAAAAGCTGATAGAATCGCGCGCATTTTTGGATATAGGCGGCATTTGCCTGGTGTCGCCATAGTCCTGCCGAACGGGGGCGTCATTGCAACGCCACCTGACACGCCCGAGGAGATAGCTAGAAATGACCTTCGTCGTCACCGACAACTGCATCAAGTGCAAATACACCGACTGTGTGGAAGTCTGTCCGGTGGACTGCTTCTACGAAGGCCCGAACTTCCTGGTCATTCATCCCGACGAGTGCATCGATTGCGCGCTTTGTGAGCCGGAGTGCCCTGCCCAGGCGATTTTCTCCGAGGATGAAGTGCCGGATGATCAGCAGGAATACACCCAGCTGAACGCCGATCTGGCGGAAGTTTGGCCGAACATTACCGAGAAGAAGGACTCGCTGCCCGATGCCGAAGAGTGGGACGGCGTGAAGGACAAACTGCAGTATCTGGAGCGCTAAGCGCCAGAAACGAAAAAAGCCCGCGATGCGGGCTTTTTTCTTGGCTCAGCGGTCAGGCGCGATCAACGCCCTTCTTCACTGTGTCTTTGGCTTCGCCCTTGACTTGCTGAGCGTCGCCTTTGACTTCCTGACGCTGGCCTTCGCCTTTCATGCGCTCGTTATCAGTCGCCTCGCCCAGACCCTGCTTGGCCTTGCCCGCGGCTTCGTTGAGGTTGCCTTTCATTTTATCTCCGGTACTGCTCATGGCGCGTTCCTCTCTGCTTGGGTACGTTCAGTTGACAGAGCCGCTCCGACAATAGTTTCGTTTTCCCGAGGAACGGTTCGGCAGGGTCATCAATCATTGCGTGCTTTGGCCAGGCGATCCATTAACGGCCGGCCCGCAAGATGTAGAAACAGCGGCGCGCCAGCGATCAGATAGAAGTAGTAGGTCACAAATCGCCAGATCAGGATCGCCGCCGCGGCCGTCGACTTCCCCACGAACGGCGCAAGCAAGGCTGCGGAAGCAAGTTCGGCGCTGCCCGCACCGCCCGGTAGCAGGCTCAGCTGCCCAGCCGTCAAGGCCAACATCTGCACGATAAACGTCCAGGCCCAGGCCAGGGATTTGTCCAGGCCCAGCAAGGTGAGATAGAGCACGCTATAGCGCAGCAACCAATGCAACGTCGTCAGAACGAATACGCTTAGCAGGATCGAAAGCGGCAATCTGAAACACTCAAGCACGGCATTGCGAAAACTCAGTGCCTTCTTGGCCCAGCTGCGCTGTCGAGCGCCCTTCACACCGAGCCGGCTGATCAACCAGCCATTGAGTATAAATACCTGCCGGTGAAAGCGCCCGAGCAACGCCAGCAGCACCATCAGGCCGATCAGCAATGCCGCACTGACGCCCAATAAACTGGCGATATAGGTATTCAGCGATTGGGTGACCGCATAGATGAGCACACCCACCAGCGCACAGGCAAAAAACAGCAGATCGGTGAGCTGCTCGACGGCATAGGTCGCGGTGCCCTTGGCGGGCGGCACGCCATGGCGCAGCAGCAACGCCATCATGGTCAACGGGCCACCCGCGCCGCCGGGCGTGGCACAGATGGCAAATTCCGTGGCGATCACGATGCCCACCGCTCGGTGCTGGCCCAGGCGTCGACGGCCGACAAGCAGCCGCAGCCGTAGCGCGTTCAAGTACCAGCCAACAACGATCATGCCCAGCATCAGCAACAGCAACCCCGGTGGAAAGCTGCGCAACCGCTCGAACAAACCGCTGCCGCCGAGCAGAATCGGCACCAGTGCCGCCACTACTAAAGCGCCAGCGAGCAACCACCAGCGACGATTCATGCCGCGGCGCTCGAGGCCAGTATGTGTCGATCAAGCCAGTCAATCTTTGTCACCGGCTTGCGCCCGTCCGCCAAAAGCCGAGTCAGCAGGTCCAGCCAGTATTGCCGCGAGAACCCATGCCGCATGTCCACCGGATGCAACCCGAGCCGCAACACCGGCGATTGCTGGTGCCGCTTGAACATCTGCTCGCTGATCAGCCGCGACATGCCGCGGCGCCAAGCGCTTCGAGCACTCCAGACCAGCCCCGGCGCGTCAACGGTTTGATAGTCGGGCAACAAGTAGAAGTGGCCTGGGTCGCTGGTATAGGTCAGACCGGTTGCCGCCAAGGCTTGCCGAGCACCCGGCCCCAACAGCCAGGCAGGGGCCACGAAACCATGAAGGGGCCACTGGTGGCGCTGAAACAGCTCAATACCGCGCTGCAAGCGCCTGGCGGACTCCTCGCAACTGAGCGGGTAGAACTCGCCTTCATGGGTAAAGACGCGGCGCATAAACCAGTCTCGTGGCGTGCGTGGCGAGGGGGCTTCATCTGCGTGGTAGAAACCATGCAGGATGAGCTCATCGCCACGTGCAAGCCGCCCGTCCAGCAGGCGTCGAAAATCAACATGATCGTCGAGCCGGTTGCGACGGTGAAAATCCGGCACCACAAGCCAGCAGATCGGTATCTGACCCAGCGCGTCGACCGCTTCGACGAAGGGACGGTAATCGGGCCAGGTCTCGGGCGCCACGTCATGCAGCACCAGCATCAGGCTGCGCTCAGCCATGCACGGCAACCGGCAATTCAGCGGTGCCCAACACGGCGTGATAATGCGCCAACAATCCGGCTACCACCGCATCCCATGCGTGATGCGCCTCGACATGCTGACGGGCCTGCATCCCCAGCAGACGTGGGTCGTCCTCGAATAACTCCCGGACGGTCTGCGCCATCGCTGGAGCGTCCAAAGGGCGACATAGCCGACCGGTATGGAAGGGCACCAGTTCTGGCAGGGCGCCGGCGCGTGCCGCAATCACGGGTATCCCACTGGCCATGGCTTCGAGCGCCACCAGACCGAAAGTCTCCTGATTTCCGGCGTGCAGCAGCACGTCACTGCTGGCCATGTAGCGCGCTACGTCCGCCGCCGGGCAAAAACGATCGATCACCGACACGTTGGGCGGCACGCGATGGGGCATGCCGGAACCGACCAGCAGCAGGTGGTAGGGGTCACCCAGCCGGCGTGCGGTCTCCAGCAGAACATCGAGGTTCTTTTCGCGAGACCCGCGCCCAGCAAAGATCATCAACCGAGTATCGTCAGCAAGGCCCAGTTCGCGGCGCACTTGCGGATCGCGCAGGCTTGGCCGAAAGGTGTCCAGATCCACGCCCAACGGCTGCACATAGACGTTCTCGACCCCGAGCGACGTCAGCTTTTGCGCCATTACCTGGCTTGGCGCCAGCACCCGGTCGAAGCTGCTGTACAGCCGCGACACATAGCCATTCATGTTAGTGCCCAGCCACCCGCCGATGCGGTTACTCACTAACAAAGGAAGATCCGAGTGGTAGAAGCCGATCACCGGCACGTCCAGGCGTCGCCCGGCGTCCAGAGCCGCCCAGGCAGTCATATAGGGGTCCCCTACTTCGATCACGTCGGGACGAAGGGAGCGCAATTGATTCCGCCAGGGAGCGCGCCGTACAGGAAACCGATAGCCCCTGCCAAAAGGCAGTGCAGGCGCAGGTATCTGATAGATGCCGGCATTGTGGCTATAGCGCTCACCCGGCACGAGGATGCTGTGGCGGACGCCCGCATACTGCTGCAGCCGGCGGTGCTTGGCCTCGAGATAAGTACGCACACCGCCACTGGCGGGGGCGTAGAACATGGTCATGTCGGCAATGTGCAAGGTGGAGCATCTCCATTAGGTCTCGATGCAAAACCTTCGGAGCCGGGCCCGTCAGCCGTAATCTGCCGCTCTTTGGCGGTGTACAGCGAGACCACCGCTCGAAAGATTCTGCAATGAAATCAATGGACCACCGCCCCTGACAGTTGTTCGCCGGCGCACCGGCGTTATCCGCCGCTAGCCGTCGACACGCTTGTCGCCCTCAGATTTACCCTCTGCGGAGGCATGTTCGATTACGGCATTCATCTCGGCACCGAAGAGCAGCACCGCTGCCGATATGTAGAAGTACAGCAATAACACGATGACCGCCCCGATACTGCCGTAGGTCGCGTCGTAGTTACCGAAGTTCTGTACATACAAGCCAAAGGCGATGGAGGCGGCAATCCAGACAATCACAGCTAGTACCGAGCCTGGAGTGATGAAGCGGAACTCCTGTTCGACATCGGGCGTGACGTAATAAATCACCGCCAGCACCAGCATCATCAGCACCACCACAACGGGCCAGCGCAGCCAGGTCCAGAGGGTGACCACGATGTCCTTCAGGCCAACCTGATCGGCCAACCACTCGATGACTTGTGGGCCGACAATCATCAATGCCGCGGTAGCCAGCAGAATCAGCGCCAGGCCGATGGTGTACACGACCGAGAGGAGGATCAGCTTCCAGGTTGGCCGCCCTTCCTCGACGTCATAGGCCTTGTTCATCGCGTTCATCAACGAGCGAACCCCGATTGAGGCCGACCACAATGCCACGAGAATACCGAAGGAAAGGAAGCCACCTTTTTCCTCCTGCATCTCGTCAATGACAGGGTTGACGAGACTAAGGGCGTCGGGCGGTAACACCAGCGAAGCCTGCTGACGAAGCCAAGTGAAAAACTCTTGCAGATCTAGCAGACCCAGCAGGGCGATCAGAAACAGCAGAAACGGAAACAACGAGAAAATGGCACGGTACGCCAAGGCCGACGCATAGGTAGTCATGTCGTCGTTGCTGAACTCCTTGAAGGTGCGTTTCAGCAGCTCGAAGCCGCCTATACCACGCAAATCCAGCATCGCCATTCCCCCGTTCACTGTGATTAAAGCCGAAGCCGTTAATCGTGGGACGACCCCCGCCTGCAAGAGTTCGGCCCACGTGACGGGCGACGCAATGTAGTGCCCGCTCGCATCGCACGCGCCCCACCGGCTTAAGCACGACTGAGGCGTGGCGCAGGAACTTTCTTCGCTCGCAACGCTCTTGATGAAGTCGCCAATTTGGTCCAGCGCTGACCGAAAGCGCACGCACAGCTGCCAGGTACAAATCGCTTAATCCGCGCGTTTGGCTTGGCAGGAGCAGCAACCCGGACGCCAGCCATGGCTTTTGTCGCGATCAGCGGCCGCAGGAGCACTGAATGAAATCGGCCTATGCCACGGACGCAGCCCAGCCTGGAATGAAAGCCGACCTCGTCAAATACGCTCGACTCATAGTGACCAAAGGCAGCGGCGCCGGCGCTACGCTCGGCCTGAATATTCTGTTGGCGCGGTTTCTCGTGCCAGAGCTTGCCGGTACCGTGTTTTTTTGCGTGGCGCTGGGCATCTTTCTGTCGCTGCTCGCACGACTGGGCCTCGACATCGCTTGCCTGAAGAACATTTCATCCTTACACGAAGGGCAGCAGCGCAGCTATTTCGACCGTGCACTGATACTCGCAGCGCTGATGAACATTCCGGCGTTTCTGATAGGTCTGGCAGTGGTGTATTTCTCCGAGACCACACAAGCCTATTTCGTTCATGCGGCAGTTCTGTTCGCAGTCACTGCGCTTGGCCTGTCACTGCTGAGCATCGCCAGCGAAACCTTGAAGGCCAAGCACAAAACCAGCGAAGGCCTGTTCTGGCAGACGGCGTTTCAGCCTGCACTGACGCTTCTACTGGTGGCAATCACCGGCAATGACCTAACGACGGTAGTGGGCTGCTTCGCGTTCAGTTTCACGCTGGCCATTCTCGGGTCGATCTGGCGCGCCCGCACCAGCCTGCCCCCGTCAGGATCAGAGGCTGCGCTGGGCTGGCGAGCCATGCTCATTCTCTGCATACCGCTGATGCTGATCGCCGTCATGAACAGCATCATCGAGCTGTCCGACACGTTGTTGCTCGGCGTGCTGCGCTCGGCCAGCGAAGTCAGCATCTATTA
Organism: Pseudomonas sp. 9Ag; assembly: GCF_902506445.1. Lineage (NCBI taxonomy): Bacteria > Pseudomonadati > Pseudomonadota > Gammaproteobacteria > Pseudomonadales > Pseudomonadaceae > Pseudomonas > Pseudomonas sp. 9Ag. Next base: position 3,109,356 of record NZ_LR733836.1, read on the forward strand.
CATCGCCGCCAAGATTGCAGCGCTCTCGACCACACTGCTGTTCATCATCAACGGCACCATCGCCCCGGACATCTCCAAGCGCTGGGCACAAGACGACCGCGCCGGTGCATTCGCCATTGTTCGCAAATATTCGCGTTTCATGCTGGCGCTGGCACTGATGATCCTGCTCGCCATCGGCCTGCTACGCGAATACATCCTTGCCGTGTTCGGTCCCGAATACCGCGAGCAAGGCGTCTATCCATTGCTGGTCCTTGCAGTCGGCTACTTCTTTGTCCTGGCCGCAGGCCCTCTGGGCATCTTCATGACCATGACGGGCAATCACCGCCGATACCTTCACAACAACATCGCGGCCTGCGTGATCAACGTAGCCCTCAATCTGATCCTCATCCCGCGCTACGGCGTCAACGGCGCCTGCTTCGCAACCGCCGTGGCGCTGGCGATCAAAAACACCCTGCTCTACGTGCAGTTCAAGAATATCGAAAGGAGTCCGACGCCATGACCGACCGGATAAACGTAATCGCTTACGGAGCCTATGACCGGCACAACTATGGCGATCTGCTCTTCGCAATCGTCCTCAAGCGTTACCTGGAAGCGGATGGTCGCTTTTCGGTAATAGTTGCCGCGACCAAGAAATCCAATCTCTCGAGCTACGGGGCGTTACCCACCGTTCCGCTGAAAAAAGCGCTTGAGGCCACCCGACAGCAGCCGAAAACGATGCTCATCGTGGCGGGCGGCGAGTGCCTCACAGCGCAATGGGAAAGCATCATCGGCTACCTCGCGCCGCAGGCGATCTACTACCCGATCAAGGCCAGCCCCTATCTGATGGGCCACAAGGCGTTCATTCGCCTGAGCCGTCTGTTCACCTCGATTCCTTCTGACATCCCACTGGTCCTGGGTGAGCGCGACCTGCCCGGCTACAAGGTGATGTACAACAGCGTGGGTGGCAACGAGATCAGCCGGAAGAAGCCGCTGATCCATGACGCCATCAAGCGCAACCTCAAGGACTGCACCTACGTGTCCGTGCGTGACCGGGAAACATCGGCCGAGCTGGACAAGCTCGGAGTCGAGCACAACCTGGTACCGGACAGCGCCATCCTCATATCCGACATTTACCCGCAGCAGGTCGATTCGGGCGAGCCCGGCCATATCGTCTTCCATATTTCCGATCATCACGCCAAGCGGCGCATCGAGGCGATCGCTCAGCAACTGACCGAACTCAACGTCAATACCGGGCTCAAGATCGCATTGCTGACCATCGGCAAAGCGCCAGGCCACTCGGATGACGATCCTCTCGACAAGCTGCACAGCCTGCTCGGCGACGAGCGCGCGTACCGTGTCGATAGTGGGAACATCAATGACATCATCCACTGCATTGCCACCAGCAAGCTCTATTGCGGCACCAGCCTGCACGGCGCGATCACCGCGCTTGCCTACGCTGTTCCGCAAATCGCATTGCTGCCGCAGCGCGTGATCAAGCTGTCGAGCTTTCTGGAAACCTGGGTGCCGAAGCAGTCGTGTGGCTTTGCAGAAGTCCCGCAGATCAGCCAGATCGGCACCAACCTGATCAACGTCTTCGGCGATAACCAACGGGCCGAACTACGCGCGGTCGTTGAAGCCATGAAAGGCCGCGTGCGGGCTAACCTCGATCATATGGTCAATCTCTATGACGCAGCGCCCGCCCGGGGTGAGACGAGCAGTAACCAGCAGCGCAAGCCCGAAGCGGTAGCTGCGAGCTGATCGATCAGCTGCGTTATCTGAACAACAAAGCCCGCAGCAGTGCGGGCTTTTTTGTGGCCATCCGCTTGATCAACAGCGCAACTAGCGGGCCGTGGTCAGCGCCCCGCCTCGAGCCGCGTGAAGCTTCTTGTAGCTGTCGATCAGCCGCAGGTGGCGATCGAGCCCTTCAAGCTTGATGCTGGTAGGCGTCAAGCCAAAAAAGCGCACGCTGCCGTCGAGCGAGCCGATCACCGCGTCCATCCGAATATCGCCAAACATTCTGCGGAAGTTCATCTCGAAATCGTCCAGCTGCAGATCCTCGTCCAGCTCCACTTCCAATACGGCGTTCACCGCCTGGTAAAACAAGCCACGCTCAACGGTGTTGTCGTTGAACTGAAGGAAGGCTTCCACCAGCTCTTTGGCGTCTTCGAATCGCTGCAGCGCAAGACAGATCAACAGTTTCAGCTCGAGAATCGTGAGTTGCCCCCAGGCCGTGTTGTCATCGAACTCGATCCCGATCAGCGTCGTGATGTCGGTGTAGTCATCCAGCTCGCTTTCTTCCAGCCGCTCAACAAGTGCTTCCAGGCCGGCATCGTCCAGGCTGTGGAGATTCAGAATATCCGCCCGGAACAGTAGCGCTTTGTTGGTGTTATCCCAGATCAGATCTTCCACCGGGTAGATCTCGGAATAGCCAGGGACGAGGATGCGGCAGGCCTTTGCGCCGAGGTCCTCGTAGATCGCCATGTACACTTCTTTCCCCATCTCCTCGAGGATGCCGAACAAGGTCGCGGCCTCCTTGGCGTTGGCGTCGTCGCCCTCGGCCGTGAAGTCCCATTCAACGAAATCGAAGTCCGCCTTGGAACTGAAGAAACGCCAGGACACCACACCGCTCGAATCGATGAAATGTTCGACGAAGTTGTTCGGCTCGGTCACTGCGTTGCTTTCGAAGGTCGGTTGAGGCAAGTCGTTCAAGCCTTCAAAACTGCGCCCCTGCAACAACTCTGTAAGGCTGCGCTCCAGTGCGACTTCGAAACTGGGGTGAGCACCGAAGGAGGCGAATACACCGCCGGTTCGCGGGTTCATCAAGGTCACGCACATCACCGGAAACTGCCCACCCAGCGAGGCATCCTTTACCAGCACCGGGAAGCCTTGCTCTTCAAGTCCCTGAATACCGGCCACGATGCCAGGGAATTTAGCGAGCACGTCTTGAGGAACATCCGGCAGCGCCATTTCCCCTTCGAGAATCTCCCGCTTCACGGCGCGCTCGAAGATTTCCGACAGGCATTGCACCTGGGCTTCAGCGAGCGTGTTGCCGGCACTCATGCCATTGCTGAGAAACAGGTTCTCGATCAGATTGGATGGGAAATAAACCTTTTCGCCGTCCGATTGGCGTACGAAAGGCAAGGCGCAAATGCCTCGCTCCACGTTGCCAGAGTTGGTGTCGTACAGGTGCGAGCCGCGCAGATCGCCGTCAGCGTTATAGATGTCCAGGCAGTACGCATCGAGTATTTCTTTTGGCAATGCGTCCTTACGGCCAGGCTTGAACCAAAGTTCGTTGGGGTAATGGACAAATTCTGCATTGGAGATGTCCTCACCCCAGAACTGGTCGTTGTAAAAGAAGTTGCAATTAAGTCGTTCGATAAATTCGCCAAGCGCCGACGCTAACGCACTTTCTTTCGTGGCGCCCTTCCCGTTGGTAAAACACATCGGAGAATGGGCATCACGAATATGCAGCGACCACACATTCGGAACGATATTGCGCCACGAAGCGATTTCGATCTTCATGCCCAGATCAGCCAATAGCCCGGACATATTGGCGATAGTTTGCTCAAGCGGCAGGTCTTTGCCGGCAATATAGGTGCTCGTTTCTGATCCCGTGCCGGGTAGCAGCAGCGCCTGAGCGTCGGCGTCAAGGCTCTCGACTTCTTCGATGACGAATTCCGGCCCCGTCTGCACCACTTTCTTCACGGTACAGCGCTCGATTGAACGCAGGATTCCTTGGCGGTCCTTATCGGAAATATCCGCAGGCAACTCGACCTGAATTTTGAATATCTGGTTATAGCGATTATCCGGATCGACAATATTGTTCTGCGACAATCGAATGTTCTCGGTCGGAATACTGCGGGTCTGGCAATACAACTTCACGAAGTACGCTGCGCATAGCGCCGATGAAGCGAGAAAATAATCGAACGGACCCGGTGCCGAACCATCGCCCTTGTAACGAATCGGTTGATCGGCGACCACCGTGAAATCATCAAACTTGGCTTCGAGCCTGAGGTTGTCGAGAAAATTAACCTTGATTTCCATGCGGGATTACCAGAGCGATACATTTGATCGCTATTATCCGGCTTCCGGACAAGAAGTCTTATCCTTTTCCCAATAGGCGCTCGGTGAACAGCCGCTTTTTCAGCCTCTGAAACAGCCACCCAACGTAGCGCGCTGCGCGATCGCCCTTCGGAAAATGAAAAAGGCCCACATCGCTGTGAGCCTTGATTTCATTGGTGCCGGTGAGAGGAGTCGAACCCCCGACCTTCGCATTACGAATGCGCTGCTCTACCTACTGAGCTACACCGGCGCCGAGCGGCGCATTATCGAATTTCGCCGGTGCGGACTCAAGCCCGCACCGGCGAAACTAGCGCTGTCATCGAACGACTTCGATTCAGCGTGGCGCTGCGTTAGATACCTGTAGAGGTACTACCAGTTGTACCAGTCGAGCCGGTTGAACTGGTCGAACCGGTCGAGCGATTACTGTCGCTATTGCTAACCTCGTGCTTTACACGATTCGCGACTTCCTCGCCTTTGGCCGAGGCCTTCTGGTAACCCTCTTCCGCCTTATGACGAAGCTGGTCGGTCATGCGGTCGCTGGCCTCACCGAGCATTTCGTCTTCGCGACGGGACGGCGGCACCGCAGCAGCAATCAGAGCACCAAGTGCGATACCGATCGCACCGAGGGCCAAGGGTTGCTCCTGCAGCAGCTGGTTGAATCCACCGCGCGCACGGTCCGCGCCGCCACGAATTCGAGCCGATGCCTGGCGCCCTGAGTCACTTGCACGCGTCCGGGCACTGCCCAGCGACTCGGATACGCTATGACTCATCTGGCTGGCCTTTTCCTTCATATTGGCGCCTTGTTGCTTCATACCAGCAGTTTTGGCGTGAAGCTTGTCGCCCATGGAAGGACCGTCCGACCCCGAGCTGTAAGCCGTCGTGGTCACATTGGAATGAGGCTGGCGATTCTGCCCTGCCATCATCCAGATCAGTCCGATCGAGGTCAGGACAGTAGGAACCGGATTGGCCTTTACCGTATTGCTCAAGTTACCGAAGAACTCGCCACCGCCGCCTTTGACATAGCCCAGGGCGGTGTCAATCAACTCGCCGGGAGACAGTTTGTTTTCAAGCGCGTGAACAATGTTGCCGATCTCGGTGCGCGTTTGATCAATCTCGCGCTCAAGCTCGTCTGGATCCTTCTGCGCTTCGGCATCAATCTGATTACGTGTGCTCATGATGTGTGCCCCTTCACAGCTTCTTTATCCTTGTTGACCGAATGAATGGTGCGCTCCGGCTTGAACGAGGAAGCCTGAAACTTCTTCTTCCCGGACGAGACCATGATCATCCCGATAACCACCACAACAGCGCCGACGATGAGCGCAGCGAGCCAAGGCTCGACCACGTTGCTCAGTGCGAAGACAGCCGACATCAATAAAACGATGAATCCGCCGAGGAGCACTGCACCGCCGGTAGCGACGCTGCCAGCACCCGCCTTGGTTGCTCGGATCGACTCGCTCATTTCGGCCTTTGCAAGCGCCAGTTCCTTGGTAATCAAGGACGGCACTTCATGAGTCAGCTGCCGAAGCAGCCCACCTACTGAGGTGTCGTTTTCTGGGCGATGGCCAGGCTCCAAAGTCGCATTGGAGGTCGTGGTTGTGGTCGTTGTCTTACGTGGTTCGCTCATGGGAAAAGTCCTCCGTCGGTACCCTTGCCGTCGCGGCTGGTCGTGGAGCCTGTACTGTTGGAACCAGCATTTGACCCTACGCCCAACCCACTACTGGTATTGGCACCCGTACCGGTGCCCGTCCCGCTGGAACCAGCGCCCAGGCCTGTGCCTACGCCGGTTGCCGAACCAGTTCCCAGCCCCGTAGAGCTGCCGGTTGGCGATCGGGAGGTGCTGGTTGCAGACGAAACACCTGCATTGCTGACGCTGCCAACAGAGCCTGACTCGCCTGTACTCAGGCGATCATTCAGCTCGTGTTGGTCGAAGCTGTGATGGCTGCTGGAACCGGTAACGGAACTGGAACTTCCCTGATAGCTGTGATCACCCTGAGAAGCACGCTTGCTGGAAGCTCGAGCGAAACGAGTCAGCCCGAAGCCAAGCGCGATACTGCCGGTAATGAACAACGCTGGATTGTTTCGCGCCATGCGATTCACATCCTGGAAGAGCTCATCGACGTTTTTTCCGCGCAGGCTGTCAGAGAACTGCACCATGCTTTGCGCCATGTCGGAGACATAATTGGACAGTCCAAGACGGTCCTGACCCTCAAGCTCTTGAGCAGCAGCTTTAGCGCTCTGGGCCACTTTCTCAATTTCATCAGCTGCGGTTTCCCGATAGCCTTCCAACTGAGATTTCCCCTGCGTCTTCACCTGGTCGGCTGCCTGACGTGCTGTTGCCTTCGCGTCGTCAGTGACATGACTGGCCGTGCCGGAGCCGGTGTTTTGGGATGCATTGGATGTATGACTGCCACTCGACCCCATTCCCGAACTTGTCGAGCTGGTGGAGCTAGAGCCGGTGGTGCCGGTAGTGGAATCGGGGCCGGTCTTGGGTTGGCCGCCGTAACCAGTAATTTCGTCGTCGGGTGTAGTCATTTGATTCACCTTTTATATGGCTTGGCCGGAAGACCACGGTCCGTAGGAACACAGCAAATGCGGTGGGCCGCGAACTGTGTAGTTTTCGGTGCGCACATATATGGTGACCGGGGGTACATTTTTGAGTTCCATATTTTCAGGACCGCGGCAAGTGCCCTACTCAAGCTAATAAAACTCAACGCAACTTGGATTAACTGACGGCAACGTGATAGCACTTTGTCCACCATTTCTCGCAATACCGCACCATCACTGAGTTAAAGCAAAGCGATAGAAAACAAGCGAAGCGGCAGTATCAGCGATCGCTGTATGTATCTTTGATTGGAAAACTCCGCGTTATCGTTAGGTACAGCGAAACCGCAGCCGACGAGCTGCATCGCAATTCCCTTGAGAACAAATCGCTAGACAATAAAAAACGGGCCCGAAGGCCCGTTCTTTATATCAGTCGCTATTACAGCGGACCGATGGTGGAGCATGTTCTCTTCGCAGCAGCGTGCTTTTGCAGCGGAGCCAACTGAGGACGATGCTTACCACTCGTTACGTCCAGCGCCATGATGTTCTCACCCCAGCGAGGACCCGCTGCCCAGTAGGTGCTCGGGATGCAGTTCGCGTTCAGGTAAGCCAGCAGGTTGTCAGTCGCGACCACAGCAGATGGAGAGAAGTCCGGAATGCCGTGCTCACCAAGGAAACCGCGCAGCTTGTTGGCCTTCAGCCACTCGACCCAAGGCTTGACCCGCTCGACACCCAGCATCGGCGCGAAGGTTTCAGCACGCTTGGTGTAGGTACCCGAGTAGTCAAAGTCCAGATACTGATGCGCTTCATAGACCAGGTTGTTCTTCGGATCACGCATCCACGGATCGTTGATCAGCGAGGTGTTGTACTTCTGCCAGTGGAAGGCGCTGGAGTAACGGTCACCGGCGATCATGATCCACTTGCTCGGATCGATCTTGCGAATCGCCTGGCCTGCGGCCTGTGCAGTCTGTGGCCAGAGGTTGTTACCGGTGTTGTAGGGCTCGTTCATCAGACCGTAGCCATACAGCGCAGGATGCTTGGACACCGCAACCGCGATCTTGCGCCAGGTCTCGGCGAACTGAGCGCGCGGCACTTCCGGCGAGTTAATGACCTTGCCGTAGTAGCGATAGTAGTTGTGCATATCAAGGACGACCTTGATGCCGTACTTCTGCGCGTAATCCAGCGACTGCTTGATGCGACCCAGTTCAGCTGCATCCAGCTCGGTGCCCAGCTTGGGCTGAATACGTTCCCAGAGGAAGCCTAGGCGGATCAACTTGAAGCCGAGCCCTGCGTGACGCTTGTAGTAGGACTCGTCGGCGTAGGTGTAGCCCTTGTTGTAGATGCCCGGAACAGTGCCCGGATCGAACACACCCGAACCGAAGTTAACACCCACAAGATTAATACCGCTGCCATCACTGACTACCGGAGCCGGAGCCGGAGCTGGCGTCGGGGCCGGTGTTGGAGTAGGCGCAGGTGTAACGGCCGCTGGCGGCGTTGTTGTACCAGTGTTGCTGGACACAACACGAATGGTTTTCGGATAGCCAACGCTAGCCGCCGAAAGCTTCGAGCCACTGAGCATGACGGAAAGATGCGCGCCTACATCATAGACAGCCGCAACTTTACGGACTTGGCCATCGGCCAACTGAACCGATGCGCCGACTTTGAACGCAGCCTTGTTGGCACCGGTGTCAGGGATCGAGAAGCCGGCCGCCTTGCGGTAGATGCCATTCTCCCAATCGGAGTTGGAGAAACTGTTCATCGACGCGGTGTAGGTGTTACTAGGCGCCGGGGCTGCCGGAGCTGCCGGAGCGGTTGTGACCGGAGCTGAAGGGGCTGGAGCGCTCGGCGCCGCAGCGGCTGCAGCAACAGTGCTGACAGTGCGTGGCGCGCCGACTTTGTTGCCATCCAACAGACCGCCATCTACATAAATGCTGAGGTTGGCTCCAACCTTATAGACCCTGGAAATCTTACGTACCTGGCCGTCAGCAAACTTGAGCTGAACGCCCGGCTTGAAGGCAGCGATAGAAGCCGAGGTGGCCGGGACGGAAAAGGCTGCCGTACGACGCCAAACGCCGTTAAGGAAATCGGTACTGGTGAACTTGTTGATTGAAGACGTGAAAGCCACCGAGGTAGCCGTGCTGGCTGTTGTTGCAGCAGCCACTTGGCCTGTGAAAGTAACAGCACTGAATACTGCAGCGAGCGCGATGGAACGAACGAGTGCCTTAGGGGCGCCCATAAATACATTGGTATACATGCAGTCTCTCCGGAACTTAATACTTCAAAAGGCCTAAGCCTTTAAAAAAGTGGCGGGAGTTGTAATTAAGTCGTACAGGCGCTTGGGGCAGATGCATCACTCGCGCAACCGGACGAACCGCGTTGCAACGACGCCGGATCACCAGTAGTGAAACCCGGCAATCCGTTGCGTGGCGTCTTTATAATAGGTTTCCAAAACGATTCAAAATTTATTTGGCGGCTTTAGAACGCCAACTCTACGTCACAATTTTGACCAGCCATTAATCCGCTATTAGTTTGTGGCCTAGTGCCACTATCCAAATAGGGTTTAATCCGCTTTAGCACGTTTCGTTTATGGTCCTACCAGCGTCATTTTTTTGGATTTTATCTATCAGCATCAGTGTTAGCTGCTATCAGACCAGCCGACGAACGGTAGGCGTAAGGAAGCCCTGTTTCCGGTCGCTCATAGAGAGAGAGGAAGTAACGTTTCCCAACAGAAACGTTGCTCGCCACCTTTTTGAGCATCAGGAGCGTTCTATGAGTCGAGAACAGTTTGAAGTGGGCGACCACGTCCGCTGGAATTCGGAAGCGGGGCATGTAACGGGACGTATCGTAAAAGTGCACACCAGCGATACCGAATACAAAGGCCACAAGCGACACGCCAGCCCAGATGAACCCCAATACGAGATCGCAAGCGACAAGACCGATCACGTGGCAATGCACAAGGGCAGCGCGCTGAGCAGGGCGAAATGAGTCCACCTCAGCCGCACCGAATCTGGACCATTGGCCACTCAACACGCACACCTGCGGCCCTTGTCGCCTTGCTGGAGCACTACGGCATACGGGCGATAGCCGACGTTCGACGTTTCCCCGGTTCCAGGCGATTTCCGCAATTCATATCGGCAAACCTGCACGCCACGCTCGCCGAGAATGGGATTGCCTATGAGTGGATCGAAACGCTGGGCGGTCGCCGACGAGCTTCACCGGGTCCTAGCGCGAGCGCTTGGCGCAACAGCTCTTTTCGCGGCTACGCCGAACACCTGCACAGCGACGAGTTTGCGAGCGGGCTAGAGCAACTTTTACGGCTGGCTGCCGAGCAACCTACGGCGATGATGTGTGCCGAATTACTCTGGTGGCGATGCCACCGGTCAATGGTGTCCGACGTCTTGAAGCTACGCGGAGTTGAAGTGCTGCACATCCAGGACGAGCAACGTCTGACAGTGCACCCCTATACATCGCCAGCAAGACTCAATAACGGCAAGCTGGTTTACGACGAAGGCGCTGGCCAGCCACTTAAGACATCGGGGCCGGGCATCGACTGAGCGTGTGGACTACATAGGGATCGAGTCGGCATAACTGGCCGGTTTTCACGGCGCTGCGCCAGTAGGCTTAGCGGCTGAAATCACAATCGGAACCGGCGAGGCGAGGCGCATGGATTGTCCGCTACAAAACAGCACTCGCGCACCAGAACTTTTTCTTTAGAGCGACTTCTTATGGCCGGATGCACTCCAAGCGTCATGCCAACGGTCAACTCGGCGCATGACGCGCAGTACGGAACCGCACACGCTGCCTAGGCAGCTCGCTCATAGGAAGAGGAGTTCAAGTGCAAAGCCTCCGTACGGGCAAACTAATCGCAATCCGGCAAAGACTGGCGGGCGACGCCTCCGCCAAAGTGTTCAAGGGTATGGCGACCCTTGCCGTCGGCAACGGCTTGGCCAGAATAGTTGGCCTCGCCTCCATCCCGATCCTCACTCGAATCTACAGCCCGGAGCATTTCGGCGTCCTGTCGGTCTTTACCGCCTTGCTGCTGATTCTTACGCCGCTGATGACGCTGCGCTACGAACTTGCGGTTCCGCTGCCTAGCCGGCATGGCGCAGCCATGACGCTGATGGCATTGGCTGCAGCCTTCGTTGCGGTGACAACGGTATTGGTGAGTACTGTTCTTTGGCTTGCTGGCCCCGTCTTGTTGACCAGCATCTCAATGGAGGCGCTGATTCCGTATCGCTGGATGCTGGCAGTGGCACTGGCAAGCGCTGGCCTCTACGAAGTCTTGTTGATCTGGGCGGTTCGCCGGCGCGCCTATGCGGCTATCGCCCGCACACAGCTGCAGCAGAGCGCCGTTGGCTCGATTGCCAAGGTAGTGTTGGGATTGCTGGGAATGAAGCCCCTCGGGCTTCTGGCTGGCCAGGTGCTGGGAGCTGGCGCGGGGACGTTCAAGCTGGTGCGGTTGTTCAGCGCGGATGTGAGGCGCTACTGGCGGCAGGTCACCTTGCAGCGGGCGTGGTGGCTGTTCAGGCATTACCGGAGTTTTCCAATCTACCGGCTGCCGTCGCAGCTCTTACAGATCTTTTCCAGCCAGGCTCCACTGCTACTGACTGCAGCCCTCTATGACCCAACAACGACCGGACAACTTGGGCTGGCCATGATGACCCTGGCTTTGCCAATGAATCTACTCGGTCACTCGACCAGCAAGGCGTACTACGCCGAAATCGCCACTATAGGACGTAAGCGCCCTGCAGAAATTCGCACGCTGACCTATTCGGTGATCAAAAGGTTGCTGTTACTCGCACTCGCACCGACGCTGCTGCTGTTGCTCTTCGGCGAGCGATTATTTGCGGTGGCGTTCGGCGCAGAATGGGCCGTGGCCGGTGAGATGGCGTCAATACTGGCGATCTATCTGTTGTTTCAGTTCATGCACGCGCCCGCTTCGCATCTGTTGTCGGTGTTCCAGGGTCAGCGGCGGCTGCTGATGCTGAATGTGCAACGCGCAGTGCTTACCGCTGCCTGCTTTGCCAGCGGGCACCTGCTCGAGCTACCGATCACTTCGGTTGTGTTGATCTACGCGGTCACGCTCTCGGCCCACTACCTGTTCAGCCTGGCGATGACGCTACGGGTGATTCCTCGATAGTCGTCGGCGCCGCCCGCCCCTGCTGCCGCGGCCATCCATGGCGATGCGGCCGCAGCGGGACCGTATCAGGGCTCGCGCTTGAGGGCATTCCAGCCGCCTACACGGCGGGCGCTGGATAACGCATTACGCGACAGGTAGAAGAAGAACACCGGTATACCGATGGCATATCGCTTGAATAGCCGGCGCGGCTCGATGAGCATGCGGAACGCCCATTCCAGCCCCAGACGTCGAAAGACCATGGGCGCGCGCGGAAAGCGCTGCGCTGAAAAGTCCAGAATCGCACCGCCACAGATCAGCAGCGCGCGGGTATCCATGGCCTTTTGCAGATGCAGCGCAACGCGCTCCTGCTTGGGCATACCCATCGCCAGCACAATGATGGGATAGCGGCCTGGCACGTGGTGCCGCTGATAGAACTCCAGGTATTCCTCAGGCGCCTTGAAGCCATCAATAGCGTGGAAACGTCTGTCTCCGAACAGGTTGCGCGCACCTTCGCTTAGCCAGGGCTCTCGCGTGCCCATGGCGAACAACTCATAACGATCATGGGATTCACCCACCAGATCTTCAATCAGCTCAGGGATGAAGTCAGACCCGTTGAGGTTAGCCTTCGGATCGCGGCCATTGAATGTGCAGGCCATCTTGATGCCAATCCCATCGCGCAGCAGGTAGTTGACCTGCATAAAACTATCCAACACCGCCGGCTGACGCTGTGCAATGTTGTAGCCGTGCTGATTGAGAAAACCAAGAATCGTCGGCGCTTCGCGCTTTTTCAATTCGGAAATGAAGGGGCCGGCATCCGATTCTTCCAGCAGTTTCAGCTTCCCTATCAAAGGATCCATCCTTTTGGTGAGGGGATTTTTCATAAATAGATTCTCTGTCTGTAACCCATGAAAGTTGTTGGCACCCGATTCCCATCTTGGTCGTCGTGGGCCGCCAAGCAGAAAGATTCGCCTGACAAAAATGAACAATGCCTTCCGGCACCGGACAAACGAAGCAGCCGCAGCCGCGGCATCGTCCAAAAGAGCAGAAAGAGGTAGTGAGATGTTAAGGACACGCAGCGCTTCGAACCGATCAAAAGGAATACTCCTCGGACTCACGGTTGCGCTCTGGAGTGCCGCCAGCTATGCGGAAAATATCGATCTGGTGGGGCTGAACATTGGCGGAGCCGCATTTTCCGGCAATGTCATCCCCGGAAAATATAAAACAAATTATTTCTTCCCCGCGCCCGGCTATTTTGCCAAGTGGAAAGCCAAGGGAATCGAGACCATCCGCTTCCCCATCATGTGGGAGCGTTTGCAGCCAGCATTGAATGCCGAACTTGATGAGGACTATGCAGAACTGATCGACCAAACCCTGCAGCAAGCCGCCCAATACGACATGCGCATCATCCTCGACATCCACAACTATGCCCGATATCGAAAGCAACTCATCGGCACCGAGGCCGTGCCGATCTCGGCTTATGCCGATCTGCTCGAACGTGTTGCCAAACGCTGGAAAGATGAAAAAGGCCTTTATGCCTACGACATCATGAATGAGCCACATGGCGCCGACGAATACTGGCCGGCAGCCGCTCAAGCCGGTATTGATGCCATTAGAAAACATGACCAGAAGCGGCCCCTGCTCATCGAAGGTAACTTCTGGTCCAGCAGTTATCGCTGGCCTAAATTCAATGATCCGTTGCTGCAACTGAAAGACCCCTCCGACAAGTTGATTTTTTCTGCTCACCTGTACATCGATAAACATGGAAGCGGACACTACAAAGAGCCGCTGGAGAAAAATTTTGACACCATGCTAGGCGTCAAACGAGTCAAGCCCTTCATCGACTGGCTGATCAAGCATGACAAACAAGGCCATATCGGTGAATTTGGCATTCCCGCAGACGAACCTCGTTACCTCGAAGCCATGGATAACTTGCTGGCTTATCTTCAGGACCACTGCATCCCTATTACCTATTGGGCAGCAGGTTCCTCGTGGGGCAAATACAAACTATCCATCGAGCCTACCAAGGACGGCCGAGACCGCCCCCAATGGGAAGTGCTCAGCAAGTACGTCGGCCAAGGTGACTGCAGTCGCATTGGCCCTAATCGCTGACTGAATCATTGAACCGGTGGTTGGTTGCACCTTTTCGGTACAACCAATCCCCCGCTCAACTCTTCGATGATGATGCTACTGGCGCCCATTTGCTCAAAAACGACTTAGCCTTCCCGACCAGTTTCGCTTTCAGGCTGTGAGTTTTCCGCAGTGTATTGGCCTTGAGGTTATAGACCTGCCCAGGCACATACATCTCGTTTGTCTCGATGCAGTACACCGGCTTGCGGCTGAGCTTCATGATCTCGACGGCCTGTCTGACTTCGCTCTCGACGAACAACCGTGTCAGCGGCTGCTTGGCATAGACTTCGGCCTTGAACTTGTGGTGAATGTTCAAACGCCGGCGCTCTTCCGCAGTCGGGAGATCAAGCATGTGCAACGTCCCATATTGCACACCGTTGCGCTGCAGCCACTCCTCCGTTTCGGCGCGATACTTCTCCAATCGGCTGGTCACCAAATGCGCGACCTTGACCGAAGGGATGAACAATGGGCGTGTACAGCTCAGAAACTCCCGGTAGTTCGGTCCGTCATCGTTTTCATCGTTGGTCGGATCGACACAGAGCACGCCGTCGATATCCAGGCACGCCTGAGCCAAGAATGGATGGTGCATGATGTTCCACTCGAACACCCGAGGCTGCTCCACGAGCTCCAGATACATGTCTACGTGGTGTCGATTATGCCGCTCGGCAAAAACCGCCATGGTCAGAACCTGACCGCCATAAACGGCGCGGACTTGTTCATCCGCCGCACGCATCGACTTGGCCGAAGAAATACTGTCGTCGACCAGCAGAATCTTTTTCGCATCCCTCGGCTTTACCAGTTCGGCGTGCTTGTAGGTGCGGGTATTACCCTTCTTCAGGTCGTCGTTACGCAGGAAAGAGTAGAGATCTGTCAGCGGCAGATTCTGTTTCAGTGCGATGATGCTGGCGACCAACATCCCACTTCTCGGTATGCCGACTATAAGTTCGACATCATTGGGAATTTTGCTGGCACATTCCGTGCTCAACCGCGACAGATCATTCAGGCTTCGGTAATTCATAGAACTCTCTCCTGCGCCCTGTTCTTTTGACAGTCCATTTTTATTGGATCGGTTACCTGTGTTCAGCGCCCCAACGACGAACGCAATTGTTTGGAATGCGTATGGACGTAATGCAACATGTAGAGCGCCAACGCATTGGGTTTGGAAAACTTCAAAAACCGCTTTCGGATATCCATGTCTTCACGGATCGCTTCGAAACGGCGTTTATGCGAGACACCCGTGGTGTCGAAAATACATAACGGGAAAGACAGCTGAAGCACCTCGGCCTGCAAATCCAGGCCCTGTAGAAACTCAAGCAGCAGGCAATAGTCGGCTGACAGCTTGTAATCCAAGCGGAATTTGAACTGCCGCAGCCGCTCATTTTCGAAGTACATCGTTTGATGGCTCGCCGGTAGACCAAGCGGTGCTCGCTCAATAGGTCGCGCGGCAGTACGCTTCAATTCACCACTGGCTTCCTTGCGATAGAAGTCGCCATAAACAAATTTGGGTTTGACGGTGGCATCGGTTAATTCTTCGTTTATCCGCTCCAGTACGGTCGGATCGGCAAATGAATCGCCACTGTTAAGGAACAGAGTAAAACCAGGCGTTTCAACAGCCCGCTGACGTCCCTTTTCCATTGCGTCATAGATGCCTTTGTCTGGCTCTATGGTGATTTCAGCTTGGCTGTCCTGCAAATTCCTCAACCACTCGCCGCTCCCGTCTTTGGACGCACCGTCTATCACGATCCAGCGGAAGTTCCGGTAAGTCTGGCTGGCCAAGCTCTGATAGGTTTCCTTCAGGCCGTCAAAATTATTCCAGTTTATAGTTACGATACTGAAACTGACCATAATTCACCTGTTCTAGATTTGCATTTAAAGGAGCATCCGCCATCTGCAACTTGGCGTAATAAAGGAAAAATGCAGCAGCCATTCCATACACATCGCCGGAAAACGTCAGTGCGTTGGACAACGTGATATTCAGCATACTGACCACGAATGACAGCTGTAGCGCGGCGAGAAGATTGCCTTTGTCCGAACATTGCCGCATGACCCAAATGAAGCCGCCATAGAACATCAGGACGACAACTGGGGTCAGGAACCCATAGCGGTGATAAACCCCGAATATGCCGACGTCGGCGAGGTAGAAGTGCGAGTTATAGACCCTTGAAAAACCACCATTCCATTGCAGGGACAGCGCGCCCATACCGAAGTAGTTGTTGGTGCTGATAGCGTCGAGAATCACGGAGACAGTTGTGTCACGTACCCCAGGACCGGATGTCGCATCAAATAGCAAGGCGTCGAAGCGCGCGAACTGCTCTTGATAGAACTCCGGAACCATCAGGTACGAAACCACCAGCACCGCCACGCCAAGCGCACTCAGCTTCATCAACGAGTCGATACGCTTGCGGAAAATCCATACTCCGGCCAGCGCCCAGACCAGCATGGTCTGGCGTGTCTGCATGACCAACCACAGGTAGGCGACGAAGTAGAGAAGAATTGCCAACCGGCCGAGGGTGACGCGGTCTTTCATGCTGTACATCACCATGAATACGGCAATGGTCACGAACGGCGAGCCAATACGGAAGCGGTTCGGTCGCAGCAGATCCTCGTACTGCGTCCAGTCATCGACGGTAAAGGAAGCGATCTGGTTCTGAGGAATGATGCCCAGGTAATACGCAAAGCCCAGCGTCGCGCAAAACAGCGCGATATATAAAAAGTATTTCGCCAGCTCTTCCTGGGTGGGAGAAGCCTTGATCAACAGAAACAGCGTCGGGAAGAACACCAGGTACTGAAAGAAGCGTCGCTCTTCCAGCAAGCCATATGCCAGCGGCTGACCGAAGTTCAGGTTGGCGAGTACCGCAGAGATTACCGGCAGCAGGCAGCCCATGAAGATGATCCACAGGCTGGTCTTCGATTGGTAGACCCACTTCCACGCCACGAACAGACAGGCAGTCGCCGCCACCACCAATAGCAGGAACACCTCTTGGAAGTATGCGATCCCGGCTCGCTTGTCATCCGTCAGGAAGAAGCAGGTCGAGTTCAGCAGTAACAGGATGAACAACAGATTCTTGTACGCCAGAACTTTCCTTAACAAGCGCTCTCTCCAGTATCCGATTGACGTGGCGAAACATAGAACCGAGCAGCCCATCCTGATGACCTGGATGAGGCAGCCCACTGCGGCGAAGAAACATGCGCCATGGATGGACAACAGCAGCGGTAGAAAGGTCCGCTGCTGTCAAATGCATCCATGCCAGTCACTATTTCGGTCAGTGGCGTGCCTGATGCTGGTTTTCCACGAACCAGCGATAGGCGTCGCGCAAGCCGTCTTCCAGGCTGATGCTGGACTGCCAGCCCAGCGCCTTGAGGCGGGAAACGTCCATCAGCTTGCGCGGTGTGCCATCCGGCTTGCTGCTGTCGAACTTCAGTTCACCCTGGTATTCGGTGACCCGGGCGATGGTTTCAGCCAATTCACGAATGCTGCAGTCAACACCGGTACCCACATTGATGTGCGAAAGCATCGGCTGGGTATGGGCCTGGTAGGTTTCATCATCCAGCTCCATCACGTGCACGCTGGCAGCGGCCATATCGTCGACGTGCAGGAATTCGCGCTGCGGCTTGCCGCTGCCCCAGATCACTACCTCATCGTCGCCACGCTGGGTCGCCTCGTGGAAGCGTTTGAGCAGCGCAGGCACGACGTGGCTGTTTTCCGGGTGGAAGTTGTCGTTGGGACCGTAAAGGTTGGTCGGCATTACGCTGCGGTAGTCACGCCCGTACTGGCGGTTGTAGCTTTCACAGAGCTTGATACCGGCGATTTTGGCAACCGCATACGGCTCGTTGGTCGGCTCGAGCACACCAGTCACCAGCGCTTCTTCCTTCATCGGCTGCTCGGCGAACTTCGGATAGATGCAAGACGAGCCGAGGAACAGCAACTTGTTCACATCGTTGCAGTGGGCCGCATGAATGATGTTCGCCTCGACCATCAGGTTCTGATAGATGAATTCGGCCGGGTAGGTGTTGTTGGCATGGATGCCGCCCACCTTGGCCGAGGCCATGTAGACCTGATCAATCTTGTTTTCCGCAAAGAAGGCATTGACCGCTGCCTGATCGACCAGGTCCAGCTCTTCACGGCCGCGCGTGATGAGGTTGGTGTATCCCAGCGCCTGCAAGCGTCGGACGATCGCAGAACCCACCATGCCGCGATGTCCCGCAACAAAAACACGTGCGTCACGATTCATATTCAGTTCTCCACACTCACTGGAATTTCAAAGCCGTGCTCTTTGAGCAGGGCATGTCGCTGGGCAACCTTCAGGTCCTCGCGAACCATTTCGGCGCACATTTCCTGCACGCTGATCTCTGGCGTCCAGCCCAACTTGTTCTTGGCGTTGCTCGGGTCGCCGAGCAATGTTTCCACCTCTGCCGGGCGGAAGTACCGCGGATCGATGCGGACCACGACGTCGCCAACGTTGAGAGCTGGCGCCTTGTCCCCGTCGATACCCGCGACGACCGCGACTTCCTCTACCCCGCTGCCTTCGAAGCGCAACTCGATGCCCAGCTCGGCGGCAGACCACTTGATGAACTCACGCACCGAATACTGCACGCCGGTAGCGATGACGAAATCTTCGGCCTGATCCTGCTGCAGCATCATCCACTGCATCCGCACGTAGTCTTTGGCATGGCCCCAGTCGCGCAGTGCATCGAGGTTGCCCATGTGCAGGCAGCTCTCCAGCCCCTGAGCGATGTTCGCCAGGCCACGGGTGATTTTGCGGGTCACGAAGGTTTCGCCACGGCGTGGGGATTCGTGGTTGAAGAGAATCCCGTTGCAGGCATACATGCCGTAGGCTTCGCGGTAGTTCACCGTGATCCAGTAGGCGTAGAGCTTGGCGACTGCATAAGGGGAACGCGGGTAGAACGGCGTGGTTTCCTTCTGCGGAATCTCCTGAACCAGGCCATAGAGCTCTGACGTGGAGGCTTGATAGAAGCGCGTCTTCTTTTCCAGACCCAGCAGGCGAATGGCTTCGAGGATGCGCAAAGCGCCCATACCATCGACATCGGCCGTGTACTCCGGCGACTCGAAGCTGACCGCGACGTGAGATTGCGCGCCGAGGTTGTACACCTCATCCGGCTGAACTTCCTGGATGATGCGGGTCAGGTTCGACGAGTCGGTCAGGTCGCCGTAGTGCAGCACGAAGCTCTGGTCTTCAACGTGACGGTCCTGATAGATGTGGTCGACCCGCTGCGTATTGAACGACGACGCACGGCGCTTGATGCCGTGTACTTCGTAGCCCTTTTCCAGCAGAAACTCAGCGAGATAGGAACCGTCCTGGCCAGTAATTCCGGTGATCAGCGCGCGTTTCTTTTCCATTTCAGAGTACCTGTAGGTTCCAGATGACGAGAGGGGTGTTGAGTTGATGCTGGGACGGCAGCGCAGCGGCGCCCAAGCGCCCTGCTCTGCCATGCAGCTGATTGAATCGATGGTTGGCTGGCGACGTTAACGAGGCGTTACCGCCCTGCCCGGGGCGGACAGACGGTCCGCTCATGCGAGCATCTCCTCGTACAGCGCCTGGTACTGACGGGCAATGACGGGGCTGTCGAAGGTGGTCAGGATTTTTTCTCGCGCATTGAGCACAAGCTGCGGATAGTCTGCCTCTCCGGTGATCCACTCGACGCCTTCTGCCAGACCCTGGGCGTCAAAAGGCGCAGCCTTATAACCGTCGTGCTTGTGCGTCACGATGTCCTTCGGCCCTGTGGCATCGAAGCACACCACGGGGGTTCCGCAGCCCATGGCTTCGGCCAAGGTCTTGCCGAACGCCTCCATCAGGCTCGGCGCGATGAAGACATCTGCCGCCGAATAAAGCAGGCGCAGCGAGATGCTGTCATGCAGGTAGCCGAACGAGGTGTAATCGAAGCCCAAACCGTCAGCGACGGACTGGTCCAGCTTGCCGAAAAAGCACAGGTGATACTTGGCCGGGTCGAGGTGCGTGAGCATCTCCAGATATTTGCCGAAACCCTTGTAGGTGTCTTTGGCACTGGTGCAGCCGGTCAGGATGATCTTCTTCTCGGTCTCGATACCAAGCAGTTGCCGCGCCAGCTGTTTGTCCAGTGGAAAGAACTCACTGGCATCGACGTTGTTGTGGATGGTGCGCACGTCGAAGTCGCGGAACAGGAGACTCTGCCTGGCCTGCTCGGACACCCAGTCGCTGATGCCGATCATCTTCATCGACTCGGGCAGGTACTTGCGCTTGCGGTTGAGTACGAAACGCGACAGGTCTCGGTCGGAGTTGCTGCCGAGCTGATCGCAACTGCCACAGCCGGTGGTGAATTTTTCACAGCCCATGGCGTAGTGGCAGCCGCCAGTCATCGGCCACATGTCGCGCATGGTCCAGACAACGGGCTTGCGCAATTGGGCGAGGTGCTTCATGTCGACGAAGCCACCGTTGACCCAGTGCAGATGCACCACGTCCGCCTCACGGCATGCTGTGCTGTCAGTGAAATCGGCGCCCATGACACCAGCGCTGAACATGCCGGACTGGCGCTTGCGGTAGACGCTGGCGAACGCCTGGTCAGCCTGACTTCTGGCAATGCTGATGATCTTGTCTTTCTTGCTGCGACTGACCGACACCACCGAGGTGTCGCCATGGGTTTGCTGACTGTTGGTGTAGACGCGCGAGTCGACACCCAACGAGCGCAAGCCCTGGTGCAGCCAGTAAGCGCCACGTGCGGCGCCCCCGGTCAGTTCGCCAGCAACCAAATGTAAAACCTTCATCAATCGAAACTCTCTTCTGAATGCTGGGCGTTCTGCTGAGACGCGTACCACCGGCGCGATGCAATCAGCACGATCACCATCAGCGACGAATAGATGACGATGCTCGCGACGGCGAAGGCCTGCACGGTGGCCAGGGCGCTGCCGATTAACAGCGCACCGCCGAACAGCGACAGCACGCGCAAGCTGGTGCTGAATATTTCGAACAACAGGAAGCGCGCCTGCAGCGACAGCGCCGGGACCGCAACCACGCACGGACGCGAAACGAAGATCACGTACTCGGCCAAGGCCAGCCAACGGGCGTACTCGCCAGCCACATGCCACTGGTCACCAAACACCAGTGCAAACAGCCATGGGCCAAACACTGCCACCAGCGAAAACGGCACCAGGCCAACCAGCCCCAGCGCGGCGGTTGCCTTCAGCAGCATCGCGGCGACCGGCTCGCGGTCGTGGATGGCACGGCTGATGCGCGGGTAGTACACATCGGCGACCGACTTACCGATCAGATTGGTTGGCATCGTCAGCGCCTGCTTGCACAGAGCGAAGAAGCCCGCGGCAGCCGGTCCGAAATAGGCAGCAAGCACCAGCGTCGGCAAATGCTGCGACACGGCGTTGATCAACATCACCGGCGCACGAAACCTCGGGAAATCGCTGTGCCTGCGAGCCAGTTCGAGCATGCCGGGGCTGCTCTGCTCGGCGTCTTCCGCGTGGTTATCCGCATGGGGTTTGGCGCGCAGCATGGCCAACGCGAGCATTGCCGCATGCAACGCTTGTTGCAGGGCGGTGGTGCAGACCAACACCAGAGCAGAGGACTGCACCA
This sequence comes from Pseudomonas sp. 9Ag, assembly GCF_902506445.1. NCBI lineage: Bacteria > Pseudomonadati > Pseudomonadota > Gammaproteobacteria > Pseudomonadales > Pseudomonadaceae > Pseudomonas > Pseudomonas sp. 9Ag. The sequence continues at coordinate 3,130,761 of NZ_LR733836.1, forward strand.
GACCCGCGACGGTCCGCATCGAGTTGAAGAACAACGAATGCCCCACCGCCACACTTGCGGTGATACGGAAACGCTGGGTGCGAAACAGCCACTGCTGGCAAATCTCAAGCGCAGCGCCGCAGAACATCACGAACGGGATGAGCATCAGGTAGGGCTGAATGATCTCGATCTCGAGCGTTCGGGCAAGCTGATCGCCAAAGAAGTACAGCGCCAGAGCGACCACTGTCGCCAGCGACAACGCAGTAGCCAGAGCCAATCGCACCAGACCTCGCGCATCGCCATCGCGCTTGGGCAGCACGATGGCAATGGGATAGGTCAGCGCCGCTACCGGAATCAGCATCATCGTGACGCTGAGAAAGGTGCCGAGTACCCCATACGCTTCTGGACCATAAATGCGCGTGATCACCGGCATGAACGCCAGGGTGATCGCCTGCGCACCGGCGGTGCCAGTCACCACGGTCAGGATATTGCGCAGCAGCTTGCTGCGCATGCTTGCCTGCAGCAGCGCAGCCAGTCTTTCCCTGACCGGGGACGAAGTGCGCCGCATGCTGGACTGATCGATGGCGCTCACTCGCTGCCCCTCGCTCAGGCCTGGACCGGCTGACGGCCGATGCCGTAATAGCTGAACCCTTCGCGCTTGACCTGCTCGCGGTCGTACTGGTTACGCCCGTCGATGATCAGCGGTGTGTTCAGCAGGCGCTTGAGCGCACGGAAATCCGGACGGCGGAACGGCTTCCATTCGGTGACCAGGCACAGCGCATCGGCATCGATAGCGGCTTCGTATTGTCCCTCGACGATCTGCAGACGGCCGTCGGTAAACCAGCTCTCGGGGAACTCGCGGCGGGCAGTTTCACGGGCAACCGGATCGAACGCGCGCACCTTCGCGCCAGCATTGATCAGGCTGTTGATCAGCACCACGCTTGGCGCCTCGCGCATGTCGTCGGTGCCGGGCTTGAACGCCAGCCCCCAGACCGCAAAGGTGCGGCCGCTCAGGTCGCCATTGAAGTGGGTGGACAGCTTGTTGAACAGCGAATGCTTCTGCTGATCGTTGCGCGATTCCACCGCCTGTAGCAGCTTTGGCTCGAAGTCGTTCTGATGGGCGATGTTGATCAGCGCCTTGACGTCTTTCGGGAAGCAGGAGCCGCCGTAGCCACAGCCGGCATAGATGAAGTGGTAGCCAATGCGCTCGTCAGAGCCGATACCCAGGCGCACATTCTCGACATCCACATCGAGGCGCTCGCAGAGGCTGGCGATCTCGTTCATGAAGGAGATTTTGGTCGCCAGCATGGCATTGGCTGCGTACTTGGTCATTTCCGCATCGCGAATGCCCATGAACATGGTGCGCGGACGATTTCGGATGAAGGGTGCGTACAGCGCGCTCATGACCTGACGAGCGTGCTCGTTGTCAGCACCGATAACGATGCGGTCCGGGTGCATGAAGTCGTTGACCGCCGCACCTTCCTTGAGGAATTCCGGGTTGGAGACGACTGAGAATTCAATGTCGACGCCGCGCGCCTCAAGACGCTCGGCAACCGCTGCGCGCACGAGGTCCGCCGTGCCGACCGGCACTGTCGACTTGTTCACCACGATTGCGGGAGCAGTCAGCGTGTCACCAATCTGCTTGGCGACCTCCAGCACATAGCGCAAATCGGCGGAGCCATCTTCGCCCGGCGGAGTGCCGACAGCGATGAAAAACACTTCGGACTGCTCGACTGCCTCGGTGAGCGACGTGGTGAAGAGCAAGCGGCCGGACTGATGGTTCTCGGTGACGATCTCTTCGAGGCCCGGCTCATAGATCGGCAGAATGCCCTGCTTCAGGTTATCGATTTTGGCCTTGTCGACGTCGACGCAGTAAACCGTGTTACCCATCTCCGCGATACAGGCTCCGGTAACCAGTCCGACGTAGCCGCTTCCAACGACGGTGATATTCATAGCAGGATCCTCGATTCATACATTGATACAGGCGTGCCTCGGCGCGACCCTTTTCGGTGGCCGATGGCGCAAATTCTTCGCTTGGGCAGATAGTCAATCCGGGGTGGGTCCATCGCATGGTTGGACACACCCCGGTAATGGATTGACGAGCCGGTCGTCAGACCGTCTGTGGCTCGCTGTATCCGTAATGGTCGTAGTAGCCACGGAACTGACCGTTCTTCTTGGCTTTCTCGATATCGACGTAGTTGAGTACCACGCCGGTGACCGGTGCATTGCTGTTCTGCAGTTGGCTCACCCCTTTCTGCACATGTGGGATCAGCGTGCTGTCGGACTTGACGACGTAGATCACCGCATCAGCGAGCGTGGACAGAACAGCCGCATCACTGACCGCCTGGCTCGGCGGCGAGTCGATGATGATGCGGTCATAGCGACCCTTGACCACTTCGAGCAGCTTGGCGAAACGCGGTGAAGACAGCAGCTCCAGCGGATTGGAGGGCACTGCACCGGCAGCGATCATGTCGACGTTGCCAACGGTGTGAATGCACTCCTCAAGCTTGGCGTTGCCACCGATCAGGTTCACCAGGCCCGGCGTGCCCGGCTTGAAATCGAACGCCTTGTCGAGCGTCGCACGGCGCAAGTCGGCGTCGATCAACAGCACGCGATGCAGCTGGCCCATGGCGAATGCGAGGTTGGCCGATACCGAACTCTTACCTTCGCCCGGTGCGGTCGAGGTGATCACCAGCACCTGACGAGGCTGGCTTGCCTCGGTCAGCAGCAGGTTGGTGCGGATAGTCCGTACCGCTTCGCAGAAGCGCTTGTCACCGCTGCGTTCGAACAGATGGCTGACTTCCTTGCGCAGCTTGCGCGGCACCTGCGGGACGATACCCATGACAGGCAGACCCAGCTTGGACTCGACTTCTTCAGAGCTCTTGAAGGTGTTGTCGAGAATTTCGCGGATGATCGCCTGGGCGATACCCAGCACCAGTGCCAGGAACAACGCCACCACCAAGATCAGCTTCTTGTTTGGCGCACTGGCCTCGGTTGGCGGGATGGCGGCATCGACTACCCGAGCATTGGTAGAACTGAGATCCGAGGTCGCGGTGGTTTCCTGCAGGCGGGTCATGAAGGTGTCGTAGAGCGCACGATCACTTTCGACCTCCCGCTGCAGGTCACGTACTTTGAACTCTTTACGGGAAATATCCTGAATCCGGCCCTTGTTCTCGTCGAAGGAGGCCTTCAAGGAGTTCTCATTGGCGACGGCCAGCTGATAGTTACGTTCGATGCTGGCGACGACCTGCTCGACCTGCTGTTTCAGGCTGGCGGTGGCAGCATTGAGGTCTGACCGAGCAGAAACCATCGCCGGATGGCGGTTGCCGTAGCGACGCGAAAGATCTTCGACACGCGAACGCGCATGGGCTTGGTCAGCTTTGAATTGCTGGATCAGCGGATGACCCAGAACCGCCGGCACGCTGGCCAGACGCTCCCAGCCCTGGCTGCGCATGGACTCGACCTGGCGGTACTGGCTTTCGGCTTCGGCGCGCTGACGGCGCGCATCAATCATACGATCACCAGTAAGCGACAGCTCGTTGGCACTGATGGTGCCCACACCATCGAGGTCGACCAGCCCTTCCGCATCGAGATAGGCCTGAAGGCGATCTTCCGAAGCCTGCAGGTTCTCACGCAGCGAAACCAGGCGTTCATTCATCCAGCTGGCAGCGGTCATCGACATGTCGACCTTCGCTTCCAGCTGCGCCTCGATATAGGCCTGCGCCAGCCGGTTGGTGGCCTGTGCGGCGGTCAGGTTATCCGCCATGGATACCGACAGATAAACCAGCTGACTCTTACCTTCGACCCAGACTGAAGTACGCTCCATAAACTGCTGGGTGGCGTAATCCATGACCTGCGCTTCGGTGATCGGCTCTGGCTCTTCGCCTGTGACCATATCGATCAGAGCGCCAACATCGACCAGCGGGCCCGGCTGCTGTCGCAGATCGAACTCGGGGTGTTCGGTCAGATTCAGATCGCGGACGACGCGCTCGGCAACGCCACGGCTCTGCATCAGGCTGAGCTGTGTCTGCAGATACTCGCTGAGCTCAACCGGGGTATCGGCTGCCGGCTGGAACGACAACACTGGCGTGCCCTTGCTCTCGATGAGCACCGTGGCGACAGCCTTGTAGATCGGCGTCATGCGCGACAGCAGGAAAACGGTCAGCACCGCGACGACCGCCACGAGCAGGATGATCCCCCACTTGCGCGACCAGACTGCATGCCAGATTTTTTTCAGATCTATGAAGTCACTATCAGCCGCAGGCCCAGCGGGGCGCTGCCATGGTCGATCCGGGCGAACTGGGCTATTCATCAGAAGAATCCTTCATCGATGTTGATCGTGTCGCCAGGGCGAACCAGGGTGTTCATGGTGGCTTTCTCTTCCTCGCGGCTGCCTTGCGAGCCGCGCACGATAGTCATGCGTTTGGTCGAAGCACGCTCGGTCAGCCCGCCAGCAAGCGCAATGGCGCGGTCAAGCGTCAGGCCGGGCTGGAACGGATAACCGCCTGGAAGCTTTACCTCACCGGCGATGTAGAACTCGCGGTAGTTGGCAACCGATACCGATACGCGCGGATCGATCAGATAGCCATCCTTCAGCTTCTCGACCAGGATGTTGCGCACTTCACCTGGGGTTTTGCCGTTGGCGTCCACCTCACCAATGAAGGGAAAGGTGAAAGTGCCAGCGTCTGTCAGGCGAATCTCTTCGAAGGTCAGGTCCGGCTCACCATGCACATTGATGCGAATGACGTCCCCCGAGCCCAACTGGTATTGCGCAGCGGCGGCACCGGCGCTGAACGCCAGCATCAGCAGCAGTGAAAAGAGTTTGAACATGTTCGGGATGCGCATCGGCGGCTCCTCCTTAGGCACTGGTTAACGTCCTACCCGGGCTCAGAGGCTCAGGTCGAAACTCAGCAGATAAACGTTACGGTCGTAGGTTTCCGAGCTCAGACTGGAGTCGTTTTCCGTCCTGAGGTAGGAAAGGGTCACGTCGATCCAACGATCAGGTGACCAGGTCACGCCTGCGCCGTAGCCGGTGCGCTCATCGTCCCGGTTAATCCCTTCGTACTCGCGGTCCGAGAATCGATACAGCAGCTCGGTCGAGATCCGCGACGTCCATTCGTGATCCCAGGAAGCAATGGTGGTCCAGTCATTGATGGTGCTGGCGCCGTCATCACCTTCGTCGAAGGCACGGCGAGAATTGACTGTGAATGCCGAATAGCTACGCGGCTTGTAGGTAACACCGACTTCCCACATGGGGCTGGTAAAGTCTTCGCGCTGATCGCTGTCGAAGTCCTTCCGCTCGGCGCCCAACTTGACTGTGCCGGAGGTCTTGGAGGTTGCATCCCAGGTAGCACCACCCAGCAGCGCCACGTTGGTGCTATCGCGCAGTGCGCTGGAGAGCTTGTAGTCATGATCGGTATGGCGAACTTCGACCAGCGAACGGGTCTTGGAACCCAGCCGATGGAACCAGATGGAGTTGAACATCAAACTGTCGCGCTCTTCCGACGCGTTGATGTTGCCGCTGTTGTGGTAGCGACGCTGCTCGTAATGCGTGCCGAACTCCAGCTGGTTGCGAGCAGTGCGGGCTCCGAAACGATAAGCCGCCTGGGCAACGGCGGTACTGTACTTGTCGTTCTCGGTGTTGATCTCGGTGTCGGCGGTCTCTTCCACGCGGTGGTAGGCGAGACCCCAGGTCAGGCGATGCCGGGAAGTGAATTCCATGGCGCTTCTGAGGCGCAGATGATGGTCGGTGTTACTGGCTTCGGAATCCGAATGGAAGATATCGCTGTTGAACGAGTACTCAAGCTCATACTCGCTGTTGCGATTACCGGTTCCCAGCACGAACGTTGGATTAATACCGGTGACCCAGGATGCCTGCTCATTGTCCGACAGACCGCGGTAGTTGTCGTCGTAGCTTTCGCGCACAACCAGCGTTGGGGTGAACTCGAACCCTCCCAGCTGTATGTACCGGGGTTCGTCGTCCTGTGCCCAGCTCTGAGTGGCTGCAAGGCACAGTAGCGGCAAGCATGGAAGTGTGATCTTCCTCATATAGAATCCCTTCTCGGAGATAAATTGTGGTGCATACCTACCCTCTGGCTGCGTCGCCTGGCTGCTGTGAGGAGGCATAGACACGCAACAGACCGCAAATATCCCAGACAGTTGCACATTCGCTTAGCAGGGCACTTTTCCGGCGCCAACAGCTTTTATCTCGCACCGGCTCTAATCCGGCCGGTTCCTGCACGCTACCGCCCCGGAGAAATGCTCCCGAGGCGAAACATCCTGTCAACATCCACAGGTGAGCCGCGTCAAGCGTTAGACCCAGGGTCGAACGACGGCTTAATCTGACCTTAGCTTAGGTTTTGTTGTTGGCACGGAAGCATGTACGCGTGCGGCGCGGCCCCAGCTTGTCATCACACCGTTGAATCAAGGCCCAGCATTCAGGCGCACATGAGCTGTACTGCAACGGGGAATAAGAAACAGGCCAAGCCTCTACTCGGAACAGCACCGTTCAGACGCCTGCCATGTCTCGTTGCGCCGCTAAGGGTCTCGCGGGCACATCCAGTCGACCGTCTCAACGCACCTTGTAAAGCACCAGCGACCCTTTCTGGACCCAGCCTGATATGAACGAGTTCCATATGGGAACTCGGACGAGTGCGACGGGGATGAGTGGCAGCGGCTAGTGTTTGATCAGACGAGACAGGCCAAAACCTGGCAGATGAGCGAGGTGCTCAAAAACCCGCGCTAGAGGGGTCGGCAAATCGATACGTCGATTCATGATTGGACGCAGGGCAAAACAGGGGGAAAGGAATGCCAAAGTAACTGGCACGGGCGACCCCGAAGGGCCGCCCGCACACCTCAGGCTCGCTCGATACGGTCGGGATGGATAATGATGCGCCCCTGCTTGTACAGGCCACCGATGGCTTTCTTGAAGTTGCCCTTACTGACGCCGAACAGCCGCGCGATTTCATCTGCGGCGGTCTTGTCGCTGACGGGCAGGCTGCCCTGGTTTTCCTGCAGCTTTTGCAGAATCAGCGCCTGCAATGCATCAGCAGCCTCGCTGCCCACTGGTTGAAGGCTCAGGCTGATCTTGCCATCAGGTCTGATTTCCTTGATGTAGCCTTTCTCGCGGATACCGCCACGCAGGAACTTGAAGGCCTCGTTCTTGTGGATCAGCCCCCAGTGCTTGCCGTTAATGATTGCCTTGTGGCCGAGATCGGTGGGCTCGACCACCAGCAGATCAACGGCTTCGCCGACCTTGTAACGCGCAGGCGTCTTGTCCAGATAGCGGTCGAGGCGCGCCGTGGCGGTAATACGACGGGTGTGCTTGTCGAGATAGACGTGCACGACACAGTAGTCACCCTCGTTGAGCGGCCGCTTTTCTTCCGAGTGCGGCAGCAGCAGATCCTTGGGCAGCCCCCAATCGAGAAACAGGCCGATCCGATTGATTTCGACGACTTTCAAGCTGGCGAAATCACCGACCTGGACCTTGGGCTTCTCGGTCGTTGCGATGAGCTTGTCTTCACTGTCCAGATAGATGAAGACGTTCAGCCAGTCATCTACCTCCGTAGGCGTGTTTTTCGGAATGTACCGGTTGGGCAGCAGAATTTCGCCATCCGGACCACCATCCAGATAGAGGCCGAAACCGGTGTGCTTGACGATTTGCAGACTATTGAAGCGCCCGATTGCGGCCATGTAACGATTCCTCTGGGTCGAAGGTGGCGATTCTAGCAGGCCACCCGCTTACCGCGTGCGCGCCGCTATGGCGCCCACGCGATAACCCTTACTGCGGCAGTGCGTAGGCGATCACCGAGTCCCCAGCTTTGGTGCCGAGCGATCCGTGACCACCCGCAACGACCACGACCATCTGCCGGCCCGAACGGCTTTGATAGGTCATCGGTGTCGCCTGGCCACCGGCTGGCAACCGCGCACGCCATAGCTGCTTGCCAGTGGTGACGTCATAGGCACGCACGTAGTAATCCAACGTACTGGAGAGAAATGCCACGCCGCCAGCGGTCATCACAGGCCCGCCCAGGCTCGGCACACCCATTTCGAATGGCAGCGGGACCGGCGCGCGATCACGCACCGTACCGTTCTTGCGCAGCCAATGGGTTTTACCCGTGCGCAGGTCGGCGCCTGCCACATAACCCCATGGCGGTGCCGTGCAAGGCAGACCAATCGGCGACACGAAGGGCTTCAGGTCGACCGCGAACGGCGCGCCGAAGTTTTCGTTCAGGTACGGCTCGCTGTCGGAAACGTAGGTCGTCTCGTCGTTCTCGCGCGGAATCAGCGTTGAAGTAAAGGCCAGATAGGACGGTGCGCTGAACACCATCTGCCTAACCGGATCAACCGCTACGCTGCCCCAGTTGAACACGCCGAAGTTGCCGGGATAGACCAGCGAACCCTGTGTCGAAGGCGGCGTGTAACGGCCCTCGTAACGCAACGAGTTGAACTTGATGTGGCACATCATCTGATCGATGAACGTCGCACCCCACAGATCGGAATCCTGCAGTTTCGGCGGCTCGTACGACAGCGCCGAAACGGGCTGCGTCGCTGCCACATAATCACCCTTCGCTGCGCCCTGCGGTGCTGGCACTTCTCGTACCGGGAGCACTGGCTCACCCGTCCGGCGATCCAGCACATAGATGTCGCCCTGCTTGGTCGGCTGCACCAGGGCCGGCACCATACCCGACTCGGTCTGGATATCGACGAGGCTTGGCTGCGCTGGCACATCCATGTCCCATAGATCGTGATGCACGGTCTGGAACACCCAGCGCACCTGCCCGGTCTCCAAATCCAGCGCGACGACGGACGAAGCGAAACGCTCTGTGTTCTCGCTGCGGTTGCCGCCCCACTGATCCGGAACCTGGTTACCCATTGGCACGAAGACCAGTCCTAACTCCTCATCAGCGCTCGAAATGCTCCAGCTGTTCGGTGTGCTTTCGCTATAGGTTTCGTCCGGCGCGATAGGTGCGGTCTGTTCCGGATTACCCGGATCCCAGTTCCACTTCAGCTCACCGGTGATGACGTCATAAGCACGGATCACGCCGGATGGCTCGGTAGTCGAGACGTTATCGTTGACTGCCCCACCCACGATGACCAAATCGTTCGCGACTACCGGTGGTGACGTTGAGTAGTAGAAGCCATCGGTGATGTTGGGCATGTTTTTCCACAAATTCACCGCGCCGTTTTCACCGAAAGACTCGCAAACTTTTCCGGTATCCGGATCAAGCGCGATCAGCCGTGCATCGGCAGTCGGCATGAAGAGACGTTGCTGACAGGCCTGCCCCTCGACCGGGGTCTCGCTGGCGTGATAAGACAACCCGCGGCATGTCAGATGCTGCCGATTGGTCGAGTCCGGAACCTCCGGATCGAAGCGCCAGCGCTCTTCTCCGGTCTCGGCATCCAACGCAATCACGAAATTATGCGGCGTGCAGATGAAGAGGCTGTCATCGATCTTGAGCGGTGTGACTTCGTAAGTAGTCTCGTTGGGATCGCCCGGACGACGCATATCACCGGTGTGGTAATGCCAGACCTTTTCCAGCCGCTCGACGTTGTTTGGCGTGATCTGCGCCAGCGGTGAATAGCGCGTGCCGTGCTGAGTACGACCGTAAGCGTGCCAATCGCTGGCTGGCACATCGTCCGCAGAGTCCACCCCGGCTGCAGCCGCCACAGCCAGCGGTGGCGGCAGCATGCCCCTGATGTCGTTACTGTCGGTGGTTAACGCATGCAGAGCTGTCGCCCCCCAGAGGGCCACGGCGACCATCAGGGGAATTGCACTACCGCCCCAAGCGCGCGCACCGAAGTGTTGCCAACCCAGTCGCTGAGCAATCCAGGGCGTCAGCAACCACAACCCAAGTGGGCCGATGATGCTAGCGCGGGGGGCCAGCTGCCACCAGTCGAAGCCCACTTCATAGATGGCCCAACCCAGCGCACCGAGCATTACCAGTGCATAAACCCAAAGCGCCGCGCGACGCCGAGCCCACAGCAATCCGCCGGTTAACAGAAAGCCGACTGCGAGGATCGCGAAATACCAGGTACCGCCGAGCGCGATGATTTTCGAACCACCGACGGCAAGCGCCAGGCCCAGGATGATGCACAGGATTGCACTGATGACGACCGCCACTCTCCGCTCCTTATTCCATTGATGGGGCTGGAGATGACGAAACAAATACTTTGCCGCGAGCGTCCCCTGCCTTGTCTTCGTGTCGTGGCAGACCGCCGCTTCGCCAGACCCGATAGTGTGTGGACCGGATGTGAACGAGAATGCTCCCGGGGGAGGGGAAAAATCGAAGACGCACGTGTGCTGGCGACCCAAGCCCTGCTAACGCATCCGCCGCCGATCCGTTTGCTGCCGGACACAGGCTACGGCAACGAGCCAGGCGAACCTGAGCCAGGTAGCAAGCGGGTAGAGAAAATCGAGTCAAGCGAAAAATCGAACAAAATTTAGCCAGATCTGTATAATGTCCGGTTCGACTGACCAAAGGAACCAGATGACGATGGCCTCCAAGACCACCACCGCCAAGCGCAAACCCGAACCCGCCAGCGAAACCAGCGAATCGCTGGCTAGCCAGATGGCAGCCTTTCTGAAGGCCGGCGGCGAAGTACAAAAGATCCCTAACGGGGTCAGCGGCCAGACTCAGGGCCCGTCGCGCCAGATCACCATCAGCAAGAAGTAATCTCCGCAACACCCGACCTACTAAGCGAGCCCCCACTGCTTTTAGCCGTTTGCAGTGGCTCGCCAGGTTTCCCCTTCCGAAGCACCCGAGCCCACCATGACTGACCCGATACGCTTGTCCAAACGCCTCGCCGAGCAGATCGGCTGTTCCCGGCGCGAGGCCGAGCTGTATATCGAGGGAGGCTGGGTCAGCGTCGACGGGCAAGTTATCGAAGCCCCCTATTTCAAGGTAGGCGAGCAGCGCATCGAGCTGCTGCCCGGCGCCACCGCGGCCGAACTGCCACCGGTCACGCTGTTGCTGCACAAGCCAGCCGGCCAGCCCACCGCAGTGGAACCCGGCGATGCGATGAAGCAACTTGCCGATGCCGGCCATTGGAGCGGCGACGGCTCACGCCTGGCGCCCCGCGAACGCCACTTTGCACGCCAGACTGCCATTCTGCCGCTGGAGCAAGACATCAGCGGGTTGATGGTATTCAGCCAGCAACGCGAGGTGATCCGCAAACTGGCCGATCCACGCGACACGCTAGAGCAGGAGTACATCGTCGAAGTCGCTGGCGAGCCCGAGGAAGGCGGGCTGGCGTTGCTGGGCAAGGGCATCGGCCATTGTGGCAAAATCCTGCCCAAGGCCAAGGCCAGCTGGCAGAACGAGACCCGCCTGCGCATCGTGCTCAAGTCGCCGCAAGCCGGCGATCTGCGTCAGCTGTGCGAAGCCATCGGCTTGCAGATGATCAGCTGCAAGCGAATCCGGATAGGCCGCCTGTCGATGGCCAAGCTGCCGGTCGGCGAGTGGCGTTTTCTCGGCGAACATGAACGCTTCTAGCCTAAAGCCGTCTCTTGCATAACCCTGATTGCTCACGCGTTGCGGCCGCTGGACTATGCTGATGTCGATGGCAACGAAAACAAAGCCAGCCGCAGGCCGTCGTCACAGGCCCTGATCGCCGCCCCTCGCCATCCCGAGATAAAGGTTTGCCATGCACAGACTCGTCCTGTTGCTGACGCTCATCCTGTTGCCTTCGGTCTGCGGAGCCCAGCAACGAGTCGAGGTGTGGACGTATCATTTTTCGCCACCGTTCGTTCTCGACGATGCCCAGGGGCTATCGCAGGCCTTCGTCGAACTGCTCAACAACAACGCCGCCAATGATTACCGCTTTCGCTTCGAGCTGGTCAAATTGCCGCGCAAGCGTGTGGACAAGCGCCTGGAGCGGAAGCGGGCCGGCATTCTGCTATGGGCTACCCCGAGCTTTTTCACAGCCGCGCAGACCGCTGACGGAACCTGGTCGGAGCCGCTGCTGACAGATCAGCAAGACTTCGTCTCATTACCCGACGCGCCCGTTGAGTACGAGAACCCCGCGTCGCTAGACAACCTGGTGTTGGGTGGCGTGTTGGGTCACCGATACGAAGGGCTTGAAGCGGATATCGCCAGCGGTGCAATCAAACGCCAGGACGCCCAGGGCGATCTGCAAAACCTCGAGAAGCTGCTGTCGGGTCGTATCAGCACCTTGCTGATCCCGCGCTCTGCCCTGCTCTACTACCGCAAAGAAAAAATGCTTCGAGATTTATACGTCTCGAACATGCCGCTGTATCAGTTCAATCGCCGCGTGTGGATAGCCGACACCCTTGGTCAGCCGGTCATCAGCTACCTCGACCACTTTCTAGAAACCTTGCCAGAGAACCCCGAGTGGCAGATCCTGCTGTTCCGTTACGGACTGCAGCCCATTGCCGCCGCGCATTGAAACAGGCTGAACAGAAACGAAACACGCAGGTCAGAACACGCGCTGACCCACTAAACAATCAAGAGAATAAGGCAGCAATGAAGAACGCACTGGTGATCGGACTGCTCGTTGTCCTGGGCGGCTGCGCCTCACAGCCATGTGATCAACCTGGAAGCGATAGCGCTTGCCGCGCTGAGCGGTTGCTCTACCAGAACGACCTGCTGCAGGCCAAGATTCTGATTTCCATCGGCGACGAAAATGGTTATGAACTCGCCGAGGCGCTACTTGAGCGCAGCGCTCGGATTGATGATCGTGGCGAGACTGAGTTCTACCAGGCCCTGCTGCTGATCCGTCAGGGCCCGCAAGCCGAGCAGGTCCTGCACTTGCTGGAACAGGCCCGCGCAAAGGGTCACCCGCACGCGGTGGCGCTGCTTTACAAGATTTATCAGGATCCCTACCTGCTGAATGAGCGCAACGCCGTCAAAGCCGAACAATATCGCCAAGCCTACGCCGGACTGGACGTTGCGCAGAGCGGCTATCCTTCGTTCGACAAAGCGTTGGAGCTGGTTTCCCAGCTCGTAGAGCCGCCTCCTCCACTCCCGGAAAGAGACGACCCGTGCGTTAATCGGTGCCTCTGACCACCATCACTGCGGCGTAGGCGTCTGCGAAATCTTGGGGTCCTGCTCCCCATCCAGCACCGCCTGCGCTTCGGCTTCAGTGGCGTACGGCCCGGCAATCGTCTGGCCATCGATCTCGACCACCCAACAGGTGACCCAGGTTGGACGCCAGCCCTGAGGTACTTCGTCTCCGGTCAGATGCTTGATCCTGCGTTGCATATCCACCTCCACTAGTAACTCTCAACGTTAGAGCGCCGCGCTTGCGCTGCTCCCTTGAGATAGGACCACAACCTCGAGCATTTTCTCGCAGAAAAACAAGCCGTTGCTGTTTCGTCTCGAACTGACGGGGCGCTTGCGGCTCTATTGAACAGCGCAACCAAAACCCGTTCAGACATCTCGACACAACCAGACGAGGGCTGCAATGCAGATCAGTCAGGCGCTTGTACGACAAACGATTCTGATCCTGCTGGCGTGTGCCGTTGTGCTTACCGGCTGCAGCCGCATGAATCTGGCTTACCGGAATCTGGACCTGCTGATTCCCTGGTCGCTCAACGATTATCTGGACATGAACCGTGACCAGCAGACGCGCTTTCGTGAGCAGCTGCGCGAGCACATCAGCTGGCACTGCCGTACTCAGCTGCCTGGCTATCTGGATCTCATCGAGCAGTTACAGGCACAGGTTCGCCAGGGTTCGCTGGATGAACCCGCGCTCCGGGAGCACTACGAAATCACCCAGAAGGCCATTCAGACGATCGCGCTGGAAATCACACCGACCACCGTTCAACTGCTGCGCGACCTTGATGACAGACAGGTAGAGGAGCTGAATGAACAACTCGAGAGAGATCGCCAGGAGCGCGAGGACAAATACCTGAAACCACCGCTGGACCAGCAAATCGGTAAGCGCACCGACCGCATGCAAGAGCGCGTCGAGCAATGGCTCGGCAATGTCACTGCGGCTCAACGCCAACGCATCCACGAGTGGGCTGAGGCGCTCAACAAGCAGAATCAGCTCTGGCTCGATAACCGAGCGCAATGGCAGCGTTCAATGGTCGATGCCGTGCGCAACCGGGACCAGGCAAACTTTGACGAGCGCATTGCTCGACTGCTCCAGGATCGCGAGGTCTACTGGACCGCGCCCTATCGAGCTGCCTTTCCGGCCGTTGAACAAGCCACAATCGACCTGATTGTCGACCTGTACGACACGGCCGACGCAACCCAGCGTCGTCATATCAATGAGCGCCTGCAGGACATGAGGCGCGATCTTGGCTCTCTGGACTGCTTACCGGCAACGGCTGACTGACTAGCCGCCGCCGGCACGAAGAAGTGCTAACGGCGTCGACTTGCCAGCAGCAGTCCGACCAAGCCCGCGGCGGCAATGCCACCCGCCAGTAACAAACCACGCTGACTTTTCTCGTCGCTGCGCCAGCCACCATCGATGCGTCGCTCACCCAGCGCGGGATGGTAGAGATTGCCGGCCGACGGCGCGACACGCTCGGCACGCCCCAACGCCGCGCCTGTGAGCAGCCCCGACAACCGATCGAAACCTGGCGTGATGAAGTGCGCAAAACGAAGCAGCGTAGCAGTCAGCCCCACCGATGTTGTGTGCCGCGGGTGCAGGGCGAGACTGACCATCGCCTCGGCCACCTGGCGCGGATCACAAAGCGGTGGCGGCGGTTGCAGCGAGCGGCCTGCAAAATTGCCACCGTCCCGAAAACCGGGGGTATCCACCATCGAGGGGTACACATCGCAGACATGGATACCCGGCCACCGCGCCAGCTCGCCCCGCAGCGCATGGGAAAAGCCGCGCAGTCCGAACTTGCTTGCCGAATAGGCCACTGCGTACGGCTGCGGCACCCAGCTGCCCACCGACTGCGTGTTGATCAGCACGCCGCCGTTCTGTTGTTTGAAATACGGTAGAACAACATGGGCACCGCGCAGATAGCCGATCAGATCCGTCTGCACGACCTGTTCGTGGGCATCCAGCGGCGTCTCGTCGAAAGCACCGACTGCACCAACCCCGGCGTTGTTGATCCAGATATCGATACGGCCTCGACCGAACTCGGCCGCCGCACTGGCGAGCTGTTCGACCGAATCGCTGCGCGTCACGTCCGTCGGCACCACCAGTGCCTCGGCGCCCAGGGCTCGGCATTCATTGGCCACTTCGTGCAACGCTTCCTCGTCACGCGCCGCCAGGACGACTCGGGCCTGCTCCCGCGCAAAGGCTTGCGCTGTGGCACGGCCAATACCGCTGGAGGCGCCAGTGATGACCACCACCACGCCGTCGAGTCTGGATTCGCTCATGTTCGCTTCTCCGGTTTGCTGTCAGTCATAAGCTGACACTCACGGCGAGGCAAACATTCCCCCGCACCACGCGCGACGCTGAGTTTCAGACCATCTGCAAAGGCTGGGATCGGGACGGCGGCGGGAAAGCCTTGTCGAGAAGCGCCAGGTCGTCGGCGCTCAATGTCAGCTCCGCTGCGCTGGCGTTAAGTCGCACATGAGCTGAGTTTGATGACTTGGGAATCACCAGCACCTCCGGCTGGCGCAGCGACCATGCCAGCGCAATCTGGGCAGGTTCCACATCATGCCGCCGGGCAATGTCGAGTATGGCCTGATGACGCAATAGACCTCCGCCCTGCCCCAGCGGACAGTAAGCCATGACCGGCATGCCCTGCGCCTGGCACCAGGGCAACAGATCAAACTCGATGCCACGCTCCTGAGGGTTATAGAGCACCTGATTGACCGCACAGTCCGGCGCATCCAGCTCGCGCATGTCATCCAGGTCCAGGTTGGATACGCCCCAACGGCGAATCTTTCCGGCCTCTTTCAAACGCTCGAACGCCTCAACCGTTTCCGCCAGCGGGTATTGGCCGCGCCAGTGCAACAGGTAGAGATCGAGGCAGTCTGTACCGAGACGACGCAGGCTGCGCTCGCAGGCCTCAGGAACACCCTTACGGCTGGCGTTGTGGGGGTAGACCTTGCTGACCAGAAACACCTGGTCGCGGCAGCTGCGGATCGCCTCGCCTACCACCTCTTCGGCACCGCCTTCAGCGTACATCTCTGCGGTATCGATCAGAGTCATGCCCAGCTCGATACCCAGTCGCAACGCAGCGATCTCATTGCCACGCTCTGCGGGATTCTCGCCCATGTGCCAGGTGCCCTGCCCAACCAAGGGAACCCTGGCGCCATCGGCTAGTTTGAGGCTACGCATCAGCAGTCTCCTTGTGGGGCGTTCTGCTCGGCAACCGGCTCGGCCCAGGGATCATAGGTGCCGAAGTTCCACAAATGGCCCTCAAGATCGCGGCAGCTGAAACCACGCCCGCCGTAATCCTGGTCTTTGAGCTCGATGACGATCTCGGCGCCAGCCGCCTTGGCCTTGGTATAAAGGGCGTCGGCACTGTTGACGATCACATAGATGCTCTGAGTAGAGAGGCCTCCCACCTCATCCGGCTGTTTCACTTGGCGGCCGTATTCCGAATCCGCTACCGGCCCGACCATCAACATGCCGCTGCCGAAACTGAGCTGGGCATGAATGACGCCGACCTGCGCATCTTCGATCACACGCTGCTGCTCGAAATCGAAGACCTGGCAAAGCCATTTCAGCGCCGCGGGCACATCCCGATAGCGCAGACAGGGAATCAGATTGGACGTGGTGTTCTTGCTGTACCGAGACATGAGCGCTCCTTTCGGTTGCTGCGGCTGCGTCTATAAAAGCGCACCGCATATTCTTAAGACCGAAACAGGCGCTGACGTTCCCATGCATGGGCTTGTTGCTTACGCTCGCTCAGCCAAGCCGAGACGGATACCCAGCCCGATTAACACCGAGCCGAGCACGCGGTCGAGCCACAGACTCAAACGATGGTTACTGCGCAGTGCCGAACTTGCCCGAGCCGCCAGGAACACCATGGCGCATTCCACGACGACCGCCACCAGCACCACCAGCACACCCAATACCAACAATTGCAGTGCGACGGCACCATGGTCGGGTCGAACGAACTGTGGCAGAAATGCCATGAAGAAAATGGCCGCTTTCGGGTTGAGGACATCCACGAGGATGCCTTGACGATAAGCCTGCCAAACGCTGACTTTCGGCGCCGCTTTTAGGTTGAACGATGCGGTGGCTCCGGCAGAGCGCAACGCCTGAACACCGAGGTAAAGCAGATAGGCTGCCCCCACGTACTTGACCACAGCAAAGGCCAACGCTGAGGTGGCCATGATGGCTGAGATCCCCAGAGCAGCGGCCGCGACGTGCACCAACGCTCCGCTACAGACGCCACATACCGAGGCCACCCCGACCCGCCTGCCGCCGGACAGCGTGCGCGACAGAACGAACAGCAAGTCGGGGCCAGGCGACACATTCAGCGCCAGCGCAGCCGAAAAGAACACTAACCAAAACGTCGGCTCTGGCATTTACCTGCTCTGCTCGATTTGAAAAAAGGAGATTAAATCTAGTTCAGTCTGTTCTCGAAAGCCAATCGGCCACGCGCGTTTATCAAATGCGGCTCGTCGGAAAACAGGCACCACTTCTCGTTTACGACTTTTTTTTGTCACCTCTCTGAACTACCTTTCTTCACACAATGTCAAAGCGCCAGTCCCGCGAGGATCACGGGCGCTCCTAGATAGATCTCATTGCAAAGGATATGCGTATGTTCGATGAAGCCACTGCGGTGCTCGTCGCCTCGTCCACTCGTCTTGCCCTGCTGTCTGACAGCGAGGAACTGGACGCCCTGCTCCATCAGCATTTACAGGGCTGCCCACAGGCTCGCCTCACTCGCAGCAACATGTTCCGTTCAGGGATTACCGACGCCGATCTGGTTCTACTCGATGTCTGCAGCTTTGCACACGAGGAATGCCTGCGCCTGCTTCGTCAATTGCGGGATACGCCGACGGCGCTGGTCAATGCCCCGGTCGATCAGGCCCGTCGCTTGCTGGTTCAGCACCCGTGGATCAAAGGTGTGTTCTACCCGAACGCCAGTCGCACCAACTTCAGCCGCGGCGTCGGCGTCATCCTTGAGGGCGGCGACTGGTTACCCCGAGCGTTGATGGAGAAGCTATTGGGCCGCTACCGTCAGCTGACCCACGCTTCGCGCGCCATCGACGACTTGTCGGTACGGGAGAAACAAATCCTGGCGCTTGCCGGAAAAGGCCTTTCGAACTCTGAAATCGCCGAATCCCTACATCTGAGCACCCATACGATCAAGAGTCATATCCATAACGCCTTGGGCAAGCTGGGCGCGTCCAACCGCGCGCAGGGCGCGTCGCTCGTGCTGGGGCACGTCGGCGAGTCCGGTATATGAGGGCGGCGTGCCTAGGCCTGCTGCTGCTGTTCAGCATCCAGGCCTGTGCCGATGAAGCCGAACTGAAGGGATTCATCACCAACAACACGGTTTCCCGATCCGGACAGGAGTTCTACCGCAAATTCTGTGAACGTCTGAACGACACCAGCGCGCTGGATTTCAACCTGGCCGTCAAGGAACGCCCCTCGGCGCGCTGGGGAATTCTCGTCTGGGTGGAGCAGAACAATCAGCCGCTGTATCGCCGCTTTTTGCAACCAAACGTCAGTGACATGGAGCAAACCGCCTATGAAGCGGCGGATTTCGTGCTGCAAGAGATAAACCGTAGGAAAGTCGAAGCACTATTCGAAGACACCATTGACCTCGCGAAGGATGAGTTATGAACCGGCCACAACAAAAAATCACCGGCGTCTTCCTGGCCGGATTGCTGCTTAGCTCCGGCCTCAGTGCCACCGAACTGGTCTATACCCCCGTCAATCCATCGTTTGGCGGCAGCCCCCTCAACGGTGCGTGGCTGCTGGGCAGCGCCCAGGCGCAGAACGACAAGAAGGATCCGGATGCGATCGACCGCTCCATTTATGAGCGGCCTTCAGATCTGGAGCGCCTTACCAGTCAGCTGGAATCAAGCCTGCTGAGTGAGCTGCTTAGGGACGCGCAAGCAGGCGAAACCGGTTCGCTCACGACCACGGACTTCTTCGTTCGGGCCTACAACGGCGATGCTGGCTTACTGATCGTCGAAATTACCGATCGAGTGACCGGTGAAATCTCAGAAATCATCATTGGGCAATAACCAGGGAGAGAAAGGCCATGAGAAGCCTATTTGTAGCCATCGGGATGATGGCTGTTCTACAAGGCTGCGCCGTACGCGAGCCAATGTCGGCAGACCAGGAAACCCCAACACTCACGCCGCGTACCTCGACCTACCAAGATCTACTTGAGCTGCCCCGCCCGCGAGGCCCACTCGTGGCAGCGGTCTACGGCTTTCGCGACCAGACCGGGCAGTACAAGCCCAGCCCGGCCTCCTCCTTCTCAACAGCAGTAACCCAGGGCGCAGCAAGCATGCTGGTCGATGCCATGCAGGCCAGCGGCTGGTTCATCGTGCTTGAGCGTGAGGGTCTGCAGAACGTGCTGACCGAGCGTAAGATCATTCGGGCTTCGCAAGCCAAACCGGACGTGGCGCCAAACATTCAATCCGAACTGCCCTCGCTGCTGGCCGCCAACATCATCATGGAAGGCGCCATCGTCGCCTACGAAACCAACGTGCGCAGTGGCGGGCAAGGTGCTCGCTATCTGGGTATTGGGGTATCGCAGGAATACCGGGTCGATCAGGTCACAGTCAATCTGCGCGCCATCGATGTACGCAGTGGTCAGGTGCTATCCAACGTGATGACCACCAAAACCATCTACTCCATCGGACGCAGCGCCAACGTCTACAAGTTCATCGAATTCAAGGAACTGCTCGAAGCCGAGGCCGGCTACACCACCAACGAGCCGGCGCAGCTCTGCGTGCTGTCAGCCATCGAGGCGGCCGTCGCCCACCTCATCGCTCAGGGTGTCGACCGTCGTCTGTGGCAAACCGCCGACAGCACGCCGGCAGTCGACGCTCAGTTGGCCAAGTATCTCAGCACGCCGGCCAACCCCTAGCAAACGAAGCGGTTTCAGCCGTTAGATGGATTTGTTAAATCGCGGTTTAGATCAGGATGACTTACCGCGACTTAACCAGGGATGACTGATGTTCGACGCGCAAAGGATTGCTCGCAAAGCGCTGCTGCCGCTGATACTGACAGCATTCAGCTGCTCTGCCCTCCAGGCCGCCGGCCTTTCGACCTTGGCCGATCTGGCGCCTAATGAAGTCGCCTTCTTGCGACCTCACGCCGCCACACTGGCGCATGCCGAAACCGGCCTCCCCAGCAGCAACCTAGCGCTCATCGCTCAAGCCGGGGACAGCCTGAGCGGGGACATCACACAAACCGGCAACGCACTGGAGGCCTATATCCTCCAGAGCGGCCACGCGCTCGATGCATCCATCGAGCAGTACGGCAGCCACAACCAGGGATCGATTGTTCAATCGGGCAGCTACAACCAGGCCCGTATTGAGCAATACGGCGCATACAACAACGCGCTGATCGAACAGACCGGCACCGGGCATAGCAGCAGCGTTACGCAGCATGGCCAGGGTCTGAGCGTGCTGGTCCGCCAGTACCGCTGAAAAAGCACCACCAGGAAGTACCGCTGAAAACATTCCATGGAGATACAACAATGTTCAAGATCAAACCCCTTGTAGCTGCCCTGCTGACCGTTGCCGCCGCTCAGGCTATGGCCGCCGATCACACGTCCGAACAGCGCCAGAACGGTGTAAACAATGTTGCCGAGGTAGCCCAGAGCTTCGGCAGTTCCAACATGGCCAAACAGGTGCAGAGCGGCTGGGGCAACGACGCAATGGTCGAGCAGACCCGGTCCTCTTACTCCTCAGCCATGCAAACCCAGGACGGCAGCTTCAACGAGGCGGACGTCGCCCAGAACCTGTCTGTAAACAGCAGCTCTGTGCAATCGCAGGACGGCCATCGCAACAACGCCAGTGTCAGCCAGCGTGCCGTGGTGTACAGCAGCGCCGACCAGCGCCAGGATGGAAGCCACAACGTTGCCAATACCGAACAGAACGGCACCTATGGCGTTGAAGCCTTCATCAAACAAAAAGGAGACGGCAACGCTGCGGCCAGCTACCAGTTCGCAGCCAGTGACAGCAAAACCGCTCTGTACCAAAACGGCGACTCCAACGACGCGACCGTCAGCCAGTCCTTCAGCTCCAGCGATCGTGCCCTGGTTGATCAGCGGGGTGGACAGAACGATGCCAAGGTCGTCCAGAAATGGAGTGTTGGCTCGGTCGCCGAAGTCGAGCAGGTCGGCACCGGCAACGATGCCTACGTAAGTCAGACAGGTTCAAGCCAGGAGGCCTATACCTATTCAAGAGGTGACTACAACGACCTGACTGTCTACCAAAGCGGCAGCAGTCAGAATGCATTCGTATACCAGCAAGGTAACGAAAACCAAGCCGATGTGGCTCAGAAGGAAAAGGGCAACATCGCAAACGCCAGCCAGTATGGGGTGGGCAACGCTGCCTTGATCGACCAGGACGGCCGCGACCAAATCGCCACTGTCGATCAGCGCGGTGGCTATAACGACGCTACCGTCGATCAGCAGGGCCGGAGCAACTCGCTAGACTTCGATCAGTCAGGTATCGGCAACACACTTGCCGCCGTACAGGAAGGGACTGGCAACCGCATCACCGGCTCCAGCAGCGTCGCCAACAATGACGTCGATATCGTCCAGGACGGTAAATACAACCTCGCCGACGTCAACCAGTTCGGTTACGGCAACGATGCCACCGTCTCCCAGTATGGCGACAACCTTCGGGCTACGGTTGCGCAGAATGGCGTAGGAAACGAGGCATTGGCCGTCCAGAGTGGTTTTGGCAACAACGCTCTGATCAGCCAGACCGGCCTCAGCAACATGGCAATCGTCACGCAACACTAATACCGCCACAGGCAAAACTGCCGGCCCTGTGCCGGCAGTTTCGTTTCAATCTGGCGTTAAAAAATTGATCTTTCGAGCAGCGTAACTATTTCTCGTCTGTGCCACGGCCTGGCTGTCTGTCGCCAGAGCTTCATCTGGACGGTCTCTCAGACAGGGTCGCTCGCGCCGGTTACCTATACTCGATACTGCTGACTAACTGCCGTCCCGCCGGATTGACAGCAAAATGCTCCCCTCTTCACGTCCTGATTCGCCTCCGCGCAAAGCCACCGCCGGCAATGAGAGCACAGGTCCAATGCGTGCAAAACGTGCAGTTCGCAGCGGGCTAGGTAAGCAATACTCTGGTCACTTCCGCGCTCGCAGGAACTGCTGCGTCTAGGGCTGGCTGCGGGTGAAAACCAATGCCTTGAGACCACTGTCGGGGCTGATGTCGGGGAACTCCGGCGGGTTTTCCAGGCGCTCCTGAAACATCAGCTCCGGCGCTTCGGCCGCCATGCCCTGAATGAGAAAATCTGGTCCGGTGTCCGGATCATTAATGCAGGCCAGCACCGTCCCGCTTTCGGTGAGCAGCTCGGGCAGACGCCTGAGGATCTTCTGATAATCGCGGCTCAGCGCAAAGCTGCCCTTCTGGAAAGACGGCGGGTCGATGATCACCAGGTCGTAGGGGCCGGTCTTTTTCACCTTGCCCCAGGATTTGAACAGCTCATGGCCAAGGAAACTGACCCGACTCAGGTCATGGTCGTTGAGCCGATGGTTGTCCCGCCCGCGACTCAACGCGGCGCGTGCCATGTCGAGGTTGACTACATGCTCAGCGCCACCCGCGATCGCAGCGACGGAAAAGCCGCAGGTGTAGGCGAAAAGATTGAGCACGCGCTTGCCGGCGGTTTGCTGCTGAACCCAGCGCCTGCCGTAACGCATGTCGAGAAACAGCCCGTTATTTTGCTTGATGCCCAGGTCAAGCTTGTAGCGCAGGCCGTTCTCGCTGATCAGCCATTCCTCGATAGGCTCGCCCAGCAACTGTTGCATGTGGCTATCCGGCAGATAGCGGTGTTGCAGCAAAAGCGTATGCGCCCCGCTCGTCTTCCAGGCCTGACCTCTCGTCAGGACAGAAAGCATCTCGACCAGTGCATCCAATTCCGATGCGGCCGGCTCGCGAAACAGCGAGACCAACACCACCCCTTGCAGCCAGTCCGCCGTGACGTGCTCAAGCCCGGCCCAGCAGCGCCCTCGCCCGTGAAATATCCGTCGGGTTTCGTCGGGCACCTGGGTCAGGGCTTGGGTGAGGTGCTGCTGGAGGGTAGCGAGGGCGTCGGGCTGCATGATCGGTCGTCTCGAAAAAGGCGCGCGCATTCTAATCGCGAACCGCTGGCGCTGCTGAGCCGATGGCAGTTTAAGCAAGCCCTGTTTCTGGACAGTCGCTGGAGAGACTACAAGCAGAGCGCCGGTTTAGACTGCTTCGCTCGGTGCGACAAGCGCACCATGGCGCGAGCAAAAGGACAGCAATAGATGGAAGCCACCGCATACCGCCCCTTCGACGCCTTGCGCCGGGTCGCGCCCGCTGCGCTGGCAATCATCCCGGTCAGCCTGTTGTTCGGCGTGCTGGCCGGACGCTCGGACTGGAGCCCGCTCGACGTCGCCCTGATCGGCCTGCTGGGTTTTACCGGAAGCGGACAGTTTGCCGTTTTACCACTGGCTGATTCCGGCGCCGGGTTCCTCACGATGTTGCTGCTCACCGCCTCGATCAACAGTCGTTATCTGCCGATTGCCTACGTCTCGGCAGCGCGCCTGCCCAGGAGCCGGGCACCACGCGCGCTGCTGGCTCACATGCTCGGCGACGAGGCTTATGCCAGCGAGCGCGAACAGGACTCCTGGGCTCAGCTGGCGATGATCCGCGGCAGCCTTTTCCTGACCTGGGTGATCGCCGGAGTGGCGGGCGCCTTGATGGGTCGCCTGATCCCTTCAGCCTGGCTCGACGCCGACCTGAACCTCGGGTTTCCAGCAAGCGTGGTGTTGATGTATCTCTCGATCAGCCAGTTGCGTGCTCGGCTGCCACAGTTTGATGCAGGCAAAGCGCGCCTTTTGTTGGCAGTGTTGCTCTGTGCAGCACTCGCCGTGCTGCTGATCCTGCTACTAGGTCCGCTGTATTTCTGGATCCCCAGCGTGCTGCTCGCCACTTTTGTGCTTTCGAAGGTGCGCGCATGACGACTTCCGTACTGCTGGCTATCGCGGCCCTATTCGCCACCAGCTGCCTGGTCCGCATCCTGCCGGTATTCGTCAGCATCGACCTGACCGACACAACCCGGCGGCTACTCGAACGCGTACTACCAACCGCCGTGTTTATCAACTTTGCCGTGTACATCCTCTATAGCGAGGCCACCAAGGCGCCATTGGCTGCCGGGGTTGCGTTGGCACTGGTCGCGGGCATCGCCGTGGCAACACGGCTGGGCCTGATCATGATAGCCGTGCTGGGTAGCGGCTGCTACTACCTGCTGCAGTCTCTGGCCTGACGCTGGTTGAGCCTCACGCCGGGCTCGGTGATCTGGCCGCCCGGCCCTTTCGCGGCGCCGTTTTGCGTCCAGCGCCCTTGCGCTTTTTCCAGGGTGCGCCGCGCCCGCCAGGCATCGCCGGCCCAGTGATATTCAAGCGAACGCCCTTGCAGCGCTCCACCTGCTTGCTCATCCACGCCGATTGTTTGCTGACGAACTCTTCCAGGCTCATCTCACCGCTCTGCACCATATCCAGGGCCTGTTCCCATATCGCAGTGGTGCCGGGGTCGGCGATGGCGCGCGGTACGGCGTCGATCAGGCTGAAGGCTGCTGGGGTTGCGGCCAACGCCTTGCCCTGTTTGGTCAGGTAGCCACGGTCGAGCAAGCCTTGGATGATCCCCGCGCGGGTCGCCTCGGTGCCAATACCAGTGGTGTCCTTGAGCTTTTGTTTCAGCTTGGGATCATCCACCAGCTTGGCCACGTTCTTCATTGCCTTGATCAGGTCGCCTTCGGTGAAGGGTTTGGGCGGCTGGGTCCAGAGGTCCTTGAGCACGATATCAGCCACCGGATACACCTGCCCCTGTTGCAACACCGGCAAGCTTTGCGCGGACGCATTCGCCGCATCAACGTGTCGCCCACGGCTGGCCGCAAGCGCTTCAGGCAAGGCGCGTTTCCAGCCCGGTTCGACAACTTGCTTGCCCACCGCTCGCAGCGCCTCGCCGGCGCAATCGAAGTCAGCCTGCGTACGGTCGTATTCGTGGCTCGGCAGAAACTGCGCCAGGTAACGAGCGCGAATCAGCGTGTAGACGGCACGCGGCTTGCCTGCCAGCCGCTCCAGCGAGCGCGCCGCCGCGGTAGGGATGATGCCGTGGTGCGCGCCTACCTTGGCGTCATTCCAGGCGCGCGACTTGCGCCGCGGATCCAGATGCGGCTTGAGCGCGGCCAGTGTCGAGTCAGCCCCGGCCAGCGCTGCAAGAATCGCGGGCGCCTCGCTGTGCTGGCTCAACGGCAGATAGCCGCAATCGCTGCGCGGGTAGGTGATCAGCTTGTAGGTTTCGTAAAGTGACTGGGCGATATCAAGGGTTTCCTGAGCGCCCAGCCCGAGCTTTTTCGAACAGATTTCCTGAAGCGTTCCGAGATCGAACGGCAGTGGTGGCGCTTCTCGCATACGCTCGGTCTTGAGTTTCTGCAGCCTCGCCTCCCCCGCCTGACGCATGGCCTCTGCTGCCCGCTGCGCAAGGTGCTGGTCGAGGCAGCGGCCCTGATCATCGCAGCGATCGTCCGCTGCTCGCCATTGCGCGGTGAACGGCACCCCATCACCCAGCAGCTGCACATCGATGGCCCAGAATGGCAGCGGCACGAAGCCGGCAATGCTGCGATCGCGATCGACTACCAGCCGCAGCGTTGGTGTCTGCACGCGGCCCACTGGCAGCACGCCCTGATAGCCGGACTGCTGTCCGAGCAACGTGAACAACCGGCTCATGTTCATGCCGATCAGCCAGTCCGCCCGCGAACGGCCCAGCGCCGACTGATACAGATTGAAGGTATCCGCGCCTGCGCGCAGTCCCCCGAGAGCCTTGCGAATTGAGGCATCGTCCAGTGCCGACAGCCACAGCCGCTGAATCGGCCCGCGATACCGGCAATGCTCGACCAGCTCTCGCGCGATCATTTCGCCTTCGCGGTCGGCATCAGTGGCAATGACCAGCTCGCTCGCTTCGCCCAGCAGCCGCTTGACCGCCTTGTACTGGCTCGCGGTCTTGGGCTTGACCTGCATCTTCCAGCGCTCGGGCACGATGGGCAGATCCGCCAGCACCCAGCGTTTGTACCGCGCGTCATAGCTGTCTGGCGGCGCGGTTTCCAGCAAGTGGCCTATGCACCAGGTGACGGTAACGCCCGCGCCTACCCAGCAGCCATCTCCACGCCGGGTGGCACCAAGCACCTGGGCAATGTCCTTGGCCTGGGAAGGTTTTTCGCAGAGAAACAGCCGCATCGGGTCGTCACTAGGTCAATCGTCGATAACGCACAGCATGCGCAGCGGTGATGCCTGAAGCAAGATTTATCTGTATGGATATACAGCCAATAGTGACTCCACTATGCGGAGACGTAGCGCCTTTACTCAATTTAAAGGGTACAGAGCACCGCCTAATTCAAACGGTTACTTGATCAGCCAACGTCTGGACGCCGGACATCACAACGGGCTCTGCTTGGCACACGCGATTGCGCCCGCTTTTCTTGGCGTCGTACAGCGCCCTGTCGGCGCGCCCCAGCGCGGTTTCAATACTCTCTTGCTCGATATTGATCTCCGCGACACCAATGCTTGCCGTTACCTGAATGTTCTCGCCTATGCTGACAGTGACTTCCAGCGCCTGCACTGCAAGACGGATACGCTCAGCACACTGGCTGGCTTCCAACAGGTTGGCACCTGGCAGCAGGACGACAAACTCTTCGCCGCCCAAACGAGCAACAAGGTCAACAGTGCGACTTTCCTCTTTCAGTGTTTTCGCCAGATACATGATGACCTTGTCACCACAGGCATGGCCGTGGGAGTCGTTGATGCGCTTGAAGTGGTCTATATCCAGGGTCACGATCGACATCGGAGTGCGGGTCTGTCTGGCCAACTCCAGCAAATAGTCTGATTCTGGGAAAAAGAACCGTCGGTTATACAACTTGGTTAGCGGATCGGTGGCGGCCTGCTTCTTCAGGTCCTCCTGGGAGGCACGCATGTCTTCAAGCAGCTTGATACGGTGAGAGATGATGAATGCCAGGGTCAGCGCTTCGAGCACGATACCGATACCCACCCCGTGGCTGCTTACGTAACTCGGCGAAAGTAGCCCCTTATAGGTGAGCACGGCGAGGATGTTGAACAGTACGAAGAAGCTATGACCGACCAAGAAATACTTCACGAGCGGATGGCCCTTACGGTACAGCGAGATGCTGACCGAAAAGGTGACCAGCATCATAAGCGCCGCCAAGCTGCTCGCCGGTTTGAGCGCAGCGGAGATATCGAATACGGACCAGACAAGGGTCGCTGTTAGGAGTGCAATCAATCCCTGTAAAAAACGGTGCTCGGTCGGGTAGAACAATTTGGTTTCGAAGATAGCCATCATGAATAGCAGCAGGAAGATCGGCATTGTGATTAGTGACATGTTCAGCTGGAAAACGGCGTCACCATATCCGTTGAACACACTGGCGATCAGGCCGTAGGACAGTGCAATCCAAGTCAGTCCGGAAATCAGATACAGCGAGTAGTAAATATTTTCCCGATTACTGGTAGCGAAATATAGCAACGCGTTGTAAAGCACTAGCGCGAGTAGCATTCCGACCATCAGGGCTATATCGGTGTTTATACTGACCAGTGCTAGGCGCGAGGCTTGTTCATCAAAGATTTCGACTGCAAACCACTGATGCGAATAAGAGAAGCTGCGCACGTAGAGCGTGGTGGACTGGTGCGCCGCCAGCGTCAGAGGGAAAACTACAGTCCCGCGATACATCAAATCGGAACCGGCAGTTTGGTTCAGGTCTAGCACTTCGTGCCGCAGCAGCTCGCCGTCTCGCTCCTGATAAATACTGACTGAGCGTAGATGGTAGGCGTGTGGCAGATGGACAAACAGCTTTTGATCCGCGCTCGATGCATTCTTCAGAGCCAGCCGGTACCAGGCAACCCGCGCATCAGTGCCCAAGGAGGTCCGGTTGCTGGTTTCCTTGAACGGCTGGGTTCTGGCCTGCTCAAAAGTTAGGGTACGCGAAGGATCGACGAGGTAGCCCATATTAAAGTCGGTCAGTTCGACTGGGCCCTGGTCAATTACCAACTGTGATGCGGCACATGTCTGTTCCACTGCCAGCAGAAACATAAGTGCGAACAGCACCTGCTTGTATAGATCCATCTGCCAAAGCCTGTCTTATGTTCGCGTGTGCCGGGGTTTATCTGTGCGCTGCGGTTCCCTCGAAGCGAATATACTCAAATCCGACCGCCAATCCCATGTTGACCTTTGTATACATAGTATTTTCCTGATATATGCGCGGATCCTGGATCAGGCGGATGGTAGCTGCATACTTTGCCTTCGCTGGCTGCCTCGGCATATGTCCCGTGGCGCTCAACGGTAGCGCTGGCTTCTTGCAGATTCTTGAACCCTGCACGCAAGATGTTCCGCGAAGTTAAGTCGTCACGCTCCTGCTTGAAATTTGGCGCTGCTAATGTGGTGGTGGTGCAGGATGATTTGTCTGCTTTGACCTAAAGCAGCCGCCCGCCCATCAGACCCGAGCAGACATATATCTGTCTTCAGCAGAACGGCAGCCCCTTCCCGGCTCGCCCCGACAAGCAGTGATTACCACGGCAACGCCTCTCCGCTATACGCATAAAACCCACCACTGGCCTCCGGCCCCAGCCCGTCGATGACGCGCAGCAGGTCATCGGCCGCCTCGCTGGCAGGCCGGCCTATTTCGCTGCCGCGGAAAGGTTGTGAAAGGCGGGAGTTAACGGTGCCAGGGTGCAGCGCCAGCAACACGGCATTCGGCTGGCTGCGCTTGACCTCGATGGCAGCCGTCTTGATCAGCATGTTCAGCGCGGCCTTGGAAGCGCGGTAGCTGTACCAGCCGCCGAGGCGGTTGTCGCCGATACTGCCGACCTTGGCTGAGAGCATGGCCAATACACCGCGCTGGCGGTCGAGCAGCGGGCAGAAGTGCCGCAGCAACAGCGCGGGGCCGAAGGTGTTCACCTGAAAGGTATCGAGCAGCTGCTGGTGATCGAGGTCGGCGAGGCGCTTTTCCGGCATGAAAGCGTCGTTGTGCAGCACGCCGGCCGCATTGATGATGAGGTGGAACGGGCCCTGCCCGGCTACCTCCGCCGCGGTCTGTCCGATGCTGGTGGGGTCGGTTAGGTCCAGCGGCGGTGTGGTTGAGCGCGCCAGTTCGGTTACCGAGGCGCAACGCGGGTCCGCCCGTAACGTTTCGACCAGCGCAGCACCGATGCCGCCAGAGGCACCGATGACCAGCGCGCGATATCCCTCGGGGAAAGAATCCATCTGCATCCTGTTTGCCTCTGGCCGCGATCAGGCCTGATTGGAATGGTCGGGGCCGACTTTAGGGTGAGCGCTTAGCCTGATTTGTTGGGCAAACCGGTGCGCCATTGCTCGATGTGCTTCGCCAGCAGGTCGGCCACCGGCAGACAGGCGCCGAGCCGGTAGAGGTTCCAGTAATGCCCTTCCAGCGTTCGATTGACCAGTAGCGTACCGGACGCCGGTTGCAGACTGCCGAGTGCGGACATCAGCAAAGGCGAGAGCTCGACCAGCTGCTGATGCAGGGACGCGCCGCGGAAATCCCATTCCGCGCCCGGTTGCAGCAGCGGATGCAGCAGCAAATGGATGCGTCGATACAGGCTATGCGGCGGCGCGCTGCCGGGCTGGCGCCCTCCGAGTGCCTGGAAGCCCGCCTCCAGCGCCTCGCTGGAGGGACCGCGCAGGGCGTCGAAGATCTGTACATAAGCACGCAGCAAGCGCTCCGGCAGCGGCACGACGCTGCCGAAGTCGTAGACCACCAGTTCCCCGGTCTCGGTCCAGGCGAGATTGCCTGGGTGCGGGTCCGCGTGCAGCAGTCCCAGGCCGAACGCCTGCTCGGCAAGCCAGTCGCACAGCGCTTCGGCCAGCTGTTGCCGGACCTCGAGGGCCGCCTGGTCGACCTCGTTCATTGAGCGCCCCGGCACTTCCTCCAGCACCAGCACGCCCGGGCGGCACAATGCTGGGACGGCATACGGGATGCGCAGGCCAGGCCAGTTGCTGAAATGCTGGCGAAAGCGCTCGAGGTTGTTGCGCTCGGCCTCGTAGTCGAGCTCCTGGTCGATGGCGCGCTGCAGCTCACGGTAGACGGATTCGAGTCGCGTCGAGGGCGTCCCGAATAGCCGCCCCAGCGGCATCAAGCGACGCAACTGTCGAAGGTCAGCGTCGCAGATGCCGCGAATGCCTGGATACTGGATCTTCATGATCAGCGCCCGCCCCTGCCGATCACGTGCGCGGTGTACCTGCCCCAGTGACGCCGCCGCAGCGGGTTGGGGTTCGATGGCTTCGAATAGCTCGTACAGCTGCCCTTCATAGAGACGCTGCAGGTAGGACTCTAGCGAGGCGAACGGCAGCGATGGAACCTGGTTCTGTAGACGAGACAGCGCCGCGCTTATCGGCTGGGGCAACACGTCCTGCCATTGCGAAGCCTGTTGGCCGAGCTTGAGCACCGGGCCCTTCATCTGCCCTAGCGTCTCGCCGAGCAATGAGCCGACCGGCTCCCAGTCGATACGCGCCTTGCCGGGTGTGATGCGCTGCACCAGCAGATTGCCTGCTATCCGGGCGCCAGTGCCACCAAGGTTGAGGAAGCGCCCCAGCGCTGACGTCGATGGGCGAGAGAAACGAGACATGCAGGCTACCTGTCACAGGCAAAGGATGATCATGGAGCAGCCGCCCAGGTGAACCAAGGGGCAATGGTTGCAACCTGTTACATCATCAACACGTCAGTAGCCCGTTCGGAGCAACTGGCGAAACGCCAGCGACCGGTGGCGTGGCAGGCCATTACCCGCATGAAAAGCCCTCCTGAGCGCAGCTGGCAAAGAGCCTGACACGGAACGGGCCGCGGAAAAGCGAGTCGGATTAGCTGACTACGCCCCTCGGCTATCGTCCGCCGAACAGCTGTAATAAGCTCGCTCGGCACGCCTCTGACGATCGTTCGAGAGGTTTTTTGCCCGACCCGCCTACCAGGCATTTTACGGGCGTGTTCCGCATGGCCTTGCCTGGATTCGGGGACTTGGCCGGCAGGAACAACCAACGCGGCTTCCTTTGAAATAGAAGCCTGCGTAAGGAGTACGGAATGACCGATTCAAGTGATCTTTCCTTCAACGCGGACGACGAACTCCCACGTATTTCCACCGGCAGCGAAGGCCTGGACGACATCCTCGGCGGCGGCCTCGATGCCAATCGCATGTACCTTTATGAAGGCAGCCCGGGCGCTGGCAAAACCACCATCGCCATGCAGTTTCTGCTCGAGGGCGTCCGCCAGGGTGAGCGCGTACTCTACGTCACCCTGTCGGAGACCAAGCAGGAGCTGGAGTTGGTCGCCAAGCGTCACGGCTGGTCGCTCGAGGGTGTCGACGTATTCGAGCTCGTTACCCCGGAAGACAGCCTCGACCCAGAGCTCGAGCTAACGGTGCTGCACCCGGCAGAGATGGAGCTGAGCGAAACCACTCAACAAGTCTTCGACCGCGTAAGACAAACCAATCCGACCCGAGTGATCTTCGACAGCCTGTCGGAAATGCGCCTGCTGGCGCAGAGCCCGCTGCGCTATCGGCGCCAGGTATTGGCGCTCAAGCACTTCTTCACCACGCGCCGTTGCACCGTGATTCTGCTGGATGACCAGACCTCCGAACTGGGCGACCTGCAGCTGCACTCGATCTCACACGGCGTGGTCATGCTGGAACAGTTGGCCATCGACTATGGCGCGGAGCGGCGGCGTCTGCGCGTCGTGAAGATGCGCGGTATCCAGTTCCGCGGTGGCTATCACGACTTCGTCATACGCAAGGGCGGGTTGCAAATCTTCCCTCGGCTGATCGCCTCAGAGCATCATTCGAATTACATCGGCGAAGCGGCTTCCTGCGGGAATGCAGCGCTGGACACCATGCTCGGCGGCGGACTGGAGCGGGGCACCAATGCCCTGTTCGTGGGTGCTGCCGGTGTCGGAAAGTCTTCATTGGCATTGAGCTTTGCGGTCGCAGCGTGCAAGCGCGGTGAGCAGGTGTCCTTTTTCGTCTTTGACGAAAATATCGGCACCTTAATGGCACGTGGACGCTCGTTGGGTCTCGACGTCGAGCCGTGGGTCGAGCAGGGCCTGCTGCATTTGCAACAGGTCGACCCGGCCGAGCTGTCGCCCGGCGAATTCACCGCAGCCGTGAGGCGCGGTGTGGAAGAGCAAGGCTCGCGGCTGGTGATTCTGGACAGCCTCAACGGCTACCTGCATGCGATGCCGGACGGCCGTTTTCTGATCCTGCAAATGCACGAGCTGCTGAGCTACCTAGGGCAGAAAGGTGTGATCAGCATCATGGTGCTGGCCCAGCATGGCCTGGTGGGCCCGATGGATACGCCCATCGATATCAGCTATCTCAGCGATGCGGTTATCATGCTGCGCTACTTCGAGCACGCCGGTATCGTTCGCAGGGCCTTGTCTGTTGTCAAAAAGCGCAGCGGGCGGCATGAGAACACCGTTCGCGAGTACCGCCTCAGCGCCAGCGGCGTTCAGGTCGGGCCACCGTTGAGTCACTTCAGCGGCATTCTATCGGGCACACCGGAATACACCGGTGATGCGACTCAGCTACTGACAGACGAGCATGACAACGCCCACTAAATCAGAGCATCCGCGGATCGTTGTCTATGCCCCCATTGGCCGGGATGGCCCGGCCACAGCCGAGCTGCTACGCCGCAGCGGCATGGATGCGATGGTCTGTCACGGCGTCGATGAAGTGCTGCAACGCGCCGAAACCGACGCGTCTGCCGTGTTCATCGCTGAGGAAGGCCTGTTCGGCCATGACCTTCAAGCACTATCCGACTGGGTCGATCGACAACCGCCCTGGTCGGATTTTCCTTTCGTGGTCCTCACCAGCAAGCACCAGCAACCCGCCGTTGCCGCCTGGCGGCAACGCATGGTCGCGGCGCTGCGCAATGTTTCGCTGCTCGAACGTCCAGTGCAGAGCATCACCCTGACCAGTGCCGTGCAGGCCGCGGTACGCGGACGGCTGCGCCAGTACGAAGTGCGCGCCTTGATCGAGGCTCGCGAACGGGCGTCGCAGGAGCTCGAAGCACTGGTGGTCGAACGCACCAGCGAGCTGGAACGCACCAACCTCGAATTGCGCACGCAGATGGCCGAGCGCGCGCACATCGAAGAAACCCTGCGGCAAACGCAGAAGATCGAAGCGATCGGCCAGCTTACCGGCGGCATCGCACATGACTTCAACAACCTGTTGATGGTCATCTCCGGCGGGCTCGACATGCTCGACCGCCGCGACGACATGGAGCGACGCAAGCGCCTCATGGATGGTATGCGCCAAGCCGCCCAGCGTGGCTCCGCGCTGACCCGCCAATTACTGGCCTTTTCCCGCCGTCAATCCCTGGCGCCCGAGGCTGTCGATCTGGCTCAGCGGATCAGCCAGATGCGCGAGCTGCTCGACCGTAGCCTGCGCGGCGACGTGCACGTCAAGGAAGAGTTCGCGCCCGATCTCTGGCCCGTGGAAGTCGACCCAGGGGAGCTGGAGCTGGTCATCCTCAACCTTGCCGTCAATGCGCGTGATGCCATGCCTGAGGGCGGCTCGATTCTTCTGCAGGCCTGCAACGCGCCAGATCAGCAAGTGCTCGGTCGCAGGGGCGATTTCGTTCGCCTGGCGGTCATCGATTCGGGCGTCGGCATACCTGATGACGTTCGCAACCGGGTCTTCGACCCGTTTTTCACCACCAAGGAAATTGGCAAGGGTTCGGGCCTCGGATTGGCGCAGGTCTATGGTTTCGCACGTCAATCCGGCGGCACGGTGTGGATCGATTCCGAATGCGGCCAGG
This sequence comes from Pseudomonas sp. 9Ag, assembly GCF_902506445.1. Lineage (NCBI taxonomy): Bacteria > Pseudomonadati > Pseudomonadota > Gammaproteobacteria > Pseudomonadales > Pseudomonadaceae > Pseudomonas > Pseudomonas sp. 9Ag. The sequence goes on from NZ_LR733836.1 coordinate 3,164,630, forward strand.
GCACCAGCGTCGTGATGCTGCTGCCGCGCTCGGTGAACCTGCCGAACCCCACCAAGGATCAGCCACCGGTGGACGAACCGGCCCGGCGTTCGGCCGGCAACGTACTGCTGGTGGATGACGATGAAGAGGTAGCGGCGCTGGTCGGCGAGATGCTCGAACACCTTGGCTACGAAGTGACCTACGCCGCCAGCGCGGCGGCAGCGCTGGGTGCGCTCGCCAATGAGCGCGAGGTCGATGTGGTGTTCTCCGACGTGATGATGCCCGGCGGCATGAACGGGCTGGACCTGGCCCGCGAAATCCGTGCGCGTCAATTCGGCGTGCCCGTGCTGCTCACCAGTGGTTACGCCGAAGCGATCAAACAATCGGCCGAAGCCGAAGGCGTGCAGGTGTTGGCAAAACCCTATCGGCTGGAAGAGCTGGCTGCGGCGCTCAAGAGCGCAGTCGAAGTCATCGAGGCCTGATCGTTCTGCCTTGGCGCATGCCGTGGACGAACGCCGTTTCCCGGACGACGGCAGCATGCCTGGTGTAGGAGCGAGCTTGCTCGCGAATCGTGTTATTGGTCCTCTCCGAACGCGCACTCCGGTCATCGACCGGCTTGTCGCTTTGAAAGCCTGTTGATCCGCGCTGCCCCACTGCTCGCGACGTGTATCGTCTTGATGGCTTGCACATCCCTCCAGAACTAAGCGCCTCCCAGGTCGTCGAAACGCCAGCCCTGCGTTTAAGGTACGCCGCAAGCTCCCGTACCCCCTTGCATCGCGCTCGTTTGCGCTTCAATCACAAGGACCCGATCGATGCCCTTTGCTTCCAACCAGTCCCGCCGAGCCATCATGCTCCCTAGAAATCCGATCGTTTATGCCGCTTTTACCGGCCTCCTGCTTTCAGGCGCCCCACTGCTAGCCCACGCCGATGAACCGGCCATCGCTGCGCGCGATGCCCAGAACAAGCGCTGGAGCCAGGAAATGATCGAGCAGCCCAAGCATCAGCCGCCGGCCCTCGATGCGAAGTACAACCACGTCATCACTTTCGGCCAGTCGCTGGCATCGGCTGCCGAGGGCTGGCCTGCGCTATCCAAACAGCCGGGCTATGACAACCTCATGCTGGGAGATTCGACGCGCTCGGCCACCTTTAGCGGCGATCGCTTCGTCCCGGTCGGCGGCGCCGCGTTCAAGCCGCTCCAGGCGGTGGTGCAACTCAAACGCGACCCGAAGGTTCTGCTCGATGCCGACGCCGTTGCGCAGCTGGAAGAAAAAGCCCAGGAAGAAGGCGAGTCGGTGGAAGTCGGCGCATTGAACATGGCCCGACGGCTCTATCTCGATAGCAAAGGCATCGAGGCCGACCCGGAGCATTTGCTCGTCGCCAGTAACGCCGCCACCTCCGGCCGTTCCATTGCTCAGCTGTCCAAGGTCGGCGGCACCCACGAATACAAGCGCGTGCTCCAAGCGGTGGATCACGCCCGGCAGGTCGCACAGGCCGATGACGCCAGCTACAACCTCAGCGCCCTGTTCTGGCTGCAAGGCGAATACGACTATGCCGAGGTACAGGGCGGCGTCAACGACAAGGCCACCTACAAGAAGATGCTGCGTCAATTGCGCAACGACCTGAACGAGGACACAGCCAAGGCCATCGGCCAGGAGCGGATGCCCGCGTTCATCAGCTACCAGACCGACGCCAAGACATCGGTCGTCGATGGCAGCCTGGACATCGGCCTTGCGCAGTGGGAGCTGGCGAAGGAAGAGCCCAACTGGTACCTGGCCGGCCCCGTCTATCCCTACGTCGACAAAGGCACGCATCTGTCGGCCAATGGCTACCGCTGGTTCGGCCAGATGCTAGGCAAGGTGTTCCATCAAGTGGTAGTCGAGCAGCGCGGCTGGCAACCGCTATCACCGCTGCACGCGACGGTCGAAGGCCGTGAAATCCTGATGGACTTCCACGTCCCACATCCGCCGCTGGCCTTCAGCGAGCCCTATCTGGGGCACAAGGCGCAAATGATCGAGAACTACGGTTTCGTCATCACCGATGACAAGGGCAAGGTACCGGTGGAAAACATCGAAGCCGCCGCTGATACCGTGTTGCGCCTGGTGGTTGGCCGCGATCTGGTGGGCATCCCGACGATTCGCTATGCCAGCCATGCGACAGGCGGCGCCGGTGAACTGCATGACAGTGACCCCACCGTTGCGGACGCCAATTACGAATACCTGCCCGATGAAGGCATGCCGGACGAAGCCAATATTGAAGCGCTGGTGGATAAGCCCTACCCGCTCTACAACTGGTCGATTGCCTTCGAGATCAAGCCCAGCAGAGGACACGACTCGGCGCGTTGAGATCAGGCGCTGTTGCGCAGGCGGGCCAGATCCTTGACCGGGGAGGCACCGAACAGCCGACTGTATTCGCGGCTGAATTGGGATGGGCTCTCGTAGCCGACCCGGTACCCAGCAGCCGACACTTCCAACCCTTCGGCCACCAACAACCGGCGGGCTTCCTGCAGGCGAAGCTGCTTCTGGTACTGCAGCGGACTCATGGCCGTCAGTGCCTTGAATCGATGATGCAGGCTGGAGCTGCTGAGATTGACCCGTCGCGCCAGCTCCTCGATGCGCAGCGGCTCGACATAGTTGTGATTGAGCCATTCGATAGCATCGTTGACCCGGTGCGACTGACTCCCCTGCAGCGCCACCGCCTGCAGATGATGCCCCTGCGGGCCGCAGAGCAGGCGGTAGAAAATCTCGCGCAAGGCCAGAGGCGCCAGGACCGGAATATCATTCGGATTGCTCAGCAGGCGCACCAGCCGAAGCGTGGCATCCAGCAGCGGCGCGTCGATACGGTCCAGATAGAGGCCACGTCCCTCGGTGTCCTTCGGCGTCGGTGGCAGGCTGGCCTCAGCGACCAGCCCGGCAATCAGCGACGGATCGATGTCCAGCCGAATGCAGATGTAAGGCTCATCGCTGGACGCCCGAATGACGCAGCCGGCGACCGGCAACGTCACCGACACCACCAGATAGTGCAGCGGGTCGTAGCGATACAGCTCGTCGGCCAGGCGCACCTCCTTGCCGCCCTGCACGATGACGCACAACGCGGGCTTGTGCAGCCCGTAGGTCATCTCGCCAGGCTTTGCGCAGCGGATCAGATGCAGCGGCTCGATAGCGGTCGGGTGCATCCCGTCGCCGCTGACGGCACCCTCGACCAACCGCGCCAGCTCGGCACGCTGGGCGCTGGTATCGCCATCCGACGGTGATACGAAAGAGTTCATGAGCAGCCAGCTCCCTGATGCACGAAGGGATGAAGCTTAGCAGCTTGGCTGAACTGCACCGCTAGCCACAGCGAGGTCCCGGAAACAGGAACGCCGGCACTATGGCCGGCGTTCTTCACTGCATCGATCAATCAGCTGCGGGCGCGTTCGGCGTCGCGCAGTGCTTTGACCTGATCATGGTTGCGCTGCACGCCCTGCATCTGGCGCTCGACGACCGAACGCACATCCATCGGCAGGTCTTTTTCCAGCGCCTTGCGGTAGCTCTTGAGGGCGACATCTTCGCCACGCTCGCACTCGTTGAGAATGGCTTCGTCGTCCTTGCCGGTGACCATCGTCTTGAGGTCAACCCAGCGGCGGTGCATATCACCTGCAGTGCTGGTAGTGGTTTCTGGGTCGCCACCCAGGGTGCGTACCAACTGCTGCAGCTCGGCGGCCGCCGTGGCGCAATCCTGGGCACGCTGGTTCATGGTGGTCTTCAGCTGCGGATTCTTCAGATCCTCAGCGCACTCGCGAAAACCCTTCTCACCGTCCTTGCTGGTTTCGATGAGATCGTTGAGTACGGAAATGGTGTCTTTGGTATCCATGAAGAGTCCTCCTAAGGGCTTTTGAACGGGCCGGAACAAACACGGCCAACCTGTTAAGTCGACTGTGCCGTTTCGACAAAGGTTCAGCCGGGCCGCCCGGTGGAAGCCGCGCTCAACGAGGAAAAGACAAGCTGAAGCTGGTGCCTGATGCGTCGCTTGTCACCCGCACCTCACCGCCATGCAGCTGCATGATCGAGCGCACTATTGCCAGTCCCAGCCCGCCAGAGTCGCCCGGCTCGGCACGGGACGGATCGCACCGATAAAAGCGGTCGAACAGGCGCGGCAGGTGCTCTGGAGGAATCGCCGGCCCCTTGTTGGCGACGCTGATCACGATTCGATCGCCCGTGCATTGGCTGGCCACGGTTACGGCCGTCCCCGCCTCGCCGTAGCGCAGCGCATTGGCGATCAGGTTGGCCAGTGCCCGGCGCAGCAGCTCGGGATCGGCGCGCAGCTTGCCGGTTGCCTCATTGTGCAGGCGCATGCCGTGCTCTTCGGCAATGCCTTCGAAATAGTCGCCGAGCTGCTCCACCGCTTCGGCCAGATCGATCTCCTCCGGGCCGACCTGTTCGTTTGCCTGTTCGGTACGTGCAAGGAACAGCATGTTGTTGATCATGCGCGCCAAGCGCTCGTACTCCTCCTGGTTTGATGCCAGTAGGCTCTGGTAGTCCTCCAGCGAACGCACCCGGCGCAGCGCCTGTTGGGTCTGCCCCATCAGGTTGCTCAGCGGGGTACGCATCTCGTGCGCCAGGTCCTCGGAGAACCGCGACAGCTGGGTGAAACCCGCCTCCAGCCGCGCAAGCATCTCGTTCAGTGCATCGCTCAAGGCGCGCAGCTCGCTCAACTCGGCGCAATCGTCGATTCGCAGGTGCAGGTGCTGGACGTCGATCGCCAGCGCGCGGCGGGTCAGCTGACGCACCGGCCGTAGCCCACGCTCGCTCACCAGCCAACCCAAGAGAAACGCCAGCAGCGCGCCGACTACCAACGCCAGCCAGAGTTTCAGGCGGTACGCCGCAAGCATCTGCTCACGTTCGGCCAGCAATTTGCCGGCAATCAGCGTCAGACCGCCCTCCGCCCGCTCGATATGCACCCAGGCCAGGCGCGCCTTGTCGTCAAGGTCATCGAGTTGCGGCTGCGCCTCAAGCGGCAGCTGCGGGATCGCCAACTGAACGGGGTTGATCTCGATCAGCGGCTGGCCGCCCTCTCCCAGCACCCAGAGCAGGTTGTCCCGATTGCCGAGCATGTTGGCGTAGAGCTGGGGCCGCTCACGCAATGCCTCGATGCTATCGCTGTCATCGAGCAGGGCTCGCATGCGCTCCAGCCGACCCAGCAAGGCCTGATCGTCGCGCCAGGCGATCTCGCGCTCCAGTGACTGGTACAGGTAAAAACCGATTGCCCCCAGCAGTGCCGTGCTGACCACCGCGAACATCAGCGCCAGCCGCAGGCTCAACGAGCGTGGCATCAGGCTCATTCCGGTGCCTCCAGCAGGTAACCCATGCCGCGAACGGTATGGATCAGCTTGGGCTGGTAGGGGTCGTCCACCTTGGCGCGCAGACGGCGAATGGCGACATCCACCACATTGGTGTCGCTGTCGAAATTCATCTGCCAGACCTGCGAAGCGATCTGCGCTCGCGACAGCACCTCGCCTTCGCGGCTGAGCAGCAGATGCAGCAGCGCGAACTCCTTGTTGGTCAGCGTCAGCCGCTCGCCGTTGCGGCTGACGCGACGGCGCAGCAGGTCCAGCTCCAGATCGGCCACTCTGAAATGCTCGACCTCGCGCGGCGGCCCGCGGCGCAGCAAGGTGCGCACCCGCGCCAGCAGCTCGGCATAGGAAAACGGCTTCACCAGGTAATCATCAGCGCCGAGCTCAAGGCCCTTGACCCGATCCTCCACGGCATCGCGTGCGGTGAGAAAAAGCACCGGCGTCTGCGCGTTGCGCCGCACGATTTGCAACAGCTGCCAGCCGTCGATGCCGGGCAGCATGACGTCGAGAATGATCAGATCGAACTCGCTCTCCTGAATCAGGTGCTGGCCGTCCAGACCATTGAGCGCGACCTCCACCAGATAGCCGGATTCACTCAAGCCCTTGCGCAGGTAGTCGGCTGTCTTGAATTCGTCTTCCACCACCAGTATGCGCATCTGTACCTCCCGGGCGAGGCGCATAGGCTAGGCCGGCCAGTGCGTTTATCCCATTACAAATACGTAATCCACCGGCAATGGGTTTGACGGGGCCGCCAGCACAGGATGGCGCCACCTGCTCCACGGAGCCCATTGAGGAGAAACCGATGCGCATTGTTCCCCTGTCGCTGCTCGGCCTGGCGCTTGCCAATGCCCAGGCGCTGGCCGCCACGCCACAACCCGTTAACCAGCAGAACGTATCGCTGCAACTGGCCAACGCCCTGCTCGACTCGACCATGGCCGCCTGCCATGCCGACGGCCGTACCGCCGCTGTGGCAGTGGTCGATCGCGGCGGCAACCTCGTCGCGCTACAGCGCGATGACAATGTCGGTCCGCACAACACCATCGCGGCACAGCGCAAGGCCTATACCGCACTGTCGAGCAAGACGCCCACCCGCCTGTTCGGTGAGCGTGCGCGTAACAACCCGGACGCCGCCAATCTCAACACCTTCGACGGATTGCTGCTACTTGGCGGCGGCGTTCCGCTGCGGGTCGGCGATGAGGTGATTGGTGCCATCGGCGTAGCCGGTGCCGGCGGCGCCGAAACAGACGAAGCATGCGCCACCCAGGCGATCGCTCAACTGCTGCCGTCCAAATCCTGATCGGAGAAACACCATGACTTCTTTGAAAACCCTTTGCGCCAGCCTCGTCCTCGCCGGTCTTTCCAGCCTCGCCATGGCGGCCGACAACCCGCTCAGCGTGCATGTGCTCAACCTCAACGATGGCCTGCCGTCGCCCGATGTAAAGGTCACCCTGGAAAAGCAGAACGGTAACCAGTGGGCAGCGCTGAGCGATGGCGTTACCAACCAGCAGGGCCGCATCACGGCGCTGTACCCACAAGACAAGGCGCTGGAAAAAGGCACCTACCGTGTCACCTTCAAAACCGGTGACTGGTTCGAGGCACACGACACGGCGAGCTTCTTCCCGGAGGTCCCGGTGATCTTCGAGGTGGACGGTACCGTGCCGCACTACCACATCCCGCTGCTGCTCAGCCCATACGGTTTCTCGACCTACCGGGGTAATTGAGCCGCGGGGCATGCCTGAGGTGACTGGTGGTTTCCGAGTATTCGGCACCGGTCGCCGAGGCCTTAGTCCGATCGAAGCCGTGGCTGCCAGCCAGCCCGGCACGATTGTTTTCATGGTGGCGCTCTGTAACCAATCATTTCGCGCTGAAGGTTGTCCGAAAGAAAGTCGCGTTAACTTGATGTTTACGATCAGGCTGTTTTTTCTTCTTCGAGCGCTACCGCCAATGCCGCAATACCTCGCCCCGGTTCCTCGCTGGGCACCCGAAGAACGCCCCTCGATGCCCGGATCGCCAGCGATCCTGCTGCATCCCATGCCGCTGCGCATCGCCTATGCCTGCGTCGCCGTGCTGGTCGGCATTACCGGCGGCCTGGGCAACGCGCTGTTCATCGCCAACCTGCCCAGCATCCAGGGCGACCTCGCCCTGACGCCCTCGCAAGCCGCCTGGTTGCCAGCCGCCTATTTCATGGTCAGCGTTTCCGCCAACCTGCTGATGATCAAGTTTCGCCAGCAATACGGGCTGCGCCGGTTCGCCGAGATCGGCCTCACCCTGTACGCAGCACTGAGCGTCGCCCATGTGTTCGTCGAAGGGTTCGAGATGGCCGTGTTCGTCCGCGCAGCCAGTGGCCTGGCGGCTGCGACCACCTCTTCCCTGGGCCTGTTCTACATGCTGCAGGCGTTTCGCAAGGTGGATCTGCCGAAGGCGGTGATTCTCGGCTTCGGCATTTCCCAGTTGGGCACACCGCTGGCCTGGCTGATGTCTCCGGCCCTGCTGGAAATGGGCGAGTGGCATCGCCTTTATGTGTTTGAGAGCGGTCTGGCGCTTTGCTCGCTGGCCGCGGTGGTTGTGCTCAAGCTGCCGCTGGGCGAGCGCATCAAGGTCTTCGAGCCACTGGACTTTCTCACCTTCGCCCTGCTGGCCCCGGCACTGGCACTGATTGCTGCAGTGCTGACCCAGGGCCGCATCCTCTGGTGGACCGAGCAACCCTGGTTGGCCTATGCGCTGATCGCTGCGCTGCTGTTGATTTGCGCGGCGTTCATGATCGAGCACCACCGGCGCAACCCCTTGCTGCATACCCGCTGGCTGGGCACCGCCGAGATGCTGCGCTTCGCTTTTGGCGCCCTGGCTCTTCGGCTGCTGTTGTCCGAGCAGACCTACGGCGCCGTCGGGCTGCTGCAGACCCTCGGCATGGGCACCGAACAGTTGCAGCCCTTGTATGCGGTAATCCTGCTTGGCCTGGTCATGGGCATTGCCGGCAGTGCGATGACCTTCAGCCCGGCCATGGCCTTTCCGCAGATCCTGCTGTCGATCGTGCTGATCGCGATTGCCAGCTTTCTCGATATCGATGCCACCAACCTGACGCGTCCGCACGACATGTTTCTCAGCCAGGGCCTGCTGGCGTTCGCCAGCGGCCTGTTTCTCGGCCCCTTGTTGATCACCGGGATCGGCCGCGCCTTGCGCAACGGACCGAACTATCTGGTCACCTTCATCGTCTTGTTCACCATGACCCAGAGCCTCGGCGGGCTGGCGGCACCGGCCTTGTTCGGCACCTATCAGGTCATGCGCGAGAAGTATCATTCCAATCATCTCACCGAGCAGGTGGTGCCGGGTGACCCGAGGGTCGCGGCTCGCTTGCAGGCACACGGCCAGGCGTTGGCGCCGCGGCAGTCCGATCCCGCCTTGCGCCAGGCGCAGAGCGCGGCGCAACTGAGCCAGGCGGTTACCCGCGAAGCCAACGTGCTGGCGTTCAACGATATATTCCGGCTGATCGGCATGCTGTCCATTGGCGTGTTCGGCTGGACGCTCTATCGCACCCTGCGCATTGCGCAGCAAAACAGGAACGCTGCCCCTCCATGAGTGAACGCCCCCAATCCGAGGACCCGGAAAACCTGCAGACGGCTCAGCCTCCCCAGCCATCCGCTGCCGCGACCGATGCCGGCCCCGCGCCCGACGACCCGCCGAAAACCATCAAACCGAGCCGCCGCTCGGTGCTGCTGATGGTGCTGGTGGCGCTGGCCGGAGTGCTGGCGATTCTCTATGCGTGGCAGCTGTGGCCGTTCAGCGGTCGCTTGGCTGTCACCGAAAACGCCTATGTGCGCGGGCAAATCACGGTGCTGGCGCCGCAGGTCAACGGCTATGTGACCGAAGTGCAGGTGCAGGATTTCGAGCAAGTCGCGAAGGGTCAGCCGTTGGTGCGCATCGACGATCGCCAGTATCGCCAGCTGGTCGAACAGCGCAAAGCCGAACTCGCGGCCCGCCGATTCGACCTGGAAAATCTGGAGCAGACGCTGGCCTCGAACCGGGCGACGCTGGCCTCGCGGCGCGCCGAGTTGGCTTCTGCCGAAGCCGAATTGCAGCGCGCGCTGGCCGATGAAAAGCGGGTCAACGAGCTGGCCGAGCGGGGTTCGGTGTCCGTCCGTGAGCGAGACCAGATCCGCGCCGGTGCGCGCGCCGCGACCGCCGCCGTCAAACAGGCCCGCGCAGCAATCGCCATCGCTGAGCAGACGCTGAAGGCCAGTGAGGTCTCCCGTGGTGGTTTGCAGGCGCAGGTGGACATCGCCGAATCAGCGCTGCAACGGGCGCGGATCGACCTGGACAACACCGTCATCCAGGCACCGCGCGACGGTCAGGTGAGCGAAGTGACGGTGCGGCAGGGCCAATACGTCACGGCCGGTTCGCAGCTGCTTTATCTGGTTCCGGAACAACTCTGGGTAATTGCCAATTACAAGGAAACCCAGACCTTCGCCATGCGGCCGGGCCAGCCGGTCGAGATCGAAGTCGACGCCCTCGACGGTGCGCGCCTGAGCGGTCACGTGCAGCGGCTGGCGCCCGCTACCGGCTCGGAATTCAGCGTGCTGCGAGCAGACAACGCCACCGGCAATTTCACCAAGGTGGTCCAGCGGGTGCCGGTGCGCATTTCCATCGATCCGGGCCAGCCATTGGCGAAGCGACTGCGGCCGGGGCTGTCGGTGGTTACGCACGTCGACACCGCCGCACCTTTAGGGGATCGTCCTGTGGACGAAGGCGCACGATGACAGGCCTGTTCCGTGCCCTGCCCCAACTGTTGGCCGCCGCCCTGCTGGCATTGACCGCAGGCTGCATGCCGCCACGTCAGCCGCTGCCGCCGGAAGCCACCTTCACGCCACCGTCCGAATGGCGCGACCCCGCCGCAACGGTCGCCCTCTCCGCGACGTGGTGGAAAGCCTTCGGTGATCCACACCTGTCAGCACTGGTCGAGGCCGCACTGGCCAGCAACACCGATGTGCTGAGCGCTGCCTCGCGAGTCGAGCAAGCGCGCCAGCAGATTCAGCTATCCCGTGCCGCGCTGCTTCCCTCGCTCGACGCCGCTCTGGGCGCGCAGCGTACCCGCGAGCTGAGTGTTCTCGGCATCGCCCATACCACCGCTGTGCAGCCCGCGCTCCAGGTCTCCTATGAAGTAGACCTCTGGGGCCGCCTGCGCCGTCTACGCGAAGCGGCGGAGCTGCAGTACCAAGCCACCGAGGCAGAGCGCAATGCTGTGCGCTTGGCCGTAGCCGCTACCACCGCTCGCGCCTATGTGTCACTGCTGTCCCTAGACCGTCAGCTCTACATCACGCGTGAAACGGTGGACTCCAGACTGCAGGCATTCCGCGTGGCCAAAGACCGCGCCAGCCTCGGTTATACCTCGCAACTCGAGCTCACCCAGGCGCAATCGGAATACGAAGCGGCCGCCGAGCTGCTGCCGCAATTGCAGCAAGCCATTCGTGAACAGGAGAACGCCCTGCGCCTGCTGACCGGCCGGATGCCCGGCGACGTCGAGCGCGGTGCCGGGCTGCTGGCGATCGAGCCGCCTCCGGTTCCCGGTGTGCTGCCCTCGTCACTGTTGCGTCGTCGCCCGGACATCCAGCAGGCCGAGCTGCTCCTGGCTGCGAGCAAGCTCAACCTGCAGGCCCAGCGCGACCGCTTTCTGCCGCAGGTACAGCTGTCGGCAAGCCTCGGCCGCCTGTTCGTCAATTCGCTGGACTACGACCCGGTGCGGGTTTGGGATATCGGTGCCAGTGTGCTCGCCCCGATCTTCGATGCCGGAAGGCTTGAGGCTGGGGTAAACATCGCGGTGGCGCAGCGTAACCAGGCCGCATTCGCCTACCGCGCCGCCGCTCTCGAGGCCTTCAGCGAAGTGGAGAACAGCCTGTCGGCGGTCGACAACCTGCGCTATCAGCTCGAACGCGTTGCAGCCCGCCGTGCCGTGCTGGGGCGCTCGCTGATCTATGCTGAAGACCGCTACCGCGCGGGGTACTCGTCCTATCTGGAAACCCTCGATGCCCAGCGCAACCTGTTCAATACCGAACTGGCTACAGTGCAGCTGCGTGAGCGCCAGCTCAATGCCCTTATCACGCTGTACCAGGTGCTCGGCGGCGGTTGGCAGGGCAAGTCCTGAGCCGCGCCAGATCACGCCTCAACGGACGATGAACGATCCATCGAAGGCGCTGGAAACCGGTGTGGTGATGGGGGCCGGGCGACCAAGCAGAAAACCTTGCGCCTTGTTTACCTTGAGTTCGCGCAGTACTGCCAACTCCGCTTCGGTTTCGATGCACTCGGCCACGACCTTGCTGCCCGTTTCTTCCGCGAAGCGAATCAGTGCGGCCGCCAGGGCGCGGCAACCGGTGCTGCTATCGATGTTACGGATCAAGCTGCCGTCCAGCTTTATCACGTCCGGCTTGAGCTTGAGGATGTGACGGAAGCTGGCAAATCCAGCTCCTGCATCATCCACCGCCAGTCGCAACCCCTGCTCTCGAAGTGGTTCGAGGACATTGGCGACAATCTCATAGTCGCCGATGGACACATGCTCGGTTATCTCAAGGATCAACCGGTCAAGCGGCTGATGCGCGAGCGCCGCTGCGAGCGACCCCGTCAGCACCGTGGCTGGCGAGACGTTCAAGGACATGTAGGTCTGGTCCGGCAGAAAGGCGAGCCCTTTGAGCGCCTCCTCGACCAAAGCAATTTCCAGTTCTGCTTGCAGACCGACCGATGCCGCTTCGGCGAACCACAGATCGGGCGTTCGCGCTGGCGTTGCGCTGAAGCGCGCCAAGGCTTCATACCCGACGATCCGGTTTTCGAGCAGATGAATGATCGGTTGATAGACCACCGAGTACGTCCGTTCTTCCAGCACCGAACGGATGCGACTATGGATTTCGGCATAGCGCATCTCGCTGAGCGCATGCCGCTCGAGCAACCGCCCGGCGAATGCGGCAAACAGCCTCAAGGTGTTCAAATCGCGCTCATTGAGCGTGCCGTCAGAGGTCGTGCTGAAACAGCAGAAAGTGCCGTAGAGGCGACCATCGCTGAAGCGCAGCGGCACGCTGAGATGCGCGCCAACCGGCAGGGCCTTGGTCACTGGCATGGCAAGGGCTTCGGGCAAGAGCGCCGCGTCCTGGATCAACTCCGGCAGGCGTCCGTCCAGCACACGCTGACAGTAGCTGTCTTCCAGCGGATCTGACCCGCCAATGGCGAGCTGCAGTGGCACGAAGTTGCCATCAAGGTAGCGAAACACCCGGCTTCCGCCGCGAAACTCGCTGATAAACGCTACATCCATACCCAGATGCATGCGCACCGCATGAAGCGCCTCGGTCAGCATTTCGCTGAGTGAAAGATTCGTACCCTCAAGGCGAAGCAGGATCGATACCGGATCGTCGATAACCGTGAAACGGTCAGCTTGATTCGGCTTTACATCGTCAGACATGGACTCCCTCCCTCACTACGGCAGCCATGTCTTGCCGAGTGACCGAACCCAAAATATTTAGAAGCCGCCCCCTTCCTGGGCCGACTTCCTGAACAGCTGACCCGATACTACTGATACAAACGCGGACGCTGTACTTTCGCCGACGATCGGCACAAAAATCGCAGCGATAGTCTATCGGACGCTGAAGTCAGGCATCCCGCCGAGCCGCGTCGGGCCGGTAACGCCAGGGCGTTGCCAGAACGAACTCGCTTACCAGGAACAACAGAAGACTGCCGCCCAGAACCGGCAGGCAATAGCCAAACAGCAGCGCCACGGCGAGCGTGGCCCAGCGCACAGGTGGCGACAGACCGCGCAGAACTGCGACCACCCCCAGCCGACCAGCTCGGCGCTGCCCGCGGCGTCGCCACCACATGAGGTAACCGAAGGCCACCAGGAACGCCAAGCCGAGCGCCGTGACGGCAAGCAACAACTGGTTAGCCAGACCGAACAGCGAACCCATATGTGCATCGATGCCCCAGCGCGTTAGCTTGGCTGCAATGGGGAAGGTCGCGAAATCAATCCGATCCGTGATGCCCAAAGTGCGCGGATCGACAGCGACGGCATCGACCTGAGTGGGCCAGCTGCGGTCGATTTCAGTCACCGTCCAGGCGCGATCGGGCCCGGCAGCCGGGACGATCTCGACCTTGCCAGCCTCTATTCCGCTCGCTCTGGCCGCGCTAAGGACTTGATCGAACATCTCCGGCGCTGCCACCCGGGGCGCCGACATGGCCATTCCGGTGTGGTGTGCATGTTCGCCCGCAGGTGCAGCCGTTTCGCCATCCAAGGCGGTCGAGACGCTCGGGGTCGACATGCCCAGTGCGGCTCGCGCAACACCGATGTTGCCGCCGGCCCATCGCGACCAGGTCAGACCCGTCGCGGAGAAGAACAGCAACCCGATCAGCAGGCACAAACCGAGCGTGGCGTGCCAACGTCGCAGCCCTTTTGAGCGCACCGGACCTCCGCCGCGCCGCCGCCGGATGTACCACAACGCAAAGCCACCCAGTGCTGCGACCCACAACCAGGACGCTGCCAGCTCGCTGTACAACCGCCCTGGCTCGCCAAGCAGCAGGCTGCGGTGAAACTGATCGAGCCATGTGCGCAACGGCAGCACGCCGCTTGTGCCGTAGACGAGCAGGTCGCCCCGAATCTCAGCTGTAACCGGGTCGATGAATATGGCGCGACTTTCCGACGCGCCAAGGCCTGGCGCCTGGAACATTACGCGCGTAGTCCTGCCCGGTTGCGGTGCCGGACGTACCGCCGACAGCGTCGCCGCTTCGCCAATATAGGTCTGGGCCGCCTCGATCTGCCGAGCCAGTGGCTGCGGCGTACCGCTGCTGTCGCTGTAGAGCTGCTCGGCGTACAGCCGGTCCTCTAGCTGCGTTGTCAACGCATAGACCAGGCCGCTCAAGGCAGCAACAAAGATGAACGGGCCGACCAGCAGCCCGACGTACAGATGCAAACGAATCAATAACGCCAGCATTGGGTGCTGTGTTCGGGAAGCCAGGAGTGGCGCCTCAGGGTGGGCGCCAGCGACACTTGAAGTCATAACTACTTACTCGATCGAAACGGCAGCAGCTTCTCTGTAAGAGCCAGATTGCTGCGATCAATGGCGCAGCAATGGATCAGATCGCGAGCAAGCTCGCGGCTACAAAGGCGGGGCCGTATTTTCGCGCTGCCGGCCGGGAAACAGGCCAGCAGCAAGGGCCAGCAACCAACAGCGGCGCGAACGCAACCACCGGCGGCTACCAGACAGACAACACTTGATCGATCAAGCGAAAGGAGAGGCGCGGGGGTTCAGGCTCGGCCAGCGATATCGCGGCGATAACAGCGGTGCGGTGACCGAAGGCAAGTTGCCGATCGGCACCAGCCGAGGATGAAGCAATACTGGCGAGCCGGCTGGAATAGCTGCCAGCGAGGCCGACCCCGCGGCACAGCAGCAAGGCATACCCTGATGATGACTCTGCGCCGGCGCGGGCTCGCTGGCATGACCGTGATGCTGGTCTACCTTCACCGCATGGTGCTGGCCCGACTGGCCCATCGCATCATGCCCACCTGCCATAGCGGTGGCCCGCATATGCGCAGCCATCAGCGGCATCGAGCACAGATGCAACAGGACGGCGAAGGTGGCTATCCAGACGGGAGCACGACGACGGCGGTGCATGCAGCTAGCGGCTCCAGTGAAAACGGATGGGCGCCGAACCTTTAATCCGGCGCCAGTGAAGTTACTTGGCAGTGCTCTTGGCCTTGCTGCGCCTGGCCGGTTTTTCAGACTCGTCCTGCACAGCCTCACCACGAAGGGTTATCCAGGTCGGCGCGTGGTCGCTGGCGTGTTCCTGGTCACGCACCCAGCGATCCACCCCGGCATCGACCAGTCGCGGCGCCAGATCAGCGCTCAGCAATAGATGATCGATGCGTAGCCCGGAGTTCTTTTGCCAGTGCTGGCGGAAATAATCCCAGAAGGTATAGAGGCGCTCGTCCGGGTACTTGGCGCGCAGAGCGTCGGTCCAGCCCTGCGCCAGAAGGCGCTCGAAGCATGCGCGGCTTTCCGGCTGCAACAGCGCATCCTTTCGCCAAGATTTCGGATTGTAAATGTCCTCGTCGGTGGGCACCACGTTGTAGTCACCGGCCAGTATCACCGGATGGCCGTTGGCGAACAGGCCGGCGGCGTGCTCGATGAAACGTTCGAACCAGCTCAGCTTGTAATCGAACTTCGGCCCCGGCTGCGGATTGCCGTTGGGCAAATAGAGGCAGGCGACGATCACCCCATGGGCGGCGGCTTCGAGATAACGACTGTGGGTATCGTCCGGATCGCCCGGTAAGCCGCGGCGGATTTCCAGCGGGTCGTCGCCCTTGGCCAGGATCGCTACCCCGTTCCATGACTTCTGCCCCTGCCAGATGGCGCCGTAACCGGCCGCGCGAATGTCATCGATTGGGAAATCGGCGTCCTGCGCCTTCAGCTCCTGCAAGCACACCACGTCCGGCTGTTCGCGCTCCAACCATTCGAGCAGGTTGGTTCGACGGGCACGGATGCCGTTGATGTTGAAGGTGGCGATTTTCAGTTGATCCACTGGGCACCTCTGACGATAGCCTGCGATTGTTTGACGGCCGCAGCGCGTGGATGTGCTTCGCGACATCCACCCTACGACCAGACGCAGACCGACGTGGTTCGACTCAACGCACCTCCCAGTAGCCCGGCGCGTTGTAGATCTGCTTCAGATAATCGATGAAGAAGCGGACCTTGGCCGGCAGATAACGCTGCTGCGGATACACCGCCTGGATGTCATAGGCCGGCAAGGCGTACTCGTCGAGCACCGTCACCAGCTCGCCGCGTTTGAGCTCGGCCTGGATTTCCCAGGTCGAGCGCCAACCGATGCCGAGGCCCTGCTTGACCCAGTCGAACAAGAGCTCACCGTCGTTGCAGTCGAGATTCCCCGCCACCCGCACCGCCACCTGTTTGCCGTCCCGCAAAAAGGTCCAGCCGCGCTGCTGCCCGCCTTGCAGGTTGAACGCCAGGCAATTGTGTCGCGCCAGATCTTCCAGCGTGCGCGGTACGCCCTGGCGCTCGAAGTAGTCCGGCGAGCCACAGACCACACGCCGATTGGGGAACAGTTTGACGGCAACGTAGTTCGGGTCGGTCACCTCGCCGATGCGGATGCCCATGTCGTAACCGTGGCGCACCAGATCGACCACGCTGTCGGTGAAGTTGAAGGACAGCTGCAGGTCCGGATAGCGCGCCTGGAACGCCGGCGCGTGCGGGCCGATGTGCCGACGTCCAAATGCCGCGGGCGCCGATATCACCAGGTGCCCGCGCACCGAGGTGCGGTCATGGCTGATGCTGGCATCGGCTTCGTCGAAATCCTTGAGCAACCCTCGGGCGCGCTCGAGGTATTGCTCGCCGAGGTCGGTCAGCGCCAGCCCGCGCGTCGAGCGGTGCATCAGCTTGACGCCCAGGTGCCGTTCCAGCGCATCGAGCCGGCGCCCCATGACCACCGGCGTTACGCCTTCCTTCAGCGCAGCGGCGGCAAAGCTGCCGTTTTCAGCCACCAGAACGAAGCTGTGCAAGGTTGTGTAGCGATCCATTCGATACTCCTGATATCGACAGAACTGAAGTTTCTGCCAATTCCCTCGTTCCGGCCAGCCCTTCATGCTTGGGCCACGTATAAAAACTATTGAATAAAAAGACAGCCACGATCTAGCGAGCTAGAGACCTGCAAGGCAAAAGCAGGCGAGGAAGCGGAGTTTGCTGGTGCAAATGAGCATTCCGAGCCTGGTTTTAACGCAGCAGGGCCGACGCGCAGCAGATCGTGAACAATTCTAAGAGTCAGGAGGAACGACCATGCCCCGAATGAGAGCAATCGATGCCGCCGTAGCGGTGTTACGCAAGGAAGGGATTGATACCGCCTTCGGCATCCCCGGCGCCGCGATCAACCCGCTGTATTCCGCCATGCGTGCCGACGGTAGCATCCGTCACATTCTGGCTCGCCACGTCGAAGGCGCTTCGCATATGGCCGAGGGTTACACCCGCACCAAGGCCGGCAACATCGGCGTGTGCATCGGCACTTCGGGCCCGGCCGGTACCGACATGATCACCGGCCTTTACTCGGCCTGGGCCGACTCGATACCGATCCTCTGCATCACCGGCCAGGCGCCGCGTGCTCGCCTCTACAAAGAAGACTTCCAGGCCGTGGACATCGAGTCCATCGCCAAGCCGGTGACCAAGTGGGCCGTGACCGTGCGTGAGCCGGCACTGGTGCCGCGCGTATTCCAACAGGCATTCCACGTCATGCGCTCCGGTCGCCCCGGCCCGGTATTGATCGACCTGCCGTTCGACGTGCAGATGGCCGAGATCGAATTCGACGTCGACACCTACGAGCCGCTCTCCGTTTACAAGCCGGCCGCCACCCGCAAGCAGATCGAGAAAGCCATCGACATGCTCTGCGCCGCCGAGCGTCCGCTGATCGTCGCTGGCGGCGGCATCTATAACGCCGGTGCCGAAGCCTTGCTGGTGGATTTCGCCGAGACTGTGGGCGTGCCGGTGATCCCGACCCTGATGGGCTGGGGTTCGATCCCCGACGACCATCCGTTGATGGCGGGCATGTGCGGGCTGCAGACCAGCCACCGCTACGGCAACGCCAACATGCTGGCCTCTGACTTCGTGCTCGGCATCGGCAACCGTTGGGCCAACCGCCACACAGGCTCGGTCGATGTCTACACCAAAGACCGCACCTTTGTGCACGTGGATATCGAACCGACTCAGATCGGCCGGGTGTTCTCGCCGGACTTCGGCATCACGTCCGATGCGGGTGCCGCGCTGGAGCTGTTCGTCGAAGTCGCCAAAGAGCGCAAGGCCGCCGGCCAGCTGCCGGATCGCACGCCATGGGCCGCCGACTGCCAGGAACGCAAGCGCACCCTGCTGCGCAAGACGCACTTCGACTCGGTGCCAATGAAGCCGCAGCGCGTGTACCAGTGCATGAACAACGCGTTCGGCCGTGACGCCTGCTACGTCAGCACCATCGGCCTGTCGCAGATCGCCGCCGCGCAGTTCCTGCATGTCTACAAGCCGCGCCATTGGATCAATTGTGGCCAGGCCGGCCCGCTCGGCTGGACCATTCCGGCCGCGCTAGGTGTAGTCGCCGCGGACCCAACGCGCAAGGTGGTGGCGCTTTCGGGCGACTACGACTTCCAGTTCATGATCGAGGAGCTCGCGGTGGGGGCGCAGTTCAAGCTGCCCTACATCCACATTCTGGTGAACAACGCCTACCTCGGCCTGATCCGCCAGGCGCAGCGCGGCTTCGAGATGGATTACTGCGTGCAGCTGGGCTTCGAGAACATCAATGCCGATCAGGCCGGTATGGAAGGTTACGGTGTCGACCACGTCGCGGTGGTCGAGGGCCTGGGTTGCAAGGCGATCCGCGTGTTCAAGCAGGAAGACCTGCGCCCCGCCATCGACCAGGCCCAGGCCTGGATGGCCGAACACCAGGTACCGGTGGTGATCGAGGTGATCCTTGAGCGCGTCACCAACATCGCCATGGGCACCGAGATCGACGCCATCAACGAATTCGAGCCGCTGGCCGAGGGCCGGGAAGACGCACCGACTGCGGTCGCGTTGTTGGATTGATCGTTACACCGAGCGCGACCTGCCACCAACGCGTGGAAGAGGCTTCGCCGTCTTCCACCCTACGGCAGGAACAGCTCGGGCTCGTAGGGTGGATATCGCGAAGCATATCCACCGCAAACGCAACACCCCGGATGGCTGCGCGTCGCGCAACCACCACGAGCATCACCGGATTGTCCCTACAGACAAAAAAGGAGAACCACCCATGCCCCGCTTTGCCGCCAACCTGTCCATGCTGTTTACCGAGATGGATTTCCTCGACCGCTTCGCCGCCGCTGCCGAAGCCGGCTTCAGCGGTGTCGAGTACCTCTTTCCCTACGACTACCCGGCCGAAGAGATCAAGGCGCGCCTGGACGCCCACAACCTGACCCAAGTGCTGTTCAACCTGCCGGCCGGCGACTGGGCCAGTGGCGACCGTGGCATTGCCTGTGACCCGGAGCGGGTCGAGGAATTTCGCGCCGGCGTCGACCAGGCCATCGCTTACGCCAAGGTCCTGGGCAACACCCAGATCAACTGCCTGGCCGGTATCGCCCCCAAGGGCGCCGATCTCGGCAAGCTGGAGATGACCTTTATCGAGAACCTGCGTTACGCGGCGAAGAAACTCAAAGCCGAAGGTATTCGCCTGGTGATGGAGATGATCAATACCCGCGACATCCCGCGCTTCTTCCTCAACAACAGCTCGCAGGCGTTGGAGATTCGCGACAAGGTCGGCAGCACCAACCTGTTCCTGCAGTACGACATCTATCACATGCAGATCATGGAAGGGGACCTGGCGCGCTCCCTCGAGACCAATCTGGCGGCGATCAACCATGTGCAGTTGGCCGACAACCCCGGCCGTAACGAGCCGGGAACCGGCGAGATCAACTACCGCTTCCTGTTCGAGCACCTGGACCGCATCGGCTACCAGGGCTGGGTTGGCTGCGAATACAAGCCGGCCACCACCACCGCGGCCGGCCTCGGCTGGATGAAAGCGCATAACGCTATCTGACCCGACCTGAACGAATCGAAGGAGAAAACCTCATGGCTAAGATTGGATTTATCGGTACCGGCATCATGGGTCTGCCCATGGCTCAGAACCTGCAGAAAGCTGGCCACAGCCTTTTTGTTTCGACGCACCACGATGCGGCCCCGGCCGCCCTGCTCGAAGCAGGCGCCGTTGGCCTGGCCAATCCGAAAGAAGTTGCGCAGGAAGCCGAGTTCATCATCGTCATGGTGCCGGACACCCCACATGTCGAAGACGTGCTGTTCCGCGAGAACGGCATTGCCGAGGGCGTCGGCCCGAACAAGCTGGTGATCGACATGAGCTCGATCTCACCCAGCGCCACCAAGGCGTTCGCCGAGAAGATCAACGCCACGGGCGCCCAGTACCTGGATGCGCCGGTCTCTGGCGGTGAAGTTGGTGCCAAGGCTGCAACGCTGTCGATCATGGTGGGTGGTAGCGAGGACAGTTTTGCCCGCGCCCTGCCGCTGTTCCAGGCCATGGGCAAGAACATCACCCTGGTCGGCGGCAATGGTGACGGCCAGACCGCCAAGGTCGCCAACCAGATCATCGTGGCGCTGAACATTCAGGCGGTGGGCGAAGCCCTGCTGTTCGCCGCGAAGAACGGTGCCGACCCAGCCCGCGTCCGCGAAGCACTGATGGGCGGTTTCGCCGGTTCGAAGATTCTCGAAGTGCATGGCGAGCGCATGATCAAGGGCACCTTCGATCCGGGCTTCCGCATCAGCCTGCACCAGAAGGACTTGAACCTGGCTTTGGCCGGTGCCCGCGAGCTCGGCCTGAACCTGCCCAACACGGCTAACGCGCAGCAGGTCTTCAGCACCTGCGCAGCCATCGGTGGCAACGGCTGGGACCACTCGGCACTGATCAAGGGGCTGGAGCACATGGCCAACTTCTCGATTCGCAAGGATTAAACAGAAACTTCAGCCTTCGAGCACGTTGGCCAAGCCAAGCGGCCCACCTTCAGGGACAGACAGACCAGGTGGTGGGAACCGCAACGTTTGGCCCAGCGATGCTCAAAGGGTCGGATTGGAGTTGCGCGGGGTCGGAATCACAGCGTCCCCCACACCCTCAGCCCAGCGCACCTGCGATCCGATCGCTGCCCTCGGGCGGCACCCCTTTCGACCTGCTCGGCACGAGGAGTCACGGCCTGACTGCCGGGTGGGTCGATTCCAAACCTTAGGACTTGTTTTTTGTACTTGCATAACCGAGCCCTAAGGTCTGGAATCGGGCACCTGACCTACTAGATGGAGTTGTACATGAACCTCGAACCGCAAGCCTTCCTGCGCGACCTGTTCACCGCCGCCATCGATGCCGCGCACCCGCGCCAGGTGCTGGCTGACCATTTGCCGGCAGACCGCAGCGGCCGGGCCATCGTCATCGGCGCAGGCAAAGCGGCTGCCGCCATGGCTGAAGCCATCGAAGCGGTCTGGGAAGGCGAGCTCTCCGGACTGGTGGTAACGCGCTACGGTCATGGCGCCGACTGCCGCAAGATCGAGGTGGTGGAAGCCGCGCACCCGGTGCCGGACGACGCCGGTGAGCGCGTCGCCCGCCGCGTGCTGGAAATGGTCAGCAACCTCGAAGAAAGCGACCGGGTGATCTTTCTGCTCTCCGGCGGCGGTTCCTCACTTCTGGCACTGCCAGCCGAAGGCATCAGCCTCGCCGACAAGCAGGCGATCAACAAGGCGCTGCTGCGCTCCGGCGCGCACATTGGCGAGATGAACTGCGTACGCAAGCACCTCTCGGCGATCAAAGGCGGCCGTTTGGCCAAGGCCTGCTGGCCGGCAAGCGTCTACACCTACGCGATTTCCGACGTGCCGGGTGACGAGGCGACGGTGATCGCCTCCGGCCCAACCGTCGCGGACCCGACCACCTCCGCCCAGGCCCTGGCGATCCTGGCGCGCTATCACATCGAGATACCGCAGAACGTTCGCGCTTGGCTGGAAGATCCACGCTCCGAGACAGTCAAGGCAGACGACCCTTGCCTGTCACGCAGCCACTTCCAGCTGATCGCCAAGCCTCAGCAATCCCTCGACGCGGCGGCCGAGAAGGCGCGCGCAGCGGGCATCACCCCACTGATTCTCGGCGACCTGGAAGGCGAAGCACGCGATGTAGCCAAGGTCCATGGGGGTATTGCTCGCCAGGTGGTGCTGCACGGTCAGCCGATCAAGCCGCCCTGCGTAATCCTCTCCGGCGGCGAAACCACGGTGACCGTGCGCGGCCATGGCCGCGGCGGCCGCAACGCCGAATTCCTCCTGAGCCTGACGGACACTCTGCAAGGGCTGCCGAATGTTTACGCACTGGCCGGCGACACCGATGGCATCGACGGCTCGGAAGACAACGCCGGCGCCTTGATGACACCCGAGAGCTACGCTCGCGCCGAGGCGCTGGGCCACAGCGCAGCAGATGCCCTGGCGAACAATGATGGCTACGGTTATTTCCAGGCGCTCGATGCGCTGCTGATGACCGGCCCGACGCGGACCAACGTCAACGATTTCCGCGCCATCCTGATCCTGCCGGTGTCCCGCTAGCGAGACACCGGCAAGCAGGGTCCCTAACCACAACTGCCGATAGAGCCTGCCATGACACCCGATAAGAAGGTCAAGATTCTCGCCACCCTAGGACCGGCCACACGCAGCATCGAGGATGTGCGCGAGCTGGTGGAAAACGGGGTCAATCTGTTCCGCCTCAACTTCAGCCATGGCGAGCACGCCGACCACGCTGAACGCTTCGGTTGGATTCGCGAGGTGGAACGTCAGCTGAACCAGCCGATCGGCATCCTCATGGACCTGCAAGGGCCTAAGCTGCGGGTCGGTCGTTTTGCTGAGGACAAGGTGCAGCTCAAGCGTGGGCAAACGCTGCGTCTGGACCTCGACTCGACGCCGGGCGACAGCACGCGGGTCAACTTGCCGCATCCGGAAATCATCGACGCCCTGCAGCCTGGCATGAGCCTGCTGGTGGACGATGGCCGTCTGCGCCTGACCGTGACGGCCAAGCATGCTGATGCCATCGACACGCGCGTGGTGGCCGGTGGCGAGCTGTCCGACCGCAAGGGTGTAAACGTGCCAGAGGCGGTGCTGGAGTTGAGCCCGCTGACCGAGAAGGATCGGCGTGATCTGGCATTTGGCCTGGAGCTGGGCGTTGATTGGGTAGCGCTGTCATTCGTCCAGCGGCCACAGGACATTCATGAAGCACGCGAACTGATCGGCGACCGCGCCTTCCTGATGGCCAAGATCGAGAAACCCTCAGCCGTGCAGCACCTGCGCGAAATCGCGCGGCTGTGCGATGCGATCATGGTGGCGCGTGGCGATCTGGGGGTCGAGGTGCCGGCGGAAAACGTGCCGCGCATTCAGCGCAATATCGTACGCACCTGCCGCCAGCTGGGCCGGCCGGTGGTGGTGGCGACGCAGATGCTCGAATCGATGCGCTTCTCCCCGGCACCGACCCGTGCCGAGGTGACTGATGTGGCTAACGCCGTGGCCGAAGGCGCCGACGCGGTGATGCTCTCGGCGGAAACCGCCTCCGGCGAGTACCCGCTGGAAGCGGTGAGCATGATGAGCAAGATCATCCGCCAGGTGGAAAGCGGCCCGGACTACCAGGCTCAGCTGGACGTCAATCGGCCAAGCGCCGAGGCCACCCTGCCCGATGCGATCAGCTGCGCCATTCGCCGGATCAGCGGCATTCTGCCGGTTGCAGTGCTGGTCAATTACACCGAGTCAGGCCGCTCCAGCCTGCGCGCTTCGCGCGAGCGACCGGCCACGCCAATCCTGAGCCTGACGCCGAACCTGACGACCGCACGCAAGCTGACCGTGGCCTGGGGCGTGTACTCGGTGATCGATGCACGCATGTATGACATGGAGCACGTCTGCCTCAATGCGCTCGAACTGGCCCGTGCCCAAGGCATGGCAGGCACCGGGGATACTGTGGTGATCACGGCGGGCGTGCCGCTGGGGCAGTCTGGCACCACCAACTCGCTGCGCATCGAAATGCTCAACTGACCCTCCAGACAACCTCACCGGCGCAGCCCTGCTCCGCCGGTGAGGGTCTGTTCGCCTTTCTCTCACGACACACTCATGTCCCCTCGTTTTTCGCACCTGTTGCGCTCGATGCTCAACGGGATCAGCCAGATCTTCTTGCAGCGCCACCTGGGCTGCGGCCTGCTGATCCTCTTTGCAATCGCGCTGCATGACCTGGCGTTTGTGGCGGGCGCCCTCCTCGGCCTGCTGAGCGGCACCTTGTCGGCGTGGCGCCTCGGTTATCCACCTGAGGATATCGAAACCGGTCTCTACGGCTACAACGCCGCGCTACTAGGGCTTCTGATCACACTGATGCTCGGTCTGGCGCCGCTCGCCTGCCTGCTGATCATCATGTCTGGCGCGTTGTCGATCGCCGTGCAGCACCACCTGCTCAGACGGATGCGTGAGCGGCGTAGCTTGCCGGGTTTCACCCTCTCATTTGTCCTCTTGGGATGGTTGGCCATGGGGCTATCAGGTGCTCTGGAAAGCGTTGTCGAGGCGCGCATACCCGAGCATCAGCTGGATGGCTGGGGGGCGCTGGGGGGAATAATGGCGCTGGGGGGAATAATGCGGGGGGTGGGCCAGGTCTTGTTTCTCGCTGACCCCATGGCGGGGCTGTGCCTGTTCGCGGCATTACTGTTGGCTGATCGACGTGCTGCAGTGTGGACACTGTGCGGCTCGGCAGTTGGCATCTTTATGGCACTGCTGGCCGGCGCTTCCGAGCCGTCTGCGCTGGCCGGGCTGGCTGGCTACAACCCGGCGCTCGCCGCTCTGGCGTTGAGTCAGGTTCACCGCTCGGCACTGGCGCCAGCACTGGGCATCGGCTTGGCGATCATCTTCCGGCTGTTCTTCGATCAGCTCGGCCTGCCGCCGCTGACCATGCCCTTCATTCTCGCCTGCTGGGCGGTCACGCTGGGTCAACGTCAGTATCAGCTCCAGGGCGAGTTGCAGCCGAGCTGAGGGTTAGCCCCTGGTGGCGCGTGGGTCCTGGTCCCGCGGGTAGGTTCGTTCTTCTTCGATCTTGCCGTCGAGGGTATGGATTTTCACCGAGGCGGTGCGCAGCTTCATGTAATCACGGGTCTCGTTGATGATGTCTTCCTTCGTCGAGGCTTCAAGCAGCGCGCGTTTATCGCCCTCCTCACGCAGCACCCAGCGATCGTCATCGTGCGTGATGTGGTAGTTCTCCATATTGCCTCCCTCTGTTCATCGATAGTTGAAGTTATAGAACGCTTCGGTTGATGACGGTTCGATTGGCTGTTGATCGACACCACCACTTGAGGTGCAAAAAACCCAACAAGGTTATAAAAACCCACATCATCAGGGTACGAAATACCACGATTCGCTTTAAGCCCTTGATTCTGGTCAATTCCAGCCTGGAACGATTATTGAAACAGCTCCAGTACCTGTCCGGGACGCGTGGTCGCCACGCTGCCAACCAGAGACAGCGTTACCAATAATTGGAGTTTTCCATGCTTTGCGCCGAACACCGTGCCCTAATCACCGCTACTGTCCCGTTGCTCGAAAGCGGCGGCGAAGCCCTCACCGACCATTTCTACAAACTGATGCTGGCCGAGCACCCAGAGGTTCGTCCGCTGTTCAACCAAGCCCACCAGGCCAGCGGTGCCCAGCCGCGTGCACTGGCCAATGGCGTGCTGATGTATGCCAAACACATCGACCGCCTCGATCAGCTCGGCGGGCTGGTCTCACAAGTGGTCAACAAGCATGTCGCGCTGCAGGTTCTGCCAGAGCACTACCCGATTGTGGGCGGATGCCTGCTGCGAGCGATCCGCGAGGTGCTCGGGGCCGAGATCGCTACCGACGAAGTCATCGACGCATGGCGTGCCGCTTATCAGCAGCTTGCCGACATCCTGATCGGCACCGAGGAACAGCTCTATCGCCAGACCGCCGAGGCGCCCGGCGGCTGGCGCGGCGCGCGGCATTTCCGGATCGCGCGCAAGGTACCTGAGAGCGCAGAAATCACCTCTTTCTACCTTGAGCCGGAGGACGGCGAACCCGTGGTGGCGCATGAGCCGGGCCAGTACATCGGTCTGCGCCTGCTGGTCGATGGCCAGGAGATCCGCCGCAACTATTCGCTATCGGCTGCGAGCAATGGCCGGGACTACCGGATCAGCGTTAAACGTGAACCCGGCGGTGTGGCCTCCAACGCGCTACATCAAATGCAGCTTGGCGAGACGCTGGAGCTGTTCGCGCCGGCTGGCGACTTCGTCTTGCAGCCCAGCGACAAGCCGCTCGTGCTGATCAGTGGCGGCGTCGGCATCACCCCGACGCTGGCTATGCTCGAAGCCGCCATCGGCACCAGCCGACCGATTCACTTCATCCATTGCGCACGCAACGCCGAAGCCCACGCCTTCCGCGCGACCATCGACCAGCTCGCCGAGCAGCACGTCCAACTAAAGCGTTTTTATTGCTACGACGAGCACCGTGGCGATGAGCATCAGCCAGACGCCATCGGCCTGTTGACCGAAGCACGACTGGACGCCTGGTTACCCGCCGAGCGCGACCTGGATGCGTATTTCCTAGGCCCGAAACCATTCATGGCGGCGGTTCGTCGGCAATTGCACGCACTCGGCGTGCCGGCCCAGCAGCTGCGCCATGAGTTCTTTGGGCCAGCAAGCGCGCTGGAGTAAACCGGACGGGTCGGCCTCACGGCCGGCCCTCTCGCATCACCGAAACGAGGTGTCTGCCATGCTTATGCAACCGCTCGACTCGTACCGTCTTTTGCTATTCGCCAACCTGTCGATGGCGTTGGGCGTACTTCTGCTCCTGCTGGGTATCGCCGGTGCTTATGTCGTCGATGACCAACTTCAGCTCGGAGCTGTGGTGGCGAGCCACGCCCTGGTGATCCTGGGTCCGACCGCGCTGAAGATCGGTTACGTGATGCGGCTACTGGCACAGCGCCAACTCGCGCTGGTCGCCTGATCGGGCCGATATTCGATGCAATTCTGTGAATTCAAATAACGCCACACGCTAATTGCCGTTCCGTTGTACTTGCAATTAGCCATGTCGCGACTTCATCTGTAACCACTCGTCCGCAGGCCATATAAAACGGAAACTACTGGCGTGCTCCTCGGCTCTGAAATCCTGAAGGCTGATGAAGTTGTTCAGCCCCGCAGAAGTCTTGTCCATTGAGGAGAGAAAGACATGGCAAATAAAAATCCTGGCAACTTCGCAAACGACCGCGAAAAAGCGTCTGAAGCAGGTAAGAAGGGCGGCCATAACAGCGGTGGCAACTTCGCCAATGACCGCGAAAAGGCCTCCGAAGCTGGCCGCAAGGGTGGACAGAATAGCCACGGCGGCGGTCGCAACAGCAAAAGCTGATCGATATAGAAAACAAAAAGGGCAAAGATTAAAAATCTTTGCCCTTTTTGTTGTCCGCTATTTTGCGTAGACAATTACCTCATTTCTGGCTGGCGCATTTCTTACGACAATAAACCGGCACCGACCCTGGATCACTTATTTGAATTTTATTTAACTTAGACAAATACAGACTTTCAGCAGAGGAAGTTTCCATATGAACATTTCAAATCATGACCACTCATCGTCCAATCCCGGAGACGAAGCGCCGCCAGGAACGCCCGGGACGGGTGAAAATATCTGCCCCGTTTGCAACGGCAGCGGCCGTACCGAGGCAGGGGAATGTAAAAATTGCGGCGGCACCGGTAAGGTGATCGAAGGCATCGGCGGAGCCTGATCCGCCTCCGCAACCAGGAAGCAACTCATGCGTGGCAGCGCCTTTTCCGAACGAATCATCCAGAGCCTGCTGGACACCGACTATTACAAGCTGACCATGATGCAGGCAGTGCTTCACCACTACCCCAATGCGGAGGTGGAGTGGGCCTTCCGCAGTCGATCCGAAGAGGACCTGACGCCATACCTGGGTGCTATCCGCGAGCAACTGGAGGCCTTGGCGGAGCTGCGATTCGAACCGCAAGAGCTGGCATTTCTGGAACGCATTCCCTACATGCAGCCAGACTTCATTCGCTTCCTCGGGCTGTTCCGCTTTGATCCGCGCTACGTGCGACTGGAGCTTGATGACGGCGAGCTGGTGATCTACCTGCGCGGTCCATGGCTGCACGTAATCCTCTTCGAGGTGCCGCTGCTAGCAATCATCAGCGAGGTACGCAACCGTGCTCGCTATCCGCAGGTGACCCTGAACCAGGCGACCGACCGCTTGGAAGAGAAGCTGGAGTGGCTGCGCGAAGAAGCCACGCCCGACGAGCTGGCCGGTTTCAAGCTGGCCGACTTCGGTACCCGTCGGCGCTTTTCGTTCGGCGTACAGGCTGCGGTGGTCAAACGGCTGAGCGAGACCTTTCCCGGTCACTTTGTCGGCACCAGCAACGTGTATCTGGCGCACACCCTGGAGCTCAAACCCATGGGCACCATGGCCCATGAGTGGATCATGGCCCATCAACAACTCGGCCCAAGGCTGATCGACAGTCAGAGCGCGGCTTTAGACTGCTGGGCGCGTGAATACCGTGGCGCACTGGGCATCGCCATCACCGATTGCATCACCATGGACGCCTTCACCGCAGATTTTGATTTGTATCTGGCGAAGCTGTTCGATGGTCTGCGCCATGACTCGGGTGACCCGGTCGAATGGGCTGAAAAAGCGATCGCCCATTACCGACGGCTGGGTATCGACCCTATGACCCGCCAACTGGTCTTCTCCGACGGTTTGGATTTTCCGAAGGCGCTTGGTATCTATCGCGCCCTAGCCGGGCGCAGTAACACCAGCTATGGCATCGGCACCCAGTTGACCTGTGACATTCCGGGGGTCGAACCGACCAACATGGTGATCAAGATGACCAGTTGCAACGGTCAGCCAGTGGCAAAGATATCCGACTCACCCGGCAAGACCATGTGTCGCGATGAAGCCTTCATCAGCTATCTCAAGCACGTGTTCGCAGTGAATCGTTGAATGCGCTCAGGCGGCTGACAGAGGCGTTTCGGACGGTATCTCGCTAGGCGCCTCGAAACACAGGCGGTTGCGTCCGGAGGTTTTAGCCAGATACATCCGCTTGTCCGCCAGGTCCAACAGTTCTTCTGCGCTTTCGACAAAATCAACGCAACGCTCAGCCAAACCAATACTGGCGGTAAGCGGGCTGCCGTCCGGGCGCCTACCAAGACTCGATCGAATCATGCGGCTCAACGCCAGGCGCGCCTGTTCCCGATCGGTGTCGGGCATGATCACAACGAACTCTTCCCCACCCCAGCGCAGCAGGGTATCGGTGCTACGCAAACTGGCCAGCATCTGTTGGGTGCACTCGCGCAACACCAGGTCCCCGGCTTCGTGACCGTAGTTATCGTTGATCTGCTTAAAATGATCGAGATCGATAAAGGCAACGGCCAGGCCGGTGTCGTGACGCCGAGCGGTGTCCCATTGCAGCTTCAGAATCTCCTGCCCGCTACCGCGCGAAAACACGCCGGTGAGCGGGTCGCGGATGGCCTGGCGTACCAATGCGATCATGAACGCCAACTGGCTGAGACTTGCCAGTGAGGTGACTCCGGCGATCAAGATCAGCAACCAGAATCCACCCGCGTAGGAAGGCCAGTTGAGCGTCGTCCATGACAGATAACCCGCCAAGGCATGCGCGAGAAGCAGGACGGACGCCATTACCAGATTCTCTAACAGGGTCAGCGGGAAGATGGCCAACCCGGCCATCAGCACGAAGGGCAGGAACGCATAACCTGTGGCGACCACGGCGGAGGCCTGGGTAAGTTGATAGCCCCCAAGCAGCGTATGCGAAGCGATGTAAAAGACGGTCGGAATGGCGAACAGCAGCGCAACGGCCCGATAGGCATCAAACAAATTGCCGCTGGGCCGATAGAACAGCAGCAGGCAGGCGAAGGCAGCGCAGGCCAGCAGGCGAAAGGTAGCCAGGCCGAGCCAGAGTGGGTAAGTGAAGACCATCAGGTCGATGATCCCCCACACGGGTGTCAGCACTGCAAAGAGAAACGCGAACAGCCGGACCCGGTTGACGATCAGGGTCGCGCGACGCTGACTCATCAGCATCGAGTGACGGTGCGGAATGACCAGCTTCATGAACTCAGTGGACTTGAGCTCACTGGGCAGCAGCGTAGCCAGGCGGCTCAAAAGCAGATCGATCAAGGACGGCATTTTTTTATAATCACCCGACTGAAGCATTGGAACGGCCATCCACGTCTTCGTGCCAACCGCGCCGAATGGTAGCACTTTGCCATACTCCCATCGCTTCAGCGACGGACGGTGCCAACCCTGAGTTCGCACCAGAGGCCGTTAAACAAAAAATAGCTCGGCAGAAATCCCCATGTTTCATGCGGCCTTGGTGCCATTTTGGTTAGCGGCCTGTGGCAATCGGCCTGTAGCGCTAGTGTCATAAAAAATTTGTAACAAGGCGTTTTGAGGATTTCCTCGGGTCCGTAATCCATTCGAGCGATATCAAGCCGTCCGGCAAATGACGCTTTAGAGCGCTTATGCCTCCTTCAATTGGCGACTAGCTTGAACCGAGTCGGAGCTTCGACTTCGGCTGCCAAACAAGAACAATAAGGAGATACCCGTGCAGAGCGCTCTCAAGCCACTCGCCCTTGCCATCTTGCTGGCGGGCGTATCCGTTGCAGCACATGCGGAGACCAGCCCCTACAGCCAATTCGTCAACTTCGGCGACTCGCTGAGTGATGCTGGCAACTTTCCAGACGTCGGCAGTCCTCTATTAGGGGGCAATCCAACCGGCGGTCTGCGCTTTACCAATCGCACTGGCCCGACCTATGCGGCCAACAACACCGAATATGCGGGACAGGTTGTTACCCAAGTACTCGCCAACCGCCTGGGCCTTCAGTCGCTGCCATCGACCCCAATCCTGCCGCGCCTTCTGACGGGCAATCCAGACGGTACCAACTACGCAGTAGGTGGTTACCGTACGGATCAGATCCTTGACTCACTCATTGGCACCTCGACGGTCGACGCCGGAGGAGGCCTGACACGCAGCCGGCCTGGGTATCTGGTGCAAAACCCGCAGGTTGACCCGAATGGGCTGTATTACCTCAACGGTGGCGCCAACGATATCTTTCAACTTCAAGCCAGGCCGACGACCATGGCGCTGGCAGCAGCGAACATGGTTCAGGCGGTAGGCGCGCTGCAGAACGCAGGCGCCCGCTACATCATCATTTCCGACCTGCCCGATGTTGGTAATACCCCGCTAGGGACACAACTCGGGACCAGCGCGTTTCTCAACAGCCTGAGCGACAGTTTCAACGCCGAGCTCGCTGCAGGACTGCAGGCACAAGGGGGCAACTACGTTCTGTTGAACAACCGTCTACTGCTTTCTGAAGTTCGCGCAGACCTTGCTCGCTACGGATTCGACCCCACTATCAACCAGACCGCGGTCTGCTTTGATGGGGGCAATTGTCCGCTAGATCCGACTTATGGCCTGGGTACCGCAAACGCGGATCCGAGCCGTTTGTTGTTCAACGACGCGGTCCACCCAACCACCGCAGTCCACCAGATAAGCGCTGACTATATCTACTCCATTCTTTCAGCACCGGCAGAGGTATCACTGCTACCAGAGATGGGCCGTTCGGCGCTGCGCAACCACCTCCGGTTACTCGACAGCGAACTCGCTGCCCAGCGTGGCAACTGGCAATCGGTAGGCGGCTGGCGAACCTTCGTTCAAGGAGGTTACAACCGTCCCGAGTACGACGGTTTCGGAGGCGGCGATGGGGACAGCCCGACCCTGGCGATTGGACTGAGCAACCGTGTCAGCGAGCACTGGCTGGCGGGACTCAGTCTGGGCCTGGCGCAGAACTCGCTCAGCCTCGGTGCAGGGGACTCGGACTACGATATGCGCAGCTATCTGGCGAGCGCGTTTGCCAGCTATCAACAAGACCGGTTTTTCGCTGACCTCAATGCCAGCGCGGGCTACCTTGACTACGATTCACTGGACCGCACCTTTTCCCTCGGCGTAGCGGAACGCTCAGAAAAAGGCAGTACTGAAGGCATGGCCTGGGGCGTGTCCGCCAAGACCGGATTCAACCTGATGCAGATGGGGGATCCATTAGAGTTCGGCCCGTTCATCGGTGCCAGCTATCAGAAAATCGACGTCGACGGTTATAGAGAGCAAGGCGCCAGCTCGACCGCTTTGAGCTACGAAGACCAAGAGCTGGAATCACTTCGTTTGTCGGTCGGACTATTTGGCACTTATGCAGTGTCGGAGCGCACTCGGCTGTTTGGCGAGGTCGCCCGCGAGGTCGAGCGCGAGGATGAGCAGCGCGATGATCTGCGTATGTCATTGAACAGCGTGCCGACTAATAGCTTTGAGCTGCCGGGTGCGACCCCGACGGGCGACCAGACCCGTTTCAGTGTCGGTATCGCGCACCAGCTGACGACAGGCCTCAGCGTCCGGGCCAATTACAACTACCAAGGCAACGACAACCGCAACCAGGGTGTCGGGTTATCCCTGGCGCTGGACTTGTAAACCGCCACTCCTCCTTTGACTGATTCGCCTGGCCACTGCGTAACATACGCAGCGGCCTTTTTTATCCAGGCTTGCCTAGCGCTGGTCTATCTGTTGCTGGAGGTTGGCAATCTGCCCCTGCAGCGTGTTGATGTTGCGGGTCATCTGGGCTCTGAACGCATCGAACTCTGACGTCACTACGCCTGGCGTAGCGGCAGGCCGGTTATCCAGTTCACTGCGCAAGATGAGCACGTCCTGCTCCAAGCGACTGATCGCCTGGCTGGCATCGCCCCTCTGCTTCAACGCTGCGACGTCCTTGCTCAGCCCGTCAATTCGGCCAGACAGCTTGCCCAGCTCGTCCACCGAACCCTTCAGCGCCGACATCGATGACGTGAGCGCGGCCTGATCACTTGCAACCTTTTTAACGGTATCGGCGAGCGTGGCTGCTGCAGACTGATGCTCTCGCACGTCAGTGGCGATGCGCTCGATCTGTCCACCCTGTTCGTCCAGGCGCTTGTCCTGATTACCCTGTTTGCCGGTCAGGCTCTGCTGCTGGGTAGTGATAGCCCGCTGTTGCTCTGCCAAGTCCAGCGCCTGCTTTTCAAGCTGCTTGATGCGCAGCTTCAAGGCCTCGCCTTCGGTGGTGACGCTGGATTCGGTCGCCACGATCTTGCCGGAGATATCCTGCAACCGGCCGGTCGCGTCTTCGCTGATGCGTGCAAAACTTTCTTGTGTGGCCACCAGCTGAGCTTCGAGCCTGGATACCTGCTGCAGGCCCCACCAGCCCAACGCGATCAGCAAGCCGAACAGCACCAGAATCAGGAACCACAGCGGCGCAGTGCTGGCGGCACGGCGCTTCTGGCGCGGCCGCGCATCGTCGGCAGCCTGACTCGTCGACTTGCCAATCGGCTCGAGCTCCGGCGCTGGGTACGGATCGCGATCGCGGCCGGCTGTCAGGCTGGGTATGTTGTCCAGTTCGTCGTGAGCATCGTTGCGCATGGGGTACCTTTAAGGGCGCGAAGCAAGAGACAGCGCGCAGTATAACGATTCAGCAGGGGCTCTTCAGCGCCATCGCCCGTCCAGAACCTGCACCTGCCTGCACCTGGAATAGGCGTCCCGCGCCGAGGCGATTCAAGACCGTGCAAACCGCAGCGACGCGCGCTGGTCAGCACCTCGCTGCATCATGCTGATGTAAAGCGCATTCAGGCGGTAAAGCCATGTGCAACGCACTTCCGGTAGGTTTTCTAAGCAAAACAGGCAATCCAAACAGCAACTGGTACGCCTGTTGCTTGAGCATTCATGCCAGCGGATAGCGCTTTCCGACACGGATGTCGGGCCAAAACGCCAAGAACGGCCGATAGATTGGAGGATGAATCGTCATGGAGTTCAACAAGTCCGTACTGGATTGCATGCAGCAGCTGCGTCGTCGGCTGCGTGACGAGAAGCAGCTGAACATTCGTCTGAGCCAACCGGATGCGATCCAGGCCATGCTGACCGCCTGTCTCTGCTCCGGCGACGAGATGACGCGAGACCTGGGCAGACAACTGGCCACGTACAGCGATATGCCCGCCATTTTTACCCCGCCGTCCACGCCAGCAGACCGTAGCGGCCCATCGGTACGCATCTACCGTGGCCAGCGAGTCGTCGGCTAATCCGTTTTATAGATCAACCATTGCCTGGCCGAGCGTGACAGCTGCCGTGTGAGTTCGCCGAGCAACTCACCGCCGTTGCGCCAATGGTGCCAATACAGCGGCACATCAATCGGTTCGCCCGGATAAACATCAACCAACTCCCCGCTCGCCAATTCCGCGCGTACCTGCAGTTCAGGCACCAACCCCCAACCCATGTCGCTTTGCAGCAGCCGGACAAAGCCTTCGGATGACGGGCATAGATGATGACTGAACGCCCCCTTCAGGCCTAACGCCTCTAGATAGCGGTGCTGCAGCTGGTCATCAGGGCCGAATACGATCGCCGGGGCCTTTAATAAGGCCTCGACCGGCGCGTCCGGCCTGAGGTGCCGGGCAACGTAGGCGGGACTGGCAAGCGCCCGGTAGCGCATGGCGCCAAGAAATTCACTGCGCGCACCCGCCAACGGCCGTTCGACTGCACATACACACGCAGCAACCTCCCCCGCTCGCATCCGCTTGAGCCCGACATCCTGATCCTCCAACACGTGATCGAGCACCACGCCATAACGGGTGCAAAAAGGTGCGACGGCACCCGGCCACCAGGTAGCCAGGCTGTCGGAGTTCAGCGCGATGCGCAGTCGCTCCGGCAGTCGGCTCTCGTCCAGCCCCGGAACCTGCCCCTGCAAATCACGTTCGAGCAGACGTACCTGCTGCACATGGTTAAGCAAACGCCGACCAACCTCAGTTGGCTGGGGTGGCGAAGCGCGTAAAAGCACCGGCTGCCCCAACCGAGCCTCGAGCAGCTTTATGCGCTGCGACACGGCCGACTGCGACAGTCCCAACGACTGCGCAGCGCGATCAAATCCCGCTTGCTCAACCACCGCCGCCAAAGCGACCAGTAACTTGTAATCGAACATTCGATTTCCTTATGAGGCATTACCGAATTTCGTTTTTCTTATAGGCCAACAGCACCGAGACTGCGAGCATCTCTTGACGATAGGGCAACGCATCATGTGGCAGAGCTACTTTAACGGGCTTCTAATCACAGCTGGACTGATCATTGCCATCGGCGCGCAGAATGCATTTGTCCTGGCGCAGAGCCTGCGCCGCGAGCACCATCTACCGGTAGCTGCGCTCTGCATCCTCTGCGACATTCTGTTGGTCAGCGTTGGCGTCTTCGGTCTCGCTGCGGTACTGGCAGAAAATCCAGTGCTGCTACAAATCACGCGATGGGGAGGCGTGCTGTTCTTGCTGTTCTACGGTGCCATTGCGTTACGTCGTGCAGCGCGCCCACAAGCCTTGCTGGAAAACGACCAACGGGGGCCCCGCTCGCTGCAGAGCGTGTTGCTCGCCGCCTTGGCCGTGACGTTGCTAAACCCGCACGTCTACCTCGATACGGTACTGCTGATCGGCTCCCTCGGCGCGCAGCAACCCGAGCCCGCGGCTTATACGCTGGGCGCCGCGAGCGCCTCGACTCTGTGGTTTCTGATTCTTGCACTGGGGGGCGCCTGGCTTGCACCTTGGCTGGCGCGACCGCTGACCTGGCGACTGATCGATCTGGGCGTGGCGACCATGATGTTCACGGTAGCCGCACAGCTTGTTGTCCTGGCCTAAGGAACGCCCAGTGTAATCGGAGGTCCACGCAGAGGGCCTCGGACATCCTCTCCCCGTGCGCCAGAACCTTGTTACAAGGCTCTGGCCCTGGCTTTCCCACACAGTTGACGCGTGGTTTTGCCACAGGCTGAGTGCTATGATCCTTGGTCCGCGGGCATGGAGTGGAACGCTTCAGCCCGCCATTGCGGCCGCCCGTGATCGGCCGAAGAATGCGCAAGCATGTAGCGAGCGAAGGGAAAGACAGGCGTAAACGGACGAACATCAATGCAGTAGTTTTCTCCGTTCCGCGAGGCGCTGGTTACCAGTGCAGACTGCCTCCTTCCGAGCCGCATCTATTCTCGACACCTGAGCAGGAGATACACCATGGCTTTCGAATTGCCGCCGCTTCCGTTTGAAAAGAACGCCCTCGAGCCGCACATTTCCGCTGAAACCTTTGAATATCACCACGGCAAGCATCATCAGGCCTACGTGACCAACCTGAACAACCTGGTCCCAGGCACCGAGTTCGAAGGCAAGGATCTGGAAACCATCATCAAGACCTCTTCCGGTGGCATCTTCAACAATGCCGCTCAGGTCTGGAACCACACCTTCTTCTGGAACTGCATGGCCCCGAATGCCGGCGGCGAGCCAACTGGCGCCCTGGCTGATGCCATCAATGCTTCTTTCGGATCCTTCGACAAGTTCAAGGAAGAGTTCACCAAGACCGCAATCGGCACCTTCGGCTCCGGCTGGGCCTGGCTGGTCAAGAAGTCCGACGGCAGCGTCGGCCTGGCGAGCACCATCGGTGCCGGCAACCCGATGACCGCTGGTGACAAGCCGCTGCTGACCTGCGACGTCTGGGAGCACGCTTATTACATCGACTACCGCAATGCCCGTCCGAAGTTCGTCGAGGCATTCTGGAACGTTGTTAACTGGGACTTCGTCGCGAAGAATTTCGCCGGCTGAGCCTAGGCCTGCTTGAAGGGCTGGACTGCCGGCCCTTCGCGCAACTAAAAATGCCCGCATTCATGCGGGCATTTTTTTGGGTAAGCGAAATGAAACGGCATCTGCTCGAGCAAATAAGACTCTAGCGATCTTGGTTCGATGGCATTGCACGACGGGAAGCAGATCAGTACTGGCAAGCGCAGGACGCGCAGCCGGGACGCCGCCAGATGGCGCCAGCCCTATGCCGGACTATTCCATATCGCAAAGATGATGCGAGCGGCAGTCACTACCGCCCGCCAGGCTCTTGAAGCTCGTGAAGCCCAATCAGGCCTTGGGCAAGGTCACGCCACGCTGGCCCTGATATTTACCACCGCGATCCCGGTAAGAGGTTTCGCACTCTTCATCCGACTCCAGGAACAGCATCTGTGCCACGCCTTCGTTGGCGTAGATCTTCGCTGGCAAGGTGGTGGTGTTGGAGAACTCCAGCGTCACGTGCCCTTCCCACTCGGGCTCAAGCGGCGTGACGTTGACGATGATCCCGCAACGGGCATAGGTGCTCTTACCCAGGCAAATGGTCAGCACGTTGCGCGGAATGCGGAAGTATTCGACCGTACGCGCCAGCGCAAAAGAATTCGGCGGGATGATGCAGACGTCACTCTTTACATCGACAAAGCTTTTCTCGTCGAAGTTCTTAGGGTCGACGACTGCCGAATTGATGTTGGTGAATATCTTGAATTCGTCAGCGCAGCGCACATCGTAGCCATAGCTGGACACGCCGTAGGAAATCAGGCGCTCGCTGCCCTCGGTCCGCACCTGGCGTTCCACGTAGGGCTCGATCATGCCGTGCTCCTGGGCCATCCGGCGAATCCACTTATCCGATTTGATGCTCATGGCGGGCGTCCTGATTTAGCTGATGGTCGTTTAGATAAAGGCGTGCATCTTACCGACCACATGGACCCGGTTCAAAGGCCACGAGCCGGGTCCATGCGTCGCATCTCTGGCGCTTCGGGCGGAAACTGAAAATAATGCTCGCAATGCGACAGAAATGGAGTATCTTTCATTGGCTGCTGCTGCATGTGTCACCGTGAATCGCTACATGTTTAGATTTCGATCCGATCATTGCTACGACTCCTAACTCCTTGCACACAGTCACCGTTCGGGGTATTTGCCCGTTCAAATCATCTCTACACCTTGTTCAAGGAGACATTTCAAATGTCCAATCGCCAAACCGGTACCGTTAAGTGGTTCAACGATGAGAAAGGCTTCGGCTTCATCACTCCGCAATCCGGTGACGACCTCTTCGTACACTTCCGCGCCATCCAAGGCGACGGTTTCAAGAGCCTGAAAGAAGGCCAGCAAGTTTCCTTCGTCGCTACTCGCGGCCAGAAGGGCATGCAAGCTGAGGAAGTTCAGGTTATCTAACCTGAAGCTTTTCTGCTGAAAAAGCCCCGCTTCGGCGGGGCTTTTTTATGCGTGCGATTTACTGTGCTCAGCGTCAGAGGGCGGCAGCCTCCCTCCAAGGACGATTCTACTCAGTCGATCAGACCTCCTCGGTCGACCAAGGCGACGCACAGAGCGCCGCCATACCGAAGGTCAGTCGTCGGACACAGTGATGTTTGGCATCGACTGCGCAATGATCTGCCCGCTCTGGGAAATCCGCGCACCCACACTGCGTGCCATCTGTTGATAGATCATCGCGATCTGACTTTCCGGATCGGCAATGGTTGTTGGCTTACCTGCGTCAGCCTGGCTGCGGATTGCCATGGAAAGCGGTAACGAAGCCAGCAACTCAACGTTGTACTGCGTTGCCAGCTTCTCACCACCCCCTTCGCCGAACAGATGTTCGGCATGCCCGCAGTTCGAGCAGATGTGGATGGCCATGTTTTCCACCACACCGAGCACAGGGATGTTCACCTTGCGGAACATCTCCACGCCTTTCTTGGCATCCAGCAGGGCCAGATCCTGCGGCGTCGTGACAATCACCGCACCCACTACAGGCACCTTCTGCGCCAAGGTCAGCTGGATATCACCCGTACCCGGCGGCATATCCACCACGAGATAGTCGAGATCATTCCAGGCCGTCTGAGTGATCAATTGCAGTAAGGCACCGGAGACCATCGGGCCTCGCCAGACCATCGGCGTCTTGTCGTCGGACAGGAAGGCCATCGACATGACCTGAACGCCATGCGCTTCCAGCGGGATGAACGCCTTATTGTCGCGGATTTCCGGTCGCGTACCTTCGGGAATGCCAAACATGATGCCCTGGCTAGGCCCGTAGATATCCGCATCCAACACGCCCACCCGCGCCCCTTCGCGCGCAAGCGCCAGCGCCAGGTTGGCAGCCGTGGTCGATTTACCGACGCCGCCCTTGCCGGACGCGACAGCAATGATGTTTTTGACGTTGGCCAGTGCTTCAACCTGGTCCTGCGCCTTGTGTGAGCGGATCACACAGGCGACCTGCACATCCGCGCGGGTCACGCCGTCGAGCTGCTCAATGGCCATCGCCAGCATCTGCGCCCAACCGCTGCGAAACAGCCCAGCCGCGTAGCCCAATTCGATCTGCACGCTAACGTGATCACCCACTACATCAATGGAACGCACGCAACCAGCAGCCACCGGGTCCTGGTTCAGGTTAGGGTCGGTGTACTGGCGCAGTACGGCTTCGACAGCTTCGCGTGTGACGGTCATGACTACTCCCAAGAAAACCTACTAAAACAGACGGGCATCTTACCCCGTGCCGCCACAAGGGCTCATCAAGCGCGTCAATGTGGCGCGGCACTCGCTATTCGACCCGTGCCGTCCGCACCAGTGCGGATGAAAAAAAACTGCGTGACCTTTATAGTGGCCGACTCACTTCGCAACCTCGACTGCAGACTTTCCCATGTCCGAAGCTCGCCAAATCCTCGTCACCAGTGCCCTGCCCTACGCCAACGGTTCGATTCACCTTGGCCACATGCTCGAGTACATCCAGACGGACATGTGGGTGCGGTTCCAGAAGCTTCGCGACAACCAGTGCATATACGTCTGTGCGGACGACGCGCACGGCTCGGCCATCATGCTGCGCGCCGAAAAGGAAGGCATCACGCCCGAGCAACTGATCGCCAACGTGCAGGCCGAGCACAGTGCCGACTTCGCCGACTTCCTGGTCGACTTCGACAACTTTCATTCGACCCACTCGGAAGAAAACCGCGAGCTGTCGAGCCTGATCTACACCAGGCTGCGCGACGCCGGCCACATCGCCACGCGCTCGGTCACCCAATATTTCGACCCGGAAAAGGGCATGTTCCTCGCCGATCGCTTCATCAAGGGCATCTGCCCGAAATGCGCGGCCGAGGATCAGTATGGCGACAACTGCGAAAAGTGCGGCGCCACTTACGAACCCACCGAACTGAAGAACCCGCGATCGGCCATCTCAGGCGCCACCCCAGTGCTGCGCGACTCCAAGCACTTCTTCTTCAAGCTGCCCGATTTCGAGGCGATGCTAAAAGAGTGGACCCGCAGCGGCAGCCTGCAGGATTCGGTCGCCAACAAGATCGCCGAGTGGCTCGACGGCGGGCTACACGAGTGGGACATCTCCCGCGATGCGCCCTACTTCGGTTTCGAGATTCCGGATGAGCCGGGCAAGTACTTCTACGTCTGGCTGGATGCGCCCATCGGCTACATGGCGAGCTTCAAGCACCTCTGTGCACGTCGCCCTGAGCTGAACTTCGATGCTTTCTGGAACAAGGATTCCAGCGCCGAGCTGTACCACTTCATCGGCAAGGACATCATCAACTTCCACACCCTGTTCTGGCCCGCCATGCTCGAAGGTGCCGGTTTCCGCAAGCCCACCGCCGTCGCGGTGCATGGTTACCTCACGGTGAACGGGCAGAAGATGTCCAAATCGCGGGGCACCTTTATCAAAGCGCGCACCTATCTCGATCACCTGAACCCCGAGTATCTGCGCTACTACTACGCGGCCAAACTGGGCCGCGGCGTCGATGACCTGGACCTGAATCTCGAAGACTTCGTACAGAAGGTCAATTCCGACCTGGTGGGGAAGGTCGTAAACATCGCCAGCCGTTGTGCCGGCTTTATTCACAAGCTAGCGGATGGAGCACTCCCTTCTGAAGAGTTTGTTAAAGAACATCTCAAACGATTCCCTACCGAGTCTGGTTGGGACGTGTTTTATGATGAAAGAGCTCAGCGAGTTATTGATAAAGAAATCGAGGGAGCTTATGAGCGAAGGGACTTTGCACAAGCCATGCGAGCAATCATGCAGCAGGCAGACTTCGCTAACGGTTTCATCGCAGCCGTAGCACCTTGGGCACTGGCGAAGGAAGGTCGTAATGAAGAGTCTATCGCGGCCTCTGCATTAGGTATCAACTGGTTCCGACGCATCATCACTTGGCTAAAGCCCGTGCTGCCAAATCTTGCTGCGCAAGCAGAACAGTTCCTAAATATTGAGCCCCTATTTTGGGATGACTATAAGATCTTTCTGCAAAACCATCAGCTGAACGCCTTCACCCCGCTATTGACCCGTATCGAGCCTACCAAAATCGAAGCCATGATCGAATCATCCAAGAAAGACCTCGCCTCCACCGAAACCGCCGCGCCCGGCGCAACCCTCGAGACTGGCAACGGCGAGCTGACCAAGGAGCCGATTGCCGCCGAGATCGCTTTCGATGCCTTTGCTGCCGTGGACCTGCGCATCGCGCTGATCGAGAAGTGCGAGTTCGTTGAAGGCGCCGACAAACTGCTGCGCCTGACGCTGGATATCGGCGACGCCAAGCGCAACGTGTTCTCCGGCATCAAGAGCGCCTACCCGGACCCAAGCAAGCTGGAAGGTCGCCTGACCCTGTACGTCGCCAACCTGGCCGCGCGCAAGATGAAGTTCGGCGTCTCCGAAGGCATGGTGCTGGCTGCCGGCCCTGGCGGTGAAGAGATCTACCTGCTCAGCCCGGACAGCGGCGCCAAGCCCGGTCAACGCGTCAAGTAATGATGGAAACGAAAAGCCCGGTGCAAAGCCGGGCTTCTTTTTTTGACTCCACTTACGCTCCACCGCAGCCACTGCCCGGAGGCGGTTATGACTGTTACGCCCGATCCCAGTAACTGCCCAATCTGCGGCGAGCCGAATCAATGCAGCCTGTCAAACCCGGCGACCGCCACACAGCCGTGCTGGTGCTTTACCGCCGAGATCGCAGCCGAAGCCCATGAACGCATTCCCGATGAGGCGCTAAACAAGGCCTGCATCTGCCCGCGCTGCGCTCGCGGCGAGTCGCCCGCAAACCCGTAATGCGCCTCGACCGCTTCCTCGCCAACCTGCCCCATTGCAGCCATCGCCAGGCGCGCCTGTTGCTGGCGTCGGGCCGCGCTTCGGTGAATGGAGAGACTATCTGCGACAGCACCCATGACGTTCGCGTCTTCGACCGTATCGAGCTGGACGGCGAGGTGCTGCAGGCCGGCAAACCGGCACGCTTCTTTATGCTCAACAAGCCCGCCGGCTGCGTCAGTGCCACCGCCGACCCGCAACACCCTACGGTGCTGGACCTGCTGCATGAGCCGGACAAGGACGAGTTGCACATTGCCGGGCGGCTGGACTTCAACACCACAGGGCTATTGATCATCACCAACGACGGCCTCTGGTCCCGTCGCCTGACACAACCAGAGAGTCTGCTGGGCAAAACCTATCTGGTCGAAACCGAAGGCCCGATCGACCTCATCTGCATCGAGCGCTTCGCCAAAGGCCTCTACTTTCGCTTCGAAGACCTCACCACCCTGCCCGCCGAACTCGAACTGCTCGGCTCCCACCAGGCTCGTCTGACCCTGCATGAAGGCCGCTACCATCAGGTCAAACGCATGTTCGGCCACTTCAACAACAAGGTCACCGCGCTGCACCGAGAACGCATGGGCCCGCTCACGCTAGACCCCACCCTCGCCCCCGGCCAATACCGCAGCCTGACCGCGACTGAAATCGAACAGATCTGACGCATTCATCGACCTAAACGCCGCACCCGCTTCTACTCGCACCGCCGTTCTGGTACAAAGGCTGCCTA
The DNA here is from genome assembly GCF_902506445.1 of Pseudomonas sp. 9Ag. Taxonomy (NCBI): domain Bacteria; kingdom Pseudomonadati; phylum Pseudomonadota; class Gammaproteobacteria; order Pseudomonadales; family Pseudomonadaceae; genus Pseudomonas; species Pseudomonas sp. 9Ag. Next base: position 3,207,194 of record NZ_LR733836.1, read on the forward strand.
CGCGGGCGTCGTATAATGGCATTACCTGAGCTTCCCAAGCTCATGACGAGGGTTCGATTCCCTTCGCCCGCTCCAGAATTGAAAAGGCCCTGCATTCGCGGGGCTTTTTCGTTTAGCGTTTCACTTGCCGCGACCGAACCAAGTCTGATCAGACATAGCAAGCACGCTTCAACTGAGATCTCAGAGATCTTAGTGGCCGGATCAAGGCTCGTCATTTGTTAAGCGGTAGCTCCACCCCAATGGTCTAAACGTCTATCCCTAACCTCGGTCATGGTTTGGTTGCTCGACGTGAAATGCCGAACAGACCAGCCCGGCGTTATAGTCCACGCGACAAGGCGTCGCTCTGGGAGCGTCTATGCTTGTCTCATTCCTTGAGACGTTCGTTCACCCGAAAGCAAAGGCTGCCAGTGTGAAGCACCCGTTAGTAACTGCGATGCTGCTTTTCCTGCTGCTCGGTCCTTCAGTCCAGGCCACGCAGTATCGAATCGTGACCGAAGACTGGGGGCCCTATAACTACGTGGAGGACGGGCAGTTGACCGGCCTGGCCACGCATATCGTGCGGCGCATCATGGCGCTGACCGGGGATGACTTCGAGATGATGGTGCTACCCAGCATGCGGGCTGCCCATGCGTTACAGACTCAGGGCAAGACCATCATGTATGCAGTGTTTCGCACGCCTGGGCGAGAGCCGATGTACAAATGGGTCGGACCAATCGTGGAAACTGCCATTCATCCCTACCAGCTGGCCAGCACTCAAAACCCGATTAACACGCTGGAACAGTTGCTTACCGCCCCGCGGATTGCTACGCGCCGTGCCGGTTTGATCCCGACGATGCTGCAATCGTGGGGCTTTAAGAATCTCGACAAAAGCGCATCCAACAGCGTGCAGCTATACCGCATGCTAATGGCCGGACGGGCCAGCATCATCATTGGCGACACCGATGCTGGCGTCGCTTATCACAGCGCTGAGCTGGGGATCGCACCGGATGCGTTGCGGCAAATTCCAATCGAGATATTTCGGGCCCCCTTTACATCGCCTTCAGCCGTGACTGCGACGACGAGCTGGTAGCCGCTTGGGGTAGTGCACTTGATCAACTGCGACGCTCGGGCGAACTACAGCGCATCTGGCAACAATACGAGGCACCTACTAAGCGACAAGATTAATCCACTAGTCCTTGTACTCTGCATCACCGTAACGTCCGCGGGCTTGGCGTGATAAGTCCGGTGGCTTGATCCCTGACACTACGGCATGAATCTTATTTGATGTCCCGTCCCTACTGGGGGCAAGGAAGGCAGCGGAAGTACGAGACAGACGATCTTAAGATTATCTTTGAGGTTGCGCTTAGGGCTCTCAGGCTTTGGTTACTGAAAGCTCTGACTTTCGGGCGCCACGAAGACACTAATAGTTATTGGTATCTCCCCTGGCTTCATCGGACTTCTATTTATTCTGTTACTGATTTTTTAAAGTTCGTAACGTTTACGACTCTGAATGCTACGGCCCTGATTTGACGCTTATTATTTGCCATCGGCAAAAGCAGGGAGGCGACATTGGCGGCGTGCCGTGGTTTAACAAAGAGCAAGCACAACCCATGCAGATGGTTAGCCAGCCTCCTGTTGCCAGTTACGGCGCGCCTGAACAGAACCGACCGCAGCGCCGCAGCAGCCGCAGCAGCCGCAGCAGCAGCAGCCGCACACGAGCCAAGAACAAATCGAATGGTTCAAACAACCCGTCGCACGCGCCTCCGAACCACGCCAAACATCTTCCATTGACGATAACTACACGCCCAAGCAGCCAGCCAGCACCTATACACCACCGGCATTTCATCGGGTTACCGCAGCCACGCCCACCACTAACGAACGCAGGGCGCGCACGGTAAATCGGGAACGCACTTCTAAGTGGATCAAAAGCTGGAACGGCGGCACCAACTATCTGGCGGAATGGATAGCAGTAAACAACTACATCGACGGAACGAGCGTATGCGGAAATCACCGCAGAGGCTCAATCGACTATCGAGAATGTCGCAAAGCTGCCAAACAGCACTTCCATGGGCAGTGCCGGACATGGCGTGCGCGCTTTGATGGTGACCGCAAAGGTCATAGCGAGCGGATGAGAACGCGGTATTGCGGAGCCGCGAGTAGTTTTGATCCTATAGGCTGACCTTCGCTGGCAGCTGTCTGAGCATATCGTTCTGTTCCAAGCTTTTTGTTGCCATTTACCGACACCCCACCCTCCACAACTGATCCATCCGCGTGGTAAAGCTCTGGCTCATCATTTCCCGCCGCATGCCCCAATCCGGCGCCGTGGGTATGCGCCCCGGCCTAAGCGTGTTCCGCCCCCACTTCGCGTTTACGGCGTCGAGCACGCCCATGACGCGCTCCGTGGTGGCGGGTTGGGTTTCGCTGAAGAGGTCGTCGGTGTATTCGCCGTGCTGGCAGAGGTCCATCAGTAGCACTTCGGCTTTGCTGAAGGCGAAGCCTTCGCGATAGATCAGCTCCAGCCCGGCGATGGCGGCGCGGGTGATGTAACGGGTGTCGTCGGTGGGGTATGGCAGTTCGCAGACGATGCCTTTGGCGAACCTGGGCTCGTCCGGGTTGAACATGCCGGTGCGGATGCTGACGCGTACGCGCTTGCACAGCGATTGCTGGGCGCGCAGTTTCTCGCTGGCGCGGGCGGCATAGGTGGCAACGGCTTCGCTGATGGGGGCGAGTTCGCGCAGGCGGTCGCCGAACATGCGTGAGCAGCAGATTTCCTGCTTGGGTGGCGCGGCGTCTTCAAGTTCAAGGCAGGGCGTTCCGCGAAGTTCGCGGGCTGTTTTCTCGACCACCACGCTGAATTGTTTGCGCAGGGTCCAGGCATCCGCATTGGCCAGGTCCCAGGCGCTCCGGATGCCCATGCTGTTGAGGTGTTCGGTCATGCGCCGGCCAACGCCCCACACATCGCTCACGCCCGTGACGCGCAACACCTTGTCGCGCCGCTCGGGGTCGCGCAGATCGACCACGCCGCCGGTTTGCTTCTGCCAGCGCTTGGCCGAGTGGTTGGCGAGCTTGGCGAGCGTCTTGGTGTTGGCGATACCCACGCCGACCGGTATGCCGGTAAGGCGCAACACGTCGGCGCGGATGCGACGCCCGATGGATTCCGCGTCGGGCACGCCTGAAAGATCAGCGAAGGCTTCGTCGATGGAATACACCTCGACGGCCGGCACGCGCTGTTCGATCACCGTCATCACGCGCTCGCTCATGTCGCCGTAGAGCGCGTAGTTGCTGGAAAACACCACGACGCCCCAGCGCTCCAGATCACGGCGGACCTTGAAATATGGCGCGCCCATCTTGATACCGAGGGCTTTGGCTTCCGCCGAGCGAGCGATCACACAGCCGTCGTTATTGGAGAGTACGACGATGGGCGTGGTGCGCAGGTCCGGGCGGAAGACGCGCTCGCAAGCGGCGTAGAACGAGTTGCAGTCGATCAGCGCCAGTACGCGCTCAGTATTTGCCATGGAAACGCACACTGAAGGGCACCACGCCCCAGACGTAGAGCTCTTCGCTTTCAAGCAGATAGCGCGGGGGAAACTTGGGGTTGGCGGAGCGCAGGATGATCTGTTCGCCCTGCCGATCGAAGATCTTCACCAGTGGCTCGTTGTTGAGCGCTGCAATGACGATCTCGCCCTTCTCCGCTTCGCGCCCGCGATCGATGATGAGGATGTCCCGGTCGAAAATACCCACGTGAATCATGCTGTCGCCGTCCGCTCGCGCCAGGTAGGTGTGCGGCGCACGGATGTTCATCAGCTCATCGAGCGAGAGCGTGCCTTCCATATGATCCTGCGCGGGGCTGGGGAAGCCAGCGGGCACGCAGAAGCTGAAAAACGGCAGGGCAATGGTGGACGGAGCAGCGGGCCCCAGGAAATGCACGGGCATGGCACAGACCTCAAACTGTATATGCGTACAGTATTGAGAGCCGAGAGCCGGGTCAATCGAACCGGACGTAAGGGAGATCTGGCTTGATGCGATACGCCAACAATCGGTACAGCAAGTGGCTGAGGTTATGCGACGTCTCATGCTCACCTTGCTTTGCAATATCCCTTCGCTGTTCCGACCGCAAAAAAAGCCCTGACTGGCAGGGCTTCTTTTCGGTCAATGATCCCGGCCCGGATCAAAGGGCCGGTTCATCAACTCCCGGGACAAGCAGGCAGCGCGGTCCGGTTCTGGGTGCCGTCGTTACGCGTGAACTGGCAGCCATAGGCAGGGTTGGCCACTACGCGCGGATTGAGGACCTCGTCACCGGCAGGCTTGATGCCCTGCTGATCCCACTGCAGCATCGCAGCCATTGCTTCGACCTGTTCTTGATAAGTGAAATCACAGTGACTGGGTGCTCGGATGGCGCGTTGCACGAGCAGGTCGCCGTTGCCGTTGGCGACGGCGTTGCGGCGATAGATCTGCTGGTGTTTGAACGGCACGTAGAGGTCGCCCAGGGTGTGGATGCTGACCACCGGGACGTTAAACTGGCCGTTCACCACCGGGATCCAGCGCAGGCCGTCCGGGCGGATGCTGTTGGCCGGTGGATGACCGATCACGCGGATGATCGAGTCGTTGAACTCGCGTTCCTCGCGGGACATCGCCTTGTTCGTGTCGAACTGATAGCGGGTGGCGAGGTTGCCGCTGAGCGAGTCGGCCAAGATGCCGTTCACCGAACCGTCCTGCCCTCCCGTACCCAGCACGACGCTCTGCAGGCCGGTGCGGAAACCTTCAGCGAAGATCGGCCGCTCGCCACCGCTGAGCTCACGAACGACCCCTTCAAGCTTTTCACCCTGCGGCGACGGATCGGTCGGGTAGCTGTCCCACAACGCGCCGATAATCAGCGGGAGCTTGGCCTGGAAGTCCGTCGCCGGGAATGTGGTCGGCCCCTGCCCTGCCAGGTGCTGGGCAGCCAGGGTGAAGTTCATCAGGTATTCGAATTCATAGACGTCGCCAGTAACGCCGCACATCGGCACCGAACCGCTGTAGCGCAGCGGGTTATTGGCGGTGGCGTAGGTTTCGGCTTCCACCGCGGCGGCCGCAACATGGCCGCCCATGGAGTGCCCGGTGATGTAGGTCTTGCTGGGCTGCGCTTTGCCGGTCAGCTCACTGAAGGCGAGCGCCAGGGCGTTGGTATCTTCAATGCCTGCACGTACGTCGTAGTAGTTCTTGCTGTAGCTCGAAGCGGCCCAAGCGTAGCCCTGCTGCAGCAGCCATGGCCGGATCGGTGGCGGCCCGACAGTGAGCTCCGGCCCTGTGCCACGGTAGCCGTGTGCGTACATGACCAGCATGCCGTTCCAGTTGGGTGGCACTTCGATCTGGTAGGACGCCCCTTCGTGGATACCGGTCCAGCGTTCGCTGGGCAGACCGGGGAATGCTGCCAAAGGCGATACGACCGGGACGAAGACGCGCGAGTCCTGTTCGCGGGACTCGCTGTGGGATACGGGCGGCTTGATCGGTTTGGAGCGAGCCTGAACATCGGCAGCGATACCGACACCGCCAACCAGCATGACACCGACGATGGCACGCGCGCAGGCTGAAGCCAACTTGCTTGGGAGCATGGGAGTTTCCTCGATTATTGTTTTTGTTTTACAGGCCTTGCTAGCGATACGAGCTTTGCCGGGCTTGCCGACCACAAGCGGTACACGCATTTCCACTAACCGTGGCAGAAAGCTTGGACCTGTCAAATTGACGGAATATCGGAGGGATGAGCGGTAGCATCGTCACGTGAATAGCAGGACTGGCGCCTCGCTTATTCACGCGCAAGATCCATTGATGTGCGCTAAAGCATGACTAATGCGGGGGAGCAAGGAGGAGGGAGACGGGGATAAAGCGGACCGAATGGCATGTGCCATCCAGCCCCGGGAAAACCCTGTGAAGTCAGCAGTTTCCTTTCTTCGCCTGGCCCGGCGGGCAATGCGTTCCGCCATGACCACCATGCCCACCACCGTCGCCGATATCGATACCGACGCCTGGCAAGCGCAGGCTGCAGCCAGTCATCAGTACAGAAGCCAATACAACGGCCACGGCCCGGATCATCATCGTAGATTGCGCTTTCATTGGAATACTCCTGAATTTCCTGACGTGCGCCACTCAACGGCGCCCGGCGCACAGTATCCAATGCTGCATCAATGGGCGACAGCCCATTCTTGCGGCGGCGCGGCGCCAACCACGAATGACGGTTTCAAGGCTTGCTGCGCTGATCGCTAAGCAGGCCCTGATCCCCACACGGCCCCTTCCTAGCCCGCGTGATATTCCGCGTCAGCCACTTCGAAACGCTGCTGAATGGAAGCCGCAGGCTCCTTGCCCATGATGCTCACCACATAGATGGCGATGCTGGCGAGGATGAAGCCCGGGATGATTTCGTACAGCCCTAGACCGATGAATTGCTTCCAGACCACCACGGTAATCGCGCCAACCAGCATGCCGGCGAGCGCGCCGTTGCGGGTCATGCGCTTCCACACCAAAGAGATCAACACCACCGGACCAAAGGCTGCACCAAAGCCGGCCCAAGCGTAGGACACGAGGCCCAGTACCTTGCTGTCCGGATTCGACGCGATGCCGATGGCGATCAAGGCAATCAGCAGCACCATGGCCCGACCGACCCAGACCAGTTCAGTCTGCGAGGCACCTTTGCGCAGGAAAGCCTTGTAGAAGTCCTGGGTCAATGCGCTAGAGCTGACCAACAGCTGCGCGCTGAGCGTACTCATGACGGCGGCCAGCACGCCGGAGAGGATGATGCCGGCCACCCAGGGGTTGAACATCAGCTTGACCAGTTCCATGAACACACGCTCGCCGTTCTCGGTGACCGGGCCGGCCAGCGCGGGGTTATCGGCGAAGTAGGCAATGCCGAGGAAACCTACGGTTACAGCGCCTGCGAGGGTCAGGATCATCCAGGCCATGCCGATGCGGCGGGCGTTGGGGATGGTCTTCACCGAGTCGGCAGCCATGAAGCGCACCAGGATGTGCGGCTGGCCGAAGTAACCAAGGCCCCAGCCAAGCAGCGAGATGATCGCGATGAATGACAGCCCTTTGAACATGTCGAAATTCGACGGGTCCTGGGCCGCGATGGTGTCCATGGCGGTGCCCATGTCACCCAGGGCGAGGATGACGAACACCGGCGTGATCAAAAGCGCAAAGATCATCAGCGTGGCCTGCACGGTGTCGGTCCAGCTCACCGCCAGGAAACCGCCGATGAACACGTAGAGGATGGTCGCTGCCGCACCGACCCACAGCGCCGTACCGTAATCCATGCCGAACGTCGACTCGAACAAACGCGCACCGGCCACTACCCCGGACGCGCAGTAAATGGTGAAGAACACCAGAATCACCAGCGCCGAGAAGATCCGCAGCAGGCGGCTGGTGTCCTCGAAACGATGGGAGAAATAGTCCGGCAGGGTCAGCGCATTGTGGTTGTGCTCGGTGTGCACACGCAGCCGCCCCGCGACGAATATCCAGTTAAGCCAGGCGCCGGCGATGAGGCCAATAGCGATCCAGCTTTCAGACAAGCCGGCAACGAAAATCGCGCCGGGCAAGCCCATCAGCAACCAGCCGCTCATGTCCGAAGCGCCCGCAGAAAGAGCGGTGACAAAACTGCCGAGGCTGCGCCCGCCGAGGATGTAGTCGTCGAAATTCTTGGTGGCGCGGTAGGCGGTGAAACCGATGAGAATCATCGCCGCGATATAGATCACGAAAGTGATCAGGGTGGGGGTGCTCACATTCATTAGTCTTGTATTCCTTGTGCTGCGGGGACCTAGCCCCCGCCTCCACTGACTAGACGCGAACGCTTGTGGCGCAGCGCTGGCAACGGACGGTCGGGTTAGAACGAAAGCATAGCGTCTCGAAGCGCTCTTCGCTCGCGACCGGACAGTTTTGGCGGGTAAAAGTGCGAGCGGAGCGATCGAAAGACCGATCCAGAAACGCTCAGGGCAGCAGGCCAATAACGCAGGCGGTTCGCTTCGATCTCAGCGCTCGCGCAGTCAGCGCTCAATGACTTGCCCGCGCATGGGCGCCAGGCGCGCCAGCAAACGGTTCTGCACAGCGATCGGCACGCCCTCGGCGGTCATCGCCGCCTGCAGGTTTTCCACCAGCGCGTTGAAATCGCTGGGTGTCAACGCCAGGCCTTTGTGGCTTTCTTCCATGCTGTCGCCGGTGTAGACGCAGGGACCGCCCGCCTCGGCGCAGACCTGCTCAATCAGCTTGTCGCGCAGGCGTTGGATGTCGATGTCCTGAAAATGCTCGACGATGCGGGGGTCTCCAGCGATGCGCAGCAGCATGCCTTCGACAATCCGAGTCACACCGGGCTCGCCACCGAGCTGCCGATACAGGCTGTCATCCTTGGGCGCTTGTCCAGCACAGGCACCGAGCAACAGGCAAAACAGCAGGCCAAACCAGCGCATCAGAAGCTCCCCTGGACGGACAGGTACAGGCCATCCTGGTTGTCCAACGTGGCGATTTCACCCAGCCGCGCATAAGCCAGGACCACGGCAAGGCGCTTGTTGGGGAAGTAGCCGAGGAACAGATCGGCCCAGTCGCTTTCGCCCGCAAAGGACAGGTTGTCCGGCTTTTCACGATACTCAACGCCCAGCGCCCAGCTTGGGTTGAACAACACTGCAGCCGAGCCCTCCTTGAGCAGGCTGCGGCTGTCGCGACGGTCGCCGCCGAATCCAAGCAGGCCCAGCTCATTGGCGCGGCTGTAGCGCACGCCGCCATTGAGCAGGAGGTTGTAGCCAAAGGCACCCGCAAGGATCAGGCGGCTGGCGGTGAGGTAGGCCTCGGTGTCTTCATCGCGCTGCGCGCCGATCAGCGATGGGATCAGGAAATCCTTCTGGCGCTTATGCTGCACACCTAGCGACACCTGGGGCAGCCGGTCGTAGACCAGATCGCCGAACAGCCGCAGTTTGGCGCCGAAGATGTCCTGGCTGAGGCTGTTCTCGGGGAGCGAAAGGTCGCGCGCCAATGTGCCGAGATCAAAGCGCTGCCGCGCAAAGGACAACTCAAGGCGGTTATCGAAGGCCACCGCCACGCCAGCGACGTCCAGTCGGTAGTCGCCAGTTTCGACACGGGTAGCGAAGACGTCGCCGCCCCACTCACCGCGCTCACCGTACCCCGCCAGCACGGCCCAGGGCGTGATCCCACCACCTGCCGACCCTTCCAGACTGGTCGCCCCGCCGGTGGCCAACAGACGGCCTGCATCGGCACTGGCCAACATCGGCGCCCAGCACACCGCCAGCAGCAGCGTTTGCCAACCTCTCATGAATGCTCCTTGCGCGGCCGCGCGGCCAGATGAGGTTGTTGCTTCAACCAAGTTTCGAAGGCGTCGGCCGGCAACGGGCGGCTGAAGAAATAACCTTGCAGTGTGTCGCAACCCCAGGCCCGCAACAGGTCGCGTGTTTCACCATGCTCGACGCCCTCGGCCACGACCTTCAGGCCCAGCGCGTGGCTCATGTCGATGGTCGAACGGACGATCACCGCATCACCACAGGTGTCATCCAGCTCACGAATGAAGGATTGGTCAATCTTCAGCTCCTGCACCGGCATGCGCCGCAGCTGAGCAAGTGACGAGTAGCCGGTGCCAAAATCATCGACCGACAGCCGAATGCCCAGCGAGCGCAACCGATGGAGCATCGCCAGGGCGCGATCCGGGTCGCGCATCATTGCGCTTTCAGTGATCTCGAACACCAGCTGGTCGCCGGGGATGACGTAGCGTTGCAGCAACTCCCCGACCCGCTGTTCCAGAGTCAGGCTGGAGAGGTCTTCGGCGGAGATGTTCAACGACACTTCCATGTACAGGCCGCGACCGTTCCAGAGATGCAGCTGCCGCAGCACCGCCTCGATCACCCAGGCGGTCAGCAATTGGATGCTGCCAGTGCGCTCAGCCAATGGGATGAATTCGCCGGGCGACACCATGCCGTGGACCGGGTGATTCCAGCGCAGCAGCGCCTCGGCCTGGTACACCCGACCGTGCTCCAGGTCGATCTTCGGCTGAAAATGCAAATGCAGCCCGCCAACCTGAGCGGCGTGGCGCAGATCACGAATCAGGGTGATCTGCCGCTGATGGGCATCGTCACGGCCGTGCTGGTAGAGCTGCAGGCCGTCCGGCAGCTGCGCGGCGTCCTGCATGGCGATCCGTGCGCGCCGCAGCAATTCGTCGACGCTGCCGGCATCGTCCGGGTAACCGGCCACGCCGATGTGCGCCTCGATGCGCATCTCCAGCTCGGCGACGCGTACCGGCAAGGCCAGCGCCTGCTGCACCGCCACGGCGGCGCTGAAGGCGTTGTCAGCCGAGGTGTCACTGACGATCAGCAGGAATTCGTCGCTGAGCATCCGCGCCAGGTGGTCACCAGGTTGCAAACCGGCCTGTAGGCGTTGGGTCAGCTCACGCAGCGCCTGATCAACCCCTTCGGGGCCGCCGCTGTCCTGCACGCCAGCCAGATTGCCGATGCCGATGTGCAGCACCGCGGTGGTTCGCCCGGCGCCAATGGCATTTGAGAGCAGCTCGCCAACCAGCGAGCGGTTCGGCAGCCCGGTCACATCATCGTGGAGCATGTTGTGGGCGATCAGCTGTTCGCGCTCAGCGATGCCACTCTGCATCTGGTTAAGGGCGCTGGCCAGCGCGCCCAGTTCGTCACCACGATCCAGCTCGATTGGCGTCTGGTAATCGCCGCGCCCGACCCGCTCGGCCGCCCGGGCCAGCGCATTGACCGGCTCGGACAGGCTGCGTGCCAGCAGCAGCGCTCCGAGCAGAGAGGCGATCAGCCCGACAAAAGCGATCAGCAGAATTCTTGAATCGAGCTGATGGAAGCCGGCCAAGGCATCATCCAGCGACCGGTGCACGAGCGCGATGACACTGAAGTTCTCGCCCTCCGACAGCACGATGTCCTCGTTGAGATAGCGCTCACCGTTGAGCAGCAATTCTTCGATGCCACCGGCATGGTCATGCCGGCTCCATCCATCGATCAAATCGTCGCGTGTTTCTTGAGCGAGCGTCGTGACCAGCTCGCCCTTACTTTCGCCCTCTCGGGTCAGGAACGACACGTCCAGGCTAGTCAGCTCTTTGAGTTCATCCGCCAGCGCCTGATCCATGGCGAAGCCCATCACCACACGGGCGATGGGCAGTGGCGCTCGGACCTCGGCCTCGACCATCAGGTGCGCCTGCCCATCCAGTGAAACCACCAGCATCGACTGCCCTTCCTGACGCGCCGCGCGCAGCTCGTCAGCGTAACGGAAGGTATCGCCCGGCCTGACATTCGACAGGCTCGACGCCAGCACCTTACCGTTGAGATCCAGCAGCATCGCCTCACTGGCGCTGATACGGGCCGCCTGATTAGTCATGGCTGATTGCAAGGTAAGCGTGTCGCCGCTGGCGACAGCTTCCTTGAAGCCGAAGTCGGCAACCAGCACCTGAACGCCGTCGCGCAACTGGCGGCCACGCATGTCCAGCAAGCGCTCGAATACCCGTAGACCCGACTCCAGCCGCTCAGCGGCCTGGCTGCTCACGGCCGACTCGGTGACCAGGCGCACAGAGAAATACAACGCGGCGATCACCACCAGCAGAAAGGCGGCGAGGATCCACGACAGTCGCGCGTGGAAGCTAAGGCTGCGCGTCACGGGTGGCCTTCCTGAAAGCATCGGCGAACGCCGTGGGGGCTGGAGCCGAAGGTTGCAGCGCGGCAGTGACCACAACCAGCAGCTTCAGCTCGACCGGCGCCTCGCCCAGCCGCAGCGTGCCCGCATCGACTGGTTGCATATCAACCAAGGCCGGGTGCCAGAGAGTCGCTGGATACTGGCCGGCAGGCGCGTCCAGGTGGATGCGGCCTTCTGCGTCGCTGACGCCAAACCAGGGATCATCGGTGACGTAGACGTAACCCAGCATCCAGTCGTGAATGTTGCAGCCCAGTATCACCAGGCCTGGTTGGTCGAAGGTTACTGGTGCGCTCGGCGTGCCCTCGTAGAGGCGCAGTTCGAACCGCTTGGCAGGGGAAAAGGAATAGACCTGATGACGAATGTCGTCACGATTGGGGAAGCTCACCGCTGTGCCGGTCGCTACGGCGAGCACCGCCGGCACGAACTGTTTGTCGATCTGATCCATGACCGCTGCGGCGCTTGGCTTGACCTGTGCCGGGCCCGACAGACTGAGTACGGCGCCCGCAACCGGCTGCCCCTGGGCGTCGACGACAAGCGCGCTAAAAGGCTGGGCCTGCGCAGACGCCGCAAAGACGCAACACAGCATAAATAAACTGGACCGCAAAACACCGTTGAACATCTGGCTGGCTCCGCCATCGTGATTACCGTTGGGACTACCGCCTTCCTTGGCAACCTGCTGACCGCATCAGGCTAGCCTATCGCCATCACTTGATCAGCATAATTTTCATGTTCCGGCGTGCTGCCATCTGGTTCGATCAGCGCTGCACGCCAAACGGATCCTCTTGGCCACGGTCTCACTCTCAGTAGCTGCACTTTTCTGTGCGGTTTCAGCGCAACCCAAGGAGCCCGCTATGACAGTCCATCTCGATACCGATAACGGCACCTGTTCAACCACACTCGAAAACGCCACCCATACCAGCGCAATCAAGGACGTCCGTGTCTCGACAGATCCTGCGGCCCGCATGTCCATGGCGCATATCAGCGGCCATAGCGTTCACGTGACCGAAGACATGGCCGAGCACCTGATCGCCGCTGGCGCAAAGGACGATCGCAGGAACCTTGTTGTCGACGATTGAGTCCGCCGCATGAGCCACTGCCGACCAGCGGTAGGCGGTAGTGCATAAAAGAAAACCCCGCTGCCGGAACACCGGCAGCGGGGTTTTTTGGGTGGGCCAATGAATCAGCGACCCTGGTATTCGCTCTCGGCGTCTTCGAAGCGCTTGAGCATGCTCGGTGAAGCACCGGCGCCGGCTTTGCTGAAGATCACGATAGCCAGGCTGGCGAGGATGAAGCCCGGAATGATCTCGTACAGACCCATGCCGATAAATTCCTTCCACACCACGACAGTGACCGCACCGACGACCATGCCAGCCAGCGCGCCATTGCGGGTCATGTGCTTCCACAGCAGCGAGATCAGTACCACCGGCCCAAAGGCGGCACCAAAGCCGGCCCAGGCGTAGGACACCAGACCCAGCACCTTGCTGTCAGGATTCGAAGCGATGCCAAGGGCGATGAAGGCGATCAGCAGCACCATCGCACGACCGACCCAGACCAGCTCGGTCTGAGAGGCGTTCTTGCGCAGCATGGCCTTGTAGAAATCCTGGGTCAGGGCGCTGGAGCTCACCAGCAGCTGGGCGCTGAGCGTACTCATCACAGCAGCCAGTACGCCGGAAAGGATGATCCCCGCCACCCAGGGGTTGAACAGGATCTTCACCAGTTCCATGAATACACGCTCACCGTTCTCGCTGACCGGGCCGGCCAGTTCCGGATGACCTGCAAAATAGGCGATACCGAAGAAGCCCACCGCCACGGCACCGGCCAGGGTCAGGATCATCCACGCCATGCCGATGCGGCGAGCGTTAGGGATGGTCTTCACCGAGTCGGCGGCCATGAAGCGCACCAGGATGTGCGGCTGTCCGAAGTAGCCAAGGCCCCACGCCAGCAACGAGATGATGGCAACGAAGGATAGGCCGTTGAACATGTCAAAAGCGGCTGGGTTCTGGGTCGCGATGGTGTCCATCGCAGCGCCCATGTCGCCCAGCGCCAGGATCACGAACACCGGGGTGATCAACAGCGCGAAGATCATCAGGGTGGCCTGCACAGTGTCAGTCCAGCTGACCGCGAGGAAGCCGCCGATGAACACGTAAAGAATGGTGGCTGCTGCACCGATCCACAACGCGACGTCGTACGGCACGCCGAAGCTGCTTTCGAACAGACGCGCACCAGCCACGACACCCGAGGCGCAGTAGATGGTGAAGAACACCAGCACGACCAGCGCCGAGAAGATCCGCAGCATGCGGCTTTCATCTTCGAAACGGTGCGAGAAGTAGTCCGGCAGGGTCAGCGCATTCTTGTTGCGCTCGGTGTGTACACGCAGGCGTCCAGCCACGAACAGCCAGTTCAGCCAGGCACCGGCGATCAGGCCGATGGCGATCCAGCTTTCCGAAAGACCGGCGACGAAAATTGCGCCCGGCAAACCCATCAGCAGCCAGCCGCTCATGTCCGAAGCGCCGGCAGACAGCGCCGTGACAAAACTGCCCAGGCTACGTCCCCCGAGGATGTAGTCATCGAAGTTCTTGGTTGCACGGTAGGCGATAAAGCCGATCAACAGCATCGCGCCGATGTAGATCACGAACGTGATCAAAGTAGGAGTACTGATGCTCATTTTGTTCCCTCGTTAGTTGTTGTTGATGGGCGCGAGGGTATTCCCGATCCCACCTGGCAGAGGGCGATGGCGGTTCGCGCCATCACCGGGACGGGCTCAAATGAGCCCATCAGAGGCGGAAGAGCGATCCGCCAACTGTTCTGGTTGTTTTGATGAGCTGGCGGTCTCTGAACCGAGCCGCCAGCCATTTCCTGCCGAGTCGACGATCAGTCGTCACCCAGCGACAGCAAGGACGCGTTACCGCCGACAGCCGTGGTGTTGGTCGAGGTGGTGCGCTCGTTGACGAAGCGCAACAGGTAGCTCGGACCACCCGCCTTCGGACCGGTACCGGACAGGCCACAGCCACCGAAGGGCTGTACCCCGACCACCGCGCCGACCTGGTTGCGGTTGACGTAGAGGTTGCCGACCCGCGCCAGCGCTTCAATGCGCTCAGCGGTTTCCTCGTTACGGCTGTGCACGCCAAGCGTCAGGCCGTAACCGGTGGCATTGATGTCGGCGACGACCTTCTCCAGATCGGCCGCATCGAAACGCACCACGTGCAGCACCGGTCCGAACTGCTCCTTCTTCAGCTCGAGAATGCTGCCGATCTCGAACGCTACCGGCGCCACGAAATGGCCGTTGAGGCTGCCAGGCAGCTCTGCTTCGGCGATCAGCTTGCCTTCGGCCTTGAGCTGCTGGATGTGCGCCAGCAGGCCTTCGCGCGCCTCGGCATCGATCACCGGGCCCAGGTCGTTTTCGCGCAGGTGGGTCGGGCCGACCTTCAGCTCGGCCATTGCGCCCTTGAGCAGTTCGATCACACGGTCGGCGATGTCGCGCTGGACGTAGAGCACGCGCAGGGCCGAACAACGCTGACCGGCGCTGGTAAAGGCCGAACCGACGGCATCCTTGACCACTTGCTCAGGCAGCGCGGTGGAGTCGACGATCATGGCGTTCTGGCCACCGGTCTCGGCGATCAGGGCGGCAATGGCGCCCTCCTTCTCGGCCAATTGGCGGTTGATGATGCGCGCCGTGTCAGTGGAGCCGGTGAAGCACACGCCCACCACACGCGGATCGCGGCAGAACACGCCGCCGAGCGTGGCGCCGTCGCCTGGCAGGAAGGCAATCGCCTCCTTCGGCAGGCCGGCTTCGAACATCAACTCCAGCGCACGGGCAGCGATCAGGCTGGTCTGTTCGGCTGGCTTGGCCAGTACGGTATTGCCGGCCACCAGCGCCGCGGTGATTTGACCGAGGTAGATCGCCAGCGGGAAGTTCCAGGGGCTGATGCAGACGAACACGCCGCGGCCTTCATGGAACAGCTCGTTGCGCTCGCCGGTTGGGCCCTTGAGCTCTTCACGACCGAGCTTCAGGCGTGCCTGCAGTGCGTAGTAACGGCAGAAATCCACCGCTTCGCGGACTTCGTCGATGCCGTCCTGCAGGGTCTTGCCTGCTTCCAGCGTGCACATGGCCATCAGCTCGGCACGGTTGGCTTCGAGCAGGTCACCAAGGCGCTCGAGGATCTGTGCGCGCTGTTCGATCGGCGTGGCGTTCCAGCGCGGCCAGAAAGCGGCCAGACCGTCGATAGCCTGCTTGGCCTGCTCGGCGGTGGCGAACTGAGCGGTGCCCACCTCCTGGCTGAGCTGATACGGGCAGTGCACCTTGTGCGGCGCACCGGTGAGTTTCTGTCCGGCGATTACCGGGGCGGCCTGCCACTGGCGGCCAAGGAACTTCTGATAGGCGCTGGACAGTTCGTTCCACTGGGTCTGGATGTTCATGTTGATGCCTTGCGAGTTGGTCCGGTTGCCGTACAGCGCCGGCGGAAGCGGAATGCGGTGGTTGCCGAGGGTCTTGAATTGACGCAGCTGGGTCACCGGGTGGTCGATCAGGGAATCGACCGGTACGCGCGGGTCGACCAGCTGGTGGACGAACGAGGAGTTCGCGCCGTTCTCCAGCAGACGACGAACCAGGTACGGCAGCAGGTCTTTATGCGCACCGACCGGCGCGTAGATGCGCACGTTCTTGCGGTACTTCTCGATCACGGTGTCGTAGAGCGCGTCGCCCATACCGTGCAGACGCTGGAACTCGAATTCACGCGGCGTCTTCAGCGCGCCGACCATCGACAGGATGCAGCTGACGGTGTGCGCGTTGTGGCTGGCGAACTGCGGGTAGATCACGCCGCGTGTCTGTTCGGACAGTAGGTAGCGAGCGCAGGCCAGATAGGAGGTGTCGGTGCCTTCCTTGCGGGTGTAGACCGGATAGCCGTCGAGGCCCTGCACCTGGCACTGCTTGATCTCGCTGTCCCAGTAGGCACCCTTCACCAAACGCAATGGAATCCGTGCATTCAGCTCCTTGCCCAGCAGGGTCAGCCAGACCAGCACCGGCAGACAGCGCTTGGAATACGCCTGAATGACCAGACCAAACTCGCCCCAGCCAGCGATGGCTGGGTCACGCATCAGCTTTTCATAGAGTTCCAGCGACAGCTCGAGGCGATCGGCCTCTTCGGCGTCGATGGTGATGCCGACATCCAGGCGGCGCGCCAGGATCGCCAGTTCGCGGACGCTGGCGAACAGCTCGGTCAGTACGCGCTCACGCTGAGCCACTTCATAACGCGGATGCAGCGCCGACAGCTTGATCGACACCGACGGACGTGGACCGAGGCCTACCTGGGGCTCTGCGCCAACGGTTTCCACGGCCTGACGATAGTCGGCCATGTACTTGCGCGCGTCCTCGACAGTAAGTGCCGCTTCGCCGAGCATGTCGAAGGAATAGGTGTAGCCCTTCTCGCGCTCGGGGCGGCCATTCTTGAGCGCTTCGGAGATGGTCCGGCCCAGCACGAACTGCTTGCCCATCAGCTTCATCGCCTGATTCATCGCGGCGCGAATGACCGGCTCGCCGGAACGCTTGACCAGGCGGCCGATGACATTCTTTGGGCGGCCGTCGGCGTTTTCCGGATCGACCACCTTGCCGGTCATCACCAGGCCCCACGCAGCGAAGTTGACCAGCACGTTGTCGCTCTGGCCGAGGTGGCGTTCCCACTCGGCGGCATTGAGCTTGTCGCGGATCAAAGCGTCAGCGGTGGCCGAGTCCGGCACGCGCAACAGCGCTTCGGCCAGGCACATCAGCATCAGGCCTTCGTGGGTGTCCAAACTGTACTGGCGCAGCAGCGCGTCGAGGGTGTCGACGGCGTTATCACGGCCGCGTACGGCCTCGATCAGGCCACGTGCTTCGCGGCGAATGGCTTCGATGCCCGCCTCGCCGGGGTCGGCGAGTTGCAACAGCTCGTTCAGGTAGGCCGCCTCGTCAACGCTGTAATTCGCGCTGATGGCGGGGAAGAATTCGGCGGCTTTCAGATTGGCGAAATCGCCCTGCAAGACTTGACCGGCTTTGAACATCGCGCCGCTCCTCTCGTGGAGTGTTGTTGTGATGAATCAGGCCCGGCGGGTCGCCCACACCAATGATGGCGCAGCGGTGGCCGCCAAACGGGTAGGGGAATCTACGGCGAGAGAGTTTTGCGTTGTTGCAGATATCTACTGAACTTTTACAAAAACCTACGGCTTTACGTGGCCGTCTAAATACGGTCATAAAAGCTCACTAGAGCGGTGCAAAAAGTTAGCTGAAAAATGAAAAACGCACCGATGCGGTGCGTTCTATAGTTCTAGCCGTCGCTGTGTCGCAGCTTTTTAGGCGTCAGCCCCAGATAACGGCGTGTCGCCGTCGTCAAGGCACTCTGGCTTGAAAAACCGCACTCCTCAGCAATCCGAACCAAGGGCAGCGGACTCTCGCGTAGCAGCCGTGCGGCACGGTTGAGGCGACTTTTGAGCAGGTATTGATGCGGCGTCAGGCCGACGCTGTCTTTGAATTGCGCGTGAAAATGGCTGGGGCTCAGGCAGACGACCTGCGCCAGCTCGGCAACGGTAATCCGTCGAGCAAGATTGCTTTCGATGTGTGCATCCAGCCGGGCGACGTCCAGTGGACCAGTCGGCTGGCGCGTGCCTTCCCCGAACACCCGCAGGTGCAACGCGCGCAACAACACGCCACCCAGCGCCCGCGCCAGCAAGGGGTCACTGCCGTAACGGGCCAGTTCGGCACCGGCATAGTTCAACAGGTTGTGGAAGTCAGCGTCGAGCGCGGGGTAACGCGGGGTTTCGAACAATTGCGCCAGCAGGCGTGGGTCGTCGGCACTCAGGTCATTCTCATCGAGATCAATGATGAGCATGCGGTTGTCACCCTTGCCGGCGAACTCGTGTTCGGCGTATCCCGGCACAAGGCAGGCACGCATACGGCACACCTCTCCACCCGTCCCGTCCACTTCAAATTCGGCGCAGCCCGACAGCGACATGACCAACTGGTGGTAGTCGTGAGCGTGTTCGTGAGCCTGGTCATCGAGGCGAAGCAGACGTGCGTTGAGCATGGGGGATACCTGACGTATTGCCGCACTCTACCGGAGGCAAACCCGTTTTTACAGCCAGCCCCCACGGTCGATGACGGGATTGGATTGAAATCATTTGTCGGATACCCATCTAAAGAGCACGTACTCGCCACAGGTGCCGCATGAACGACGACATCCATCAGGACCTCGAGCAGGACCATTCATCTACCGGGCTGGTGTTGCCGGACCAGGAGCAGCCCGACAAGCTGTACATCATCCCGATCCACAACCGGCCGTTCTTCCCGGCCCAGGTGCTGCCGGTCATTGTCAACGAAGAGCCCTGGGCCGAAACCCTGGACCTGGTCTCCAAAACGCCGCATCAGCGCCTGGCCCTCTTCTTTATGGACTCGCCGGCGCAGGATGCTGCCAGCTTCGACCCGGACAGCCTGCCCGAGCACGGCACCATGGTTCGCGTGCATCACGCATCGAAAGAAGGCGGCAAACTGCAATTCGTAGCCCAGGGCCTGGCGCGGGTGCGAATCCGCGGCTGGCTGCGGCGCAAGCCGCCGTATCTGGTGGAAGTGGACTACCCGCAAAGCGACGAAGACCCGCGTGATGAGGTGAAGGCCTACGGCATGGCGCTGATCAACGCGATCAAGGAGCTGCTGCCGCTCAACCCGCTGTATAGCGAAGAGTTGAAGAACTACCTCAACCGTTTCAGCCCGAACGCGCCCTCGCCCCTGACCGATTTCGCCGCCGCGCTGACCACTGCGCCAGGCCCGGAACTGCAGGAAGTGCTCGACACCGTGCCGGTACTCAAGCGCATGGAAAAGGTCCTCCCGCTGCTGCGCAAGGAGGTCGAGGTCGCCAAGTTGCAGAAGGAGCTGACCGGCGAAGTGAACCGCAAGATCGGCGAACGCCAGCGCGAGTTCTTCCTCAAGGAACAGCTAAAGATCATCCAGCAGGAACTCGGCATCACCAAGGATGACCGCAGCGCCGACGCCGATGAATTTCGCTCGCGACTGGAGGGCAAGGTCGTGCCACCCGCGGCACAGAAACGCATCGACGACGAATTGCAAAAGCTATCAGTGCTGGAGACCGGATCTCCGGAATACGCCGTCACCCGAAACTATCTGGACTGGGCCACCTCCATGCCCTGGGGCCTGTACAGCGAGGACAAGCTGGACCTCGAACATGCGCGCAAGGTGCTCAATGCTCACCACGCCGGGCTCGACGACATCAAGAGCCGGATCATCGAGTTTCTCGCCGTCGGCGCCTTCCGTGGCGAAATTTCCGGCTCCATCGTGCTGCTGGTGGGCCCGCCCGGCGTGGGCAAAACCAGCATCGGCAAGTCCATCGCCGAGTCACTCGGGCGCCGCTTCTATCGCTTCAGCGTCGGCGGCATGCGTGACGAGGCCGAGATCAAAGGCCATCGACGCACTTACATCGGCGCCTTGCCCGGCAAGCTGGTCCAGGCATTGAAAGAAGTCGAGGTGATGAATCCGGTGATCATGCTCGACGAGGTCGACAAGCTCGGCAACAGCCATCAGGGCGACCCGGCGTCGGCGCTGCTGGAGACCCTCGACCCCGAGCAGAACGTCGGCTTTCTCGACCATTACCTCGACCTGCGCGTGGACCTATCCAAGGTGCTGTTCGTCTGCACCGCCAACAGCCTTTACTCGATCCCCGGCCCCCTGCTCGACCGCATGGAAATCATCCGGCTGTCCGGCTACATCACCGAGGAAAAGCTGGCGATCGCCAAGCGTCATCTCTGGCCGCGGCAACTGGACCGCGCCGGTGTGCCGAAGAAACGGCTTTCGATCAGCGACAGCGCTCTACGCAGTCTGATCGAAGGCTATGCGCGAGAAGCGGGTGTACGCCAGCTGGACAAGCAGCTCGGCAAGGTGGTGCGCAAGGCAGTGGTCAAGCTGCTCGATGAGCCAGAGGCCAACATCAAGATCGGTCCGAAGGACATCGAGAGTTACCTGGGCATGCCGTTCTGGCATCCCGAGCAGTTGCTCACCGGGGTTGGCGTGGTCACAGGTCTGGCCTGGAACAGCATGGGAGGCGCCACGCTGCCCATCGAGGCGACGAGGATCCATACGCTCAACCGTGGTTTCAAGCTCACTGGCAAGCTCGGCGATGTGATGAAAGAGTCGGCCGAAATCGCCTTCAGCTACGTGAACTCCCACCTGAAGGAGTTCAAGGGCGACCCGAAATTCTTCGACCAGGCCTTTGTGCACATGCACGTGCCGGAAGGCGCCACGCCTAAGGACGGTCCCAGCGCCGGCATCAGCATGGCCAGCGCCCTGCTCTCGCTGGCACGCAACCAGGCGCCCAAGAAAGGCGTGGCCATGACCGGTGAGCTGACCCTGACCGGGCTGGTCCTGCCCATCGGCGGGCTGCGGGAAAAAGTGATTGCCGCGCGGCGCTTGAAGCTCTACGAGCTGATCATTCCCGAGCTGAACCGGGGTGACTTCGAAGAACTGCCGGATTACCTCAAGGAAGGGCTGACGATGCATTTCGCCAAGCGCTTCAGCGACGTGGTCAAGGTCCTGTTCTGACAATGCGGGGCCGTGAACCCAGCACCACGGCCCCGCTGCCCGGACCCTCGGCCAGCAGAGAATGGCTTTACGCGCGAGTCTGCGGGTCTTATGGTTCAACCGACGCCCGAGCGTTTCCTTTCCCTTGTTTGAGTCGGTCGCCTATGCCCGTAACCCGCCTGCTGTCGTCGTTCGCCCCTTTGCTCCTGCTTGCCGGCTGCGCCAGTGGCCCGTCCAGCAGTATCGCGCTGAGCGATGATGCTGACTGTCCACTGACCTTGCGGCCCGGCCAGATGCTAATCCTGAGCCTGCCAAGCAATCCCGCCACGGGTTATCGCTGGAACCTGCGCGAGGTTTCGAGCGAACAACTGAAAAGCCTCGGCCCGGAAGTGTTCAGCTCGCCCGAAAGCGACGTCATTGGTGGCGATGGTCTGTCTACCTGGCGCTTCGAGGCAGCCGAGGCCGGCAGTGGCCGCCTCTACCTCACCTATCAGCGACCCTGGGAAGCCGACGCCGAACCGGCCGGGCTGTTCGACTGCCGCATCGACGTCGAATAGCCGGGAACGGACACCGGCCGTCCACTCGGGCACGGCCATCGGCGCGGCTTTCCGCTACAATGCCGCCCCTGTTTTTCAGCCTGCCCAGACGCCGCCGTGAGCCACGAACCCGATCGCCTGTTCGCCCAGCCCCTTGCCCAACCCCAGGACTTCGTCTTCAACGAAGACGTGGTGCGGGTGTTTCCCGACATGATCAAGCGGTCGGTGCCGGGCTACCCCACCATCGTCGAGAACATCGGCGTGCTGGCGGCGCAATTCGCCCAGCCGAACACATGCCTGTATGACCTCGGTTGCTCGCTAGGGGCGGTGACACAAGCGCTGCGTCGGCACGTCAAGATCGATAACTGTCACGTGATTGCCGTTGATAATTCTGCGGCGATGGTCGAGCGCTGCCGTGAGTATCTGCACGGGCAGGATTCGATGTTCCAGGAGCTGCTCCCGGTTGAAGTGATCGAAGCCGACGTGCTCGCTCTCCAGTTCCAGCCGGCCTCGCTGGTCGCCCTCAACTTCACCCTGCAGTTCATCCCGCCTGAACAGCGGCCTGAGCTGCTCAGCGCCATTCGCCAGGCGCTGGTGCCGGGCGGCGCGCTGATTCTCTCGGAAAAGCTGCGCTTCGAAGACGACCAGGAACAGGATCTGCTGACAGAGCTGCATATCGCCTTCAAGCGTGCCAATGGCTACAGCGAGCTTGAAATTGCGCAGAAACGCAGCGCCATCGAGAACGTGATGAGACCCGACAGCCTGGAAACCCATCGCCAGCGATTGCTGGACGCCGGTTTTTCCAAAGTCGTGCCCTGGTTCCAATGCCTGAATTTTGCCTCCCTGATTGCCCTGCCATGAATCTCGACCTAACTCCCCTCGCCTGGCGCCTGGCCGGCACCCCGCTGGCGGCCTGGGCCAACGGCCTGCAAGCGCAACTCGACGCCAAACTCGCCATTGGCCACGGCGACTTGCCGCGCTGGCGACGTGCCGTCGAAGCACTGCCTGATATCCAGCCTAGTGGGGTGGAGCTGCGTGATGCCTTCCGACTGGACTCCGACTGCGACGAGGCCACACGTGCCATCACACACGATGCCCTGTTCGGCCTGTCGCCCTGGCGTAAAGGGCCCTTCGATGTGTTCGGCGTGCATGTCGACACCGAATGGCGCTCGGACTGGAAGTGGGACCGCGTCTCCCCACATCTGGACCTGACCGGCAAGCGCATCCTCGATGTCGGCTGCGGCAACGGCTATTACATGTGGCGCATGCTCGGCGCAGGCGCCGACTCGGTTGTCGGTATCGATCCGAACTGGCTGTTCTTCTGCCAGTTCCACGCCATGAAGCGCTACCTCGATGCCCTGCCGGTCTGGCATTTGCCGATGGCGCTGGAGGAGCTGCCGAGCAAGCTCGAAGGCTTCGAAACTGTGTTTTCCATGGGCGTGCTCTACCATCGGCGCTCGCCTGTCGATCATCTGATGGACCTGAAGGACTGCCTGATCAAGGGTGGCGAACTGGTCTTGGAAACGCTGGTGGTTGACGGAAACGAGCACACCGCTCTGGTTCCCGAAGACCGCTACGCGCAGATGCGCAACGTCTGGTTCCTGCCATCGGTAGCCGCGCTGGAATGCTGGCTGCGCCGCGCCGGGTTCGTCGATGTACGCTGCGTCGACCTCAGTATCACCAGCGTAGAGGAGCAGCGCAGCACCGACTGGATGCGCTATCAGTCGCTCCCCGAGTTCCTCGACCCACAGGATCACAGCAAGACCATCGAAGGTCTTCCCGCACCGATGCGCGCCGTGATAATCGCCCGTAAGCCTTAACGCCGAGCCCGCCCGTTTCGCTGTTCTTGCACGATTTGCCGCAACGGCGTCGAAGCCTTCGCCAGCAGAAGGGGGCGGCTGAGGTCACGCAAGCGCAGCTGCCTGTCGCTGAGGAGAAGCAGACGCCGATACAAGCGGCGCTTGCGCCATGCTTTGAACCAGTCCAGCGCTAACGCGTGCATCTCCACCGGCCACATCGCGGGTAGATACACGTTAGGAATGGACGGCTCTTTTATTCCCGCTGATCGATCACGCTTCAACTGCTCTTCTGTACAGTTCATCAGATGCTCCTGGCTAGAAAGGATGCATTAATGCACCCGTTGCCTGCCGACGACTTGATGTCGACAGAACCAGACTGAGCCTCGTTGACACTTCAAACAAACGACTAGAATAGAATCGTCACTTAAGAAATATTGAAGGGTCGATCAATGTCCGGGATGCCTGAACGACTGCCGCAATCCGCCATGCCTTTACTCGAGATCGATGTGCTGCGCACGTTCGTATCCATTGCAGAAAGCGGCAGCTTTACCCGCACGGCCGCGCAGATTTTCCGCACCACGTCCGCCGTCAGCATGCAGATCAAACGCCTGGAAAACACGCTGGGCTGCGCCTTGTTCAGCCGAGAGGCCCGGCGCGTCGCCCTTACCGCTGACGGCGAGCGACTCCTCAATTACGCTCGGCGCCTGCTCAAGCTAAACGAAGAAGCCGTGGGCGCTTTCATCAAGCCAAGCCTGAGTGGCCAGGTGCGCTTCGGCGCGCCAGCCGACATCGGCACACATATCCTGCCGGGACTATTGTCGCTCTTTGCACGAACGCATCCCGGCATCGAGGTGAACGTGTCGGTCGGGCGCAGCGTCGACATGATCCAGCGAATCGATGCAGGTGAACTGGACGTCGCCTTGATCAGCGTTGGCAATCTTGGTCAGGACGACACCCGCGGCGAGGTCGTCCACCGTGAGCCGCTGGTCTGGGCCGGTCGGGCGGGTGGCGTTGCGATGAAGCGCAACCCGTTGCCGCTGGCACTGGCCAGCGCCGAATGTGCCTGGCGCCGCCAGGCTCTGGATGCACTCGACCGTGTCGGTCGCAGCTACCGCATCGCCTATTCCAGCGAGCAATGCGCCGGACAGGAGGCTGCCATGGTTGCCGATCTCGCAGTTGCGCCCTACCCGCTGAGCTTGGTCAGACCACCGCTCAGACGGCTGGACGAAGACGCCGACCTGCCAGCACTCGGTGAGTACCAGATCAAGTTGCTAAGCGCCGCACAATGCAGCGAGCCCGTAAAAGTGCTGTCGCAGCAGGTAGTGGCGGCCTTTGCGGCGTACCACTGATGAGCAGATTAGCGAATGCGCGCAGGAGGGGGAGCGGAAATGGCTAAATGGTTGATCGGCGCAGGCGTCGTGTTGCTGTTGCTCGGCGTTGCCCTTCACTACGCGCCCGGCCTGCTGAGCTGGTTCGGCAAGCTGCCAGGCGACATTCGCCTCGAATCAGAACGCAGCAAGACGTACATTCCGATCACGTCGATGATTGTGCTGAGCGTTGTGCTGACCGTACTGGTAAACCTGTTCAAACGCTAGGGTGACCCGCCTTATGCGGGCCACCTAGCGTTGTCAGCCGCGAGCTGCGGCGGTGAGGATCAGGTGCTTCATCTCCTTAACAGCCTGTTTGAACCCGACGAATAAGGCATGAGCGACTATCGCGTGGCCGATGTTCAGCTCGTTCACTCCACGAATCGCGGCTATCGCTTCGGCATTGTGGTAGTGCAGACCGTGGCCAGCGTTGACGATCAGACCATGGCTCACCCCGGACTCGACACCGTCGCGAATGCGGGCAAGCTCGCAGGCCCGCTCGGCCACGCCATGCGCATCGGCGTAACGGCCGGTGTGCAGCTCGATCGCCGGCGCGCCCACACGAGCAGCCGCTTCAATCTGCCGCGGATCGGCGTCAATGAATAGCGACACCTCAGCACCGCAACCAGCCAGGCGGTTGACCGCTTCTCGAATCCGCGCTTCCTGGCCCGCGACATCCAGGCCGCCCTCAGTAGTGAGCTCCTGTCGTGTTTCAGGCACCAGGCAAACGTGTTCGGGCCGCAATTGCTCGGCAAATGCCAGCATCGCTTCGGTGACACCCATCTCGAAGTTCATCCGCGTCTGCAGCGCATCCTTCATCATCAGCACGTCACGCTCCTGGATGTGCCGACGATCCTCGCGCAGGTGTACCGTAATGCCGTCGGCCCCGGCCTCCTCGGCATCCAGCGCAGCCTTGACTGGGTCAGGGTAGCGGGTACCACGCGCCTGTCGCAGGGTGGCGACATGATCAACATTGACGCCGAGCAGGATTCGATTCGCTTCAGTCACGCGGGACCTCCTTGATGTTCATGAACAGTTCGCGGCTAACCAATGGTCGACCGCCCAGATGCGGCGCCAACGCCTGACGCATGAGTCTCTTTGCGGCGGCCAAAGCCCCCGGCACACTCCAATCGGCCTCTGCCATGGCCAGGAGTTCCGCGCCATTGAACAGACCCGGCTGAAAATGCCCGACCGGCTCAAGCCCGGTCTCGGGCAGCAAACGATATAGCCCATCCCCAGCGATGGGCTGGTCAGCCACATCCCGGTCCAGGGCAAAGCCATAACCAAGCTCGGTCAGCAGGCGCCATTCGAACGAACGGAGAATCGGCTCCAGCGGTCGTTTAGCCGCCAGCGCTGGCAGAGTTGCAGCGTAATGATCGAACATGGCGGGATGAGCATCTTCGGCCGGCAGCAACCGGATCAGCAATTCGTTCAGGTACATGCCACTGAATAGCGCGTTGCCATCGAGCCAGTACGCCAGGCCGGCACTGTCTAGCCGTCCGACGCTTTTCAGATCCCCGCGACCACGAAACTCGACCTCGAGTGGCACGAAGGGACGCGCCAACGTGCCCGCCTTGCCGCGCGCACCGCGCAACACTGCCCGTAGCCGACCTTCGGGCGTGAAAAAATCCACAAGCGCGCTGCTTTCACGATAGGGCCGGCTGTGCAGCACAAAAGCGGTTTGGGCGGTCATGAGAGGTAGGTCACGTGCAGAGACGGAACAAATGCTGGTTGCCCGACCGCCAAAGGCTGCGGCAGTCGGGCAGGTGTCGCAGAACTTGCGTCAGCTGTAGCCGAGCGAGTGCAGTGCGCGCTCGTCGTCGGACCAGCCGCTCTTCACCTTCACCCAGAGATTGAGCATGACTTTGGAGTCGAACAGCACCTCCATGTCCTTGCGCGCCTCCTGGCCAATGCGCTTGATGCGCTCGCCCTTGTCGCCAATGATGATTTTCTTCTGGCCGTCGCGCTCTACCAGAATCAACGCATGGATATGCAGCACATGGCCCTGCTGCTTGAAATCTTCAATCTCAACGGTGATCTGGTAAGGCACCTCGGCGCCGAGTTGACGCATGATCTTTTCACGCACCAGCTCTGCGGCCAGGAAACGGCTGCTGCGATCGGTGATCTGGTCTTCGGGAAAAAAATGCTCGCCCTCGGGCAGGTGCGAAGCTACCAGCTTCTCAAATACATCCAGATTCTGCCCGTGCTGGGCGGAGATCGGCACGATCTCGGCTCTTGGCAGTTGTTGAGCCAACCATTCGAAATGCGGCAGCAACTCGCCCTTGTCTTCGACGCGATCGGTCTTGTTAACCGCAACGATGACCGGACCTTCGACATACTGGACACGCTCAAGCACCAACTGATCCTCATCAGTCCAGCGAGTGCGATCGACCACGAAGACGACCACGTCGACGTCCTTCAAAGCTGAAGAGGCGGTGCGGTTCATATAGCGGTTCAGCGCCGTCTCGCCATTCTTGTGCAGGCCAGGGGTGTCGACGTAGACCGCCTGAACGGCCCCCTCGGTCTTGATTCCAAGCATGTTGTGACGGGTTGTCTGCGGCTTGCGCGAGGTGATCGCGAGCTTCTGGCCCAAGACGTGATTAAGCAGGGTCGACTTACCCACATTGGGCCTTCCGACAATGGCTACATAGCCGCAGCGGGTGATTTCTTCACCTTCAACTCGTTCTTCAGTCATTACCGTTCTCCACACCCAGCGCTATCAGTGCCGAGGCAGCGGCAACCTGTTCGGCAATACGCCGGCTGGCGCCCTGCCCTTGTGTTTTCTCATGCAACAGTGACACCTGGCACTCGACGAAGAAGGTCCGGCAATGTGGGTCCCCTTGAATCGCCACGACCTCATACTTTGGCAATTCGCACGCCCGCGATTGCAAAAACTCCTGCAAACGGGTCTTTGGGTCCTTGTTCGTATCAACCAGCGTAAGCCCTTCCAGCTCGTTGGCAAGCCAAGCCAGCACGCGGTCCCGCGCCGCCTCCATGCCTGCATCGAGATAGATGGCGCCAATCAGAGCTTCCAGGGTATCGGCAAGAATCGACTCGCGACGGAACCCACCGCTCTTCAGCTCACCAGAGCCGAGCCGCAGGTATTCACCAAGCTCAAACCCCCGAGCAAGTACGGCAAGCGTTTCACCTTTAACCAAGCGTGCCCGAAGGCGTGACAGCTGCCCTTCCTTAGCCTGAGGGAAATGGTTGAATAACGCCTCGCCAGCGATGAAGTTGAGAATGGCATCGCCCAAAAACTCAAGACGCTCATTATTGCGTCCGGCATAGCTGCGATGGGTCAGTGCCAGGAGCATCAGCTCCTGGTCCTTGAATTGGTATCCGAGCCTACGCTCGAGACGGGCTAACGAAGTGCTCACGGCATCCTTAGGCGATATTCTTTATCGAAGTTCGCCACCAGATCGAGATTACGGATCAGGGGCTCGCGTTTTTCATAGTCCAAGTGCACCTTGAACTCGTTATTTTCAATCACGACCTTCAGCGCCTCTTCGAGGTTCAGATCGCGGATGCCGTTGACATCCATGCCCTTGCGTACATGGCTGTAAAAGTCTCGTACGGTGCGGATGTCTGCGGCCTTGTCACTTTCGACCCCAGAGATGATCTTGTCCATCGACATATAGTCGAAGTAATGCGGGAGCATCTTGAATGCGGTACTGGCAAAAAACGCCACCAGTGCCAGCACCATGATCCAGCTCAGCATGGACAGCCCTTTTTGCGAACGAGCGAAACTCATGTCGACCTCTATGTCGTACGTTACCCGCGGATCGGGGCTGTGCAAATATAACGGTCCGGCTCGCTGGAACCGGGCCCTGATTCACAGACTTAGTGAATCAATCCGACGCGCGAAAAGTGCGGCAGGTTGCTGAACTTCGGATCGGGCCAGCTCATCCATACGGCGAAGGCCTTGCCGACGATGTTGCGGTCCGGAACCATACCGGCAAATTCCGCCGGAATCGCCGCGTCATGCCAGTAGCGACTGTCATTGGAGTTGTCGCGGTTGTCACCCATCATGAAGTAATGACCAGCCGGAACCCGCCACTCGCGGTTAGGTTCGATCCGATAGCGGGCCATTTCCTTGCGAATCAGGTGTTCCACCTCGCCGAGTTTTTCCTGGTAGAGCTTGGCGCTGCCCAGACTCCCGGGCTCTTCGCCAATAAGCATTTCAGGAACCAGCTCGCCGTTAATGCTCAGCCGCTTGTCGCTGCTGTACCGAACCACATCGCCCGGCAGGCCTATGACACGCTTGATGTAGTTGATATTGGGATCGCTGGGATAACGAAACACCATGACATCGCCACGCTGCGGATCACTGACCTCGATGATTTTGGTGTCGACCACCGGCAGCCGAATGCCATAGGCGAACTTATTGACCAGAATGAAATCGCCGACCTCAAGTGTTGGAATCATTGAGCCCGACGGAATCTGGAACGGCTCGATCAGAAACGAGCGCAATACCAGCACGATTGCCAGAACTGGGAAAAACGATTTGCCGTACTCGATCAGAACCGGTTCTTTATTCAAAGCGTCCAGCGTTGACTGATCAGGCTCCCCGGTCTGGCCCTCGTAGTTAGCGATTGCAGCCCGACGACGAGGTGCGAACACCACCAAATCGAGCAGCGCCAGAAAACCGCACACAGCAACGGCAATGACCAGCAACAGCGGGAAGTTGATCGACATATCAGCTATCTACCTTGAGCACTGCGAGGAAGGCTTCTTGCGGAATTTCCACGTTGCCTACCTGCTTCATCCGCTTTTTACCGGCCTTCTGCTTCTCAAGAAGCTTACGTTTACGGCTCACGTCGCCGCCGTAGCACTTCGCCAGAACGTTCTTGCGCAAGGCTTTGACTGTGCTTCGCGCGACGATCTGACCGCCGAGGGCAGCCTGGATGGCCACGTCGAACATCTGTCTGGGAATCAGTTCCTTCATCTTCTCGACGAGGATTCGGCCTTTGTAATGCGCATTGTCGCGATGCACGATCAGCGCTAGCGCGTCGACCTTGTCACCATTGATCAGGATATCCAGACGGGTGAGATTGGCTGACTGGAAGCATTCGAAGCTGTAATCCAGCGAAGCGTACCCGCGACTGACTGATTTGAGACGATCGAAGAAGTCGAGTACCACTTCGCTCATAGGCAGGTCATAGCGAACCTGGACCTGCGTTCCGAGAAACTGCAGGTCGCGCTGGATGCCACGCTTTTCGACGCAAAGCGTAATGACGCTACCCAGATGTTCTTGAGGTACAAGAATGTTGGCCCGGACGATAGGTTCACGCATGTCTTCAATGGAAGACAGATCGGGCAGCTTGGATGGGCTATCGACATAGATAGTCTCGCCGCTCTTCAACAACAGCTCATAGACCACGGTCGGTGCCGTAGTGATCAGATCCAGGTCGTACTCACGCTCGAGGCGCTCCTGGATGATTTCCATGTGCAGCATACCGAGGAAGCCGATACGGAAGCCGAACCCAAGCGCGTCCGAGCTCTCGGGCTCGTACTGCAGCGCGGCATCGTTGAGAGTCAGCTTTTGCAGCGCTTCACGAAAATCTTCAAAATCATCGGAGCTTACTGGAAACAGGCCCGCATAGACCTGCGGCTTAACCCGTTTGAAACCAGGTAGCATCTCGACATCAGGCGTATTGGACAGCGTCAGGGTGTCACCAACGGGGGCACCATGGATATCTTTGATGCCGGCAATGATAAAGCCTACTTCGCCGGCCTTGAGGTCGGACGTACTGGTATGTTTCGGATTGAATACTCCGACGCTATCGACCTGGTGCACCTTGCCGGTGGACTTGACCAGGACCTTGTCACCCTTCTTGATCCGGCCATGGCGAACGCGGACCAGCGAGACAACACCGAGATAGTTGTCGAACCAGGAGTCGATGATCAGAGCCTGCAGCGGCGCATCGATTTCGCCGGTTGGAGGAGGAATGACCGCAACCAAACGCTCAAGCACGTCGTCTACGCCCATGCCGCTTTTGGCGCTGCACGCCACTGCGTCGGTCGCATCGATGCCGATGATATGTTCGATTTCGTCCTTGACCTTATCGGGGTCGGCCTGAGGCAGGTCCATCTTATTCAGCACTGGCATAACTTCCAAGCCTTGCTCAATAGCCGTGTAACAGTTGGCTACCGATTGCGCTTCTACGCCCTGCCCCGCATCGACCACCAGCAACGCACCCTCGCAGGCGGCCAGCGAGCGACTGACCTCGTAGGTGAAGTCAACGTGACCTGGAGTGTCGATAAAGTTCAGCTGATAAGTTTTGCCATCCTTCGCTTTGTAGTACAGCGTGACGCTGTGCGCCTTGATGGTGATGCCTCGTTCGCGCTCGAGATCCATCGAATCAAGCACCTGAGCGTTCATTTCACGCTCGGTCAAACCGCCACACATCTGAATGAAACGGTCAGCCAGGGTCGACTTGCCATGATCGATGTGCGCGATGATGGAAAAATTGCGGATATGACTCAGGTCGCTCACAGCTCAACACTCTAATACGTCGCGAGCCGATTGCCCGCCGAAAATAGCCGCAAAGTGTACCTGATAGGTCTAATCAGTGCCACGCCGCTCCCAGCGACTTGCAACACCAGGCCTCCTCGACACCAACTGCACACCCGTAGCCGCCAAGAGGCGCGAAAAGCGTTCAAACTAGCGCATATCCATCACTGCGGGCATGCGGTTCGACGCCATATACGATGGAAATTTCACTGCCGCTGAGCAACACGTGAATTAAACCTGAGCGATTTGCGGAAGATGGTTGACGCAAAGAACGAGGAGATAGAAGTGGATGACTGGCCAGGCTGGCCTTGACATGCCTGCAGCCACAAAGCCTGATTACACCGCCGCAGCGGCCATTGAGGCGCGCAGAACGACCGGTTGTAACGCTGGATCCATTGCTGTTTGCTGACTGCGCTTGCGCACGAGGAGCCAGGCCACCAGAAACCCACCAAGGCCGGCGAGCATCACGTATGGCTCGGCAGCCGAAAGCTCAGAAGCGACGAGTGCAGCGATGAAGAGCATGATCAGCGGAAAAAGGTAGACAAGCACTGCGCCGCGTAGCAACACGCTTTCGCGGATACCGACCACAACGGTGTCCCCTACACTGAGCCGAAGGTCAGAAACCGCCAGTATTAAACCCCGGCGCTCGCGAATACCAAGTCTTTCACCCAGCCCCTGGCCGCAGCCACTCCTCGCAGAGCAGCCTGAACAGGTGCTATGGCGCTCAGTCTCAACCCAAACAGCACCGGGCGCCAACGCGACTACACGACCTGACTCCTCGATCATTGCGGCGTCTGATCAACTCCAGAGCGCATGGACAATGCGATTCGCTCCGCAGTACCTAGAGGAATTTCCCCAATGACAGTGACCATGACATCGCCGCCAGCCGTGGATATACGCTTCGATACGGCCACAGTCGGCCCCATCTGACTACGCGCATCCTCGACCACAGCGCCGCCCAATGGCTCGATAAATACCGATACACGAGCAATGCCATCACCGTAAGCCAGCCAAGTCACCGACTCTTGTGAAGCGGGGCTTGGACGCACGCTTGAGTCGATTAGCTGAAACCCATCAGGCAGCCAATCAGAGCGCCATTGAATTGATGCCGGCTCCGCTTGCCCTGCGGGAACCGAGACCGATTTGCAATCAGCTCCACCTTTTACCTCTGCGGCAGCCACTGAGCCTGGTGCAAAATGCGTGAACTGAAATCGCTCGAGCAACTGTCCGCTTTCGTCAAGCAACAACGATTTAAGCGGCAGGGAGGTTTCACGATCGAGATGCAGCTCGAAGCCATAGCGATGCTGATCCCGGGGACGAACCGCTAGCGCGACCGTGGGCCGCCCTGCAACTCGGGATTCGCCGATAACTTGAAAGTTGTACCACTTGGAGAGCAGCTCCGGCTTCAGTTGCTGCTGGCGCCATGGCGTAACCTCCCGCACTTGGGAAGCCATGTCTTCAGATGCACACTGAATCTTCCCATTGAGCAGCACAACCTCTGCAGCCGGACCATCAAGCTGCAAAAGTCGCTCA
This sequence comes from Pseudomonas sp. 9Ag, assembly GCF_902506445.1. NCBI lineage: Bacteria > Pseudomonadati > Pseudomonadota > Gammaproteobacteria > Pseudomonadales > Pseudomonadaceae > Pseudomonas > Pseudomonas sp. 9Ag. The sequence continues at coordinate 3,240,151 of NZ_LR733836.1, forward strand.
TGCAGCTGTTGTTCATCTACCAGCTGCCAGACAGAGTGACTGGAAAAACTTCCGTTGCGCTCATAGACAAAAGTGCCTTGATAGCTTTGCTTTTTCTCAGCATCAGCAAGTCGCTGCATCAGCACATCGGCCTCAGCAGCAAAGGCCGGCATAGATAGCCAGCCTCCGAGCACCACAAACAGCGGCATTACACGCATGTTGTTCCTTAACGATCTTCCATGCTGGCAGCACGAGCATAGGGCAGGGCACTTTCCGAACCGCTACCGAAAGCGGCCTGCTGAGCGTGCTGACGCACATAAGCCGGCAATCTCTTTTCATGCCAGCTTTCAGCCGGCGCCTCCGCACCCGACACCTGGGCACCGGAAGTAACCGTACCTTCGCTATACCCAGCTAGTACAGCCGGACCTTGAGTAGCTTGCGGGACTGCAATGCTCGGTTGCGCAGGTTGCTGAGCAATCTGAGGCCCGGCTACTTCACTCTGATTGTACAGGCGCACACCTGCCAACACAGCGACTGTAACCGATGCCGCTACAGCGAGACGACCAACATTACGCCAAGCGAAGCGCTGTGGCTTAACGGCGGTGATTGCAGGCTCATCAGCCAACGCCGCCGACACTGCCGAGGCAATATCCAGACGAGGCTCGATCAGCTCCTTATGCATTGCGGCACGCGCGATCTGGTAGCGCGACCAGGTCGACCGCATTTCATTGTCGCCCTCTGCGGAGAGCACTCGACGTAATTCCAACTCGTCCGCTTCGTTATCCATCACCGCGGACAGCGATTCATGCAGGGCTTCACGACTCATGGCGGTTCCTCTCTTGGCTATCGCCGCTGTCTCAGGATTCATGCAACAAGGGTTGCAATGCTTTATCGATGGCTTCCCGCGCCCGGAATATCCGTGAGCGGACCGTACCCACCGGACACTGCATGACGTTTGCAATGTCTTCATAACTAAGACCATCAAATTCACGCAGTGTTAGAGCGGTACGTAAATCTTCTGGAAGTTGCTGGATAGTTCTATGAACTGTGTCTTCAATTTCATCCCTGAGAAGCGCTCGTTCCGGCGACTCGATATCTTTGAGGGCGTGATCGCCTTCATAGAACTCGGCATCCTCGGAACTGACATCGCTGTCAGGCGGCCGCCTTCCTCGAGCAACCAGATGATTCTTTGCCGTATTGATGGCAATGCGGTACAGCCATGTATAAAAAGCACTGTCCCCGCGGAAATTCGCAAGCGCGCGATAGGCTTTAATAAAGGCTTCCTGCGCAACATCCTGGGCTTCGTGAGAATCATGCACAAAGCGCACGATCAACCCTAGAATCTTGTGTTGGTATTTCAATACCAATAAATCGAAAGCCCGTTTATCTCCCCGCTGCACTCGTTCGACCAGTTGCTGGTCCTGCTCCTGGGTTAGCATAAACACTCCTCCATGACCCGGAAGGGGTGCTGCGCTCGCCTACGAGCTGACCTGCCAAAATAGACCCGGGCTTTACACAAAAGTTCTCCCCCTCCAAGCAAGCATTCCTGCAACACACCTGACGGCATTGACGAGCGACGCGCCAAAACGAACCGTTTCGACGACACCCCTCTAATATCCACAGCAAAAAACCGCCGCCCACCGAACCATGGCCAGCCGGTCAGCATCCACAACTGTCTATAGAGACGAGCCTGCAAGAAAAGTTCCAAAGCATCCAGCCAAGTCCAACAAGGCCCGCTATTTTGCCGGGGGACGCGCCTATATACTAGCGCTCGCCTCAACGTGAGATTCGAAATGAGCCGACATTATCAATACGACGTTCTAGTCATAGGCAGCGGCGCAGCCGGTCTGACCCTGGCGCTCAACCTTCCACCCTCGCTTCGGGTCGCAGTGCTGAGTAAGGGCGAGCTGGCGAACGGCTCGACGTATTGGGCTCAGGGCGGTGTGGCCGCAGTACTGGACAACACCGACACAATCGAATCGCATGTCGCCGACACCCTCGTTGCCGGCGGCGGACTGTGCAAGGAAGAAGCGGTTCGCTTTACCGTCGAACACAGCCGCGAAGCCATCCAGTGGCTGATCGAACAAGGCGTCCCCTTCACCCGCGACGACGCCGAACGCGAAGAAGACGGCTTCGAATATCACCTGACCCGGGAGGGCGGACACAGTCACAGACGCATCATTCATGCGGCCGATGCGACCGGCGCAGCGATATTCAACACCTTGCTTGCCCGCGCTCATGATCGGGAAAACATTGATCTGCTGCATCAGCGCGTCGCCGTTGACCTGATCACTGAACGCAAGTTGGGATTGAGCGGCAAGCGGTGCCTTGGCGCGTACGTGCTGAACCGATACACAGACGAAGTGGATACCTTCCACGCGAAGTTCACCGTACTGGCAACGGGTGGCGCCGCGAAGGTATATCTATATACCAGCAACCCCGACGGGGCATGCGGCGACGGCATCGCGATGGCGTGGCGCGCAGGATGCAGAGTGGGCAACCTGGAGTTCAATCAATTTCATCCGACTTGCCTTTACCATCCAAAAGCCAAAAGCTTCCTCATTACCGAGGCTTTACGCGGCGAGGGTGCCGTACTGAAATTGCCCAACGGCGAACGCTTCATGCCACGTTTCGATCCACGCGCGGAATTAGCGCCACGTGACATCGTGGCCCGCGCGATCGATCATGAAATGAAGCGCCTCGGCATCGATTGCGTCTTCCTGGACATCAGCGACAAGCCTTCGGAATTCATCAAAGCGCACTTTCCGACCGTATATGAACGTTGTCTGGAGTTCGGCATCGACATTACCTGCGAGCCAATTCCCGTAGTGCCTGCGGCTCACTATACCTGCGGCGGCGTGCTGGTTGACCAAGCCGGCAGAACCGACATACCTGGGCTCTATGCAATCGGCGAAACCAGCTTCACCGGCCTGCACGGCGCCAATCGCATGGCCAGCAATTCGCTGCTCGAGTGTTTCGTCTACGCGCGCTCTGCTGCCCAGGACATGCTGCGCGAACTACCGGGCGTCGCCTCGCCCAACGTCCTGCCGACGTGGGATGCAACTCAGGTTACGGACTCAGACGAAGACGTCATCATTGCGCACAACTGGGACGAGCTGCGACGGTTCATGTGGGACTACGTTGGCATCGTTCGCACCACCAAGCGACTGATGCGCGCGCAACACCGGGTTCGCTTGCTGCTTGGGGAAATCGATGAGTTCTACAGTAATTACAAAGTCAGTCGGGACCTCATCGAGCTGCGGAACCTAGCAACGGTTGCCGAGTTGATGATCGGGTCGGCTATGCAACGCAAGGAAAGTCGAGGCTTGCATTTCACGCTGGACTACCCTGAACAGCTACCCGAAGCGACAGACACTATTCTGGTGCCGCCCACCTACGACGACTGAACTTCAGCCTGAGCCGCAAACGTCGGTGCTGCTCAGGCGTCATAGCCCCGCGCGGAATGCAGAGCCCTTGAGAGAACCAATCGCCCGGCAATTTAAATCGCAGCACCACCACCAGCGGTAGCGCAATGCTGTCAGGTAACAATTGCACCGGCTGCCAACCGCCCTCCCGACTCCTTAGCGACCAGCCGTGCTGATCATGGCGCAGACCAAGCCATGAACAACCACGACAGAGCAAGACGTGCGACGGTATAACCCAGGCTGCGTGCAGCGCGCACAGCAACAACCCGAGCACACTTAGCCAGGATGGCACTGGCAATGACAAGAGTGTGATTACGGCCAGCATCACTATCAGCAGATACAGCGCCAACAGCGTGCCAGATGCATGCCACCGACATTCGAATGCCTGGTTACTATGGCTGGACACGGTCAAGAATCATTCGAACCATGTAGCGCAGATCTTCGTCCTCGGGCACGGCGCGCTCCATGAACCAGCCAAACATGTCCTGGTCCTCACAGCTCAGCAGTTTGCGGTAACGGCGCTGATCCTCTTCGTCGAGCTGCGGATAGACCTCCTTGACGAAAGGCACCAGCAGCACATCTAGCTCGAGCATGCCGCGACGGCTCTGCCAGAACAGGCGATTGAGTTCGGATTGTTCGACCATGCAAAAGCTCCTGAGTTGAAGCGCGGCATTATACCGACTGCAGCGTTCAGGCGGCACACGCATTAACAGGCCCCGGAGTGGCAGTTGGCGCACACTGTATTTCGCCGATGGCCTGCTATGATGCCGGTCCGGATTTCTCCACGGCGACTCGTCATGACTGACACTGCTTTCTTTTGCGTTTTGTCGCACGAAGGCGTCCTGGCCGTACGCGGCGCGGATGCGAGCAAGTTTCTGCAGGGACAACTGACCTGCAACCTCAATTACCTCAATGAACAGCATTCGAGCCTCGGTGCGCGCTGCACACCCAAAGGTCGAATGCAGTCCAGCTTCCGCATCCTCCCAGAGGGAGACGGCTATCTGCTGGCGATGGATCGCGAATTGGTCCAGCCACAACTCGCCGAGCTGACCAAGTTCGCCGCGTTCTCAAAATCCAAACTGCATGATGAGAGTGCAGAATGGGTTCGATTCGGACTCAGCGAAGGTGACGGTGCTCTTGTCAGCCTTGGCCTAGATCTTCCCCAGACGGCCGACGCCGTGGCCGCCGCGCACGGATTGATCGCCGTGCGCCTTAGCGATGGCCGCGCCGAGCTCTGGACCCGTTCAAAGGACGCCGAGACCACCCAGCTTCGGCTGGCGGCCCAGCTTCCCGAGGCGTCGACTGATCGCTGGCTGCTGGCACAGATTCGCGCCGGTATCGGCCAGGTGGTAGCCGCGACCCGTGAGCTGTTTATCCCACAGATGATCAACCTGCAGGCGCTGGGCGGCGTCAGCTTCAAGAAGGGCTGTTACACCGGCCAGGAAATTGTCGCGCGGATGCAGTATCTGGGTAAATTGAAGCGCCGGCTGCATCGCCTTGCGGTTCAGAACATCGATGCACCGGTGCCGGCCGCCGGGCTTGAAATCTACTCCCCGGTGCATGGCTCAAGCGTTGGCGAAGTCGTCATGGCAGCAAACGCCGAGGGCGCGCTAGAACTGTTGGCCGTGCTGCAAGAAGATGCGGCGGCTGATGGTCGACTTTTCCTAGGGTCCCCTGACGGCCTCCCGCTGACCCTGCTGCAGTTGCCCTACACGCTAGACGCGGACCGTGAGATCCAGCGCTAACCGTTGCCAGCCACATTCCACACCGAATTATAAGTAAGGAAAGACATGAGCACTCTTGCCGACAAGGTCCAGCAGGCGCTTACACAGGCTATCGAAAATGACGAACTGGTCCTGCCGACGCTTCCGGAAGTCGCGCTGCGGGTGCGAGAAGCCGCAGAGGATCCGGACGTAAGTATTCCGACGCTGGCCAAGGTGATCGGCAATGATACCGCCCTGACTGCTCGCATCATCAAAGTGGTAAACAGCCCGCTGCTGCGTACCAACAGGGAGATTAACGACCTACAGATGGCGATCAGCCGCCTGGGCATCAACTACACGTCAAACCTGGCGACCGGCTTGGCGATGGAACAGATGTTCCAAGCGACTACCGACGTGGTGGATCGCAAGATGCGTGAGGTCTGGAACAAGAGCACCGAGATTGCCGCTATCAGTCATGTGCTTTGCCGCAACTACACCCGCCTGCCGGCCGACCAAGCGACGCTCGCGGGCCTGGTTCATCAGATCGGAGTCCTGCCGATTCTCACCTACGCAGAAGAGCACAGCGCGCTGCTCAGCGATTCGATCAGCCTCAACCACGTCATTGATCGGATCCATCCGATTATCGGGGAAAAGATCCTTCGCGCCTGGGAGTTTCCCGATCCAATAGCCACGGTCCCCGGCCAGTACCTGGATTTTTCCCGAGCCTCAGTGAAGGTGGACTATGTAGATATCGTCCAGGTGGCGACATTGCAGAGCTATATCGGCACCTCGCACCCCTATACCCAACTCGACTGGAATCAGATCCCCGCATTCGCCCAGCTCGGCCTCGACCCGAGCACATTGTTACAGGAAGACGAAGATCTCTCCGCCGCGATGGACGCCGCGATGAGCATGCTCCAGTAAATAGCCGTGCGGGTGCCATTCAGCGCCCGCTTATACCGTTACCTCTGCTGTCACCTCCATCTTAATCCCGTCGACCAGCCTACCGTTCGCCTGCTGTGAGGAACCGCTACCGCGACCTCAAGTCACTTAATAGACGGCGTTCTTGCCGCATCTTGCCCGTGCCCTGGGCACATGCCCCGGCGCTACGAGCTTGTCAGGTTGAAGGAGACTTTAGATGAACCGCACGACCAACTTTTTCTTCTCCGGGACCGCAGCATTGCTGTTCAGTGTTGCTGCAAATTTCGCACTCGCCGCAGAAGGCGAAAATTTCGTAGACGAAGCCTCGGCGAAAGGCATCGCCGAAATCGAAGCCGCCAAATTGGCCATGAGTGAAAGCAAATCTCAAGACGTTAAGACTTTTGCCCAGAAAATGATCGACGACCACACCTAGGCGAACCAGAAACTCGCTGAGCTAGCTCGCCAACATGAAGACCTCGAAATGTCCGACGACGCTACGTTGATGGACCAGGCAAAGGCGATGATTCTTGAACTGCGTGAAGGCGAGAATTTTGATGAGGCCTATGCGAACAATCAGGTCGTAGCCCATGAGCAAACCATCGAGCTATTTCGTGAGTACGCCAAAAATGGTGAGAACGCTGAGCTCAAGAAGTACGCTGAGTCGACGCTCAAGACCCTAGAGCAGCATCTAAACAGGGCTCAAGAGCTGGCCTCGAAGCACGGCGAACAGCAATAACCGATCCGGTCAGCGGCGCTTCGGCGCCGCTCAGACTGACTCTGGCAACTTCCAGTCGATAGGCTCAAGGTCCCGCTGTTTTAGAAATTGATTGGTGCGACTGAAATGACCGTTACCGATGAATCCCCGGTGCGCTGAAAGTGGCGAGGGATGAACGGACTTCAGTAACAGGTGCCGGGTCGGATCAATCAGCTTCGCTTTGCTTTGGGCATGGGCACCCCATAATAGAAACACCACGTCCGAGCGCTTTTCGCTTATCACCTCAATGATCCGATCGGTCAGACGCTGCCAGCCCATCTTGGCGTGCGATCCGGCCATCCCCTGCTCCACAGTCAAAGAAGTATTGAGCATCAGCACGCCTTGATCCGCCCAGTACTGAAGATAGCCGTGGCTGGGTACGTCCAGATTCAGGTCGCGCTTGAGCTCTTTGAAGATGTTTTGCAATGAGGGCGGCGGCGCCACACCTGGCTGCACCGAAAAACATAGCCCGTGCGCCTGGCCGGCCCCGTGATAGGGATCTTGCCCGAGAATCACGACGCGAACCTGCTCCAACGGAGTCGAATTCAAGGCGCTGAATATCAGAGGCCCCGGCGGATAGATGACTTTCCCGGCCGCCTTCTCGCGACGCAGAAACTCGCCCAGCTGTTTCATGTACGGCTGCTCGAATTCTTCCTTCAGCGCTGCTTTCCAGCTGACTTCAAGTTTGACGCGGTCATCTTGATTCATGGCGTTGCCCTGGCTGCTGAGGCGCCGAACCCTAGGGAAAGGATCTGGCGGAGTCAATGCGCCAGTCTGAGCCTGTCCTTACCGCCAATAACTCTCAGAAAATGTCGGCTACCTCACAGCCAAGCGAAAGACTGCCCCCATACGACCAATGAGTGCGTGACGAAGGGCCGCAGCGCGCAGTAAAAAAGCCTCTCGCCAATAAAAAATACAACAAGGAATCAGCAATGAAACGGACTACGCTCCTCGCCCTCGGGCTGGGGTTCTGTCTGGCAGTTGAAGCTGCCGATCCGATCACCCTCGGCCTCAATTACCCTCGCACCGGTAGCTATAAAGAAGAAGGACTATCGCAGATGCGTGGGGCGTTGCTGGCTGTCGATGAAATTAACGCCAGAGGCGGCGTTCTAGGCAGACCGCTCCAGCTATCCAGCCGTAACTCTGCATCCAGACCCGAGAAAGCCGTCGCCAACGTGGACAAACTGGCCGACGAGGGTGCGGTCATGCTGTTCGGTGGCGCGTCCAGCGCCGTGGCCATCGCCGCAGGCAAGCGTGCCAAGGAAAGGGGTTTACTCTATTTCGGCACCCTGACCTATTCAAACGACACAACAGGCAAAGACGCCCACCGCTACATGTTCCGCGAATGCAACAACGCCTGGATGAGCGCGCAGGTGCTGGGCCAATACCTGAACAAGCATCTGCCGAACAAACGCTACTTCTACATCACCTCTGATTACACCTGGGGCCACACCAGCGAAAGCTCGCTACGCCAGGCCACTGGCACCCAGAACAGTAATCAGCACCCGGGCATCAAGACGGCGTTTCCCGGTGCCCGCCTCTCCGACTACCGCGAAGCACTGACCCAAGTCGCCGGCAGCGATGCCGAAGTCCTGGTACTGGTCCTGTTTGGCGAGGACCTGGTGCGCGCCATGCGGATCGCCGACGAACTCGGCCTGAACAAGCGGATGCAGGTCGCAGTACCCAACCTGACGCTGAGCATGGTCGAAACAGCCGGCCCGGACATCATGCGCGGCGTACTGGGCACCGAACCCTGGACCTGGCGCGTACCGGAGCTGGAAGGCTCGGTAGCGGGCAAGCAGTTCGTGCAGAACTACGATGAACGCTATCAGACCCACCCGTCCAGCTCGGCCGCCTCGGCCTACAGCATCGTCTATCAATGGGCCGACGCGGCTACTCGGGCCCGTAGCCTCGATAGCGAACGGATCATTGCCGCGCTGGAGGGCCACCGTTACAGCCTACTCAAGGGCGAACAAGAATGGCGCAGCTTCGATCACCAGAACGTGCAGACGGTGTACGCGGTGAAGGTCAAGCCGCGCGAGGAAGTGCTCAAGGATCGTTTCAAACAGGACTATTTCGAAATCGTCCATCGCCTCACCGGCGACCAGGCTGCCCCATCGCTTGCCGAATGGCAGACCGAGCGCCGCGCTGGCGGACAGACGCTCGCCCTCCAGTAAACGGACGCAAAGGAGCGGCTCTGGGATACCAGGCCGCTCCAAAGCCCATCGCACGTACCTCTCTCACCTTGCGCCGCTCCTGCAACAACTCCCGCTATGCACCCGCCCGCGCCACAGCGCCTCGCCAGATCGAAAAGATTGCAACTAGACTCGGTTGAAGGCATTCGATCCTGACGAGGATGACCAACACCATGAGCACCACTGCAGTAGAGCCGTATAAGTCCGGTTTTTTCGATTTGACCCACAAACTGACCGTCGAAAAGCATGGGCACACCGCGCTGATCACCATCAACCACCCCCCTGCCAACACCTGGGACCGTGACTCGCTGATTGGCCTCAAGCAAGTCGTCGAACACCTGAACCATGACGATGAGGTCTATGCGCTGGTAATCACCGGCCAGGGTGAAAAATTCTTCAGCGCGGGCGCCGACCTCAAGCTCTTCGCCGATGGCGACCGCACCCGTGCACGTGAAATGGCGAAGCGCTTCGGTGAGGCCTTCGAAGCCCTGCGAGAGTTTCGCGGGGTATCCATAGCGGCCATAAACGGGTTCGCGCTTGGGGGAGGTCTGGAGTGCGCTCTGGCATGTGACCTGCGCATCGTGGAGCAACAGACTCAGCTAGGCCTACCTGAAGCCTCGGTCGGCTTACTGCCCTGCGCTGGCGGCACCCAGGCACTTGCATGGCTTGTAGGCGAAGGCTGGGCGAAGCGGATGATTCTCTGCGGCGAACGGATCAATGCGGACACGGCTATGCGTATCGGCCTGGTCGAACAGGTTGTGGAGCCGGGTGAAGCGCGAGGCCACGCACTGTTGCTGGCCTCCCGCGTGGCGCGTCAGAGCCCGGTGGCCGTGCGCACAATCAAAACACTGATTGATTCGATGCACAGCCGCGGCCCGGCCAGTCTTGCAGCGGCAGAGCGTGAGGCATTCGTCGACCTGTTCGAAGCCGACGACACCCTGGAAGGAGTCAATGCGTTCTTGGAAAAGCGCGATCCCCGCTGGAGAAACCGCTAAGTAAAATCCGAAAACATACGCAGCGAAGGATCTACGCCAAACGCAACCCGGCAGACACCAATAGTGGCGCGTCCGCGATTCTTATCTACAGCGGGGCGGTTAACCCCACGTGCCTCAGCGGCGATAGTGGCGACCGTCGAAATCGCGCCGGTGATGCATACGGTAGTCGCGACCATCGCGCACTAACGGTGGGCGGCGAAAATCTCTCGAATGATCACGATCCCAGCGCGAAGGGTGATCGAACCTGGAGTTACGCTCATCCTTCCACCGCTGCGGATGACGACCTTCTGTCCGTCTCCTATGGTCCCAGCTGTGCCGATCAGCCCCTCGGTGGCGATCGTAATACTGCGGAGGGAGCTGGCCCTGATAGCGAGGCGGAAGGTTCTGTGGATACTGTCTGTGTTGCGGATATGGGCTGCGCGGATCGTACTGATATCCGCGGCTTTCTACACGATAGCTGCCGCCATCAGGTTGGTAGACCCACACACCACCCCGGGAGTCGGCAAACGCATGGTTCCCAAACCCCAATGCCAGCAGCAAAAGCGCCATTGGTATCTTCACTATGCACCTCCACGAACCGCTCCACCTGAGAGTTACGGCCTCACTTGATCAGACCACAGCAAATGGTCGGCTGGCTTTCAACCGGACAGGTGGTACATGTCCATATGTGTTATCAGACCGCAGTTGCCTTGGGGCCACATCACCTCCCGGCCTTGTACGGCTGCTGCCGCTTCCCGATAATAGCGGCCTTTTAGCCTCGGCTCATGCAGAGCGCCACAGGAACCCGCGATGACCGAACTCGCCCTGATCATGGTTAGCGCCATCCTGGTCAATAATTTCGTCCTGGTGCAGTTCCTCGGTCTGTGCCCATTCATGGGTGTTTCGAAGAAAATCGAAACCGCCATTGGCCTGTCGCTGGCCACAACCTTTGTTCTGACCCTGGCGGCGATGTGCAGCTACATCGTTCAGCAGTATGTCCTCAAGCCGCTGGATCTGGAATTTCTTCGCACCATCAGTTTCATTCTGGTGATTGCCGTGGTGGTGCAGTTCACCGAGATGGTGGTGAATAAGACCAGTCCCTTGCTGTACCGCGTGCTGGGCATTTTTTTGCCGTTGATCACGACCAACTGCATCGTGCTGGGCGTCGCGCTCCTAAACGCCAACAAATCCGAGTTCACCTTTCTGACCGCTACCGCAAACGGCTTTGCCGCTGGCCTGGGTTTTTCGCTGGTATTGGTGTTGTTTGCGGCCATGCGTGAGCGCATCGCGATTGCCGACGTGCCCAAATCCTTCCAGGGCGCAGCCATCGGCATGGTCACGGCAGGCCTCATGTCGCTGGCGTTCATGGGCTTCAGTGGGTTGATCAAGCTATGAGTCTGGTCGTGATAGCGGTGCTTGCGCTTCTCACGCTGTGCCTGGTTTGTGGAGCCATTCTCGGCTTCGCCGCGGTGCGCTTCCGCGTCGAAGGCGACCCGATTGCCGAACAGATCAATGCGTTGCTGCCGCAGACCCAATGCGGTCAGTGCGGCTACCCCGGCTGCAAGCCCTACGCCGAGGCGATCGCCGGCGGCGACAAGATCAACAAATGCCCCCCGGGGGGCGAGTCAACGATCCAGGCATTGGCCGACCTGCTCGATGTCGAGCCTGAGCCGCTGGACGCAGTGGAAGGCGAAGTGCCTCCGCGCGTCGCCTATATCCGCGAAGCGGAATGCATTGGCTGCACCAAATGCATCCAGGCCTGCCCGGTGGACGCCATTGTCGGCGCCGCCAAGCAGATGCACACGGTCATCGTGTCCGAGTGCACCGGTTGCGACCTTTGCGTCGAGCCGTGCCCGGTGGACTGCATCGACATGATTGAACTCGGCAGCAATCTGCAGAGCTGGAAGTGGGACCAACCGCTGACACCAGGCCAGTTGATCGCCAGTGATCGGGAGCAAGCCGCATGACCTCACTGAACGTCTGGGATATTCATGGCGGCATACACCCCCCGGAGTGCAAGGAGCTTTCCAACCGCACGCCGATTCAGCGGCCACCCCTCCCTGCTCGTCTGGTGGTTCCGCTGGTCCAACATCTCGGTGCGCCCGCTGAGCCCTGCGTTACGCTGGGCGAGCGTGTGCTCAAGGGGCAGAAGATCGCCGAGGCCGCTGGCTTTGTCAGTGCGCCGGTTCATGCACCGACGTCCGGAACGGTCAGTTTCATCGGCCCCCAGCCCTACCCTCACGTGTCAGGGATGCTCAGCGCGGCGGTCGTGATCGACAGCGATGGCCAGGACGAATGGATCGAACTGCAGCCGCAACCGGATTACCGAGCAGCGCAGCCCGATCAGCTGCTGGAACAGATCCGTCAGGCAGGCATAAGCGGACTCGGTGGCGCCGGCTTCCCAACGGCCGTCAAGCTTAACGGGCCGCCTACCCGGGAAATTCGTGCACTGATCATCAACGGCACCGAATGTGAGCCCTATATCACGGCCGACGATAGGTTGATGCGCGAGAAGGCAAACGAGCTTGTCGCGGGGATCGAGATACTTGTTCAGCTGATCCAGCCGAAGCAGGTGCTGATCGGCATCGAGGACAACAAACCGGAGGCGATCGAAGCCGTCCGCACCGCCGTGGGCGAACGAGGATTCCTGGTCAAGGTGTTTCCTACCAAGTACCCCTCGGGTGGCGAAAAGCAGCTGATACAGATTCTGACCGGCGAAGAGGTCCCCAGCGGCGGCCTGCCGGCCGACATCGGCATGCTGTGCCAGAACGTCGGTACCTGCGTCGCCATTCACGACGCCGTACTGTTGGGTAAACCGCTTATCTCCCGCGTTACAACGCTGACCGGCGAAGCCTTGGCACGCCCCATGAACGTCGAGGCGTTGATCGGTACGCCAGTGGCTGACCTGCTGGACTTCGCCGGTCTCGACCCCGCCCGGCTCAATCGGTTGATCGTGGGCGGACCGATGATGGGCTATACCCTGCCGTCGATGGACGTGCCGCTGATCAAGACCACCAACTGCCTGCTCGCCAGCACACTTTCGGAACTGCCTCCGCCACCACCAGCACTGCCATGCATTCGCTGCGGCGAGTGTGCAGAAGCGTGCCCGGCAAGCCTGCTACCGCAACAATTACACTTCTTCGCGCTGGGCCAGGAGCACGAGCAGCTCAAGGCCTACAACCTGTTCGACTGCATCGAGTGCGGCGCTTGTGCCTACGTCTGCCCGTCGAGTATTCCGCTGGTGCAGTACTACCGCGCTGCCAAGGGCGAAATCCGCGAACTGGAGCAGAAACAGCAGAAAGCCGAACACTCCAAGCAGCGCTTCGAGCTGCGCCAGGAGCGCTTGCGCCGTGCCGAAGAGCAGAAGGAGGCGGACCGTAAAGCCCGCGCCGAGCGCGCCGCGAAGGCCAAGGCGGCACAGGCCGAGGCCAGCTCCATACCGAATCAGGATGACCCCGTTGCGCGCGTCCAGGCGCAAAAGGCGGGCCTGTCCGAGCAGCAGAAGAAGCTCAAGATCGAAGCCAGCATGGCGCAGGTCGCGCTGAAAAAAGCGGAAAAGCAGCTGGCCATGCATGCAACGCCTGAACTGGAAGCTCAGGTTAACGAGCTGCGTACCGCAGCTGCCAATGCGCAGAAGGCACTGGACGAAGCCGCTGGCCCTGCTGATGCTTCCCCCGCGGCACCGCAGGTCAACGATGAGGCTGCCAAAAAAGCCAAAATCGAAGCGGCGATGCTGCGCGCTCAGGTCCGCAAGCTGGAGAAGCTCGACGCCCGTGATACCGCCCAGGACGGCGAACTGAGTCGCCTAAAGGCTCAACTGACCGAAGCGGAGAAAACACTAGCTTCAGTGCAGGACACCACCCCTCCGACGCCAGCCAAACCCGCCAATGACGACGCGGCAAAGAAAGCCAAGATCGAAGCCGCGATGCTACGTGCTCAGGTCCGCAAGCTGGAGAAGCTCGACATCCGCGATGCCGACCAGGACGCCGAGCTGAGCCGCCTGCAGGCCCAGCTGACCGAAGCGGAGAAAACACTAGTGTCAGTGCAGGACACCACCCCTGCGACGCCAGCCAAACTCGCCAATGACGACGCGGCAAAGAAAGCCAAGATCGAAGCGGCGATGCTGCGCGCTCAGGTCCGCAAGCTGGAGAAGCTCGATACCCGCGATGCCGCCCAGGACGCCGAGCTGAGTCGCCTAAAGGCTCAACTGAACGAAGCGGAGAAAACACTAGCTTCAGTGCAGGACATCACCCCTGCGACGCCAGCCAAACCCGCCAATGACGACGCGGCAAAGAAAGCCAAGATCGAAGCCGCGATGCTGCATGCTCAGGTCCGCAAGCTGGAGAAGCTCGAAACGAGAGACGCTGAGCAGGAGGCAGAATTGAGCCGTTTGCGGTCACAACTGGCCGAGGCTGAAACCGCGCTCGAGCCGCCGAAAGAAACCAGGCCTGCAGCCAAGACACCTGGCGAAGAGGCGCTCAAGAAAGCCAAGATCGAGCTGGCGATGAAACGAGCAGAACTCAAGAAAGCCGAAAAGGCCGGTGCCGAAGAGCCACAGCTGAGCAAGCTGCGCAATGCTCTGGCGAGTGCCGAACAGGCGCTTCATGACGCTGAGGCTGGATCCGGCAAGCCGGCACCAGACCTGGTGCGCACCGACAAGCAGCCCATAGATGAGCAGACCCGGACACTCAAGACCGAAGTTGCGTTTGCACGAGCCGATCTGCGCAAGCTCGAGCGCGACGACAACGGCGACCCAGCGGCCATCGAACGCGCCCAGGCACGTCTGAGCGATGCCGAGAGCAAACTTCAGGAACATACCTAATCGTCAGGAGCAGCGCCGTCGGCGCTGCTACAGGGAGTGTGGTGATCGACAGGTGATCGCCCTCCCTTTCAAGTATTCACCGGAGAGCCAATGGCCCTGCCCCGCATCACCTCACCGCACACCAAAGGAAACAACCGCACCCAGCGAGTCATGATGCTGGTGCTGGCGGCAACCTTGCCCGGCGTAATCGCCCTGACGTGGCTGTATGGCGCCGGCACCCTGATCAACCTGCTCTGGGCCAGCGCTGTAGCCCTTGGTTGTGAGGCGCTGATCCTGAGACTAAGGCAACGCCCAGTGCAATTCTTCCTGCGCGACGGCAGCGCATTGGTTACGGCGGTCCTGCTAGCACTGGCGCTGCCACCCTACTCGCCTTGGTGGCTGACATTGATCGCCACGGGCAGCGCCATCGCGCTCGGCAAGCAGCTCTATGGTGGACTGGGTCAGAACCCCTTCAATCCCGCCATGATTGGCTACGTGGTGGTGCTCGTTTCGTTTCCGGTGAAAATGACCACCTGGCCTGTGCCCCACACGGTCGGCTTGAGTGCCGGTCTGCAGCACATCCTTGGCATCGCCTCGCTGCCCGATGGCTGGACACAGGCCACCGCGCTCGATCTTCTCAAGGTCAACAAGAGCCTGACCGTGGACGAGCTTTGGGCCAACCCAGCTTTCGGTCACTTCGGAGGGATTGGCTCGGAGGTCGTCAATCTCGCATTTCTAGCTGGCGGCCTGTTCCTCCTGCACAAGCGCCTGTTCAGCTGGCATGCGCCGGTTGGCATGCTTGCCGCGCTGATCGTCATGAGTTTGTTGTTCTGGAACGGTTCGGGCTCTGATAGCCATGGTTCACCGCTGTTCCACCTGCTCAGCGGCGCCACCATGCTCGGCGCCTTCTTCATCGTCACGGATCCGGTGAGCAGCGCCACCAGCAACCAGGGCCGACTTATTTTCGGTGCAGGCGTGGGCATTCTCGTCTATGTCATTCGCGCCTGGGGCGGCTATCCGGATGCCGTGGCGTTCGCCGTGCTGCTGATGAACCTGTCAGCTCCCACCATCGACTATTACACCCGTCCGCGCACCTACGGCCATCGCAAGGCCGAGCGCGGCTTCAAGCTGGGCGAATGACATGATCATCCCTGAACTCAGCCGCTCGATGCTCAAGAACAGCCTGGTGCTCGGCCTGTTTGCGATTTTCACCGTTGGCGGCGTGACCCTGCTCCAGCAGTTCACGGCAGAACGGATTCAAGCCTCGGAGCGTGCCGCACAGCTACGGGCCCTCAACGAGATCCTCCCTAGAGACAGCTATGACAATCAGCTGCTCGACAGCAGCGTTCTGGTGCAAGATCCGCTGCTTGGCACTCGCCAGCCCATGCCGGCCTATGTCGCGATGAAGAACGGCCAGCCAAGCGCGGTGATCCTGCAAGCCATTGCACCCGACGGATACAGCGGTGCGATCCAGCTGCTGGTAGGCGTGCAGGCAGACGGGCGAGTCGCCGGCGTTCGCGTGGTCGCGCACCGTGAAACACCCGGCTTGGGCGACAAGATCGAACTGGCCAAGAGCCCCTGGATACGAAGCTTTGAAAACCGCTCACTGAGCGATCCAGACGCGTCAGGCTGGGCCGTGAAAAAGGATCGTGGCGAGTTCGACCAGTTTGCCGGAGCCACCATTACGCCGCGGGCAGTAGTGGGCGCCGTGCATCGGGCCCTGCAATACTTTGC
Organism: Pseudomonas sp. 9Ag; assembly: GCF_902506445.1. Classification (NCBI taxonomy): domain Bacteria; kingdom Pseudomonadati; phylum Pseudomonadota; class Gammaproteobacteria; order Pseudomonadales; family Pseudomonadaceae; genus Pseudomonas; species Pseudomonas sp. 9Ag. The sequence continues at coordinate 3,256,637 of NZ_LR733836.1, forward strand.
AGCCCACAAGCAGGAGCTGCTCGCTGCCGACAGGGCGCCGATAGCAGCCGAAGCTGCGCTGGAAGATGAGGTCGAGCCGGACGAGGTCACTACCCACTCGCGCGCCGGCGCCGCTGCGACCCGCGACACATTGCAGACCAACGATCCGCAAGCCGAGCAGGAAGGCCGAACCCAATGAGCAATCCAAGCTATCGCGAACTGAGCGTGAACGGCCTGTGGAAAAACAATCCGGCACTGGTCCAGCTACTTGGCCTGTGCCCACTGCTCGGCGTGAGCAACTCGGCGGTCAACGCGCTCGGGCTCGGGCTCGCCACAGCCCTGGTGCTGATCTGCTCGAACGTTGGCGTGTCGCTGGTACGGGGCGTCGTCAATACTGCGGTGCGCCTGCCCGCGTTCGTGATGATCATCGCGGCACTGACAACCTGTATCGAGCTGCTCATGCAGGCCTATACCTATGAGCTGTACCAGATACTCGGCATTTTCATCCCGCTGATCACCACCAACTGCGTCATCCTCGGCCGTGCCGACGGTTTTGCCGCCAAGCATAATCCGTTGATTGCGGGCTTTGACGGCTTGCTCATGGGGCTCGGGTTCGCCCTGGTCCTCGTGGTGCTGGGTGGCGTGCGCGAACTGGTTGGCACCGGTGCGGTGTTCGCCAACATGCATTTGCTGTTCGGCCCGATTGCCAGCGACTGGCAGCTGACGCTATTCAGCGACTACAAGGGCTTCCTGTTGGCCATCCTGCCACCGGGCGCCTTTATCGTGCTCGGCCTGCTGATTGCGCTGAAGAATCGTATCGACGAGCACCTAGCTGAGCGCGCCAAGGCAACGCAGGCAGAGACGCCAGTGCAGAGCCGCCGCGTTCGTGTCACCGGGGTGATCGAATGATGCCGAATGGAGCGCGGTAAATGAACGCGGCCAAACGCCTGGAGATCTTCCGCCGGTTTCATGAGGACAACCCGGAGCCGAAGACCGAACTGGCCTACAGCACTCCGTTCGAGCTCTTGATTGCCGTGATCCTCTCGGCCCAGGCCACCGACGTGGGCGTCAACAAGGCAACGGCCAAACTTTACCCTGTCGCCAACACCCCCGAGGCCATCTATGCGCTCGGCTATGACGGCCTGTGCAGCTACATCAAGACCATCGGGCTTTATCCAAGCAAAGCCAAGAACGTTCTTGAGACCTGCCGCATCCTGATCGAACAACACGACAGCCAGGTGCCTGATAACCGTGAGGCCCTCGAGGCGCTACCGGGCGTTGGCCGCAAAACGGCCAATGTGGTGCTGAACACGGCGTTTCGCCAATTCACCATGGCAGTCGACACCCACATCTTCCGTGTTGCCAACCGCACCAGAATTGCGCCCGGCAAGAACGTGCTCGAGGTCGAGCGCAAACTGGTCAAATTCGTGCCGAAGGATTACCTCCTGGACGCCCATCACTGGCTGATCCTGCACGGGCGCTACGTCTGCAAGGCGCGCAGGCCGCAATGCGGCAGTTGCCGTATCGAGGATCTCTGCGAATACAAGCACAAGACCTCTGACGATTGAGCCGCCAAACAGAAAACCTATCGCCTGATTGAAAAAATCTTTTTTACGGCCTTCACTTTTGTCGCTATAAGGTGCGCCAACAGCGCGCCTTAGCCGTGGAGTGACACAAGTGTCCGAGAAAGAAGAGATCCAGATCGAAGATGACTTCGCCGCAGATGACGAAGACGATGGCGCAGAGACCCCGGTCGAAGTCGCCAAGACCAACCTGACCAAGCGCCGGATCATCGACAACCTGCTCGAAGAGCGTCGTTTGCAGAAGCAACTCAACGAGTTCGACTTCGACCTCTGAGCTGAAAAAGCCCCGTCACAGGGGCTTTTTCGCACCAAATCAGTCGCGTCGCGAGGGCGACAGCAGCTCGACCTTGTAGCCATCCGGGTCTTCGATAAACGCCAGGATGCTGGTGCCATGTTTCATCGGCCCCGGCTCGCGGGTGATCTTGCCGCCTCGACTACGGATATCCTCGCAGGCTTTGTAGACGTCTTCGACCTCCAGCGCGATATGGCCGTAACCGTCTCCCAGGTCATACTTCTCGACACCCCAGTTGTGGGTCAGCTCCAGCACACTGTTATGTGCTTCGTCACCGTAGCCCACAAATGCCAGGGTGAACTTGCCGTCCGGGTAATCCTTGCGGCGCAGCAGCGTCATGCCCAGCACTTCGGTATAGAAGGCGATGGATCGCTCCATATCGCCGACTCGCAGCATGGTATGCAGCAGTCTCATGGGTCTCTCTCCTAATCAGCGGTGCATAAAGCATAACCCCGGCTCGCGGCCGGGGTTATGGTCAGGCTGCGTAGCAGTCTCTATCAGAACTGCGTCCGGCCCTTGTTCGCGGCGATGCGCATGCGCAACGCATTGAGCTTGATGAAGCCACCCGCATCGGCCTGGTCATAGGCGCCCGCATCGTCTTCGAAGGTCGCAATGTTGGCGTCGAACAGCGAGTCGTCCGATTTACGGCCGGTGACGATGACGTTGCCTTTATAGAGCTTCAGACGCACCACACCGTTCACATTGACCTGCGAGGCGTCGATCATCTGCTGGAGCATGCTGCGCTCAGGGCTCCACCAGTAGCCGTTGTAGATCAGGCTGGCGTACTTGGGCATCAGCTCGTCTTTCAGGTGCGCCACTTCACGGTCTAGGGTAATCGACTCAATGGCGCGGTGGCCCTTGAGCATGATGGTGCCGCCCGGGGTCTCGTAGCAGCCGCGCGACTTCATGCCGACGTAGCGGTTCTCGACGATGTCCAAGCGCCCGATGCCGTTCTCGCCACCGATCTTGTTCAGATAGGCCAGCACTTCGGCCGGGGTCATGTCCTTGCCATCGATGGCAACGATGTCGCCCTTACGGTAAGTCAGTTCGATGTAGGTCGGCGTATCCGGCGCCGTCTCAGGCGAACGGGTCCAACGCCACATGTCTTCTTCGTGCTCGGTCCAGGTGTCTTCCAGCACGCCGCCTTCATAGGAGATGTGCAGCAGGTTGGCATCCATGGAGTACGGCGACTTCTTCTTGCCGTGACGCTCGATCGGGATCTCGTGGCTAGCGGCATAATCCATCAGCTTCTCACGCGAGAGCAGATCCCACTCGCGCCACGGCGCGATGACCTTGACGCCCGGCTTCAGCGCATAGGCGCCCAGTTCGAAACGGACCTGGTCGTTGCCCTTGCCGGTGGCGCCGTGAGAAATGGCGTCGGCGCCGGTCTCGTTGGCAATCTCAATCAGACGCTTGGCGATCAGCGGGCGGGCAATGGAGGTACCCAGCAGGTACTCGCCTTCGTAAACGGTATTGGCGCGGAACATTGGAAAGACGAAGTCGCGGACAAATTCTTCGCGCAGATCGTCGATGTAGATTTCCTTGACGCCCATGGCCTTGGCCTTGGCACGAGCAGGCTCGACTTCCTCGCCCTGACCGAGGTCGGCCGTAAAGGTCACCACTTCGCAGTTATAAGTGTCTTGCAGCCACTTGAGGATCACCGAGGTGTCCAGGCCACCGGAATACGCCAGGACTACCTTCTTTACGTCGGCCATTGCCATCCACTCCCGGGATTGTAAGGAAAGCGGGGATTCTACTGGTCGCGACGTTTGTTTTACAGGGGCGTGAGCACCGCTCGCCTTCAGGACGAAGGTGTACCGCCCTCTGCTGCCGCGGTGGTGGTCGCCGGCCCGCGCTCCAGACGCAGAGTCACCCGCCGGTTCTTGGCGCGGTTGGCCTCGCTGCTGTTGGGAACGATGGGATAGCGTTCGCCGTGAAAGCGCAGCGTAATCTGTTCCTTAGGAACCCCATTGCCGATCAGATACTCTTCGACCGCCAGCGCCCGGCGACGGGACAGGTCGCGATTGGTCAGCCGGTTGCCGCTGTTATCGGAGTGACCATCGAGCTGGATGCGATTGACGCTGGGGTCGGCCTTGAGGAACTGCAGAATGATGTCGAGCTTGGCCTGGCCCAACGCGTCGAGCGCGACGTCACCGGCGGGGAAACCAACCTGCGACGTGCGAATCTGCTCGAAGTTGACCGGCAGCAGCTTGGCCGCACAGCTGCGAAAGTCCTCATAGGCTTTGCCAAAGCGCACTGGCAACAGCCGCACTTCCAGCGCATCACCACCAAGCCGGGTCCGGTGACGCACCACCGGGCTGCGCCCTTCGAGAAGACCACTCAACAGGCGGCCGGCTTGCAGGTAGGTGCTGTTGAACGGAATATCGCCGCCGACTACGGAAACCAATCCGAGATTTATATCGCCACGGCTCGGCTGCCAGGGCGCGGCTGCAGCAAGCAGCGTGGCTGAACCGTTGCCCAGCCAGCGATCCGGCGACTGCAAGCGGAAAGTCGGTTGCTCGCCCGCTCGCCGTACGAACTCACCCGATCCAAACCCTGCGACCGGCTGCGTTAACCGACACTCGAACTGATCGCCTTCCACCTGCCACTGCGCACGCTCCAGACGAGTCTGGAACGTGAGGGCATTGGCTGGGGAAGCCAACAGACAGGCAATCACTAGAAGGCGCAAGCGCACGTAGGGCTCCACGGTGAACGACATTCAACCGGGGTATCGGTGCCTACCCCGAAAACTTGAACCCGCAGCGGTCAAGGTCGTACCCACCACATCATCGCCCGTTGCATGGCAACGTCCCGCCTGCAGCGATTTTTTCCCGCGTTTCCGGTAGCATTCCCGCACGTTTTACCGCCTGGAACCCTGCATGTCCGACCGACTGACATTACTGCGCCCCGACGACTGGCACATCCACCTGCGCGACGGCGCAGCGCTGCCACACACCGTGGCAGACGCTGCACGCCAGTTCGCGCGCGCCATCATCATGCCGAACCTGGTCCCGCCGGTCCGAAATGCTAGCGAGGCGGACAGCTATCGCCAGCGCATCCTTGCCGCCCGTCCGGCTGGCAGCGCCTTTGAGCCACTGATGGTGCTCTACCTCACCGACGGCACGCAGCCCGAAGATGTGCGCGCCGCCAAAGCCAGTGGCTATGTATTCGCCGCCAAGCTTTATCCGGCCGGGGCCACCACCAATTCGGCATCCGGCGTCACCCGCATCGACAACATCTTCCCGGTGCTCGAGACCATGGCCGAGGTTGGCTTGCCGTTGTTGGTCCATGGCGAAGTGACGCGCTCGGAAATTGACATCTTCGATCGCGAAAAGTACTTCATCGATGAGCAACTCAGCCGTGTCACCGAGCGTTTCCCGAGCCTCAAGGTGGTGTTCGAGCACATCACCACGCGCGACGCCGTGCAGTTCGTCGAGGCTGCCAGCAGCAATGTCGGGGCAACCATCACGGCTCACCACTTGCTCTACAACCGCAACCACATGCTGGTGGGCGGCATCCGCCCGCACTTTTTCTGTTTGCCCATTCTCAAGCGCAACGTTCATCAGGAAGCGCTGCTCGATGCCGCCACCAGCGGCAACCCGAAGTTCTTTCTCGGCACCGACTCGGCGCCGCACGCCCAGCATGCCAAGGAAAACGCCTGCGGCTGCGCTGGCTGCTACACCGCGTTCGCTGCGATCGAACTCTATGCCGAGGCCTTTGAGCAGCGCAGCGCACTGAATCGTCTGGAAGCCTTTGCCAGCCACTTCGGCGCCGACTTCTATGGCCTGCCCCGCAACACCGATACCATCACCCTGATCCGCGAGTCTTGGAGCGTGCCGGCCAACCTACCGTTCGGAGAGCACAACGTCGTGCCCTTGCGTGCAGGCGAAACCCTGCAGTGGCGGCTGGAGGCAGAAGCATGAGCGACGATCAGTTTGACGACGAGCTGGAAGGCAACCAACCAGGCAAGCCGCGCTCGCCGATGGCGAGACGCTTTCGCGGCTTCCTGCCAGTCGTTGTCGACGTGGAGTGCGGTGGATTCAACTGCGCCACAGACGCACTGCTGGAAATCGCCGCTGTGACTATCGGCATGGATGAGCAAGGTCTGCTTTACCCGCAGGACACCCTCTTCTTCCGTGTCGAACCTTTCGCCGGCGCCAATATCGAGGCGGCCGCATTGGAGTTCACCGGCATCAAGCTCGACCACCCGCTGCGCATGGCGGTCCCCGAATCGCAGGCGATGAACGAGATCATCCGCAGCGTGCGCAAAGCAGTGAAGTCAGCCGGCTGCAAACGCGCCATTCTGGTCGGTCACAACAGCAGCTTCGATCTCGGTTTTCTGAACGCGGCGATTGCCCGCTGCGACATCAAGCGCAATCCGTTTCACCCGTTCTCCAGCTTCGACACCGCGACGCTGGCCGGCCTCGCCTATGGCCAGACCGTTCTCGCAAAGGCTTGCCAGGCAGCCGGCATCGACTTTGACGGACGCGAAGCACATTCTGCGCGTTATGACACAGAAAAGACCGCCGAACTGTTCTGCGGCATCGTCAATCGCTGGAGGGAAATGGGCGGCTGGGAAGAGTTCGACGAGTAATCTCGGCATCGTCCTTCGCCCTTAACGAAAAAAGGCCAGTCGTAAGACTGGCCTTTTTCATTACTGCTGGTCAATTACAGCGGCTTGCCGCGATTGCCATGTTCGCTGACGAACGCTTGCATGGCTTTCAGATCATTCTTCAGCACAGTGCAACGCTCCGGACGCTCGAACAGGTCAGCCAGATGCGCCGGCAACTCCAGCGCCTTGCCAACCCCGGCCTTCTCCACCGCTTCAGGAAACTTGACCGGATGGGCAGTTCCCAGTGTAACCATAGGTGTTGCCAGGCTGCGGCGACACTCGCGCGCAGCATAGACGCCGATCGCCGTGTGCGGATCGAGTAATTCGCCGGTTTTGGTAAACACCTCGGCGATAGTCTTGCAGGTCTGTGCGTCGTCTACGGCCAGCGAATCGAACAGCTTGCGTGCCTCAACCCAGCGCTCCTCCTCGACAGACAACTTGCCGCTGGCCTTGAATGCACTCATCAGTTCGGCGACCGCAGCGCCGTTACGGCCGTGCAAATCGAACAACAAACGCTCGAAGTTGGAGGACACCATGATGTCCATGGAGGGCGACAGCGACGGGTGCAGTGTGTCCTTGTCGTAGCGGTTGCCACTCATGAAACGGTGGAGGATGTCATTTCGGTTGGTTGCCACCACCAGCTGGCTGATTGGCAGACCCATGTTGCGCGCCAGGTAGCCGGCGAAGATATCGCCGAAGTTGCCGGTCGGAACGGAAAACGCCACCGAACGGGCCGGGCCGCCTAGCTGCAGCGCCGCATGGAAGTAGTAAACAATCTGAGCCATGATCCGCGCCCAGTTGATCGAGTTGACCGCTACCAGCCGCGTACCCTTGAGGAAGCCCTGGTCAGCGAAGCTGTCCTTGACCATTTCCTGGCAGTCATCGAAGTTGCCTTCGATAGCGATGTTGTGGATGTTGTCGCCGAAGATGGTCGTCATCTGCCGACGCTGCACTTCGGAGACCCGGTTGTGCGGGTGGAGGATGAAGATATCCACGTTGTCACAACGGCGGCAGCCTTCGATCGCTGCCGAGCCGGTATCGCCCGAAGTGGCGCCGATAATCACTACGCGCTCACCGCGCTTGGCCAGCACATAGTCGAGCAGCCGACCCAGCAGCTGCAGGGCAAAGTCCTTGAACGCCAGGGTCGGGCCATGGAAGAGTTCGAGCACCCACTCGTTGCTGTCCAGCTGGCGCAGCGGTGCGACCGCACTATGGGCGAACACGCCGTAGGTTTCTTCCAGGATCTGCTTGAAGTCAGCATCCGGAATGCTGCCGGTAACAAACGGGCGCATTACCTTGAACGCCAGCTCGTGGTAGGGCAGCCCAGACCAGGATGCGATTTCCTCGACGGTGAAACGCGGCAGGTTTTCCGGCACGTATAGACCGCCGTCGCTGGCCAACCCGGCAAGCAGCACGTCTTCGAAATTCAGGGCGGGCGCCTGGCCACGGGTACTGATGTAGCGCATTGTTCAAACCTACGTTGGACGCTGACTGCGGGCCGCCAGAGCAGCCCGACGTTGCTGAGTTAGTTCAGTTGCTCGACACGAATCCGCACCACGTTGCCCACCACGTCGGCAAGGGCTTCAAGTGCTGCGATGGCGTCGTCGATTCGCTGCTCGACCACTCGATGCGTGACCAGGATGACCGGAACCAATCCGTCTTGCTCTTCGGCTTCCTTCTGCATGATCGATTCGATATTGATGCCACGCTCCGACAGAATAGTGGCGACCTGAGCCAACACGCCCGGGCGATCCTTGGCTTGAATGCGTAGGTAATAGGCGCTTTCGCAAGCGCCGATCGGCAGGATCGGATGAGCAGAGAGCGAGTCCGGCTGAAAGGCCAAGTGCGGGACGCGGTTGTTCGGATCGGTGGTCAGCGCACGGGCCACATCCACCAGGTCCGCGACCACAGCCGAAGCCGTCGGCTCCATGCCGGCACCGGCCCCGTAATAAAGGGTCGAGCCAACGGCATCACCGTTGACCATCACCGCGTTCATTACGCCATTGACGTTGGCGATCAGGCGATCGGCCGGGATCAGCGTAGGGTGGACGCGCAGCTCGATGCCTGAGGCAGTGCTGCGCGCGACGCCCAGGTGCTTGATGCGGTAGCCCAGCGCCTCGGCGTAGTTGACGTCAGCCGTGGTCAGCTTGGAGATCCCTTCGGTGTAGGCCTTATCGAATTGCAGCGGCACGCCGAAGGCAATGGAGGCAAGGATGGTCAGCTTGTGGGCGGCGTCTATGCCTTCGACGTCGAAGGTCGGATCGGTCTCTGCATAACCGAGCTCCTGAGCCTCCTTCAGTACGTCCTCGAAGGTCCGACCTTTCTCCCGCATCTCGGTAAGAATGAAGTTACCGGTTCCGTTGATGATACCGGCGAGCCAATTGATCTGGTTGCCCGCCAGCCCTTCGCGAATGGCCTTAATGATCGGGATACCGCCGGCTACCGAGGCTTCGAAGGCTACGATGACGCCCTTCTCGCGCGCCTTCGCAAAGATCTCATTGCCGTGCACGGCGATCAGCGCCTTGTTTGCCGTGACCACATGCTTGCCGTTCTCGATGGCCTTGAGCACCAGTTCGCGGGCTAACGTATAGCCCCCGATCAGCTCGACGACGATGTCGATCTCGGGGTTATTGGCGACATCGAAGATATCGGCGGTAATCGGGGTGTCACCGGTGTTGCACTTGGGGTTCGCATGACGAGCCGCAATCTGCGCGACCTCGATTCCACGTCCAGCACGGCGCGCGATTTCCGCTGCGTTGCGCTCGAGCACATTGAAGGTACCGCCACCGACGGTTCCCAGCCCACAGATGCCAACTTTCACCGGTTTCAAGTTGCACTCCCCATTGCCAACGGACGGCCCTACACGGCGGCCGAACAAAAGAGTCGCACATTACGAAGCACAGGAGCTTTAGTCAAATCGGCAGCGCTTGGCGGACCGGCTACTAGCTGGACTTGCTCTGCAACCCCAGCCGCTGGTGCCACTGCGCTAGCGACTCATCCGGATACTCATCGAAGCAACGATCGTCTGGCCCCAGCTGCGGCTCGACCCACGACGCCTTCGATGCCAGCATCAGGTGTGTCGTCTCGGGCGGGCTCGGCAGGTCGCTATCGATTGCCGAGGCATGTGGATGCACCAGGTCTGGCCAGTTCGGGTCCCACAACCAGAGCGCGCTGCCACACAGCTTGCAGAAATGACGTTGCCCATCACTGATACGCACCGCGCCGGTTTTGGCATCGACCATTCTGGCCTGGTAGATGCTCAGGTTTTCGCGGCCATGCACCGTAAGCGTCCGGTGATCCCCACCCAGATTGATCGCATAGCCGCCCGCCCCTGCCGTTTTGCGACAGATCGAGCAATAACAGCGCATGAACGGATAGGGTTCGGCCGACTCCACAGAAAAACCAACGGCCTTGCAATGACAGGAACCTTCGAGCTTCATTTTCTCCACCTCTTCAATATGCCTTCTGGCTTTGAACGCGAGGGGGGAAACAGTTCAGCCGCAGCTGAAATGGACAGCCTCTTCGCGACAGAAGAGGCTGTCCAGGCGGCTACTTGGCTTTCAGAGCGAGTTCGGCGAGCTGCGGCGCCGGCTGGTAGCCAGGGATGATCTGGCCATCCGCGAGGATAATTGCCGGGGTGCCCTGAACGCCGATCAGCTGGCCTAACTCATACTGCTCGGCTACCGGGTTGTCGCAGCTGGCGGCCGGTACATCCTCACGTACCTTGGCCTTGTTCATCGCAGCCTGACGATCCTTTGCGCACCATACGCTGGTCAGGGTGTTGGCACCGTGACTGCCCATCCCCTGCCGCGGAAAGGCCATATAGCGAACCTCGACGCCAAGACGGTTCAGCTCCGGTACTTCACTGTGCAGCTTCTGGCAGTAGCCGCAATCGGTGTCGGTAAATACAGTGATATGGGTCTTCGGATTTTCAGGCGAGAAAACCACCATCTTGCTGGTTGGAACAGCGTCAATCGCTTTCGCAACGGATCGGCTCTGCGCCTGCTCGGTCAGGTTGGTCGCCTGGCCGTCCTTGAACTGATACATATAGCCCTGAATCAGGAACTGACCGTCCGCGCTCGCGTAGAGCTGACGCCCACCCTTCAGCTGAACCTGATAAACACCGTTCATGGGGCTTTCGGCGATCGCCTCGATGGGCATATCGGGTTGAAGTGCGTTAAGCGACTCACGGATCGCCTGTTCAGCGTCAGCGGCCAGGACAACAGAGCTGGCGAGGCCCAGGGCAACGGCAGCAAAACTACGATTCACGCGCATGAAATCTCCTGGCGACTTCGATCGAGGGAAGGTCGGCAGATTAACATAGCCCCTGTCGCCTGTTGCAGGCGGCAGACCTTCGCTCATCGGCTTTGTGGTCTGCACCGCATCTTCTAACGTCAGCCGCTCAACCACGCGGATGGTGTTGCGCGTGGAGTTCCTGCAGCCTGGCGCGGGCAATGTGCATGTAGATTTGCGTAGTCGACAGATCACTGTGGCCGAGGAGCATCTGCACGGTTCGAAGATCCGCTCCATGATTGAGCAGGTGAGTAGCAAATGCGTGACGCAGTGTGTGGGGAGAGATCGGCACGGCTATTCCGGCCTGCCGGGCATGCTGTTTGACTCGATGCCAAAACGTCTGCCTTGTCATCAGATCCCCTCGTCGGCTTGGAAATACCACATCGCTGGCCTTGCCACTGAGCAGCTCGTGACGGGCGTCGCGAAGATAGCGTGCCAGCCAGTGCATAGACTCCTCGCCCAAAGGCACCAGGCGCTCCTTGTTTCCTTTACCGAAGGTACGCAAGACGCCCTGGCGAAGATTGATCTGCTCAAGACGAAGTTCGATCAGCTCCGTGACCCGCAGGCCGGTTGCATAGAGGACTTCGAGCATCGCCCGGTCGCGCAGCCCCAGCGGCTCGCCGATATCCGGCGCGGACAGCAGCGATTCGACATCAGTTTCCGACAACGCCCTGGGCAGTGGCCGCCCCAACTGCGGCAGATCCACTCGCAGCGTTGGATCGACCGTGATCAAGCCTTCGCGCAACAGAAATCGATAGAACCCGCGAAGCCCGGACAACAGCCGTGCGGTTGAACGAGCCTTGTAGCCGTTAGCCAGGCGCCAGGCGAGGTGATCGAGAATGGCGTCCCGTCCCACATCGACAAGACGCACATTGCGCTCGCCCAGCCAGCCGTTGAATAGCGCTAAATCGCTGCGATAGGCGTCGCGGGTGTTGTCCGAAAGTCCTTTTTCGAGCCAAAGAGCGTCGAGGAAACGATCAATAAGGGGGTCGTCGTGAGCCGGCATGCACAGAAACACTGGACGGAAAGGCGGCCAGTGTTCCATAGACCGCTCGGACCGAACAGCCACCTTGCTCATTCCAAATAGACCTGATCGGCCCGAGCAGTGTCAGACTATCCAGTAGCTCCGCAACAACGGACCCACACGGAGTGTGAGCCTGATCTAACCGACCCGCCTCTTTGAACACCTGGTAACCATGACCGAACAAGACATTCTCATTGCCCTCGCTGCGCTCGGCATCGCCTCGCTTGCCAGCCAATGGCTGGCATGGCGATTACGACTGCCAGCGATTCTGTTTCTCTTGCTGAGTGGGATCCTGGCCGGCCCCGTGCTCGGCTGGCTGGACCCGACCCGCCTGTTCGGGACACTGCTCTTTCCGCTGGTTTCCCTGGCGGTGGCGTTGATCCTTTTCGAAGGCAGCCTGACGCTACGCGTCTCGGAATTGCCTGGCATCGGCACCGTCGTGCGCCGCCTGATTGGCATCGGCGCGCTGACGACCTGGGGCGTGATCACCCTGTCCGCTCATTGGCTGCTTGGCTTTGATTGGGACCTGGCGTTGCTCTTGGGAAGCTTGACGCTTGTGACGGGCCCGACCGTGATCGTACCAATGCTGCGCGTAGTGCGCCCCAACGCGGCGGTTGCCAATATCCTGAGATGGGAAGGCATCATCATCGATCCGATTGGCGCCTTGCTTGCAGTGGTGGTTTACAGCTTCATCATTACGCGAGGCACCGAGGCCGCCTGGACGCAGAGCTTGCAGACGTTCGGCGGGGTCCTGCTGTGCGGAACCGTGCTCGGGATAGCAGGAGGATGGACGCTCGGCCAACTGGTGAAAAGACACTGGCTGCCGGAGTATCTGCAGAATCTGGCGACACTGGCGTCAGTGCTCGGCGTATTCGTCACCGCCAATACCCTGGTGCATGAATCCGGCTTGCTGGCCGTCACGCTGATGGGGATCTGGCTTGCGAACATGAGGGATGTCGACGTGCGAGACATCCTTCACTTCAAGGAGAACCTGAGCATTCTGCTGATCTCGGGGTTGTTTATCCTGCTCGCAGCGATGCTCGACCTGACAGCCTTGGTGCAGCTGGGGCCGGCAGTGTTGATTCTTCTGGTGATCGTGCAATTCGTGGCCCGACCGCTGGCGATCACCCTGAGCACTTGGGGTTCCCAGTTGAACTGGCGGGAGAGGCTGCTGCTGGCATGGATTGCACCCCGCGGAATCGTGGCGGCTGCCGTGTCCGCAATCTTTGCGGTTCGCCTGGACGAAGCGGGCCACCAGGGCGCGCTGCTGCTCGTGCCCCTCACCTTCGCCGTCATCATCGGTACCGTCGTGCTGCAAAGCGCAACCGCACGCCCATTGGCGAGACTGCTGAAAGTCGCGGAACCGTCGCCAAGCGGCTTTTTGATCGTAGGCGCCAATCCGGTTGCAAGAGCGATAGGGCGCGCGCTGAGCGAACAAGGCGTGAGAGTCATGCTCACCGACTCCAGCTGGGACAATATTCGCGCGGCGCGGATGGAGAACCTGCCAACCTATTACGGGAACCCCGCCTCGCAACACGCCGAAAACCACCTCGACCTGGTTGGACTCGGGCACCTGCTGGCGTTGTCGCCTGTTGGAGAAATGAACACCCTCGCCGCCATGCGCTTCCGTCATGAGTTCGGCGTTGATCGACTGTTTAATCTGGCAAGCACACAAGAGAATCGACGCAGCGACAAACATCGTCCCAGCGACGAACACCGAGGCCGCCCGCTAGGTACGCCCACTCTGACCTACTCGCAACTTGCCGGGCGGCTTGGCCGAGGTGACTCACTTAAAAGCAACAAACTGACCGAAACCTTTGGCTGGCCGGAATACCAGACTCTAAATGGGTCAGGCGCAATCCTGTATTTCGCCATTGACAACCACGGCCATACACACGTGTTTCACCCGGATGCCCGCATCAAGCCGGAGGCTGGCTGGACCCTGATCGCTTTAACCGACAACGCAAACGTCCAAGCAGCCGTAAACAAACCTGAACCGGACCGTCCGAAAGCCTGAGCGCGCTAACACTTCCAGGCCCTACGAACAGCAACGGCCGCCGGCAGTAAGCCGCTCGCGCCCTGGCTACCCGGATTCGAGCAAAACCAACCGCCCACAAAAAAGCAGCCCGGAGGCTGCTTTTTTTTGTTAAGGAAACTTTCCTCAGGAAAGCTTTTCCTTGATGCGGGCTGCCTTGCCGGACAGCGCGCGGAGGTAGTACAGCTTGGCTTTACGGACATCACCACGGCGCTTGACGCTGAGGCTGTCGACCATCGGGCTGTAGTACTGGAAAGTACGCTCAACGCCTACACCGTTGGAGATCTTGCGAACAGTGAATGCACTGTTCAGGCCGCGGTTGCGCTTGCCAATCACAACGCCTTCAAAGGCCTGCAGACGCTCACGATCGCCTTCCTTCACCTTAACCTGGACAACTACGGTGTCACCGGGGGCGAACGGGGGCAGCTGCTTGGTCATCTGCTCGCTTTCAATCGCCTGAATAATCTTGTTGGTCATGCTGTGCTCCTGAGACAGGCCATGCTGGCGTGCCATCGATACGTTTAACTATCGTCCCGCTGGCGGATAAATTCCGCTAGCAGCTTTTGTTCTTCCCCAGAAAGCGAGCGGCTATCCAGAAGATCAGCGCGGCGTTCCCATGTCCTTCCGAGGGACTGCTGTAAACGCCAGCGCCGGATGTGTTCATGATTGCCGCTGAGCAACACTTCAGGAACACGTTTATCCGCATACACTTCCGGTCGCGTGTAATGCGGACAGTCGAGCAGGCCGTCAGTAAACGAGTCCTCCTCGGCTGAATCAGCATGACCCAATGCTCCAGGGAGCAGGCGGGTCACAGCATCGATCAGCACCATGGCCGGCAACTCACCGCCGGACAGCACATAGTCACCAATCGACCATTCCTCATCCACATGCGCTTCTATGAAGCGCTCGTCGATACCTTCGTAACGACCTGCAATGAGGATCAATCCTTCCTCACCCGCCAATGCACGGACGTCAGCCTGTTTGAGCTGCCGTCCCTGGGGAGAAAGATAAATCACCTTGGCCTTCTCACCTGCAGCATGCCGAGCATCTGCAAGCGCGAGTTCCAGTGGCTTGATCTTCATCACCATGCCCGGACCGCCCCCGAAAGGCCGATCATCGACCGTCTGATGACGATCTTCGGTATACGCTCGAGGATTCCAGCAATGCAGCTGAAGTAACCCCTGCTTTACTGCCCGGCTGGTGATTCCATATTCACTGATAGCAGCAAACATGTCCGGAAACAGACTGATGACATCGACACGAAGATTGGGCATGTTGACTAGAAGTCCGCATCCCATTCGACCCGCATCTCGCCTGCTTCCAGATCGATCTTCAAAACACACTGATCGGTGTAGGGCAACAAGCGTTCGCGATCATCCAGACTGCCGTCGAACGGCTTGACCACCATGACGTCATTGGCGCCCGTTTCGAGCAGATGATCGACCCGACCGAGCACCTGCTCGAGCTGGTTGATGATCGTCAGACCCTGCAACTGGTACCAGTAGTAATCATCACCGGTCAGCTGGGGTAGCTCACTGCGAGGAATACAGATCTCGAAGTCGGCGTAAGTACGCGCTTCTTCTCGATCCGTCAGCCCTTTCAGCGTAGCCACCAGGATCTTGCCCTGGAGGCGACCCTTCACCATCTCAACCTGCTTGACTTCATCGCCTCGCCTCAGCGTCCAGCGACGATACTCCAGCAGATTGTCGATTGGATCGGTGAAAGAATAGATCTTCACGTCTCCACGCACGCCATGCACCGATACGATCTTGCCGATGACGATCAGGTCTTCGGCCGGAGCTGACGTTGCGTTCATATTGTTCAGGCAGCGGCCTTAGCAGCTTCCTTCAGCAGCTGAGCAACACGCTCAGACGGCTGTGCGCCCTGGCCCAGCCAGTAAGTAGCGCGCTCCTGGTTTACAGAAAGCTTCACTTCCGCACCCGAGGCGATCGGATTGAAGAAGCCGATACGCTCAACGAAACGACCATCGCGCGGGTTGCGGCTGTTGGTCACGGTCAGGTGGTAGAAAGGGCGCTTCTTGGAGCCGCCACGGGCGAGACGAATAGTTACCATGTGAACATCGTTCCTGTAGTCGGTACAGCAAATCTGAATGCAGGGCCCAAGGCCCGAAAGGCCGCATATTCTAAGGAATATCCGGTTTTTTGCAAATGGCTTTTTAAAAAACAACTGCAGGCCTCGCCAGCAGGCCTGTTCAGCCTCAGCGCAGCCCGCTGAGGCGCTCGGAAAATTAGAACTTGGGCATTCCGCCGCCGCCCGGCAGCATCCCACCCATGCCACGCATCATCTTCGCCATGCCGCCTTTGCCGCTGACCTTCTTCATCATCTTTTGCATCTGCTTGTGCTGCTTGATCAAGCGACCGATGTCCTGAACCTGCGTGCCGGAACCCATCGCAATGCGACGTTTGCGCGAACCGCTGATGATATCCGGATTGCGGCGCTCGACAGGGGTCATCGAATTGATGATGGCCTCCATCTGTTTGAATTGCTTTTCCGCAGCGCCCTGGGCATTTCCCATCTGCGACAAATTCATGCCACCGATCGAGGGCAGCTTATCCATCAAGCCGCCTAGGCCACCCATGTTCTTCATTTGCTGAAGCTGATCACGGAAATCTTCCAGATCGAATCCCTTGCCCTTCTTCAGCTTCTTGGTGAGCTTCTCTGCCTTTTCCCGGTCGAGCGTTTGCTCGGCCTGCTCGATCAGACTGAGCACATCGCCCATGCCCAGGATTCGAGAAGCGATCCGGTCCGGATGGAACGGCTCGAGCGCATCGCTCTTCTCACCCATCCCCAGAAACTTGATCGGCTTACCGGTGATGTGGCGTACCGAAAGCGCAGCCCCGCCACGCGCATCACCGTCGACCTTGGTTAGCACCACGCCTGTCAGCGGAAGCGCTTCACCAAAAGCCTTTGCAGTATTAGCGGCGTCCTGACCCGTCATGGCGTCAACTACGAACAAGGTCTCTGCGGGCTTGATCGCCGCATGGACGGCCTGGATTTCGGCCATCATCTCCGCATCAATCGCTAGACGACCCGCGGTATCGACCAGAACCACATCGATGTATTTGAGCTTGGCCTCGCGGATAGCCGCTTGAGCAATCTCGACCGGTTTCTGGCTGGTGTCAGAAGGAAAGAAAGTCACCCCCACTTCCGCAGCAAGCGTCTCCAACTGCTTGATCGCTGCAGGGCGATAGACATCGGCAGACACCACCAATACCGACTTCTTCTTGCGCTCCTTCAGGAATCTAGCCAGCTTGCCGACGGTAGTCGTCTTACCTGCCCCTTGCAGGCCTGCCATCAGAATTACCGCAGGCGGAACCACACTGAGAGCGAGGTCTTCGTTCGCCGCGCCCATCAACTCTTCCAGCTCGACGCGCACGATTTTCACAAATGCCTGACCAGGCGTCAGGCTCTTGGAGACCTCCGTACCGACTGCCCTGTCCTTGACCCTGGCCACAAACTCCTTGACCACGGGTAGCGCCACGTCGGCTTCTAGCAATGCCATTCGTACTTCGCGCAGGGTGTCCTTGATGTTGTCCTCGGTCAGCTTGGCCTTGCCGGTGACATGGCGAAGGGTCTGCGAGAGGCGGTCGGTTAGGTTTTCAAACATGTGCCATTTCCACGCTGGGTGTGGTTAAGGCCCCGATTATAGAAGCTGCGCACCCCTGGCCGGTACCCCGCCATCAATGCTTTTCATCGAGCGGCCCCAACCATAACTGTCCTGATGACCGCCAGCCTGCCGACGGTTCCCCCATCAACCGGCTTTACGGCGGCAGCCGCGGCCAACCGCACACTTTTGCGCACCCGACGTTTATGCCACACTCATCGCCTTTCGAGCCTACTAACAGACCTATGCACCCTTTGCTCCCGAGCCTAGCTGCCGCCTGCCTTTATGCCGGCGTCACCGGATACCAGGGCCTGCGCCTGGCGCAACGCACCGTGCCGGACAAGCGTTTGCTGCTTATCCTGGGCGCATTGGCGCTCGCCGCACATGGCGTGAGCCTGTTCATCCAGCTGCTTTCACCGAGCGGCCTGCATCTGGACTTCTTCACCGCCTCGAGCCTGATTGCTGCTGCTGTGATCTTGTTGATCCTGCTCGCGCTTTACCGAATGCCCGTGGAAAACCTGCTGCTGTTGCTCTTTCCGCTGGGCTGCCTGACCGTGCTATTTGCCCAGTTCGCGCCGTCCGGCACGGCACCTGCCATTGCCGAGCAGCCGGGCATCCTGGCGCATATCCTGTTTTCCATCCTCGCCTACGGGATGCTCACGATTGCCGTGTTTCAATCATTGCTGCTACTGCTGCAGGATCATCATCTTAAGCACAAGCACCCGTCCGGCCTGATCAGGAACTTCCCACCGCTGCAGACCATGGAGAGCCTGCTATTCGGTTTTCTGCTCGCCGGCTGGCTGCTGCTCTCGGCATCGCTCATTTCCGGCTGGATCTTCCTCGACAACCTGTTCGCGCAACATCTGGTACATAAAACCTTGCTGTCCGTGGTCGCCTGGGTGGTGTTCGGCATGCTGCTATGGGGGCGTCATCAGCTGGGTTGGCGCGGCTACAAGGCCATCCGCTGGACGCTGGCAGGCTTCTGCTTGCTGATGCTGGCTTACTTCGGCAGCAAGCTGGTCCGCGAATTCATTCTGCATATCTAGGACCACCACGTGGAGAATCTACACCCCGGCTTTCTGGTCGGCATGCTGGTCGCTCTGCTGTTGTGCTCGGCATTCTTTTCCAGCTCCGAAACCGGAATGCTCAGCCTAAATCGTTATCGCCTGCGTCATCAGGCCAAGGAAGGGCACCGCGGCGCAAAACGCGCCAGCGCCCTGCTTGAACGTCCAGATCGGCTGCTCGGGACCATCTTGGTCGGCAACAACTTCGTCAACATTCTCGCTTCCGCAATTGCCACCGTCCTGGCCATCAAGCTGTGGGGCGAGGCGGGAATCGCAATCGCGACCATCGGCCTGACGATCGTCCTGCTGATCTTCGGGGAAATAACCCCCAAAACCCTCGCCGCCTTGCGCCCTGAAGCCGTGGCTTATCCCGTCAGCCTGCCGCTGCTGATGTTGCAGAAAGTGCTGTACCCCTTGGTGGCACTGCTCAACTGGATCAGCAATGGCCTTCTCAAGCTGCTCGGCGTTGACCTGTCCAACAAAGGCAGCGACAGCCTGTCCACGGAAGAACTGCGCAGCGTGGTGCACGAATCAGGCAGCGACATGCCGATGAAACGGCAAAGCATGCTGCTTGGCATCCTTGACCTGGAGCGGGTAACCGTCGACGACATCATGATTCCGCGTAATGAGGTCGCCGGCATCGATCTTGAAGATGATCTCGAAACCATCGTGACTCAGTTGCGCACGACGCCACACACCCGCCTCCCCGTGTTTCGCAAGGACATCAACCAGATCGAAGGCATCGTGCATATGCGTCAGATTGCGCGCCTGCTCAGCCATGACCAGCTGACACGGGAGAGCCTGCTGGAAGCATGCGACGATCCTTACTTCATTCCAGAGAACACCCCCCTCTCCACACAGCTGGTCAATTTTCAGAAGCAGAAACGCCGAATCGGTATCGTCGTTGATGAGTACGGCGATGTGCTGGGGATCGTGACCCTGGAAGATATTCTCGAAGAAATCGTCGGTGAGTTCAGCAATCAGGACGCATTGCGCAGCCCGGACATACATCCTCAGGACGACAGCACCCTGGTGATCGACGGCGCCGCTTACCTGCGCGAAGTCAACCGCGCGCTGGGGTGGCAGCTACCCTGCGATGGCCCCAAGACGCTTAACGGGCTGATTACTGAAGCGCTTGAACACATTCCTGACAGCGGAATATGCCTGCAAATCAACCAGTACCGACTCGAGATCTTGCAGGCGGCAGACAACCGCGTCAAAAGCGTACGCGCCTGGGTGATCGAGGAGCCTCAGGATTCAAAGGGCGACGCTCAATAACCGACGGCGCCCAGGTAGCCCGGGACTAGAGCGCTGTATCGATCGCCGAGGCCGCCCGCAACGCTTTTGCACGCGCCGCCTCTATCGACGCGTCACGGGCCAGTGCAATCCCCATGCGCCGCTGACCACTGAGACCGGGCTTGCCAAACAGGCGCAGCGCAGTATCCGGTTCATCCAGCGCAGCAGCCAGATTGCCGAAGCTCACCTGATCGGACTCACCCTCTACCAGCAGCACGGCAGAAGCAGACGGACCGAACTGACGAATCGCCGGAATCGGCAGTCCGAGAATCGCTCGCGCGTGCAAGGCGAATTCGGACAGGTCTTGGGATATTAGGGTTACCAGCCCCGTATCATGTGGCCGCGGTGAAACCTCGCAAAACCACACCTTGTCGCCCTTGATGAACAGCTCGACCCCAAAGATGCCACGCCCACCCAGGGCACCGGTGACCGCCAAGGCGATTCGCTCTGCCTCCGCCATCGCAGAGACGGTCATCGCCTGCGGTTGCCACGACTCCTGGTAGTCACCCTTTTCCTGACGATGCCCGACCGGCTGGCAGAAGGTAGTCCCGCCTGCGTGGCGGACCGTCAGCAAGGTAATCTCGTAGTCAAAATCAATGAAGCCCTCCACGATCACGCGCCCTTTCCCCGCGCGACCGCCGGCCTGGGCATACTCCCAGGCCTTGAGAAGATCGTCTTCACTGCGCAAAACCGATTGCCCCTTGCCTGACGAACTCATCACAGGTTTGATCAAGCAGGGAAAGCCGAGCTCGGAGACCGCCGCACGGCACGCCTCCAGGGAATCAGCGAAACGGTAAGGCGAGGTTGGCAACCCCAGCTCTTCGGCAGCCAGTCGGCGGATACCCTCCCGATTCATGGTGAGCTGCGCGGCCCGCGCGGTAGGGATAACGGTATAGCCTTCGCGCTCCAGTTCCACTAGCGTCACAGTGGCAATCGCCTCGATTTCGGGAACGATGAAATGCGGATTTTCCTGCTCGATGATGGACCGCAATGCTGCGCCGTCGAGCATGTCGATCACATGATGACGGTGCGCAACCTGCATGGCTGGCGCGTTGGCGTAGCGGTCCACCGCGATGACTTCCACGCCCAGACGTTGAAGCTCGATGACCAGCTCTTTGCCAAGCTCACCAGAACCACAAAGCAGCACGCGGGTAGCACTGGCCGATAGCGGCGTACCAATTCGGGGCATGACATTCCTCGCAATACGGAAAAGGGAAAGATGATCAGCAGCATGGTGCGCTTCGACTAAAACAGCAGACCGCTTTGGCGAGCACGCTCGTGACAACGCAACAGCACCTGTCGCCGTTCAGGATTATCCATTCGTCCCCAGCGCCGAATCTCATCGATACTACGCTGGCAACCCGTGCAGATATCGTCTTCGTCCAACGCGCAGACACTTACGCAAGGGGATGCGACCGGCTTCTCCGCTGCTATCAATCGTTCTGCTCCGCCAGCTCACGCGCATAGCGCTGAGCGTTGTGCACGTAGTGCGCCGCGCTGGCTTCAAGCATTTTCTTCTGCTGTTCGGTCAGCTCACGGACCACCTTGCCCGGCGAACCGACCACCAATGAACCGTCCGGGATCTCCTTGCCCTCGGCAATCAGCGTGTTGGCGCCGATGATGCAGTATTTGCCGATCTTCGCGCCGTTGAGAACCACGGCATTGATACCAACCAGGCTGTAGTCACCCACCGAGCAGCCGTGCAGCATGGCGTTGTGACCAACAGTGACTCCGGTACCCAGCGTCAGCGGATAGCCCATATCAGTGTGCATAACGCTGCCATCCTGCACATTGCTGTTCTCACCGATATGGATCAGCTCGTTGTCACCACGCAGCACGGCACCAAACCAGACGTTGGCGCCGGCATCAAGGCGAATCTTGCCCACCAACGTGGCATTTGGTGCTACCCAGCTCTGCGGATGGGTTTCAACGAGGGAATCACCCAGGCGATATTTCACGGTTATGACCTCTTCTGGCTCAGATCGATGTAGGAGGTGGGAGGCCGGCGCATTTCGATCCCGGCGTCGTACACCAGGTTGACTAACTCAACGACCATGATCGCTGTCAGACCCCAGATCTTGTATTCGCCATATTGGTAAGACGGGACGTACCATGCGCCGCCTTGGTAGTCGATCCGGTGGGTTACTTCACGCGCATCCTCGCAGAAGAACTCCAGCGGGACGGAAAACACCGACGCGATTTCCGCATCGTTGGCGCGATATTCGACGTAGTCCGGGACGATTCCGACGTAGGGGGTGACATGGATCCCGTGCAGTGAAACCAGACTGCTCAGAGGCCCAACGATTTCAACTATCCCCGGCGCCAGCCCGACTTCCTCCTCAGCCTCGCGCAAAGCGGTGTGGATAAGGTCACGATCTTCCGGATCGCGTCGCCCCCCAGGGAATGCCACCTCACCGCCATGGGTAGACAGACCACTGGCGCGCAGGGTCAGCACCAGTTCCGGCGAGTCGCTGCGGGTAATGGGCATCAATACGGCCGCCTCGGGCATCCTGCCTTCCGGCTCCAGAAGATGCGGAGAGTAATCACGCACCCGTTGGAGAATCTTGTCCAGCATCGAACTTCTCTTTCTGTCTTTGCCTCGCATCATGGCATGAATCACCGAGGCGCCCAAGGCAGGCCTAACCAAAATCCAGCGGCCCTGGCGCCCCTGGCAATGATGCGTTCGACGAGGCCAACCGTTGCTGGCAAACTTTCCCCGGCCAGCCGGCTCTCAGCAATAGCCAGCTTGATGATCGAAACTGGAATTAGCCAACTACCGCAATTGAAGGAGTCGCGATGAAATTTTGTAGCCAGTGCGGCGACTCGGTCATATCGCGGGTGCCCGAGGGCGATAATAGGCAACGTTTCGTCTGTACGTCCTGCGATACGATCCACTACCAGAACCCGCGCATCGTCGCGGGCTGTCTGCCAGTCTGGGATGAGTGCGTGCTGCTTTGCCGGCGCGCAATCGAGCCACGACGGGGATATTGGACACTGCCGGCGGGCTTTATGGAAAACGGCGAAACCGTTCAACAGGCAGCAGAACGCGAAACTCTTGAGGAAGCGTGCGCCCGTGTCACCGGCCTGCAGCTGTACACACTGTTCGACTTGCCGCACATCAACCAGGTCTATATGTTCTTTCGCGCCGAACTGGTCGATGAACGATTCAGTCCAGGAGACGAAAGCCTGGAAGTCCGGCTCTTTCGACAAGCCGATATCCCTTGGTCAGAGCTGGCTTTTCCGACCGTCGGCCGTACCCTAGAATACTTCTTCGCCGACCGGGTGCAGCAGGCCTTCCCGGTGCGCAACGAAGCCATCGAAGCAATGCGGGTGGCGCGCAAACAGGTCTGATGCAGTTTTGATTCAGGATTCGCCCCAATGCGCTGGCTGTTAGCAATAGTCTGCTTTAGTTTCGCCCCCCTCTCTTACGCAAACGCGACCCCCACCCTCGACGACTCGTTCATCGACAAAGTTCTGGTGGTCAAGTCCGAGCGCAAGCTTCACTTGATCAGCCGCGGCGTCAGCATGAAAAGCTACCGTGTGTCTCTCGGCAAACAAGCAGGCCCCAAACAACGCGAAGGAGACCAGCGCACCCCTGAAGGTCTTTACTGGATCGACTGGCGTAAAGTCTCAGACAAGTACAACCTGGCGATGCACATCTCTTACCCGAACGCCAAGGACCTGGCACGCGCTAGCAGCGAGGGCGCGAGACCGGGCAGCATGATCATGTTGCATGGCACGCCGCTCGACGAAGAATACCCCGAGTGGTACTTCCACACGCTCGACTGGACGGAAGGCTGCATCGCCCTGAAGAACGACGATATGCGCGAAATCTGGAGTCTGGTTAAAGACGGCACCTTGATAGAAATTCGCCCCTGAGCGAGCGCCGAGCTTGGCAAGGGGCAAGGCCGCGCGCTAGGGTGAAAGCCATTTTCTCGCCATTCGACCTCTCATGACGAAGCGCCCCTCCGACGAACAACTGCAGCTGGATCACCAGCTGTGTTTCGCCCTGTATTCTGCCTCTCTGCAGATGACCAAAGCGTACAAGCCGCTTTTGCAGAGCATCGGCCTCACCTACCCGCAATACCTGGCCATGCTAGTCCTTTGGGAGCGCGACGGCCTGACCGTCGGGGAGATCAGCGCGCGCTTGCTGACCGAGCCCGGGTCATTGACCCCTTTGCTCAAGCGCCTGGAGGCCGAAGGCCTGATCAGCCGGACCCGCAGCAGCCGCGACGAGCGAGTGGTCGAACTGCGTCTTACGGAGGCCGGGCGGGCCATGAAGGTGCAGGCTCGCGACTTTCCGGCCTGCATGCTCGAATGCACAGGGCAATCACAGGAAGCGTTGTTGGCACTACGCGATCAGCTCGTTTCCCTTCGAAGCGCATTGCTGGCCCGCGACTAACTGCACTCCTCTTCCCACCTTGATGCAAGCGCAGGGACATTGAAGCCATTTTATCTTGCGCGATAAACATTATCGCGATAGCTTAAATGGACTACCCATTCTTGGAGGACGCGAATCATGCAAAGCATCAAGGCTCTCTATACCGCCACGGCCACCGCAACCGGCGGTCGCGATGGCCGTGCTGTATCGCCAGACGGTCTACTTGACCTGAAACTGTCTACGCCTCGCGAGCTCGGCGGCCAAGGCGGCGATGGCACCAATCCGGAGCAGCTCTTCGCCGCGGGGTATTCGGCTTGCTTCATAGGCGCACTCAAGTTTGCCGCGAGCCAGCTGAAGCAGCCGCTTCCTGCCGACACTTCGGTCTCGGGTCAGGTCGGCATAGGCCAGATTCCCGGAGGTTTCGGTCTTGAAGTGGAGCTGAACGTCAATCTTCCAGGCCTGGAGCAGACCGCAGCCGAGCAGCTGACCGAAGCGGCGCACCAAGTTTGTCCCTATTCCAACGCTACACGTGGGAACATCGAAGTACGCCTGAACGTCAGCGTCTGACTAGCTGACATGATGCAAAAAAGCCGAGTCACCAGTGGCGACTCGGCTTTTCTATCGACATCGATCAATCAGAACTGCAGGTCGGACAGCCGCCAGACTTCGAAAGCTGGCTTCTCGTAAGGATGAGTGCGTTTGAGCGCCTTGACGCTATCGTGGATCAGCTCATCAGCGACCACCAACTCGACCTTCCATTCGGAAACCGATTGAACCTGGCCCTGCTGCCCCAGATAGGGCGTGCTGCCCTCCAGCGGGCGATATTGCCCATGCCCCAACACCTGCCAGCAGCAACTGTCGTACGCACCGATACGCCCGCCACCCGCCGCAAAAACCGCTTGTTTTACGGCATCCAGATGGCTCTCTGGGACATAGAAACACAGCTTGTACATCAACATCTCCGCACTGAAAAACGGTGAGCAGAGCACGAGCTCCGCCGGGTGGTTATGTTCAGGTCCAGAGCGTCCTTGCGTGCCCCAGGTCAAGATCAGACGTTGACCTCGGTGCTTGGTTCAGCGGTCGCGAGGTAACACCTCATAGGCAATAAAAAGCCCGAAGCGCTCGCACGCTTCGGGCTCTTTATCTCAGATCAACTTCAATCCACCCACACCCGCGCATTACGGAACATGCGCATCCAGCCGCCGTCTTCCTGCCACTCGTCCGGACGCCAGGAGTTGGTGACGGCACGGAATACGCGCTCAGGGTGCGGCATCATGATCGTCACACGCCCGTCCCGAGTCGTCAGGCCGGTAATGCCACGGGGCGAGCCGCCAGGATTGGCCGGGTACCGCTCGGTGACCTTGCCGTGATTATCGATGTAGCGCAGCGCTACCGTGCCGGACAAGTCGGCTTCAAGCAGCGCCTCCTCGCTTTCGAATTCCGCGTGACCTTCGCCATGAGCAATGGCAATCGGCAAACGCGATCCGGCCATACCTTGGAGGAAGATCGACGGCGAATCCTGAACCTGGACCATCGCCACACGCGCTTCGAACTGCTCAGAACGGTTACGCACGAAGTGCGGCCAGGATTCGCTGCCAGGTACCAGCTCGTGAAGGTTAGACAACATCTGACATCCATTACAGACGCCAAGGGCAAAGCTGTCTTTACGCTCAAAGAAGGCACTGAAATCTTCACGCGCGCGAGCATTAAACAGTATCGACTTGGCCCAGCCTTCGCCGGCGCCCAGCACGTCGCCGTAGGAGAAACCGCCACAAGCCACCAACCCCTTGAAGCGCTCAAGACTGATGCGGCCTGACAGAATATCGCTCATGTGCACGTCGACCGCGGCGAAACCCGCGCGATCGAACGCTGCCGCCATTTCAGTCTGGCCGTTTACGCCTTGCTCACGAAGGATCGCCACCTCAGGCCGTACGCCACGCTTGATATACGGCGCAGCGATGTTGTCGTTCACGTCAAAACCTAACGTGACGCTCAACCCGGGGTTGTCTTCCTCAAGCAGTGCATCGAACTCCTGATCGGCGCAGTCGACATTGTCCCGAAGGCGCTGGATCTGATAACTCGTCTCGGACCACTGCCGCTGTAGCAGCCGGCGATCACCTGCAAAGACATCTGCGCCTTCGAACTTGATTGCCACATGGCCGTTGTTGACTGGCTGCCCGATGACCGACACGCAGTCGGCAAGCCCTGCCGCGCTGAACTGTGCGAGCACGATTTCCGTGTCGCCCTGACGAACCTGGACCAGCGCACCCAGTTCTTCGTTGAACAAAGCTGCCGGGATATGAGCAACGGTTTCAACAAGCGAATCGAGATTCAGGTTGAGACCGCAATGACCGGCAAAGGCCATTTCCAGTGCGGTAGTCAGCAAGCCGCCATCGGAACGATCGTGGTAAGCCAGCAACAGCCCGTCGGCGTTAAGCCCCTGGATCACGGCGAAGAAGGCTTGCAGATCTTCCGCATCGTCCACATCCGGCGCCTGACGGGCCATATGGCCATAGACCTGCGCCAGGATGGACGCCCCCATACGGTTCTGACCGCGACCAAGATCAATCAGGATCAGGTCGGTTTCGCCCTTGTCCAGACGCAGCTGCGGCGTCAGAGTCTGGCGAATGTCGACAACCGGGGCAAAGCCGGACACCACGAGCGAAAGTGGCGAGGTAACGCTCTTGTCTACGCCCTCGTCGCTCCAGCGGGTCTTCATCGACATGGAGTCTTTGCCCACTGGAATAGTGATACCCAGCTCAGGACACAGCTCCATGCCAACCGCCTTGACCGTGTCGAACAGACGCGCATCCTCGCCCGGATGCCCGGCAGCGGCCATCCAGTTGGCAGATAGCTTGATGTCGGAAATCTTCTCGATACGTGCTGCGGCAAGGTTGGTCAGCGTTTCGCCGATAGCCATACGACCCGACGCTGGCGCGTCGAGCAGGGCCAGCGGCGTGCGCTCGCCCATGGCCATGGCTTCACCGGTATAGACGTCATAGCTGGTAGCCGTAACCGCGCAGTCGGCCACCGGCACCTGCCAGGGCCCGACCATCTGATCGCGCGCGACCATGCCAGTGATGCTGCGATCACCAATGGTGATCAGGAAGCTCTTGCTCGCGACCGCAGGGTGATGAAGCACGCGATTGATCGCCTCGGAGAGGTCGACCTGATCAGCTGAAAAGTCATCCCCCAGTTCGGCTTCACGAACGGCGCTGCGATGCATGCGCGGCGCTTTGCCGAGCAAAACGTTGAGCGGCATATCGACCGGCTTATCACCGAAATGGCTGTCGGCCACCGTCAGGTGCGGCTCGGCCGTGGCTTCGCCGACTACGGCGAAGGGGCAACGCTCGCGCTTGCAGATCTCTTCGAAACGCTCGAGATCAGCCGCATCGACCGACAGGACATACCGCTCCTGGGACTCATTGCACCAGATCTCATGCGGCGCCATGCCTGGCTCATCGTTAGGCACCTTGCGCAGTTCGAAACGACCGCCACGACCGCCGTCATTGACCAACTCAGGGAAAGCGTTGGACAGGCCGCCGGCACCGACGTCGTGGATGAACTTGATCGGGTTCCTGTCGCCGAGCTGCCAGCAGCGATCGATAACTTCCTGACAGCGACGCTCCATTTCTGGGTTGTCACGCTGCACTGACGCGAAATCCAGATCGGCCGAACTGCTGCCGGTCGCCATGGAGGATGCCGCGCCACCGCCCAGGCCGATGAGCATCGCCGGGCCACCGAGCACGATCAGTTTGCCGCCGACCGAGATTTCGGCTTTCTGAACATGATCTTCACGAATGTTGCCCATACCGCCGGCCAACATGATCGGCTTGTGATATCCGCGGACTTCCTCACCACGCGGCGTGCTGATCGCCTGCTCGAAGGTCCGGAAATAGCCATTCAGAGCTGGACGACCGAATTCGTTGTTGAAAGCCGCGCCACCCAGAGGGCCTTCGATCATGATGTCGAGCGGCGTGACGATGCGCTCAGGCTTGCCGTATGGCACTTCCCAAGGCTGTTCGAAGCCTGGGATGTTGAGGTTGGAGACGGTAAACCCGGTGAGGCCGGCCTTCGGCTTGGCGCCACGTCCGGTTGCGCCTTCATCTCGTATTTCGCCACCGGAGCCGGTAGCCGCGCCCGGGAATGGCGCAATGGCGGTCGGGTGGTTGTGCGTTTCGACCTTCATCAAGATGTGCACGGGCTGCTTGTTCGCCGCGTATTCGCCCGTTTCCGCGTCCGGGTAGAACCGTCCGGCTACGTTACCGACGATGACCGCAGCGTTGTCCTTGTAGGCCGACAACACACCTTCGCCGTGCATCTGAAAGGTATTCTTGATCATGCCGAACAGCGACTTTTCCTGGCTTTCGCCATCGATGTCCCAGCTGGCATTGAAGATCTTGTGACGGCAATGCTCGGAGTTGGCCTGCGCGAACATCATCAGTTCGATGTCGTGCGGGTTACGGCCGAGCCCGTTGAAACTGGTAACCAGATAGTCAATCTCGTCTTCGGCCAATGCCAGACCCAATTCCACGTTGGCCTGTTCCAGCGCGGCACGGCCACCCGCCAGCACATCGATCGTGCGCAGCGGCTTGGGTTGTGCGTGGCTGAACAGCTCTGCCGCACCCTCGAACTGCTCGAGGACCAGCTGAGTCATCCGGTCGTGCAGGACCGCTGCGATCAGGCCCGCATCGGCCTCCGAGAAATCGCCTTCGACATAGTAGGCAATGCCGCGCTCAAGGCGCTGAATCTTGTCGAGACCGCAATTTCGCGCAATGTCGCTGGCCTTGCTGGACCAAGGCGAGATGGTGCCGAAGCGCGGGATCACCAGGAACAGTCGTCCTGCAGGCTCCTGAACTGGAACGCTGGGACCGTATTTCAACAGCCGGGCCAGTACTTGCTGCTCGTCCGCACCAAGCGTGCCGGACACCTCGGCGAAATGAGCAAACTCGGCGTACAACCCGCGCACAGCGGGGACCTTATCGGTCAATTGGGCCAGGAGCTTACCGTGACGGAAGGCGGAAAGAGCGGGAGCGCCGCGCAGGATCAACATCGTCGGAACAGCCTCGGAGGGGGGAGCAGTCGGGCCGCGTATTCTAGCCCATGACGGCGCCCGAGGCTAAGGGGACGCCGTCGAATTAAGCTCGGAGACAGAAGCTGAACATTCAGTCAGAACTGAACGTTCAGCCCGATGCAGCGACCAGTCAATGCAGAATCTGACTGAGGAACAGCTTGGTCCGTTCGTTGCTGGGGTTGGTGAAGAAGGTCTCTGGGTCGGCCTCCTCGACGATCTCGCCCTTGTCCATGAAGATCACCCGATCAGCGACGGTGCGCGCGAAGCCCATCTCATGGGTCACGCAAAGCATCGTCATACCACTTTCGGCGAGGCCGACCATGGTATCGAGCACCTCCTTCACCATCTCCGGGTCCAGTGCCGAGGTGGGCTCGTCGAACAGCATGATCTTTGGCTTCATGCACAGCGCCCGCGCAATCGCGACCCGCTGCTGCTGACCGCCAGACAGCTGCCCTGGAAACTTGTCGGCCTGCTCCGGGATACGTACCCGCTCGAGGTAATGCATGGCGACCTCCTCAGCCTGGCGCCGGGGCATCTTGCGTACCCACATTGGAGCCAGAGTGCAGTTCTGCAGCACCGTGAGATGGGGGAACAGGTTGAAGTGCTGGAACACCATGCCGACCTCGCTGCGAATCGCTTCGATCTGCTTGAGGTCATTGGTCAGCTCAACGCCATTGATGACGATACGACCCTGCTGATGCTCTTCCAGCCGGTTGAGGCAGCGAATGGTAGTGGACTTGCCCGAACCGGACGGACCACAAAGGACGATACGTTCGCCCTGGGTGACGTTCAGATTGATGTCCTTGAGCACGTGAAACTGACCGAACCACTTGTGCACGCCCTGCATCTGGATCACGGATTCACCAGACTGCTCGGGCTGCTGGCTATTCAAAGATGTTTCATTCATGTGTAACGCTCCTAATTCCGGTGACCTGTGTCGAGCTTGCGTTCCAGATGCATGGAATAGCGCGACATGCCAAAACAGAAAACCCAGTAGACCAGCGCTGCAAACACATACCCCTCGGTCGACATGCCCAGCCAGGCAGGGTCCGAGGTGGCGCGTTTGATGCTGTTGAGGAAGTCGAACAGGCCGATGATGATCACCAGGCTCGTGTCCTTGAACAGTGCGATGAAGGTGTTGACGATGCCCGGAATGACCATCTTCAGCGCCTGCGGCAGGATGACCAGAATCATGCTGCGCCAGTAGCCCAAGCCCATCGCTGCGGCCGCCTCGTATTGCCCTTTGGGGATCGCCTGCAAGCCTCCGCGCACGACTTCGGCGATGTAAGCCGCCTCAAAGAAAACCACCATCACCATGGCGCGCATCAGCTTGTCGAGGTTCATGCCCTCCGGCAGGAACAACGGCAGCATCACCGAGGACATGAACAGCACGGTGATTAGCGGGACACCGCGCCAGAACTCGATGAAAGTGATGCACAGCACGCGGATAGCCGGCATGTCGGAACGCCGTCCCAGCGCCAGCAGGATTCCGAGTGGCAGTGCCCCGGCGATACCCACGGCCGCGATGACGATGGTCAGCATCAGCCCACCCCAGCGGCTCGTGGGTACTGTTTCCAGCCCCAGAAAACCGCCATGCAGCAACCAGTAGGCAACCAGCGGGTAAATCACCAGAAAGGCGATACCGTAGCTTGCTTTATGCCGCATCTGCTTCAGGAACAGCGGCGCGGCACCGATGATGGCGAGCCAGGCAGTGGCATCCACACGCCAGCGCAGCTCCGGCGGGTAAAAACCGTACATGAATTGGCTGAAACGTGTCTGCACGAACACCCAGCACGCCCCCTCACGACTGCAGTCGTCACGTGTGTCACCGGTCCAGTCGGCCTTGATGATGGCCCAGTCGATGAGGGGAGGCACTATTAGCCAGATCAGATAGAGGCCGATCAAGGTCAGCAGCGTATTGACCCAGCTAGAAAACAGATTGGCCCGCATCCAGCCCAGCACACCAATATTGGTGGACGGAGCCGGCAGGTCCGGTTTGAAAGTATGGCTTGTCATGCGCTGATCCTCACCGCTCGATTAGCGCAATGCGCTTGTTGTACCAGTTCATCAGCAGCGAAATGCTGATGCTGATGGCGAGGTACACACTCATGGTGATGGCCATGGTTTCGATCGCCTGGCCGGTCTGGTTGAGCACCGTGCCGGCAAACAGCGAAACCATGTCCGGATAGCCGATCGCAGCGGCGAGAGAGGAGTTTTTGGCGAGGTTGAGGTATTGGCTGGTCAGCGGAGGAATGATCACCCGCATGGCTTGGGGAATGATCACCAACCGCAAAACACGACCCGGACGAAGGCCCAACGAAGCCGCCGCCTCGGTCTGACCGTGGCTCACTGACTGGATGCCTGCGCGCACCGTTTCACCGATAAAGGCGGCGGTATAGATCGACAACGCCAGCACAATCGACACCAGTTCCGGAATCACCACCCAGCCACCGCGAATGTTGAAACGCTGCAGCTCCGGCACTTCCCACAGAAAGGGCGCGCCCATGATCAGCGAGCAAAGCCCTGGAATTGCGATAAACAGCGCCAGGCTGGCGGAGAACACTGGAAATGTCTGACCGGTGGCGTGACGCCGAGCGCGTGCCCAGCGATTGAGCATCACGATTGCGACCAGTGCCACAAACATGGCTACCCAGAACGACCAGAACCCCTCTCCGGCGCTCGGGGCTGGCATCTGCACACCTCGGTTGTTGATGAACACCACGTCCCAAAGACTCAAGCTTTCCCTGGGCCCGGGCAGCGGGCTGAGCACCGCAAAGTAGACAAAGAAAATCTGTAGCAACGGGGGGATGTTGCGAAACGTCTCGATATAAACGGTGGCGATCTTGCGGATCAACCAATTGGGAGACAGCCGGGCTACACCGAGAATGAAACCGATGACGGTCGCCAGGATGATGCCGACGATGCTTACCAGCAGCGTATTGAGCAGGCCGACCCAGAAGACCCGACCGTAAGAGTCGCTCTCGCTGTAGTCAATCAGATGTTGGGAGATGCCGAAGCCGGCAGC
Source organism: Pseudomonas sp. 9Ag (assembly GCF_902506445.1). Classification (NCBI taxonomy): domain Bacteria; kingdom Pseudomonadati; phylum Pseudomonadota; class Gammaproteobacteria; order Pseudomonadales; family Pseudomonadaceae; genus Pseudomonas; species Pseudomonas sp. 9Ag. The sequence continues at coordinate 3,288,920 of NZ_LR733836.1, forward strand.
GTTATCGAGAAAACCGAAGCCTGACGTGATGCCTCGGTGGGCAAGATTGGTCTGGGTGTTGTGAAACAAAAACCAGCCAATCCCTACTACGGTTATTACGGCGATGATCTGGAACACCCAGCCACGCGCCTGCGGATCCGTGAGCAGCGAGCCGCGCGCGGCCCCCGCTTTGGCAATGGTTCGCATCAAGAAACCTCATACGGCGCTGCCGGTGCCCTGGCACCGGCAGCGCTCATCCTTGAAACAAGGCCGGCTGCGCGCCGGCCCGGCTCGGTCAACGCACCGGAGGTGCGTACTGCAGACCTCCATTGGTCCAAAGCGCGTTCAGGCCGCGTTCGATCTTCAGATCGCTACCGGAACCGATGTTGCGCTCGAACACTTCACCGTAGTTACCAACTTGCTTGACGATCTGTACTGCCCAGTCCTTAGGCAGTTTCAGATCCTTACCATATTCACCTTCGGCGCCCAGCAGACGCGCCACGTCAGGATTCTTGGTGTTCTTAGCCTTCTCTTCGACGTTCGCCGAAGTGATCCCCAGCTCTTCGGCATTGATCATGCCGTACAGAGCCCAACGAACGATGTCGAACCACTCTTCATCGCCCTGACGCACGGCCGGGCCAAGCGGCTCTTTGGAAATGACTTCTGGAAGCACTACATAGTCGCCCGGCTTCGCCAGCTTGATGCGCTGGGCGTAGAGCTGAGACTGGTCAGAGGTGAGCACGTCGCAACGCCCTGACTCCAGCGACTTGGCGCTCTCGTCAGAGGTGTCGTAGGTGATCGGGGTGTATTTCAGGTTGTTGGCGCGGAAATAGTCAGAGAGATTCAGCTCTGTGGTAGTGCCGGCCTGGATGCAGACCGTCGCGCCATCGAGCTCCTTGGCGCTGGAGACACCAACTGCCTTGTTGACGAGAAAGCCCTGCCCGTCGTAGTAGGTCACGCCGGTGAAGTTCAGGCCCATTGCTGCATCGCGTGAACTGGTCCAGGTGGTGTTACGCGACAGCATGTCGACTTCACCGGACTGCAGCGCGGTGAAACGCTCCTTGGCGGTCAGCGGGCTGTACTTGACCTTGCTCGCATCGCCAAAAACTGCGGCCGCAACGGCACGGCAGATATCCACGTCGATTCCCTTGTACTCGCCCTTGGCATCGGTATAGGAGAAGCCCGGTAGCCCGTCGCTCACGCCGCATTGCACGAAGCCTTTGCTCTTCACCGCGTCCAGAGTCGCCCCTGCTTGAGCCAAGCCGCTTGCGCCCAAAAGTGTCGCGGCACCAAGCACGGCCAGTGTGGATTTAACCCTTATCATCGAAACCTCCAGTTTGCTTTTATTCTTGTGGTTAGAGTCTTCCGCCTGGATCGCAGGCTGCCGCTCGATACCTTTCGAGGGGACGAAGAAGAAACTGACCTCAGTCTAGCCGCCGTTTGATTATCAGCAACTCTTCCCTACACGCATGGTTGCAGAAGTGCCGACGACTTCCGGCGCATTGGGTGTCTCGACCAAAGCAAGCGGCGTACCAGAACCTGAAACGCCGTCGCGCGCGGCTGCGCGCTTCATTGCAAGGCTCGCTACAGGTAACCTCGCTGCAGATTGCTGCATTTTTCTCTGCGCCCGCACCATCCTGGCGCGCATCATCCGAACGGAGCCCATCATGAGTGACCCCCTGATCATCGAGCCCGCAACAACCGCCGACGCTTGCGTCATCTGGTTGCATGGTCTCGGCGCCGACCGCTACGACTTCCTGCCGGTTGCCGAAGCCCTGCAACAGCGCTTGACGACGACCCGCTTCGTGCTGCCCCAGGCCCCGACTCGCGCAGTCACCATCAACGGTGGCTGGGCCATGCCGAGCTGGTACGACATCGTCGCAATGAGCCCAGCTCGCGCCATCGACCAGGCACAACTGGAACAGTCCGCGCAGAGCGTGATCGACCTGATCGAGGCACAGCGCGACAGCGGGGTCGATCCCGCACGTATTTTTCTGGCCGGTTTTTCCCAAGGCGGCGCTGTGGTCTACCACACGGCCTTCCTGCGCTGGTCCAGCCCGCTGGGCGGCGTCATTGCCCTCTCCACCTACGCACCGACCTTCAATCCCGACCTGAAGCTGTCGCCCTTGCAGGCCATGCTCCCGGTACTGGCGCTACACGGCACCCGAGATGGTGTTGTGCTGCCGGCGATGGGGCGCGCCGCCTATGACTGCCTGATACAAAATCAGGTGCAGGCACAATGGAAGGATTACCCGATGGCCCATGAGGTGGTACCCGAGGAAATCCGCGATATCGGCGAATGGCTGGCCGCTCGGTTGGATTGATGTCCTCAGCGATAGTTGACCGACTGCAAAGAAAAAATGTGACGCTGCGCGCCTGTCCCGGTAAGCGAATACGGCTACGCTTGGCATGGGTAGAGCAAGACTCGATGCGCCTGCCGTTGTAGCGAGCATTGCGGCCAGAAGAAGCCGACCCAGCCAGCCCTAAAGGGACGCGTGCGAGAGCCATGACGAGGATGTCACCCGAGCAGATGGTGCAGCCATGAACCCAGCCAATTGGCGGGTGGAAATGCAGCACCTTAAAGAGGCGCGGCTACTAGACCGGGTGGACGAGCCCTGTCTGCGCCTGCTGCAGGAAGTCTTCGAGCCCTGCACGGCCGCGCCTGGCGAGGTTCTGTTATCGCCGCACGAACATAACCACTACCTCTATCTGGTGCTCGGAGGCGAGCTGGCGGTTCATCTGGATTCGCTCGAAGGCAGCCCTGTTCGACTGATTGGTCCAGGCGAATGCGCAGGCGAAATCAGCTTCATGGACGATCTGCCACCTTCGGCTTACGTCCTCGCGCTGGAGGATACGGTCTTGCTGCGCGTGCATCGACGCTCGATGCAGTTGCTGACCCGCTCGCCACAATTGATGCAGAACCTGGCCGAACTGCTTTGCCAGCGCGTGCGCCTGAGCGACCGGCTGATCATCAACAGCGAGCAGAACGCTAACATCGACAAGCTGACCGGCTCGTTCAACCGCCGCTGGCTTGAGCATATTTATGGGCGCGAAAGTGCCCGTTGCGCACTTGGTGGCCAGCCGCTGTCGTTACTCATGCTCGATGTCGACCGCTTCAAGGAGTACAACGACAGACATGGCCACCTGGCTGGCGATCATGCGCTGTGCCTGGTAGTCAATACGCTCGGCAAACTCCTGCGCCCGGCCGACAGTCTGGTGCGCTATGGCGGTGAAGAGTTCGTAGTGCTGCTGCCCGAGATGACCTTTGGAGATGCACAAAACGCAGCAGAGCGATTGCGCCGCAGTCTTGCGGAGATCAACTCGTTTCATTCGCCGATCGGCTTATTGCCGGGAGTGACCATTTCGATCGGGGTAGCGCCGATGCGATTGAACGACGACCTGGACAGCCTCATCAACGTGGCTGATCGAGCTCTTTACCGGGCCAAGGAACAGGGCCGAAATCGAGTTTGCGCGTGACAGTGCGCGGCGGACCATCCCGGGGCACCCTTCGCCGTATCTGCTTCTTGCATTACACTGCCGGGCAAACCTTACAAGACACAGACGAGAAGACCGTGCTCAAAGCACTCAAGAAGATGTTTGGCAAAGGCTCGGATGAGTCTGCAGCCACCGAAATTGAAAGCAGCACCTCAACACACCAGCGCGTTAGCGGTCCGGCGCACGCCGAAAAGGCCAAAACGCAACAGGATGAGGCCCCAAAGGCGAGCAGCAAGCCACGCCGCGAACGGGCAAGCAAGCCGACCGCTCCACCCGCGCCAGCCTGGAAGCCGGAAGACTTCACCGTCGAACCAGCCGAAGGCAAGACCCGATTTCACGATTTCAAGCTCGCACCCGAGCTGATGCACGCCATCCACGACCTCGGCTTTCCTTATTGCACGCCCATCCAGGCACAGGTCCTCGGGTTTACGCTCAAGGGCCGTGATGCCATCGGCCGGGCCCAGACCGGCACCGGCAAGACCGCCGCGTTTCTTATCTCGACCATCACACAACTGCTACAAACTCCACCACCGGCTGATCGTTACATGGGCGAGCCACGCGCGTTGATCATCGCGCCGACTCGGGAGCTGGTTGTTCAAATAGCGAATGACGCACTGAACCTGACTAAGTACACCGGGTTGAACGTCATGAGCTTTGTTGGCGGTATGGATTTCGACAAGCAGCTCAAGGCGCTCGAATCCCGCTATTGCGACATTCTGGTGGCGACGCCAGGACGCCTGCTGGACTTCAACCAGCGCGGCGAAGTGCACCTGGATATGGTTGAGGTGCTGGTCCTCGACGAAGCGGATCGCATGCTGGACATGGGTTTCATCCCGCAGGTCCGCCAGATTATTCGCCAGACGCCGCCGAAGAGCGAACGCCAGACGCTATTGTTCTCGGCCACGTTCACCGAAGACGTAATGAATCTGGCCAAACAATGGACCACGGATCCGGCAATCGTCGAGATCGAAGCGGTCAATGTCGCCAGCGACACGGTCGAGCAGCATGTCTACGCGGTGGCAGGCAGCGACAAGTACAAGCTGCTGTACAACCTGATCACCCAGAACGACTGGACCCGAGTAATGGTGTTTGCCAACCGCAAGGACGAGGTGCGCCGCATTGAAGAGCGTTTGACCCGCGACGGTATCAGCGCCGTACAGATGTCAGGCGACGTCCCGCAGCACAAGCGTATCCGCGCCTTGGAAGGCTTTCGCGAAGGCAAGATCCGCGTCATGGTGGCCACTGATGTGGCAGGCCGCGGCATCCATGTCGACGGCATAAGCCACGTGATCAATTTCACCCTGCCTGAAGTTCCTGACGACTATGTGCATCGCATCGGCAGGACAGGTCGGGCGGGGGCCAGCGGTACCTCGATCAGCTTTGCCGGCGAAGATGATTCCTTTGCCCTGCCGGCCATCGAGGCGTTGCTGGGTCGAAAAATCAGTTGCGAGATGCCGCCGGCCGAGCTGCTGGCAGCCGTCCCACCCAAGCGCTAACGGCTAAAATGGAAAAGGCGAAGCCGTAACGGCTTCGCCTTTTTTTATGTTTCGCCGCTGCATTCAGGCTTTGATTTCCGCGAGTAACGCTGGGAGCCGCGCTGCCTAGGACGGGCATGGTTTCCATGCTATCGCCGCGCTGCTCTGCTAATTGCAGATCGCGCTCGGCTAGCTGCCCTGCCCCTGCTGCCAGCGATCGGCCGCAGCCTGATCGCTGCAGCGACCTTCGACCCAGCGCGATCCCTCCGGGGTGTCTTCCTTTTTCCAGAAAGGCGCACGGGTCTTCAGGTAATCCATGACGAATCGACACCCATCAAAGGCCGCCTCTCGATGGGCGCTAGCCGCACCGACAAAAACGATCGCCTCACCCGGTTCCAGCCGGCCTACCCGATGCAGGATCTCCAGCGTCAGCAGCGGCCAGCGTTCAGTGGCCTCGTCGACAATTTTCTGCAGCGCCTTCTCTGTCATCCCCGGGGCATGCTCGAGGAACATACCCGCGACGTCGCGACCGTCATTGAAATCGCGCACGTAGCCGACGAAACCGGTTACCGCACCGATACCGAGATTGGCCGCATGCAAGGCATTGAGCTCGGCGCCTGGATCGAATGGATCCTGCTGGACTCGTACACCCATGGTCAGCCTCCCGTCACGGTGGGAAAGAACGCCACTTCATCGCCATCAGCCAATGGTTCGTCAAGGCTGCATAGCTCCTGATTGCGCGCGCACATCAGGTTCTGCTCGCCTAACACCGTCCACTCGCCGCCCCGTGCCAGCAGTTGCAAGCGAAGGTGGTCAACGACTTGCCAGGAGGCGTCCCAATCCAACTGCTCCGAATCGCGGCCAAGGGCCTCACGGTAGCGTGCGAAAAACTGAACCTGGATCATACCGGCACCTGCCAGTGGCCACTCTTGCCGCCAAGTTTTTCCAGCAGTCGAACCCCCTCGATGACCATGCCTTTATCGACTGCCTTGCACATGTCATAGATCGTTAGGGCAGCGACACTTGCGGCGGTCAGCGCCTCCATTTCCACACCTGTCTGGCCCGCCAGCTTGCAACGCGCTTCGATGCGCACGCAGTCGTTGCCGTTCGGCTGTAGATCGAGCTTGATGCTGGTCAGCAATAGCGGGTGACAAAGCGGGATCAGGTCATGGGTCTTTTTCGCCGCCTGAATGCCCGCGATTCGGGCAACCGCGAAGACGTCGCCCTTGGGATGTCCGCCTTGCTGGATCATCTGCAGGGTTTCGGGAAGCATGCGGACCCTGGCCTCCGCCACCGCCTCGCGCGCCGTGACGGCCTTGGCGGTTACGTCGACCATGTTGGCCCGCCCTTGGGAATCGAGATGGGTGAGCATTTTTCATCCTGCTAAAACTGTGGGGGTCCCGCAGTTTAGCGCAGCTGGAAGCTGGAAGCTGGAGGCTCGTTTCGTTCCAGGTCAGCCTTTGCATGAAGCCTTGGCTCCAGCCTCCAGCGGCTCTCTTACATATGGGCCTCGGCGTACTCGGCCAGGACCGAACGGGGAACGCCCTGCAAGGTGATGTGCATGCCGTGCGGGAAATCCTTGAAGCGTTCGGTGAGATAAGTGAGACCCGAGCTGGTTGCAGACAGGTAAGGCGTATCGATCTGAGCCAGGTTACCGAGGCAGACCACCTTCGACCCGCTACCGGCGCGGGTAATGATGGTCTTCATCTGGTGCGGGGTAAGGTTCTGGCATTCATCGATCAGGATCAGGCTCTGCTGGAAGCTGCGTCCGCGAATGTAGTTGAGCGATTTGAACTGCAACGGCACCTTTTGCAGGATGTAGTCGACACTGCCATGGGTGCTTTCGTCGTCCATATGCAGCGCTTCGAGGTTATCGGTGATCGCACCCAGCCAGGGCTCCATCTTTTCCGCCTCGGTGCCCGGCAGAAAGCCGATGTCTTCATCCAGCCCCTGCACGCTGCGCGTCGCGATGATACGGCGGTAGCGCTTGCTCACCACCGTCTGCTCGATGGCCGCAGCCAAGGCCAGAATCGTCTTGCCCGACCCGGCGGCGCCCGACAGATTGACCAGATGAATATCCGGATCAAGCAGTGCGAAGAGCGCCAGTGCCTGGTGGATGTCACGTGGCTTCAGGCCCCAGGCTTCCTGATGAAGCAACGGTTCCTGGTGCATGTCGAGCAGTAGCAGCTCGTCAGCCTTGATGCCCTTGATCCAGCCAACGAAGCCTTGCTCATCGAGAATGAATTCATTGACGTGCACGGCAGGCAGGTTATCTATCAGTTGTACCCGGTGCCATGTGCGGCCATGCCCCTGGTGGGTATCGACCTTACTGACTCTGTCCCAGAACGACCCGCTGAGGCTGTGATAGCCGCGTGACAGCTGCCCGACATCGTCGACCAGCTTGTCGGTGTGATAGTCCTCCGAGGCAACGCCACAGGCCCGCGCCTTCAGACGCATGTTGATGTCATTGGTGACCAAGACCACAGGAACGCCCGCACTGCGCCGCTGCAGGTCGACGACCTGATTGATGATCTTGTTGTCGTTGAGATCCTCTGGCAGTCCACTAGAGTCGGCGACCTTGCTCATCAGGATCGACAGGCTGCCGCACGGGCCGCTTTTCTCACGCTGGATGGGCACGCCGAGTTCCACTTCTTCAGGGGTGGCATCACCCAACACCTTGTCGATCAGGCGGATCGCCTGTCGGCATTCGGCAGCCACGGTGTGCTTGCCGGTCTTGAGCTGGTCCAGCTCTTCGAGCACGGTCATCGGAATGGCGACCTGATGCTCCTGAAAATTCAATAGCGCGTTGGGGTCGTGAATCAGAACGTTGGTATCGAGAACGTAAAGGGTGGGCTGAGTTGCGCGGGGTCTGCCGTAGTCATCCATACGCGATCACCTTTTCGGAGCCGGTTCGACGGAGGGCCAAAGCACTCCGCCGTAGAAAGAACCACCGTGCGCAAGATGAGCGGACTTGGGTAGCAGGGGCTTGGGGCCACCCAGAGGCCGCCACCTGTGAGTGCAGGTTTCGGCGGTCTTACATCAGGTAATACCGCAAAAAAGATGACAGGAAAAAGTCTTTTTCGAACTGATGACGTTTTTTTAACGAAACGACGGATAGCGCTTGGCGCAAGCCCGTTCGAGGACTAGTCTCGCTGATCAACCTGTGCGTTTTCGCCGCACCGGTTCACCTCCGCTGTCACATGAACCAGCTCTGGAAACCCGGCCAGTTGCGCTTTGTAGCAATCGGCCGAGTAAGGCTGGTGAGTAACGATGCTGATGATACAACTGTATTGCGCTCGCCCGACGCGCCACAGGTGCAAGTCGGTCACATCGGTATCCGGCATTTGCTCCAACTGTTCCCGCACTCGACGCACCAGCGGGTCGTCCATTTCCCGGTCAAGCAAAGCCTTCGTCGTTTCACGCAGTAAGCCTTTGGCCCAGATCAGAATCACGATCGCACCGATAATCCCCATCAGGGGATCCAGCCAACCCCAGCCGAAGTACTTGCCCCCCAGCAAGGCAACGATTGCCGCAACGGAGGTCAGGCCATCAGTCAAGACATGGATAAAAGCTGCATGACGGTTCAGGTCCTTGCCCGGCCCGCTTGAATGGTCGTGATCGTCATCGTGATCGTGATCGTGATCGTGATCGTGGCCATGATGGTGGTGCTGGTCACGCAGCAACCAGGCGGACAGCATATTCACCAACAAACCGATCACCGCGACCCATAGCGCCTCGTCAAAACCGATCAGGGCCGGTGACCAGAAACGCATTAGCGACTCACCGATCATCAGCAATGCCACCATGACCAGCAAGACAGCGCTGGCAAAACCTGCCAGCACCTCGATCTTCCAGGTACCGAAGGCAAAACGCCGATCGTGCACGTAGCGTCGAGCCAGCCAGTAGGCAGTTGCCGCCATGCCGATAGCCACCATGTGTGACGCCATATGCCAACCGTCTGCCAGCAATGCCATCGAATTGAACCAGTAGCCGGCAATGATCTCTGCGACCATCGTCAGGCCGGTTAACAGCACCACCGCCCAGGTCTGTTTTTCCGCACCCTGCTCCAGAGGTCGGTAATCGTGGGAGGGCTGCCAGTGCGCGTGGTTGCAGTCGGTCATGTTTCCTCCTTCGTTAGCTACAGAGAAGCGTGCCCCCTTAGCCCGGGTCAAGGTCAACACCTAATCGAGGCCATAGCTGGAGCGGCGATGGGTATAACGCCTAGAATCCGCTCACATTAAAGGAGCCCGTTGCATGCTGATGGTGATTTCCCCAGCCAAGACTCTGGACTACGACACCCCACCGACAACCCAACGTTTCACCCAGCCCGAACATTTGGATCACGCGCAGGCGCTGATCAATCAACTGCGCGATATGTCACCTCAGCAAATCGGCGAACTGATGCACCTCTCCGATAAGCTCGCAGCGCTTAACGTCGCTCGCTATGGCAGCTGGGATTCAGACTTTACCCCGGGTAATGCCAAGCAGGCGCTGCTTGCGTTCAAGGGCGACGTCTACACCGGGCTGGACGCCAATGAGCTCACTGAAGAAGATCTCGATTTCGCCCAAGACCACCTGCGTATGCTGTCCGGGCTCTATGGCGTGCTGCGACCACTGGATCTGATGCAGCCCTATCGTCTGGAAATGGGCACAAAGCTGGCCAATCCACGCGGCAAGGATCTTTACGCTTTCTGGGGCGAACGGATAAGCGAGTGGCTCAACGAAGCGCTGGCGGCGCAGGGTGACGACGTATTGCTCAACCTGGCATCAAAAGAGTACTTCAGTGCCGTGAAACGCAAAGCGCTGAACGCCCGGGTGATCGACGTTGACTTCAAGGATATGAAGAACGGCCAATACAAGATCATCAGCTTCTACGCTAAGAAAGCCCGGGGCCTGATGAGCCGCTTCGTCATCAAGGAACGCGTCCAGGATCCTGAGCAGCTGAAAGACTTTGATTACGACGGCTATCGTTATTGCCCTGACAGCTCGACCCCTGACCACTTGGTCTTTTTACGAGACGCTCAGGACTGAAAGCAGCGCCACCCCCTCGTTCTTAACGCTGGGGGAGTCACATCTCCCGCATAAAAACACTGCCGCTGGTGCACCACGGACCTGGAACCTGCCGAGGATAAAGGCCTCCTGCGCCAGCGGACTGTCGCTTTTTCGATGCCCGTCAAAAACTCCCCGATCGACGGCAGGCGTACGGGGAACTATCCGAAGGCACCTGCAATCATAAGCGCGTACCGGCATTTCCAGACGGAAAGGGACGTCGCACATGAACGTGCAGTGGAATTCAAAACAATGCATTCGGCCTGTCAGCCAGGACACACTTTTAGTGACGTCCGGCATGTCCGACAGACGACAGACGGGCTGGATCGGCGCGGTGTCAGTGCTTAAGCGAGACTGTCAAGCGCGCCAATTTCGGGCAGCTGGCCCACAGCAGAGCAGCACGGCTCCCGGCCTTTTCAAGATTGATGAAAGCCTTGCAGGCGCCCGCTTCGAATCCGCTATCCGCTCTGCTTTAGCAAGTGCGGCGCCCATCGACTATCAGACAGCACCCCCCACATTCAGGCTCGGAGCACGCAGTTCGCCCCGAAAGCAGTTTTCCTGTTGGAAAACGGAACTTGATGGCACGCGGCACCTGAAGGCCCGACCAAGAAGCGCATGGCGAGCACAGACATCTGGCCGCCCACATGGACAAGAAGAACTTCCCCTTCTCAACGATTCAGGAGAAACAACATGATTCCGGTCATCCTCTCAGGCGGCAGCGGTTCCCGACTCTGGCCTCTTTCGCGCAAGGCCTTTCCCAAGCAGTTCCTCGCGCTGACGGCCGAGCAAACGCTGTTTCAGCAAACCATTGAGCGCCTGGCCTTTGAAGGCATGCAAGCGCCGCTGCTGGTCTGCAACAAGGAGCACCGGTTCATCGTTAAAGAGCAGCTGGCCGCACGAAAGCTTCAAACCCAAGGCCTCATGCTCGAACCCTTCGGCCGTAATACCGCGCCGGCGATTGCCATTGCCGCGATGAAGTTGCTTGCCGATGAACGTGACGAGCTGCTGCTGGTGCTGCCGGCCGACCACGTCATCGAAGACCACAAAGCCTTCCAGCGCTCCCTCGCCCTGGCCACCAATGCAGCCGAAAACGGCGGGATGGTACTGTTCGGCATTCCGGCCACCAGCCCGGAGACCGGCTACGGCTACATCAAGTGCGATCATCAGGGACGCAACGGCCTGCCTGAAGGCGTCAACCGCGTCACACAGTTCGTCGAGAAGCCGGACGAGATTCGCGCTCAGGAATATGTCGATTCCGGCGACTACTACTGGAACAGCGGCATGTTCCTGTTCCGCGCCAGCGTATTCCTTGACGAGCTGAAGAAGCACGACCCGGACATCTACGACACCTGCTGGGTAGCGCTGGAGCGCAGCATCAAGAATGGTGAAGAGCTGCTGATCGACCCGGCCACCTTTGCCTGCTGCCCCGACAACTCGATCGACTATGCCGTGATGGAAAAAACCGAACTGGCATGTGTCGTTCCGATGTCGGCAGGCTGGAGCGATGTGGGTTCCTGGTCATCGCTTTGGGATGTTCTGGAAAAAGACGAAAACGGTAACGTGACCCGCGGCGACGTGATTGTCGAAGACAGCCGCAACTGCCTCGTGCACGGTAACGGCAAGCTGGTAACCGTGGTTGGCCTGGACAACATCGTAGTAGTCGAGACCAAGGACGCCACGATGATCGCCCATAAGGACAAGGTCCAGGACGTCAAGAAGCTGGTGAACAAGCTCGACGCCATGAAGCGCTCTGAAACGCAGAACCACTGTGCGGTCTACCGCCCTTGGGGATGGTACGACTCGGTCGATATGGGCGGTCGCTTCCAGGTCAAGCGGATCTGCGTCAACCCAGGCGCACAGCTGTCATTGCAGATGCACCATCATCGTGCCGAGCATTGGATCGTCGTCTCCGGCACTGCGCAGGTCACCTGCAACGACAAGACCTTCCTGCTCACCGAGAATCAGTCGACCTACATTCCGGTGACCTCCATTCACCGACTTGCGAATCCGGGCAAGATTCCACTGGAAATTATTGAAGTCCAGTCGGGCAGTTATCTAGGCGAGGATGACATCGAGCGTCTGGATGACGTATATGGCCGCGCGCCAAATGACCTGGCCAGCCAGTCGGCTCGCTAAAGATCAGATGTGGCAAAAAAACCGCGCCGAATCAGGCGCGGTTTTTTATTAATGGATTTTCAACGGCGGCTAGATACTGCTGAACCCGCTTGTTTGCGCTGGTCAGAGCCTGCCTCACAAATATTGTCGTTACAGCCCAAGCTGGGGCTTTCCTTTTCCCATGACTCACGCAGACAGAGTTCATAAGACCTACATCGCACTTAACTACCGGGCTGAATGCAGTTTTAACGTCACACTTGTTTAGCCCAGGCCGCTTGCAGTACTGTCTCTCCTATCGCATACGCACCCAATTCGAGCCGGGCCTCATTTCGAGCCCAGAAGCTCGCGCCCCTTAGCGCGCCGCGCTGAAAATAAACTTTAATAAAGAGGCCATACAAGACGTGACAAAAGAAGAACTACGCGCCGAACTGGAGAAGCAAGCCAACCGTTTCCAGGCTGTCTACGGTGGGGAAATCACGACCTATGCCGCGCAGCCTGATCCAGAACGAAAGCCATGGCGTAAAAAGCCGACCGTCCATGATCAAGTATTCAAGGCCGAGTTGCAGAAGATCGAGAAAGAGTTGTCAGAGCAAGCCTCAGAGGCAAAGTGAACTGCGGCACCGTGAATGCGCACCGCAAGCACAGCAGTCAGAAACTAAGCAGCTGTAGCCGATTTTTTGCTCAGCGCTTACCGCCCAATAAAGAGCCCAGAAGCCCTCGTGCCAACTGCCGACCTAACTGTGTTGCAGCCTGGCGCATTGCGCTCTTGAAGACCTGTCCGGCCGCTTCACCTAGCGCATCGGCAACACCATTTTTTGACACATCGCTCTTCGCTTGTGGCTGGTCCTCGGAAGCCTGCTTTGCCCGTTCGAGCAATATTTCGTAAGCAGATTCACGATCGACCGGTCTGTCGTAACGTCCTCTCAGGGGTGAGCTGGCGATCAGGTCGTGTCTCTCGCGCTCGGTCAGCGGCCCGACCCGCGACTGAGGCGGCGCGACCGCAACACGCTGTACCATCGACGGCATGCCTCTATCCTCGAGGCCACCGACCAGCGCTTCGCCGGTTCCCAGACTGGACAAAGTGTCCAGCGATGAAAACGCTGGGTTGGCGCGGAAACCGTCCGCCACCGCACGCAGCGCTTTCTGCTCCTTGACCGTGTAGGCCCTGAGTCCGTGCTGTATGCGCAGGCCCAACTGAGCCAGCACATCATCCGGCAGGTCTGTGGGGCTTTGGGTTACGAAATAGACGCCAACGCCCTTCGAGCGAATCAGCCTGACTACTTGCAGCAACCTGTCCTGCAATGCTTTCGGGGTGCCGCTGAACAGCAGATGCGCTTCGTCGAAGAACAGCGCGAGAAGTGGTCGATCAGCGTCACCGCGCTCGGGAAGCTGTTCGAACAGCTCAGCCAACAGCCACAGCAGAAAGGTCGCATAGACTTTGGGGGCCTGATGGACGAGCTGGCTGGCGTCAAGCAGGTGGATCCGTCCACGCCCGTCGCTTGCAGGCTGCAGAATGTCCTCAAGCGCCAGAGCCGGCTCACCAAACAGCGCCTCGGCACCTTGCTGCTCCAGCGTTGCCAGTCGCCGTAACAGCGCCTGGGACGATGCGCTGGTTAGCAAGGCCGCATCGTCACCGAGCACCTCAGGGTGTTTTTTCAGATGCGCAAGCAAGGCCTTGAGGTCTTTCAGGTCGAGCAACAGCAGCGCTTCACGATCAGCGACCTTGAATGCGGCATAGAGTGCTGCCTGCTGGCTGTCGCTCAGCTCCAGCAGATTGCCCAACAGCAAGGGGCCCATCTCTGTCAGCGTGGTCCTCAGCGGATGACCGCTCACACCGTGCACGTCCCACAAAATCACCGGATAGGCCTGGGGTCGATGGTCGAGCCAAAGCATGCTGGCGATCCGCTCGGCGATCTTTCCTTGCGGCTCGCCAGCCGCGCCCAGGCCACACAAGTCACCTTTGATATCGGCTGCGAAAACCGCGACGCCAGCCTCGCTGAATTGCTCAGCGAGGCGCTGCAAGGTTACGGTCTTGCCGGTGCCTGTAGCGCCGGCGATCAAACCGTGTCGGTTGGCCAGATGCAGCGGGTGGGAGTTCGGCTCGCCCGTCGCGTCAGCACCCAGTACCAGGCAGTTTGTCTGTTTCATCCGCAGGCCTCGAATAGAACAATGGAGTATCCGGCAACGTCAATCAGCCGGCCTTCGAGCCGCTGGTTTCAGCGCCGACCACAACGTTGCAATCGCCATCGACAACAGAGGCATCGAGCGCCTCCACATGCCGCTCCCAGAGCGCTTCGGCACCTGGGAAATCGGTGCCCAGGTCGGGGCCCAGCCGGTCCGGATCGTAGCGTTGAGTACAACCGCTACCGATGATCGGCAGCGCTTTCGCGCCAGCCTTGTCCAGTGGGTCGCTCATCTCGCCTCCCGCGCCAATAACGATGGATCAGTTGAATACCAGCGTCTTGTTGCTATGCACCAGCACCCGCTCTTCTAGGTGATAGCGCAAACCACGGGACAGCACCATCTTTTCCACGTCCTTGCCCAGCCGAACCATGTCCTCGATGCTGTCTCTATGGCTGACGCGCACTACGTCCTGCTCGATGATCGGCCCGGCATCAAGCTCTTCAGTCACATAGTGGCAAGTCGCACCTATGAGTTTGACCCCTCGCAGCGAGGCCTGGTGGTAAGGTTTTGCACCGACGAACGACGGCAGAAAGCTGTGATGGATATTGATCACCCGTTGCGCATATTCCTCGCAAAGCTCAGCCGGCAGAATTTGCATGTAGCGCGCTAACACGATGGCGTCAGCGTGCTGCTCGCGTACCAGGCGCGACACCTCGGCGAAAGCTTCTTCCTTGCGCCCCGGCTGCACGGGGACATGGAAATACGGAATGCCATGCCATTCGACCATACTGCGCAGATCGTCGTGATTAGAGATCACGCAAGGAATGTCACAGTCCAGTTCCCCACTGTGCCAACGATGCAGCAGGTCGGCGAGGCAGTGCGACTCGCGGCTGGCCATCAGCACGACTCGCTTGCGCTGGGCAGAGTCGGTGATGCGCCATTCCATGGAAAACTCGCGCGCTATTGGCGCAAACGCCTGGCGAAAGCCATCGAGATCAAAAGGCAGCGAGTCGGCCCGAATCTCATGCCGCATGAAGAACCAGCCACTCTGATGATCAGAGTGGTGATTGGCCTCGGTGATCCAGCCGTTGTAGGTCGCTAGGAAATTACCGACCTTGGCCACAATGCCGACGCCGTCGGGACAGGCGATAACCAGCCTGAAAGTGCGCATTCTTAAGTTAACTCCGGCTTACTCATAAAGACCCGGCATTCTAGCGCAGCGAAGAAAAGCACCACCAAATTATTCAAGCCGGAGCATGGCACGCCTCTACTGTCGACACACGCCGCAGGGTGCGAATCAGCTGATTTGTAAAAAACCATGATTGAAGCCTTAACATTTCCTGGGTTCAAGTTGCTGGAAAGGCGCCAACGAGCAAAGGAAACGCACACCGCAACGGGTTGCGGAACTGCGTATTCAAATACCGGGACGGCATAAATAAGCCTGACGTGGTCCGTCGCATGCTTCGTTATGTGCAGTAGTTCACCCTGGCTACGTTTAACTGCACCTCAGCGCGCCTAACGCACCACAATGAAACAAACTGAGTAAACTTTGTTCAGAGCAACATTTACTTGTCTGCAGCAGCTGTCTATGATTGCTGTCACTTGCGTTCAAACCTATACCAAGGAAGTGACATGTCGCTGATCAACGAATACCGCGCTACTGAAGAAGCTATCAAGGAACTACAGGAGCGCCTGAAATCCTTGTCCGAAGATGACAAGCTGAAAAAGGAACTCGAGTTTGAAGGCAAACTGCGCGAGCTGATGGGCGAATATCAGAAGTCCCTTCGCGACATTATCGCTCTGCTCGATCCCGATGCCCGCAGCAACAAGACGCAACGCGCATCCAAAACCCCCGCTGCAACCAAACGCGCCCGTCGCGTCAAGCAGTACAAGAACCCTCACAACGGTGAAGTGATTGAAACCAAAGGCGGCAATCACAAGACGCTGAAAGAGTGGAAAGCACAATGGGGTTCCGACGAGGTTGAAAGCTGGGCCACTCTGTTGGGCTAAGTTTTACGCCGCACCCCAAAGCCATCTGACGCAGTCATGTTGCGTCAGATGGCTTTTTATTTCCCGGCTAAGCATTTTCAGAACATGTAACGTTCGCGTAATCCGCGAACATGTATTAACCATTGCTGCAAAAGACACGCTTGTTCGGGCGTGGTTGATGGCAATAAAGCCTGCACAGCATGTTCAAACTGCTCCGAGGTGTTCGGCGCGCCGAACTCAGGTTTCATCAAGCGCTGCCGGCAGAAGGCATGCCACTGCTCGGCTTCGGTGGCTGATAAACACTCGGGAAAGTTACGCGCGCGATAGCGGAAATGCAGCTCTGGCAAGCGCGGGTCATCAAACGGCAGTGCGGCGCCTGTCGAAAGCGGCGAAGTACTTCGTACCTGCTCGCACAGTCGCCGGTCGCGATCATTGAAAAAGCCGTCATACAACTGCTGCTCCGGATCGGACGAACCCGCGAAGACATCCTCCTTGTAGATGTCGGCAAGCTTCCAGCTCCACTCCGGTTCGCGCCCACGTAACTCGGCCGCTTTCGCCTCGCAACATTGGATATCCAGTCCCAGCCGCGCAATATCCGATGGCCGCAGGACGCTCATGGGTGCCAGCACGGGGCAGCGGTTCATGTGCACGAGTTTCAAGGGAATCGGAAGTTTCTCGCCCAAGTCTTCCCGACGGGTATAGAGCCGTTCACGAATAGCCTCGGCCTGCTCTTCCCACAGCGGCGCGCAGTCGGCATTCAAGTCACAGACGATCAGTGCATTACGGTTGCGAGGGTGCCAGGCCAGCGGCAAGACCACCGATAGAAAATGACGCGCTGCGGAAAACCGACCCGATACATGCACCATTGGTTTGAGCAGCTGGACTTGTTCGATCACCGCATGTTTACGGCGTAGCTTGTAGAGGTAGTCATAGAGACGCGGTTGACGCGTGCGAATCAGGCGAGCCAAGGCAATCGTTGCCCGAACATCGGACAATGCATCATGGGCATTCAGGTGCTCGAGTCCATTGGCAGCACTGAGCCGCTCCAGTTTCAATGTGACTCGCCCCTCCTCTTCCGGCCAGACGATGCCTTCCGGCCGCAAGGCGTAAGCAGTGCGGACCAGATCAATGAGGTCCCAGCGACTATTACCGCCCTGCCATTCACGCGCATAGGGATCGAAGAAGTTGCGATAGAGACTGTAGCGCAGCACTTCATCATCGAAGCGCAAGCTGTTGTAACCCGCGCCACAGGTGCCTGGCACCGCCAGTTCATGATGCAACCGGGCCACGAACTCGGCCTCGCACAGGCCTTTTTCCGCCAGCGTGGCAGGTGTGATACCCGTGACCAGGCACGCCGCGGGATGCGGGAGGATGTCGTCGCTCAGCCTGCAATAGATGTTCAGCGGTTCGCCAACTTCCTCCAGCGCCTCGGTGGTGCGTATACCGGCCACTTGCACAGGCCGGTCACAGCGAGGCGATACGCCGGTTGTTTCGAAGTCGTACCAGAAGATGCTGGAGGTCAAGGGAGCTTCCTTCTCGATTGTCGCCCACAGTCTAACGCGCCAGACTCGCCCTTACCGAAGGGTCCGGCGCCTGGTGCAGGTAGGATTGAGTGCTGACGTAAATAATCCGCTGGCGCATCAATCAAAGTGCCAAGCCGGTTATGGCCGCAGATCTCATCCAATGGTTTCATTCAGCAGTACCGCTTCCGCCAGGCGTTGCTCGGTACGCAATCTGCGCATAGCATCCAGCCCCCCATTTACGAGCCAGAGCCGTGCAATCCGCCTCTTCAGCCACCGCCTTGCTGGATAACACGCACCGCGTCGAAACGCCGGAAGGTATCGATTTGTTGCTCCATCCAGCCGGTCTGGTCCCTCGCGCCTTGGCATTTGCACTGGATCTGCTGATACGGGGCGCGCTATTGGCGGCTTTGGGTTTTGCGTTCACGTTGCTAGGCAAGTTCGGCATGGGTGTTGGGGCGCTGCTGCTGTTTCTGGTGCAATGGTGGTACATGGTGTTGTTCGAAGTGCTGAACCAGGGCCGCACCCCGGGCAAGCAATGGCTGGGGCTGCGCGTTATCCATGATGACGGCACGCCGGTCGGTTGGGCTTCCTCCCTGACACGCAATCTGCTGCGCTTCGTCGACATGCTGCCGTTCGGCTATTTCCTCGGGGCTCTCTGCTGTCTCTGGCACCCATCGTTCAAGCGCTTGGGCGACCTCGCCGCGGGCACCATGGTGGTGTACCGCGAGCGCAACGTCAGCGCACCAGACCTGCCAGCAGCTGAAGCAGTAACGCCCCCGCTACCGCTTACACTGGCTGAGCAGCAAGCGCTGATCGCCTTTGCCGAGCGCCATTCGACGCTCACGGCGCAAAGGCGGCTCGAACTGGCTTCAATCCTGGCCGAGCCGCTGCAGCTCGAACCCACTCAGGCGGAAGCCCGAATCCACGGCATCGCCCGAAACCTGGTGGGTCCGATATGAAGCAAAGCCAGTTCGAAACCCGGCACCAGGCGGAATGGCAGGCGTTCGAAGAAATGCTCGAAACATTGGAGCGCGGCAAAGGCCGTGCGCCAGAAGCAGTCGCTGGCTTTCCGGCCGCCTATCGACGGCTTTGCCAGCAGCTGGCTCTGGCACAGTCGCGCGGTTACAGCATGCGCTTCGTCGAGCGTCTGCAGCTGCTGGCTCAGCGCGGGCACCATCAGATGTATCGCCACCGAAGCCCGTTGGGTGGTCGCCTGCTCGGTTTCTTTCTTGGCGGTTTTGCCAGACTCGTCCGCACAGAGTGGCGCTATCTGGCAGCCGCGAGTCTGATTTTCTACCTTAGCCTGCTGGGCATGGCTGCGCTGGTGCTGGCCTTTCCGGAGTTGGTCTACAGCCTCATCAGCCCGGAACAGATCGCAGAAATGGAAGCCATGTACGACCCTGACGCCAGTCGTCTCGGCCGCTTCGGCGAGCGTGGGTCCGCTGACGACTGGGTCATGTTCGGTTACTACGTGATGCATAACATTGGCATCGCTTTCCAGACTTTTGCGGGTGGCCTGCTCTTCGGCCTTGGCAGCCTGTTCTATCTGTTGTTCAACGGCTTGATCATCGGCGCCATTGCCGGCCACCTGACCGGCATCGGCTACGATCAGCCGTTCTGGTCATTCGTTATTGGACATGGCGCGTTCGAACTGACGGCGATCACATTGGCGGGCGCTGCCGGGTTGAAACTGGGTGCTGCCCTTGTCGCACCCGGCCGTCGAACACGCAGCGAGGCATTGCGCCTGGCAGCCGCCACAGCAGTGAGGCTGATTGTCGGCGCCACGCTGTTTCTCTTGATCGCAGCCTTTATCGAGGCCTACTGGTCCTCGATGACTTATCCCCCAGCCCCCGTCAAATACGCCGTTGGCGTTCTGTTGTGGCTACTGGTCGGGGTCTATTTGACGCGGAGCGGGCGACATTTCCATGCGCCTGAATGACGCCAGCATGGCGATCCGCCCCCGCACCGCGTGGGAGGCGCTGGATCTCGGCATTCTGTTAGCACGGCGTCATGCTGCATTGCTGATGGGCAGCTGGGCGCTCGTGACGTTGCCGATTTTCGCCCTGTTCAGTCTGTTGTTCTGGCAACACCCGACGCTCTCGTTGTTGCTGTTCTGGTGGTTCAAGCCGCTCTATGAACGGCTGCCTCTGTTCATCCTGTCGCGAGCACTGTTCGGCGACACACCGTCGCTGCGCCAGAGCATCACGACTCTGCCACCCCTGCTGCGTCCCCAGTGGTTTTCCAGCGTGACATGGCGCCGCTTCAGCGTGACTCGCAGTTTCGATCTGCCGGTGCTGCAGCTCGAGCAACTGGCCGGCTCGGCTCGTCAGCAGCGCCTCGCGGTCCTCGGACAACGGGACAGCCGGGCCGCATCCTGGCTGACCCTGGTGGGCATGCATCTGGAGATGGGGCTGTGGTTTGGTGCTCTGGCGCTGATGTATATGCTCATCCCACAGCAGATGTTGGCGGATTGGAACTGGCAAGACCTGCTCGGCATGAGCGGCGATTGGCTGTGGTTCGAACACCTTTCCAACCTGCTCTATGCCTTGGTGCTGGTGGTCTGGGAGCCAATTTATGTCGCCAGCGGTTTCAGTCTTTACCTCAATCGCCGCACTACGCTAGAGGCCTGGGATATCGAACTGACGTTTCGCCGCTTGCAGACACGCATGAAGTCGTTGCTGCCAGTGCTGCTGGTGGGGCTGGGCCTGTGGTTGTTATCGCCACCCGAGATGGCACTCGCCGCTACTGGCGCAGAGGGAACGACGCAAGCGATCGAGGCCTCCGGCCCAGACAGTAATCGCCTGCTCAAGCAGCCCTTGACCAGCAAAGAAGCCAGTGAACGGATTGATGAATTGCTTGACCAGCCGCCCTTCCGAAACCGCGAGACCGTGACCCGCTGGCGCTTCACGGAAGAATCCAGTGGCGAGCCGGGTTGGCTGGCACGTCTACTGGAGCGACTGCTGCGCAGCGACCTGCTGACCCAGCGCCCCGACACACTCGCAAGCATGATCGAAGTGTTCCTCTGGGCCGCCCTGTTCGGCCTGACTGGTTGGCTGCTGTGGCGCTACCGTGAGTGGCTCAAGCTATACGCGACACCTGGCCAGTTGCGGATCAGACAGCGCCAAACAACGCCTGCCGTACTGTTCGGGCTTGACCTGCAACCCGAAAGCATTCCGGCGGACGTTGTCGCCGAGGTACAGCGGCTCTGGCACCAGCACCCACGCGAAGCGCTTGGCCTGCTCTACCGGGCCTTTCTCAGCCGCCTGCTGCACGAACAGCAACTGCCATTGAAGAGTTCGCATACCGAGGGAGAAATACTCGAACTGCTGCGGCTGGAAGCTCGGCCAGAGTTGCTTGAGTACGCCGAAGCCTTGACGCGCCACTGGCTGCGCCTGGCCTACGGACATCAGCTTCCACCCGAGAGGGCCCGCGACGAGCTGTGCGAGCACTGGCGCGCACTGTTCGGCAGTGAGCGGCTCGCATGAGCAGGCCACGTCGGTTCTTTCTGCTTGCTGCGAGCGGGTTGCTGCTTGGGCTGTTGCTGCTTTTTGCCCTGAGCAAGGCGACGCCCTATGAGGAAACGATCGAGCATGGCCCCGCACCGGAGGTACGCAGCAATCCGTACCTGGCCGCAGAGCGTTTCCTGATCGACCAGGGGCGCGCCGTCGATCATGCACAAGGCCTCGGTGGCCTCGCCGAGTCCGAAAGCAATCAACAGGTGCTGTTGCTGCTAGGCGAGCGCAGCAACATGACGCCCGGCCAGGCTGAACGCCTGTTGCGCTGGGTCGATCAAGGTGGCCACCTGGTATTTGTTGCTGAGCGTATATGGGACGAAAATAGCGGAAGCAGCGGCGACTTGCTGCTCGATGCGCTGAACCTTCAGCAGCACGAGGCAAACGAGAACCTCGATGACAGCCATACCGCTGATGCCGCCGCCAACGCCGAGAAGCGCCCTGCTTTGACTCGCCTCTATCTGGAGAACGAGGATGCCCCCGCCTATCTCGCCTTTGATACCCACTATCACCTCTATGACGCCGGCGGCAGCGCGCACGCATGGGCCAACAGCGCCAGCGCGACGCATATGCTGCAACTGCAGCATGGGGACGGCCTGATCACGGCCCTGACCGACAGCTGGATCTGGCAAAACGATGCCATTGCCCAATACGACCATGCCTGGCTGCTGTGGTACCTCACCCAAGACCGCGACGTAACGCTGATCTATCGCACCGAACATGATGATCTGCTGCAACGGTTGCTGCGTTACTTCCCCGAAGCACTGGCGGCGCTGCTACTGATGCTGCTCGCCACGCTCTGGCATGTGGCGCAGCGACAGGGCCCGTTGATAGTGCCGGTCAAACGGAATCGCCGGCGGCTGCAAGAGCACCTGCGTGGCAGTGCCGATTTCTTATATCGCAGGGCCGGACAACGACAGTTACTTAGCAACCTGCAAGACGATATCCGACGACAGGCGCAGCGACGCCACCCGGGCTTTAAAACCCTCGGACAGGTTGAACAGTGCCAGGTACTGGCAGCGATCAGCCAGACCACCTCCGGAGCTGTCTCGCAGGCCATGCAGCCGCCATCGAACAAACCCGTCAGCGCCACCGAATTCACCCGCCAGGTTGCCCACCTGCAAAGCCTCAGGAACAGCTTATGAGTGACTTACCCACGGATCCGAACAGTGTCAATCCAGACGCGCCGCCGAACAACCAGCGCCAACGTGCCAGTCAGCTCGCCCAGGCGCTACGCCACGAGCTGCACAAAGCCGTGATCGGCCAGCACGACGTCGTTGACGGGTTGCTCACAGCGCTGATCGCCGGTGGTCACGTTCTGGTCGAAGGCGTGCCGGGTCTAGGCAAGACGTTATTGGTCCGGGCATTGGCGCGCTGCTTTGGAGGTGACTTCGCGCGTATCCAGTTCACGCCGGACCTGATGCCCAGCGACATAACCGGCCATGCGATCTACGACATGGCCTGCGAACAGTTCAAGTTGCGCAAGGGCCCGGTGTTCACCAACCTGCTGTTGGCCGACGAGATCAATCGTGCGCCCGCCAAGACCCAGGCGGCGTTGCTGGAAGTCATGCAGGAGCGTCAGGTCACCCTTGAAGGCCGCGCCCTCGCTGCACCCCAGCCGTTCCTGGTCATGGCCACGCAGAACCCCATTGAGCAGGAAGGCACCTACCCGTTGCCGGAAGCCGAGCTCGACCGCTTCATGCTGATGCTGCGCATGGACTACCCGCAGGCGGACGAGGAATTGACGCTGGTTCGCCAGGTTACTCGCTCGGTGCGCACTGACATTCTTGACGTCAGTGGCTTGCGCGTCCTGCTGCAGGCGAAAGATGTCCAGGCGCTGCAGAAAATCGCCAGCGACCTACCGCTGGACGACCAGGTGCTCGACTATGCCGTTCGGCTGGCCCGAGCCACGCGCAGCTGGCCCGGCTTGGCGCTGGGCGCGGGGCCACGAGCGTCGATCGCGCTGGTGCGCTGCGCCCGTGCACGCGCCTTGTTGCGCGGCGGCGATTTTGTCGTCCCTGACGATGTAAAAGGCTGCGCCCTGGCCGTGTTGCGGCATCGGGTCAGACTCTCGCCCGAACTCGACATCGAAGGCACTTCGGTGGACCAGCTGCTCCAACAGCTGCTGGAGCAGATCGCGGCACCGCGCCTGTGACGCCCATCGGCATGCGAGCGCTTCGATGAATCCGTCACGTCGATTGCTCTACGCCCTGGCCGCTCTGCTTTGCCTTGGGCTTTTGCTGGGTACCGCGGCGGCGCTCGAAAACACCGTGCCGTCGGCTATCCGTACGGCCTGGTGGGGTCTGTTGCTATGTCTGGGTCTGGTTGCGACGCTTGACGCCTTGCATCTGCACCGCCTGCCTTCCCCAGGGCTGCGGCGCGTACTGGCCGGCAACCTTGCGCTGGGCCGCTGGCATGAAGTTCAGCTCGAGATTCGACACCCACTGACGCGCGCCATGCGTGCCGAGATTTTCGACCATGTGCCTGCGGGGCTGGACATGCAGGTACTGCCACAGCAGTTGCTGCTGCCTGCGCGGCAGTTCTGCCAGCTCAGCTACCGTCTGCAGCCGACGCGCCGCGGGCACTTTCATTTCGAGCATTGCGAGATTCGCTTGTTCAGCCCTCTGGGATTGTGGCGAGAGCGGCGCCTACTGCCGCTGCAATCGCAGACCCGGGTCTATCCCGATTTTACCCAGCTGCATGGTGCGCCACTGATGGCGGTGGACCGCTGGCTGAGCCGCCTGGGCGTGCGCCAGCAGCCGAGGCGGGGGCTTGGCATGGACTTTCACCAGCTACGCGAATTCCAGGAAGGCGACACCCTGCGGCAGATCGACTGGAAGGCCACGGCACGCAACCGCACGCCCATCGTCCGGGAGTATCAGGACGACAGGGACCAGCAGATCCTGCTGATGCTCGATTGCGGCAGACGGATGCGCAGCCAGGACGGCCCGCTTACGCACTTTGATCATGCGCTCAATGCCAGCCTGCTGCTGGGCTATGTCGCGCTGCGCCAGGGCGACGCTTTGGGACTCTATACCTTTGCCACCGAGCAACGGCGCTTCTTCGCTCCCGCCAAAGGTCAGACGCAACTCAATGCGTTGCTCAACGGTGTTTATGACCTGGTCAATACGCAGCGACCAGCCGATTTCGCCCTTGCCATCAACGATGTCCTGGCCCTGCAGAAACGCCGCGCACTGGTGATCATCGTGAGCAACCTGCGCGACGAAGACGACGAAGAGCTGCTCGGAGCAGTCCAGCGACTTTCCCGCCGCCACCGTGTACTGATCGTTAGCCTGCGCGAGCCGGTTCTGGACAGGTTACGTCAACAGCCCGTCGATACCTTTCAGCAAGCCCTCGATTATTGCGGAACACTCGACTACCTCAATGCCCGCGGCAAGCTTCATGAACAGCTTGTCGCCCATGGCGTGCCAGTGCTCGATGCCCGCCCGCACGAGGTCGGACCAGCGCTGATCAGCCGCTACCTGGCCTGGAAGAAAGGCGGAGTGCTGTAACCGGTTTTCAGAAGTTGCTGTGGAAAGCGATCAATCGTTGCACGCTTGGCCAGGTCGCGTAGGTTCAGCTGCCTTTGCAGCAATCCTGGTCGGCGGACTTGTTCCCGGCTGATTCGATACGGGGCAGACGCGCTGGCGGGATATGCTGCATGGGACGAAAACTGAAGTAGTGGTGCAGCGCATCGATCATTTCACGAATCTCACGCGGCGGTGAGGCAAACACGAAACCGGAGTCGAAACTGCCGGGCGTGACGTCCTCACGCGACCAGCGGCAGACGGCACTGAAATCGATATAGCGCAGCTGGCTATGCTGCCCGGGAATTTTCAGGCGCATATCGAAACGTACGTCGGTCATCATCGGATAGGGGCTGATCAACATCAGCCCTGTCTCGGACAGGTTGCCAATGAAACCCAAGGGCTTGTCCGAGAAACGGTTGAACACGTTGAGGTAATACGGCAACTGGTGCCGCTGAATACTGCGCTGATTATGCATGTCCATCGGATGCGGGCCTGCCGCCAAGTATTATCGCTGCTGCCGTGTCCGGCCTTCAGCGGCAGATCTGACTGATACGACTGGCCAACTGCCGCCGCGCCGCCCCTATTTCTTCATCACTGTAGTAGACCCGCCCACTCTTTGCATCGGCACTGAAGTAGCGCCCGCCCTGAGACAGCCTCGATAAGCGATCGCGCAGCTGCAGGCACTCCTGCTCACGCTGCCCCTGCCTGGCGCTCGCTGCCAACCTGGCCGCCTCCTGTTCCTCCCGGCGAGCCTCGAAGAAGCGCTCCGTGCGCACCTGGCGTTCCCGGGTCGCATCGTCTCTGTCGACCACCTGCGGCCGGACCTCGACCTGCTCAGCGCCAGGCTGCGGCTTCGCACTGAAATGCACGTTGCCTCCCGGATCGACCCAGCGGTAAATGTCGGCCGTCGCCAGCGGGGTCAACAAAACGCTGACGATCAGAAATGCGATACGCATGGGATCCTTTCCTGCCGGTCGCAATGACCGGGCTCTCGTTTCAGGGTTTGACGGCGCGGGTCACCACCCGTTCCTCGGGCTGATAGTGCCCCAACTGACGCAGCGTCTCCAGCCTGGCGCGACTGCGAAAAGCGTATTCGCTGGCCGGGTAGCGCGACTGAATGAACTGGTAGGTCTGCGCCGCATCGACAAACAGGCCCTGACGTTCCAGGCATTGCCCACGCAATAGCGACATTTCCGGCTGAAGATTATCCCGTGGCCGGCTGCGGCGTTCAGCCTGGGACAGCTCGAGCATGACCTGGCCGCAATCACCCAGCTCGTATTGCTTGTAGGCCATATCGAGATGGCGATCGAGCGCATTTCTGCTGCTGCAGCCTACGCTGAGGGTGGCCAGAAAGATGATGAACAGTGTGCGCATAGGTGGTTCCTCCGATGCTGGCGTATCGACCGTCAGCAAAAAAACTACAGCCCGTTCGGCTGCCGAACGTCGCTTGAACACCCGCCAGGCCACTGCCAAAAGAGTAGTGCAGCCCAACAATGACTACAGCCGCCCGGCATAGTAGCCTCGCCGCCATTCTGAAAAAGGAGCATTGAATGATCTCGCGCCGTACCAAAATCGTCGCCACTCTGGGTCCAGCCAGCAGTTCGCCAGAGGTGCTGGAAAAAATGATCGTTGCCGGGCTCGATGTGGCCCGCCTGAATTTTTCCCACGGGACGCCGGATGAGCACCGCGCACGCGCGCAGCTGGTACGGGACATTGCCGCGAAGCACGGTCGCTTCGTCGCGCTGCTCGGTGATCTGCAGGGGCCGAAGATCCGTATCGCCAAGTTCACCAACAAGCGCATAGAGCTGGCCGAAGGCGACAGCTTTCGCTTCTCGGTCACCCACCCCCGTGATGCCGGCACCCAGGAAGTGGTCGGGATCGATTACCCGGATCTGGTGAAAGACTGCAGCGTCGGTGATGAACTGCTGCTCGACGATGGCCGCGTGGTCATGCGCGTGGACGCCACCACGGCCGACGAACTGCACTGCACCGTGCTGATCGGCGGGCCACTGTCGGACAACAAGGGCATCAACCGTCGTGGCGGTGGCCTGACCGCACCGGCGCTGACGGCCAAGGACAAGGCCGACATCAAGCTGGCCGCCGACATGAACCTGGACTATCTCGCCGTCTCTTTCCCGCGTGACGCGGCTGACATGGAACTGGCTCGGCGCTTGCGCGACGAAGCCGGCTCGAGCGCCTGGCTGATCGCCAAGATCGAGCGTGCCGAAGCCGTCGCCGATGACGAAGCGCTGGATGGCCTGATCCGCGCCAGTGATGGCGTGATGGTCGCGCGTGGCGATCTGGGCGTGGAAATCGGCGATGCCGAGCTGGTAGGCATTCAGAAAAAGATCATTCTGCATGCGCGCCGCAACAACAAGGTGGTGATCACCGCGACCCAGATGATGGAGTCGATGATTCAGAACCCGATGCCGACTCGCGCCGAAGTGTCCGATGTAGCCAACGCCGTGCTCGACTACACCGACGCAGTGATGCTCTCGGCCGAAAGCGCCGCGGGCGAGTACCCGGTCGAAGCCATCAAGGCCATGGCGCGCGTATGCGTCGGTGCCGAGAAGCATCCGACCAGTATCAAGTCGGGCCATCGTCTTGGTCAGCGCTTCGAGCGCAGCGACGAAAGCACCGCCCTGGCCGCGATGTACACGGCGAACCACTTCCCCGGTGTCAAGGCGATCATCAGCCTGACCGAAAGCGGCTACACCCCGCTGATCATGTCGCGGATTCGCTCGTCAGTACCTATCTTCGCCTTTTCGCCCCATCGCGACACTCAGGCGCGTGTCGCCATGTTCCGCGGCGTGCAAACCATCCCCTTCGACCCGGCAGCCCTGCCCGCCGACAAGGTCAGCCAGTCGGCTGTGGACGAGTTGCTCAAACGCAACATCGTCAATGTTGGCGACTGGGTGATCCTGACCAAGGGCGACACCTACCACGGCACCGGAGGCACCAACACCATGAAGATTCTGCGTGTGGGCGATTCGTTGACCTGATTGGCGCGGCGCGCCAGCTGCCGGTCAGCGCGGCCTGGCGCGCCGTTCCCAATTAAAGAAGGTCTATGCCTGCTGCGGTTCGTTATGCCCCGAACTGGCGGGTAAGAAAGGCGTCACTCAATACCTGCCCCCGCGGCAGCCCCGCTAGGAACATGCGCTTTGCGCAGTCTTCGACAAAGCCGCTTCCACCGCATATCAGAGCGATCTCCTGACGCGATGTGGCGCGCAGCGACTGCAGACGGCTGCCTGTATGCCCCCTATCGACGTATTCGATGCTCAGGTTGCTATTCGCCTCGGCAAGCGCTTCGAGCGGCCCTTGCAGATAGGAGGCTCCACGGCAGAAGTGCAGCAAACGGATCGGTCCCTTGTGCTCCTGATGCAGCGCTTCTCGCATCAGGCTCCAGAGCGGGGCAAGTCCCGTCCCGGCAGCCAACAACAGTAAAGGCCTCGCCTGCCATTCGGGCTCGTAGCGCAGCGCGCCGGTATGCGGTTGGCTCAAGTGCAGAGTGTCACCGACGGTCAGCGTACGCGCCACATCGCAGAAGGCACCGTTGTGCCGACAATCAAGGTGAAACTCAAGCCAGCGGTCTTCCCAGGGTACGCTTGCCAATGAATAGGGCCGGGCGACTCCATGGTTACTCCACAACAGCACATGCTGACCCGACTGGTAGCGCAGCGGTCGTGCGGTGGGCAGCAGGCGCAACCGCAAAACCCGGTCGTCCAGCCAGTCGTGCCCGACCACTCGCGCCGGCAGACCTTCGCGCGCCGGATCGAAAATCGCAACATCGAGGTTTTCCGCCACACTGCATTGGCAAGCGAGCCGCCAGCCTTCCAAGCGCCTGGCAACGTCGAGTGCCTGCGGGCGGGCATCCTGCGGTTCCCCTTGCAGGCAGCGCACCAGGCAGGCATGGCAACTGCCCGCTCGGCAGCTGAAGGGTACGTTCAGGCCGGCATCATTGAGCGCATCAAGCAGATTGCTGCCCTTCGCCACCCGCCAGGTCCGCTCCCCGTGGGTGATCTCAGGCATTCACCGCAGCCCAGCTGGTCTCGCACCGATTTCGACCATTTCCCTTGGCTCGGTACAGCGCATCGTCGGCGCGCTGCAAGGATTCATCCAGATCGTCGCCTTCACGAAGCAGGGTCAAGCCGACCGAGAGGCTCAAATGACCAGCCTGCTTAGCCCCTTCCGGCAGCGGGGCATTGGCGAAAGCTTCGCGCAAGCGCTCGCAACAAGCGCTGAATTGCTCGGCATCGGTGTTCGGCAACAATAGAACGAACTCTTCACCACCGTAGCGAGCCAATATGTCGTCGTCTCGCAGACAGGACCGAGCCACGGACGCAAAGGTTTGCAACACCCGATCACCCACCGCATGTCCATGCAGGTCGTTGACCCGTTTGAAATAGTCGAGATCGATCAGCGCCAGGCCGGACTGATGCCCTGCCCGTAGCCGACTCAGCTCGGCTTCCGCCTTGCGCAGGAAGTGTCGGCGGTTGTAGAGACCCGTCAGCTCATCGGTCGAGGCCAGGTCTTCCAGCTGCCGCATCATGCCGCGCAGCGTTTCCTGGTGAGCCTGCAGGGCAAAGCGGCGCTGACGCATACGCTGGCGCAACCTGTAGACATAGCTGACGAACAAGCACATCCAGACCAGGGTCACCAGCAGCACGCCAGTCTGCAGCAGTGCCGTCTGCGGGTCATTCAGGTGACCCATTTGCGCATCGAAATACACCATACCGACGAAGCTGAAGAGCGCCAGCACGGCATAACGAACGAAGATTTTTGGCTGGAGGAACACGGCAAACATCAGCACCAGCACGTACAGCACCAGCAACGATCCACGGTTATCGCCGAGATTGAACAAAAAGAAGGTCAGCCAGACCAGGGCAACCAGCACTTGTGGTTCGGTCAGGCTGGGGTCGCGAAAGCGCAGGTTGTGGCCGCGATAGAAGACCCAGAAAAAGGTTAACTGGCTGGCCGCAATCATCACCGACCCCGCCACCGCCGTCTCGACCGGAGCCTGGTAGAAACCGGCAGCCACAGTAATCCAGGTGAGCAGCAATGCCAGACCGTAGGTGGCGGCCGCCATGCCGAAGCGCTTGGTCACCAATAACTGCAGCGCTTGCTGTTCGCTTTCGTCACGACTAGCGCGCATGGAATCCATCCCATAGTGGCAATTCGTCACACTTTACGCTGCGCGTTGTAAAAAACCTATATGCAGCTGTATCGACAGTATGAGAAAACATCACCAGAAACCGCTGCCATCGGACGATCATCTTCAACAAGACCTTTGCTATTGCGCTCGCGCCGATGTGGAGCCGACATCTCGGCCCTCCGTGAAACGCCGTGTCGCTGCCAGCGTCATGCCAGTTTCCGCAGTGCATCCCTTCACCTTTGGTCCGTCTGTGTTCCCTGCTCTACGGCAGGTTATACTGCCGCGCATTTTTTACTGAGCGTGTCGGTCGCTTTCTCGATACGCACTGTTTCCGCCCCGCCAAGAGGACGCGCTGCATGACCGTGATCAAGCAAGACGACCTGATACAAAGCGTTGCTGACGCTTTGCAGTTCATCTCCTACTACCACCCCGTCGACTTCATCCAGGCGATGCACGAGGCCTACCTGCGCGAAGAATCGCCAGCAGCCCGCGATTCCATGGCACAGATCCTGATCAACTCGCGGATGTGTGCGACCGGCCACCGGCCGATCTGCCAGGACACCGGCATCGTCACTGTATTCGTGCGCGTGGGCATGGACGTACGCTGGGACGGCGCAAGCATGAGCCTGGACGACATGATCAACGAGGGTGTTCGCCGTGCCTACAACCTGCCGGAGAACGTTCTGCGTGCTTCGATCCTGGCTGACCCGGCAGGTTCCCGCAAGAACACCAAAGACAACACGCCAGCGGTAATCCACTACTCCATCGTCCCCGGCGACAAGGTGGAAGTGGACGTCGCAGCCAAGGGCGGCGGTTCGGAAAACAAGTCGAAGATGGCGATGCTCAACCCATCCGACTCCATCGTCGACTGGGTACTGAAGACCGTTCCAACCATGGGCGCTGGCTGGTGCCCGCCAGGCATGCTCGGCATCGGTATCGGCGGCACCGCCGAGAAAGCGGCGGTGATGGCCAAAGAAGTGTTGATGGAATCGATCGACATCCATGAGCTGAAAGCCCGCGGCCCGCAGAACCGCATCGAAGAGCTGCGTCTGGAGCTGTTCGAAAAGGTCAACCAGCTGGGCATCGGCGCTCAGGGCCTCGGCGGCCTGACCACCGTGCTCGATGTGAAGATCATGGATTACCCGACCCACGCCGCCTCGCTGCCGGTGTGCATGATCCCCAACTGCGCCGCCACCCGCCACGCACACTTCGTGCTTGACGGTTCCGGCCCGGCAGAACTGACCCCACCGCCGCTGGATGCCTACCCCGAGATCGTCTGGGAAGCCGGCCCGAGCGCTCGCCGCGTCAACCTCGACACCATCACCCCGGAAGAAGTGCAGAGCTGGAAGCCGGGCGAGACCGTCCTGCTCAACGGCAAGATGCTCACCGGCCGCGACGCCGCGCACAAGCGCATGGTCGACATGCTGAACAAGGGCGAAGAACTGCCGGTGGACCTCAAGGGTCGCTTCATCTACTACGTCGGCCCGGTCGATCCGGTCGGTGACGAAGTGGTTGGCCCGGCTGGCCCGACCACCGCGACGCGCATGGACAAGTTCACCCGTCAGATTCTTGAGAGCACTGGCCTGCTGGGCATGATCGGCAAGTCCGAGCGCGGCCCGATCGCCATCGACGCGATCAAGGACAACAAGGCTGTCTACCTGATGGCGGTCGGCGGTGCGGCTTATCTGGTCGCTCAGGCAATCAAGAAGTCCAAGGTACTGGCCTTCGCCGAACTGGGTATGGAAGCCATCTACGAGTTTGAAGTGCAGGACATGCCTGTCACCGTTGCGGTCGACACCAACGGCGAGTCAGTGCACATCACTGGCCCAGCAATCTGGCAACAGAAGATCGCCGACAGCCTCGCGGTCGAAGTGCAGTAAGCGACACGCCGACACAAAAAGCCCGGCCAATTGCCGGGCTTTTTTATTCTTTCAACGCGCGATTAGCGATTGAAGCGCTCAACCAGCGCGCGCAATCCACGTGAGGCGTCTTCCAGCTCGCGCCCACGTTGCATGGTCAGGTCCGCCTTGCCGGCATTCGTGTCGGTGGTTACGGCGATATGGGTAACCTGCCGTGCGATGTCTTCCGCCACATGCGCCTGCTCTTCCGCGGCGGCAGCCATTTGCTCGCTCATGCCGGTGATCCGGTTCACCGCTTCACGAATGCCTTGCAGCGCCTGCTGAGCCTCGATGACCTGAGCCAGTCCTTGCGCCGCTTCCTTGTCACCCACCTGGGCGATCGCGACCGCCTCGCCAGCCTTGGTGGTCAATGATTGGATGATGCCCTGGATCTGCTGGGTCGACTCTCGAGTCTTGCTGGCCAACGCCCGCACCTCGTCCGCAACCACGGCGAACCCCCTGCCCTGTTCGCCGGCGCGCGCGGCCTCGATCGCAGCGTTAAGGGCCAGCAGATTGGTTTGTTCGGCGATGGTCTGGATCATTCCGGCGGCCGACATGATTTGCTGGGTTTCGCCCGCGAGTTCGTTCACCGCATTGCCGATACTGGTCACGGTGTTCGCGAGCGACTCCATGGCCTTGCGCGAACTTGCTGCGACCCGGTCACCCTCGTTCGCCAGGCCATTAGCAGCGCTCGCTTCAGCTGCAGTTTGTTGCACATGGCTGGCGACTTCAGTGATTGATGCCGTCATCTGAGTGACCGCCGTGGCCGTCATGTCGGTCTCACCGCGTTGCTGGCGCAGGTCGTTCTCGGTCTGGCTAGCGAGCATAGACGTTTGCGCCGAGGCGCTTTCGACCTGTACGGCAAGATCCGACACACGCGTCAGCGCGGTACGCAAACGTGCGTCCTCACTGATCAAGGCCATTTCCAAACGCGCCGCATGGCCTGAGTGATGGGTATAAGTAAGCGCAACGACCGGGTCGGTAAACGCTTCAGGAACACGCATAAGAATCCGCTTCAGCTGCCGTTCCGCCGAAACATGAGAGCTCAGGCCCAGCGCGAAGAACAAGCCAAGCACCACGACCACTTCAACCGCTGCCGGCAGCCAGAACATACCCGCCGTCGCCAGCGCGGCTGCGCTCATAGGCAGTGCCAATACACGTGCCCAGCCAGAGGCCCGCCGGCCGGGCGAAACGGCAGGCTGCCCTGCCCGCAGACGCGCATAGAGCTCAGTGGCTTTGGCGACCTGCTCGGCAGTCGGCCTGACCCGTACCGACTCGAAGCCGGTCAGCTTGCCGTCGTCGAGAATCGGCGTGACATAGGCGCTGACCCAGTAAAAGTCGCCGTTCTTGCAGCGATTCTTCACCACGCCCATCCAGCTTTTACCCGCCTTCAGGTAGCCCCACATCGCCTGAAATACCGCCGGCGGCATATCTGGATGGCGGACCAGATTATGGTCACTGCCGATCAGCTCAGCCTTGGCATAGCCGCTGACTGCGACGAACTCGTCATTGCAATAAACAATCTTGCCCTGGGTATCGGTGGCAGAGATCAAACGCTGATGCGCCGGAAAGCTCCGCTCGGTATTGCTAACCGGTCCGTTATTTTTCATCGTCCTGCACTCTATGGTTCGCAAGTCTCTGTTCCAGACTCATCAGTCACGATGAATCGCTAGTCACAACATCGGACCGATCTAGACGAACTTGAGCGCGCAGCTTGCGGGAGCCAGACGAACACCGACGAACGGCGGATTAACGTTAGCGTAACAAGATCATTTCACTGAGCGACGCAGCTGGACAAACAATCCCTCTACCTTCGCCCGCGCCCATTGCGTCTTGCGCAGAAACGTCAGGCTAGACTTGATACTGGGGTCGCTCTTGAAGCAGCGGATATCGACTCGCTCCGCCAGCCCTTCCCAGCCATAGTGAGCCTGCAGTTCGACGAGTATCGATTCCAGCGTCACGCCTTGGAGCGGGTCTCGGGGTTGGGTCATGGTGGCCTCAGACCTTGAGCAGACAGCGCCTGCGGAGTGAAACAAAAAGGCCCGCCGGAGCGGGCCTTCGAACGGAGCGGCATCTTACAGGCTGATGCGGGTCCCTAGCAGCTCGAGAAATGCAGCCAGCCAGGCGGGATGTGCTGGCCACGCTGGCGCAGTCACGAGATTGCCCTCGGTGTGTGCTTTGTCGACGCCAATGTCGACGAACTCACCACCGGCCAGGCGGACCTCCGGCGCACAGGCCGGATAAGCGCTACACGCACGCCCTTGCAGCACATCGGCCGCCGCCAGCAGCTGAGCGCCATGGCAGACCGCAGCAATCGGCTTTTTCGCCTCACCAAAGGCCTTGACCAGACTGATCACCTGCTCATTGAGGCGAAGGTATTCAGGCGAACGGCCTCCCGGTACCACCAGAGCATCGTAATCTTCGGCCCGCACCGCAGCGAAATCGAAGTTCAGCGCAAAATTATGGCCGGGCTTCTCGCTATAGGTCTGATCACCCTCGAAGTCATGAATCGCGGTGCGGACGGTGTCGCCAGCCTTCTTGTCCGGGCAGACCGCATGCACGGTATGACCAACCATCTGCAAGGCCTGAAACGGCACCATGGTTTCGTAATCTTCGACGTAGTCACCGACCAGCATCAGAATTTTCTTCGCAGCCATCAGAACGCTCTCCCTCTCAGTTGGAAACTTTATAAACGGCCCGGCCAGTGCCGTCAGCCGCTTCGGTTGAAGATGTTAATCACGAGCCGATCAAGCAGCCCCCACAAGCGCTGGTAGACGCGCTGGCTCAGCGGACGAGAATGCCACTGCTCAAGATCAATTTCGAAGCTGTGCGAAAGATCAGTTTCAAAGCTGCTGGCCACCGACTCACTGAATTGCCGGTCGACCGCTTCAAGATTGGCTTCCAGGTTCCAGCGCAAATTCCAGTGATCGAAATTACACGAGCCGACGCTGACCCAATCATCGACCAATGCCATCTTCAGGTGCAGAAAGTGTGGCTGATATTCATGAATGCGCACGCCGGCTCGCAGCAGCCTTGGATAATAGCGCTGCCCGGCATAACGGACCGAGGGGTGATCAGTGTTGCGGCTGGTCAGCAACAGCCTTACATCGACGCCGCGTCTCGCCGCGCGCATCAGCTCCCGACGAACGCGGCCAGTGGGCAGAAAATAAGGGGTCGCCAACCAGATTCTGCGTTCGGCGCGCTGCAGGTTGCGCAGCAGGCTATGGAGAATGTCCCGATGTTGCCGCGCCGCCGAGTAGGCCACTCGGCCCATGCCATCATCGAGTGACGGATTGACAGGGACCTTTGGTAGTCGCTGCGGTAGCGGCAGCTGCCAGATTCTCTTTTTCACGCACAACGTCCATTGCACATCGAACAGATGCTGCCAGTCGGCAACGAGCGGGCCGCTGATTTCAACCATCGCTTCGTGCCAGTGCTCATCCGGCTCAGAAGGGTTCCAGAACTCATCGGTAGCCCCTGTCCCGCCTACAAAACAACGGGTGTCATCGATAAGGATCAGCTTGCGGTGATCGCGGTGCAGATTGCGAAACTTCAACCGAAGTCTCAGCGGATTGTACTGACGCAGGTCGACCCCCGCGTCGGTCAGCCGCTGTCGCGCCTTCTGTCCCAATTTGAGGCAGCCGAAGCCATCGAACAGGCAGCGAACCCGCACACCGCGACTAGCGGCCGCGACCAGAGCATCGGTCAGCTGGTCTGCGCAGGCGCCATCTTCAACAAGATAGAGTTCGACATCGACCCGATGCTGGGCAGCGTTGATGCACGCCAACATGCGCGGGAAGAACTGCGGCCCGTCGAGCAGTAGCTGGAATTGATTGCCCTCTCGCCAGGGGAAAACCTTGCCGGCAAGCATCATGACCGGCATCCCCGCAGCAACGCCGCGCCAGGGACCAGAGTAGGGATACAGCTCAATGGCATTGAAATCCTTGTCAGGTAATTTTACAGGGGCGCTTCGATCACCTGCGTTGCTGAAGCCTGGGGAGACTGACCCGTGCTACTTCAGCACGCCTGTTATAGGTCCGCAGCGCAGCGAGGAGTTCCCGGAGACTGGCGATTAGCTAGTCACGCCTGCCGTCATCGGGCATCAGCCCAAACAGCTCGGCTGCCTGCGCCAACCGCTTGGCCTGTGCGCTACGAGCCAGCTGCAACACACCGCGGTCGCGCTGCCAGAGATCCGACCAGTGCTGCGGACCGGCTGCCAGCGCAGCATCGAGCGCCTCAGTGAGCGCCATGAATTGCAAATTCAGCGCAGCCAGCAACAGATGCGTTGCCGCATCCGCTGGCGGCAACCGGGAGATCTCAGCCGCGCCAGGCAAGATGCCGAGTAGTTGCAGTTGCAGCCGTTGCGGCCAGCCACATTGCAACCCGACGCCATAAAGCCAGCTAACCAGAGCCACTAGCACGTGAAGGTCTTCCAGCGTCCGAAACGGCTTGACGTAATCGTCCCAACCGTCGCCAGCCAAGCGGTCGCAGGCCACGTTCGCCAATCGCAAGCGGCCGTGCGGGATATCCGGCACCAGCGCCAAGGCCGGCCCCGCCTCGACACGGACGCCAGGATCAGTCGTACGAACCACGCAGACGCTCAGCCGCGGGCGCTCACCGAGCACTTCATCACGTGCTGGCACCAGCAACCAGGCAGCAGCCGAGCCCGCAATGACGAAATCCTTGTGGCCTGTCAGTCGCATACCCTCTAGCCGGGTTTGCATGTCAGCCGGTCGCAGCAATCGACCCTCGGTCGCGCACAATGCGCCAAGACCTGCTGGAGCGTCCGGCCATAGCTGCCGCAGGGCGGCCTGATAGCCGGCGAGAAACGCCAGCCCCGGCGTGGCGGCCCGGCGCCCGCCCAGCACGGCGAGCTCAAAAGTATCGCGCGGACCATACGCTTGCAGGGCTGCGAACCAGCCGTCCAACGATGCAGACGGCGGCAGGTGTTCCAACGGACCAAGCAGCTCACGCCAGGACATCATCAGGCTCCAAGAACGGCGGAAAAAAGTGGCAATCAACATCGACCCGTGATCGCAAAAGGATCACCCCTGCCCTTTCCAAGCTGACAGCGGTGATTGACGGAACACCAACCATATCAATCAAGTGCTAGGAACGCATGCAAGCTGAATGCAAGGAAGCGCTGCTAAACTTGCCCCATGAATTTTCTTGCACACCTGCATCTCGGCGGCGAACGACCCGGGCAGCTGCTCGGCAGCCTCTACGGAGACTTTGTCAAAGGCCCCTTGCAGGACCGCTGGCCAAGCGACATCGAAGCAGGCATTCGCCTGCATCGACAAATCGACGTTTTTACCGACAGCCACCCTGTTGTGCTCCAGGCGAAACAGCGCTTTCCGCGCGAGCGCAGGCGCTATGCAGGGATATTGGTTGACCTGTTTTTTGATCATTGCCTGGCCGCGCACTGGCACGACTACGCCAGCGAACCCCTGCACGACTTCACCGCACGGGTTTATCAGGTGTTGCGTGAGGAAGCAGAGCTACCCGCCAAGTTGGCCCTGATCGCGCCGCGCATGGCGGCGCAGGATTGGCTGGGCAGCTATCGAGAATTCGCCGTGATGGAGCAGGTCGTGGCCGGCATGAGCCGCCGACTGTCTCGCCCCGAAGGGCTGATCGGCGGTGTCGAGGAAATGGAACGGCTATATGAGCCGCTGCTGCAGGACTTCCAAGCGTTCTATCCGCACCTGCAAGCCTTCGCTCGCCGCGCAGACTGACCGGCGCCTGACGACTGCCGGCATTGCCTGCCTGTCAGCCACGCAGAGCTGCGGCAAAGCTTTCCAGCCAGGGCTCGGCATCGGTCTCCGGCGTGACCGTTTCGCTGGCATCAAGGCGCAGCATTTCCTGTACTTCACGCACGCCCAGCTCAGCGTACAGCTCCCGAACCAGTTCCCCGGCACCGCAGAAGGTTTCGCCATAGCTGGCATCTCCCAGCGCGATCACCCCGCCTGGCAAGCCCTGCCAGGCCGGAAACCGATCGCGGATCGCCGTATACAGCGGGACGAAACTGTCCGGTAACTCGCCCATTCCGGTGGTGGCAGTCACCACCAGCAGTGCTTGCGGTTCGAAGTCCAACACCTGCGCAAGTTGCGCGCGAGGGTCGTGCCAGGCATCGAAGCCCGCCGCGTTGAGTACCGTAACAGCATGTCGGGCAACGTCTTCAGCGGTGCCGTAGACCGTACCGGAGAGAATGGCGACTTTCATGATGCGCTCCGTTTCGAGTTAAAGCCGCGCATTATGCCGCATCCGACACATACTCCCCGCCCCTGCGGTTCTACACTCACTAGAGTACTGCCGCCGGGCGAAAGGGAATTAGTTCGCGAGCGCGTGGTCGCAAAGCCGTCCTGGCAGAGGATCTCGCGGAGGTCCATGCCACGTTCTGGAGCGACTAGGCATGACAGACAGGTTCTGCCCATGCCCTTGAGAGGGAAATCGGGATGCCGAACAAAGTGAATCTGACCAGCGCCGAACTGGCCTACATCAATGAACTCGTCAGTGGCTCCTCAACGGAGCCAGGCGAAACGCGGGCAGGCTTTCGCGTCGACGGCGGTGAAAAGGCCAACGGCCTGCTTTTACAACTGGCCGCGAAGGCAAACCTGACCCTCGAAGCCGAGCTCGACGAATATTGCATGTCGTTCCCGCTGCAACTGAAGCAGGACGAGTTCCAGACGGTCCATTTACAACTGGCGCCTCCGACCATCTACGAGCGCGGACCGGTTCTGCGCGCCTGGCGCTTGCATCTGGATGAGCCGCTGCCACTGCTCTCCAATGACGGCAACGAGACCGCGCTGAGTGTCCACGAGCTGTCTCCAAACGGCCTGTTGGTGGACGCTGGAACCAAACACCGGGCCCCCAAACACCTGCATATGCGCCTGGCATTACCGGGAGAGGACTCCTTTCAGATCAACGCGCACCGGATTCGCCATGCCGAAGGTGGTATGACTGCTTACGAAGTCGCATATCCGCAGGACAAGGATGCCGAACGCATCCGCTCCTATCTGTACGAGCAACACCAGCGCCTGCATCCCGACCTGCAGCCGGAGCTCGCCGTCGACATGCCCGAGAGCTCTTAACCGGGCCGTTGGCTCCGCCTTCCCGTGCATGATGCGGCCGACGAGATAGGGCCGCTGCGCCCCCTGGTGTAAGCTGGCCGGCACTGCAGCCTTGCAAAGGCAGCGCGACCATTCTTCCACCTGGTATCCCAGCATGATTCAGCCGACGGCCCCGATACTGATTACCGGTGCCAGCCAGCGCATCGGCCTTCATTGCGCCGAGCGCCTGCTTGATGAGGGCCAGCCGGTAATCGTAAGCTACCGCACCTCACGCGCC
Source organism: Pseudomonas sp. 9Ag (assembly GCF_902506445.1). Lineage (NCBI taxonomy): Bacteria > Pseudomonadati > Pseudomonadota > Gammaproteobacteria > Pseudomonadales > Pseudomonadaceae > Pseudomonas > Pseudomonas sp. 9Ag. Next base: position 3,328,105 of record NZ_LR733836.1, read on the forward strand.
AGCCTGGCTCGGCTTCGCGAACGCGGCGCCGTGACCTTGCATGCCGACTTTTCCGCCGCCACTGGCATACTGGCGTTTATCGCTGCTCTCAAGCAGCACACCAGCGTCCTGCGCGCGATCGTACACAACGCGTCGGACTGGCTCCCCGAAACACCGGGGGAGGAAGCTGAGACCTTCCAGCGCATGTTTGAGGTGCACATGCTCGCGCCTTACCTGATCAACCTTCACTGCACCGAACTGCTGCAGCATGGTGGTCCGGCAGACATCATCCATATCGGTGACGATGTCACCCGTGTCGGCAGCAAAAAGCACATCGCTTATGCGGCCAGCAAAGCCGGGCTGGACAACCTCACCTTGTCGTTCGCAGCCCGACTGGCGCCAGCGATCAAGGTCAACGGCATAGCCCCCGCGCTGATCCAGTTCAACGAAGGCGACGACGAGGTCTACCAGCGCAAGGCGCTTGCCAAGTCCGCCCTGGGCATCGAGCCCGGTGCCGAGGTGGTCTACCAGAGCCTGCGTTATCTGCTGGATAATCCCTATGTCACCGGCACCACGCTGAGCGTGAACGGTGGCCGCCACCTGATCTGATAGGCCAAGGAATCCCATGCCCCGATTGGAACCCGCCATGGCGCGCATCCGCGTCAAAGACCTGCGCTTACGTACCTTCATCGGTATCAAGGAAGAGGAAATCCTTAACAAGCAGGACGTCCTGATCAATCTGACCATCCTTTATCCGGCAGCCGATGCCGTGCGCGACAACGATATCGACCATGCGCTGAACTACCGAACCATTACCAAGGCGATCATCCAGCACGTCGAGGACAACCGCTTCGCCCTGCTCGAGCGACTTACCCAGGAGATAGTCGACCTGGTCATGGCGCATCCGCAAGTGCGCTACGCCGAGGTCGAAGTGGACAAACCGCACGCTCTTCGTTTCGCCGAATCGGTATCGATTACCCTCGCCGCTCATCGTGACTGACCGCCCGCGTCAGTCGCTGCCGTAGGCCAGGGTTGTCATCAGCGCCCGGTCACCGCTGCGCGCATCCAACCGCGTGTGCTGAATGACCACCGGTATGTTGGAGATAAACACGCTGGCGTAATCGGTCTCACGGGGCACAGCCTCCGGCGTCTGCAGATCATCGAAGCGCAGGTGCAAGGTTCGCCGCGCCGGGACGCGTATGGAATATGGTCCGACCGGCTCGCGGTCAGCGAAGTACAGCGTCAGCTCGATCACGGCCTCCAGCGGGCCGGCGTTCAGAATGCATGCCGTCTCGTGGCTGCGCAGTGCCGGCTCATCGGGTTTGGGCCCCAGCGCCGGCAGGTAACCTTCGGCTATCACCCAATGCTTTTTCCCAATCACATCCAATCTCCTTTCAGCTTGATGACCGGCTGGCCATCCTGTTTAGCGGAGACGGTTCATGCCGCTAAAGTTCCCCGTCGCTCGCTGGCCCAGGACCTGCGTCGAGGTTATGATCCCGCCCACGTCTGCAACGCCGAGACCTTTGAAAATGAATGAGCAAGAACGCACCGAACTCGAAGCCGCTGCCTTTCGCCGCCTGGTCCAGCACCTGCGCAGCCGACCGGATGCACAAAACATCGATCTGATGAACCTGGCCGGCTTCTGCCGCAACTGCTTGTCCAAGTGGTACAAGGCCGCCGCCGACGACCTGGACATCGAAGTCAGCCTCGACGAAGCGCGCGAAGAGGTCTATGGCATGCCCTACGCGGAATGGAAGAAACGCTATCAGAAGGACGCGACGCCAGAGCAACAGGCTGCGTTCGACAAGGGTCAGAAAACATGAGCAGCCTCAGGGACTTTCGCGCCAGCCTGCGCAACCGAAACCACCCTTTCAGCGAGACGCTGGCATTCATCACCAGCGCCTACGACTATCAGCCAACCCGTTTCTTCAATGGCGGCATTGAAAACGCCGCCGGCCAGAACGAGGGTTCCTGCAAAACGCTGGGGCTGGCCGTGCTGGAAGGATTCACCACTGAAGAAGCCTTGCTGGCATTCGGCGAGCACTATCAGTCGGTGCTGGAGAATCCCAGTGGAACCGACCACCAGAACATTCGCGCGCTGATGGATACCGGGCTTCCGGGCGTACGTTTTGATCAACAGCCGCTCAGGCGCAAGCCGGTGAATTTCGAAGAGAAATAAAAAAGGGCCGGCCAGGCACTTGGGGAAGGCTTGAAGCGGACGGCCCTGAAAACCAAAAGGAGAGTTCGGGGCTAGCCTAATGGCCAAGCGCAACGCTTGGCCATTACCTAAAGCGGATCGGCCCCATAGCGCTGGACTATCGACTGCTATGCCGCTTTTCCCACCTCGTCAAAGTCGGTAAGGTCCGGACCGTCCTTTCCGGAGTATCGCCAATGCCCCTCGCTGCCCTATCCGGCCCCCAATACCTGCGTGAAGGTCTGAAGCTAATTCTCAGCCCAGGACTCAGGCTGTTCGTCATTCTGCCGCTGACTGTCAATCTGCTGCTGTTCTGCGGCCTGATCTACCTCGCTGTGCGCCAATTCGGCGGCTGGGTCGACGCCTTCATGCCTAACCTCCCCGAGTGGCTGATGTTCCTCGAATACATCATCTGGCCTCTGTTCGTGGTACTGGTGGTGCTGATTGTGTTCTTCACCTTCACCATACTCGCCAACATCATTGCCGCGCCGTTCAATGGTTTTCTCGCCGAAAAGGTGGAAACCGTGGCGCGCGGCGTCGACAGCGCGCCGCCGTTCAGCTGGAGCGAACTGCTGGCGATGCTGCCGCGGACCCTTGGACGCGAGGCACGCAAGCTGGCGTATTTTGCACCTCGGGCGCTGGCGCTGCTGGTGCTCTCATTTATTCCAGTGGTCAATCTGGTCGCGGCGCCACTGTGGCTGCTGTTCGGCGTCTGGATGATGGCGGTGCAATACATCGACTATCCAGCGGACAACAACAAGCTGAGCTGGGCCGAAATGATGGTCTGGCTGCGCCAGCGCCGCTGGAAGAGCCTGAGTCTCGGCGCGGTGACCTACGCAGCGCTGCTGATTCCCTTCGTCAATCTGCTGATCATGCCGGCAGCTGTGGCAGCCGCAACGCTGTTCTGGGTGCGTGAAGGCGGTAAGTCGACCATGCCCACGACCGTCGATTCGTGAACTGCGAGAGGTAGAGGTGTCTAGATCTGAACACCTTCACACAGGGAGACTCGCAATGGCGCTTACCGCACTCGCAATCAACTGCACCCTCAAGGCATCGCCCGCAGAATCGTCCTGCAGCCTGCTGCTGAGCCAAGCTCAGCGCGAGCTTGAAAAGCTCGGCGTCAGTTGCGAGCAGATCCGCGCCGTGGACTTCAACATCAAGCCGGGCGTGACATCAGACGAAGGCGAAGGTGACGACTGGCCGATGATCAGGGAAAAGGTTCTTGCGGCGGACATCCTGATTCTTGGCACGCCGATCTGGCTTGGCCATCCAGCCAGTGTCTGTCAGCGCGTACTGGAGCGCCTGGACGCGTTCATTGGTGAAGTGGATGACGAGCAGCGGATGGTGTCCTACGGGCGGGTCGCTTGCGTCGCGGTGGTAGGCAATGAAGATGGCGCCCATCATGTGGTCGCCAGCCTCTATCAAGGACTGAACGACGTAGGCTTCACCATCCCTGCCAACGGCTGCACCTACTGGGTCGGGCCGGCAATGGGGTCGACGGATTACAAGGATGTGGAAGACCCCGGCGAGAAAATTGGCAAGACCAATGCCATGCTGGCGCGCAACGCCGTGCACATGGCCAAGCTGCTCAAGCAGGCCGGTTACCCGGGCGCCTCGCAATAACGCTGCGCAAAAAAAAGCCATCGCGAGGATGGCTTCTTTGCAGCTGCAGGTCGGGTGACCTGTCAGGCCAGCGTCTTCAACGCTTCACGACTAAAGGGCAGGATGTCCTGCATACGCCCTTCCTTCACTTTCAACGCCCAGTCCGGATCGCAGATGAGCGCGCGCCCTACTGCGACCAGATCGAACTCCTGCTTGTTCAGACGCTCCAGCAAGCCTTCGATGTTGGCCGGCTGCGCCACCTTGTCAGTCTTGACCATGAACTGCAGAAATTCGCCATCAAGCCCCACGCTGCCGACGGTGATGGTGGGTTTTCCAGTCAGTTGACGGGTCCAGCCAGCGAGATTGAGTTCTGAACCTTCGAACTCTGGCTCCCAGAACCGGCGCGTCGAGCAATGGAAGATGTCCACGCCCGCTGCAGACAGCGGCTCGAGGAATTCGCCCAGCGCTTCGGGCGTGGTGACCAGGCGCGCGGTGTAGTCCTGCTGCTTCCATTGGGAAAAGCGGAAGATGATCGGGAAATCCGGACCTACCGCGGCACGTACCGCCTCGATCAGCTCGATGGCGAAGCGCGAGCGATTGGCCAGACTGCCACCGTATTCGTCGGTGCGCTGATTGCTGCCTTCCCAGAAGAACTGATCAACCAGGTAGCCGTGCGCACCGTGGATCTCGACACCATCCATGCCGATGGTCTGGGCATCTTTGGCGGCCTGAGCAAAGGCCGCAATCACGTCCTGAATGTCCTGTTTGGTCATGCCGTGCACAACCACCTGGCCATCCTTAAGCTTCTCCATCGGGCCATAACCTGGCACTTCCGGCTCCGGCTCGGTTCCCACGTGGCGAACATTGCCCACGTGCCATAGCTGCGGAACGATCTTGCCGCCTTCGGCGTGTACAGCATCGACCACGGCCTTCCAGCCGGCCAGCGGAGCTTCGCCGTAGAAGCGCGGCACCTGCGGATAGCCATTGGAGGCCTTGTGCCCGACCGTGGTGCCCTCGGTGATGATCAGCCCTACACCCGACGCGGCACGACGACGGTAGTACTCGACGACGTCCGCGGTTGGCACGCCGTTGGGCGAGAAAGAACGGGTCATCGGCGCCATCACGACACGGGTCGGCAGTTGCAAGCTACCGAGTTGGAAGGGTTGGAACAGGGCGTTCACGGCTGCGGTCATTGCTGTCTCCTTTGACTTGAAGCAAAAGCGACCGGTCGTCTCGCCGATCACCAAAAAAAATCAGCGGGGCGTCAGCAGACGCTCCAGCTGGGTTAAAAAAATGCTCAATGGCGCTGCGCTGCGGCCCACCTTCATACGCAGCAAGGCGCCTTCCCAGGCATTGCCGATGAATTCAGCCAGCGCCAGGCAGTCAGTGTCGGCATCGACCTCACCGGCCGAGCGCGCCTGCTCAAGGCAGCTAGCCAACAGCTGGACCGAACGCATCAGGATCGCCTCGACCTGTTGGCCGATGGGCTGCGAAAGCTCGGCCATCTCAAAGCTCAAACTGCCGATGAAACAGTGATACTCGGGACATTCCTGCCGCGAAAAATGAGCCACGACCTCAGCGTAGTAACCGAGAACCCGTGCCCGCGGGCTCTGCCGAGCATCGAGCAGCGCTGCTTGATAACGCTCAAGCCGCGGTTGATAAAGATGCTCAAGCGCCTGCAGGGCGAAATCTTCCTTGCTGGCGAAGTAGTGGTAGAAGGACCCTTTGGGGATGCCGGCTGCCTGGACGATCTCCAACACGCCGGTGCCGTGATAACCACGACGGGTCATCACCTGAGCCCCTTTGGCCAGGATCAGGTCACGCTTGTCGTTGCGGGCTTGGTTGCTCATGACGACGAGCATATGACCGGTCGTCTAGGACGAACACCATCATCCACGGCGCTTATTGCCGTGCAGTTCTGTCGCGATGGTGGTTTTTCAGAAGAGCGGTCAGCGAACGCCAAACAACCCTGAACGGAGATGGCGCGCTCAGGCGAGCGCGCTTTCGATGGCCTGGATCAGCGCTGGATCATCCGGCGCCGTGCGCGGGGAGAAGCGCGCCAACACGCGTCCGTCTTTGCCCACCAGAAACTTCTCGAAATTCCAGCTGATGTCGCCAGGGAAGTCAGCGCCCTCGCCCGCCAGCAGGCGATACAACGGGTGACGCTGCGAGCCATTGACCTCGAGCTTGCTGCTGATGGGAAACGTGATGCCGTAGTTCTCATCACAGAATTTCAGGATGTCCGCGTCGCCGCCCGGCTCCTGAGCGGCGAACTGGTTGCAGGGAATGCCCAGCACGCCGAAACCCCGATCCTGATAACGTTCATGCAGTGTTTGCAGACCTGCATATTGAGGCGTGAGACCGCACTCGGAAGCCACATTGACCACCAGTGTCACCTGGGATTTCAACGGCGCCAGGGGAAGTTCCTGGCCCGCAAGGCCGGGCAGAACCAACTCGTGAAACGCGCTCATGTGTCTCTACTCCAGAGTAAAAAAGCGCTCCGGCAGAACCGAAGCGCTTCCATGGCCCGATCGAATCGGGCTTTCGCTGACCAGCCGCCTGCGGGCGCCAATCAGTGTTGGTGACCACCTTCACCATGCACATGGCCATGAGCGATTTCTTCGTCGCTGGCTTCACGTACATCAACAATCTTCACTTCAAAGTTGAGGCGCTGACCGGCCAGAGGGTGGTTACCGTCGACGATCACATCGTCGCCTTCGACATCACGAATGGTGACGATCTGCATTCCTCCGTCCGGGCCGGACGCATGGAACTGCATGCCCACTTCCAGTTCATCGACGCCTTCGAACATCGCACGATTAAGCGTAGCGACCAGCTCCGGGCTGTACTCGCCATAGGCATCCTGCGGCTCGATGGAGACCTTCACCTCGTCACCACCCTGCTTGCCCTCCAGGGCTTTTTCCAAACCGGCAATGATGTTGCCCGAACCGTGCAAATAGACCAGCGGCGCGCCGCCGGCCGAGCTGTCGATCACTTCACCCGCATCGTTGGTGAGTGTGTAGTCGATTGACACAGCCTTGTTAGCGGCAATCTGCATGAGGCGAAACCTTTGTTGAGGGGATGTAAGGCAAAGTCTAACCGCGACCTGCATTGATTGCGAACCGCCGCACGATTTAGGGGACCATCGGCAGCAAGCAAAAACAGCCTGAAGTCATGCGTAGGACGCTACCAAATACAACCTTTGGAGAGCATCGCTGCCCCATCAGGTGTGCAAGAATTCACGCCTGTAAATGTAGGCGACCTATTTCAACAATTAATTTCGCATCCAAGGAGCACCGATGTCAGCTCGAAACATCCTGGTGATTAACTGCGGCAGCTCGTCGATCAAATTCGCGCTGGTCAACGAAGCCCAAGCGACTTTCCCCCTGCAGGGCCTGGCCGAACGTCTCGGCACCCCGGAAGCCGTCGTGCACTGGCAGCTGGGGGACACCAAGCAGAGCCTGAACATTCCGGGTGCTGATCACCGTGCCGCACTCGAAAAACTCCTGCCGGTGGCTCAAGAGGCCGCAGGCGGCAAGCTGGACGGGATCGGCCATCGTGTGGTCCATGGTGGCGAACACTTCACCGGCTCCAGCCTGATCGACGAGCCGGTGCTCAAGGCAATTCGCGACAGCGCGCAGCTGGCGCCACTGCACAACCCAGCCAACTTGGTCGGAATTGATGCAGCCATGGCCCTGTTCCCGGGCCTGCCGCAGGTCAGCGTGTTCGACACCGCTTTCCACCAGACCATGCCGGAGCATGCGTTCCGCTACGCCGTGCCGGAATTCCTTTACAAAGAACACAGCGTCCGCCGCTACGGTTTCCACGGCACCAGCCACAACTACGTCAGCAAGCGTGCCGCCGAGATGACTGGACTTCCGGTCGATGACAGCTGCTGGCTGACGGCTCACCTGGGCAACGGGTGCTCGACCTGCGCCATCGTCAATGGCGAAAGCCGTGACACCAGCATGGGCCTGACCCCGCTGGAAGGCCTGGTAATGGGCACTCGTAGCGGTGATGTCGACCCTAACCTACACAGCTACCTGAACCGCACCCTGGGCTGGAGCCTGGAGCAGATCGATCGCATGCTCAATCACGACAGCGGCCTGAAAGGTCTGTCCGGACTGTCCAATGACCTGCGCACGCTGCAGGAAGCCCGGGTTGCTGGGCATCCCGGCGCCACCCTGGCGTTCGAAGTCTTCTGCTACCGCCTGGCCAAGTCCCTGGCAAGCATGGCCTGCGCGCTGCCGAAACTCGACGGACTGATTTTCACCGGCGGCATCGGTGAGAACTCGACGGCTGTGCGCACCCGCACCCTCGAACACCTGAAACTGTTCAACTTCAAGCTGGACGAAGACGCCAACGCACGCTGCACGCGGGGTGTCGGCGGGGAAATCCAGGCGGCAGGCAGCCCCCGCGTGCTGGTGGTACCGACTAACGAAGAACGTCAAATCGCGCTGGACACACTGGCGCTGCTCGACGCCTGATAGCGCGCCGACGGTTAGACGCACTGAACGAACCCGACGACCGCAAACGGCGTCGGGTTTCGTCTACTTGGCATCGCCCTTCGCCCGATAGGAGATCATCATGCATACCTTATTCCTCGCCCCCTGCGGTTTTGGCGGCGGCCTCAACTCCATCAGCCTCGGCCTGATCAGCGCACTCCAGCGCGCCGGGTTGAAGGTTGGCTTCTTCAAGCCCATCGCCCAGCCCTTCCCCCACGATCAAGGCCGTGAACGCTCTTGCGTTCTGGTAGAACGCACCCTGAATATCCTGTCGCCCGAGCCGTTGCCATTGGAGCAGGTCGAGCGTCAGCTGGCCGATGGCGAACTCGACCTGCTGCTCGAGGACGTGGTCAGCCGCTATCAGGAGGTTGCCGCGGGCAAGGACGTGGTCATTGTCGAAGGCATGGTGCCGACGCGTGAGTTCAACCACACGTCAAGAATCAACACCCATCTGGCGAAAAGCCTGGACGCGGATGTCATTCTGATTGCAGCGCAAGGCAGTGACACGCTCAAGCGTCTGGCCGAGCGCATCGAGATCCAGGCCCAACTGTTCGGTGGCGCCAAGGACCCGAAAGTGCTGGGCGTGATTCTCAACAAGGTCAAGGGTGACGACGGCGCGCCCGCCTTCATCGACGGCCTCAAGGCGCAGCTGCCCCTGCTGGGCACTGCAGATTTCCAGCTGCTTGGCGCAATTCCTTTCGCCGACAAACTCAACGCTTTGCGGACGCGCGACATCGCCGAACTGCTCGACGCCAAGGTGCTTCATGCCGGTGAAGCGGAGCAGCGTCGCGTCGACAAGATCGTACTCTGCGCCCGCGCCGTCCCCAATACGGTGCAGCTCCTGCAGCCAGGCGTTCTGGTGGTCACCCCGGGCGACCGCGACGACATCATTCTGGCCGCGAGCCTGGCTTCGCTCAACGGCGTCAAACTCGCAGGTTTGTTGCTCTGCAGCGATTTTGCCCCGGACCCGCGCATTCTCGAGCTGTGCAAAGCAGCGCTCGATGGCGGCTTGCCGGTGATGACCGTGCAGACAGGTTCCTACGATACGGCAACCAATCTCTTCGGGCTGAACAAGGAGACCCCAGCGGACGACATCGAGCGCGCCAGCCAGGTTACCGACTTCATCGCGCAGCACCTGCAACCCGAACTCCTGCATACCCGCCTCAGCGTGCCGCGCAGCGAATTGCGACTGTCGCCACCGGCATTTCGCTACCAGCTGGTCAAGCGCGCCCAGCAGGCAAACAAGCGCATCGTTCTGCCGGAAGGCAACGAGCCTCGCACCATTCGCGCCGCAGCGATCTGTCAGGAACGTGGCATAGCGCGCTGCGTGCTGCTGGCCAAGCCGGAAGAAGTCCAAGCCGTTGCGCGCGAGCAAGGCATCCAGCTGCCGGCAAGCCTGGAAATTCTCGACCCTGAACTGATCATCAACCAGTACGTCGAGCCGATGTGCGAAATGCGCAAGGCCAAGGGCCTGACTCCGGACGATGCGCGTGAGCAGCTCAAAGACACCGTGGTACTTGGCACCATGATGCTGGCGCTCGACGAAGTGGACGGCCTGGTTTCCGGCGCCGTGCACACCACTGCCAATACCATCCGCCCGGCATTGCAGCTGATCAAGACTGCACCTGGCTACAGCCTGGTTTCTTCGGTGTTCTTCATGCTGCTGCCGGATCAGGTACTGGTCTACGGTGACTGCGCGGTGAATCCGAACCCGAACGCCACCGAGCTGGCGGAGATCGCCCTGCAGAGCGCCGAATCTGCAGTCGCCTTGGGCGTAAACCCACGCGTGGCGATGATCAGTTATTCCACCGGCACGTCCGGCAGCGGCGCCGAGGTGGAAAAGGTTGCTGAAGCCACTCGCATCGCCCAGGAGCGCGCCCCCAGCCTGCCAATCGACGGTCCGCTGCAGTACGACGCTGCGTCGGTCGCCAGCGTCGGCAAGCAAAAGGCGCCCAACAGCCTGGTCGCCGGTCAGGCTACGGTGTTTATCTTCCCTGACCTCAACACGGGTAATACGACCTACAAGGCGGTTCAACGCAGTGCCAACGTGATCAGCGTCGGCCCGATGCTGCAGGGTCTGCGCAAGCCGGTCAATGACCTGTCCCGCGGTGCTCTGGTAGACGACATCGTGTTCACCATCGCGCTGACCGCTTTGCAGGCCGATAACCAAAAGGCCTGATGGCACCTCGCGCCCGGCCAGCTGGCCGGGCGCTTCGCAATCTCTAGCACTACTTTTTGGCCTTGCAGTTCAGCCCGCAATCGGTACTCTTGCCGCCTTTATTGACGGACATAAGACCCAATCGATGCTGAGCGTCCTTCCTGCCCCGCTCCGGGGCGTCCTGGCCGGCCTGACACTGGCATTGAATACCCTCTTCTGGTGCTGGCCGCTCTTTGCGCTATCACTGCTCAAGCTGGCATTGCCCATCCCGCGTATCCAGCGAGCATTGCGCTTTGGCATGCACTGGATCGCCGAGTCCTGGATGGCGGTCAACAGCTTCTGGATGGACCAGGTGCGCCGCACCGAGTGGGACGTACAGGGACTCGACAAGGTCGACCTGCAGCACTCTTATCTGGTTACCAGCAATCACCAGAGCTGGGCTGACATCCTGATGCTGCAATACCAACTGAACCGGCGAATGCCGATCCTGAAGTTCTTCCTCAAGCAGGAGCTGATCTGGGTGCCGGTTATCGGTCTGTGCTGGTGGGCGCTGGAGTTTCCCTTCATGAAACGCTTCAGCAAGGAGTACCTGACAAAGTACCCGGAAAAGCGCGGCGAGGACCTGGCGACCACCCGCAAGGCCTGCGAGCGCTACCGGACCAACCCGGTGTCGGTGTTCAACTTCCTTGAAGGCACTCGCTTCACCGAGGACAAGCACACTGAGCAGGCATCGCCCTACCGTTACCTGCTCAAACCCAGGGCCGGCGGCATAGCCTTCGTGATCGATGCCATGGGCGAGCAATTGACTTCGCTAGTCAACGTGACCATCCACTACCCGGGCGGCAATCCCAGCTTCTGGGACCTGCTCTGCGGTCGGATAGGTCAAGTCGTCATGCGCATTGGCACGCAGCCGATCCCTGCCGAGTTCCTGCACCGCAGCTACGATCAGGACGAGGCCTACCGGCTGAGCTTTCAGGAGTGGGTCAATGAGCTCTGGAGCGACAAGGATGCCGAACTCGAAAAGCTACACCGGCAATACCCGCCTCGCGATGGCGCTTCAGGCTAACCCGACCGGCCGACACTAGTCGGCCTGTCGATGTTCCAGCTGTAGCCAGTCGATTGACCGCGGAAATTCCAACGCGTCCTCTACGGCCAGTCCTGGCGCGACCAGAAAACCCTGCATCACCTGGCAGTCGTGGGCGATCAGCCACTCACGCTGAGCCAGGGTTTCAACGCCTTCGGCGATCACCTCCAGCCCCAGATTTCGGCCCAGATCGATAATGGTGCTGACCACCGCGGCATCGCGTGGCGAATCAAGCATATTGGCAATAAACAGGCGGTCGATCTTCAGCGTATCCAGATCGAAATGGCGCAGGTAGGCAAGCGATGAGTAACCGGTGCCGAAGTCATCCACCGCCACCCTCACGCCCAGCTCACGCAACTGCCGAAGCTTGTCGCAGCTTTGCTCCAGATCCTGCATCAGTGCGCCTTCGGTGACCTCCAGCTCCAACTGGCGAGGATCTAGCTGATACTCATCGAGCAGGCGTCGCAACTCGTCGATCAATCCGGCCCGGCCGAACTGCACCGGGCTGACGTTGAAGCTCAGCACCAGCTTGTCACCGAATCGCTCACGCCAGTCGCGGCACTGAGCCAGCCCCTCACGCAGTGCCCACTCGCCGACCCGATCAATCAGCCGGGTCTCTTCCAGCAAGGGGATGAACACACTCGGCTCGACCGCACCGCGCCCCGCGTAATTCCAGCGCAGCAAGGCCTCGAAGCCTCGCAACTCGCCTGTCTCGAGCACGACCTGTGGCTGGTAAGCCAAGGCGAAACCATTGCGCTCGATGGTGCTGCGCAAATTCTCTTCCATCATCAGGCGCGCATGGGCCCGCCCATTCATCTCACCGGAGAAGAAGCGATATTGCTGCCGACCGTTGCGTTTGGCCTCGTACATGGCCATATCGGCCGAGCGAAGCAGCTCCTCGACGCTCTGGCCGCAATCCGGGAAATGCGCGATGCCGATACTGGCGCCGAGCGTCACGTCGGTCCCTTCGATGGTATGTCGAACCGAAATCAGCTCAATGAGCTTCTCGGCGACCTTGGCGGCATCTTCCGGGTGGTCCAGCGAGTCCAGCAGCGCGGTGAATTCGTCTCCGCCCATCCGCGCAATGATGTCGTAGGGCCGCATGCAGGCCTCGAGCACGCGCGCCACGCGACAGAGGATCTCGTCACCGGCATCGTGGCCCAGCGAATCGTTGATGCGCTTGAAGCCATCGAGATCGATGTAGAGGATGGCCATGCGTTTGCCGTTCCGGTCGACCCTCGCCAGCGCCGAATCCAGTGCCTGATGAAAGCCACGTCTGTTGAGCAGGCCGGTCAGCGAGTCGGTTACCGCCTGGGTCTCCAGCTGCACGTGAAGACTGCGCACCACGGACATATCCAGGGCGATGACAACCATTGAGCGCTGCTGACGAGGCAATGGCGATGACGACAAGGCCACGGGCAGCGTGTCGCCGTTGGCGGTGAACAGCTGCGCTTCATGAAGACGGTAGGTGCTGCCGCTACGCCAATGCTGGTAGAAATCGGTGTCGCGCCAGGACTGAGGCATCTGCGGCGACGCCAGATGCTTGATCAGTGCGGTCCCCTGCAGATCGTCGACACTGGTGTGCAGCATTTTGGCAATCGCCGGGTTGGCGAAGTTGATGAAACCGTCCTCACCCACCACCAGAATTCCTTCGGCGGCATTGCTCAGCACCGATGCGTTGAACGCGCGGGCACTGTCGAGCTGCTGGCTGAGGACCTGCAAGTCACGCCGATTGTGCTCATGACTGAGCAGCGTATTGATCTTGTGCTTGAGCACCTGCGGATCGAACGGCTTGAGAATGAAATCAACCGCACCCGTGGCGTAACCTCGCAGTACCGACTCACGGGTGTGCGCGATGGCCGAGACAAAGATGATCGGCGTGTAGCGCGAGTGCGGACTGCCGCGCATCAGGCGCGCCACTTCGAACCCATCCATGCCGGGCATCTGCACATCCAGCAGCACCAGCTCGACATCCAGGTCGAGCAGGGCCTGAAGTGCGGCTTCGCCAGAATTAACCGTATGGACCTGCCAGTCACCGTCGCCGAGCAAGGCCTCCATGGCCACCAGGTTCGCTTCGCGATCATCGACGACCAACAATGTACGGGTCCGAGGCTGAGATTGGGGTTGCGACCACGCCATCAGCCAAGCTCCCAGTACAACGTAATGCGGCTTCCGCTACCTGCGCCGACAGGGACGCCAGCTCGGCTTGATCGATGCGTCACACACTTCTCCTTACGGACTTGCATGGGGGCCATCAGTACGCTCCAGACGCCGCAGCAGTTCGACCAGCCGGGCGCTGTCGACCGGTTTGAACAGGATGTCGTCGGCACCGGCCGGAAGCCTCTGCTCTGTCACAGCCGTATCAGAGCCGGCTGCCATTGCCACAATCGGCACCTGACAACCATAGTCGTTTCTGAGCTGATGTATCAGGGCGGGGCCGCCGTTATCCGGCATCGCCAGATCCACCAACGCAAGATCGAACGCATCTTGATCGAAGCGTTCCAGCGCCTCGGCACAGCTTGTGACGGGCACCACCTGCAACCCCTGCTCGTCAAGCAACGCACTGACGGCATAGATCGCCCGCACGTCCGAATCCACCAACAGCACCCGCTGCCCTAGCAGGGGATGTTCCAGTTCGCCTATTCCCCAAGCAGCAGCATCAACCCCGCCGGGCTTAAGTGCATCTTCCATATGCTCAATTCCTTCTGTTTTTGACAACGCAACCGCCGAATAACGCTTAAGCCGCTGCAGATTCTTTTCCGATAACGTATCTCGACTGGTCAGGATCACCCGGACGTCTTTGAGCGAGCGCAGGCGGTCAAGCGCATCGAGCAGCTCCAGCCCGCTTTCGCCTGAGAGATCGAAGTCGACGATCAGCGCTGCATATCGGTGCTCTGCATAGGCCAGTCGGGCCTCTTCACTGCGTTGGCATTCGCTGACCCGGTAACCGAGCCGCTCGAAATATTCACGCAGTTGACGGCGCCGCTCCGGATCAGTTTCCAGCAGCAACAACCGAGTCGAATTGCCTTCCTGCCGCGACAGATCGACAAACAGGCGCTCCAGCTCCGACTGGGCCACGGGCTTGAGCAAGTAGCGTGAACCGTCATCCGACCAGCCCTGCGGCTGAGGCACGCAAGAAATGATATATACCGGCGTGTCCTGATGCTTGGGGTCGGCTCGCAACGCCCGATGTATCTGCCAGCCGCTGACATCAGGAAGCAGAACATCCAGGATCACCGCCGCGAAGCTGTCGTGAGCGAGTGCATCCAGCCCCTCTTGCCCAGTACCGCATATGACACTGGAAAAACCGTGGGACTGTGCCACCTCGGCCACTACCGAGGCGAAATCGACATCGTCCTCGACAATCAGCAGACCACCACCCTGACCACGGCGCTGCATGGGCCGCAGCGTCCGAATCTCGGCTGTCGCAGACGCTTTCAAGGGCAGCTCGACGGTGAAACTGGAGCCCTGCCCCGGCGAACTTGTAAGACGGATCCCGCCACCCAGCACCTCGGCGAGCTGCCGCGCAATAGCGAGCCCCAACCCCGTGCCGCCGTATTGGCGGCTGATTGAGCCGTCGATTTGCTGAAACGCCTGAAAGATCCGTTCGTGTTGGTCCTCGGCGATGCCGATACCGGTGTCAGTCACGCAGATCTGCAGCATGTCTTCGTCGCCAGGACTTTCGGCCGGCCGGCTGCTCACGTGAATATCAACGGAGCCCTGCTCGGTGAACTTCAAGGCGTTGGTCACCAGGTTGCGCAAGATTTGCTGGAGCCGTGCACGGTCGCTGACGAGCGACGGCGGAACCTCAGGGTCGATCCGGCTAGTAAGGGATAGTCCGTTCTGATCGGCCATCGGTTGCAGTGCAGCCATAAGCTCCGCCAGCAACTCGCCGATGTCGAGCGGTTCCGACTTGATTTGCATGTGGCCAGCTTCGATCTTGGCCAGGTCAAGCACGTCATTGATCAGTTGCAGCAGATCATGACCGGCCCGATGCATGATGTCGGCGTGGCGAACCTGCTTCTCGGTCAGGTTGCTCGCCGCGTTCTGTCTCAATTGATCGCTCAGGATGAGAATACTGTTGAGCGGCGTGCGCAGCTCGTGCGACATGTTGGCGAGGAACTCGGATTTGTACCGGTTGGCGGTCATCAACTCATTTGCTTGATCCCGTAGACGCCGCTCCGCGGCTTTGCGGTGAGCGATATCGATCACCACCGCCTGCACCAGTTGCTCTTCTCCGCTGCGCAGTGGCGACAGGCCGACTTCCACGGGCAATAAATGGCCATCCCTGTGGCGGCCGAACAGTTCGCGATTCTCACCCAGGCGACGTGATTCGAGCGACTGGCCAAACCGGTGACGCACCTCGATATAGATCTTGCGCATCGATTCGGGAATCAGCATTTCAACCGGCTGACCCAACAGCTCTTGTCGGCTGTAGCCGAACAGCAACTCGGTCTGACGGTTGACCATTACGATCTGCCCTTCTTGATCGAACAGCAGAAAAGCATTCGGCGAGGCTTCGACCACATTACGGAAGCGCTCTTCGTCACGCTTGCGCTGCTGCAAGTCCACCAGATTGAGCAGGTGGTGAACGGTCTTGTCGCGCTTGAAACTGGTCAGACTGAGCGAAACAGGTACGGGAGTGCCATCTTCCCGCAGGGCTTGGCTCTCTTGCTGATTGGCGTCCAGCAGATTCCCGTCCGCCGCCTTCTGGAAAGCTGAAGGAATGTAGTGACTGAGGCGCTCACCGGCGAGCAATCCCGCACTGCTGCCCAGCAGCGCAGCGGCGCTCTGGTTGGCCAGCTCTATGCGTCCTTCATCGCTACACAACACAGTGGCTACCGGCAGCTGTTCGATCAGTTGACGAAACCACGCCTCACGCTCCTGAAGCTGGGCGCCGAGCGCCTGGCTGCTGCGCAGGGTTCGTTCGCGCAAATACAGGTAGCCGCCAATCAAGATAGAGAACAAAGCAGCTGCGGTCAGCGCCGCCGCAAGATTGAACGCCCGCCCAACCCGATTGAGGATGGCTTCGTATTCCGGTGTGCTGGCAACTTCCAACTGCCAGCTGCGGCCGTACATGTAGATATTGCGGACGCGATGGAAGCTTGCATCTTTACTCACCGGAGCGCGCCCGACCAGCAACGGCTCGTTCGGGGCAGCGGCGTCGAAGAGCTGCAATTGAAACAGCTTGCTGCGCGAGCCCAATACCCCTTCCATCAGATCGGTCAGCCGAAAAGCGCCATGAAGCGTTCCTGCAAACGATTCCTGCCGTTCCTCCAAGGTCGTAATTGGCGCCCGGGCGCGATAAAGCGGCAGATACAACAAGATCCCTACTTGGGCATTCTGCTCTGTCTCTTGCTTGAGTCGCACCGGCCCAGTGAGCATAGGGGTGCCGATATTGCGCGCCGCCATAACGGCTTCCCTGCGCGTCTCTTCACTCAGCATGTCGTAACCCAACACACGCCGATTACGCCAGTCGAGCGGATGGATGAAATCGACGATCAGGTAATCGCCGCGTTCACCTCGGGGATACATGCGGAAATCACCGCGACCGCTCTCGCGAATTTCAGCAAGGGTCGAATCGAGGTTGTCCGCGCGCGCATAGCGAGCGAGCGCAATGGCCTGGATACCGGGGTAGAAATCCTGAAGCTGAAGCTGATCGGAAGCTCGATTCCAATCCTGCAGACTGACCTCATCACTGCCGACAAAAAGCCCTGCCAGTCCGCGCAGGACCATCTCGTACGCGCGCATACGCTCACGCAGAGTGCTTTCGACGTCATTGACCGCCAGGTTGAATCGCTGGGCCTGCTCAGCGCGCACGCGCATTTCCTGAACATGCCATTGCCAGCCGACCCATCCTCCGAGCCCCGCCATCAGGGCCAGCGTCACTACCAATGGCAGCCAAGGCTTACGAGAATGGAGAGCGGAACGATCATCCATTCGACCTCCTCAGTGCCACTACATGGCTCGCTGTCACGAGCTTCAGAGTCGTGGATCGCTCAGAGGTTCAATTGAAGCGATAAAAAGCTATAAAGCTGACGCCACCAAAATGGCACAAGCAAAGCCGCGACGACCTTGCCTGTGCCGGGCCGCTTAGAGCGGTCTCAGATTGATTTCCACACGGCGGTTCTGCGCGCGACCAGAAGCGGTGTCATTGCTGGCGATCGGCTGGCTCGAGCCCGCGCCATAGGACGAGATACGCGACGCTGGCACGCCATTGCCTTCCAGGTAAGCCGCAACGCTACGGGCGCGACGATTCGAAAGGTCCTGATTGAGTTGCTGCGAGCCGGTGCTGTCGGTATGGCCGGTGATGTCGATACCGTTCTTGTTGAATTCTTTGAACACCTGAACCAACGAATTGAGCGTTGGGTAGAAGCTGCTGGAAATATCGGCCGAGTTGCTTGCGAAGGTGATGTTGCCCGGCATGATCAGTGTCAGGTTATCGCCTTGACGCTGGACCTGTACGCCAGAGCCCTGCAGCGTCTGGCGCAGCTTGGCTTCCTGAGTATCAACGTAATAACCATAGCCGCCGCCCGCAGCACCGCCGACTGTGGCTCCGATCAAGGCGCCTTTGGCGCGATCCTTTTTGCTGGAGGTGGCCGCACCGATCACTGCGCCGCTGACCGCACCAATACCGCCATAAATACCAGCCTTGCCAGCTTCTCGCTCACCGGTATAGGGATTGTTGGTACAGCCGACCAGCAGCGCAAGGGTGGCGGCGAGTGCGGTCAGGTTACTGATCTTCTTCATATCTACTTCCTTCATCTGCGGGACGCCAGCCCGTTACAACACGGACTGGAATGCGCCGTTAGGGTAACACCCGACTGCCGGCGGAACCGGAACGTCCCGACGAACCCGAAACGATTCGAGCTCCAGGCGACAGCCGCAAGTCCTTCTTTCGCTGTTGGCCTTGAAGGGAAGCCGCCGCCCCAATGACGGACTGTAGATAGTGCCTGTGCGGACCTAATGACCAAGTCACGACCTCGATGAAAGGCCGCAGCGAGATCAAACACAGGCGGGCAAAACCCTATCCTATACCGAGGAAATAACGCTATTGCCTTCCTCAACCCAGCGCGCGATGTCGACGCGGATACGTTTCTTGTCGAGCTTGCCCACACTGGTCTTGGGAATATCCTCAACCACCGCGATCTGCTGGGGGATGGCCCATTTGTTGATCTGGCCCTGCTCCACGGCGGGCTCGAGGAATGTTTGCAGCGCTCTCGCATCCACCTGCTTGCCTTCGCACAGTACCAGCAAGGCAAAGGGTCGCTCGCCCCAGCGCTCATCCGGCACACCCACCACCGCGACGTCGCG
The DNA here is from genome assembly GCF_902506445.1 of Pseudomonas sp. 9Ag. Classification (NCBI taxonomy): domain Bacteria; kingdom Pseudomonadati; phylum Pseudomonadota; class Gammaproteobacteria; order Pseudomonadales; family Pseudomonadaceae; genus Pseudomonas; species Pseudomonas sp. 9Ag. The sequence continues at coordinate 3,346,941 of NZ_LR733836.1, forward strand.
TACTGCCTCGTGCCGGCTAATGAGACCTTCCAGAGCCAAGGAAGACACCCACTCGCCGCCCGTCTTGATCACGTCCTTGATGCGGTCACGAATGTCGATATTGCCCATTTCATCAAGGGTGGCAACGTCACCGGTATGCAGCCAACCACCGGCCCACAGCTCTTCACTCTTCTCCGGATTGCCCGCGTAGCCCTGCGTCAGCCAGGGAGCCCGAAGCACCAGTTCGCCCTGGGAGGTGCCATCGGCAGGCAGAAAGCTGCCGTCCGGCGCCTGAATTGCCGCATCGACCAACACCACCGGAATCCCGGCTTTGAGCCGGTACGTGATCTGCTCATCCTCACTGGCGTTACGCAGCTCGTCGTTGATGTGAGCCCCGGAGATCAGCGGGCAGGTTTCCGACATGCCGTAGGCAGCCACCAACTGCATGCCACACGCCCGCGCCGATTCATATAGGCCCCGCGTGAGTGCACTGCCGCCGATGGTGATCTTCCAGCCATTGAAGTCCGTACCCTGCGCTGCTTTGGCTTTGAGCAGCATCTGCACGATGGTCGGCACGCAGTGGGAAAAGGTTACTTTCTCCCGACGCCACAGCTCGATCAGCAGCTCAGGATCGTAACGCCCCGGATAGACCTGTTTGAGGCCCAGCATCGTCGCCACATAGGGCAGGCCCCAGGCATGTACGTGGAACATCGGCGTGATCGGCATGTAGACGTCGCCCGCCGCCATCAACTGGGGATTCTCGCGACAGCCAACCGTTACCGCGCTGGCCAAGGTATGCAAGACCAGCTGGCGATGCGTGAAGTAGACCCCCTTGGGGTCGCCGGTGGTGCCGGTCGTATAGAAGGTGGTCGCCACCGAGTTTTCATCGAAATCGGGAAACTCGTACGTCGCCTTTGCGGCCGCCAGCAAGCTCTCATACTCGCCGATGCAGTTCGGCAACTCGCACTGCTTGTCATCAGCATCAGTGATCAGCAATGTCTTGTCGACCGTGGTCAGCTGCCCGGCAATGGCGTGGTAGAGCGGCGCGAACTCGCTGTTGACGAGGACGACGCGATCCTCGGCATGATTCATCGTGTAGAGAATCTGCTCGGGTGACAGCCGCACGTTGATGGTATGCACCACCGCCCCGATCATCGGAATCGCAAACATGCATTCCAGGTAGCGATGGCTGTCCCAGTCCATAACCGCCACGGTATCGCCCGCCTTCACCCCGGCCTCTGTCAGCACATTGGCAAGCCGAGCAATGCGCTCGCCGAGGGTGCGGTAGTCGAAACGCAGCTGATCGCGATAGACGATTTCGCGGGTACGCTCGTAGCGCTGCCCCGACAACAGCAGGCTCTTGATCAACAGGGGGTACTGGTAGGCATTCGCGGCGGGTTTGATCACTCGTGTCTGCAGCATAAGGCTTCCTGTTATTGATGTTATGAGACGCACGCTAGACGTTTACGCGGCCACCGGTGCGACGTTCAGCCGTGCCGCCTGCCTTCTTCGGACAATCGGTGCCGCCGTTGTTCAGCCTGTGAGACCTCGTGATGCAGCGGCAGCCAGGCGGGCATCATCAAGCGATCTCGCTTGCCGCCAACCTGATACCAAGACCGATCAGCACCGCGCCCGTGACGCGATCAAACCAATGCCCCATGCGGGCGAATCCGGCCCGAACACGCTCGCGGCTGAACAACCAGGCCACCAGGCAGAACCACACTCCGGTCGCGCCTGCCAGATATAACCCATAGGCTGCCTGAACGGCGAGCGGGGTATGGGGGTCGATAACCACGGTGAATAGGGACAGAAAAAACAAGGTCGCCTTGGGATTCAAGCCATTGGTGACGAAACCAACGGTAAAAGCGCGTCGTGGGCTAATCGCAACACTGGACGCGGACGATGCAAGGTTGTCCACCGCGACAGGCTTGGCACGCAGAGCCTGAAAACCCAGATAGAACAGGTAACCTGCCGCTAACCATTTGAAAAGGTTGAATAACATGATCGACTGCGAGACGATCAGACCAATCCCTAACAATGAATACCCCACGTGCAGCAAGATGCCGCTGCCGACACCGATGGCCGTCCAGCTGCCGCTGCGCTGACCGCGGGCGACACTTTCGCGCACGACTACTGCAAAGTCAGGCCCGGGACTGGCGACAGCGAGCAAGTGAACCAGCGCTACAGTGAGAAACTCCATCCAGTACATCTAGCGACTCCGTTATTTCCGGGGCGGGACGTCCGCCCGCTGATTCATACGAGTAAAGTCCATGAGCAAGTACCGCGCTGTATTCCTTGATCTATCACCGCTCGACCAGGGCGATCTTGACCTGGCCCCGTTGCAGTCAGCCTTCGCTGAATTGACCTGCCATAAGGAGACCAGCGAAACGCAAATCGTCGACCGACTGCAAGGCGCGGAAGTTGCCATCGTCAACAAGGTCACCTTGAGCGATGCCACGCTGGCCGCCTGTCCGGATCTGAAATTGATTCTGGTCGCCGCCACTGGCATCAACAACATCGACCTGGCGGCAGCCAAACAGCGCGGCATCGCCGTATGCAACTGCCAGGCTTACGGCACGGCTACGGTGGCCCAGCACACGCTAATGCTACTGCTCGCACTGGCCACGCGACTACCCGATTATCAGGCCGCCGTGGCGCGCGGCCGCTGGCAGGAAAGCGGACAGTTCTGCCTGCTGGATTTCCCCATCGTCGAGTTGGCGGGCAAGACGCTCGGCGTGCTCGGCCACGGTGAGCTGGGCGGCGCCGTAGCCAAGCTCGCCGAGGCGCTGGGCATGCGTGTGCTGACCGGCAATCTGCCCGGGCGCCCGCCTCGTCCGGACCGACTGGAACTGGACGAGTTGCTGCCGCAGATTGATGCCCTGACCCTGCACTGCCCGCTCACTGAGCAGACACGCAACCTCATCGGTGCGCGCGAACTGCAGCTGATGAAACCCGCGGCCTTCGTCATCAATACCGCTCGCGGCGGCCTGATAGACGAGCAGGCGCTGGCCGACACTCTGCGAAGCGGCCACCTGGGCGGCGCTGCCACAGATGTGCTAATCAGCGAACCACCGAGCAACGACAACCCGCTGCTGGCTGCGGACGTACCGCGCCTGATCGTGACACCCCACAGCGCCTGGGGCAGCCGCGAAGCCAGACAACGCATCGTCGGCCAGCTGTGTGAGAACGCGGAGGCGTTCTTCGCCGGCAGCCCCAAGCGTCAGGTCGGCTGACGCTTCTGCAGCCGGGGACAAGGCTGGTAAGCTCGCCAGCTTTTGTCCGGAGGCAAGATGGATCCGAGAAGCGAAGTACTGCTGCGCCAGACCGAACTGTTCAGCGGTGACTTGCTGCTTGCCGGGCTGCCCGCAGACGACCTGCTCGGCCAACTGCCTGAAGCCATCGGCTGGAGCTGGCACGCCGGGACGCAGCAACGACTGCAAGCGCGTTTCGCCGAGCGTTGCGCATTTGGTGTCGAGCCGCCCATAGCCTCGTTCGACAGCGCCGTTCTGTTCCTACCCAAGTCTCGGGAACTGACTGATTACCTGCTGAGCGCGCTGGCCGCCAGATTGCCGGGCCGTCTGCTGTATCTGGTGGGTGAGAAGCGTGCCGGCGTGGAGCGTGCCGCGAAACAACTGGCTCCCTTCGGCGAAGCGAAAAAACTCGACAGCGCCCGGCATTGCCAGCTCTGGCAGGTCAGGGTCACAAATAGCCCACCGGCTCCAGAATTACAGACCCTGGCTCAGCACTTCGAGCTCCCACTCGTGGACGGCCCGCTGCGCATCGTCAGCCTGCCTGGCGTGTTCAGCCATGGCCGCCTTGATCGCGGTACCGCACTGCTGCTAGACCAGCTCGATGGGCTGCCAGCTGGCCGGCTGCTGGATTTCGGCTGCGGCGCGGGCATCATTGGGGCATCACTGAAAAGACGGTATCCGGACAGTGAAGTGGTGCTGCTGGACGTCGACGCTTTTGCAGTCGAAAGCAGCCGCATGACCCTCGCAGCCAATGGTTTACAGGCTCAGGTGATCGCCGGGGACGGCATCGATGCTGCCCCGCAAGACTGCACCGCCATCATCAGCAACCCACCGTTTCATCAGGGCGTCCACACGCACTACGAGGCCAGCGAAACGTTACTGCAACGCGCGGCCAGTCATCTCCGGCCGGGTGGCGAGCTACGACTGGTAGCCAATGCGTTTCTCAAGTATCCGCCCCTGATCGAAACCCATCTGGGTCGTTGCGAAACACTGATCAGCGCGGACGGCTTCCGCATCTACCGTGCGCAACGCCCCTGATCCGGTAACGTCCCGACTTGCGCAACGCGCCACGCTTGGGCAAACTCGCGCCCGTCCTGGGGGAGTAGTCTCCGGCAAGCGCCCAGCTTGCCTGGCATGCGTCAACATACTTGGTCCACAGACCATGGTGCATGCGACCCGCGCGGCTTGTCTCGGCAGCCAGCGCTCGGTTTGACAAGACCCATGACACGTACACCTGACCCGGGGCGGGCAGGCGGTGCGTGTCATGGTGATTAGTCGACCCGCCCCCGCAAGGAAGTACGTTGGAATCGTTCTACATCCCCACCCTGATCGTCGCACTCGCTGAGATTGGCGACAAAACGCAATTGCTCGCCCTCTTGCTGGCCGCCCGCTACCGGCGTCCAATGCCCATCATCTGGGGCATTGTGGTGGCCACGCTGGCCAACCATGCCGCTGCTGGGGCCATCGGCAATTGGGTTTCGTCGCTGGTCTCGCCTGCCATTCTCAGCTGGATTCTGGCCGCCTCTTTCGCCGCCGTTGCCCTGTGGACGCTGGTACCAGACAAGCTCGAGGAGGAAGAAGCTTCGCGTGGTCGACGCTTCGGCCCCTTCGTGGCGACACTGATTGCGTTCTTCCTTGCTGAAATGGGCGACAAAACGCAGGTGGCTACCGTCATGCTTGCCGCTCAGTATCCTGACTTCATCCTGGTGATCATTGGCACGACCCTTGGCATGCTGATCGCCAATGTGCCGGTGGTGCTGGCCGGTAATTTTGCCGCCGACCGCATGCCACTCACGCTGATTCGCCGAATCGCCGCCGTCGGCTTTGCCGGTTTGGCGCTGTACGCCGTCTATCAGGCCCTGAGCTTGAGCGGCATGCTTCCAGTCTGATACCCAGCGCAAATTGCCTCGCCACGGGTGCTGTTAGAGTGCGGGTTCACCGCATTCTGGCGGCACTTGAGGGGAGCAGGCGGCATGTCACCGGAGGAACGAAAACGGCGGGTTCGGCTGCATATCGACCTGAGCTGGATCAAGGGTCGACTGGCATTGGCTGAACAGCTGCAGAGCCGGTACTTCAGCTACAAGAGCTCGTTCATCTCACAGCCGGTCAACAGTGCCGGTTTCGGTCTGATCGTAAGGGAAATCCGTCAGGCCATTCCGGATCTGGAAGTTGCGGTAGATGAATGCCTCAGCGAAGGCAACCGCGTGGTGACCTCCAGCACCCTGTTCGGCACCCTGGAGAAACCCGTATTCGGCGTCGCCCCGAGCGGCAAAATCCTCACTGTCGCCGCGATGTCGATCTGGACGCTCAATCCGAGCGGCGATATCGAGGAGATCAGTACCCTCTTTGACCTGGAAAGCGCTCGTAGTCAGCTAGGCTTGGAAAGCCCTCTCCCAATCAAGGTGCCGCCGACCTGAGAGCGCCGGCGGCATCTGCATCAGCGGCCCTGTTTATACAGTGGCATCACCTTTGGAATGTTTTCCTGCAGTGCCTGCGTACGGCTGCCTGAAGAGGGATGGGTGCTGAGGAATTCCGGCGGAGCGGAGCCGCCAGCCGCGGCCATCTTCTGCCACAGACTGACCGCTGCGCTCGGGTTGTACCCGGCCCGCGCGGCCAGCTCCAGACCGATCAGGTCAGCCTCGTTTTCATTGCTGCGGCTGTTGGGCAGCGTCATCAGATACTGCACCCCCATGTTGGCCAGCTGCAGGCTGCCATCACCAATCCCGACCGCCGAGCCAATTTGAGTGGCCATCTGCACACCGTACGCCTTGGACATGGCCTCACGACCGTGTTCACGCAACGCATGGGCTATCTCATGCCCCATGACGGCGGCAATCTCGTCATCGGTCAGGTTGAGCTTCTCGATCAGCCCGGTGTAGAAGATGATCTTGCCGCCCGGGCCGGCATTTGCGTTCAGCTCGGGGCTGTCGATGACGTTCACGTCCCAGTCCCACTCCGCCGCATCAGGCCGGAAAGCCTTGACCTCGGCGATCAGCCTGCTGGCGATCCGGTTGACCCGCTGAGCGACCGGTGAGTTGTTTTCGAGCACACCTTTGCTCTTCGCTTGAGACACCGTCTGCTGATACGACTGCGCATACATCTGATTGACCTGCTCGGTCGACAGCATGCTGAACATGTATTGCTTGCGGTCGACGCCAACGGCACCGCTGCTGGTCGTGTTGACGGCCTGACAACCGGCCAGCGTGGCGGCCGCCAGAAAGAGGCTGATTGAATGCGGCTTGAACATGTCGCGTCTCCCGTGAATTCTGCGCCGTATGCTAGAGCGTGCCAGCGCACCGGGCAACCGACTAGCCGCCCATCGCTTCGGCGCAAGCCTGATAGCGCCTTGACTCCCCTTTCGAGGGTTACTGCCAGTGCCTAGTTCACTGGCGTCAGGCACTCCGGCGCGTCCAGCTTGGGATCATTGACGAAGGTTGCCAGGGGTCGCTCACGCAACGCAGGTTGTGGTGCAGCCAGCAGCAGCTGCAGCGTTTCCAGCGGGGTCTGGGGATCGAGCCAGGCGGTCATGCCAGCCTGATCCAGCAACAGTGGTCGCCGTTGGTTTGAGGCTGGCCGCGTCACGACGGCCGCACTGAGATAACTGTGACCTTCTACCGGATAGGCCTCCCAGACCGCCGCGAAATACATCAGCGAGTCTTCCGCCGTCATCCAGTAGGGTCGCTTGCGTGCCGTGCCTCGCCACTCATAGAAACCATTCGCCGGCAGGACGCCTCGGCGCTGACGAAAGGCGTCGCGAAACATTGGCTGTTCAGCCAGCGTTTCCGCCCGCGCCTGCGCAGGCGTGCGGGTGAAGTCGCTCAACCATGCCGGGGTCAATCCCCAGCGCACGCGACTCAATTGCAGCGCTTCGTCCACCTGTCGCAGCAGAAGCACCGAAGCGCCAGGCGCCAGGCTCCAGTGCGGCTGCTGATCAGACGGGAAACCAGGCAACGCAGCAAAAGCGGCATTCCAGCGAAACAGGGCATAGCGGCCACACATGTACAAAACTCGATGGGAAAGGGGGCAGCGGCCAGGGCAATGCCTTCACTCTGAGGCATCAGCAGATGAGCTCACCCGGATAACTTTCCGGCTCGTCGCCGGGCAGCGGTTCGGCGACATTGTACTCAGCGATCAACTGCCGCGCGCGCTCGGCCTCATCATCGGCGACCATCAAGCCGAGCAGACCGGCAACAGGCAGCTCGCCTACAGCTCCGATCAGATGCCGGCCATTCAGGTAGACCTCGATACCTTCGGCGTCCAACATGCCACGCAGCATTTCCGCTTCGAGCAGATCACGCGGCTCGTATACCCGCTGCATCTATTCATCCTCCCGCCGTACGTCGAGCTGCCAATCGCTACCATCGGTACGCAGATCGAACACAATCGGCCTGCAGCAGACTGAGCAGTCTTCGATGTACTGCTGATCGCCGCCACTCAGATCGAGCAGCGCCTCAACCACTTCGCCACAATATGGGCATTGATAGTCCTGTGATTCCAGCATCAGCGTCTCCTGCGTGACTTGCCGCTATAATCGCCGTCCTGAGTCTGTTGAGATGCCCCGATGCGCACTTGTGGCGGACCCGACCGGTGCCACGTGGCATTGCCCGAGCCCGCTGTCATCGCGTCCAAGCAACTACAGACCTAACTTTGACCCTTGAGCGACTGGGTTATTCAGTAGTTACCCTTACAGAGATCATGATGGACGAATTCGAAGCCATCCGACCCTACGCCGATGCTGAAGTCCCCGCCGTCATGGCACGGCTGTTCGCCGACCGGGAATTTCTCGACATACTGGCGCATTTTCGCTTTCCGCGGCTGGCCGGCCCAATGGGCTGGATGCTCAAACCACTTATAGCGCAACGACTGCGGCGTGAGTTCGCCACTATTCATTCGATCGACACGCTGCAGGCGCGGATCGAGATGTACCTCGACCGCACCATCGAGCGCGCCACAGATGGCATTACTTATTCCGGCCTGGAAAAGTTGCGGCCGGGCTGCGCCTATCTGTTCATCGCCAATCACCGCGACATCGTGATGGACCCCGCTTTCGTCAACTATGCGGTGTTCCAGGCCAAGATGCGCACGCCGCGCATCGCCATTGGCGACAATCTGCTGCAACGGCCGTTTGTCAGCGATCTGATGCGACTCAACAAGAGCTTCATCGTGCGTCGCTCGGTCACCGGGCGACGCGAAAAGCTCGCGGCTTATCAGCTGCTTTCTGCCTATATCAACCACTCTATCCGTAACGACGGTGAGTCGATCTGGATTGCCCAGGCCGAAGGGCGGGCAAAGGACGGTGACGACCGTACCGATTCGGCCATTTTGAAAATGCTGCACATGAGCCGCAAGGACGAGCCCTTTGCCGAAGCATTGTCGACCCTGCGGCCGACGCCGGTGTCGATCAGCTATGAGTACGACCCCTGCGATCAGGCCAAGGCGCGAGAGCTCTATATACGTGCCACCACCGGCAGTTACACCAAGGCCCCGGGCGAGGATGACACCAGCATCGCCCTCGGCATTACCGGCTACAAAGGTCGGGTGCATGTCAGCTTCGGCACGCCCATCAGCGAAGTCCCGGAGGATGCCAAACAGCTGGCGGCCGAAATCGACCAGCAGATCCTGGGTGATTACCGTCTATTTCCGGTGAATTTTTTGGCGCATCGGATGTGGGAGAATCGCGACAAGGCACTGGCGATACCCGAGCTCAGCGAGCTGTTCAGCCAGGCGGAAATCGAACGTGCCGAGGCCGAATGGGGCAAGCGCCTCGCAGCCTGCCCAAGCGTGCAGCAGCCCTTCCTCATCCAGCAATACGCCATGCCGGTGCGTAATCAGTACCGCTTGAAAGCTGGCTTGAGCCTCTAGGGCTCCACGCTTACGCGACTGGCCGTCAGGTCAGTCGCGTAAGCGAAGAAAGCAGGCAGGCCAGTCCCAGACTGCTGAAACCAAAGCCATAGAAAAATCGGTCGAGACGCCGGGTCGCCGCCACGGCACCCTGCTCAACGGCCGAGAGGCGAGAATCTGCAAGAGACGTTGAGGTGTTCGACAGCTGCCGACGCCAGCGTGTCGCCAGCAACAGCCAGGCGCCGCCGAGCGCGATCAGCAAGGCCAGTGAGTTGACCAGAGGCGCGACCCGCGCCAGCGTCGAGTAATCGAAATCGAGCAACAACCCTTATCTCCGTTGGCCTTGAACATACAGGCCTGAGCGGCCCGAACTGGGGCAGCGGAGTCTACCGAAACGGCGTTGTCGGCTCAGCCAGTTTCCGACAGAAAGGAACATAACCAAGCGATGGCAATTTGCCGGGTATTTGCGCCATTTATGCAGATAGGTGCCGTCTCGATTGTTGACTTATAGTCCCTTCCAGCTTCACCCTCATCTCGCCCCGAACAACCGAAATAGAGCGTGCGCCTGGCTTGAGCAACCAGACGGGACTGCCGCGGGATCGGGCAAATGGCAACTTGTGATCGCTGCGTCTCTGACGTCAGTACCAGGCGTTCATCCCGCCACCGCCTTTGTGGAAGTCGCCATCTGCAAGCGCCGCGCTTACGGCATCGCTTGCAGCGAATCAGTTACCGAGAATCAACAGGACCAAACAATGAACAAGAACAGGTTTAAGACGGGGGCCCTCACACTCTCCTTGCTGGCAAGCGCTGTGCTGGCAAGTGGAGCCATGGCTGCAGTATCCGAATCCGAAGCGGCAAAGCTGGGTAACAGCCTGACGCCGATGGGTGCCGAGAAAGCCGGCAACGCGGCCGGCACCATTCCCGCCTGGACCGGCGGCTTGGCAACCGACGCAGCGGCAGTCGGCGAGGATGGCTTCGTCAGCGATCCTTACCCGAACGACAAGCCAAAGTTCACTATCACTGCGCAGAACTTCGAGCAGTACAAGGACAACCTGAGCCCTGGCCAGATCGCCATGCTCAAGCGCTACCCAGACACCTATCGCCTGCCGGTTTTCGAAACCCATCGCAGTGCAGCCGTACCTCAGCGGATCTATGACGCCGCGCAGAAGAACGCGACCCAGACCAAGCTGGTGCGCGGCGGCAACGGGCTGGAAGATTTCGACACTGCGGTTGCCTTTCCGATTCCTCAGGACGGCCTGGAAGTAATCTGGAACCACATCACTCGCTATCGCGGCGGCTCGGCCCGCCGCACCGTGGCGCAGGCCACTCCCCAGGTGAACGGTAGCTACAGCCTGGTCAAGTTCGTCGACGAAGTCGTCTACACCGATACCCTGACCGACTACAACGCCGAGAAACACGGCAACGTACTGTTCTACTTCAAACAGCAGGTGACTGAGCCTTCACGCCTGGCCGGCAACGTGCTGCTGGTGCACGAGACCCTGGACCAGGTCAAAGAGCCGCGCATGGCATGGATCTATAACGCCGGTCAGCGCCGCGTGCGCCGCGCCCCTCAGGTCGCCTACGACGGCCCGGGCACTGCCGCCGATGGCCTGCGCACCTCCGACAACCTGGACATGTTCAACGGCGCGCCGGACCGCTACGACTGGAAGCTGGTGGGCAAGAAGGAAATGTACATCCCCTACAACGCTTATCGCCTGGACTCACCGCAGCTCAAGTACGATGACATCATCAAGGCCGGCCACATCAATCAGGATCTGACCCGCTACGAGCTGCACCGTGTATGGGAAGTCGAGGCTACGCTGAAGCCCGGTGAGCGTCACATCTATGCCAAGCGTACGTTCTTCATTGATGAAGACACCTGGCAGGCCGCAGTGATCGACCATTACGACGGCCGCGATACGCTTTGGCGCGTTGCCGAGGCGCATGCCGAGTACATCTACAACGACCAGGTCCCGCTGTACGCCATGGAGACGCTGTATGACCTGGTCTCCGGTCGTTACCTGGTGATGGGCATGAAGAACGAGGAAAAGAACCCCTACGTCTACAACTACAAGGCCAACTCCAACCAGTACACCCCGGCCGCGCTGCGTAACTCCGGCGTACGCTAAGCCACACCGCTAAGCCAAACCGAAAAGAGAAACGCCCCGACATGCTCGGGGCGTTTTTTTTCGCACTTATATAAACGCAATGGCTGGTATGGGTTAGCGGCGTCGGTGTCCGCTATCGCGCAAACGACAGTACGCATCGGGCACCTCACTTGGCTCGCTCCTTGCGCTTGCTCCGCGTCCTGCACCTGGGCGACACGATTCGAGCACATTGCCGAAGAGCAACAGTTACGCCTAAAACAAAAACCCCGCCGAAAAGGCGGGGTTCTGATCTGTCGCTCGCAACCGCCTGGGCTAGTTGCAACTCACTGTGCCAGCACCTGACCGATGTTCTGATCGCGGAATGTGCGGGTCAGCGCATCGCTCAGCACATCGGTTACCAGCTTGGTGTTGGTCTGCTCATTGGGGGCCATGCCGAAACGCTGGTTCAGAGAAGCGCCGTAGCGACCGGTATAGCGACGACCACCGTTCTGTACTTCTACGCGAAACGTAGCGCCAATCGTGGCCTCGGTGACATACAGCCCTTCCTTTGGCGACTGATATTTCAGCTCGGCCAGGGTCAAGGTCAGCTGCGGTGCGTTGTAGGCGTTGGCCGAGGGCGTAAAGCCCAGCAGGCGGACCGCTGCTTCAGCCTGAGCCTGCAGCTTTGGAACGACCTTTTCTTTCGGCACGATCACCGCACTGGTTTCCGGATACAGGCCGCCACGAGTGCCCAGGGTTGCCGAAGGGCGACCGTCTACTACACGCACCACTACCGGTTGACCTTGGCCGACCGGGTTGATGGTGTCGGTGAGTTTGGGGTTGGGATCGAGCTGTTGGGGGCTGTGGGCGCAGCCGGCAAGCACCAGTGCTGACGCGGCGGCGAGACTGAACAACAGGCGTTTCAGCATGCTGCTTACTCCAGGTTAGGGATGAATGGCGCGCAGTATAACCAGCACCGCAACCGCCTGACAGTGATGCGCTAAAGACCGCCTGCAGGCCGGCCGCGTTCCATTCATTCAACCGTAACGTCCAACTGCGATAACAGCGCGAAGCCCAACGAGCGCTCGATCATGTCCTTATTCAAAACCCTGTTTCGACATCGTCCACCGCGTCACTACGCCCTGCTGGACGAGCAGGATCGCTGCCGCATGCTGCTGACCGCCAAAGAGCGCCCTCATGGTGAACGTTGGGTCGAAATAGCGGAAATTCGTCTTGGCTGGATCGGCAAGCCGCTGCCTGGAGCTGGCCTTCAGCAACACCGCGCACCCAGTCGGCACGCATAAAAAACCGCGCGGCCCTGAGGGGCAGCGCGGCTTGCTTACATGGCGTTGTAGTGGCTAGTCGGCCAACCCCAGATGCTTGTCGACCTTCGCGACAACGTCGCGATAGACCGCCGCATCGGCCTCGAGAACCTTCTCCCGCGCGGGGAAAATCTCGGCGAGCTTGCTGCTCCAGGCTTCGCTCTTGGCCTGCTCCGGAAAGCAGCGCTCGATGAGGTCAAGCATGATCGACACGGTGACCGAGGCACCCGGCGAGGCGCCCAGCAGTGCGGCGATGGAACCGTCCTTGGCCGACACCAACTCGGTGCCAAACTGCAGGATGCCGCCCTTCTTCGGGTCCTTCTTGATGATCTGGACGCGCTGACCGGCCACTTCCAGGCGCCAGTCTTCGGCCTTGGCCTCGGGATAGAAGCCGCGCAGCGTTTCCAGACGGTCGTCCATCGACTGCCGGACTTCCTTGATCAGATAGCGAGTCAGATCCATGTTGTCGCGCGCGACAGCCAGCATCGGCTTGAGGTTACCCGGACGGATCGACATCGGCAGATCGAGCGGCGAGCCATGCTTGAGGAACTTGGTGGTAAAGCCGGCATACGGCCCGAACAGCAGCGACGTCTTGCCGTCCACGACGCGTGTATCCAGGTGCGGAACCGACATGGGCGGCGCGCCTACCGCGGCCAGACTGTAGACCTTGGCCTGATGCTGCTTGACGATTTCCGGCTTGTCGCAGCGCAGCCACTGGCCACTGACCGGGAAGCCGCCGTAGCCCTTGCCTTCTTCGATATCGGACATCTGCAGCAACGGCAGTGCTGCGCCGCCAGCACCGAGGAAGACGAAGCCGGCCGTGATCTCACGATTGCTGCCGTCACGGGTGTTCTTGATCTCTACGCGCCAGCCCTTGCCGTCGCGAGCCAGGCCGGTGACCTTCTGGAAGTAGGACATCGTCACGCCGGGCTTGGCCGCCAGATACTGCAGCATCTGCCGGGTCAGCTCACCGAAGTTGACGTCGGTGCCATTCATTGCGCGGGTCGCGGCGATCGGCTCGTCCAGCGGACGGCCCGGCATCATAAGCGGCATCCACTCTTCCATGGTCGCGCGATCTTCGCTGTAGACCATGTCTTCAAAGGCGTGATGGGTCTTCAACGCATTGAAGCGGCGCTTGAGGTAATCGATATTTTTCGTGCCGCGGACAAAGCTCAGATGCGGCACTGCATTGAGGAAGTCGCGTGGGCTGCCGAAGCCTTCACGGCCGGTCAGGTAGGCCCAGAACTGCTTCGAGACTTCGAACTGGGTATTGATGGTGACGGCTTTCTTGATGTCGATCGAGCCGTCTTTGCTGTCCGGTGTATAGTTCAACTCACAGAGACCGGCGTGACCGGTGCCGGCATTGTTCCAGGGATTCGAGCTTTCAACGGCCCCGGATTCCTGCAGTTCGACAATCTCCAGCCTGATGTTGGGATCGAGTTCCTTGAGCAGTACTGCCAGAGTCGCACTCATGATGCCGGCTCCCACCAGCACCAAATCCACGGCTTCGCTATCGTGTTGCGTCATTAACGCGTTCTCCAGAATCACAGCATTAAACTGTCACGACCGCAGTACGCGATCGCGTAGAACCACCAGCCTGGCGGCTAGAAACGGAGGAGGTTTCTATACCGCTGCTCGGGCTTGTGCCCGAAGGCAGGAACTCGAAAGCACCTACCCGCTGTCGGGAGAGCGGCTTTTGGCCTCCTCCCTCTCGCGCCTCTACTTCCCGGAGCGGGGCGACAAGCCAGGGCTCTACGGGACGCATGCAGCGAGAAAATCTATTGCGGCTGCTGGTTGCTCAGCCAGGTCATGCTTGAAGCTCGACGGTTACAGACGAACTCAGCCGCGCGCGGCCTTGATCAGCTCGATATAGGGCTCGGCCTGGCGCTGATCCGCGATCAAGGCAACGAAGTCCTGCCCATTGGCATCCTTCGCATTCAGGTCGTATCCCGCTTCGACAAAGAATCCGAGAAAACGCTCGAAATCATCGACGCGCAAACCGCGATAAGCCTTGATCAGCTTGTGCAACGAAGGCGGCGTGTCGTCAGCCGGTTCCGGCTCGAGAAACAATTTGATCGACTCGTCGCTGACTTCCTCGCCGATCACCTTCTTCTTGTCTTTGCGCATGGTTTCTCCGGTTCGACGGGGCCTTTCGGGGGCGGCAGTTTACTCTGCGAGAACGACGCACTCAACGCGCCAAAGGCCGATAAGACCAAGGTCGTACACGAAAATCCGCGATTTGACCCCGATGTTGCACTGCTACAGGCCCAGCGCTATTGCCAGTGCTTATACTGCCGCTTTGCGCACATGGAGTGTCTGGGATGAAGCTTCCGCCGTTGTTCGCTGCCTGGCGTCAAACCCTGCGTTCGGGCTATGGAGTCCCGGCACTGCGCGGCGACGTCACCGCCGGTTTGACGGTCGGGATCATCGCCATCCCCTTGGCCATGGCACTGGCAATTGCGGTAGGTGTAGCGCCACAGCACGGCCTGTATACGGTGCTGGTTGCTGCACCATTGATCGCGTTGACGGGCGGGTCCCGGTTCAACGTATCCGGTCCAACCGCAGCCTTTGTAGTCATCCTGCTGCCCATCACCCAGCAGTTCGGCCTCGGCGGGCTGCTGCTCTGCACCATGCTCGCTGGGCTGATCCTGATCCTGCTCGGCCTGTTGCGCGCCGGCAGACTGATCGCGTTTGTGCCCTACCCGGTCACGCTGGGTTTCACCGCGGGCATCGGCATCGTCATCGCGACCCTCCAGCTCAAGGACATGCTCGGACTGAGCTTGAGCGAACAGCCTCAACATTACGTCGAACAACTCAGCCTGCTGGTGAGTGCACTGCCCAGTGCCCAATGGGGAGACGCCCTTGTCGGCCTGATCAGCCTTGGCGTCCTCATCGTCTGGCCGCGCCTGGTGCCCAAGGTGCCGGGCCATCTGATCGCCCTCGTTGTTGGCGCACTGGCCGCCATGGCGCTGGAGTCGCTCGGACTGACCGTCGCCACGCTTGGCGAACGTTTCAGCTACGTGGTCGATGATGTGCAGTATCCCGGCATTCCACCATTTCTTCCGGATTTTGCATGGCCATGGTTATTGCCTGGCCCCGACGGCCGACCGCTGGTGCTGAGCTTCGAGCTGTTTCACCAACTGTTGGCGCCAGCCTTCGCCATCGCCATGCTCGGTGCCATCGAGTCCTTGATCTGCGCAGTGGTGGCCGATGGCATGGGCGGTGGCAACCACGATCCGAACGCCGAGCTTCTTGGTCAAGGCCTTGGCAACCTGGTCGCCCCGTTGTTTGGCGGCATCACGGCGACCGCCGCTATTGCTCGCACCGCCACCAACGTGCGCGCCGGCGCCTTCTCACCACTGGCGGCGATCATTCATGCCGGTGTGGTCCTGGTGGCGATTCTCTGGCTGGCACCGCTGTTCAGTTACCTGCCGATGGCTGCCCTGGCAGCGCTGCTATTAATGGTGGCCTGGAACATGAGCGAAGCACCCCACGTAGTCAAAACACTGCGCATAGCACCGCGCAGCGATGTGCTGGTGCTGCTGACCTGCCTGAGCCTGACGGTCCTGTTCGACATGGTGCTGGCGGTGGGCGTGGGTTTGCTGCTCGCGGCCGGGCTGTTCATCAAACGCATGAGCGAGCTGACCGATACCACGCCTCTTAACCTTGGGCAGAGCCCGATGCTCAAGGACCTGCCCGAGCACGTCGCCGCTTACGCGATTCGTGGCCCGCTGTTCTTCGGCGCCGCCGAAAAGGCCTTGAGCGTGCTGCGAAAATTCAATCCAGAGGTGAAGGTTGTCATCGTCGACATCAGCGACGTGCCGATGATGGACATGACCGCCCTGGCTGCGCTGGAAAACGTCCTACTGGACTACCGCAAGCAGGGCATTGCGTTGATTCTGTCCGGGAGTAATGCGCGATTGCGGCTCAAGCTGCGCCGCGCCGGCATTCACGCGCTCGAAGGACAGCTGTATCACGTGAGAGATCTGGGACAGGCCCGGGCCAAGGCCTTGCGCCTGTTACCCGAGCCAGCCGTCTGAGGGAAAAAAGCCGCTTGAGCTGAAGCGTGAAACGCTTATGCAGCTCGAGCGGCCACTGGTGGTTTAACCGGCGTGCTTTTGCAGGTTGGCCATCATTTCCTTCAGCGCTTCCATGTTGTCGGCCGGATGCGCCGCGTTCTCGAAATCGCAGATCTGCTGCCAGCTGGCGGCAACGTCCTCGGCATCAAAGCCCTTCTTCGGATCGAAACCGGCACCCAGGCTGCGCTCCCAGCGCACCTTGCCCATCCAGCCGCCACCGACTTCGAACAGGCCGGAGGTTTCCTGGCATTGCTCGCTGGCGAGAAAGACCACCAGCGGGCTGACCAGCTCAGGCTTGAGCTGCTCGAAAACCTGCGGCGGGATCAGCCCCTCGGTCATGCGCGTGCCGCCAGTCGGCGCGATGGCGTTGACCAGGATGTTGTTCTTGCGCCCTTCTAGGGCCAGCGTGCGGGTCAGGCCGTACAAGCCCAGCTTGGCCATGCCGTAGTTGGATTGACCGAAGTTACCGTAGATACCGGAGGTCGACGCGGTGAAGATCACCCGGCCATAGCCCTGCTCGCGCATGTGCGGCCAGGCGGCGCGGGTCACCTTGTAGGCGCCCTCGACGTGTACGCGGTAGACCAGATCCCAGTCGGCGTCTTCCATCTTGTGAAAGGTCTTGTCGCGCAGGATGCCCGCGTTGTTCACCACCACGTCGATGCGGCCGAAGCTGTCCAGCGCATGCTGGACGATCTTTTCACCGTCGGTCACAGAGTCATGATTGGCCACCGCAGTACCGCCGGCCTGACGGATTTCCTCGACGACGCGATCAGCAGCCGAGGCGTTGGCCCCTTCGCCCTGGGCACTGCCGCCCAGGTCATTGACCACGACCTTGGCGCCATGACGGGCGAACAGCAGTGCGTGGGCACGGCCAAGGCCGCCACCAGCACCGGTCACGATGACCACCTTGTCTTCGAAGCGAATGGCGTCACTCATGGAAATTCCTCCAGCGGATTATTGTTGGATGCATTGCAAAGTCTGTGGCGAGTGTCGGCGACGCCACAGCCGGCCACAATCAAACGGCCGTGAATGAATGCCCGAACATAAGGCTGCAGGATGATTGATAGCGTCAGGGCTGTGGCAGGAACGCGCGGATTGCCTCAGCGACTCGCGACGGGGCCTCCTCCTGCGGTACATGACCGAGGTCCTCGAACATGACCAACTCACTGTCAGCGATATCACGCTGGAAGCGGCGCGCATTGAGCGGCGGAATCAAGCCGTCGCGCCCGCCCCAGATGATCAGGGTCGGGGTCTGGATGGATGCGATTCGCTCCGTGTTATCAACGGCTGGAACCTGCTTGAAGCGTTCGCGCAGGGCCTCACGATTGCCTTCACGCAAGGTCAGCTCGTAGTAGCGGTCGACCAGCTCCGGCGTCACCTTGTCGGGATAGCCATAGACGCTGCGCGTGCTGGACTCGACCAGCCGGCGCGGGAGGATGTTGGCCATCAGCGGCACCAGCCCCGGAATGCCGGCAAGCTTGAAACCGATGGGCACCGACGTCGATTGACGGGGGTAGCCTGCCGCATCGATCAGCACCAGTCTCTCGACACGCTTCGGCTGGTCCAGCGCCATTTCCCAGGCAAGCTGGCCACCGAAACTGTTGCCGATGAGCACCGCACGTTCGACGTTCAGCCTGTCCAGCAAGGTCGAGAGAAACTCGACGTAGTGACTCATGCGGTAATTGCCGTCGGGAAAGGGGCCGGTCAAACCGAACCCCGGCAGGTCCAGGCTGATCACCCGCCGCTGCGGCTTCAGCTCCTCGACCACGCCTTCCCAGGTATGCAGGCTCGCGGAGGTGCCGTGCAGCAGCACCAGCGGAACGGGGTCGTCACGCCGCCCCTCGTCGCGAACGTGCACCTGCATGCCGGACACCTCGATGAATCTGGACGGCTCCGGTGCCCAGCGTTCGGTCAAGCTTTCGACCGACCGTGGCGGCGCCCAGCTGAGCGCCACCAGCACCGCCACGGCCAGGACAAGCAATACCACTACAGCTGCCACGAGTTGCAGAACGATTTTCACCGGTTGTCCTTGTTTGCAGAATGCGTCCGTGATCTTAGGCGGAGTCACTTCACGCGGCAAAGCAGCCCTCTGATCAGCAGAGCGGTGTTTCTGCCAATCGCAACGGCCTTCACGCAAGCGATGCCCGAGCATAGTCGGTGATCAGCCGCGGCAGGTTCTCCAGCGACTCGGTGCACTGCGCGGCACCCAGCTGCAAGGCTTCTTTCGGCATACCGAACACGACACAGCTGGCTTCGTCCTGGGCGACCGTACGCGCGCCAGCTTCGCGCATGGCCAGCAGCCCACGGGCTCCGTCGTCGCCCATCCCGGTCATAATCACGCCCAAGGCGTTATGCCCGGCATGGCGGGCGACGGAGCGAAACAGCACATCCACCGACGGCTTGTGCCGGTTGACCGGTGGCCCGTCGAGCACCTCGACGAAATATTGCGCGCCACTGCGCTTGAGCTGCATGTGTTTGCCGCCCGGCGCCACCAGCGCCAGCCCGGAGCGAACCCGATCCAGATGGCGGGCCTCGCGCACCTCGATTTGGCAAAGGCTGTCGAGACGTTGGGCGAATGCGGCGGTGAATTTTTCCGGCATGTGCTGGACGATGACGATGCCCGGTGAGTCGACGCGCAGCTGCTTGAGCACCAGCTCCAGCGCCTGAGTGCCGCCGGTCGAGGTGCCCAGCGCCACGACCCGGTCGGTGGTGGTCAGGGCACTGCTGCCGGCCGGCTCCGCCGGACGCGACTGGGCCGTAATCGTCGGGGCGCGGACCGCTGCCACCCGCGGCCGGGTCGCGGCAGCCTGCTGAATCTGTTTGATCAGGTCGCTGGAGAGCTGCAAAAGACTGTCTTTGAGACCAAGCCGCGCTTTGGTGAAGACGCCGACGGCACCTGCCGCGAACGCTTCTAGCGTGATGGCCGCGCCGGCCTCGGTCAGAGTCGAACAGATGATCGTCGGGGTCGGCCGCTCGGCCATCAGTTTGCGTAGAAAGGTAATACCATCCATGCGCGGCATCTCGACATCGAGCACCAGCACATCGGGCCAGTTGCGCTGCATCTTTTCGAGCGCGAACAGCGGATCGGCGGCCTGCCCGATCACCTCGATGTTCGGGTGGTTTTCCAGGCACGCGGACAACACCTGTCGCACCAGCGCCGAGTCATCGACGATAAAGACCTTGATCATGCGGTGCCCTCCAGCAATTGAGGGGGAGTGAAGGACTGGCAGATCAGGCGCCCGTCCCGGCCGTCGGCCGTCAACCGCCGATAACCCAGGCCACCAAGATCTTGCTCGTCAGCGCTCCAACCGAGCAGCGCGAACTGCTCTCGGGCAAAAGCGATGTTCATGCGCCCGATCTGGACGGTGCCGTGCCTGCCCGGCTGCAGGCAGGAGCCGCCGCCATAAAGACCTTTGCGATACTCACCCGGCGCAGTGCGGTGACGAGCCATGTCCTGCTGCAGACGGACAAACACTGCCTCACCGCTGCGCGTGTCGTCCTGCTCGAAGGCGCCACCGGGCACCACGAAATGGCTCACGGCAAGCAGCCGACGCCGGGGATGCCAAAGCACGACGGCCACGCACGAGCCGAGCAGCGTCACCACCGGATCGGGATGCTGGCCGAACAGGTATTCACCCGGCATGAGAAAACGGGGCGCGGTCATAGACGCTGAAACACCGAAGCCGCGACGCTGCGCAACGGCAGACCGAAGCCATGCAGGCTTTCGGCATGACCGATGAACAGCAAGCCACCCGCACGCAGGCGCTGGATCAGGCGGGCCACGATGGCGCGCTTGTCCTCGGCACTGAAATAGATGAGTACATTGCGCAGAAAGATTACGTCGTAGCTGCCAATGTCGTCGGGTAATGGCCGCATCAGATTGAGTTCACGAAAGCGCACCCGCTCGCGCAAACCCTGGGCGAGGCGAAAAGCCCCTTCGTGGTCACCGATACCGCGCAGGCAATGGCGCTTCAGCCAGCCGGGCGGAAAATTGCTCGACTCATCCAGTGGATAGATCGCGGCCTCGGCCTTTTCCAACACCGTGCGACTGAGGTCGCTGCCGAGGATCGACCAGTCCGCCGGCCCATGTTCGGCCAGCACCATGGCCAGGGTGTAGGGCTCCTCGCCTGACGAACAGGCGGCGCTCCAGATGCGCAGCGGCTCGCGCCGGCCGTCCAGCCAGCGGGCAAGAAACTGGAAATGCTGCGGTTCGCGGAAAAAGTAGGTTTCGTTGGTGGTCAGCAGGTCGATCACCAGCCGCTGCTCGGCCTGCTTCGTCGGGTCCTTGAGCAGCAACAGGTAGTCGCGGTAGCTGCTCAGGTTCAGCGCGCGCAATCGGCGCATCAGGCGGCCGGCCACCAACGGCCGCTTGCTGTCGCTCAAGTGGATACCAGACGCCTCGACCATCAGCTGCTGCAGGAAGCGAAACTCCTGCTCGCCCAGCACCGGCAGGCTCGACGTCGGCATGCTCAACTCGCCTGCGCCATCGCCTGGCTGATCTGCAGGATGTCATCCAGCGACAACACCTTGCGCACGTCCAGAATGATGGTGAAGCCGCGCTCGTCACGCGCCATGCCAGCGATGAATTCGGTACGGATTCCAGCGCCGAATGCCGGTGCGGGTTCGACATCGGCGGCCTGGATGTCCAGTACCGCGTCGACTGCATCGACCACCAGGCCGATGCGTTGCAGCGATTCGTTCAGCTCCAGCTCGATGATGACGATGCAGGTCCGCTTGCTCGGCAGCGTGCGTTCCATACCGAAGCGCGCCGCCAGGTCCAGCACCGGTACTACATTGCCGCGCAGGTTGATCACCCCGTGGATGCACGCCGGCATCATCGGCACGCTGGTGATCTGCCCGTACTCGATGATCTCGCGCACCAGATCGATGGGCAGCGCGTAGCGTGCCTGGCGCACCCGGAACGACAGGTGCTGGATGTCAGCCGGTGCGGTGCTGGCAGCACCGCTAACCTGTGGAAGGTTCATCTGCGCCCCCTTATGTGAAGCTGACGAACTGGCCGTCATCAGCCATGGCGGTCGGCTTGCGGATGCTGCGCACCGAACGGTTGCCGCTGGGCTTGACGCTGGGCGCCTGTGGCTGGCGACCAAGGCCCTGAGCGGCCCCATCGCGAGCATCGAGACGGAAGAAGCCGATCAGCTCAAGCAGTTGCGAGGCCTGGGCGTTCATCTCCTCGGAAGTGGCAGCCAGCTCTTCGGACGCCGAGGCGTTCTGTTGGGTGATCTGGTTCATCTGACCCATGGCGATGTTGATCTGACCGGCGCCGGTGCTCTGCTCCTGAGACGCCGCGGTGATCTCCTGCACCAGGTCCGAGGTCTTCTGAATGTTCGGCACGATATCGTCGAGCAGGCGCCCGGCCTGCTCGGCCAGCTGCACGCTGCTGCCAGCCACGCCACCGATCTCCTGCGCGGCGACCTGACTGCGCTCGGCGAGCTTGCGCACCTCGGCAGCCACCACCGCAAAGCCCTTGCCATGATCACCGGCACGCGCCGCTTCGATGGCCGCGTTGAGCGCCAGCAGGTTGGTCTGGTAGGCGATGTCATCGATGATGCCGATCTTGTCAGCGATCTGCTTCATGGCAACGACCATGTCACGCACGGCGCGGCCACCGGCCACGGCGTCGTTGGCGGCCTTGCCGGCAATGCTGTCGGTGATCTTGGCGCTTTCGGTGTTCTGCGCAATCGACGCGGACATCTGCTCGACCGAGGCGGTGGTCTGCTCGACGCCGGCCGCCTGCTCGCTGGCCGCCTGGCTCAGCGATTGCGAAGTGGCGCTGACTTCCTCCGAGGCCGAAGACAACGAGTCGGCGGCGCTGCGCACATCGCCCATGACGCTGCGCAGACGCTCGGTCATGTTCTTCATGGCGTTGAGCAGCTGGCCAGTTTCATCCTTGCTGTCGGACTCGACCTGGATGCCGAGGTCGCCAGCGGCGAGCGAATCAGCCACCGACACCGCGCGGTTGAGCGGTCGAGTGATGCTGCGGGTCACCAGGATACCGATGCCGAAGCCGAGCACGGCGGCGATGATCACCAGCGCGATCATTTGGGTGCGCGAGTCAAGGTAGATGCCGGTAATTTGCTCGTTGGCCTCTTTAGCACGCGAAACCTTGCGCTCGACCAGCGCGGTCAGCAGGTCGTCGGCCTTGTTTCCGGTGTCACGCAGTTGCGGCAGCATCACCGTCAGTTCGTCGGCCGGGCGCACCTCGCTGGACGTCTCGCGCAACTTGAGCACCTGCTCGACGATCTGCACATAAGCGGCCATCGGCTCGCTGAGCGCCTCGAACTGGGCGATGCCCTCGGCAGTCACGAAGCTCGGGCGGGTAAGCTCAATGAACTCATACATCTTGTCGATCGCGCCGCGGGTCTGGCGAATGGCGAAATCACGCTCTTCCAGACTGGTGGCCAGCATGCTCGAGCGCAGGCCACGGCCGACATAGACCAGCTGCACATTGGCCGACTGAATGTTGTTCAACGCGATCAACTCGCGGTCATACATCTGGTCCGACAGCTCGTTGACCTGCTCGAGCTTATGGATACCCAGCGTGCCGACCGCGACGGTCATCGCCACCACGATCAGAAAGCCCGCGATCAGGCGCGTCCCTATTTTGAAGTTGCCGAATACATTCATGGGTGTTTCTCCTTACTGGCCTGCGAGGTCCTGGCGGGGTTGGCTGATGCGCTGGGCAGCAGGATTCGCGTCGACGTGGTTTTGCAGATAACGGAACAGACTGGGTATATCCAGGATCAGGGCGACCTGCCCGGTTCCCAGGATGGTGGAGCCACCAATGCCTTGCAGGTGCTGGAACAGCTGCCCGAGCGGCTTGATGACGGTTTGCAGTTCACCGTGAAGGTGATCGACGATCAGCCCGGCCTGTTGCCGGCCCTGGCTGACGACAATGACGTTGCGACGTTTGCCGTGGCTTTCCGGCAGATTGAAGTGGGCCGCGAGCGACAGGCAGGGCAACGGCTTGCCACGCAGATTGAGGTAACCGTACGCGCCTGAACTCAGCTGCTCGGCGTCCATCTCCAGGCACTCGGTGACCATGTCCAGCGGGATGACGAAATAGTCATCGCCCAGGCTGACAAGAAAGCCGTCGATGATCGCCAGGGTCAGCGGCAAGCGGATGCGGAAGGTGCAGCCCTGCCCCTCTTTTGAATCGATCTCGATGGTGCCGCGCAAGGCATCGATGGCGCTGCGCACCACATCCAGCCCCACGCCCCGACCGGACAGGTCGGACACGCTCTCGGCAGTGGAGAAACCGGCGGCGAAGATCAGCGCCTGGATATCAGCCTCGGGAAGGTTCGCCTGGGCATCGATCAGCCCACGGGCAATGGCTTTTTCGCGGATACGTGCAGTGTTGAGCCCGCGCCCGTCGTCGGCCACTTCGATCACGATCATCCCCGACTCGTGATAGGCGTCCAGGCGCAGATGACCCTCGACCGTTTTGCCGGCGGCAACACGGCCGTCGGCCGATTCGATACCGTGGTCGATGGCGTTGCGCACCAAGTGCGTCAGGGGGTCAGCCAGCTTGTCGATGACCGCCTTGTCGAGTTCGGTGTCGGCGCCACGAATCTCCAGGCGGATGTCCTTGCCCAGTTGCTGGCTGACGTCACGCACCACACGCTGGAAGCGGTTGAAGGTGTCGCCGATCTCGATCATGCGCAGCTTCAGCGCGGCCTCGCGGATCAGCTCGACGTGCTGGTTGACCGTCTGGGTGCTCTCGATGCACCCCGCGTCGCCATGCGAACGGGCGCGCAGCTGTGCGCCGGCGGCGCTGATGACCAGCTCACCGACCAGGTTGATCAGCTCGTCCAGCTTGTTGGCTGCTACACGGATCTGGCTGCTTTCCTGGCTGCGCTTGTCGCGCGCCACCTGCTGCTTGGCCAGGGCGGCGTTGACCACCTGGGGCGCGACGATGCCTTCATTGACCAACACCGTGCCCAGCGGCGGCTTGACCTCGACCGTTTCCGCGGCCTGCAGGGCCAGGCCTTCTTCCAGTTCGCGCTCGGTCAACAGACCACTGGCGACCAGAATCCGGCCGATCTGCGCGTCTGTTTCCGGCAAATCGTGGATCAGCTGCAGGTAGTCTTGCAGCTCACTGGACGGCGGCAGGATGCGCAGGGTGCAGAAGTCCTCGATGAACTCGAAGACTTCTTCGATCTCGGCCTTGCCGGCCGGGGTGCACAGCGCAATTTCCAGCCCCAGGTAGCAGCTCTCGGGCTGCAACTCGGCCAGCGACGGCAGCGATTGCGTGATCGTCTGCAGATGCAGGATGTCGCCCAGTCGGCTCAGGAAGCGGACAAACGAACTCGGCTCGAAGCCGTTGCGCAGCAGATCGGCGTGAAACCGCAAGGAAATGTGCCAGGCGCCATCGGCTTCACAGCTGGCGCAGCGCTCCAGCTGACCGCGGCTGTTGCAACTGTCCTCGGGCAGCATGACGACCGGAATGTGGTGCATCGGCGGCGGCGCGTCGGTGCAACTGGCGAGCTCGGCCAGCAGGGGTTGCTGGCGACTGTCGTCGACCAGTAGCTCGCCCTTGTCGGTGTCGATCAGCTCGATCATCGCGCTGATCTCATCCAGGCAACGCAGCATCAGCGAGATCAGTGCCGGCGACAGGCTCTGCGCGCCGTCACGCACCGCCATCAGCAGGTTTTCCAGATGATGGGTAAAGCCCACCAGCGGCCCCAGCGAAAACAGGCCCGCCGAACCCTTGAGCGTGTGCATTGCGCGGAACAGCCCGTTGATCGCCTCTTCGTCGGTCGGGCACTCGTCGAGCAGCAGTAGGTACTCTTCGGCCTGCTTGGCCAGGTCACGGGCCTCTTCGACAAAGCTCAGCAAGAGCTGGCTCCATTGTTCGCCATCAAGCATCACGGTTTCCTTTCAGCGATGGGCCAGTAGCACGTCGGGGTACAGGGTTTCCAGGCGCAACAGCTCGAGCACCTCGGTCACCGCGGCGGCCGGACCCTGCACCTTCAAACTGCCGCCGGCCGTCTCGAAATGACGCTGGGTCGCGAGCAGCAGCTGCGCCCCGGCGGTGTCGAGGTCTTCCAGCGCTTCGAGGTCGAGCAGACAGAGGCGCGCCTCCGGCGTGGCCAGCATGCTCAGCAAAGTCGTGTGAGCTTCGCCGACCTCGTAGATGGTCAGGCTGCCGGTCAGGCAGAGCCGGGTCGGCTCCACGCTGCGGTCGTAGGTGATTTCAAGCATGTCAGCCGACCAGCTTTTCGACGGCCGTCAGCAGTTGCTGCGGCTGGAACGGCTTGACGATCCAGGCTTTCGCCCCGGCCGCCTGGCCCTCGGCCTTCTTGCCCTGCTCGCTTTCGGTGGTGAGCATGACGATGGGGGTAAAGCGGTACGCCGCGTTGGCCTTGACCGCCTTCACCAGGCCGATGCCATCGAGGTTCGGCATGTTCACGTCGCTGATGATCAGGTTGATCTTCTGCCCGTTGAGCTTGGTCAGCGCGTCCTTGCCATCAACGGCTTCGATAACCTGATGGCCCGCGCCGGTGAGGGTAATCTTCACCAGCTGGCGCATGGAGAGCGAGTCGTCGACGATGAGAATGGTCTTGGCCATGTGATGCTCCTTGTTGAATCAGAAAAAGGTCACGTCGTCGCCGGAGCTCTTGCTACGGGTCTTGCCGTGGCGCTCCTCGTCGGTGGTGAAGTGCTGGTGCAGCTCGCGCAGCCAGCGCTGCGGGTCGCTCACGCTGCCATCGCCGACGCGCACGGCCTGATCCAGGCGTTGCATGTCGTGCTGCAGGTGGTCGAGCATCTGGTCGGTGCGGTCCTGGAACTGCAGGCTGACGACGATCTCCTCGATGGTCGCCTGGGTGACGCGGGTCTCCTGCTGCAGCTGCAGCGAGGTGACCGAGAGTTCGTTGAGGCTCTGTCCCAACCCCTGCATGACGTCGCCCGCCACGCTGTCGAGGTAGCTGAGGTTGTCGCGCTCGCTGGTGGTCAGTTCGCCGGCCGCGGTCACAGTGGCGCGGATCGCCTGGTTGATCTCGCTGACCTTGTTGCCCATCTGCTGGCCGGTCTCGGCCGACAGCGTCGATAACTTGCGCACCTCGTCGGCGACCACCGAGAAACCTCGGCCGTAGTCGCCGGCACGGGCCGCTTCAATAGCGGCATTGAGCGCGAGCAGGTTAGTCTGGCTGGCAATGTCCTGCACGTGCTTGGCCATCGACTGCAGCTCAGCGGCGTAGCCGTTGAGGTCGGCAATGGTGCCCAGCAGCTCAGCCTTGCGGCCGCTGGCGGCATGGAACGCCGAGGTCACTTCGTTCAAGCGGTTCTGTGCCTGACGCAGGCTGCTGGCCATGCCGTCGCCGCCGATCACGTTGTCCGACTTACTCAGGGTCTGGCTGAGCCGATCCGAGAGTCCGGCGAAGTGTTCGAACAGCTGGCGCACGCTGTTCTGCTGAATATCGCGCACCTGCCCGAGGTTCTTGTCCCAGGTCGGTAACACGGCATTGAGCAGCGGCTCCACCGCTGGGGCGGCAGCCGGCGCTGCGACCACTGGCTCGGAGTTGATCGCCGCGCGAGACGCTCGCGGCTTGAGAAAGACTGCCGCAGCCACGCAGAAAGCGCTGCCCGTGCCAGCGATCCAGGGCGAGCCCAAGGCCAGGCCAGCGAGCCCGGTGGCGATTCCAATCCAGAGTGCAGGGTAGGCAAACACAGTGCGGCCTCGCAGGGCAGAGTCGAATGACCGGCACGATAGGCAGCCGCCATCAACGGCGGTATCAGGCAAAACCCTAGGCGGCCCTAGGGTGTCCTAAGGTGTCGGAGCCCTAAAGTTTCCGCCGCCGCTGCCGGGGCATGCATACGCCGCCTTACGTCATCATCCGGCTGCACGTTTGCGAGGAATTGCGCGCGGACTAGGCTGAATAGAGCGCTCGCGCAGAAAAACAGCTACCCCTGGGGGCGCCGCACACAGCGGCACCCATCGACCACAGGTAACAGTTCTCAAATGACGGAGCGTGTATCGGACATTGCTGACCGGCTAGGCCCTTCCCCGCAGTTGTTGCGCTGGATGCCCTGGGCCATCGCTACGCTGCATGCGGCTTTTGTGCTGCTGGGCGGCTTGTTGATGGGTGCTCAGCCCTCGGTGACCATCGTCTGGAGCCTGCTGGCGCTGCTGTTGTCTTCGGCGCTGTGGTGGCTTGCCATCCAGGTCATGCTCCGTTCGATGCGGGCGCAACAGTCAGCTGTCGTCGGAGCTGCAAGCACCCGCAATGCGGACGTTGCTCCTTCGCCGCCAGCCGAGCCGACCGGCACCTATTCGCCGAGGATCTACGAACGGATGGTCGCCAGCCTACCCGACGGCGTGGTGATCATCCGCAGCGGACAGGTCCGCTTCTGCAATGCGGCGGCCGGCAGCCTGTTCGATCCGAAAGGCGAGGCTCCCTCGGTCACCGGCGAATGGCAGCCCTACATTGCCCCGCATCTGCGGGCACGCGAAACCGAGCGACTGGACCGCCTGCAGTGCGGCGTGATCAGCCCGCTGTGCTTTCGACACGTCATCCTGCTGCGCGTCGACGGCACCTCGTTTCAGGCCGAAGTATGCGAGCTGCTACTGGAAAACGACGGGTACCATGATGTGCTGCTGCTGTTGCGTGACATCAGCGAATCGGAGCGAATGCAGCGCGAGCTGGAACAGGCCAACCAGCGGCTGCAACATCTGTCGCAGCGGCTGATGGAGGTGCAGGAAAGCCAGCGCCGCCAGCTCGCCCGCGACCTGCATGACGACATCGGCCAGCAGCTGACCGCCCTCAAGCTGCACCTGCAGCGGCTGCGCTTGTCATTGGCCCATGAACCGGCGCTGGCCAAGCTGGCCGGCCAGCTCAGTGATGCCGCCGACGAGGCGCTGGGCAAGGTTCGCAGCCTGTCGCTGGCACTGCATCCCCTGCAGCTCGAGACGCTCGGGTTGCAGGCTGCCGTGCAGTGGCATCTGTCGCGCTTCCTCGAAGCTGCGCACACCCGTTGGTCGCTTAAGCTCGAGGGCAAAACGGTCGACCTTTCTCCCGATGTCGCCCTGGTGGCGTTCCGCATCGTTCAGGAAGCGGTGAACAACGTTGCCCGCCATGCCTGCGCCGGCCGTGTGGACGTGCTCATCTGCCGCACAGACGATGCCCTGCGCGTCGAAATCATTGATGACGGCGTCGGCTTCGACGTTCGAGCGGCTCGCACACGCGCTCAAAGTCTGGGCCTGACCAGCATGGAGGAACGCGCCGCGGCGTTGAGTGGAGAATTGAACATAGCTAGCCTCAGCGGGGTCGGCACACGGGTAACCATGCAGCTGCCGATCGCAGCAGCATGTCCGCATACTGGAGTAAAGGCATGAAACGGGTAGCACTGATCGACGATCATGGACTGGTCAGAGCGGGCCTGCGGGCGCTGGTGCAGGACCAGCAGGGATACGAGGTGGTGGCCGAAGGGGCCGACGGCAGCGAGGTGCACGGCATTCTTTCCCGCCTCAAGCCGGACATCCTGCTGCTGGACATCAGCATGAAGCACATGAGTGGCCTGGACGCCCTGCGTCAGTGGCGCACAGAGTTCCCGGACGTACAGATTCTGATCCTGTCGATGCACACCACGCCGGACTACGTCTTGCAGGCGCTGCGCCTGGGCGCCAGCGGTTACCTGCTCAAGGACGCCGCCGCGCAGGAACTTGAGCTGGCACTGAGGGCGCTGTCGCGCAACGAGTCCTACCTCAGCCCCGGCATCGCGCAGACCGTCATCCAGTCGGCGGTGATCGAAGGTGGCCAGCGCGCCGAGCCTGCTGCCGCGCAGCTGACGCCACGCCAGATCGAAATCCTGCGGCTGATCGTGCGCGGCGTGTCGACCCGTGAGATTGCGAGCGGCCTGGGCCTGAGCGTGAAGACCGTCGATGCGCACCGGGCGCAGATCATGGATCGGCTCAAGCTGCGCGACGTGCCTTCGCTGGTGCTGTATGCGCTGCGCAAGGGCCTGGTGAGCGAAGAGGACTGAGCCGGTGGCAACGCCAGCAGCCCAGTCGAAAGGTCTAAAAAGGCGCGGCGGGCCGATTGGTTAATTTTCAGCCACCCCGCCGCATGCCACGCGGGGCGCGGCCTGGCGTTTCGTTTCCCCACGTTATCCACAGAGCGCCCCACAAGAATACTGAACAACTCACAGCGGCATTTCGACGTGTCAGAGGAAGCGAACAGTCAAGCGAAAATGCTCATCGAACAATCACTTATAGGCGGATCGCAAATACTGATCAGTAAGTGATCAGTTACCGCAACGCCAATGCATCCGCGGCGTTCAGACATTCACCAATAGGTTATCCACAGAAAGCTGCACAGCCGTCGGGGATAAGTATTCTCCAAGCTATCGAAGCGATCAGGAAAACCTACGAGGCGGCTCCCCGCGACACGCTTAGGCTTGTCTTCACACCCCAAGGAGCCGCCGCCATGTCCAGCCTGGAAATGATTCAGACCCTGTTTGCCAACTATGCGCTGGGAATCAGCGGTGCCTGCATTGGCGAGCCCTGCTGAGACTTGGCCAGGCGGGACCATGGCGTTACGCTGCCTGCCGTTCAACCTGACGGAGTCGATGATGTCCCTGCGTTCGATATGCGTGTTCTGCGGCGCCAGTACTGGCCATGATCCAATCTACCGAGAGGCGGCCGAGAATTTGGGCCAGACGTTGGCCGAACGCGGCATCCGGCTGGTCTACGGCGGCGGTGCGGTCGGCCTGATGGGAGTGGTAGCCGATGCCGCGATGGCCGCTGGCGGTGAGGTCATCGGGATTATTCCCCAGAGCCTCAAGGACGCCGAGGTCGGCCACACCGGACTGACACGGCTGGAGGTGGTCGACGGCATGCATGCGCGCAAGGCGCGGATGGCCGAGCTCTCGGATGCCTTCATTGCGCTTCCGGGCGGCCTCGGCACGCTCGAAGAGCTGTTCGAGGTCTGGACCTGGGGACAGTTGGGCTACCACGGCAAACCGCTTGGCCTGCTCGACACGAATCAGTTCTACAGCAAGCTCAGCCACTTTCTCGACCATCTGGTGGACGAGGGCTTCGTCAAGGCTCCACACCGCGGCATGCTCCAGCGCAGCGACTCGCCCGAGGCGTTGCTGAAGCTCCTCCACGACTGGCAGCCGAGCGCCGAGACGCGCTGGGGCAAGCGCGCACCTGCGTAAGTGCTCGCCGCCCGGCCTGTACAGAAAACAACCAGATCTGTGCAGGCAGCGTGCTCCGTGGCTTGCAATGGGTTCGCCGATGGTTATCCACAGCACCCTCCACAGTAACCGGGGATAACTAGAAGAAGCCCACCAGGCGAGGCGGCAAATATGCCCAAAAAGTCTTGCACAACCTTTGCTGCCGTGCCGTCTTACAGGCCACAAGCGGTTCGGTTAAAAAACGAACAAACCGCTGCAAGCCTCGTGATTCATAGCGTACAGCCTTCAACCCAAGGCTTATCCACAGAACGCCTAACAGATATCCGGGATAACCTCATCAGCAGAAAGCTGTACCCGCGCCAACAACGAACTTCCCTGGGGACAACGCCTCCAATCGCATAGGCCTACTCAAGGAACCTCTCATGTTGTCCCGGTCAGCTGCTGCCATCCCGCGCCCTCATTCAACTCGCCTGTTGATGTCGGTGCCGCTCCAATGATGAGCTTCCTCGCCATGGTGTTGGCGGCTTTCGTCTGCTTTGCGCTGGTCTTTTACATCAAGCAACGACAGTACAACCACCCAGCCCTGCGCCTTCCCTACGCGCTGAAGCAGCCGCTGTTCCAACCCAGCGAACGCGAGCTGCTAGAGCTGTTGCAGGCGGCGATGGGCGAACGTTTCGTCATCCTTGCCAAGGTGCGCCTGGCGGACGTCGTCGACGTGACCGCCATCCCGCGCCGGTCGCACTGGTACCGGGCAGTCAACCGCATCTCGGCGGCCCGCTTCGATTTTCTGCTGTGCGACAGGACGACACTGGAGCCGCAATGCGCCATCGAAATGGAACCGGCAAACGCGGCCAACACCTTCGTCGATGAACTGTGTCAGACCATCGGCCTGCCGCTGGTTCGCCTGTCGGCAGAAACGGCGCGCGCCTATGACCGGCTGTGTGCCGCCGTCGAGCAGGCCATTGAAACTCGGCCATAGGCAGCTAGGCACGCCACGACCGGCCGCAGGGAGCTGTGATTATTCGGCTCGCCGGTGATCGAATCGCGGCGGGTTTCGCGCGACAATCGCAGGGCAGCGGCCCTACATAATTGCCGCGCCCTTTCCCGGAGACACCCCGCTCGTGAGCACCCCATGCCTTTGAAAGCCCGCCTGCAGGCGCTGTTCGGGCTTGCTTCTCGTCTGATAAGCCGTTACCCCGGCACCTTTGCACTGTTCGGTTTCTGCTCGGGCCTGGCCAGTTTCGTGCTGGTTGAACGCCAAGCCGGGTTAGCCAAGTTCATCGCCGCGCTGATGCTGGTCAGCTGGCTCTGGCTGATGCTGGAAAAAAGTCTGCGCACCGGCCTGGAACGTCGCTTCGGCTGGAAGGTGCCGCCGCCGCTGCTGCGCTACGTGACGCAGATGGTCCACCAGGAAAGCCTGTTCTTCATCATTCCCTTCTTCTTTATCACCACCACCTGGAACAGCGGCCAGGCCGCGTTCACCGTGCTGCTGGGCGTGGCAGCGCTGGTCTCGCTGGTTGACCCGCTCTATTACAAGTGGCTGGCGCCGCGACGCTGGGTCTACCTGGCTTTTCACGCGCTGACACTGTTCGCCGTTCTGCTGACGGCACTGCCGATCATCTTTCACCTGTCGACACCGCAGACCTACCTCTGGGCATTGGGCATCGCCGTGGTGCTGGCCCTGCCGAGTCTCGGCGGGTTGTTCACCTCATGGAACTGGAAAAGCGTGCTGGGAATACTGTCGCTCGCCGCCGTGGTCGGCCTGGCCGGCTGGCTGGGCCGCACCTGGGTGCCGCCGGCGACGCTCTGGCTGACGGATGTTGCAGTGACCATGACCCTCGACGATGAGTCGCGCAAGCCTGGCAATCGCCTGCGTGAACTGACCAGCCAACAGCTGCATGGCAATGGCCTCTATGCGTTTACCGCGATCAACGCGCCGCGCGGCCTGAAAGAGCGCATCTATCATGAGTGGACACACAACGGACGACGAGTCGATCGTATTCCCCTGGAGATCAGTGGCGGCCGGAATGCCGGCTACCGCGCATGGACTCACAAGCGCAACTTCCCCGCGCAGGCCCAAGGTAAATGGCGCATACGGGTGATGACCGAGGCCGGCCAGATGATCGGCATGCTGCGCTTCGAGGTCGTCGAGTGAACCGCTGAAGCCAGGCGGCACTCGAACGGCAAAGGGCGTCCGCTACTGGCAAGGGAGGAATGCATGGAATGGTGGGACATTTTGAGCCGCACCGTCGCCTCGGAATTCTCCGACATCCCTGACTTCGAACATGCGATTCGCGTCACCGTACGGCTGGTTCTGGCCGCGTTTCTGGGGGGTGTGCTCGGCTACGAACGGGAATACAAGGGCAAGGCTGCCGGCCTGCGAACCCACATGCTGGTGTCGCTCGGCGCTGCCCTTTTCGTGCTGGTGCCCCTCGAAGCAGGAATGCCCATCGAGGACCTCTCACGCGTCATGCAGGGTATTGTCACCGGCATTGGCTTTCTTGGCGCTGGCACTATTCTCAAGGGAAGCTCGGTTCAGGACGTTAAAGGCCTCACCACCGCCGCCGGCATCTGGCTGACCGCCGCCATCGGGGTTGCCACGGGGCTGGGTCACGAATCCACCGCGGTGATGACCACGGCCTTCGCACTGGTGATCTTTTTGCTGATGCCTCGCCTGGAGCAGCATGCGGCGCATAGGTCAGCCGGTGCCGAAAAGAAGGGGCGTGATCAGGATGACGCCCCATGACAACCGCCTGCGGCTTTCCTTCAGGAGTAGATCATGCATAACCGTTACGCTTACCTGACCACCGGGGCGCTTATGCTTGGCCTCGCCGGCTGCGGCGATACCGCCACACTGCCAGTCGAGGCCGGCTACGGGCCGGACCCTGCGCTGCCCGCGCCAAACAAGACGCTGATCCCGACTGTTAATATCGCCGAAGCCACCGGATGGCCTGAGGGCCGCACTCCGCAAGCGGCCGCCGGATTGCAGGTTCGAGCATTCGCCGACAATCTCGACCACCCGCGCTGGCTCTACGTGCTGCCCAATGGTGACGTGCTCGTGGCCGAAAGCAATGCGCCCGCAAAACCGGAGGACGGCCAGGGCATTCGTGGCTGGATCATGAAAAAGGTCATGGCGCGAGCAGGCTCCGGCGGTGAGAGCGCCGACCGTATTACGCTGCTGCGTGACCGCGATGGTGACGGCACGCTCGAAGACCGCTCGGTATTTCTCGAGGGATTGCACTCACCGTTCGGCATGGCGCTCATAGGCGATCAGCTGTATGTCGCCAACACGGATGCTCTGGTGCGCTTCCCCTATAAACAAGGTGCTACCCGCATCGACTCGGCGGGTGAGAAAGTCGTCGACCTGCCCGCAGGGCCGATCAATCATCACTGGACCAAGAACGTCATCGCCAGCCCGGACGGATCACGGCTGTACGTCACCAGCGGCTCCAACAGCAATGTTGCCGAGAACGGCATGGAAGCGGAAGAAAACCGCGCGGCCATTCTCGAAGTTGACCCGCAGAACAAAACGCTGCGGCTGTTCGCCTCCGGCCTGCGCAACCCCAATGGCCTGGCGTGGCAACCCGACAGCGGCAAGCTGTGGACCACGGTGAATGAGCGCGACGAAATCGGCAGCGACCTGGTGCCGGACTACATGACCTCGGTACAGGACGGAGGCTTCTACGGCTGGCCCTACAGCTATTACGGTCAGCACGTCGACGAGCGGGTCAAGCCGCAACGCCCGGATCTGGTGGCCAAAGCCATCGTGCCCGACTATGCGCTTGGCGCACACACGGCCTCTCTCGGCCTGACCTTCTATGAAGGGTCGCTGCTGCCGGAGTACTACCGACACGGTGCTTTCATCGGCCAGCATGGTTCATGGAACCGCAAGCCGCGCAGTGGCTATAAAGTGGTTTTCGTACCCTTCAACAATGGCGAGCCGGACGGCACTGCCCAAGACGTGCTGACCGGCTTTCTCAACGAGGATGAGCAGGCCATGGGTCGCCCGGTAGGCGTGGCAGTGGACAAGGCCGGCGCGCTGTTGGTGGCTGATGACGTCGGTAACGTGATCTGGCGGGTAACACCGAGCCGCCGGTAAAGGGTGCGAATCGCGACCGGGCCCTGCCGGTCGCGCCAGGCCTGGTCAGAGAATGACCGGCAACGGACGTACCAGCCGGATCTCTTCCGGTGACAGTTCGACGCCATAGGCCAGCACTTCGACGCCCGCCTCCACAGCATCCCGTAGCGCGGCGGCGTAGCACGGGTCGATCTCGCCAGCAGGGCGCACGGCCTCGATACCAGTGAGGTTGACGCAATACAGCTGTACTGCCCGTAGGCCCTGACGAGCCAGCACCGCCAGTTCGCGCAAATGGCGAGCGCCGCGGTCCGTCACCGCATCGGGAAAGGCCGCAACAGCCGTATCAGCGAACCCCAGGGTCACGCTTTTGACTTCAACGAACGCCGGCCCGGTGGGATAGTCGAGCCGAAAGTCCACGCGGCTGCTTTCGAGCCCGTAGGCCACCTCCCGCTTGAGTGCGGTGAAGCCGTTCAATTCCCCAATCACGCCTGCCAGCAGGGCTTCTTCGACCAGTCGATTGGCGCGTGCCGTGTTGACGCAGGCCAGGCGCCCCTGCGGCGTTTCCACCAGTTCCCAGGTCCCCGGCAGCTTGCGCTTGGGATCGCTGTTGCGCTGGAACCAGACGCGCGCGCCCTCGCCCATGCAATTGAGCATCGAGCCGGTGTTCGGGCAATGAATGCACAGCTCGTCACCCGCATCGGTGACCACGTCGGCAAGGAAGCGTTTGTAGCGCCGAATCAGGCGTCCCCGCTCGAGCGGCGTCGAGAACTGCATCAGCCTTTCCAGCTCTGCAAACCACGGGCAATGCGTTCCACCGCCTGCTCCAGCCGGGGCAGATCCTGGGTGTAGGCGAAACGTACATGATGACCGGCCTGGTGGCGTCCGAAATCCAGCCCGGGCGTGATGGCGACAAATTCGGTTTCCAGCATGTGCTGGCAGAAGGCATAGGCATCACCGCCGAAGGCGCTGATATCGGCGTATAGATAAAAAGCGCCTTCCGGCTCCACCGCGATACCGAAGCCCAGTTCGCGCAACGCCGGTAGCAGGAAATCGCGACGTTTGGCGAATTCGCGGCGACGCGCCTCGAGGATCTCGAGCGTGGCCGGCTCGAAACAGGCCAGAGCGGCATGCTGCGCCATGGTCGGCGCACTGATGTAGAGGTTCTGCGCGAGCTTTTCCAGTTCGCTCACCGCCTGAGGTGGCGCGATCAGCCAGCCGAGGCGCCAGCCGGTCATGCCGAAGTACTTGGAAAAGCTGTTGAGCACAAAGGCCGAGTCGTCGACTTCCAGCACACTGGCCGCATCGGTGCCATAGGTGAGGCCGTGGTAGATCTCGTCCACTACCAGATGTCCGCCACGCGACTTCAGCGCAGCGGACAACGCCGCCAGCTCGTCACGGGTCAGCAGGGTGCCGGTGGGGTTGGCCGGCGAGGCCACCAGGGCGCCAACGCTGTCCTTGTCCCAGTATCGCTCGACCAGATGGGGCGTCAGCTGATAACGCACGTCCGCCCCCACCGGCACCAGCTGCGCGGCACCTTCGATCAGGCGCAGGAAGTGCCGGTTGCATGGGTAGCCGGGATCCGCCAACAGCCAATGCTTGCCTGGATCGACCAGCAGACTGCTGGCCAGAAGAAGCGCACCGGATCCGCCGGGAGTAATCAGCACGCGTTCGGGGTCAATAGACAGTTGATAGCGCTGCTTGTAGAAACCGGCAATCGCCTCGCGCAACTGCGGCAGCCCTCGGGCAGCGGTGTAGCGGGTATGACCAGCAGCGAGGGCAGCCTGACCGGCCGCAACAATGGGCGCGGCGGTGGTGAAGTCCGGCTCTCCGATTTCCAGGTGAATGACATCATGTCCAGACGCCTGTAATTGATTGGCCCGGGCCAGCAATGCCATGACGTGAAAGGGTTCGATTGCACGGCTACGCGCGCTATATGACGAGGTCATCTGAC
This sequence comes from Pseudomonas sp. 9Ag, assembly GCF_902506445.1. NCBI lineage: Bacteria > Pseudomonadati > Pseudomonadota > Gammaproteobacteria > Pseudomonadales > Pseudomonadaceae > Pseudomonas > Pseudomonas sp. 9Ag. Next base: position 3,383,686 of record NZ_LR733836.1, read on the forward strand.
CTTCCTGACGAGTACAAAACGTGAATTCTACCGAAGGTCCCCCTGACACCGCAGCCACCGTGATATTCGGGAGTAGCGCACCCCGATACGATCTGGTAAGTTCGCCCGCTTGCAGCCGCAGGGCCGGCACGGGCCGGCAGAGGGATTTCACTATCCTGCGCAATGGACATAGCGAGAGGCGTTCATCCATGCCCATTACTAAGACGACACCCAGCAACCAACTGATCCGCGCCTTCGTTCCCTATAAGGAGTCCAAGGGCGAGGAATACATGAGCGATGACATGCGCGCTCATTTCACCGGCATCCTCAATAAGTGGAAGCTGGAGCTGATGGAAGAAGTCGACCGCACCGTGCATCACATGCAGGACGAAGCGGCCAACTTCCCCGATCCGGCCGACCGCGCCAGCCAGGAAGAAGAGTTCAGCCTGGAACTGCGTGCCCGTGACCGCGAGCGCAAGCTGATCAAGAAGATCGACGAGACGCTGCAGCTGATCGAAGACAACGAGTACGGCTGGTGCGATTCCTGCGGCGTCGAAATCGGTATCCGTCGCCTGGAAGCCCGCCCCACCGCCACGCTGTGCATTGATTGCAAGACGCTGGCGGAGATCAAGGAAAAGCAGATCGGTTCCTGATCCCGAACGGGGCGCTACGGCGCCCCGCTTCATTTGCGCCCTCCCGCGCCCTTGCTTCATCCCGCCTCGACGCCCTTTATCCGAGCCGGCTCATGTCCACACCCTCTCCTTATATAGGCCGCTTCGCGCCCACCCCCAGTGGTTACCTGCACTTCGGCTCGCTGATTGCCGCCCTCGCGTCCTATCTCGACGCGCGTGCCGTGGGTGGTCGTTGGCTATTGCGCATGGAGGACCTCGATCCGCCGCGTGAAATGCCAGGCGCTCAGTCTGCGATTCTCCGGGCGCTGGAGGCCTACGGGTTTCAGTGGGATGGAGAGATGGTCCGCCAGAGCGATCGGCTTGATGTCTATAACACGGTGATCGAGCGGCTCAGGCAGGACGGTCATGCGTATGCCTGCACCTGTTCGCGCAAACAATTGCAGGCGTTCGCCGGACTGTACCCAGGCTTCTGCCGCGAAGCAGGACGCGACACCCACGACGCCGCCATTCGCCTGCGCGTGCCAGACCGAACCTACAGCTTCAACGACCGCGTCCAGGGCCAGGACAGCCAGGACCTGGGCCGTGAAGTTGGCGATTTCGTCATTCGCCGCAGAGACGGGCTGATCGCCTATCAGCTGGCAGTCGTGCTCGACGATGCCTGGCAAGGCATCACCGACGTTGTCCGTGGCGCCGATCTACTCGACTCCACGCCGCGCCAGCTGTTCCTGCAGGAGCTGCTTGGCCTTTCCCGCCCGCGCTATCTGCACGTGCCGCTGATCATCCAACCGGACGGCCACAAGCTGGGCAAGCGTTACCGCTCGCCGCCACTGGAGCCGGCCGAAGCCACACCGCTGTTGCTGCGCGCGTTGCGCGCGCTCGGCCAAACCACTCCGAGCGAGCTGACCGATGCCCTGCCCGATGAGGTACTGACCTGGGCAATCGCCCACTGGAATGCCGAGCGCATTCCGCGCTGTCGCACCCTCGCCGAGTCGCAGCTGCGCTGAGACTGCATCGTTGCCTTCGGCGTGAGCCAAACCGACCCGCGCCGCTCTTTTTTGCCAGCCTGTGGCCCGCCGCTTGCCGCTTCCTTTACCATCCGCCTACTTTCGACACGAGTTCCAGCATGTACATCTACCGACTGGTGCTGCTCCTGGTGGTGGGGATCTATCTGTTTTCCCCTGCCATCATGGACTGGTGGATTGACCCCAACGGCGCGTGGTACCGGCCTTATCTGTTGTGGCTGATCCTCATCGTGGTGACCTTCATTCTTCAGAGTCAACGCGATGCAGACGAGCTTTAGCCTCAGCCACCTGATTCTGATCAGTGCCGCCTACCTGCTGGTGCTGTTCGGCGTCGCCTGGGTCAGCGAGCGCGGGCTGATCCCGCGCAGCATCATTCGCCACCCGCTCACCTACACGCTGTCCCTTGGCGTCTACGCCAGCGCCTGGGCGTTCTATGGCACGGTGGGTCTGGCCTATCAGTACGGGTACGGTTTCCTCGCCACCTACCTGGGGGTGTGCGGCGCTTTTCTGCTGGCGCCGGTACTGCTTTACCCAATACTGCGCATTACCCGGACCTACCAGCTGGCGTCGCTGGCGGACCTGTTCGCCTTCCGCTTCCGTAGCACCTGGAGCGGCGCACTGACCACAGTAGTCATGCTGATTGGCATGTTGCCGCTACTCGCCCTGCAGATTCAGGCCGTCGCCGACGCCATCGGGATTCTCACCCTAGAGCCTCTGCAGGAACGGGTCGCGTTGGGTTACTGCGTGATGATCATGCTGTTCACCATCCTCTTCGGTGCCCGCCATATCGCCACGCGGGAGAAGCACGAAGGGCTGGTGTTCGCCATCGCCTTCGAATCGGTGGTCAAGCTGCTGACCTTCGGCGCCATTGGTTTGTATGCACTGTTTGTCGTGTTTGGCGGGCCGCATCAGCTGGAAATCTGGCTGCTGCAGAACCAGTCGGCGTTGCAGGCCCTGCACACGCCGCTGCAGGAAGGCCCCTGGCGCACCCTGCTGCTGGTGTTTTTCGCCTCAGCGATCGTGATGCCGCACATGTATCACATGACCTTTACCGAAAACCTCAACCCGCGCGCCTTGGTCAGTGCCAGCTGGGGCCTGCCGCTGTACTTACTGCTGATGAGTCTGGCCGTACCGCTGATTCTCTGGGCCGGACTCAAGCTTGGCGTCAGCACCAATCCCGAATACTTCACCCTTGGCCTCGGTATCACGGCGCAGAGCGAGACACTGACGCTGCTGGCTTTCGTCGGCGGTCTTTCGGCTTCCAGCGGGCTGATCATCGTCAGCACCCTGGCCTTGTCGGGCATGGCGCTCAATCACCTGGTACTGCCGCTCTACCAGCCGCCCACCGAAGGCAACATCTACCGCTGGTTGAAATGGACCCGGCGCAGCCTGATCCTCGCCATCATCATGGCCGGCTACGGCTTCTATCTGTTACTCGGTGCGGAACAGGACCTGTCGAACCTGGGCATCGTCGCTTTTGTGGCAACCCTGCAGTTTCTGCCTGGTGTGCTGTCGGTGCTGTATTGGCCGACCGCCAATCGCCGGGGCTACATCGTAGGGTTGCTGGCCGGCATCGCCGTCTGGGTTGTCACCATGCTGCTGCCGCTGGTAGGCAACCTTGATGGTTTCTATATCCCGCTGTTCAACGTGGTCTACGTGCTCGACGACACCAGCTGGCACCTGGCGGCAATCGCCTCGCTGGCGGTCAACGTGCTGGCGTTTTCGCTGTTCTCGTTGTTCACCGAGACCAGCGCCGAGGAGCAAGCCGCCGCCGAAGCCTGTGCAGTGGAAAACGTACGCCGACCGCAACGTCGTGAACTGGCAGCTGCTTCGCCGCAGGAGTTCGCCACCCAGCTGGCCAAGCCGCTGGGTGCCAAGACCGCGCAGCGTGAGGTTGAGCAGGCGCTGCGCGATCTGCAGCTACCTTTCGACGAACATCGTCCCTATGCCTTGCGCCGACTGCGCGACCGCATCGAGGCAAACCTGTCAGGCCTGATGGGTCCAAGCGTTGCCCAGGACATCGTCGAGAATTTCCTCTCGTACAAGAACGGTGCGGACAGCTACGTCACCGAAGATATCCATTTCATCGAGAGTCGCCTGGAGGATTATCACTCGCGCCTGACCGGCCTGGCCGCCGAGCTCGATGCACTGCGCCGCTATCACCGGCAGACTCTGCAGGAGCTGCCGATGGGCGTCTGCTCGCTGGCCAAGGATCAGGAGATCCTGATGTGGAACAGAGCGCTGGAAGAGCTCACCGAGATTCCTGCGCTGCAGGTGGTGGGCTCGCGCCTGTCGACCATCGCCGAGCCTTGGCAGAGTTTGCTGAGCGACTTCACTCAGCAGCGCGAAGAGCACCTGCATAAACAGCGGCTGCAACTGGACGGCCACAGCCGCTGCCTGAACTTGCACAAGGCCGCGATTGCCGAGCCATTGGCACCGGGCAGCAGCGGGCTGGTACTGCTGATCGAAGACCTCACCGAGACCCAGCAGCTTGAAGATCGGCTAGTCCACTCTGAGCGCCTGGCCAGCATTGGCCGACTGGCGGCCGGTGTCGCCCACGAAATCGGCAACCCAATCACCGGCATCGCCTGCCTGGCGCAGAACCTGCGCGAAGAGCGCGAGGCAGACCCGGAGATCATCGAGACCAGCAACCAGATCGTCGAGCAGACCAAGCGGGTCTCGCGCATCGTTCAGTCGCTGATGAGTTTCGCCCACGCCGGCGGCAGGCAGCAGGACCGGTACCCGGTAAGCCTGGCCGAGGTGGCTCAAGATGCAATTGCCCTGCTCTCACTTAACCGCCACGGTACCGAGGTGCGCTTTTTCAACCTCTGCGACCCCGGTCATGTGGCCGAGGGAGACCCGCAGCGGCTCGCTCAGGTGCTGATCAACCTGCTGTCCAATGCCCGCGACGCATCGGAACCCGGCGGCGCCATCCGAGTACGCAGCGAAGTCTCCGAACAGACCGTCTATCTCATCGTCGAAGACGAAGGCAGCGGCATTCCGCAGTCGATTCAGGATCGACTTTTCGAGCCGTTTTTTACCACCAAGGATCCAGGCGAGGGCACGGGGCTGGGCCTCGCACTGGTCTATTCGATCGTGGAAGAGCATTATGGGCAAATCAATATTGATAGCCCGGCCGACCCGGAAACCCAACGCGGCACGCGTTTCCGCATCACCCTGCCGCGTCATGCCGAGGCAACAGATTCAGGTGATTGACGAGGCGACGGCAGTTTTAGCCAGGTCTCGACCATGAGCGACCCAGCGTATAGCTGGTCCCGCCGCGACCTGGGTGAAGATGACGCTGGCGCCCCGCAGCCGCACCAAGCCGCACCGCGGCGGCTTGCACAGGTTCGTAAACGAGCCCTCTTCAGCGCCGTTTCCAGCCAATGTGTAGCCGCCTTCAGACCGTCGAGAGAGTACTGATGTCCCATATTCTGATCGTCGAAGACGAAACCATTATCCGCTCCGCCCTGCGCCGACTGCTCGAGCGCAACCAATACGAGGTCAGCGAAGCCGGCTCGGTACAGGAAGCTCAGGAGCGCTTCAGCATTCCCTCTTTCGATCTGATCGTCAGCGACCTGCGCCTGCCAGGCGCTCCCGGTACCGAGCTGATCAAGCTGGCCGAAGGCACGCCCGTGCTGATCATGACCAGCTACGCCAGCCTGCGCTCGGCAGTGGACTCGATGAAAATGGGCGCGGTGGACTACATCGCCAAGCCCTTTGATCACGACGAGATGCTGCAAACCGTGGCACGCATTCTTCATGATCGGCAGCAAGCTGCCGCAGCGCCAGCCGAGACATCACGCAACGCCACGCCCGCTGCTGACGCAACGACAGAAGACTCCATCAATGGCGATCTTGGCATCATTGGTCGCTGCGGCCCGATGCAGGACTTGTTCGGCAAGATCCGCAAGGTCGCCCCGACCGACTCCAACGTATTGATCCAAGGCGAATCGGGCACTGGCAAAGAGCTGGTTGCCCGCGCAATGCATAACCTTTCCCGTCGCGCCAAGGCGCCGATGATTTCGGTCAATTGCGCCGCCATTCCGGAAACCCTGATCGAGTCCGAACTCTTCGGCCACGAGAAAGGTGCCTTTACCGGCGCCAGTGCCGGCCGCGCCGGCCTGGTCGAGGCCGCTGATGGCGGCACCCTGTTTCTCGACGAAATCGGAGAGCTGCCGCTGGAGGCACAGGCGCGACTGTTACGCGTACTGCAGGAAGGCGAAATTCGGCGGGTGGGCTCTACCCAGTCGCAAAAAGTCAATGTGCGCCTGGTCGCTGCAACCCACCGTGATCTGAAGACGCTGGCCAAAAACGGGCAATTTCGCGAAGACCTCTACTACCGACTGCACGTCATCGCCTTGAAACTCCCGCCCCTGCGTGAACGCGGCGCTGATGTGCTGGAAATCGCCAAGGCTTTCCTGGCACGCCAGAGCGAGCGCATGGGCAGTGATGGGTTGCATTTCTCCCGCGAGGCCGAGCAGGCCGTACGGCAGTACGGCTGGCCGGGGAACGTGCGCGAACTGGAGAATGCCATCGAGCGCGCGGCAATTCTCAGTGAGAGTGACGAGATCAGCGCTGAGCTACTGGGTATCGATATCGAGCTCGACCCTCTCGACGAAGATTTCGATGAACCCGGCGTTCCGCTCGGTTCCGCTGTCTCGACCAGCAACGAGCCAACCGAGGATCTGTCGCTGGAAGACTATTTTCAGCATTTCGTACTTGAGCACCAGGACCACATGACCGAGACCGAGCTCGCCCGCAAGCTCGGCATCAGCCGCAAGTGCCTGTGGGAGCGTCGCCAGCGACTGGGGATACCACGACGCAAATCGGCCGCCGCTGGGTAGTGCGCTGTTACCGCCACTACCAAGACGTAACAAAATACGGGTTCATCGGTAACGGCCGCCACCGACTCTACAGGCAAAACCAACCACCCAAAACGCCAAGCAATTGATTTTAAAGGCTTTTCAAAAACTGGCACGGCGAATGCTTTATATCTAGCACAACAACAATAACAAGCAGACCCACAATAAGAACAAGACGTACCGGCTCTAGCAAAATAAAGACAATAAGGCAGAGGCGTAGCTAACTGATTCTTTTGGAGAGGAAATGCCAAATGGGGTTTTGCCCCACGACCAGGCTGAGAACAACAAAAACTGCATAAGCAGCGCCTGAACTGGTTGGATCGAATGATCAATGGTAAATCAGCGACCAAAGAAATCCGTTTGCTCTTTGCTCCCAACGTAGGAGCGATTCCCGGACGCGATAGCTGAAGGGAACGGGCGACCCAAACAAAAACAACACGCCCGAAATACTAATAACAACAAAGCACGCGACATCATTTAAAGGGGGAGCTTCGGCTCCCCCTCGTGCTTTCTGGCCCCCGCCGTGCTTTGACACCTCTCCGCGCTTCGTTCAACATCCCTGCACCCGGTGCTAGAATCCACGCCTGTTTCGTGGCTACTCACCTCGCCACCTTGTCATTTCGCCACACAGTGCCTCTCATGCTGAAAAAGCTGTTCCAGTCTTTTCGTTTCCCCCTGCGCCGACTACCGCATCCTCGTCGCACCCCCGAAATACTGTCCAGCCGGCAACATTCGCTGCACCGCAACGATCTCAGCCGACACGCTGTCAGCGTCGTCGAGCGCCTCCAGCATGCCGGCTACGAGGCTTATGTCGTGGGTGGATGCGTCCGCGACCTGCTGCTGGACCTGGAACCCAAGGATTACGATGTAGCGACCAGCGCCACGCCCGAACAGGTGCGCGCCGAATTTCGCAACGCCCGCGTCATTGGCCGCCGTTTCAAGCTGGTCCATGTGCATTTCGGTCGCGAGATCATCGAAGTCGCGACCTTCCGCGCCAACCACCCGGAAGAAGACGATGATGAAGCCAACCATCTGGCTTCGCGCAACGAGAGCGGGCGGATTCTGCGTGACAACATCTACGGCACGCTGGAAGACGATGCGCAGCGCCGCGACTTCACCATCAATGCGCTGTACTACGACCCTTCCTCAGAGCGGATCCTCGACCACACCCATGGTGTGCACGACATACGCAACCGACTGATACGTCTGATTGGCGATCCCGAGCAGCGTTACCAAGAAGATCCGGTGCGCATGCTGCGAGCAGTCCGCTTCGCCGCCAAGCTGAACTTCGAAATCGAAAAGCACAGCGCCGAGCCGATTGCTGATCTGGCCGAGCTGTTGAACGACGTGCCGTCTGCCCGCCTGTTTGATGAAATCATCAAGCTGTTCCTTAGCGGAAAAGCCGAGCGCACTTTCGAATTGCTGCTCGAATACGACCTGTTAGCACCGCTATTCCCAGCCAGCGCCGATGCACTGGAAGACAACCCCGAGTATGCCGGCACGCTGATCCGCAACGCCCTGATCAATACCGATCTGCGTATCGCCCAGGGCAAGCCCGTCACCCCGGCCTTCCTGTTTGCGGCGCTGCTCTGGCCGGCCTTGCCGGCGCGGGTCGCCGAGGTTCAGTCACGGGGCCTGCCGCCAATCCCGGCCATGCAGGAAGCGGCACATGACCTCATATGGGAACAGTGCCAGCGCACCGCTATTCCCAAGCGCTTCACCATGCCCATGCGCGAGATCTGGGACATGCAGGAACGCCTGCCGCGCCGTCAAGGGCGTCGTGCGGACCAGCTCCTGGAGAATCCACGCTTCCGCGCCGGCTATGATTTCCTACTGCTGCGTGAGAGCGCCGGTGAAAAAACCGATGGCTTGGGTGAATGGTGGACGGACTACCAGGAAGCCAACGAGAGCGAGCGCCGCAACATGATCCGGGGGCTGAGCAACAAGGACGATGGCAGTGGCGCCCCACGCAAACGTCGTCGCAGCAACCGTCGCAAGCGCGGCCCCAACGAAAGCGCACCGGCGTCTGCCGATTAATGGACCGGGTTTATATCGGCCTGGGGAGCAACCTGGCCGAACCTCGCCATCAGCTGCGTAGCGCCCTCGACGCCCTGACCAGAATCCCCGACACGCAGCTCGCCGCTGTGTCCTCGCTGTATCTCAGCGACCCACTAGGCCCGCCGGATCAGCCGCGTTACCACAATGCCGTGGCTGCGCTGAACACGTCATTGCCACCCCTGGCCCTGCTCGATGCACTCCAAGCCATCGAGCTGGCCCACGGCCGTCAACGCAAAGCCGAACGCTGGGGCCCGCGCACATTGGACCTGGACATCTTGCTGTTCGGTAATCGTCTGATCAGCGATGCGCGCCTGACGGTGCCGCATTATCACATGCATGCCAGAGCCTTCGTTCTCTACCCGCTCGCCGAGATAGCTCCGGACGGTCTGCAGCTCGCCGACGGCCGCTCGCTTGCCGTGCTCGTCGCCAGCTGCCCTTACGAAGGCCTTGAGCGGCTTGGCGAGCCGCTGTAACCCCTGGGTAACAGATGTAACCTGTGGGTAACACTCACGATTGACTTAGTTCGCCGCCATCTGGACTATAAGCGCCCTCTGCCGGCACGCATCGAAACGGGGCAACCCTGACGCTCCGCCTGCAACCGTGATCCCCGAGAGGCTTTAGGAGGACGGCATTCATGCCAGACGTAACCCTGACCACCCTGCAAGGCCTCAAGCAGAAAGGCGAGAAGATCGCCATGCTGACCTGCTATGACGCCACCTTCGCCAAGATTGCCTGCGAGGCCGGTGTCGAGATGCTGCTGATCGGTGACTCCCTGGGGATGGTCCTGCAAGGTCACGACAGCACCCTGCCGGTTTCGGTTGACGAGATGGCGTATCACACGGCCTGTGTCAAACGTGGCAACCGCGGGGCGATGATCGTCGCTGATCTGCCGTTCATGGCCAACGCCACCCTCGAACAAACGCTAAACAACTCGGCGACCTTGATGAAGGCCGGCGCGCACATGATCAAGGTCGAAGGCGCAGCTTGGCTGGCCGAGTCCATTCGCCTGTTGGCCGAGCGCGGCATCCCCGTCTGCGCGCACATGGGGCTTACCCCGCAGGCCGTGAACATCTTCGGCGGTTACAAGGTTCAGGGCCGTCAAGAAGCTCAGGCGCTGCAGATGATTGCTGACGCCAAAGCACTGGAGGATGCCGGGGCGGCGATGCTGCTGCTCGAATGCGTTCCGAGTGAACTGGCCGCACGCGTTACCCAGGCGGTAACGGTACCGGTAATCGGTATTGGCGCCGGTAGCGCAACAGATGGTCAGGTCCTGGTTCTGCACGACATGCTCGGCTTGTCGCTGACCGGCCGAGCACCGAAATTCGTCAAGAACTTCATGCACGAGCATGGCGACATACCGACCGCCATCGCCGCCTACGTCCAGGCGGTTAAGTCTGTTGAATTTCCTGCCGCCGAACATGGGTTCTCCGCATGAACGTGGTGAAAACTGTTGCCGACCTGCGCGCCGCAGTAACCCGCGCACGGGGCGAAGGCAAGCGCATCGGCTTTGTACCGACCATGGGCAACCTGCATGCCGGCCACATTGCATTGATCAAGAAGGCCGGCCAACGCGCTGACTTCGTGGTTGCCAGCATCTTCGTCAATCCGTTGCAGTTCGGCCCCAACGAAGACCTCGCCAGCTATCCGCGCACGCTGACGGCCGACCAGGACAAGCTGTTCGAGGCCGGCTGCCACTTGCTGTTCGCGCCCAGCGTCGAGGAGATGTATCCGCACGGTCAGGCGCTGCAGACCATCGTCCGCGTACCAGGCGTCTCCGAGGGACTCTGTGGCGGCAGCCGCCCAGGCCATTTCGACGGTGTCTCTACCGTTGTCAGCAAGCTGTTCAATATGGTGTTACCGGACCTTGCGGTTTTCGGCCAGAAGGATTTCCAACAGCTGGCGGTCATCCGCACCATGATCCGCGACCTGAACATGCCCGTGCAGATCATCGGCGAGCCCATCGTACGCGCCGAGGACGGCCTGGCGCTGTCCTCACGTAACGGTTACCTCACCACTGACGAGCGCACCACCGCCCCGGTGTTGCACCGCACGCTGCAGCAACTGGCCGAAGCCATACGTAACGGTGAGCGCGACTACTCGGCGCTGCTTGCTTCAGGTCATCAGCGCCTGCAGACCGCCGGCCTGCGCCCGGACTACCTGGAAGTTCGCAACGCACTGGATCTCAGCCCGGTCACGGCCGACAGCCGCGAATTGGTGATTCTCGCCGCGGCCTACCTCGGTAAGACCCGGCTGCTGGATAACCTGCTGGTAGACATCTCCCAGAGAGCGTCCTGATACAGCCGACCATCGGCCTAACCCAGCCCGGCCCTCAGTCTTGAACACACCTGAGGGTTCGGGCACACTCTGCGCCGCTTGCGCCCCCGGAGGACCCCGCCATGCACGCCATCATGCTCAAGGCTAAACTGCACCGCGCCCAGGTGACCCACTCGGTTCTGGATTACGAAGGCTCCTGCGCCATAGACGGTGACTGGCTGGACCTCGCCGGCATCCGCGAATACGAGCAGATCCAGATCTACAACGTCGACAACGGCGAGCGCTTCACTACCTATGCCATCCGCGGCGAGGAAGGCTCGAAGATCATTTCCGTCAACGGCGCCGCCGCGCACAAGGCCGGCGTGGGTCATCGAGTGATCATTTGTGCCTATGCGCACTACAGCGAAGCCGAACTGGCCAGCTTCAAGCCACACGTTTTGTATATGGGCGCCGATGGCGATCTCAGTCACACCAGCAACGCAATTCCGGTTCAGGTCGCCTAAATTCGAAGTCAGTTGATCAAAAGCCCGCATCACCCAAGTGATGCGGGCTTTTTTGTGTGCAAAGGGTTTCCCCCGACCCTATAAATCTGCAATGGTCGTCTTGTCTTGGTCGCTATCGGTAGCCTGTGCGCAACGCTTCGGAACGCCGCGCGTTTTTGCCAGTCAGACCAGTCTCGACGGTGCAGGATGCACCGTCGCCGTTGCGGTCCAATCGCAGCGGAACGCGCCTGCCGCATTCAGGACGAATGCCAGCGTGCCAGCATGATCGAATGACTGTCCGAACGAATCGCAGAGCCGCAGACAGTCCGCCAAAGCAAAGGAAGCCGCACAACCATGAGCTACTACCAGCACCCTCTCGATGCCACCGGCTTGCCATCCTGGAAGGCCTTGGAAGAACACCGCCTGGCCATGCAGAACTTCAGCATGCGCGAGGCATTCAAGGCCGATCCGACGCGCTTCGATGACCTGTCGGTTTCCTGCAGCGGCCTGTTTCTTGATTACTCAAAGAACCTGATCACCCCAGAGACCCGCACCCTATTGGTGAACCTGGCGCGCGAGGCCGGCGTCGAGCAGGCGGCCCGCGCCATGTTCGAAGGCGAGCGGATCAACGCCTCGGAAAACCGCCCGGTACTGCACACTGCGCTACGCCGACCGATGGGCGAATCGGTGATGGTCGACGGAAAGAACATCATGCGCGACGTGCATGCGGCGCTGGCGCAGATGACCGACATCGTCACCCGGATCCATAACAACCTCTGGCGCGGCTTCAGCGACAAGACCATCACCGACGTGGTGAACATCGGCATCGGCGGCTCGTTTCTCGGCCCGCAGCTGGTCTCCGAAGCGCTACTGCCTTTCACCCAGCATGGCGTGCGCACGCACTACCTGGCGAACATCGACGGCAGTGAATTTCGCGAGGTAACCGACAAGCTGAACGTCGAAACCACGCTGTTCATCATTTCCAGCAAGACTTTCGGCACCCTCGAAACCCTGAAGAACGCCCAGGCTGCGCGCACCTGGTACTTGGGCAAAGGCGGCACCGAGGAAAAGCTCTACCGGCATTTCATCGCGGTCACCAGCAATAAAAAAGCGGCCGTCGAGTTCGGCATACGCGAGAAGAACATCTTTCCGATGTGGGACTGGGTTGGCGGCCGCTACTCGCTGTGGTCGGCGATCGGCCTGCCCATCGCGCTGGCCATCGGCATGTCCAACTTCAAGGACTTGCTCTCCGGTGCCTACAGCATGGACCAGCACTTCCTCAACGAGCCGTTCGAAACCAACATGCCGATCCTGTTGGCGATGTTGGGCATCTGGTACCACAACTTCTGGGACGCGCAGAGCTACGCCTTCCTGCCCTACGACCACTACCTGCGCAACTTCGTCAAACACCTGCAGCAGATGGACATGGAATCCAACGGCAAGAGCGTGCGCCAGGACGGCACACCGGTATCCTGTAATACCGGCCCGGTGATCTGGGGCGGTGTCGGCTGTAATGGCCAGCATGCTTACCATCAGTTGCTGCACCAGGGCACACCACTGATCCCCGCAGATTTCATCGTGCCTGTGGTCAGCCACAATCCAGTCGCCGATCACCACGAGTGGCTCTACGCCAATTGCCTGTCACAGAGCCAGGCTTTGATGCGCGGCAAGACGCGCGAAGAGGCCGAAGCCGAGCTGCGTGCAAAAGGCATGAGCGAAGCCGAGATCGAGCGTCTGGCGCCGCACAAGGTCATTCCGGGCAACCGACCGAGCAACACCGTGGTCATGGAAACCATCAGTCCAGGCCGTCTCGGTGCACTCATCGCACTCTATGAGCACAAGGTGTTCGTCCAAGGCGTGATCTGGGGCATCAACTCGTTCGACCAGTGGGGCGTGGAGCTCGGCAAGGACCTGGGCAAAACCGTCTACGGCCAGATGACCAGCTTCGATGCGCAGCCCGCCGAGGACGCTTCGACCCAAGGGCTGATCAACTTTTTCCGCGGCCGTCATCGCGGCTGATCGATGCAGAACCGGACAGCGCCTGGTCGCTGTCCGGCAACCCTCCCGCCACTTTTCTGATGACTTGCACGCGTGCGGTCCTGGATTGATCGGCCAGGCCTGGGTAACACCTGCGCTTCGGGTAACATTCAAGTTCCCAGTCACGCCAGACGTTGCCTTTGGAAATCATCCGCCGTCATATTGAAACGCAGGTGCTCAGCCTCACCGGACTGGCCATCGGCGGTGTCGACTACGAAAACCCACCAGGTGACCCTGGCCTGTTCGGCCCGGAGTCAGTCTGCTGGCGCGTGCACGGTGACTTCACCTCCATGTTGGTGGGCGGGATCTCTGCCCTGCTGTTGCAAGCCCTGCATCCACTCGCCTTAGCCGGCGTCTGGGACCACTCGAATTTTCGCGACGACTTGCTCGGCCGGCTGCGCCGCACCGGCCAGTTCATCTCGGCGACTACATTTGGCAGTCAGACCGATGCGCAGCGACTGATCAAACGGGTCCGGGCCATTCACCTCAAGGTTACTGGGCATGCACCGGACGGCCGCCCCTATGCTGCGTACGACCCAGACTTACTGACCTGGGTGCACGTTGCCGAAGTCAGCAGCTTTCTCAAGGCGCACCTGCGCTACCTCAACCCCGCATTGCCAGGTCAAGAGCAAGATCGTTACTACAGTGAAGTGGCGCGTATTGCCGAAGCGCTCGGCGCCCGCCATGTGCCGCATTCCCGGCAAGAGATTGACGACTACCTTGAGGCGATCCGCCCACAGCTGCTCTGCGATGAGCGCTCACGGGAGATCGTGCGCATCCTGTTCGACGCCCCTGCTCCGAGTCGCCTGGTCAAGCCGTTTGGCGCGCTGATGATGCGAGCCGGCGTCGACCTGTTGCCGGACTGGGCCAGCGACATGCTTGATCTCAGCCAGTCCGACCGCCAAGGACAACTGATCCGAATGGCCGTCAGGCGAACCGCGCCGGTCCTGCGCTGGGCCGTGCGCAGCGGTTCGGTTCACCGGGCGCGCCGCCGCATGGGCCTGCCCATACGCTAGCGTGACCGGCAGGTTCCGCACCTGGAGCCACCTTTCGGCCTGTGCCACCATGAGCGCCCCGCGGAGCCCGCACCTTTCTCGAGGTTCAAGATCATGCAAGACGTCGTTATCGTCGCTGCCACTCGCACCGCTGTCGGCAGCTTTCAGGGCGCCCTGGCCAACATACCAGCCGTCGAACTGGGCGCCGCGGTGATTCGCCAACTCATTCAGCAGAGCGGAATCGATGCCGCGGAGGTCGACGAAGTCATCCTCGGCCAGGTGCTGACCGCAGGTGCGGGACAGAACCCGGCGAGACAGGCTTCGATCGGCGCAGGCCTACCCCATGCAGTACCGTCAATGACTCTGAACAAGGTCTGCGGATCGGGCCTAAAAGCGCTGCACCTGGCTGCACAGGCGATTCGCTGTGGCGATGCTGAGGTGGTGATCGCCGGCGGCATGGAAAACATGAGCCTGGCGCCCTATGTCATGCCCGCCGCCCGCACGGGCTTGCGCATGGGCCACGGCAAGCTGGTCGACAGCATGATTCAGGACGGCTTGTGGGACGCCTTCAACGACTACCACATGGGCATTACAGCCGAAAATCTGGTGGAGAAATACGGCATTACGCGCGAGGCCCAGGATGCGTTCGCGGCGTCCTCCCAACAGAAAGCGGTAGCCGCCATTGAAGCCGGGCGCCTGCGCGGGGAAATCACCCCAATCGAGATTCCGCAGCGCAAAGGAGAGCCGCTGGTGTTCGATACCGACGAACAACCGCGGGCCGGCACCACGGCAGAGAGCCTGGCCAAGCTCAAACCAGCCTTCAAGAAAGACGGCAGCGTCACGGCGGGTAACGCCTCCAGCCTCAACGACGGTGCAGCAGCGGTGTTGCTGATGAGTGCCGAAAAAGCCAAGGCGCTCGGCCTACCGGTCATGGCTCGCATCGCCAGCTATGCCAACGCTGGCGTCGACCCGGCCATAATGGGCATTGGCCCGGTGTCGGCCACACGCCGCTGCCTGGAAAAGGCAGGTTGGACACTCGACGAACTTGACCTGATAGAAGCCAACGAAGCCTTTGCGGCACAAGCGCTGTCGGTGGGTCAGGAACTGGGCTGGGATGCGAACAAGGTCAACGTCAACGGCGGCGCCATCGCCATCGGCCACCCGATCGGCGCATCTGGCTGCCGCATCCTGGTGACTCTGTTGCATGAAATGATCCGCCGCGACGTCCACAAAGGACTGGCGACGCTTTGCATCGGTGGCGGTCAGGGCGTCGCGCTGGCAATCGAACGCTGACCGACGGGTAGCCCGCCGGCCAAACGCCGGCGATTTCCGCTAAACTGCGCGGCCCTCTTCCCGAGTCGCCGCGCATGTCCTCTCTCGAACAGGCGCTGCGCGCCGCTTACCTCAATCGCGAAGCACTGCTGTCCGAACTACACCATCAGGCCACTGACTGTTACCGGTTGTTCCATGGCAGCCAGGAGGGCGCTCCCGGCCTCACCGTCGACCGTTATGGCCCGCTGCTGCTGGTGCAGAGCTTCCATGAGACGCTCGAACGTGGCGCCCTGCTGGCGCTGCATGAGCAAACCTGCACGAACCTGGGCACACGCCTGTTACTCGCCTACAACGACCGCTCTCAAGGTAACTCGCGTATTGACCGCAGTGACCCCGTCTACCGCGCCGATCCAGCTGCGCTGGAAGACCTGATCGGGCAGGAGTGGGGCCTAAACTACCGCGTTCGCGCGCGCCATAGCGGTCAGGATCCACTGCTGTTCCTGGACCTGCGCAATGTACGTGGCTGGATCAAGGCCAACAGCGCGGGCAAGTCAGTGCTCAACCTCTTCGCCTATTCCTGCGGCGTTGGCCTCAGCGCTGCCGCTGGCGGCGCTCGCGAGGTGTGCAATCTGGACTTCGCCGAAAGCAACCTCGCGGTCGGCCGCGAGAACGGTGCGCTGAACCCTGAGTTGGTCCCGATGCAATTTATTCAGTCGGATTACTTTCCCGCGATCCGTCAGCTCGCCGACATGCCTATTCCACAGCGACGCGGCCGTCCTCTGCCGGATTACCCGCGCCTTTCACCCAAGCAATTCGATCTGGTATTGCTCGACCCACCGGCCTGGTCAAAGAGCGCATTCGGCACAGTCGACCTGCTGCGCGACTACCAAAGTTTGCTCAAACCCGCACTGCTTGCAACCGCCGAGAACGGCGCCCTTATCTGCTGCAACAACCTGGCAAAGGTCGACCTCGACGACTGGCGAGATCAGGTCCTGCGCTGCGCGACCAAGGCCGGGCGACCGGTTCGGGACTGCCAGGCGCTGCCACCGGCAGCCGACTTCCCTTCGACAGACGGCAAGCCGCCGCTCAAGGTGCTGATGCTCCAGTTGTGAGGCAATGCGCCCGCACTCGCGGGAGGAACCCGCGTGTCATGCCATACTCCAAGGCAGTTCATCGCCTGGAAAGTAGGTCCGCATGCCCAACGGATTGAAGCGCGCGCTCATCGGCCTGATGACCGCCCTGATCGTATATTGCCTGCTCGGTTTTCTGATTCTGCCCGGAGTGGCGCAGCGCGTCGTAAATCAGCAACTGACGCATTACGCGACGGTACCGGCACGCCTTGAGCGGATCGAGTTCAACCCGTTCACGCTCGAGCTAAGGCTCCACAAGCTGCACATGGGCGAGCCGGATGCCGAGCAACTGGGATTCGAACGGCTATTTCTCGACCTCGAATGGGACAGCCTGTGGAGTCGAACGCTGCACCTTTCGGCTATCGAGCTCATCGGGCCGAATGCCGAAGTTCTGTTTGACCTCGACGGCAAATTGAACCTGACCGAGCTGTTCGAGCTGCCTCGGGCTGAAGCGTTGCCGGAAGAGGACTCCGAGCCCCTTGCCCTGCGTATCGACCGCTTGAAATTGGCCGGCGGCCGGGTGCACTTCGCCGATCAGCGAACCGAAGAGCCGATCGACTTCATCCTCGACTCGCTGGATTTCGAACTGCTTAACTTTGCGACCCGTTCAGCCGACGCGGCTGATGCCGTTCTGGTTGCCAAGGGCCCGGACGGATCACATATCGAATGGAAAGGTCAGCTCAACCTCTCCCCCATCACATCAACCGGCCAGCTTGAAATCGACGGACTGGCGCTGAAGACGTTCTGGCCCTATGTCCGCGACATGGCCCCGCTCGCTCTTAACGAAGGAAAGCTGAGCCTGAAGACGGACTATCAACTCGACCTCAGCGAAGGCACTTCGCTGCAACTGAACGACGCGAGCGCTACGCTGGCCTCGCTGAGCATCGATAGTCTGGAAGGGCAGCCACTGCTTCGTCTGAATAGAGCAGAGATTGCCCAAACTTCGCTGGATTTGCAGAAGCGACAAGTGACCCTTGGCCAGGTACGCAGCCAGGCACTGGAAAGCTGGCTGATCCGTGAGCCTGATGGCCAACTCAATTGGCAGCGCCTTGTGGCAGGCAATGCGGAGCCACAGCCCACCGAAACAACTGACGAAGAGCCTCAGCCAGCGCAAAAAAGCGATGCCCCCAGTCAACCTTGGCGGATCGCTATAGCTGACGCTGAACTGCGTGGTTACCAACTGCACCTGGCTGACAAAGCTCCTGAGCCGAACGTCGAACTGGAAGTCGGGCCGCTCGATCTGGACGTGCGCAACTTCGACAGCAGCGGCACCTCTCCAGTGGAGCTAAAACTGAAGACAGAGGTCGGCAAACAAGGCTCGCTGCTTGCCGAAGGGCAACTGACGCTGACGCCAATGCAGGGACGTTTCGACGTGACGCTGGCAGGGATCGACCTGCGCTTGGCGCAGCCTTACCTATCACCATTCGTTCGCCTGGAGCTACGCAGCGGACTGCTGGCCAGCCAGCTTGCCGTCGATTTAAAGGGCATTGAACCGCTGGCATTTCATATCGGCGGTTCCGCCGAGATCACACAGCTCCATACACTGGACACCATTCAGGACCGGGACTTGGTGAAATGGCAGTCGTTGCAGATCAGCGGCCTGGATTACAGCTATCCGAGCGAGCTGCAGATCGACAAGCTCGACCTGAACCAGCCGTATGCACGCTTCATCATCAACCCGGACCTGTCGACCAACATCAATGACCTGCTGGTGGAGAAGCCCACAGCTACGCCCAGTCCAGAGGTGGCTTCTTCGGAAGCATCAGCATCTCCAGACGAGCCAGACGTGCCCTTCGCATTACGAATCGGCGGGATTCAGATAGCCGACGGTTCGGCCAATTTCGCTGACCTGAGTCTGCGTCCGCCGTTCATCACTGCCATCCAGGATCTTGGCGGCAGCATTGGCACAATCGACAACCGACAACACAACGCTGCCAGCGTTGATATACAGGGCAAGGTTGACCGCTACGCGCCCGTGAGCATCGAGGGCAGCCTGACGCCCTTCGAGCCACTCCAGAGCCTCGACATCACCACCCGTTTCAAACAGGTCGAACTGACGACGCTCTCGCCCTACTCGGCCAAGTTCGCTGGCTACCGCATCCGCAAGGGCCGCTTGAATCTGGACCTGCATTACCGCATCCAGCAAGGGCAGCTGAATGCTGAAAACGAAGTGGTACTGGAGGAATTGCAGCTGGGCGAAAAGGTCGACAGCGAACAGGCCGTCGATCTGCCAATACGCCTTGCAGTGGCGCTGTTGAAGGACAGCAGCGGCACCATTGCGCTGAAGATTCCGGTACAGGGAGATCTCAAGAATCCACAGTTCGATGTAGTGCCTATCATCTGGCAGACGCTGCGCAATCTGGTGGTTAAAGCGGCCAAGTCCCCATTCAAGTTTCTCGGTGGGCTCGTAGGTCGTGACCAGGCTGACCTCAGTCAAATCCTCTTTCCGCCGGGCAGCAGCGAACTGGACAGTGCTGCGCGTAGCAACCTGGATACGCTCGCGAGTGCGCTCAAGGAGCGACCGGTGTTGAGGCTTGAGATCGAAGGTATGAGCGCGCCCGCCGTGGATGGGCCCCTACTGGCCGAACAATGGCTGGAGCGCGAATATCAACAGACCTGGTACAAGGTCTTGCAGCGACGTGGTGACACTGTGCCCGCCGATCCTGCAATGCTTGAAATCAGTGAAGACGAAAAAGCCGCCATGTTGGAAGGCATCTATCGCAGCCGCCTGCAACAGCAGCCGCCCACTGAGTGGCAAAGCCTCGACGAGGACACTCGAGCGCGACAGCTGCGGCAGGCAATCCTTAGCAGCCGAGAGAGCAGCACCGCCCTTCTGCGACGCCTGAGCCGTGCGCGAGCCGCCAGCATCAAGGATTATCTGGTGGACAATACAGGGCTGGAAGCAGGCAGAGTTTTCCTGCTCGACACAGGCATTGCCCAAACTCCCCAAGGTAGAGAAGTCCCAACGGTGCTGCATCTGGAGGCGGAATGAAACGGACAGGCAGGCGGCATTGGAAAGTGGGCCTTTCTTTCGCGGTCGGCTTGATGAGTTCAGGAGTTGGCGCGGACACCCTCCGTTGCGGCAGCAGCCTGATCAACACTGGCGACCGTACCTTTGAAGTGGAGCGTAAATGTGGCGAACCAGTCCAGCGTGACCTGGTGGGTTACACCCTGGGCGCACATCAACGCCGCGAGATGATGCGTGAAGAATGGGTTTACGGCCCAGACAATGGCGTATTCAGCATCCTCACATTCGAGGGAAATCGGCTGGTACGGATCGAAACCAGTCGCGCCAACTGAGCTCTGGGAGTCGAAATGCGAAAAAGTACCTTGCTTGCCGGGTTTACCCTCACGTTCTTTGCGCTGCAGGTGCAGGCTTCTTCGACATTTCGTTGCGGAAGCAAGCTGGTAAGCCTGAGAGATTCGACAGCTGAAGTCCACGCCAAGTGCGGTGAGCCGGCCAACCGTTCATTCACCGGATACAAGGAGCTGGTCGACGAATACGGTTTCCGTCAGGAGGTCCAGATAGAGGAATGGACTTACGGCCCCACCAATGGCATGTACCATTTTTTGCGCTTCGAAGGTAACCGTCTCAGCAACATCGATAGCGAACGAGGCTGATGGATAATAAAAAACCCGCTGCAAGCAGCGGGTTTTTTATTACCTAAGCGGTTAGTCCACCGCTTTCAGGCCATCTGCAGAGACGTCTTTGACGCCTTCGATGGTCTTGGCCTTGTCGATGGCCATCTCACGCTGCGCCTCGGTGGCGACTGTCCCGGACAGAGAGACGACACCATTATTGGTTTCGACTTCGATCTGCATGCCTGGAGTCGAGTCGCCAGCAAGCAGAGCAGATTTGACCTTGGTAGTGATCCAGGTGTCGGACATCGCCTCACCCGCTTCGTCTGCGGTGTGCTCAGCGGCATCCATGGTGTCGCTGGCAGCCAACATCATCGGTTGCGCTTCGTCAAAAGCTGAGGTGGTTTCGGCGAACGCAACGCCTGCCAGCGGCAAGCTGAAGGCAGTTGCAATAGCGGCAGCAGTTATAGAGGTCTGGATCTTGTTCATGAGGCGCACTCCTGTTTCTCATAGTTGCTGCGGCATAGCCCTACCGCAGGTTCACCTTAAAGATCGCAAGCTGCATGCCAAATGGCGAAATTATAAATTCCCTTATTATTCAGATACATAGCGCGGCATAGTGCCGTTAAGCCACTAGCACTCTGCATGTTTCGAGCAAGCGAAGCGTGCAGACTGCAATACCCAGGCTAGCGCAACGACTTGATTACCTTATGCCTGCGCAAAAAAAAGAGCCCCGAAGGGCTCTTTTCTGTCACGGGGATGCTTATGCGCCAGATGCCTCGGCCGCAGCTACATCCTTGATCGACAGTTTGATACGGCCGCGATTATCGACGTCCAGCACCAGAACCTTCACTTCCTGGCCTTCTTTGAGCACGTCGGTGACCTTCTCGACGCGCTGATCACTCAGCATCGAGATGTGCACCAGACCGTCCTTGCCCGGCAGGATGTTGACGAAGGCGCCGAAGTCGACAATGCGCTCAACCTTGCCGACGTAGATCTTACCGATCTCTGCCTCAGCGGTAATACCCAGAACGCGCTGCTTGGCGGCCTCTGCAGCCTCCTTGGTCTCGCCAAAGATCTTGATCGAACCATCGTCTTCGATGTCGATAGAGGCTTTGGTTTCTTCGCAGATGCTGCGGATGGTGGCGCCGCCCTTGCCGATGACGTCACGGATCTTGTCCTGATCGATCTTCATCGCAATCATGGTCGGTGCGTTGGCCGACAGCTCGGTACGCGACTGACCAATGACCTGATTCATCTGACCGAGAATGTTCAGACGCGCTTCCAGCGCCTGACCCAGCGCGATCTCCATGATCTCTTCGGTGATGCCCTGGATCTTGATGTCCATCTGCAGCGCAGTAACGCCCTTGGCGGTACCGGCGACCTTGAAGTCCATGTCGCCCAGGTGATCTTCGTCACCCAGGATGTCGGTCAGAACCGCGAACTTCTCGCCTTCCTTGACCAAACCCATGGCGATACCAGCAACAGGCGCCTTCATCGGCACACCGGCGTCCATCAGTGCGAGGGAGGCACCACAAACCGAAGCCATGGAGCTGGAACCGTTGGACTCGGTGATCTCGGAAACCACGCGAATGGTGTACGGGAACTCGTCAGCGCTTGGCAGCATGGCCGAAACGGAACGACGGGCCAGACGGCCGTGACCGATCTCGCGGCGACCAGTAGCGCCCATGCGACCACACTCACCTACCGAGTACGGCGGGAAATTGTAGTGCAGCATGAAGGGATCTTTCTTCTCGCCTTCGAGGGTATCGAGCAGCTGAGCGTCGCGCGCGGTGCCCAGGGTGGCAACCACTAGCGCCTGGGTTTCACCACGGGTGAACAGCGCCGAGCCGTGAGTTTTGTCGAGCACGCCGACTTCGATGTTCAGACCACGCACGGTACGGGTATCACGGCCATCGATACGCGGCTTGCCGTTGACGATGTTCTCGCGGACGGTGCGGTATTCGATTTCGCCAAAGGCTTCTTTGACTTCACCGGCTGACGGCTGACCTTCTTCACCGGAGAACTTGGCAACGATCTGGTCTTTCAGCTCACCCAGGCGCGCATAGCGGTCCTGCTTGATGGTGATGGTGTACGCCTGCGAGATGGCCTCGCCGAATTCGCTACGAATAGCGCTGAGCAGCTGAGTGTTTTCAGCTTTCGGCTGCCAGTCCCAGGTCGGCTTACCTGCTTCAGCCGCCAACTCGGTTACGGCCTGAACAACGGCCTGGAACTCGTCGTGAGCGAAGAGTACGGCGCCCAGCATCTGATCTTCGGTCAGCTCTTTGGCTTCTGATTCAACCATCAGAACCGCGTCTTTGGTACCGGCAACAACCATGTCCAGGCTGGATGCCTTGAGTTGCTCGTATGTCGGGTTTAGTAGGTAGCCGGTTTCTGGATGGAAGGCGACGCGTGCGGCACCGATCGGACCGTTGAACGGAATACCGGAAATTGCCAGCGCAGCCGAAGTACCGATCATCGCAGCGATGTCCGGATCGGTTTTCTTGCTGGTCGACACGACAGTACAGATGACCTGTACTTCGTTTTGAAAGCCTTCTGGGAACAGCGGACGGATCGGACGATCGATCAGGCGCGAGGTCAGCGTTTCCTTTTCGGAAGGACGTGCTTCACGTTTGAAGAAGCCACCCGGGATCTTGCCGGCTGCGTAGGTCTTTTCCTGGTAGTGGACCGAAAGCGGGAAAAAGCCTTTGCTTGGGTCGGCGGTCTTGGCACCGGTGACGGCGACCAGCACGGTCACATCGTCATCAACGGTGACCAAAACGGCACCAGTGGCCTGACGGGCAATTCGGCCAGTCTCGAGGGTAACGGTCGATTGACCGAATTGGAATTTCTTGATTACCGGGTTCACGGTGGTTCCTTCTCTTTGTTGCCTTGGGGGAATCGTTCTCACATCCTGCGGGCACAGCCTCGCGCGGGACATGTCACACAAAATTTGTGGGCAGCGATGGGAGTCGTCCCTACCGCTGTCCGAAACGTGCGCTTCTGAAAGGCAAAAGCTGGAAGCAGGGCAAACCCCACTTCCAGCTTTGGCATTCAGCTTCGCACCAGCATCGCTTAGCGACGCAGACCCAGACGACCGATCAGGGTGCTGTAACGAGTAGTGTCCTTGCCCTTCAGGTAGTCCAGCAACTTACGACGCTGGTTAACCATACGGATCAGACCACGACGGGAGTGGTGGTCTTTGCCGTTGGCCTTGAAGTGACCTTGCAGCTTGTTGATATTGGCGGTGAGCAGGGCAACCTGCACTTCCGGGGAACCGGTATCGCCTTCAGCTTGCTTGTACTCGCCAACGATCTGGGCTTTTTCTTCAACGCTAAGTGCCATGATGGGCTCCTTCTATGAACAGGCCGGGATTGCATCCCGTGTTTTAAAAGAGGTGT
The DNA here is from genome assembly GCF_902506445.1 of Pseudomonas sp. 9Ag. NCBI lineage: Bacteria > Pseudomonadati > Pseudomonadota > Gammaproteobacteria > Pseudomonadales > Pseudomonadaceae > Pseudomonas > Pseudomonas sp. 9Ag. Next base: position 3,407,412 of record NZ_LR733836.1, read on the forward strand.
GACCGTGCCTGCCAACAGCCATCCTCGTAACGCGGCGCACCTTCAGGGCGCGCTGCGTATCGGTCACTCGGACCGAATCAGTCGACGCGGCGCAATGCGCCCGTCCTCGCTCACTTCACCTATTCCGATGAAGCGACCATTGTGATCCTGCACCCGCACCATGCCGAATTTCGGCGCTTCCGGTGCGCGTACCGGCTGTCCATGCAGCCAATAAAATGCGCTGTGCTCTGACAGCTGCAGCAGCGGCCAATGTTCGAGTCCGCTGTCCACTGGCTTCAGAAAGGCATCAACCGCCTCAGCACCACCCTCTGAGTGCACCCGCTCAAGCTCTTCAAGACTGACCGTCTGACTCAGATCGAACGGTCCCGCTTGGGTTCTCCGCAGCTCGGCTACGTGCGCACCACAACCCAAGGCATGCCCGATATCCTCGACCAACGTCCGGATATAGGTACCTTTACTGCAGGCGACTGCCAGACGTGCTCGGTCATCCTCAAGCGAGAGCAAATCCAAGCGGGCAATGGTAACAGAACGCGGCTCGCGCTCCACTACCTCTCCTGCCCGTGCCAGTTTGTACAGCGGCTGACCATCGCGCTTGAGCGCCGAGTACATCGGCGGGATCTGCTGCAGATCACCCCGAAACTGCGGCAAAGCAGCCTCTAGCTGCGCCTGGCTGACGGAGACGGGCTTGCGCTCAATCACCTCACCCTCAGCATCAGCCGTCGTGGTAGTCACGCCAAGCTGGGCGACGGTCTCGTAGCCCTTGTCGGCGTCCAGCAGATATTGAGAGAACTTCGTGGCCTCGCCAAAACACAGGGGGAGCACGCCGGTTGCCAGCGGATCCAGGCTACCAGTATGTCCAGCTTTCTCGGCGTTGAGTAACCAGCGAACCTTCTGCAAGGCTGCGTTCGAAGTAAACCCACGGGGTTTATCAAGAATAATGATGCCGCTGACGTCGCGGCGGATGCGTTTTACCTGTGCCAAGCCTACTCTCCAACGTCATCGCTGTGCTTGCGATCTTCTGCTACAGCGCGCTCGATAAGCGATGTCAGCTCGACGCCACGACGCACACTGGCGTCATAGTTGAAGTGCAACTGCGGCACTGTACGAAGCTTCATTGCCTTGCCCAGCTGCATCCGCAGGAAACCACTAGCGTCGTTGAGAATCCGAAGGTTGGCCTTGACCGCATCTTCATCGTCGTCTTTACCCATGACGGTGATGAACACCTTGGCATGGGACAGATCTCGACTGACTTCGACGGCGGTTATGGTTATCAGACCTAGACGCGGGTCCTTCACTTCACGCTGAATCAACTGCGCCAATTCACGCTGCATTTGATCGCCGATACGCTGGGTACGGCTGAATTCTTTGGCCATAAAATCTGCCTTGAGCAGCAAGCTGCTAGCCTAAAAAACGTTGTACTGCAAAGGCAAACGGCAAGCCTCAGGGTCGCCCCTGAATGCTTGCCGTCTGTTGCCTAACAGCTGCTGTTACAGCGAGCGCGCCACTTCGACTTTCTCGAATACTTCGATCTTGTCGCCGGCCTTGACGTCGTTGTAACTCTTCACCGCGATACCACATTCCATACCGGCACGTACTTCGGCGACGTCATCCTTGAAGCGGCGCAGCGATTCCAGCTCGCCTTCGAAGATCACCACGTCGTCGCGCAGAACGCGGATCGGACGATTGCGGTGCACCATGCCCTCGGTGACCATGCAACCCGCCACGGCACCGAACTTCGGTGAGCGGAACACATCCCTGACCTCTGCAATACCGAGGATGTTCTCGCGAACATCGCTGCCCAGCATGCCGGTCAGCGCTTTCTTGACGTCTTCAATGATGTCGTAGATGACGTTGTAGTAACGCAGATCCAGACCTTCCTGCTCGACAATCTTGCGCGCACCAGCATCAGCACGAACGTTGAAGCCGAACAGCACTGCATTGGACGCCAGCGCCAGGTTGGCGTCGCTCTCGGTGATACCACCGACACCGCCACCGATGACGCGCACCTGAACCTCATCGTTGCCCAAGCCACTGAGCGAGCCCTGCAGGGCTTCCAGAGAACCACGGACATCGGATTTGAGGACGATGTTAAGCGTCTTCTTCTCTTCCTGGCCCATGTTCTCGAAGATATTTTCCAGCTTACCGGCATGTGCCCGGGCCAGCTTCACTTCGCGGAACTTGCCCTGACGGAACAAGGCCACTTCACGGGCTTTCTTCTCATCGGTTAGCACGCTGAGCTCATCGCCAGCGTCCGGCGTGCCGTCGAGGCCAAGAATCTCGACCGGAATCGAAGGGCCAGCTTCTTTGATTGGCTTGCCGTTCTCATCTAGCATGGCGCGAATACGGCCGTAGTTGGAGCCAACCAGGGCCATGTCGCCCTGACGCAACGTGCCGTCCTGAACCAGCACGGTAGCAACCGGGCCGCGTCCCTTGTCCAGACGCGACTCAACCACAACACCCCGACCCGGGGCCGATGGGGTTGCTGTCAGTTCGAGAATTTCCGCCTGCAGCAGAACCGCCTCGAGCAAATCGTCGACACCGGTACCCATCTTTGCGGAGACCGATACGAACGGCGTGTCGCCGCCCCACTCTTCCGAAGTCACTTCGTGAACGGACAGTTCGCTGCGGATGCGATCGAGATCGGCGCCCGGCTTATCGATCTTGTTCACGGCAACTACCAGCGGGACACCAGCAGCCTTGGCATGCTGGATTGCTTCGATGGTTTGCGGCATCACGCCATCGTCCGCCGCCACGACCAGAATGACGATATCTGTCGCTTGAGCCCCACGGGCACGCATCGCAGTAAACGCAGCGTGGCCCGGGGTATCAAGGAAGGTAACCATTCCACGATCAGTTTCGACGTGATAGGCACCGATGTGCTGAGTAATACCACCCGCTTCACCAGCAGCAACCTTGGCGCGACGGATGTAGTCGAGCAGCGAGGTCTTGCCGTGGTCAACGTGACCCATCACAGTCACCACCGGAGCACGAGTGATGGCTTCACCCTCGAACTTCAGCAGCTCGGCCAGCTGTTCTTCCAGAGCGTTATCACTGACCAGCTTGACCTTGTGGCCCAACTCTTCAGCGATCAACTGGGCAGTTTCCTGATCCAAGACCTGGTTGATGGTCACCGGGGTGCCCATCTTGAACATGAACTTGATGACTTCCGCCGCCTTGACCGACATCTGCTGCGCCAGATCACCGACGGTGATGGTCTCACCAATGGCAACTTCGCGAACAATCGGGCCGGTTGGGCTCTGGAAACCATGCGCGTTGCGCTTCTTCAGCTTCGACTTGCCGCGTCCGCCGCGACGGAACCCATCGGCGTCGTCTTCGCCGCTTCGCGCTGTGCGCGACAACGGAGCTTTTGCCTTCAAGGAAGGGCGATGCTGAGCTTGCTTGCGATCACGACGCTCGTCATCGTCGCTGCGTGCCTTATCGGGACGGCGCGGTTCATCCTTCTTGCGCTCCTCAACGGGAGGGGCGACGGGAGCAACGACCGGGGCAGGATCAGCAGACACAGCTGCAACCGGTTCAGATGAAGCGGCGGCCGGCGCTTGAGTTTTGGCAGCTTCGGCCTGACGACGTACTTCTTCCTCGGCTTGTTGGCGAGCCTCTTCAGCCGCTTTCTGACGAGCGGCTTCCTCGGCTGCGCGCTGCTCCTCGAGCTCGCGCTGCTTCTCGGCCTCGATTTCGTCAGGACTGCGCTTGACGAAGGTTTTCTTCTTGCGCACTTCCACACTAATGGTCTTGCTGCCACCCACTTTCAGCTTGGTGGTGGTCTTGCGCTGCAAGGTAATCTTGCGCGGCTCATCCACCTTGGCGCCGTGGCTGCTTTTTAGGTGCGCCAACAGGGCCTGCTTTTCATTATCGGTCACTACTTGCTCGGCGCTGGTGTGCGACAGTCCTGCCTCACGCATCTGCTGTAGCAGTCGCTCGACCGGTGTGTCGACCACCTGGGCCAGTTGTTTCACCGTGACTTGCGTCATGCATCTCTCTCCTCAGGCCGCTAATTACTTACTCGAACCAATGGGCTCGGGCGGCCATGATCAGCTTGCCGGCACGTTCTTGATCTATGCCGTCTATGTCGAGCAGATCGTCAATCGACTGCTCGGCCAGGTCTTCGCGGGTGACTACACCCCGCACTGCCAACTCGACCGCCAGTTCGTTGTCCATACCATCCAGCGCAAGCAAATCCTCCGCCGGCTGGGCGTCTGCCAGTTTTTCTTCCGTTGCGATCGCTTTAGTTAGCAAGCGATCCTTGGCGCGGGTTCTCAGCTCGTTGACGATATCTTCGTCGAAGCCTTCGATGCCGAGCATTTCCTCCATTGGGACGTAGGCGATCTCTTCGAGAGAGGTGAAACCTTCCTCGACCAGTACTTGTGCCAGCTCCTCATCGACATCGAGCTCTTCGATGAAATTGCGTAAGATGTCACCAGTTTCTTCTTGCTGCTTGCTCTGGATGTCCGCTTCAGTCATCACGTTCAGCGTCCAACCGGTCAACTGACTGGCAAGACGTACGTTTTGCCCGCCCCGACCGATTGCCTGGGCCAGATTGTCTTCGCCGACCGCGATATCCATGGCATGCGCGTCTTCATCGACGATGATGGCAGCCACTTCAGCTGGGGCCATCGCGTTGATAACGAATTGTGCGGGGTTCTCGTCCCACAGCACGATATCGACACGCTCTCCGCCGATCTCGCCGGATACGGCCTGAACACGCGAACCGCGCATTCCAATGCACGCGCCTTGCGGATCGATACGCTTGTCTTTCGAGCGCACGGCTATCTTGGCGCGAGATCCTGGATCCCGCGAAGCAGCCATCACTTCAATCAGCCCTTCGGCGATTTCCGGAACTTCAATGCGGAAAAGCTCAATCAGCATTTGCGGCGCTGTGCGAGAAAGGATCAACTGAGGACCGCGATTCTCGGTACGGATTTCCTTAAGCAGCGCACGAACTCGCGCACCGACCCGAAAGGTTTCCCGAGAAATAATGTCTTCTCGGGCCAGCAACGCTTCCGCGTTATTGCCCAGATCGACAATGACGCTGTCTCGCGTAACCTTTTTCACCGTGCCGGAGATGATCTCGCCCAAGCGATCACGATAGGCCTCAACCACTTGGGCGCGCTCGGCCTCCCGGACCTTCTGCACGATGACCTGCTTGGCTGTCTGAGCGGCGATCCGACCGAACTCGATTGACTCGACCTTTTCTTCCAGGACATCTCCAACGTTGGCCCCAGCATCGACAGCCTGTTTCATGTCGACGGTCAACTGGTGTGCCGGATCGTCGAAATCTTCTTCCTCGACCACCGTCCAGCGGCGGAAGGTCTCGTAGCTACCGTTCTGCCGATTGATCTCGACCCGCAGGTCAACCTCGTCCTCGAAGCGCTTCTTGGTAGCAGTGGCCAAAGCCAGCTCCAATGCCTCGAAGATTACACTGGCCGGTACGCCTTTCTCGTTGGATACCGACTCCACAACCAGCAGTACTTCTTTGCTCATCGTACGCCTCGCCTATCGCAATCCATTGGGGTCCGCGGGATCCGCGACTCACTCAAAACGGGGAATTATGTTGGTCTTGTCGATCATGTCGATCGGCAACAGGTATTCATGGTCGTCGACCAGCACCACTACATCCTGCTCCTCGACCCCGCGCAGAAGACCTTGGAAATTGCGCCGACCCTCAAAGGGCGAACGCAGCTTTATTTTGACCTGTTCACCCACATGGGCCGTGAACTGCTCGAGCGTGAATAGAGGCCGATCCATACCAGGCGAGGACACTTCAAGGGTGTAGTCAGAGCTGATTGGATCTTCAACGTCGAGCACACCACTCAATTGGCGGCTGACCTTTTCGCAATCATCGACAAGAATTCCGTTGGAATGGTCGATATAGACCCGCAACAAAGAATGTCGACCCTGCGAAATGAATTCGATACCCCAGCATTGAAAGCCGAGCGCCTCGACCACTGGGGCCAACAAGGCCTGCAACTGTTCTAGCTTGCTCGACATCGAAGTCCCTCGCGCATGCTGTACAAATGAAAAATGGGCGAAACGCCCATCCATGACGATCGCCTGTAGATGCCGGCGACCTGGCTTGAAGCTAATAAAAAGCCCCTCGACAGGGGCTTTTATCAACTGGTTGCGGGGGCTGGATTTGAACCAACGACCTTCGGGTTATGAGCCCGACGAGCTACCAGACTGCTCCACCCCGCGTCAAACTGGGCACGAATTATACGACCACACTGACAACAGGTCAACCGAAAGACTAAAACAAGAAAGCCCGCATCTGCGGGCCTGCTTGTTTGGTACCGAGGAGGGGACTCGAACCCCTACAGCCTATGGCCACTACCACCTCAAGGTAGCGTGTCTACCAATTCCACCACCTCGGCAAAAACCTTATTCCTGCTCCTGCAGCGCAGGCACATCATCAGCAACAGGTGCGGATGGAGCGCTTTCCAACACAGGCACATCTTCCACTACTGGCTTACTGACCGGCACTTCAAGAACCGCCGGATCCGGCAGACCTGCCCCTGAGAGCTGGTCAGCCTGACGAGTTGCGAAAAATGCCAACCCAAGACTCGTAGCGAAAAAAACGGCCGCAAGTATAGCAGTAAATCGACTAAGAAAGGTAGAGGACCCCTGACTTCCAAATACAGTTGCGGAAGCACCCGAACCAAAGGAGGCGCCAGCATCAGCCCCTTTACCTTGCTGCAGCAACACCAGCGCAACCACACCAATGGCAACCAGCAGATGCACCACAATCACAACAGTCTGCAACATCTGATCAGTTCCCTGCGGCACGACAAATCGCACCGAAATCATTCGCTTTCAGGGAGGCGCCACCGATAAGCCCCCCATCGATATCCTGCATCTCGAAAAGCTCAGCAGCATTTTCCGCTTTTACGCTGCCTCCGTAGAGGATTCGCACACCATCAGCGATACGTCGATCTTCGCGAGCCAACTGCTCCCGAATCGCAGCATGCACCTCTTGAGCCTGCTGCGGCGTCGCAGTCAGCCCGGTGCCTATCGCCCAGACTGGCTCATAAGCCACCACCGCCTTTTCGAACGCGCCAACTCCAGCGCTAGTCAAGACACTAGCAAGCTGTCGACCAACCACTTCCAGAGTCTGCCCGGCTTGACGCTGCTCCAGCGTCTCCCCCAGACATAGCACCGGCGTCATCCCGCACACCAATGCAGCTGCAAATTTTTCGCCTACCACTTCGTCGCTTTCGCCCAAAATCAGACGCCGCTCGGAATGACCAACCAACACCCAACTGGAACCCGCATCAACCAGCTGAGAAGCCGACTCCTCACCTGTCAGCGCACCGAACCCGGCCTCCGCCGCGCAGTCCTGAGCCCCTACAGCAATCGCCTTGCCCTGTAGACCACTCACGACCTGTGTCAGATGCAGACTCGATGGAAATACAGCAACTTCTACACCCGCCGGAAAATCCTGCTGGCGAAGCGCCTCGATCAGCTCTGCGACGCTGGCGCGGGTACCGTTCATCTTCCAGTTACCAGCTACCAATGGGCGACGCATGCTTTACCTCGTCGGTCAAAGTGGGCGCAGATGGTACTCAACGAAAACGCACTTGGCAAGCGTAAATCACACACAAACTTCCTTAACCGCGCTCGCCAGCTCCTCGGCGTAACTGCGGACCTGATTTTCGTCGTCCCCTTCAACCATAACCCGCACCAGCGGCTCGGTGCCGGATTTTCGTAACAGCACCCGACCACGACCAGCCATACGCTCCGTAACGCTGTCACAGACAGCCTGCACCTGGGGATGGGCAATCGGATCCCGATCGCCACTGAACCGCACGTTGATCAATACCTGAGGGCATTTGCTCCAGACCATGCGCTCCTGCGCAAGGCTACGACCGCGACGCTTCAGAGCAAGCACAACCTGGAGCGCAGCAATGATGGCATCTCCAGTGGTGACATGCTGCGCGCAGACAATGTGACCTGAGTTTTCCCCACCAAGCACCCAGTCACGCTCGAGCATTTCAGCCATCACGTAGCGGTCACCGACCTTAGCCCGCACAAAAGGAATGTTGCGCGCCTTAAGCGCCAATTCAAGACCGAGGTTGCTCATCAATGTCCCGACAACCCCACCGATCAGACGGTCTCGGTCCTGCAAATCTGCGGCAATAATGTAGAGCAGCTCATCGCCATCAACCTGAGTGCCGGTATGATCGACCATCATCACCCGATCACCGTCACCATCAAAGGCTATACCAAAATCAGCGCCCTGCTCGATCACGGCCTTCTGCAGCTGCGCGACATGAGTGGAGCCTACGCCGGCATTGATGTTCAGCCCATCCGGCTGAGCAGCGATAACCGTCACCTCCGCCCCGAGCTCTCGGAAGACGCTGGGTGCAACCTTGTAGGTCGCACCGTGAGCGCAATCAAGCACAATCTTCATACCGCTGAAATCTGTGCTGGTCGGCACACTGCTCTTGCAGAACTCGATATAGCGCCCTGCCGCATCATTTATCCGTGAAGCCTTGCCTAGTTGCACCGACTCCACGACCGTCATCGGTGTGTCGAGCAGCTCCTCGATCATCAACTCAACCTCATCGGGCAGCTTCGTCCCGCGGCCAGAGAAGAACTTGATGCCATTATCGTGATGAGGGTTATGTGAGGCGCTGATCACGATACCAGCGTCCGCATGGAAGGTACGCGTCAGATAGGCGACCGCGGGTGTCGGCATAGGCCCCAGCAGCAAGACATCGGCACCTGCGGCAGAAAGCCCGGCCTGCAGTGCCGACTCGAACATATACCCTGAGATCCGAGTGTCTTTGCCAATCAAAATGCGACATTTCCCATGCTTGCGAAATGCCATACCTGCGGCCCAACCAAGCCTCAGCATGAATTCCGGCGTGATCGGAAATTGCCCCACATGGCCACGAATACCATCGGTGCCGAAATACTTTCTACCCATACATATTCCCTATTCTGCCGCCTGCACTGCAGCAATCATTCGAACTACATCAACCGTTTCGGCCACGTCATGCACCCGAAGGATGTTAGCGCCTTTGGCAACAGCCAGCGCGGCTAGCGCCAGGCTGCCATAGAGACGATGCGACACATCCCGCTGCAACGCTTGGCCGACCATACTCTTGCGGGATACACCGACAAGCAACGGACGCCCCAGCGTATGGAGCTGCTCCAGCCTGCTGAACAGGCTCAGGTTATGCGCGAGATTTTTTGCAAAGCCGAATCCCGGATCGAGCACGACCCGGGCGGCTGGGATGCCTGCAGCTGCACACGCCTCCATGCGCTCACGCAAAAAACTGACGACCTCGCTGGCGACATCGTCGTAGCGCGGATCGTTTTGCATATCGCCGGGCTCACCTCGCATGTGCATCAAGCACACCGGAAGCCCACTGCTTGCTACAGCCTCCAGCGCCCCATCGCGAGATAGAGAGCGGACATCATTAATCAAGCCTGCACCGAGCCGGGCAGTCTCGCGAATTACAGCAGGCGTCGAGGTGTCGACCGAGATAATCACATCAAGCTCTCGAGCAATCGCCTCTACTACAGGCGCAACACGCTCAAGCTCTTCGATCGGCGCAACAGCGCGCGCCCCCGGGCGAGTCGATTCCCCGCCTACGTCAATTAACGTCGCCCCCGCCGCCATCATGGCGTCGGCGTGCCGTAATGCAGCAACGACACCCGCATGCCTGCCGCCATCGGAGAAAGAGTCGGGAGTGACATTCAAGATGCCCATGACATGTGGGCGGGACAAATCAAGAACCCGGCTGCCACAAGACAGCCGGGTTGAGTACATCTTTTCCCTCATCTAACGCAGCCTTAGCTTAATGCTCGCCAGCGGGACCACCAATCGGCGCCTGTGGACGGCCACCTTCTGGCTGAATAGGCGTTCCGGTTGGACCAGAGCCATCCTGCCAGTCACGAGGCTCACGTGGAGTTCGGCCAGCCATGATGTCATCAATCTGATCAGCATCGATGGTCTCGTACTTCATCAGTGTCTCGGCCATCACATCGAGCTTGTCACGGTTGTCGGCAAGAATCTGCTTAGCCGTGCCGTAGCACTGATCAATGATGCTACGAACCTCGAGATCGATCATTTTTGCCGTGTCACCGGACACATTAGTGTGCTGACTACCCGCACTGCGGCCAAGGAACACCTCGCCCTCTTCCTCTGCGTACATCAGCGGGCCCAGCTTTTCGGACAGGCCCCACTTGGTAACCATATTACGGGCCAGCTGGGTAGCACGCATGATGTCATTGGAGGCACCAGTGGTAACCCCCTCAAAGCCGAGCGTCATTTCCTCAGCGATACGGCCTCCAAACAGCGAGCAGATTTGACTGATCAAGGCTCGCTTGGAAAGACTGTAACGGTCTTCTTCGGGTAGAAACATCGTCACACCCAAAGCCCGACCGCGTGGAATAATCGATACCTTATAAACAGGATCGTGCTCCGGAACGACGCGCCCCACGATGGCATGCCCCGCCTCGTGATAGGCCGTATTGAGTCGCTCCTTTTCGGACATGACCATGGACTTGCGCTCTGCGCCCATCATGATCTTGTCTTTGGCCAGCTCAAACTCTTTCATTTCCACCAAGCGCTTGCCGGCGCGTGCCGCAAACAACGACGCTTCGTTCACCAGATTGGCCAGGTCCGCACCTGAAAAACCAGGTGTGCCCCGCGCAATCAAAGCCGGCTCAACAGTGTCACCAAGCGGAACCTTGCGCATGTGGACTTTAAGAATCTGTTCGCGACCACGAATATCGGGGAGCCCAACGACTACCTGACGGTCGAAACGACCGGGGCGAAGCAGCGCAGGATCGAGCACATCCGGGCGGTTCGTGGCAGCAATGACGATGATGCCGTCATTCATTTCGAAACCATCCATCTCGACCAGCAACTGGTTCAACGTCTGCTCACGTTCGTCGTGACCACCGCCGAGACCCGCGCCGCGATGGCGACCGACAGCGTCGATCTCATCGATGAAAATGATGCACGGTGCATGCTTCTTGGCTTGCTCGAACATGTCGCGCACGCGGCTAGCACCCACCCCGACGAACATCTCAACGAAATCGGAACCGGAGATGGTAAAGAACGGAACCTTGGCCTCGCCAGCGACCGCCTTGGCTAAAAGCGTTTTACCGGTACCCGGTGATCCAACCATCAGCACGCCACGCGGAATGCGGCCTCCGAGACGTTGGAACTTACCGGGGTCTCGCAGGAACTCGACCAGTTCGGTGACTTCTTCTTTCGCCTCGTCACAACCCGCGACATCAGCAAATGTGGTTTTGACCTGATCTTCGGACAGCAGGCGAGCCTTGCTCTTGCCAAAGCTCATCGGGCCGCCTTTGCCACCCGCGCCGCCTTGCATCTGCCGCATGAAGAACATGAAAACCGCAATGATCACCAAAATTGGGAAGCTAGCCACCAACAGCTGCGTCCAGATGCTCTGCTGCTCAGGCTGCCGGCCTTCGATCACCACATTGTTGTTGATCAGGTCACCGATCAGGCCGTTGTCCTGAATCGCGGGGCGAATCGTCTTGAACGTCTCGCCGTCACTGCGCTTGCCGGTAATGACGAAACCGTCGACGGTCACGCGCTCGACCTGACCTTCTTTCACCTGCTCGATGAAATCCGAATAGTTGAGCGTTTGCGGCTCTGTCGGGCTGGAAAAGTTGTTCATCACCGTCACCAGGACAGCGGCAATGATCAACCACAAAATCAGGTTCTTTGCCATGTCGTTCAATTCACTACCCTCTAGAGCAGGCGGGTTTTCGGGAGCCTGCATGACGGCCGATGGTTCGCTCTCGGCCTAACTTACTACACAACGTTGCTGAACGCGCAGCTCGGTCTGTAACCCGATATGAAACATGCTAGCCGGTATTTCATGGGCCGGAGCTCGACGTGGTGGTTCAGCGCCCGTACCGTTAAGACCGCAGCGCTTCCAGCGCGTTGCCATCGCCGCGGTATCCGCGCGCCAGCAGATACTGTTCACGTGAGCGGTCCCTTGATGACAAGGGTTTACGCATCTGCACCTTATCGAAATTCTGCCGCACATCCTTCAGGTAGGCATCGAAACCATCCCCCTGGAAAATCTTGATCAAAAAGTCCCCACCGGGGCGCAGAACTCGCATGGCCAGATCAAGCGCAAGCTCGCAGAGAAACATCGCGCGCGCCTGGTCAGCAACCTTCACCCCACTCATATTGGGGGCCATATCGGAAATCACAAGGTCAACTTGCGTTTCACCGATGGCCTGAAGGATCTCAGCGAATACTTCGTCCTCAGTAAAATCACCGAGAACAAAGGTCACGTCTGCAATGCTGTCCATGGGCAGAATATCGGATGCAATCAGCCTCCCGCGATCACCGATCACCCTGCTGGTGACCTGCGACCAGCCGCCCGGTGCAGCCCCGAGATCGACCACTGTCATGCCTGGCCGGAGAATACGATCCTTTTCTTGAATCTCGAGAAGCTTGTAGCTCGCTCGCGACCGATAGCCATCCCGCTGCGCCATCTTTACATAGGGATCATCAAAATGTTCTTTCAGCCAACGCGGGCTGGTCTTGGAGCGTGCCAAGCTGTTACCTCATCTGTGCGGCTCAGAGCGTGTCAGTTACACTAGCCGGGTTTTCCAGGGTTCTGACGCAAGGGTCGAATTATGCCGCTCACTAACGAGCAGAAGAAACAGTACAAATCCATCGGCCATCATCTGAAGCCTGTATTGATCGTATCGGAGAACGGCTTGACCGAAGGCGTACAAGCCGAGCTGGAGCGAGCCCTTAACGATCACGAATTGATCAAGGTGCAGCTGCGGATCACCGAGCGTGACGATCGGCGCGCGCTAACCGATGAATTGTGCAGAATTGGCGGCTGCGAACTGGTTCAGTCTATCGGCAAGATGGCACTGATTTATCGCAAGAACCCCAAAGTGAACAAGCAGCTCTCTAACGTGCATCGCTTCCAGAGCTGATCCACTTTTCAGCCGCTGTCTCCTGCTATCGCTCCCGCCCGGGAGCGACTTGCAGCACCAGTATCAACCCGCACAAACCCATCGCCAAGTAACTGAACACTAACCAGTACGGTGATTCGATAATGCCCGCCCGCGCCGAAAAATGACTTCCGGCCAGTAGCAGCACTGCCAGTAGCAGCTGACCTCGCAGATCGCGCCAAAGACTACGAAGCCCGCAGAGCTGGATCAGCACCGCCGCCTGAAGCAACACACAGAACGCAGCGAAGCCCACCAGCAAAGGCCGCAGACTGCCGGCGACCTCTTCGATCAGCAACGGCGCCAAACCGATCTTGGCCAACGCCGGCAGCATTACAAACTGCAGCAGCCATAACCCCCCGACCCAGAATGTTTGGGCCAGCTGCCAACTAATCACGCCTGCGCGCATCGGTCGAATCTCAGAGATGGCGAACCTCGACGATCTCGAACTCGACCAGTCCTCCCGGCGTTTTTACCACAGCGACGTCACCCTCGACCTTGCCGATCAGGGCGCGCGCAATTGGAGAGCCCACAGAGATCTTGCCCAGCTTGATCTCCGCTTCGTCCTCACCAACGATCTGATAAGTGACGCGCTCATCAGTCTCGACATTGGCGATCTCAACGGTGGTCCCAAAGATCACCTTGCCGGTGTGCGGAATGCTGCTGACATCGATGACTTGGGCATTCTGCAAACGCCCTTCGATATCACGAATCCGCGCTTCGACCATGCCCTGCTGTTCGCGAGCGGCGTGATACTCGGCGTTTTCCTTGAGATCCCCCAGCTCACGCGCCACGCCGATGTCGTGACTGAGCTTGGGCCGAAGGACCTTGGTGAGATGGTGCAGCTCTTCTTCCAAGGCGCGCGCGCCCTGGACAGTCATTGGGTATTTAGTCATGCCTTGATTCCTGCATGGAGATCCTGCAAACGACGCACGGTCTTCTCGGGACCGAACTTCAGCGCCTCACAGATCGCCTGCCCGCCAGCCAGGGTGGTGGTGCAGCAGATCTTGTGCTGCAGAGCGTTACGACGGATTGAGTAAGAGTCGGCGATGGACTGACGCCCCTCGGTAGTATTGATGATCAGGGTGACCTCGTCATTCTTGATCATGTCGACAACGTGCGGGCGACCCTCGGTTACCTTGTTCACCCGACGCACCGGCAGCCCAGCAGCCTCGATGATTTTTGCCGTGCCAGCTGTACCGACCACTTCGAAACCAAGCTCGATCAGATCACGCGCCACCTGGGCTACGTGCGGCTTGTCATCATCGCGCACACTGATGAACGCACAGCCGCTGTTCGGCAGAATCTCGCTAGCGCCGAGCTGAGCCTTGGCAAAGGCTTCAGCGAAGCTGTCGCCGACCCCCATCACCTCACCGGTCGATTTCATTTCCGGGCCGAGGATCGGATCGACACCCGGGAACTTGGCGAAGGGGAAAACCGCTTCTTTAACACTGTAGAATTCTGGAATTATTTCTTCGGTCAGCCCGACCTCGGCCAGCGTTTTACCGGCCATGACACGCGCCGCAATCATCGCCAGCGAGACGCCGATGCACTTCGATACGAACGGCACAGTACGCGACGCACGCGGGTTGACCTCAATGACGAAGATGTCCTCGCCCTGCACGGCCATCTGCACGTTCATCAGACCGACCACACCCAGTTCCAGCGCCATCTTCTTGACCTGATCGCGAATCTCATCTTGGATGTGCGCCGGCAGCGAGTAAGGCGGGAGTGAGCAGGCCGAGTCACCGGAATGCACTCCGGCCTGTTCGATGTGCTGCATGATGGCGCCGATCACCACGTGCTCGCCGTCACACACCGCATCGATATCGACCTCGATGGCGCAGTTGAGAAAGTGATCGAGCAGCACCGGGCTGTCATTCGACACTTTCACCGCTTCGCGCATGTAGCGCTTGAGCTCTTCTTCCTGGTACACAATTTCCATCGCCCGACCGCCCAGTACATAAGACGGACGCACCACCAGCGGATAGCCGATCACTTTCGAGGCGGCAAGTGCCTCTTCTTCGCTGCGGGCGGTCGCGTTTGGCGGCTGGCGCAGGTTCAGGCGCTCGACCATCTGCTGGAAGCGCTCACGGTCTTCAGCGCGGTCAATCGAATCAGGGCTGGTTCCGATGATAGGCACACCCGCCTCTTCCAGCGCACGAGCAAGTTTCAGCGGAGTCTGGCCGCCGTACTGCACGATAACGCCTTTGGGCTGCTCGACACGGACAATTTCCAGCACGTCTTCCAAGGTTACCGGCTCGAAGTACAGACGATCCGATGTGTCGTAGTCAGTGGAGACAGTCTCAGGATTGCAGTTGACCATGATGGTTTCATAACCATCGTCGCGCATCGCCAGTGCCGCATGAACGCAGCAGTAATCGAATTCAATGCCCTGGCCGATACGGTTTGGACCGCCGCCGAGAATCATGATCTTTTCGCGGCTGGACGGATTCGCCTCGCACTCTTCCTCGTAAGTCGAGTACATGTAGGCAGTGTCAGTGGCGAACTCGGCGGCGCAGGTGTCGACGCGCTTATAGACCGGCAGCACTTTAAGCTTGTGCCGGTGAGCTCGCAGATTCTTTTCAGTTACGCCAAGCAACTTGGCCAGGCGCGCATCGGAGAAGCCTTTGCGCTTGAGCTTGTACATGACATCGCGATCGATGCTGGACAGGCCCATAGTCTTGATTTGCTCCTCCTCCTTGATCAGATCCTCGATCTGCACCAGGAACCACTCATCGATGCGCGTGAGGTCGAACACTTCGGCGACCGTCTTACCAGCGCGGAAAGCATCAGCCACGTACCAAATACGATCAGCGCCCGGCACGGTCAGCTCACGCTTGAGGGTGCTTTCGCTCTCGGGGTCAGTCAGATCGAGCTTCGGATCGAAGCCGGACACGCCAACTTCCAGACCGCGCAGCGCTTTCTGTACAGATTCCTGGAAAGTGCGCCCGATGGCCATGACCTCACCGACCGATTTCATCTGGGTGGTCAAGCGAGCATCAGCTTTGGGGAATTTCTCGAAAGCGAAACGCGGGATCTTGGTCACGACGTAGTCGATCGCCGGCTCGAAGGACGCAGGGGTGCGGCCACCGGTGATGTCGTTCTGCAACTCGTCGAGGGTGTAGCCCACCGCAAGCTTTGCAGCGATCTTGGCAATGGGGAAGCCAGTGGCTTTGGACGCCAGAGCTGAAGAACGCGAAACTCGCGGGTTCATCTCGATCACGACCATACGGCCGGTGTTGGGGCAAATGCCAAACTGCACGTTGGAACCGCCGGTTTCCACGCCGATCTCGCGCAGCACCGCCAGCGAGGCGTTACGCAGAATCTGATATTCCTTATCGGTCAGCGTTTGCGCTGGCGCGACGGTAATGGAGTCGCCGGTGTGGACCCCCATCGGATCGAAGTTTTCGATGGCACAGACGATGATGCAGTTGTCCTTCTTGTCACGGACCACCTCCATCTCGTATTCCTTCCAGCCGATCAGCGACTCATCGATCAGCAGCTCGCTGGTCGGCGACAGGTCTAGGCCGCGCGCACATATCTCCTCGAACTCTTCGCGGTTGTAGGCGATACCACCACCGGTGCCACCCATGGTGAACGAGGGGCGGATGATGCAAGGAAATCCGACCTTATCGAGCACGCCATAGGCTTCGTCCATGTTGTGCGCGATACCGGAAACCGGGCACGCTAGGCCGATATTCTTCATTGCCTTGTCGAAGCGTGAGCGATCTTCAGCCTTGTCGATGGTGTCGGCATTGGCGCCAATCATCTCGACGCCAAACTTCTCCAGGATGCCGTGCTTTTCCAGGTCCAGCGCGCAGTTCAGCGCGGTCTGACCACCCATCGTCGGCAGCAGCGCATCGGGGCGCTCCTTCTCGATGATCTTGGCGACGGTGGCCCACTTGATTGGCTCGATGTAAGTGGCATCAGCCATGGACGGGTCGGTCATGATGGTCGCGGGGTTGGAGTTGACCAGGATGACGCGGAACCCCTCTTCGCGCAGTGCTTTGCACGCCTGCGCTCCCGAGTAATCGAACTCGCACGCCTGACCGATGACGATCGGGCCAGCGCCGAGGATCAGAATGCTTTTGATGTCTGTACGTTTTGGCATGGTCTCTCTCGAATTCTGTGCTCGGCGAACTTAGCGGCGCTTGGCCATGGCGTCGATGAAGCGATCAAACAACGGCGCGACATCATGCGGACCCGGGCTAGCCTCAGGGTGGCCCTGGAAGCTGAAGGCAACCTTGTCAGTGCGCTCAATACCTTGCAGCGTGCCGTCGAACAGCGACTTGTGCGTGGCGCGCACATTGCTAGGCAGGCTGGCTTCGTCCACGGCAAAGCCATGGTTCTGACTGGTGATCATCACCACACCCGTTTTCAGATCCTGAACCGGGTGGTTCGCACCGTGGTGGCCGTTGGGCATCTTCACGGTCTTGGCACCAGAGGCCAACGCCAACAATTGATGGCCGAGGCAGATACCGAACACCGGAATGTCGGTTTCGAGCACTTCCTGGATCGCCTTGATCGCGTAGTCGCAAGGCTCGGGGTCACCGGGGCCGTTGGCCAGGAAGATACCGTCCGGGCTCAGCGCCAGGGCTTCGCTGGCAGGCGTCTGAGCCGGCAACACTGTGACCCGGCAACCACGCGCGACCAGCATGCGCAGAATGTTGTACTTCACGCCGTAGTCGAAGGCGACCACATGGTACGGCAGCTCACTGGCAGGTACCTCAGCATGACCGTCATCACTCAGACACCAAACGCTCGAGCGCCACTCGTAGCGCTCCTTGACGCTGACCTCTTTGGCCAGGTCCATGCCCTTGAGACCGGGGAAGCTGCGAGCCAACTCCAGCGCCTTTTCTTCAGTCGCATCGTCACCGGCCAGGATGCAACCATCCTGAGCGCCTTTCTCGCGAAGGATGCGGGTCAGACGGCGGGTATCGATACCTGCAATGGCGACGGTGCCATTGGCCTTGAGGTAATCCGGCAGCGGCTGCTTGTCCCGCCAGTTGCTCGAGACCAGCGGCAAGTCGCGGATCACCAGCCCGGCCGCCCAAACCTTCCAGGACTCGGCGTCTTCTGGGGTGGTACCGGTATTGCCAACGTGCGGATAGGTCAAGGTGACGATTTGCTTGGCATAGGAAGGATCGGTGAGGATTTCCTGATAGCCGGTCATGGCGGTATTGAACACCACCTCACCGATAGTCTGGCCGTCGGCGCCTATAGATTCGCCGCGAAAAATACTGCCATCGGCAAGGGCGAGAATGGCTGGCTTAGTCAAGAGACCTCCCAAAGATCAAGGCTGAAGCAAGCGCAGATTGTAAAAAAGCGGGATGACGTGTGAAGGTCATCCCGCTTTTTATTTGATTCATTCTGCGCAACTTTTAGTGGACACACTAAAACGGGAAGCTTACAGAAACCGCCCTTTCAGGTCCAGCCGCAATCAGCCAAAACGCCGAGCGAGGCGCTTCTTCAGCGTAGCCCGAGCACATCCTGCATGTCATACAGCCCCGCTGGCTGCTGCTCCAACCACATCGCAGCGCGCACCGCGCCTTTGGCGAAAGTCATCCGACTGGACGCCTTATGGGTGATCTCGACCCGCTCGCCCTCGGCTGCGAACAGAACAGTGTGATCTCCCACAACGTCGCCGGCACGCACGGTGGCAAAGCCGATCGTCTCCCGCGCACGGGCGCCCGTCTGCCCTTCGCGGCCATAAACCGCAACCTCCTGCAGATCGCGACCAAGCGCCTGCGCGACGACCTCACCCATGCGCAACGCAGTGCCCGACGGCGCGTCCACCTTGTGGCGGTGATGCGCCTCGATGATCTCGATATCGACCTCGTCACCCAGCACCCGCGCAGCCGTATCAAGCAACTTCAGACACAAATTGACGCCGACACTGAAGTTCGCCGCAAACACGATGGGAATATCCTGCGCGGCCGCCGCCAACTTCTCTTTCTCTACAACAGAGAAACCGGTGGTGCCGATTACCATCGCTTTGCCTGCGCGCCGACACACTTCAAGATTTTTCAGCGTGACCGAAGGATGAGTGAAATCGATCAGCACATCGAACTCGTCGACGACCTTCGCCACTTCACCGATCAGCGGTACGCCGAGCCGCCCGATAGCCGCCAGCTCACCCGCATCGGCGCCGACCAGAGTGCTATCAGGCCGATCGATGGCGGCGGTCAAGCCCGCAGCACCGGCCGTTTGCTGAACGGCTTCGACCAGTGTCTTGCCCATACGCCCGGCGGCGCCCGTTACTGCAATACGTCGCATAAAAACAGCTCCAAGCTGCAAGCCTCAAGCTGCAAGAGCGCCTTCAGGAAGACTGCCGCCTGCAGCTCGCCGCTGGATTAAAGATCGCCAAAGAATCGCTTCACGCCTTCGAACCAGCCACTGGCCTTTGGCGAATGCGAACTGTCGCTCTGCAAGGTCTTGCGGAACTCGTCGAGTAGCTCGCGCTGCCGCTTGCCCAGGTTGACCGGTGTCTCCACCGCGACCCGGCACAACAGATCGCCAGCCGCACCGCCACGCACAGGAGCAACCCCCTTGCCGCGCAAACGGAACTGCTTGCCAGTCTGAGTACCTTCCGGGATTTTCAACTTCACACGCCCGTCGAGGGTTGGCACTTCCAACTCGCCGCCCAGCGCCGCATCGGCAAAACTGATCGGCACCTCGCAAAACAGGTGCTTGCCGTCACGCTGGAAGATCGGGTGTTCACGTACGTTGACCACTACGTAGAGGTCACCAGCCGGACCGCCCTGGGCGCCCGCCTCGCCTTCACCCGTCAAACGAATCCGGTCACCTGTATCGACGCCCGGCGGCACCTTGACCGAAAGTGTCTTCTGCTCCTCGACCCGACCTTGCCCATGGCAGCTACCGCAAGGATCGGAAATCATCTTGCCGCTGCCATGACAGCGCGGGCAGGTCTGCTGAACCGAGAAGAAGCCCTGCTGCATGCGCACCTGGCCGATGCCACCACAGGTGGTACAGGTCACCGGACTGGTGCCCTTCTTGGCACCGGAACCGTCGCAAGTCTTGCATTCAGCCAAGGTGGGCACCCGGATGGTGACCGTGGTGCCCCGCACAGCCTCTTCCAGATCCAGCTCAAGGGTGTAGCGCAGATCGCTGCCGCGCTGAGCGCCGCCACGCGAGCTGCCGCGACCGCCAGCAAAGAAATCGCTGAACACATCGCCAAAGATGTCGGAGAAATTGGCGTTGCCGTAAGCCGCGCCCGCGCCGGCTCCCATCTGGGGATCGACGCCGGCATGACCGTACTGGTCGTAGGCCTGACGCTTGCTCGCATCGGAAAGCACTTCGTAAGCCTCGTTGGCTTCCTTGAATGCGTCTTCAGCGGCTTTGTCTCCGGGATTACGGTCCGGATGATGCTTCATTGCGAGGCGACGATAAGCCTTTTTCAGCTCCGCCTCGCTGGCGCCGCGCTCGACACCCAGCACTTCGTAATAGTCACGTTTGGCCATAAGTTTCCTGAACCTTCAAATTCGTACCCTCCAGACACGCCGACGCGGGAGCAAGCCCCCGCGCGGCGATCAGCCCTGTCGCGGCATCACCGCATCGGGCTGGAGCGAAAGGCAGCAGCCTGAACGAGCTCTGCCCTCACCCCTCTCATGGAGGTCATAAGCCGCGGCTTACTTGTTGTCCTTGACCTCTTCGAACTCAGCGTCAACCACGTCGTCACCTGACTGAGCATTGTCGCCAGCCTGCTCGCCTTCGCCACCCTGAGGCTGCTCGGCATACATCTTCTGCGCCAGCGGAGTGGAAGCCTGCGAGACTGCTGCGATCTTGGCTTCGATCTCGGCCTTGTCGTCGCCCTTGATCGCTACTTCCAGCTCGCCGATGGCTTTTTCGATGTTCGCCTTGTCTTCTTCGGTGGCCTTGTCGCCAGCCTCGGTCAACATCTTGCGAGTTGCATGCACCAGCTGATCGCCCTGGTTGCGGACAGTCACCAGCTCTTCAAACTTGCGGTCCTCCTCGGCGTTGGCCTCGGCGTCACGCACCATCTGCTCGATTTCCTCTTCGGAAAGACCCGAGTTGGCCTTGATCACGATGGACTGGTGCTTGCCAGTGGCCTTGTCTTTCGCCGACACGTGCAGGATGCCGTTGGCATCTATGTCGAAGGTTACTTCGATCTGCGGCACACCACGCGGAGCTGGCGGAATATCAGCCAGATCGAAACGACCCAGGGACTTGTTCTGCGACGCTTGCTTGCGCTCACCCTGCAATACATGGATTGTCACGGCGCCCTGGTTGTCATCGGCTGTCGAGAACACCTGCGACTTCTTGGTTGGGATGGTGGTGTTCTTCTCGATCAGCGCAGTCATCACGCCACCCATGGTTTCGATACCCAGGGTCAGCGGGGAAACGTCGAGCAACAGCACGTCCTTGACGTCGCCAGCCAACACTGCGCCCTGAATGGCCGCACCCATGGCAACGGCTTCGTCGGGGTTGACGTCCTTGCGCGCTTCCTTGCCGAAGAACTCGGCGACCTTCTGCTGCACCAGTGGCATGCGGGTCTGACCACCGACCAGAATCACATCGTCGATCTTGGAGACGTCGATCCCGGCGTCTTTCATTGCCATGCGGCACGGCTCAATGGTGCGCTGAACCAGATCCTCGACCAACGCTTCGAGCTTGGCGCGAGAAATTTTCACGTTCAGGTGCTTCGGCCCGGTCGAATCTGCCGTGATGTAAGGCAGGTTGACGTCGGTCTGCTGGCTGGAAGACAGCTCGATCTTGGCCTTTTCAGCAGCTTCCTTCAGACGCTGCATGGCCAGCGGATCACCCTTGAGGTTCATGCCGCTTTCTTTCTTGAACTCGTCAACAAGGTAGTCGATCAAGCGGATGTCGAAGTCTTCACCACCAAGGAAGGTGTCACCGTTGGTGGCCAACACTTCAAACTGATGCTCGCCGTCAACCTCGGCGATTTCGATCACCGACACGTCGAAGGTACCGCCACCCAGGTCATATACGATGACTGTGTGATCGCCCTTTGCCTTATCCATGCCATAGGCCAGCGCGGCAGCCGTCGGCTCGTTGATGATGCGCTTAACATCCAGACCGGCAATGCGCCCGGCGTCCTTTGTAGCCTGACGCTGGCTGTCATTGAAGTACGCCGGGACGGTGATCACCGCTTCGGTAACCGGCTCGCCGAGATAGTCTTCGGCAGTCTTCTTCATTTTCTTCAGGATCTCGGCAGAGATCTGCGGCGGCGCCATTTTCTGGCCGCTCACCTCTACCCAGGCGTCACTGTTGTCCGCTTTCACGATCTTGTACGGAACCATCTGGATGTCTTTCTGCACTACGTCTTCATCGAAACGACGACCGATCAGTCGCTTCACGGCGTATAGCGTGTTGTGCGGGTTGGTAACAGCCTGGCGCTTGGCCGATTGACCAACCAGGATTTCACCGTCATTGGCGTACGCAATGATCGAGGGGGTGGTGCGACCGCCTTCGGCGTTCTCGATCACCTTTGCCTTGCCGTTTTCCAGAATGGAGACGCAGGAGTTGGTCGTTCCCAGGTCGATACCGATAATCTTGCCCATGTGCTTCTCTCCGAACTTTGATTGATCCGCGCCTGTTTACCGGCTGCGGGTAATACAAAAACGCTTGGCTACCAGATGGGGGTCAGCCGCAGAATTTCAAGCCTTCTCATCAATCGAAGGCGGGGTTTCTGCCGGCGCCTTGCTGACAACGACCATCGCCGGACGCAACAGACGTCCGTTGAGCAGATAGCCCTTCTGGAACACCTTGAGCACGCTGCCTGGCTCGGCATGGGTGCTTTCTTCCATGGCCATGGCCTGGTGATGCTCGGGATTGAAGGGCTCGCCCTGTGGGTCAATCTGCACCAACTGATGGCGTGCCAGAGTGTCGAGCAACAACTTGAACGTCAGCTCGACGCCTTCGCGCATCGGCTTGACCGCTTCATCATCTGGATTCGACAGCTCGAGCCCGCGCTCCAGACTGTCAGCGACGCCCAGCAGGTCGCCAGCGAACTTCTCCAGCGCAAACTTGTGCGCTTTCTCGACATCCTGCTCGGCACGACGACGGATGTTCTGCAACTCGGCTGCCACTCGCAGGGACTGATCCTGCGCCGCGGCCAATTGCTCTTCGAGGGACTGCACCCGTGCAGCCAGATCCTCGGTCACCTCGGCTTGCGCGGTCTCGTTTTCATCAGGGGTCTGGTTGTCCAGGTTCTGCTCGTCGGCCATGCGGTCCTCCTCATCGATACGTCAGCGGGCGTCGACCCGCGCTTGTGCCGCTATATGGGGGCAACAAAATTCTGCTTCAAGGGCGTATCCACATCAAAGAAACACCAGCCCCTTTCGAACAGCCCATTCAGCGCCTAACCGACCGCATTTGTTTACATACCAGTCACGCGGAGCAGCTTGATGAGTCACGCAGAAGTACTGTATAAATACCCAGTCACCTACGCAGGAGTCCTGCCATGCTGGTCCATCTTTCCGTTCACAATTACGCAATCGTCGAGCATCTCGATCTTGAGCTGAAACGCGGCATGAGCGTGATCAGCGGCGAGACCGGCGCAGGCAAGTCGATCATGCTCGATGCGCTAGGTCTCACTCTTGGCGATCGAGCCGACAGCAGCGTGGTGCGCATCGGCGCGGACAAGGCGGATATTCTTGCGAGCTTCGACTTGGACGACATCCCAGATGCACGAGCCTGGCTGGCCGAGCGCGATCTGGAAAATGATGGCCCATGCATCCTTCGGCGAGTGATCACGGCTGAAGGTCGTTCGCGCGGCTATATCAACGGAACGCCCTGCCCGCAAGGTGACCTTAAGGCGCTTGGCGAGCTACTGATCGATATCCACAGCCAGCACGAACACCAGTCACTGCTAAAGCTCGATACGCACCGGCGGTTGCTCGATGAGTACAGCGGCAATCAAGATCTTGCCCGCCAGGTGCAGCTGGCCGCCCAGCGCTGGCGGCAAACCCGGCAGACCCTGGAGCGACTTAGCAGCAGCAGTGATGAACAGCGCGCCCGCCACCAGCTGCTCAGCTACCAACTCGAGGAGCTTGAGACTTTGGCTCTGGGCGACGACGAATTGGACCAGCTGGAGCAGGAACACAAGAACCTTTCCAACGCAGAACACCTGCTCGGCGCCTGTCGCCAGGTGATCGAGCTGTGTAGCGAGAGCGACGCCGGCAACGTACTGTCAGCGCTGACCTCGAGCCTGCAGCGCCTGACCGGCTTTCAGAACCAGCCCGGCGCGCTTGGCGAGGCCGTCAATCTGCTGTCCAGTGCGCAGATACAGGTTGAAGAAGCGATCGGCGAACTCAATCGCTTTCTCGATCACTTCGATTCCGACCCACAAAGGCAGCAGGCACTGGAAGAACGCCTCGACAGCATCTATACCCTGGCGCGCAAACACCGCGTTCAGCCGTCAGAATTACCGAGCTTGCAGCAACGCCTCTTCGAAGAACTGGAAAGCCTTAACGCCGACGACACTGCGCTGGAGCAACTCGGCGAAGAGCTTGCCGCCTACGAGCGACATTATCGAGAAAAAGCCGAACAGTTGAGCGCTTCGCGCCAGCTGGCGGCAGAGTCCTTGGCGCAGGCCGTCGAAACGGAGATTCAGCGTCTGGGCATGCCAGGAGGCAAGTTCAGCGCCGTGTTGAAGCCCGCAGCAGAAGGAGACCTGATGCCACACGGACTGGAACAGGTAGAGTTTCTGGTAAGCGCCAACCCAGGCCAGCCACTGCGTCCACTGGCAAAGGTTGCCTCGGGCGGTGAGCTGTCGCGCATCAGTCTTGCGATTCAGGTGATCACAGCGCAGACATCACGCATTCCGACCCTGGTGTTCGACGAAGTGGACGTCGGCATCGGCGGGCCGACCGCAGAAGTAGTTGGCCAATTGCTGCGCCGCCTCGGCGAGCGGGGCCAAGTACTGACCGTGACCCACCTGCCGCAAGTTGCGGCACAGGGTCACCATCACCTGTTTGTACACAAGGCGCGCGGAGCCCAAGAAACCCACACCGCTGTCGCCGCACTGGATGGCAGTGAACGGGTCGAGGAAATTGCCCGCATGTTGGGTGGGCTCGACCTCACCGAGCAGGCACTGGCCCACGCCCGCCAGATGATCGGCACAGCTCAAACATCCTGAAAAAGCAGGCAACGACGACGACCCACGGATAATCTTGCCGCGGCGACAGACCATCTGGAGAGCACACATCATCCCCGTACCGGATTGCAATGGGCTGGCTTGCAATAAAAACGCGCCTCATCTGGCTCATTGTCACGGGCACATCCCCAACGCGCTGAGGCGGCAGCAGCCGGATGAATCGTGCCTTCAAAACAAAACCCCGCCAATCGGCGGGGTTTTGTCATATAGCAAGATTATCCGGGGCTCACATTCGAACCGGATCGACTCCGGTCACTCAGGCTTCTTGCGGACGTACAGCACCAAGTTGTGATCCACCAGGTCGTAGCCATGGCGCTTGACGATCTCCTTCTGCAGCTTCTCGATCTCCGGATCAAAAAACTCGATCACGTCGCCGCTGTCGACGCACACCATGTGGTCATGATGGCCACCGTCAGCCAGCTCGAACACGGCATGGCCGCCATCGAAATTATGCCGAACCACAAGACCGGCTGCCTCGAACTGGGTCAGCACGCGGTAAACAGTTGCCAGACCGACATCCTCGCCGGCCTCCATCAATGCCTTGTAGACGTCCTCTGCGCTCATATGGCGACGATCAGTGGTATCCAGCATTTGCAGGATCTTGACCCGTGGCAGGGTTACTTTGAGGCCAGCTTTGCGTAGTTCGCTATTTTCAACCATGGTGGGATTTCTCGCTGCTGCTGTTTCGCAGCCTCCTTCAATACGGGTATGATCCGGGCTTTGCCCAGCCAAGATAGTGGAAGTCACCTACCGATGCAAAACACCAAGCTCATGCTGTCCAGCCTCACGCTAGTGGGCCTGTTCGCACTCGCCGGTTGTTCATTCCCCGGGGTTTACAAGGTCGACATTCAACAGGGCAATGTCGTGACTCAGGACATGATAGACCAGTTGCGCCCCGGAATGACCCGATCACAAGTGCGGTTTATCATGGGCAACCCGCTGATCACCGACACGTTCCACGCTAACCGCTGGGATTATCTGTACAGCATCCAGCCTGGCGGCAGAGAACGTCAGCAGGAGCGCGTCAGCCTTGTATTCAATGCTAACGACCAGCTCGCTGGTCTTGCAGGCGACTTCAAGCCCGGCGTGAGCCGTGACGAAGCCATTCTGGGGACTGATCTACCGGCAAGCACCGATGACCCTGTCAGCACCGAACCAGAGGCCACCGCTCCTGGCTCTTTGCTTGAACAGATCCAGCGCGACGTAGATGCGGCGGAGCCCGTTCCGGTGCCTACTCCAGGCAGCCTGGACACAAACTAAGCGTTAACCGAACATCAGAAAAGCCCGTCACGCCGGGCTTTTTCTCGTTAATGCCACTTCCTATGTGACCGCTTCACCTGATTCGCCGGCCTTGTTCTGTGCAGCCTTCGCCGCACGCTGCTTGCGAACTTCTTTCGGGTCGGCGATCAGTGGTCGATAGATCTCAACTCGCTCCCCCTCGACAAGCGTGCGCTCGTCCGGCTTGGGCACCGCCTTGCCGAAGATACCCAACGGCGACGTTGCCAGATCCAGCCCCGGAAAGTAGCCATCCATTCCCGAGCGCAACGCTGCCTCTCGGACGCTGGTGCCCTGAGGAACGGCCAAGCGCAGCAACTTCTGCTTGTCCGCCAGTGCATAGACGACCTCAACCGCGATCATCGGCTTATCCATAAAGCTGCTTCGCCCTGTCACAGAACGCATCGACCAATGTATTAGCGGCCTGATTGAACAACGGTCCCAAGGTGGCACGAACCAACGGCCCGGCGTAATCGAAGGTGAGATCAAGGCTGATCTTGCAGGCCTTTTCACCCAGCGCCTTGAATTCCCAAATACCATGCAGATGACTGAAAGGCCCTTCTTCCAGCGACATCTCGATTCGCTTACCAGCCTGCAACTCATTGCGCGTAAGGAAGCGCTGGCTCATGCCAGCCTTCGCCACCGTCATGCTTGCGTGCATCTGTGTGTCACTGCTGGACAGCACCTCGGTTGCCGAACACCAGGGCAAAAACTTTGGATAGCTGGCTACATCATTGACCATGTCGAACAGCGCATGAGCCGGATAGGGCAGCAGCGCCGAACGTTGAATATGCGTCGTCATTCAGTCCCTTCTACTTCGTCAGTCGACAATCAGCAGCTGGAGCCGAGGCCGACAGCCGCTCACCGAGAGCAAGCGTAAAGCTCATACCTGCTACACAGCAGGTGTTGAGCATGAGCAAACGTAAAGTTGGCCATTGTCGAGGATAAGCGCACCCCTCTCAAGTTTCGCACCGTCGCACCACGCAGGTTATCGCCAGCCGCAACGGGACTCCCTATAATGCGCACCCTATGGCCAAACAGAAGAAACAGTCCCCCGGGACCATTGCGCTGAACAAGAAAGCGCTACACGACTACTTCATCGAACAGAAATTCGAGGCGGGCCTCGTGCTGGCCGGCTGGGAAGTGAAAAGCCTTCGAGCGGGAAAAGCCCAGCTGGTGGACAGCTACGTCCTGCTCAAGGATGGCGAAGCATGGTTGATGGGCTGCCACATTACGCCTCTGACCACCGCTAGCACCCATGTCATTGCCGACCCGACCCGCACCCGCAAGTTGCTGCTCAACAAGCGTGAACTGGGCAAATTGTTCGGCGCCGTGCAGCAGAAGGGTTACGCCTGTGTGGCGCTGTCGATCTACTGGAAAAAGCATTTGATCAAGTGCGATATCGCGCTAGGCAAGGGCAAGAAGGAGTTCGACAAGCGCCACACCGAGAAAGAGCGCGACTCCGATCGCGAGATTCAGCGCGCCATGCGCACCAAGGGCAAGGAAGACTGACCCTCGGCGTATCGAGCGGAACCCAGCCGCTCGATCTAGCTTTTCAACCCACCACCGCGCCAGCCCTGCTAATTCTTTTCTGGGTGCGCCTGACGCCGCTGCGCACGCGCCAACCGTTGAGCTTCCTGCTGCCCTTCCGCCAGAACTTCTTGGACATAGCTAATGTGGTGATGAATGACATCCCTCGCGTCGTTCGCCCGCCGCGCGATGATCGCATCGTATAGCTCCTGATGCTGATTCATCAGCATGTCGCGGGTTTCGCTGCGTAACGCGTACATACCGCCGATATTGGTCACTACGTTGCGTTTGAGCAGATCGAACAGACCCCGAATGGTATGCAGCAGCACTGCATTGTGACTGGCCTCGGCAATCGCCAGGTGAAAGCGCGCGTCAGCGGCGCCCTCCTCGGCACGGGTAACCACCCCTTCGCGCGCATAGCAATCCTGCAACGCCGCAAAGGCCTCTTTCAGGCGTTGCCTGTCCACTTCAGTTGCGCGCAAGGCGGCGTAATAAGCGCAACTGCCTTCCAGCGTATGGCGAAACTCGAGCAGGTCACGCTGCGCATCAGCGTTGTTTTCGAGCAGATGCAGCAGCGGATCACTGAAGGTCGACCCGAGGGACTCGGCAACGAAATTGCCACCACCGTGACGACTGACCAGCAAGCCCTTGGCCGCCAGCTTCTGGATCGCTTCGCGCAGCGACGGACGTGATACTCCAAACTGTTCCGCCAGCACCCGCTCGGCAGGCAGCCGCTCCCCAGCCTTGAGCGTCCCCTCGAGGATCATCGTTTCGAGTTGCTCGACGATGTTAT
Source organism: Pseudomonas sp. 9Ag (assembly GCF_902506445.1). NCBI lineage: Bacteria > Pseudomonadati > Pseudomonadota > Gammaproteobacteria > Pseudomonadales > Pseudomonadaceae > Pseudomonas > Pseudomonas sp. 9Ag. The sequence continues at coordinate 3,436,151 of NZ_LR733836.1, forward strand.
CCGCCAGCCTCCGCTGGCGCACCACTCCCACTTCCATGACGCCTCTCGATTGGTTTGACCACTGTATTGGGAAGCAGCGTAGCCAGCCGCTAGGTCCACCGCAATAACCGCCGCTGCGACCAAAGTCTATAGCTTGCTAATTGACGCAGTGCCGACAGAACTCTTACGCTGGCCGGACCCTACTGTAAATTGGTATTACCACTTTACAGATAGAGTAACCAAACAAGAAGAGGACTAGTTAATGCGGTCTCCGTTTATCTGCTCATCACCGGTCCGCCCGGGCCCCCATTCGCTCATTTCGACCCTGGGAGCCTGACATGTCTACCGGACTGCTCGCCCTGTTTGCCTTTACCCCGATCCTGCTGGCCGCCGTTCTGCTGATTGGCCTTCGCTGGCCGGCCAGCCGCGCCATGCCGGTTGTGTTCTTGTTCACCGCAGCCATTGGCTTGTTCATCTGGGACATGAGCTTTACCCGGATCATCGCCTCAACCCTGCAAGGCCTGGTGATCACGCTGGGACTGCTGTGGATCATCTTCGGCGCGATCCTGCTGCTGAACACGCTCAAGCATTCGGGCGGCATTACCGCCATTCGGGCCGGTTTCACCACCATCAGCCCGGACCGTCGAATTCAGGCCATTATCATCGCCTGGTTGTTCGGCTGCTTTATCGAAGGCGCCTCCGGCTTTGGTACCCCCGCAGCAATTGCAGCACCGCTGCTGGTCGCCGTGGGCTTCCCGGCCATGGCAGCGGTCCTGATGGGCATGCTCGTGCAGAGCACGCCTGTGTCCTTTGGCGCGGTCGGTACGCCGATCATCGTTGGTGTGAATAGCGGACTCGACACCGCCTCCCTCGGCGCACAACTCGCCGCGCAAGGTTCCAGCTGGCCGATCTTCCTGCAGCAGATCACCAGCAGCGTCGCCATCACCCACGCCATTGTCGGCACGGTCATGCCACTGATCATGGTCTTGATGCTGACGCGCTTCTTCGGCAAGGAAAAAAGCTGGAAAGCCGGATTCGAAGTGCTGCCTTTCGCACTCTTCGCAGGCCTAGCCTTCACCCTGCCCTATGTCGCCACCGGTGTATTCCTTGGCCCTGAGTTCCCGTCGCTGCTGGGCGGCCTGGTCGGCCTGGCGATCGTCACCACCGCCGCGCGCTTCAAGTTTCTGGTGCCGAAAACCAATTGGGATTTCGCTGCCGCGAAAGACTGGCCAGCGGAATGGATCGGTACTATCGAGATGAAGCTAGACGACCTCGCGGCACGCCCGATGAGCGCTTTCCGCGCCTGGCTACCCTACATCCTGGTCGGCGCAATTCTGGTGATCAGCCGTGTCTTCCCGCAGGTCACCGGCGCGTTGAAATCCGTGTCGATCGCCTTCGCCAACATTCTCGGCGAGACCGGCGTCAGCGCCAGCATCGAGCCGCTGTACCTGCCTGGCGGGATTCTGGTTGCCGTTGTACTGATCACCTTCTTCATCCATGGCATGCGCGCCGCCGAACTCAAGGCTGCAGTGAAGGAATCGAGCAGCGTGCTGCTCAGTGCGGGGTTCGTGCTGCTGTTCACCGTGCCAATGGTGCGCATCCTGATCAACTCGGGTGTCAACGCTGGCGACCTGCCAAGCATGCCCATCGCCATGGCGCGCTATGTGGCTGACAGCGTAGGCGGCATCTACCCGCTGCTGGCCCCTACTGTTGGCGCGCTGGGAGCATTCCTTGCTGGCTCGAACACTGTCAGCAACATGATGTTCAGCCAGTTCCAGTTTGGTGTTGCACAGTCGCTGGGCATTTCCGGCGCGATGGTCGTGGCCATCCAGGCCGTGGGTGCCGCCGCCGGCAACATGGTGGCGATCCACAACGTGGTTGCCGCCTCGGCCACTGTCGGCTTGCTGGGTCGTGAAGGCGTCACCCTGCGCAAGACCGTTTGGCCTACGCTGTACTACGTGCTGGCCACCGGCCTGATCGGGATGATCGCGATCTACCTGCTTGGCGTGACGGACCCGCTAGTCGGCGTCTAACGCAGCCTATGACCATTGCCCCGGGAAACACTCGGGGCAATGGCGTTTGGAATCATGTCCTGACCTCTCCATCGCCCGACCCGGTGATCAGGACAGCTGTAAATCGAACACCGCCTTCGTCGATGACGGGCGCTCCGAGACTTATCTCGTTTCAGTCGGTGAGAACATAAGATGATCATTTCTGCTTCCACGGATTACCGCGCTGCCGCAAAACGCAAACTCCCGCCGTTCCTGTTTCACTACGTCGATGGCGGCGCCTACGCTGAGTACACGCTGCGGCGCAACGTCGAGGATCTGGCAAGCATCGCCCTGCGCCAGCGCGTGCTGCGCAACATGTCGGAACTCAGCCTGGAAACCCAGCTGTTCGGCGAAACCCTGTCGATGCCGGTTGCCCTCGCCCCGGTCGGCCTGACCGGCATGCTCGCTCGCCGTGGTGAAGTGCAAGCCGCTCGTGCGGCTGACAAGAAAGGAATTCCCTTCACCCTGTCCACCGTATCGGTCTGCCCGATCGAGGAAGTCGCACCGGCAATCAAGCGGCCGATGTGGTTTCAGCTCTATGTGCTGAAGGATCGCGGCTTCATGAAGAACGCGCTGGAGCGTGCCAAGGCCGCCGGCGTTACCACACTGGTCTTCACCGTCGATATGCCCACCCCCGGCGCGCGCTACCGCGACGCGCATTCCGGCATGAGTGGCCCCAACGCCAACGTACGTCGCATTCTGCAGGCCATGACACACCCCTTCTGGGCCTGGGACGTCGGACTGCACGGCAAGCCGCACGACCTCGGCAACATCACCACCTACCGCGGACACACTACCGGGCTGGAAGACTACATCGGCTGGCTTGCCGCCAACTTCGATCCATCGATTTCGTGGAAGGATCTGGAGTGGATCCGCGAATTCTGGGATGGCCCGATGGTGATCAAAGGCATTCTGGACGCCGATGACGCCCGCGACGCGGTGACCTTCGGGGCCGACGGTATCATCGTCTCCAACCACGGCGGGCGTCAGCTCGACGGCGTTCTGTCCAGTGCACGTGCGATGCCGGCGATTGCCGACGCGGTCAAAGGTGACCTGAAAATCCTCGCCGACTCGGGCATCCGCAGCGGTCTTGACGTTGTGCGCATGATCGCCCTCGGTGCGGATACCGTTCTGCTCGGCCGCGCCTTCGCCTACGCGCTGGCGGTGGACGGCGAAGCGGGGGTAAGCAACCTGCTCGACCTGATCGAAAAAGAAATGCGTGTTGCGATGGTGCTGACCGGCGCCAAGACCATCAGCGAGATCAGCACGGATTCGCTGGTACGCGAGGTTGATCACTATCAGACCAGCCGCCACGTCGACTGAGCCTGGCTGATCCCATCGAGAAGACCGCCGGCATTCGCCGCGGTCGCTACCTCCCGGAGCCCGAAATGAACGCGCCTGCCGCTCTACCGACTGACTTTCTCGCCGCTGTCGAAAAGCTGATTCCGGCTGAGCGACGCTTCGACGACCCTCTTTCAACGCTGGCCTTTGGCACAGACGCCAGCTTCTACCGGCTGATTCCCAAGCTGGTGGTACGGGTCGAGTCCGAGATGGAGGTGGTGGGACTGCTCAAGCTGGCTCACAGCCAACGGGTGCCCGTTACCTTCCGGGCGGCGGGCACCAGCCTATCCGGCCAGGCGATTTCCGACTCGGTACTGATCGTACTGGGCGACAACTGGAACGGTCGCGAGATACGCAACGGCGGCGAGCAGGTACGCCTTCAGCCCGGCGTAATTGGTGCCAATGCCAACGCCATACTGGCGCCGCTCCAGCGCAAGATCGGCCCTGATCCGGCCTCGATCAACGCCGCAAAAATCGGTGGCATCGTCGCCAACAACTCGAGCGGCATGTGCTGTGGAACAGCGCAGAACAGCTACAAGACCCTCGCCGGCCTGCGCCTGGTGCTTGCAGATGGCAGCGTCGTCGACAGCGAAGACGCTACCAGCGTCGAAGCTTTCCGCCAAAGCCACGCGGCGATGCTCGACCAGCTCGCCGAACTCGGCCGCACCACCCGCGCCAACACCGAACTGGCGGCGAAAATTCGCCACAAGTACCGGCTGAAGAACACCACTGGCTTCTCACTCAATGCGCTAGTCGACTACGACGAGCCACTCGACATCCTCAACCACTTGATGGTCGGCTCCGAAGGCACGCTGGGTTTCATCAGCGCAGTGACCTACGACACCGTGCCCGATCACCCGCACAAAGCCAGCGCGCTGGTTGTCTTTCCCGATGTAGAAACCTGCTGCCTCGCCGTACCCGTGCTCAAGCAACAGCCGGTGTCGGCAGTGGAACTGCTTGATCGCCGCAGCTTGCGCTCGGTGGAGAACAAGGCCGGCATGCCGGAGTGGGTCAAGCAACTGTCGGCCAATGCCTGCGCGCTGCTGATCGAATCCCGCGCAGCCAGCGGGTCGCTGCTGCACGAGCAAATCAACCAGATCATGGTCTCGATCGCTCATTTCCCGGTGGAAAAACAGGTCGATTTCAGCGAAGACCCGGTCGTCTACAACCAGCTCTGGAAGATCCGCAAGGACACCTTTCCAGCGGTCGGCGCGGTGCGCCAGACCGGCACGACGGTGATCATTGAGGACGTCACTTTCCCTATCGAGCGCCTCGCCGAAGGGGTCAATCGTCTGATCCAGCTGTTCGAAAAGCACGCCTACAGTGAGGCGATCCTGTTCGGCCATGCCTTAGAGGGCAACCTGCACTTTGTCTTCACCCAGGGTTTCGACGATCCACTGCAAGTCGCGCGCTACGAAGCCTTCATGCAAGACGTCACCCAGCTGGTCGCCGTTGAGTTCGGCGGCGCCCTGAAAGCCGAACACGGTACCGGCCGCAACATGGCGCCCTTCGTCGAACTGGAATGGGGCAACGATGCGTACCAACTGATGTGGCAGATCAAGCGTCTGCTGGACCCTCAGGGCATCCTCAATCCCGACGTAGTGCTCAGCGAAGACCCACAGATCCACCTCAAACATCTCAAGCCAATGCCGGCTGCCGACGAGATCGTCGACAAGTGTATCGAATGCGGCTTCTGCGAACCGGTCTGCCCGTCCAATGGACTGACCCTGACGCCGCGTCAGCGCATCGTCGTCTGGCGCGACATTCAAGCGAAGAAGCGCGCTGGCATCGACACAAGCGAACTCGAGCAGCTCTACGACTACCACGGCGTCGAGACCTGCGCTGCGACCGGGCTATGCGCACAGCGCTGCCCGGTAGGCATCAACACCGGCGACCTTGTGCGCAAACTTCGCGCCCGCAATGCCGACAATACGCGGGCGGCCACCTGGCTGGCCGAGCATTTCCGCACTGCCGTGCACGGCGCGCGGTTCATGCTGCATGTCGCCAATGGTGCACATCTGCTCATGGGCACGCGCCTGCTCAGCAAGACCTCCGCTGCGGTCACCAATGCCAGCAAAGGTCGCGTGCCCCAGTGGACCCCCGCCACACCGCAGCCGCTGCAGCGGCTCCATTTACCCAAGCCATCACCCCAGGACCAACGCCCACGGGTGGTTTACCTTGCCGCCTGCGTCTCGCGCGCCATGGGTCCCGCAGCACGTGATCAGGAACAGGAACCACTGCTCGACACCACCCGCACGCTTTTGGAGAAAGCTGGCTACCAGGTCATCTTCCCCGATGAGCTGAACAACCTCTGCTGCGGCCAACCGTTCGCCTCCAAAGGCTATGCAGAGCAGGCCGAGCAGAAGCGCCAGGAGACACTGGACGCCCTGCTAAAAGCCAGCCGCGGCGGGCTTGACCCTATCTACTGCGACACCAGCCCCTGCACGCTGCGCCTGGTTCAGGACCTGGCGGACGACCGCCTGCAGGTTTTCGATCCGGTGCGCTTCATCCGCACGCATCTGATCGACAAGTTGGATTTCGAGCCACAGGACGCGCCTATTGCCGTGCACGTCACCTGCAGCACCCAACACCTCGGCGAAGCCCAGGCGCTGATTGATATCGCACGCCGCTGCGCCAAAGAAGTGGTCGTGCCAGAAGGCATCCATTGTTGCGGCTTCGCTGGCGACAAAGGCTTCACCACCCCCGAGCTCAACGCCCATGCCCTGCGCAGCCTGAAAGACGCCGTGCAAGTCTGCGAAGAAGGCATCTCCACAAGCCGAACCTGCGAAATCGGCCTGTCACAACATGGCGGTATCGACTATCACGGACTGGTTTATCTGGTTAACCGAAACAGCCGAGCCAGAGCGGCCGCAGCGCCCTAGTGAGCGGCGCCCGGCGAAGACGACGACATACGTAAATGAAACGCTTCAGCGCAGCCGCAGTCGGAAGTTAGGAGCCTAGTTTCAACAGAGGCTCACCCGCCTCGGCGCCGCCGCGCAATTGCAGAAACAGGCAGGCCCGCCGGGAAGTTAACTCCCTGGAGGACTTTATGAAGAAATTTGCCCTACTTGCCGCCGCAGCTCTGATCGCAAGCCCTGCCGTGTTTGCCGACGATAAAAACCTGTGTCAATTGAACATGCAGGAAATCGAAGACGACATGGCCACCAACCGAGCCACCCTCGGTGAGCCGGCGCGCAGCGAAGTGCAAGAACTGATCAAGCAGGCCCGCGAAGCGCAGCAAGCTGGTGACGTTGAAAACTGCATCGTTCATACCACCCAGGCTTTGCGCAAACTCGAAGGTCCTGGCAGCTCCGGCAGCACAGGCACCAGCGGCACTGGCTCGGGCACCGGTAACTGATACGCCCGCGAGGCAAGGCCGCCAGCAGTTGGCCTTGCCGATTCTCGGTTTACCCTTGATTTTCGACGGGCTGCCCTAATTAAGAAGATCAAGCGTTCGACGCAGCCAAACCTTATGGCGTACACTGCTCAACACATGAGGCAGCAACATGCTTCATGGGGCCGATTAGGATTCGACGCCGGTAACAAAACTCTAGGTGCATGCCGAGTTGGTAACAGAACTCGTAAATCCACTGTTGCAAACTTATAGTTGCCAACGACGACAACTACGAAGGGTACGCGCTAGCCGCCTAACCTTCATCTGGTCGCTTCGGCGCCAGCGGTCACTAGGGGATGCCTGTAAACCCGAAATGACTGTCAGATAGAACAGGATCGCCGCCAAGTTCGCTGCAGACGTAACGGCTAAAACTCATGCAGCTCGCTCCAAGCACCCTGCCAATCGGGCGGCGCGGAGTTAACTCAATAGATTTGGCTACGCATGTAGTACCGACAGTGGAGAGCTGGCGGACGGGGGTTCAAATCCCCCCGGCTCCACCAAATAGCTGTTTAGACCTGTCTCAGACAGTCTACGAAACCCCAAGAAGCCCGCCCCGTGCGGGCTTTCTTGTTTCTGGCTGTATTTGCCTGCCTATCCCCACATCCCCTTCGTGTATCCAGCTGTGTATCCCCAAGGTTAATGACATCCGTTCGCTGCACCTTCGAATGCCGAATGAAAGTGTTGGTTCTCAGCATGAGAGATCAGCCGGCGCGACTTGATCCTTTTCAGCCGTGCGGTGCACCGAAGCGGCGCTTGCTCACGTCACTCGTGCACGCGGGTCGCGCCCACGCCTGGATGCGCGGCTAGTCGGCATATGGGGATCACATCAGCCAGCAAATGCGCCGCCGGCTGCCGCCAAGCATCAAGGCGTGATAGCGACAGGCGGTGCGAGAAGGCAGCCAACCGCGGCAAATTCATCTCTTCGGGAAGCATCCGCGCTCACAGTCTTTCGTCAGCGGGCAGTCCTGCCCGCTGCGAGATGGCGGCTATCGACTAAAGGCCCTTGCCCAGCATGGTGCCGTTGACGATTTCACCGTAGAGGTTCACGCCATCGTTGGCGTGGTACTTGTCTCGGGTCTTTTCGACCGAACCGTCGATCAGCCTCGGATCCTGGGGCCGTTCGTGGCTGTTCATAAATGCGGCCACGTGCCATGCGTCCTCATCCGACAAACTGCCGCCCTTGCCCAAGGGCATGTTCTCCTTGATGAACGCGGCGGCAGTGTTAATCCGGTGCATGCCTGCCCCCCAGTTGAACGAGTCAGCGCCCCAAAGGGGTGGGAACACATAATCGTCACCGGACTTCTGCCCTTCCCCGTTCTGCCCGTGACATACAGCGCACTGGGCCGCATAGACCTGCTCGCCCTTGGCCAGGTCATAGCCGTTTTCGGGTTTTGGCACTTCCGGATAGGCACGACCGGGGAGTTCCTGGCCGGTCGGAGCCCCGGTAGCGAGCCAATAGGAATAGGCCGACAGCGCAGCGATCACCGGTCCGTCCGCTTCTGGGGCCTTGCCGTTCATGCTGAATTGGAAACACCCCTGTAGCCGCTCGGCGTAGCTGTTGACCTTGTTGTTTTTCTTCCGGTACGCCGGATACATGGTGTATGCCGCCCACAGCGGAGCGGAGTTGGCTTTGCGGCCCTGCTCAAGGTGACAGTTCGCGCATGCGAGGCCGTTGCCCACGTATTCCGGAGCCCGGTTTTTGGTATCGACAAAGATGGCGCGGCCTTCCTGGACCAGCTTTCCGTAAGCATTGTCGGGAAGTTCGCTCTCCTGGGGTGGCTGAAAGTAGCGGCTGCTGGCCGTCTCACCCGCCCCGGTGAGAATCTGAGACTGGTCCTCCATCACGATGTCATCGGCATAGGCTGGTGCGGCCAGGGCGATCAACAGCAAGGCGCTGGTTTGAGTGTTCATCTTGCTGCTCCTTGGTCGGTCAAACCGGCGAAGTACGCCGAGACGGCCTTGATCTCGTCGTCGCTCAGGCTACGGGCGATATGCCCCATCAGATCGTTGGGATCGTTCTTGCGCGTGCCTTGACGCCAGGCGGTCAGCTGCGAGGCCAGGTACTGCGCAGACTGTCCCGCCAGCGGCGGAAAGGCGTCGCCGACACCCACTCCGCTGGGGCCGTGGCAGGCGACGCATTCAGGGATGTTGCGCTCCCAGGCCCCACGCAGGGCCAGCGTTTCACCTGGGCCCTCGGCCGCCGCAGTACGGCCGACCCGTTCCACCTGCGGTCCCGGCTTGTCAGCCAGCATCGCCGTGACTGCGTCCGCTTCCTCGGCACTCAGGGCAGCAGCAATAGGCTGCATGACGGGATTGGCGCGCGCTCCAGAAGCGAAATCGGCCAGCTGCTTTCTCATGTAACCAGCCGGGAGCCCGGCAAGCCTGGGAAAGCCAGCTGCCGCCATTCCCTCGCCCTCGACTCCGTGGCAGGAGACGCAAGCCATCGCGGCAGGATTGGAGCCGCCCTTGGTATAGACAACCGTCGAATCGGCGGCATGGGCGGGCAGAAAGGCTGCTAACAGCACTCCCGTCAGCGGCCAGTGAGCGATATTCATAAAGCCTCCAGATCGTTTTTTATAGTTTTGGCAGCAGGCAGTGCTGTTTGACCTTTCTACCGTTTCGGTGACAGCGGCCCCATGATCTCGGACAGGGAATCGGGACGCGGCGCCCCTTGTTGCTGCTGCAAACGTCCGTTGCCGTCCAGGTAGTAAATGGCTGGCGTTGCCGAGGCGCCCATCGCCCCCATCAGCGTCAGGTTCGCCTCAAGCTTCTCAGTCAGCTTAGGCGATACCTCTTCAAGCGGTTCCAGTTTGCTCGCCTTTCCTGCAGCTTCGTGCCTGTTCAAGGCGGCCGCTGGATTCTCAGCCTGCAGCAATGCGGCCGATTTGCCCGCGCTGTCCGGGCGCAGCATGCCGACCATGACATGGCGCAGCTGAACATCGCCGGACTCGACCCAAGGCCGGGCCTGCTTCCAGAACATGTTGCAGTACGGACAATTCGGATCGGAGAACAGGTAGACGATTCGCGGCGCGTCAACAGCGCCGTCCTGAATCCAGGTACTGCTCTCGAGCCGTTGCCACATTTCCTTGCTGAGAGGTTCGTAGACCAGTTTTTCAAGGGGAGCCCGCGTCAGATCTTCGCCGGTGGCATCGAGCAGGCTGCCGATCAGCACGTGGTCACCGTCGGGCGTCAGATAAAGCGCGATGCCCGGTCCGTTATAGCGTGCTGCGTAGCCCTTCAATCCGCCCGGCGCGTCGAAGCTACCGACCACTTCGGCGCCGCGAGCCTCAACGGCCTGGACCGCAGGAGGCAGATCCTGTGCCAGCGCCACGGATGCGTGCAGCAAGGCCAGCGTTGAATAGAACAAAGAAAGCGGTCGCAGATTTTTCATGGCTGAGTGGTTACCTCCAGTTGTTCAAGGGCGCGCGCCAAACTGGCGCGAGAAAGCTCACCGAGATGGCTGCCAACCTGGCGCCCGTCGGCGTCGTAGAAAAGCGTTGTCGGGAGCGCCGAAGAGCCTATGTGCTGGCCGAGGCGGCCGCCGGTGTCGAGCAGCACGTTGTCCAAACCGAGCGCTTCAGCGCTGAGGAAGTCCGCGATGACCCGCTCGCCTTCGCCCTGGTTGACGAAGAGAAAGGTCACCTCGGACTCGTTGCGTTGTGCTTCTGCCAGGACTGGCATCTCCCGTCGGCAGGGCGGACACCATGTGGCCCACAGATTGACGACGAGCGGTTTGCCGACGAAATCCTGCAGGGCAACCGGTTTACCTTGACTGTCGCGCAGCCCCATCTCGGGAAGGCGCGTGCCCTGCTCGAAGGCATGCAATGCGAAGGTCCCGAACCCCCAACTCAGCACACCGACAGCGACCGCAGCGCCCAGCGGTTTGCGCAATCCGAGCTCACGCCTGGCCAGCCATACGCCAAGCAGCACGGCCACCAGCACGCCCGGCCAGGCAATGAACCCGCCGTCACGAATGTCGATCACGCGCCAGGGCTCATCTCGGAAATGCTCGACGTAGACCACCACGAACGCCAACCTGGCGACGAGCAGCGCCACCAGTAGCAGCCTGAACAACTGCTGCTCGGGGTTGCGCTCGCTGCGCCGCCCAACCCACCAACCGGTCAGCATCGCCAAGAACAGGCTCGCCAGCAGCAACACATGGGGAACGGCCAGTGCGAACGGCCCCACGTTCATCGTCATCATCAGCCTTTCTCCATCGTTTCGTTCCACGTACCCAGGAATTGGCCGGCGTCGACCTCACCGGTTATCCGTTGCGAGCGGCGCTCCGCCCCGTCCGGGCCAATCAGCAAAAGCGTCGGCGGCCCCATGACCTGATAGCGACCGAGCAGCTCGCGGCTGGCGGAATTGGTCTGCGTCACATCCGGTCGCAGCATGCGTACGCCCTTGAGCGCGGCTTGCACCTGGCCGTTGCCAAACACTTCCTTCTCCATGACCTTGCACGACACACACCAGTCCGCGTAGTAGTCGATCAGTACCCATTGCCCGGCAGCTTTGGCGGCAGCAAGCTCACGATCAAGAACAGCCGGATCGGTGAAACCGACGAAACCCTGCGGACCCTCGATCTCAGTTGTCGAAGCGACGCTGCTGGTGAACACGGCAAGCGGCCGGTTCGGATCCTCCGCGCCACCCGCCGCACCCAGCACAAGCGCCACGCCCCATACGCCGGATAACGCTGCAACGGAGCTGAGCAACGCCCGATGCTGCTTGAGCTGCCGCGACAGCTGCAGGAGTCCGTTGGCAACCAGCAGCCAGAATGCACCCCACACACCCACCCACCACGAATCCGTCAGCAACGGGCGGAGCACGTAGAGGGCCGCGACCAGGAATATGAAACCAAACGTGGCTTTGACGCGATCCATCCAGGGCCCCGGTTTCGGCAGGAAGCGATTGCCGACCGTCACCAGCAATACCAACGGCGTTCCGATGCCCAGGCCAAGGGCAAACAGCACCAGCCCTCCGTTGACGGCACTGCCGCTCTGGGCGATATACAGCAGTGCCGCAGCCAGCGGAGCGGTCATGCAGGGCCCGACCAGCAAGCCGGACAACACCCCAAGCGCGCTGGCCCCGGCCAGGCTACCGCCCTGTCGCTTGCGTCCGGCCTGTTCCAGCCGATCACGCAGACCAGCCGGCAACTGCAGCTCGAAGAAACCGAACATTGGTAAGGAAAGCAGAACGAACAGGCCGGCAAAACTGGCGATCAGCCAGGGCTGCATCAGCCATCCCTGCAGATTCGCACCGAGAAGCGCAGCCACGACGCCCAGCGCGGCGTAGACCAGCGCCATGCTGACCACATAGGAAGCGGCAAGCAGCATGCCGCGGCGAGGGCTGGCCCGGCTGCCGACCACAATACCGGCAAGGATTGGCAGCATCGGCAGGGAGCACGGCGCAAAGGCGAGCAACAAGCCAAGCCCAAAGAAGATCATCAGACTCCAGCCAAGCGGCTGTTGCGCCAGCCTGCTTGCCAGTGCCTGGTCATCGGCCTGAACAGGCTCAGAGGGTCCCGCTGCAGACCCGCTCAGATCGACCGTGCGAGTCTGCGGCGGATAGCACAAGCCGGCATCGGCGCAGCCTTGCCATCCCAGTTCTAGCGTAGCGAGGCCTGGTTCGGCGAGGGTGACTTCCAGGCTGTTGCGATAGACCTGTGAATCGCCAAAATACTCGTCGTGATAGGGCTCTCCCGGTGGCAACTGCGGTTCGTTACCTGCTGCCAAACCACCAAACCGCAGCCGCTCCTGATACAGGTAATAACCTGGCGCGATGTCCCAGCGCAGCACAACACCGCCGCTGGCTGGGCGTTCGACCCGCAGGCTGAACGCTTGGTCTACCGGTAAGAAGGTCTCCTGCTTCTGACCAAGCGCGAACGGCGCAGCACTCGCCAGCTGCACAAGCCAGAGGCAGCAGGCCAGAGAGAAAAGGACCGCTCGCATGAACTACACACCCCATCAGCAAATTCAATGCGAGCATGGCGACTGGGGATTAAGTGGCCGTTAACGAATTGGCTTGGAGCTGACCACTGACCGACAGAGAAAGACCGACATGCGAGGCTGCGCGAGCAACTCAGCGTACCCTCTGATAACGCTCCGTTAATCGAAAAGCGTGATACTGGCCGGTGCATTCAAGACGAGTTTCCCATGCAGGTACTGCTGACAGAAGACAATGCACTCATCGCGAGTGGCATCGTTGCCGGGCTCCAAGCCCAGGGCTTCGGCGTTGCCCATGCCGCGACTGCCGCTCAGGCCGACGCGCTGCTGCGCACTGCCCGCTTCGATCTGATGATTCTCGATCTGGGGCTGCCAGATGAAGATGGCCTGCACTTTCTCCAGCGACTGCGGCGTCGCGGGCTCGAATTGCCCGTGCTCGTTCTGACAGCCCGGGATGCGGTGGCCGAACGTGTCTCGGGGCTCCAGGCAGGCGCCGACGACTACCTGGTCAAACCCTTTGATCTGCGCGAACTGGCGGCGCGGCTGCATGCTCTGCTGCGCCGCGTCGCCGGACGAACGACGCACCTGATCGAACACGGTCCGCTGAGCTATGACCCGGCCGCCTGCTCCGCCTCCATGGCGGGCGAACCAGTTGACCTGTCCCGGCGTGAACAGGCGCTGCTGCAAGCGCTCTTGCAGAACCCCGGCCGGGTGCTTTCGGCCGAGCAGCTCAAAGACGCGGTATACGGGCTGGATGACGAGGTCGAGAGCAATGCGCTCAACGTCCACATCCATCATCTGCGTCGCAAGCTGGGCAACGGCATTGTCGAAACCGTCAGGGGACTCGGCTATCGACTGGGACCCGCCGGGCCCGTGACCGAGCCGGCCCGAGCCACCGACACATGAGTCTGCGCCTGCGTCTGACCCTCGCCCTCGGCGCCGCTTTTGTGCTGCTCTGGTCGGCGGCAGCGACCTGGATGCTGTTCGATGTACGCAACCAGCTGATGCTGTCGCTCGATCAGCGACTGGCCGCATCGGCTCGGATGGTCACCGGGCTGCTGGTGCAACTGCCGCAGCCGCAGCTGGGTGAAGGCGGTATAACTCGCTTGAGCGCAGAGCAGCTCGGTATTGAAAACGGGCTGGCCTGCCAGGTCAGCTCGCTGCGCGGTGAGGTGCTCGCGCGCAGCCATTCGGCGCCAGACAGCGTGCTCGACGCCCAGCACACCGGCTTTCACAACCAGCTGATCGGCGACACGGCCTGGCGAACCTTCACCATGATCCGCGACGGGATGCGCATCACCACGGCTGATCGACTCGATGAACGCGCGACGCTCAAGCGCTCGGTGCTGCTGGCTGCAGCACTGCCGGTACTGGTCGCCCTGCTCGGCAGTCTGGTCGTACTCTGGATTGGCCTTGGCAAAGGCCTGTCGCCACTCAGGCGAATCCGCACCGCTCTGGCGCAGCGCAGTGCCGACTCGGTCGATCCCCTGATCATCGAACGGCTGCCGCCGGAATTGGCGCCTTTGGTCGAAACACAGAATCAGCTGTTTGCACGGATCGCGCAGGCGCTCGAACGTGAACGCCGGCTCACCGATGACGCCGCCCACGAGCTGCGCAGCCCGCTGACGGCCATCAAGACCCATCTGCAGGTCGCAGCCATGACCGAGGGCGATACCGCCAGGCGGGCGTTGGCCCAGGCCGAGCTCGGCACCGATCGCTTGCACCGAACACTGGAGCAGCTGCTGATGCTGGCCCGTGTGGAGGGACGGGTGTCCTTCGATGACGGCCAACGGTGCACGGCCATCGAGGTGGCGCAACTGGCCATCGCTGACGCCAGCCAGCAGCCTGGTCCCCGCATCGAGTTGAACGCGGCAGCAGACGTGTCCCTGCGTGCCCTGGCCATGCCGCCCGCTCTGGCCATCGCCGCACTGCGCAATCTGCTGGACAACGCACGTCGGCATACGCGCCCAGGGTCCCACGTTCAGCTGTCACTGCAGCAGCATGCTGAAGACAAGGTTCGCTTCACGGTGGTCGATCACGGACCGGTCATCGCTGCACAACAGGTCGAACGTTTTACCGAACGATTCTGGCGAAGCAGCGAGGGGGACGGCAGCGGGCTCGGACTCTCCATCGTCAAGGCCATCGCCGAGCGCTGCGGTTGTGAACTCAGGTTCATCGCCCACGGCGATGGACTGCAGGTCGAGCTGATCGCTGGTTTGCAGGAGGACGTTATTGAGAAGACTTCGCGGCTGAGTGATCCGCCATATCAACCGACTGACCGGTGACGCTTACGCTACGTATGCCGCATGCGAGACGCGCCATCGTGCGCCCTGCTCAAGGCTCGCTGACGTTCTCCTCGACGTGAGGCGCCTGGCAGTACAGCTTGTACAACACCTGCATGACCTCCATCGCTTGGGGACTGGCGATGCCGTAGTAGACCTGCTTGCCTTCGCGACGGGTGCTGACCATGCCGTTATGCCGCAGCACGGTCAGCTGCTGAGAAAGGGTCGGCTGAGTGATGCCCGTCTGGGTCGCCAGATCGCCCACGCAGTACTCGCCCTGAGTCAGTTGGCACAACAGCAGCAACCGGTCGGGGTTACCCAAAACCTTGAGCAAACCGCAGGCCTGCGCTGCACTGCTACGGAGCGTTTCCATATCGATTTCTGACGCAGCGTCCATTTTCCACCGTTAATCAGGACAGGTTGACGGAACATTTTACCGATATATATCTCAATAAAGTGTCCCTGCTCGTCGGAGCGGTTTTCATCGGAACTTAAGGGCGTTGTACTGCCTCGCACCTGTTCCAGTAGTCATTTTCTCACCACGCCAGCCCCACTGGTGGGCGTGCATCAGGAGACTGCCATGACCACAATCCATCAGGACCTTGCCACAAGTGACCAGACGGATCGAGTTCGCCGCTCGACATCCGCCTCGATCAATCACGCTATTGATCAGCAAACCGAGGAAAACATCCGCCACTTCAGCAATCTGGATCGACACTCGATCATCCAACGCATCGAAGCACTCGATCGCGAGTGGGATGTCGAGCGCGCGCTGGAGGTCAACGCTTCTTCGCTTGCGCTGTCCGGCCTGCTGCTCGGGCTGACGGTGAACCGTAAATGGTTCCTGCTCCCCGGTATTGTGCTGCCGTTTCTGCTGCAACACGGCCTGCAAGGCTGGTGCCCGCCACTGCCGGTCATGCGTCGACTGGGGATTCGCACGCGCGGCGAGATCGATCGTGAGAAGTTTGCACTGCTGGAAACGCTGAACCAAGCGCCGCAGCCATCCCACAACTGAACGGAGAAGACGATGATCTTTCGCCAGCTATTCGAGCCCGTTTCCTCCACCTACACCTATTTGCTGGGCTGCAAGGATACCGGACAAGCAGTGCTGATCGACCCGGTCATTTCGACGATGGATCGCGATCTGGCCGAGTTGGCCGGTCTGGGCTTGAAGCTGGCGTTCACGCTCGACACGCACGTACATGCCGATCACATCACCGCCGCGCTGGAGCTGAAACGGAAGACAGGCTGCCGTATCGCCAGCCCGGCCATCGACAAGCTGACCTGTACTGACGTAGGCATCGAGGAAGGCACTCCGTTTGAGGTCGGCAGCCTGCAGCTGACGCCGTTGCATACGCCGGGCCATACGGACGGGCATTTCGCGTACCTGCTCGACGATCGACTGTTCAGTGGCGATGCACTGTTGATAGACGGCTGCGGCAGGACCGATTTCCAGAACGGCAGTGCAGATGATCTGTTCCACAGTGTCAGAGGCAAGCTGTTCGCTTTGCCGGACGACACCCTGGTTTATCCCGCCCACGATTACCATGACCGCCGCGTATCGACCATCGCCCAGGAAAAGCGACGCAACCCGCGACTGGGCGAAGCCGTATCGCTGGAGCAATTCAGAACGATCATGGCGGAGCTGGATCTGCCGTATCCGAAGTTCATCGATCACGCGGTTCCTGGCAATCGCCAATGTGGTGTGTGCCCGTCCGACTTATCAGAAAGCTACCGGCAGTACTGCGAGCAGGCGGAACACAGCCCTCAGGGGTAAAAATACAAATAACGCGAGCAGACTGAGTCATCCACGTAGCTGACTCAGTTGCCGCTTGAGCAACTCGACCTGCCCCGTTTCCGCTCGCAGGCCTGCGCTAAGCTCGGCCTTTTCGTGCTCCAGACGCTGGATGATCTCACCGAGCCCCTTTAGCAAGTCGCGCAGCACGGCGAGTTCCACCTTGTGTTGCCTGAGCTGCAACCACTGCAGCCACAGAATGATGGCCAACACCAGCGCAGCGCAAAGCGAACCTCCCGTCACCATCCAGAACGTTCCCATTGTTCCCATAGATCAAATCCTTCTGTTGCCACCGGCATATCCGGCGATAGCTAAACAATATGTCGCCACAACTTACAGGTCGATAATGTTTACTCGTACAGGTAAACAAAGGCAGCGGGTTTTGGGCGAACTCAATGAGGGTCCCAAGGATGTCCCCAGCGGTGGCAAACCTAGTGCTGCGTGCCAGAAGGCTAAGTGAGAGGAGACCTCAGCAGTGACCTGTGAGCGAACCCCTATGTCGCAAATAACGACACATCGATGCGCGATTCGCGGTCTGGCTGAACAGAACATGGGCCGGATCTGCCCGATTCAAACAGTTCCAAATCGAGGCTAACCGTTCAGCGGGAATCTCTTTTCAGGCGATGAGCGGAAGCTTGCAAAGGCTCTTCAGCTGTCAGAATGACATCACGGCTGCAGAGGAGCAGCCGCCTCTTGAATCGAGCACGAGCCTGCTAATCATGTCTGCCGAAAAACTCTACACCATTGTCCTGGAGCACAGCCTGGAGGTACTCCTTGAGGCCGCCACAATGGAGCAGGTCGAAGCATTCTGGGATGCGTATGACAACCGCTACTTCGGCCTGCGCATGGAGGAGGAAACCAGCCACCACGCGCGAGTGATCGTCACCGATGAGATCCCCGAGGACGAGGAAGAAGCCGAGCTTTGCATCGGCTGATCCGAGGCTCGGTCACTCAGTGTCTATGTGTCGAGCGGCCATGGCTTGCTTGCTGTCCAGCTGAAAGAACAACGATGCGGCCAGCATCGACATCGCCCCGATGCATAGAAAGGTCAGGTGAAACGCCTCCAGCAACGCCGTCCCATCCGCACCCGGCACGGTAAAGCCGCCCAGCAGGGCACCGGCCGAGGCGACACCCAGGCTCATCGACAACTGCACCACCACCGATAGCAGGCTGTTGCCGCTGCTGGCGTTCTGGTTGCTGAGCCCCACCAGCGTCACGGTATTCATCGCCGTGAACTGCATGGAATTGACCATGCCGATCAGGCTCAGGTGCAGCAGCAACAACACAGTCGAAGTCTGCCCGTCGATGGTCGCCAGACTGGCGATCAGGCTGCCCAGCAGCAGCGTGTTGCCGATCAGGATACGCCGATAGCCGAGGCGGTCGATCAGCGGCTTGGCCAAGGGTTTGATGAACATCGCACCCAGCGCCAACGGAATCATGGTCATGCCCGCTTGCGACGGGGAATAGCCCAGCGCGACCTGCAGCAGCAATGGCAGCAGGAACGGCAATGCCCCGCTGCCCAATCGCGCGAACAGGTTGCCAAAGATACCAACGGCAAAACTGCGGGTGTGGAACAGCGTCGGACTGAACAGCGGTTTGTCGATGTGACCGGCGCGCAACCAGTACGCCGCGAGGCAAGCACCGCCAATAGACACCAGCAGCATCACGCGAGCGTGGGGCATTTGCATCTCGCCGAGGCCTTCAAGCGCTATGGTGATCAGCACCATGGCGCCACCGAATAGCAGAAAGCCGACGGTATCGAAGCGCATGCGCTCGGCACTCTTCAGGTCGGGCATGAAACGAAAGGCAGCGATGCAGCCGATCAGCCCGACCGGCAGATTGATCAAGAAGATCCAGTGCCAGGACGCATATTGGACCAGCCAACCGCCGAGCGTCGGACCCACCAGAGGCCCGACCATGCCCGGTAGCGCGATGAAGGTCATCACCCGGACAAACTCACTGCGCGGGTAGGCCCGCAGGATCACCAGCCGTCCGACCGGCAGCATCAGCGCGCCCCCAACCGCCTGCACCACACGCGACATCACCAGTTGGTTGAAGCTGGTGCTCATCGCACACAGCAGCGAACCCAGCGTGAACAGCACGATAGCGGAAAAGAAAACTGGCCGAGTCCCAAAGCGATCCGCTACCCAGCCCGACGCCGGAATCAACAACGCCACGGTGAGCATGTAAGCGATGACCACACCCTGCATCCGCAGTGGATCTTCGGCAAGGTCGCGGGCCATCGCCGGCAATGCGGTATTGAGAATGGTGCCATCCAGGGTCTGCATGAAGAATGCGATAGCGACCAGCCAGGGCAGTACACGGGCGGTTCTGGCATCCAGTACAGCTTGAGTCATGAAATTCCCCGACTCCGAAAGCGCATATGGTAGGCCGCTATCGATCTGCCTCACAGCTTTAAATCGTCTGCAGCGTTATCCACCCGTCGCAGCTGCAGCGAACAGATTGCCGTCGACTGAGCGCTCGAACCGGGTGTGACAACTCAACGCACAAAGGGCTGAAAAGCCCCTAGGGACGCCGCCTGGCGCTCGATCAGACGCAACGGCAAGCAGCAATCGAGGGTATACGTTACAAAGTATTTCATTCAAAATTGACGCGAATCATTATCGTTAAGCATCACAAGTGCGAACCTCTTCCGCGTCATTCATCTCTTCTCCTCGGAGGCTTCATGCGCATTCCCGCTACCCTCGCCATCGCTTCGTTGCTGCTCGCTCCCCTCGCTCAGGCCAAGGAATACCCCATCGGTGAACCGCAGCAGTGCGGTGGCATGGAAGTCGGTGCCGTTTATCTGCAACCGGTCGAGATGGAACCTGCCGGCATGATGCTCGATGCCGCCAAATCCGACGTGCACCTGGAGGCCGACATCGCCGCCACCGAGGGCAACCGCAACGGCTGGCAGGAAGGCAGTTTCGTCTCCTACCTGAAAATCCGCTATGCGCTGAGCAAGAAGGGTTCGGACGAGAAAATCGAAGGCGACTTCCACCCGATGGTCGCCAATGACGGCCCGCACTATGGCGACAACGTCAAGCTGATGGGGCCAGGCAACTACCAGCTGACCTTCATCGTCTCGCCGCCGGATGGCAAGCACACCATGTTCGGCCGTCACGTCGACAAGGAAACCGGCGTTGCGCCCTGGTTCGAGCAGTGCACGCTGAACTACGAGTTCACCTATGCCGGCATCGGCAAGAAAGGTGGTTACTGAGCCGGAGGTGAGCATGCAACGCGCCCTGCTTCCTGCCCTCGCCCTGCTCGCTGCCGGCTTTGCCGGCGGCGCCCAGGCCGGGCTGCCGACGTATGAGCTGACCATTCGCGACGGCCATTTCGAACCGGCGACCATTGAAGTCCCGGCGCGCCAGCGCTTCAAGATCGTCGTCATCAATGCCGGCAATGGCCCGACCGAGTTCGAGAGCACGCCCCTGCGGGTGGAAAAGGTGCTCTCGCCCGGCGTCACCTCGTTTGTCGTCATCCATCCCCTCAAACCCGGCCGCTATCCCTTCTTCGACGAGTTCCACATGGACCTCCCGGAAGGCGAAATCATCGCCAAGTAGTCTCTCAACAGGAGAAGCGACATGGGCCAATCAATGTTCATCGTCTGGCGTGAAAGCGTCGAGGCGCTACTGGTCATCGGCATCCTGCATGCCTGGCTGAGTCAGCAGCCGGGCAACCGTCATGCGCTGCGCATGCTCTGGGGCGGCGTGGTGGCCGGCCTGGGTCTGGCTTCGCTGCTGGCCTGGGGCATTCTCAGCGCCGGCGACTGGCTGGCCGGTCCCGCCGGTGAGTGGTTCCAGTGCGCCATGCTGCTGGCTGCGGCGCTGCTGATCCTGCAGATGGTCGGCTGGATGCACCACCACGGCCGCGATCTCAAGCGCAACCTGGTGGACAGTGCCGCGGCGCACCTCAGCCAGGGCAGCGGCATTGGCCTGCTGGTACTGGCGATGCTCGCTGTGGCGCGTGAAGGCAGCGAAACAGTGGTGTTTCTCTACGGCATCGGTCATCAGCAAGACGGGGCGGACCTGACCGGCTTCGTCGTCGGCGGTGTGCTGGGCTTTGTGCTCGCATTGCTGAGCTACGCGGCCTTGCAGGCCGGCAGTCGGCTGTTTTCCTGGAGACACTTTTTCAAGGTCAGCGAAGCCCTGCTGCTGCTGCTCGGCGCGGCTCTGTTGATGGGTGGGCTAGACCGCTTCAGCGGCCAGCTGATGGGTATGGAGGTTCCGGAGATGCTGTACACGGTCTTCGGCGATCCGCTGTGGGACACCTCCGCCCTGCTCGATGACGGCGGCACCCTGGGCAGCACCATTGCCGGGCTGACCGGTTACCGCGCCATGCCCTCGCTGGCGGCGGTCATCCTGATGGGGCTCTACTGGTTGGCCGTCTGGGCCTGGTTGCGACCGAAGTCGGAGGCCCGTCTCGAGGCGAGTCCCGCATGATCACCAATGCCCCTTGGCTGGCCCGCGTCGGCGACCTGCTGCGCCAGCATGCCAGGACCATTCGCCTGATCCAGTGGCTGGTGGTGGGCTTCTACCTGGTGTTGCTGCTGGTGCCGGCGTTTCTGTCGCTGCCGCCGTCCGAAGCGCGCATGCTCGACAGCATTACGGTGTTCGCCCAGTTCCTGTTCTGGGGGCTCTGGTGGCCTTTCGTCTTGCTGTCGATGGTGCTGTTCGGTCGCCTCTGGTGCGGCGTGCTCTGCCCGGAGGGCTCGCTCAGCGAGTGGATCAGCTGGCGCGGGTTGAACAAACGCACCCCGCAATGGATCCGCTGGAGCGGCTGGCCGACCATTGCGTTCGTGCTGACCACCGTCTACGGCCAGCTGATCAGCGTCTACGACTACGGCCGGGCTGCCGCGCTGATCCTTGGCGGCTCAACGGTCGCGGCGATGCTCGTCGGCTATCTCTATGGTCGCGGCAAACGTGTCTGGTGCCGACATCTGTGCCCGGTCAGTGGCGTGTTCGGCCTGCTCGCCCGCCTGGCGCCGATGCATTACAAAGTCGACGAGGAACGCTGGCAGGCCAACGAAGCGCCGCGACTGGCCACGCCCAACTGCGCTCCGCTAATCGACATCCGCCGTATGCAGGGCAACAGTGAATGTCACGCCTGCGGTCGTTGCAGTGGCCAGCGCGGCGCAGTCGCCCTCGCCGCCCGCTCGCCGAACCAGGAAATCCTCATCGTCGGCAACCAGGCGCAGCATGGCCACTGGGACAGCAGCTTGCTGCTGTTCGGCATGATCGGCCTGGCCATGGGCGCGTTCCAATGGACAGTCAGCCCCTTGTTCATCAGCCTCAAGCAGACCGCTGCCGAGTGGTTGGTCGATCGCGACATCTTCTGGCCGCTGGAAGCCAATGCACCCTGGTGGCTGCTGACCCATTACCCGCAGAACAACGACGCCTTCACCTGGCTCGACGGTGCGGCAATTCTTGCCTATATCGGCGCCAGCTCGCTGCTCATTGGCGGCGCGCTCTGGCTGCTGTTGCAAGGTGCAGTGCGCTTGATGAATCGCCGAGGTGAGGTGTTCCACCATCTGGCGCTGACGCTCACACCGCTGGGCGGCGCCGGACTGTTTCTCGGCCTTTCAGCCACCACCATCAAACTGCTGCGCTACGAAGGTTTCATCCTCGCCTGGGCGCAGCCGACACGCGCCCTGCTCTTGGCCGGTGCGATTGGCTGGAGTCTGTATCTGGCCTGGAAGGTGATCAGCCGTTACGGCGCCAACGGCCTGCGTCGGCTGCTCGCTTTCAGTTGTGTCGGACTGGCGACAGCGGTGGTTGGCTATGGCTGGTATCTGCAGTTCTGGGGCTGGAGCTGATCGTTCGCTTTTGACGATGAGTTTAAGCGCACCCTTCCCGGCTGGATCGGCTCGCTCCGTTTGGGGTGACGAACCGGTGGATGAAGCCCACCCTACGCACTAATTCGTGGCCTTGAAGCCCACCCAGACTGCGCGAGCGCACAAGGCCGTTCGCGAGCAAGCTCGCTCCTACAGAAGTGAGCTTGCCCACTAGGTACGAACTCAACCTCGCAGAACGAACGACGGAAACAACCGCCCCATGTGATCCCAGAGTTTTTGCTGATCGTAGGGCGCACGGCTGTCGGCAAGAGACTCATCGAGCATCCGCGCGGTGCGCACGCATTGCACGGCGAACCGTTCTACACCCATCTTGCGCAAGCGCTGCGCCATGTCCCACAGGCGTTCAGCATCGAACAGCTGCCAGTGCACGGTGGTGCGGCACTCATAGTCCACGCCACTCGCAACAAGCGCGTGCAGACTTTTCCAGTTTGCCTCGCCACTGCCTTCCACGCCCGTGATCAGCCGGCCATGTTCGGGCAACGCCTTGACGTCGAAGCCCACCCAGTCCACCAGCGGTAGCACCTGGCGAAACAGTTTCGGCTTGATGCCGGCACTGTGCAGTCCGATCTTGAATCCCTTGGCGCGGACCTGCTCGATGGCGTCCGGCAGGGCCAGCTGCAGGGTTGGCTCACCGCCGCTGAACACCACCGCTTCGAGCAAGCCGACCCGCTGGTCGAGGAAGCCGAGAATTTCGTCCCAACCGCGCTCCTCGGCACCACAAGTCGGGATCAACTGCGGGTTGTGGCAATAGCGACAACGCCAGCCACAACCCTGACAGAACAGCACGCAGGCCAAGTGATCAGGAAAATCGAGCGTGGTCAGCGGCACCATGCCGCCGACCCGTAGCGCGGCGCCCATGGCTAGCGAGCCAACCCTGCAGCCTGCTCGGTGAAATGAGTCCGCTCACGGTGCTCGGACTGCTTGCCGGGATTGAATGCCGCGACCGGGCGGTGATAGCCCATGACGCGGGTCCAGACCTCGCAACGCTGGCGTTGGGCTTCAGGCAGTTGGGTGGTTTGAGTCATGTGTCGCTCCTTCAGGGGTGGATGATTTGTTGTAGATCCGGGATGCGCCCGTCGGCGCAGCCATAACGGTGATCGCCAGCAAGCCGGCGCCTAATGGCTGGTCCGGTCTGCATTGACGCTGGGGCGCGCAACGACCGCGCCCCAGTCACAAGAGGCTCAGACGCAGCAGCTCTGTTGTTTGGCGATCAGCGCCTCGTCGCATTTCGGGCAGAACTCGTGTTCACCGCTGAGATAGCCATGCACCGGGCAGATCGAGAACGTCGGGGTGATGGTCAGGTAAGGCAGGCGGAATCGACCCAGCGCGGTGCGCACCAGGTTCTTGCAGGCCTGCGCCGAGGAAATCTGCTCAGCCATGTACAGGTGCAGCACGGTGCCGCCGGTGTATTTGGTCTGCAGCTCGTCCTGCAGCATCAACGCTTCGAACGGGTCATCGGTGAAACCCACCGGCAGCTGCGACGAGTTGGTGTAGTACGGCGCCTCGGCAGAGCCCGCCTGTAAAATCTCTGGGAAACGCCTGCGATCTTCCTTGGCGAAGCGGTAGGTGGTGCCTTCGGCCGGTGTCGCCTCGAGGTTGTAGAGGTGGCCGGTTTCTTCCTGAAAGCGCACCAGCTCTTCCCGCACATGGTCGAGCAGATCGACGGCCAAACGCCGTCCGGCCTCGGTGTGCAGGCCTTCGCTGTCCTCGGTGTAGTTGCGCACCATCTCGTGCAGCCCATTCACGCCAATGGTGGAGAAATGGTTGCGCAGCGTGCCCAGGTATCGCTTGGTGTAGGGATACAGCCCGGCATCCATGTGGTGCTGAATCACCTTGCGCTTGACCTCCAGGCTCTGCCGCGCCAGCTCCAGCAGCGCATCGAGATGCTCGATCAGCCCGGTCCAGTCGCCGGCGTGCAGGTAGCCAAGGCGCGCGCAGTTGATCGTCACCACGCCGAGCGAGCCGGTCTGCTCGGCCGAACCGAACAGCCCTCCGCCGCGCTTGAGCAGCTCGCGCACATCCAGCTGCAGGCGACAGCACATCGAGCGAACCTGATTGGGCTGCATGTCCGAATTGAGGAAGTTCTGGAAGTACGGCAAGCCGTAACGCGCGGTCATCTCGAACAGGCGCTCGGCGTTCTCGCTATCCCAAGGGAAATCGTGGGTGATGTTGTAAGTTGGGATCGGAAAGGTGAACACCCGGCCCAGGCCGTCGCCGGCCTGCATGACCTCGATGTAGGCGCGATTGATCAGCTCCATCTCGGGTTGCAGGTCACCGTAGGCGAAAGGCATTTCCTCGCCGCCGATGTAGGGAATCTGCTCGCGCAGGTCTTCCGGGCAGACCCAGTCGAAGGTCAGGTTGGTAAAGGGCGTCTGGGTGCCCCAACGCGACGGCACGTTGAGGTTGTAGATGAATTCCTGGATCGCCTGGCGGATTTCCGCGAAGCCAAGGCCATCCTTGCGCACAAAGGGCGCGAGGTAGGTATCGAAGCTGCTGAATGCCTGGGCGCCGGCCCACTCGTTCTGCAGCGTGCCGAGAAAGTTGACCATCTGCCCCAGCGCGCTGGACAGGTGCTTCGGCGGCCCGGCCTCGACCCGACCAGGAATGCCATTGAAACCTTCGTTGAGCAGCGTGCGCAGCGACCAGCCCGCACAATAGCCGGCGAGCATGTCCAGGTCATGGATGTGCAGGTCCCCCTCGCGATGGGCGATACCGATTTCCGGGCTGTAGACCTCGTCCAGCCAGTAGTTGGCAGTGACCTTGCCCGACACGTTGAGAATCAGCCCACCCAGTGAGTAGCCCTGGTTGGCGTTGGCGCGTACCCGCCAGTCCTCGCGCGAGAGGTATTCGTTCATCGACGAGGCGACGTCGACCAGTGATTTGCGATCGCGCCGCAGCCGTCCATGACGCTCGCGGTAGACGATGTACGCCCGCGCCGTGTCGTAGTAACCCGCCTCCATCAACACACGCTCGACGGCATCCTGAGCCTGCTCGACCGCCACTACCCGCTGCGGCATACGCGCCAGGACCTGAGCAGCCAGCGCCTGGGCAGTGACCGGTTCGAATTCACCGGTCGCCAGGCCAGCGGCCTCGATCGCAGCACCGATCTTGTCCAGTTCGAACGCTACCAGGCGCCCGTCCCGCTTGCGCAACGAAACCGGCCGATCCACTTCCCCAAGCCCCAGCATCACGCCTCCATCACCATATGTAGTTGTTAAAAACTTGCTAAGCACTAGATGGTGTGGAATGTAGGCAAAAGCGATGCAGAGCGAATTGACCATCGTCAATTCACCTCTGCCGTATTTCTAAAACAGGCTCCGAGGCATTCACGGTCGAGGATCTTGTCTGCGATCAAGGAAGCTGGGTGATGCGTGCTCCTAGGATGCAACGTCGAACAATCCCGGACAGGTACCGGCGGAGGAATCATGTTGACCGAAACATCCCTTGTTGCGGACCTCCGCCGACACCACCTGTTCAGCCGGTTGCCCGAAGCGGCGCTGCAGGAGGTGTGCGCCTCGGCCAACCTCAAGCGCGTGCCTGCGGGCGCCTCGCTGTTTCATCAAGGTGACAAGGCCGAGCGGTTCTACTTTCTGTTCAGCGGCCAGGTGAAGCTGCACCGCGTGGTCTGCGACGGGCAGGAAAAACTGGTGGAGGTGATCCGCGCCGGCGAGTCGTTCGCAGAAGCCTTGCTGTTCACCGGCGCGCCGAATTATCCGGTCAGTGCCACCGCCCTGAAAGCCAGCCTGGTGGCCAGCCTCCATGGGCCGCACTACCGGCGCATGCTCGAGCAGCACCCGAGCATCTGCCTGGACATTCTTGGCACCTTGAGCATCCGTCTGCACCAGCGCCTGAACGAGATCGATACCCTGACGCTGGCCAACGCCAGCCACCGCGTGGTGCGCTTTCTCTATCAATCGCAGGAGGATGACAGCGGCGTCGTTACCCTCGATGTGCCCAAGCGCTTGATCGCGTCCAAGCTGGGCATTCAACCGGAGACCTTTTCGCGCATTCTGCACCGGCTCATCGAGTCCGGAATGATCAGCGTGCAACGCCGGCGCATCGAGATACTCGACAGCCAGGGTCTGGCCGCCTATCAGGACTGAGCTGCGGCGGATTGCCCCAGCTTCTTGATGGCCGTCATGGGCCACCTCTTGATTGACTCGGATACTGGCGTTAGCCCTAACAGATCGGGAGAACAGCATGTCCAAACCTCGCCTGCCCCTGGTGTATGCCTGCTCGGGCTGTTCCAACGTGGCGCAACTGGCCAATACCCTCGCTGTGCGTCTGGACCGTGCCGGCCTGGCAGAAATGTCCTGCATCGCCGGTGTCGGTGGCCGGGTGAGCTCGCTGGTCAACAAGGCCAACTCCGGCCGGGCGATCCTGGCCATCGACGGCTGTCCGCTGCATTGCGCGCGTGCCTGCCTGGCGCAGCACGGCGTTGTTGCCAACGTACACATCACCCTCAGCAGCTACGGTCTGCGCAAGCGTTACCGCGAAGACTGCTCCGAAGCCGAAGCCGATGCGCTGTTCGAGGACATGCGCAACATCATCGCCAGCGACCGGATGAAACCGCGGCACCAGCTGCACTCGGTGTAGCGGCTCACCGCGGCGACTGGGTGGAGATGTCGGCCTAACCGGTCAATGCTCGATCAGGCACTGACCGGCTGCGCACGACCAGCCAGCGCCACTTCCTCTCCAGCGCCCTGCAGCAGTTTCCACAGCCATGGCGGCAGCAGGTCCGGGTCCAGACTGTCGATCAGGTTCTTGATGGCCAGGCCGAGTTCGGTGTCGCCTTCGATCACCAACCGGCGGCGAAAGAACAGCGTATCGGGGTCTTCCTGGCGACTGGCGAGCAGAAGGAATTCACGCCAGTTGCCACGGATGGTGACCTGAACCCGGGCCTGCTCGGCGATGCGCAACTTCTGCCGATCGCAACTCAGGCACCAGGCCAGGTTGAGGTCGACGACTTCCAGGCGCATCCAGTTGCCTTCCAGTGCCTCGAAGGCATCATCAGCCAGGGGCTCAGCGAAGACCTGATTGAGGCTGCGCTCCAGCGCGATACGTTGCAGCGCGAACGGGGTTCGCGCGGCCAGCGGCAACAGATGCTCTCCGAGTTTCAACAGGTGCGCCCGAGGCTTCAGCATAATCCGGCCTCCTCGGCGCGCAGCATGCCGGGCTGGCCATGCCAGTAACCGTTGCAGCCGTCGACGGCGAGCGGTGGCAGGCCGCCGTTGCGCACCGCGTCAAATGCCTGCACTACCTCGATCATGCCCGACGCTCGCGGGCTGAGCCGCAGCAGCTCGGCCCCGCTGTCGACCAGCGCCGGATAGTCCGCCAGCAGATTGCTGACCGAGGCGGACAGGGTCTGGATGCCATTGATGGTGAACAGCGCCTCGCCCTCCTGGCTCAACAGCGGGATACCTTCGGGATAGTTCTGGCAACAGAACTGGCAATCATCCTTCGGCCGATTTTCCGCGCGAGCGGTGAAGCAGCGCGCCGAATAGGCCAGCGGAAGGTGGCCGTAGGCGAAGATCTCGATTTCCGGCATCGCCACACCGAGCTGCGACAACTGCGCACGCGCGTCGCGGATCATGGTCCCGGAGATTTCCACTGGCGGCACCCAACGCTGCATGCCGCTGCTGACCAGTTCGGCCAGTGCATGGCCGTTGTAGAGGTTGAGCGCCGGACCGCCAACAAAGGGCAAGCCTCTCTCGGACAGGTACTGCACGGCGCCCATGTCATTGGCCTCGACCAGCAGCTCGCCGTTCTCGCAGAGCCGGCGCAGGCTGGACAGCTCCGAAGCCGCCTCGACCAGCGCCAGGCCGGACAGCACCAGCTGCGCCGTCGACTGCTGTTTGAGCTCGCGGGCCAGACCAAGCCAGTCGTCCAGACCCATGTCGCGGCGCTTGGAACAGACGGTTTCGCCGAGATAGATCACATCCAGCGGCATGCCTGCCATGTCGGCGTAGAAATCGAGGGTGTGCTGGCGATCCCAATAGAACAGCACGGGGCCTAGGCTGAGTTTCATATCTGCTCCTTGCTGAAGAGGTTCACTGCCACGCCCGGTGGTAAGCGCCGAGGGTCGTTTGCGAGCCCTCGGACAAGCCGTCGAGCACGTCACGCCAGCCAGGCTGCACGGCATAACGCTGCGGCGCCTGCAGATAGGCGTCGAGTGCCGAGCGCCAGACGCGGGTGACCTGCTCGACATAGGCGGGGCTGCGTTGCCGCCCCTCGATCTTCATCGCCGTGACGCCGATGTTGGCCAGCTCCGGAATAAGGTCGAGGGTATTCAGGCTGGTGGGCTCCTCCAGTGCATGGAAGCGCTCGCCGTTGACCATGAAGCGGCCCTTGCAAAGCGTCGGATAGCCGGCTGATTCGCCTTCGGCATAACGGTCGATGAGCACGTTGTTCAGCCGCGAAGTCAGCCCTTCCGGCTCCTCGCTCCAGCGCACCGCCTTGGCTGGCGAACAGACGCCGCACAGATTCGGAGATTCGCCGGTGAGGTAGGAAGACAGGTGGCAGCGACCTTCGGCCATGATGCACAGGCTGCCGAAAGCGAACACCTCGATAGGCACCGGACTGCTCGCGGCGACCTGCTTGACCTGCTTGAGCGACAGCACCCGCGGCAGCACGGCGCGCTTGATGTTGTAGCGCTGTTGGTAAAAGGCCAGCGCGGCGGCATTGGTCGCCGAACCCTGGACCGACAGATGCAGGTTGAGCTGCGGATGGTGTTTGGCGGCGTAACCGAGCACGCCGGGATCGGCGGCGATCAGCGCGTCGACACCGAGGTCGGCGGCCTGATCGACCGCACGCTGCCAGCGGGACCAGCCTTGCGGCTGTGCGTAAGTGTTGACGGCAATATAGAGCTGGCGACGCTTTTCGCGGATCAACTGCAGCCCCTTGTCGAGCTGCTTCGCATCCATGTTGAGGCCGGGGAAATGACGGGCGTTGGTGTCGTCCCGAAAGCCGACATAAACGGCATCGGCACCCTGCTGGACGGCAGCCTTGAGCGCGGGCAGGCTACCTGCTGGACAGACCAAGTGCATGGCAACTCCTAGACATGCGGAATCATGCGCACCCTGCCTGCGGCAAAGGTGCCCGTCCGGGCCGGACGGAAAGTCGGCAGTCTAGGTAGGCCTCCAGTGGGAGGCATTGATAAGCGTCAAGGAGGCGAAGCTGAGGAGGCGCTCTGAACAGGGCGCCCCGAGCGAAGCGAGTCGCCGGGACAGGGTAAAGGGCAGCGCTGGCGGAGGCTCAAGACTGCCCGGCGAGGCAAGTCCCGAGCAGACGCGTTCCCAGCGTGCGCTGCCGGGAAATCAGGCCAGCGCAATGGTGCGCGGCCTCCGCTCGGACTGGCGTCGCGCTATATCCCTTCGTCGCCCTGAAACTCCTCGGTCGCACGAACGACAGCGTCCCGCCAGTTGCCGGACTCTTCAGCGAGCAGGCGCATCGCCTTGAGGCTGGATTCGAAAGCCTGCTGGTAGTGCTGCGGGTTGTTCTCGCTGGCGGCACGGTCGGCGTGGGCCTGGGCCTCGCTCAGCAGCTGGTTGAACTGGTCATGGTCCAGAGCCATGGAAGTCTCCTGTTGGTGATAGTTGGAGCTTAGACCGCGACACCTCGAAGACAACTCACGCCGACTGGCGGAACAACCCCCAGCGGCATTGCGGCTTGGTCGAACGCCTCATTTCAATTTCAGCCGCCGCGCCAGTTTGTGCAGGTTGCTCGAATCGACGTCCAGCAACCGCGCGGCCTGCGCCCAGTTCTCTCCACTGGCCTCCAGCGCGCGGATAATCGCCTGGCGCTGGGCGCCATCGACGGCTTCGCGCAACGAGACGATCTCCTCTACTGCGGGCGCGGGCTCGACATCGGCAGCCGGGGCGAAAGAGCTGGCGTGCTCGTTGTCCAGCGCCAGCAGGTCCGGTTCCAGCGTGAGTATTTCGCTGCGCGAGGCGCCCCGACTGAGCAACCGCAGCGCCGCCCGGCTGATCACGTGCTCCAGCTCCCGGACGTTGCCCGGCCAGCCATAGCCGAGCAATGCCCGCTCGGCAGCGGGCGACAGCCGCATGCTGCGCAGGCCCAAACGCGCGCGGTTCAATTCAAGAAAGTAGCCCGCCAGAATCAGGACATCGTTGCCACGCTCGCGCAGGGGCGGAATCGGCGCTGGATAAACCGAAAGGCGGTGATAGAGATCAGCGCGGAAATGCCCGTCACGCACGCTGTCACGCAGGTTGCGGTTGGTCGCCGCGATAATGCGCACATCGACCTGACGCGGCTTGTCGGCCCCGAGGCGCTGGATTTCCCCATTCTGCAGGGTGCGCAGCAGCTTGGCCTGCACCACCAACGGCAGCTCGCCGACTTCATCGAGCAGCAGCGTGCCGCCATTGGCCGCATCGAAACGGCCAGGCCGGTCGGTGGTCGCACCGGAGAAGGCACCCTTTACATGACCGAACAGCTCGCTTTCGGCCAGCGATTCGGGCAACGCCGCGCAATTGACCAGCACCAGCGGCTTGTTGCGCCGCCGCGAGTGACGATGCAGCCAGCGTGCGAACAACTCCTTGCCCACGCCGGTTTCACCCAGGAGCAGCACCGGCAGCTCCGAGTCGGCCACTACTTCCAACTCACGCAACAGCTCGCGGATTACCGCGCTTTGCCCGAGAATTTCGCCGTCGCCCGGCACCTGTGTGGTTTCCAGCACGTCACTGCGTGCGAGGCGCAGACCGCGGTTTTCGTGTTCCAACCGGGTAATACGGATGGCCGCCTCGATCACCAGCGTGTAGCGCTGCAGGTCGCGCCGCGCGTCGTCGTCGAAAGTCCCTGCGTGCAGTGCATCGAGGGTCAGCGCTCCCCACAGTTTGCCCTCGACGAACAGGCTGACGCCCATGCAGTCGTGCACCGGCAAGGGTTCGCCGACATGCGCATCAAGCAGACCGTCATAGGGGTCGGGCAATCGACTGTCAGGCTCGAACCAGGTGGGCTCGCGTTGCGAGAGGATGGCCGCCAACCGGGGATGCTGAGCCACCACGAAGCGCCGCCCCAGTGCCTCCTGCACCAGCCCCACCGCCGCCAGCGGGCGCAGCGTGTCGTCATCGAGGCGTAGCAGCACCACAGCACCACAGCGAAACCGCTGATGCAGCGTGTGCACCAGACGTTGCAGGCGAACCGCATTGGGCAGCTCGGTGACAAGATCGGCAAGCAGGGCTTCTTCCATCATGGTGATTACTACCCGTAAGGTTTATTAAACCCTATACCGCCTGGGTATATTTCACCAATCAAATTATTTTCCTTTTAATAATCAATTATTTGCTAATGGCATAGGGCTTGCTCCAGTACAAGCAACATCCACTCATGGAACGCCGCCATGACGACTGCACTTACCGAGCAAACCCTGGGCAGCCTGGCCTGCCGGATCCCTGGTGCCACACGCGTGTTTCGCCAGTACAAACTGGACTTCTGCTGCGGTGGAGACACCCCGCTGCGCGACGCCGCCCTGCAGCGCAACCTCGACGCCCAGGTCATCGCAGGCGAGCTCGCCGCACTGACGGGGGAACCGGCGACGGAGCCAGACTGGCGCGGCGAGCCCGCAAGTGCGCTGATCGAATTCATCCTCGAACGCTTCCACGAGCGTCATCGCGACCAACTGCCCGAACTCATTCGCCTGGCCAGCCGTGTCGAACAAGTTCATGGCAACAAGCCGGACTGCCCGACCGGCCTCGCCGAGCACCTCTGGAGCATGCAGCAGGAGCTGGAGAGCCACATGCTCAAGGAAGAGCAGATTCTCTTCCCCATGCTGCAACGCAACATTCAGCTACCCCAGACCCAGGGTCCGATTGCGGTGATGCGTTATGAACACGATCAGCACGGCGCCGCGCTGCAACGGCTGGCCGAACTGACCAACGACATCACCCCGCCCGCGAACGCCTGCAACACCTGGCGTGCGCTGTATCGCGGGCTCGAAGAACTGCGTGGCGATCTGATGCAGCACATTCATCTGGAGAACAACATCCTGTTCGCCCAGGCACCCGCACACTGAAACGACCTCAACGCTACGGGCCAGACGGCCCGCCCCCTGCAGTACCGGAGGTGCACATGAAAGCAGTCATCCAACCCTTGGCCTGGGGCCTTGCAATGGCGTCGATGCTGGCGCTGGCCAGCGGCGTGGCACTCGACGTGGTGATCGATACCGCACAGGCGACAGGCAGTCACAACGAGCTGGGTACGCGCCCTGCGTTGCCCGCTGACATCGATCAGCGATGGACCACCGACACCGCCTCACTGGAGCGAGACCGAAAACCGCTTCGGTAAGGCATGCGCGGAAGAATTTGCATCAGCCTAATCCGGCCTGCATCAATACGCGCGCCATGGCATCTGGGCTAGGCTCTGTAAGACTTTTCACTGCGCTCTCGAAGCGGCTTCGGCCTGCCTGTTTGAGCGCAGGTACCGTTCCGCTCTGCAAACATAATTGCAGACGACTCAATTATTAGAAATTAAGGATGCCTTGCATGGTGCTTCACCGCGTACACAACCAGATTCTGCGCAGCCACCACCTGTTCGAACCCCTGAACGACGAACAGATGGACGAGCTGATGAGCGCAAGTCAGTTGCTCAACCTGGACAAGGGCGACAACCTTTTTCATCAGGGCGAACCGGCGCATTCGTTCTATTTCGTGATTTCCGGCGCGGTGAAAATCTACCGCCTCACCCCGGACGGGCAGGAGAAAGTCTTCGAGGTGATCGGCAATCGCCAGACCTTTGCCGAAGCGATGATGCTGATGGACACGCCCAACTATGTCGCCTCGGCCCAGGCTGTCTGTCCGACGCAGGTCTATCGCTTCTCCAATGCGGCCTACATGCGCCTGCTGGAAGCGAACCAGAAGCTTTCCTTCGCCCTGCTCGGCAAGCTCAGCGTGCGCTTGCACCAGCGCATCAACGAAATCGAAACCCTTTCGCTGAAGAACGCCACTCACCGCGTGGTGCGCTATCTGATGACTCAGCTGGCACGCTTGAAGGATGAAGGCAGCAGCTTTGAGTTGCCCATGGCCAAGCAGCTGATCGCCGGCCATCTGTCGATCCAGCCGGAGACATTCTCGCGGATCATCAGGCGCTTGATCGATGAGGAAATCATCACCCAGGAAGGCCGGCAGATCACCATCCTTGATCGTCAACGGCTCGAATCCTTCGAGTAACGCGCCAGCTATACACTGCTCACCAGCCCCTTGGGGGCAGTTGATGCAGGGGCGCGAACCTCTTGCAACTCATTGATTACCGTCAACCTCTAACAGCAGCAGTGCATGGCAAGCTGGAAGTGAACTAGAGAGGACGCTGCCATGCCCAGATGCCTGTATTGCCAGCAACCCAATCCGCCGCAGGAAGCCGAATGCAGCAACTGCGGCATGCCCCTCCCCGCCCTGGCCGACACCGCAGGGGATCGCCGTCAAAACAGATTCTTCTGGTTCTGTATCGGTCTTGCCGTGTTCTGCGCGGTGATGATCGTCTGGCTGCCGCGCAACCTGTTCTAGACGGTCTGTAGGGTGGATCACGCCTGACCGATCAACCGGGTGGTGATCCACCGAGCGGTGTGGTGGTGGATGTAAAAGGCGACATCCACCCTACGAATCACCGTCCCCCAGGGCAGCTTCGGGAGAATGGATAGCGGCATCAAGCTTGGCGGGCAACAGCCGCTCGATAGATGCCTTGGCGGGCTGAAGCCCACCCTACAAACCTGTCGGCGTGCTCCGGCCGCATAGCTCGGCCATCCGGCAGAGTGGGCTTGTTTCCATCAAAACAACGTCCTTCCCAAACTGGCAGGCCTGAATACGGCGCGCCATAACTTCGTAGGGTGGGCTTCAGCCCACCGATGAATACGTCAGAGTCAAACGAAGCAACTGCCCTAAATCAACATAGCCTCTGAACACTGCGTCAATGTCGCGGCATGAACAGGCCATGTCCGCAGGTGAACGGCGAGATATCAAGCGGCGCAAAGGCTTGTGGGCGCAAACGGAACGCCGCCCGTTTTACGCTACGGTTGCCACGCAATCTGCCCCAGGCGATTAGCAAGATGGATCACGCCTCACCGATCCACGGGGTGGCCATCCACCGGGTGGCGGTCCACCGGGTGGCGGTCCACCGGGGGGGCGATCCACCGAGCGCAGTCACGGTAGATGTTAAAGGCGACATCCACCCTTGTATCTCGACTACCACGCTATGTTGGGGTGATAGTTCCCGACTGATCATCGGGGGAAGGCCAGGAAGCCGTATCCACCCTTAGGCTTTGAGCCTGCGACGTAGATAGCGCTGCCGGAAAACAAATCGTCTGTGCAGCGATGCGCAAGCTGCTGCACATCGCCTATGGGGTACTTAAATCGGGCCAGCGTTTCGACCCTCAACTGGCCCTTGCTCGGTAATGGGGAAGACGGTATCTACGGCTGGGTCAGCTGCTTATACAACTGCGGCAGGCGGAACGGTAGCTGTTGCGGCTCCTTAATCAGGGTGAAGCCGTTGGCACCGAACATGTAGGGCAGGTAATCGCCCGCCTCCTGGTCAATGGTGATGCAGAACGGCAACAACCCCTGACGCCGTGCTTCCATGACTGCCTGGCGGGTGTCTTCGACGCCATAACGGCCTTCGTAGAGATCCAGGTCATTGGGCTTGCCGTCGGTGACCAGCAGCAACAGTTTGCGTCGCTGCTTGCACTTGCCCAGCAGCTCGGTGGCCTGGCGAATGGCCGCACCCATGCGCGTGTAATAACCGGGTTTCAGCGCCTGGATCCGGCCACGGGTGTCATCGCCATAACGCTGCTTGAAGCTCTTGAGTTCCTGCATGCGCACCTGCTGGCGACGCAGCGAGGAGAAACCGTACAGCGCAAAATCGTCGCCTACGGCAGACAGTGCTTCGCCGAACAGCAGCAGGCTGTCGGTGATCACGTCGATCACCTTGTGCTCGTCGTCCAGGTGCGCGTCGGTGGACATCGACAGGTCGGCCAGCAGCAGGCACGCCAGGTCGCGACGATTCTGCCGCTGTTCCATGAACAACCCACGCTCGGCGCACTGGCCATGCTGGTGCTCGACGTGAAAGTCCAACCAGGCCTGCATGTCCAGCTCCGAGCCCTGGGGTTGCCCACGCAGCCATTGCCGATCGTTTCGCAGGTGTTCGAACTGCCGGCGCAGCTTGCGCGCCAGCGGGCTCAGCCGCAGCGGCAGGCCCATGGGTTCGGAGCCTCGCGGCAGCATCATCTGCAGGCTGACGAAGTTCTCCTGCATGTGCTGTTTGCGGTAATCCCATTCCGGCAGCTTGAGGCCATCGCCCAGCGGAATGTCATCGACGTCCGCGGGCGGAAGGTCGAGGTGCAGTTTGAGGCCGCCGCCCTTGCGCATACGCTGACGCGACATGGCAATCTCGTCGAGATCTTCAGCAACGCGGGAAGCGTCCTCGTTTTCGCTGTCATCGCCCTGACGATCAAGCTCGACATGCTCGGACCAGCTGAACAGGTTCTCCAGACGGAACAGCATCAGGCCGCCCTTGCTGGTGCTGTCCTCGACACGCTTGGCGCGCTTGCGCATGCCCTTCTGCTCGGTCGGCGGGGCCTGCAGGTTGTTGTCCTGATCTTCCTCCGCGAGCTCGGTGGCCTGCGGCACCCCGAGATTCTCGGCGGGGTACAGCCACATGGGCAGCGGCCAGGGCGCCACTTCGCTACGCGGAAACTGCTGGACGCTGCCCGGCTCGCGCAGGGCCTGGCAGATGGCTCGCTCCAGCGCTGCCTCCGCGCGAGGCAGCGTATCCGGGTCGGGACGCAGCTGCAGATGCGCCTCGACCAAGCGCGCGTAGCGAGGCTGCATGGCCGGAAAACGCTCGAGGATGACCTGCGTCCAGCGTTGGTTGTCACGCGCCCAATGGCGCATCTCGCCAGCCTGCGCCGCAAGCAGCGCCAGCCAGCGATAGAGATCCTGGTTGAGTGAAACGTCGGGGTACACCGCAAGGTTTTGTGGCAGCCGCAGGTTGCTTGAATCGCACCAGGCGACCGGCAGCTGTTTGCAGGTGCCGGCAACCTGCTGGAGCAGCGTCCGACGCAACATCAGATCGCGCGCGTTGGCCGCTTCGACACCAATACCGCTGGCACCGCCCATGGCGCGAAACAGCACCGACAGTGGCCGCTGCATGCTTTCCAGCGAAACGCTGGCGTCGGGAAAGTCCGGGCTGGCGCGGCGGGTGATGAAACGGTGCCAGACACTGCCGACCCACTCTTCGACTTCGATGGTAAAGGCCATGACGATCGCTCCGTAGCGGTTTGAAAACAGCAACGGCCCGCTGTGTAAGCCGGGCCGTCAGTTACATCGGTGCCTTGCCTCAGGCCGCAACCGCGGCCGCGGGCACATCAGCGGTTACCCGCCCACGCTGCCTGAAGCTGCAGAGGTAGAGCACCAGCCCGATGAGGAAAAACACCCCAGCGATCAGCCGCAGCCAGAAGAACACGGCCAGTTGGTCAGCGGTGTTCATGAAGGACATTGCCGCGCCATCAGCCGGGATACGCTGCAACCAGACCTGAACCACGCCAGCAGCGGTAAGGAACAGGGTGATCGCCACCATCGACAGAGTCATCAGCCAGAAGCCCCAGATCTCGATGCGTTGAGCCCGCGCATCCGGTGCTTCACCCAGGCCCCGCAAGCGCGGCATGGCGTAGCTGATCATGGTCATGACGATCATGGCGTAGGCGCCGTAGAACGCCAGGTGGCCGTGGGCAGCGGTGATCTGCGAACCGTGGGTGTAGTAGTTGACCGGTGCCAGGGTGTGCAGGAAGCCCCACACGCCAGCCCCGAGGAACGCGGTGACAGTCGTGCCGATGGCCCAGAGCGATGCTGCCTTGTTCGGATGCTGACGACGGCGACGGTTCACCATGTTCAGCGAGAACAGCACCATGGCGAAGAACGGCAGCGGCTCGAGGGCAGAGAAGATCGAACCTAGCCACAACCAGACCTCAGGCGCACCGATCCAGAAGAAGTGGTGACCGGTGCCGATAATGCCGGTGATCAGGGCCATGGCGATGATCACGTAGAGCCACTTCTCGATCACTTCGCGGTCGACGCCGGTGATCTTGATCAGGACGAAGGCCAGCATCGAACCCATGATCAGCTCCCAGACACCTTCGACCCACAGGTGCACCACGAACCACCAGTAGTACTTGTCGCGCGCCAGGTTTTCAGGGTTGTAGAAGGAGAACAGGAAGAACACGGCCAGGCCGATCAGGCCGGTCATCATGACCATGCTGATGGCGGTCTTGCGGCCTTTGAGCAGGGTCATGCCGACGTTGTAGAGGAAACCCAGGGCTACCACCACGATGCCGATCTTGGTGATCGTCGGTTGTTCCAGGAACTCACGGCCCATGGTCGGCAGCAGTTCGTTCTTGGTCATTTCCGCCAGCCCGGCATAGGGCACGAACAGATAGCCGAGAATGGTCAGCACGCCGGCGGCGGCGAACACCCAGAACAGGATGATGGCCAGTTTCGGGCTGTGCAGCTCGCGGTCCGCTTCCTCGGGGATGAGGTAGTAGGCTGCGCCCATGAAGCCGAACAACAGCCAGACGATCAGCAGATTGGTGTGAACCATCCGTGCCACGTTGAAGGGCAGCAGCGGGAACAGGAAGTCACCGACGACGTACTGCAGCCCCATGATCAGACCGAACAGGATCTGGCCCACGAAGAGCATCAGCGCAAACACGAAGTAGGGTTTGGCGACGGCCTGCGATTGAAACTTGAGATGCGGATTCATGATGCTCATCTCTCAGCCCTCCCTGTTTGGCGGCCAGTTGTTGGTATCGATCTTCGAGGTCCACTTGAGGAATTCGGCCATATCGTCGACTTCCTGCTCGCTCAGATTGAACTGGGGCATCGACCTGCGTCCGGGCACGCCCAGAGGCTGAGCTTTCATCCACGCCTGCAGGAAGGGCTTGAAGGCCGCATCCTCACCGCGACGGACGAATACGTTGCCCAGTTCCGGCGCGAAGTAGGCACCCTCGCCGAGCAGGCTGTGGCAGCCGATGCAGTTGTTGTTTTCCCAGACCACTTTGCCTCGCACCACTGCTTCGGAGATTTCCGACTCGTTGGATCGCTCTGGAAAGGTCTGCTCTGTGTGATAGGTCAGGCCCAGAAATACCAGGAGGAAGAACACGCTTCCCCCGAAGTAGATGTTTCTGGCC
Source organism: Pseudomonas sp. 9Ag (assembly GCF_902506445.1). Taxonomy (NCBI): domain Bacteria; kingdom Pseudomonadati; phylum Pseudomonadota; class Gammaproteobacteria; order Pseudomonadales; family Pseudomonadaceae; genus Pseudomonas; species Pseudomonas sp. 9Ag. The sequence goes on from NZ_LR733836.1 coordinate 3,474,978, forward strand.
ATTCCCTTGGTAAAGGTCTCGGACATGGTCGCCTCCTCATGGCGTTGGCGTGGCCAGTTTAAGAAGGGAGCTATCGAAACCTGCTTGATGGCAATCAAGAAAAACCTGAACGTGGCACTTGGTCTTTCGCAGGCCCGAACCGTTAGCGTCGGCCGCAGGCTTGCAGTCGGGATTTACCGATAGCCAGGCAAAACGGCGGGTAGGGATTGGATCTGATCTGGATGAAAATGCGGCGGGAAAGGCGGCTGCCAGTGCTGTGTTGGTGGGTTGAAGCCCACCAACCGCTATACCGCGAGCACAGTAGGGTGGAGTCGCTTTTTACATCCACCGAGCTCAGGTTCGGTGGATCGATGAAACGTGATCCACCCTACGATCGGGCTCTCCATCACGGCGTGACGCAGCGTTCCGGTGCTTTGCTTTTTGGGCTGGCGCTTTGCTGAGAGCCGGCGTGCATCTACGGTGCCGCCGGCTACCTAGCCATCACAAGTTCATCGCCAATAGAATCCCGCCGGCCATCGCCAGCGGCCAGCCAAACAAAAGCAAACGCCACATGGGTGGCGCATGACGCAGCTCCATGAAGCCTTCTGTGATCACCCAGGCCTTGACCAGCGCGACAGCCAGCACGGCGCCAGCGAGCAACAACGTCGAGCCGGCGTTGCCCAGCAATACGGTGGCCGTGGACAGAACGACCAGCGCCAGCCAACACCCGATCAGCACCTTTGAAGCGGACATCACGGCCTCCTCAGTTGATGACGTAGACCAGCGGGAACAGCAACACCCAGACCATATCCACCATGTGCCAGTAGAGCACCCCTGATTCCAGCCCCGCACAGTCCTGCGCACTGTAGGCGCGCCGACGACAGCGTTCGGCCATCCAACCGAGGATGACCAGCCCCAGCAACACATGCAGGAAGTGAAAGCCAGTAAGGATCCAGTACAGGGTGAAGAAGGTGTTGTGCTCGAGCCCGAGACCGAGCCCGGCCAGATGGCCGTATTCGTTCAGCTTGAGCACCACGTAGACACAGGAGATCAGCAGCGCGCCGAACAATAGCAATGCCCCGCGCTGCGGCCGCGCCAGGCGCACCTGCTCCACGGCCAGGGCGGCCAGCAGACCGGAGGTCAGCAGGCTGAGGGTCAGTGCCAGTCCGATCGAGCTGTCCAGCGCCGCACGGCTTTCACGGAACAACTCCGGATGGAGCACTTGAGTCACCGCGAACGCCAGGATCAGGATGGCGAAGACGGTCAACTCGGCGAGGATGAAGAACCACATCGCCAGATCACCCGGCAATCGCAGAGACAGACTGGTGCGATCAACCGAAATGGACATCGACCACATCCATCAGCGCCGCGACCGTCTGTTGGTCATCCGACAGCGGCTCGGCCAGGCAAGCCATGCAGGCCTCGCGCGGGCTCATGCCGGAGCGGATCATTCTGGCGGTGAAGATCAGCAGGCGGGTCGAGGCAACTTCTTCCAGATCATGCTGTTCGAGCCGGCGCAACGCCTGCCCGAGCTTGACCACCTGTGCTGCCAGCGCGGCATCGACCTGAGCCTCGTTGGCAACGATACGCTGCTCCTCGGCTGCCGGCGGATAGTCGAAACGCATGGCGACGAAACGCTGCCGGGTGCTCGGCTTCATGCCCTTGAGCAGATTCTGGTAACCCGGGTTGTAGCTCACCACCAGCATGAAGCCCGGCGGCGCTTTCAAAGCCTCGCCGGTACGTTCGATGAACAGCTCGCGGCGGTCATCCGCCAGCGGGTGAAGCACCACGGCGGTGTCCTGCCGTGCCTCCACCACTTCGTCCAGGTAGCAGATACCGCCCTCACGCACGGCGCGGGTCAGCGGGCCATCTTGCCACCAGGTGCCCTGGGTGCCGATCAAATGCCGCCCTACCAGATCTGCGGCACTGAGATCATCGTGACAGGCCACCGTGTACAGCGGCAGGTTCAGCCGATGCGCCATGTGCTGCACGAATCGGGTCTTGCCGCAGCCGGTCGGCCCCTTGATCAGCACCGGCATGCCGTGCCGCCAGGCCTGTTCGAAGAGCACCTCTTCGTTGCCTAGCGACTGATAGAACGGGGCAGTCGTCAAGCCGACAACATTTTCGGGCGCGCTCATTGGCAATACCTCACTGCAGCGGTTGGATTTGTCCACTGCCACGCTAAACGCCGCACCGCTCCCTCTCAAGCCAACCCGCGGCGAAGCTTGATTACGGTCAAGCCCGACTCGAAATGGACGACCGCACGCCTCCGAACGGCCCGTTCTGACTGCGTTTTCTCTAACGAGGCTCGGCTTTCTTGCGTTCCCCGCGACACGACGTCACGCCTGGCCCATCCCGGATCGACTCTTGATTGCCATCAAGCGCTTTCGTGCAAAGCCCACCATAGGATGCAAGCGCACACAGCAAGACCCGGGAACTGCCACATCGCCGTTACTAGCAGGAACCGCACGAAGCGGTCAGAGGAGATCACTATGAGCAAACCCATACTGGCGGGCATCATTGCCGGCTTTTCACTGCTCGGCCTGGCAGTTGCCCAGGCTGCGATGAATCCAGAAAACGCCGATGCCGCCTACAAGGGCCAAGCCTCCGCTATCGATCCGGCCAGCGCCCAGGTGGTCCATTCGCCCGGTGCTCCCGACCTGAACGCCGCCGAATTCGAGCAGGCCAAAGAGATCTATTTCCAGCGCTGCGCCGGCTGCCACGGTGTACTGCGCAAGGGCGCCACCGGCAAGGCACTGACCCCGGACATTACCCAGGAGCGTGGACAGGCCTATCTCGAGGCGCTGATCACTTACGGCTCCCCCGCCGGCATGCCCAACTGGGGCACCTCCAACGCGCTGAGCAAAGACGAAATCACGCTGATGGCCAAGTACATCCAGCACACTCCGCCGACCCCGCCAGAGTGGGGGATGGTCGAGATGAAGGATTCCTGGAAGGTGCTGGTCAAGCCAGAAGACCGGCCAAAGAAGCAGATGAACAAGCTGGATCTGCCCAACCTGTTCTCGGTCACCCTGCGTGACGACGGCAAGATTGCGCTGATCGACGGCAAGAGCAAAGAAATCATCAAGACCATCGACACCGGCTATGCGGTGCACATCTCGCGCATGTCCGCCTCCGGCCGTTACCTGTTCGTGATCGGTCGCGATGCCAAGATCGACATGATCGACCTCTGGGCCAAGGAGCCGCTCAAGGTCGCCGAAATCAAGGTGGGTATCGAAGCCCGCTCGGTCGAAACCTCCAAGTTCGAGGGCTACGAAGACAAGTACGTGATTGCTGGCGACTACTGGCCGCCGCAATACACCATCATGGATGGCGAAACCCTCGAGCCGCTGCAGATCGTCTCCACTCGCGGCATGACCGTGGGCACTCAGGAGTACCATCCGGAGCCACGCGTGGCGGCGATCATCGCCTCCCACGAGCACCCGGAGTTCATCGTCAACGTCAAGGAAACCGGCAAGGTGCTGCTGGTCAACTACGAGGACATCGACAACCTAACCACCACCATGATCGGCACCGCGCCGTTCCTGCATGACGGTGGCTGGGACGTCAGCCATCGCTACTTCATGACAGCGGCTAACAACTCGAACAAGGTGGCGGTAATCGACTCGAAAGAGCGCAAGATGGCGGCACTGGTCGATGTGGGCAAAATCCCGCACCCAGGTCGCGGCGCCAACTTTGTCCATCCGAAATTCGGCCCGGTCTGGGCAACCAGCCACCTGGGCGATGAAACCATTTCGCTGATCGGCACTGACCCGGACAAGCATCCCGATCAGGCCTGGAAAGTGGTCGAGACGCTCAAGGGCCAGGGCGGTGGTTCCCTCTTCATCAAGACCCATCCGAAGTCCAACCACATCTACCTGGACACCACCTTCAACCCGGACGCCAAGATCAGCCAGTCGGCAGCCGTCTTTAACATCGACGATCTGGGCGCAGGCTTTACCGTGTTGCCAATCGCCGAATGGGCCGGAGTGACAGACGGTGCCAAGCGCGTCGTGCAACCGGAGTACAACGAAGCGGGCGACGAGGTCTGGTTCTCCGTCTGGAGTGGCCAGGACGAGCAATCAGCTATCGTCGTGGTCGATGACAAGACGTTAAAGCTGAAAAAGGTGATCAAGGACAAAAGGTTGATTACCCCAACCGGTAAATTTAACGTCCATAACACTCAGCACGACGTGTACTGAGTAAAACCGGGGGGGACGCCAAGATCCCCCTCTAGCCTTGAGGAAGTAACTCATGAAAAAAGTTCTCATCCCACTGCTCGCCCTCGGCGGCGCAATGGTCCTGCAGCCCGCGGTGGCTCAGGACGGTGAAGCGCTGTTCAAGAGCAAGCCCTGCGCGGCCTGCCACAGCATCGACGCCAAAATGGTCGGCCCGGCTCTGAAAGAAGTCGCCGCCAAATACGCCGGTCAGGATGGCGCTGCCGATCTGCTCGCCGGCCACATCAAGAACGGCACCCAGGGTAACTGGGGTCCGATCCCGATGCCGCCAAACCCCGTCACCGAAGAAGAAGCCAAAACCCTCGCTGAGTGGGTTCTGAGCCTCAAGTAACACCCAGGAGGGCATCATGATCAGGTCCCGACACGCAGTATTCGGTTTGGGGCTCACTCTGGTGTCCCTCCTCCCCTTTTCCGCTGCCCTGGCCGATACGCCTACAGCCGCTCGCCAGGCTCAGCTCGAACACCTGCTGGTGCAGGACTGCGGCTCCTGCCACGGCCTGCGTATGACCGGTGGCCTTGGCCCGGCACTGACCCGCGACGCCATCGCCGACAAACCCCGCGACGCTCTGATTGCCACCGTGACCCACGGACGGCCCGGCACCGCCATGCCCGGCTGGAATGCCCTGCTCGACGATCAGGACATCGCCTGGCTGGTTGACCTACTGCGCAAAGGATACCCAAAGCCATGATGCGTCCTACCCTGTTGCTGGCCGCTGCCAGCCTGCTGCTTAGTGCCTGTGCCGGGCAACCGCTGCGCGGCACCGGTGACATGGGCGTGGTGGTGGAGCGCGCCACCGGCGCCCTGCAGATCATCGAAAGCAGCGGCCAGACACGGCTGGCGCGCGTGGAAGGCCTGGGTGATCTGTCCCACGCCTCGGTGGTGTTTTCCCGCGATGAGCGTTTCGCCTATGTCTTTGGCCGTGACGGTGGTCTGACCAAGGTCGACCTGCTGCGCCAGCGCATCGACAAACGCGTCATCCAGGGTGGCAACAGCATCGGCGGCGCCATCAGCCAGGACGGCAAGCTGATTGCCGTCGGCAATTACGAACCCGGCGGCGTCAAGGTCTTCGACGCCGACACCCTTGAACTGGTGGCCGACATCCCCGCCACGCCGCTGGCCGATGGCAGCCGCAACTCGCGGGTGGTCGGCGTCATCGACGCCCCCGGCCGCCGCTTCATCTACAGCCTGTTCGACACCCATGAAACCTGGCTGCTGGACTTCAGCCAAGGCAACAGCCTCGAGATCACCCGTTTCGAGAACATCGGCAAGCAGCCCTACGACGGTCTGCTGACACCCGATGGTCGCTACTACATTGCCGGTCTGTTCGGCGAGGACGGCATGGCCAAGATCGACCTCTGGCACCCCGACCGTGGTGTCGAGCGGATCATCGACGGTTACGGCCGCGGTGAGGAGAAACTGCCGGTCTACAAGATGCCGCATCTGGAAGGCTGGACGGTCGCCGGCAATCAGACCTTCGTCCCCGCCATCGGCCATCACCAGGTCTTGGTGATGGATTCGCAAAGCTGGAAGCAGACCGACGCCATCGACGTTGCCGGCCAGCCGGTGTTTGTCATGGCACGCCCGGACGCCCGGCAGATCTGGGTCAACTTTGCCCACCCCGACAACGGCAAGGTACAGGTCATCGACAGCGAGACCCACGAGATCATCGCTCAGCTGGAACCCGGCCCCGCCGTACTGCACATGGAATTCACCGCCCGCGGCGACCAGCTCTGGCTGTCGGTACGCGACGGCAACGAGGTACAGGTCTGGGATCCTTACACGCTGAAGCTGCTCAAGCGCCTGCCAGCCGACAGTCCGAGCGGCATCTTCTTCACCAGCCGCGCGCACGAGACGGGGTTGTGACATGCATATCGATGCTCTAAGCCGCCGCCTGATCGACCGCTTCCAGCACGGTATGCCGCTGTGCGCCGACCCCTACCGCGCCATGGCCGATGCCCTCGAATGCAGCGAAGACCAGGTACTGGCCTGCCTTGAATACCTGGAAAGCAGCGGCGGCCTCTCGCGCATCGGCCCGGTGTTCGAACACAGCCGCGCCGGAGCCAGCACCCTGGTGGCGCTGGCCGTGCCGGAAGCACAGCTCGAACAGCTGGCGGAACTGATCAACCGCTACCCTGAGGTCAATCACAACTACCTGCGTGAACACCGCTACAACCTCTGGTTCGTACTCACCGGGCCGGATCGTCAGCACATCGATGCGCTTTTAGCCGCAATCGAAGCGCAAACCGGGCTTGTCCCCCTCGACCTGCCCATGCAGGCGGCCTACCGCATCGACCTCGGCTTTCCCATTGGAGATACGCCATGACGTCACTCCTCAACGATTTGCAGGCACTTCAGCTGCGACGCCTGCTCGAAGCCGGCCTGCCACTCGCCGCACGGCCCTATCAAGTACTGGCCGAACGCATTGGCGCCAACGAGGAGGCGGTGCTCGGACAGGTGCGTGACTGGAGTGAGAGCGGACTGTTTCGCCGCGTGGGCCTGGTGCTCAAGCACCGCGCCATGGGCTTTCGCGCCAACGCCATGCTGGTGATGAATATTCCTGATGATCAGGTCGATGAGGTCGGCCGCAAACTTGGCCAGGCCGCAGGCGTGAACCTCTGTTACCAACGCCCGCGGCGACTGCCTGACTGGCCTTACAACCTGTTCTGCATGGTGCATGGCCGCGAACGCGAGCAGGTGTGCCGCCTGATCGACATGATGCTCGCCGAGCACGGGCTCAGTGATGTACCGCATCAACTGCTGTTCAGCACCCGCGCCTTCAAGCAGTGTGGCGGCCGCTACGCACCGCCCGCCGCGCTGGAGCGCGCCCATGGATGAGCTGGACCGCCGCCTGATTAATCGTCTTCAGCATGGCCTCCCGCTGGTCCGTCATCCGTGGCAGGCACTGGCCGAGGAGCTAGGCGCAGAACCGCAGACGCTGCGCGAGCGTATCCAGGCCCTGCTCGATGACGGCACCCTGACCCGCTTCGGACCAATGTTCGACATCGAGCGACTGGGCGGCGCCTTCACCCTCGCCGCACTGTCGGTGCCCGAAGATCGTTTCGATGCGGTCGCTGAACTGCTGGCGGCGATGCCTGAAGTGGCGCACAACTACCGTCGTGAACACGTATGGAACATGTGGTTCGTGCTTGGCTGCGTCGCCCCGCAAGGCATCGCAGATACCATCACACGCATCGAAGCGGAGACCGGCCTGCCGGTGCTCAACCTGCCCAAGGAGGAGACTTACCATGTCGGCCTGCACTTCGCCGTTTGACTCCTCCTCCGAGCACGAGGAGCTGGCCAAACGCCTGGTTGCGCTCACCGAGGGCGGACTGCCGCTGGTGGAGGATCCCTGGGGCTGGCTGGCCGAGCGATTGGAGATCAGTGTCGACGCCACCCTGGAGCTCCTGCAGCAGCTGCAGACCGAGGGCGCGATCCGCCGCATCGCCGCCGTGCCCAACCATTACCGCCTCGGCTACCGGCACAACGGCATGACCGTCTGGGACGTGGACGATACCGAAATTGCCCGCCTCGGTCCGCTGATCGGCGCGCAACCCTTCGTCAGCCATTGCTACCGGCGCCCGCGCCAGGAAGGCTGGCACTACAACCTGTTTGCCATGGTGCATGGACGCAGCGCCGAGGAGATCGACGCCTATCGCGCCGAGATCCGTCAGCTGCTCGGCAGCGCCTGCCGCACCGACGAAATGCTGGTCAGCAGCCGCATCCTCAAGAAGACCGGGCTGCGCGTGGGCGGTCCCCGCTAGCGTCACCATCAGCCTCGCAGGGTGGGCCGGGCGGCATTCCGCTTCGGCGACTGACTCCAACGAACGCAACGTGTCCGGGTGGGCTGAAGCCCATCCGACGCTTGGACGCCCGTCCTGTGCCGCCACGCTCTACCACGGGGCAAGCCCCACCTCTTTATTGTTTACGGTCAAGGATTGGCAATCGCCAGTCGGGGATGCTGCCTCCATCGAAACACGCAAGACGCGTGACGCGGGGAGAGACGCTCATGTTGAGAATCAGCCATTACCTGCGTGCCCTCGCCCGGCCCGCCATGCCGGTACTGGGCGCACGCAGCACCGGTGGCGCACGGCCGCCGGTGGTGATCTGGAACCTGCTGCGGCGCTGTAACCTGACCTGCAAGCACTGCTACGCCACCTCCGCCGACAGCGTATTTCGCGACGAGCTGGACACCACCGAAGCCCTCAAGGTCATCGACGATCTGCACGAAGCGGGTGTCCGCGTACTGATCCTTTCCGGCGGCGAACCGCTGCTGCGCGACGACATCTTCGAGCTGTCCGAGTACGCGCGCCAGCGCGGCTTCTTCGTTGCACTGTCTACCAACGGCACGCTGATCGATGAGCAGAACATCGAGCAGATCGCCGCCGCGAAGTATGACTATGTCGGCATCAGCATCGACGGCCTGGAAGCGGTGCATGACGACTGGCGCCAGCTCAAAGGCAGCTTTGCCGCGTCCATGCACGCCATCGACCTGTGCCGCAGGCACGGCATTCGCGTCGGCCTGCGCACCACCCTGACCCAGAACAACTACCCGCAGCTGCCGGCCCTGCTGGCGCTGATGCGCGAACACGATGTACAGAAGTTCTACCTGTCGCACCTCAACTACAGCGGCCGCGGCAAGCGCAGCCGCAAGGCCGACGCCCATCACCAGATGACCCGCGACGCCATGTACCAGCTGTTCGAGCAGGCTTGGGACGACGTGCAGCACAGCCGCGAGACCGATTTCGTCAGCGGCAACAACGACGCCGACGCGGTGCTCCTGCTGCAGTGGGTCGAGGCCCGCCTGCCCGAGCACCGCGAGCGCCTCGAGCGGATGCTGCTCGCCTGGGGCGGCAACGCGTCGGGCAGCGGCATCGCCAATATCGACAACATCGGCGATGTGCATCCCGATACCTACTGGTGGCAACACACCGTCGGCAATGTGCGCCGACAGTCGTTTCGCGAGCTGTGGCTGGAACAGCCCGAGCCGCTGCTCACCGAGCTGCGCCAGCACCCACGTGCCGTGACAGGCCGCTGCGCCGAGTGCCGCTGGCTGTCGATCTGCAACGGCAACACCCGTACCCGCGCCTGGGCCGAGGGCAACCTCTGGGGCGAAGACCCTGGCTGCTACCTCAGTGACCAGGAGATCGGCCTGCCGCAACCGCAGCGCATCCCCAGCATCGCCCTTTGATACCGAGCGCGGCCCCGAGGCCGCCCGAGACCTACCGCCGTCCGATGAGATTTTCAGGAGTTCGCATGGATCAGCCAACCATTCTCCCCGCTGCACTCGGCGCCACGCTGGCCCCTGGCGAAGTCGCCCTCGTCGGCGCTGGCCCCGGCGATCCGGGTCTGCTCACCCTGCGCGCCTGGAGCCTGCTGCAACAAGCCGACGCGGTGGTCTACGACCGCCTGGTCAGCGACGATCTGATGAAGCTCTTGCCGGCCCGCTGCGCCCGCCACTACGTTGGCAAGACCAGCGGCTACCACAGCCTGCCGCAGCCGCAGATCAATCAGCTGCTGGTGGACCTGGCGCAGCAGAACCTGCGCGTGGTGCGCCTCAAGGGCGGCGATCCGTTCATCTTCGGCCGCGGCGCGGAAGAACTCGAATACCTGCTGGCGCATGGCATCAATGGCCAGGTGGTTCCCGGGGTGACCGCGGCTGCCGGGTGCAGCGCCTACGCCGGCATCCCGCTGACCCACCGCGACCTGGCGCATTCCTGCCAATTCATCACCGGTCACCTGCAGGAAGATGGCGCGCTGCAGCTCCCCTGGAGCAGCCTGGTCGAGGGCAAGCAGACCCTGGTGTTCTACATGGGCCTGGCCAGCCTCGGTGAAATCTCGCGTAACCTGATAGCCGCTGGCTTGCCGGTCGACACCCCCGCCGCCTTGATCGGCAACGGCACCCGAGCCGATCAACGCGTGGTGCGCTGCACGCTGAAACAGCTGCCGTCGATGGCACAGGAACAACAACTGAAGCCACCGACGCTCACTGTGATTGGTGAGGTGGTCGGCCTGTTCGCGAATCATTCCCTGGAATTCCCGGCGCGTCTCTGTGCTGAGCACAATCCTGAGTCCGCCGTTCTGGAGGCGCTATGCGACTGATTCCCTTCGCCCTGCTCATCCTCTGTGGCGCCGTTCAGGCCGCACCCGAAGTCGTGTCGCTGGATCAGGCTGGCGTGCTCTATGAACAACACTGCCAGAGCTGCCATGGCGTCAACCGCTTAGGCGGCGCCGGGCCGGCACTGCTGCCCGAGAGCCTCAGCCGAATCAAACCCGATGAGGCGCGCGCGGTGATCCACAACGGTCGTCCGGCCAGCCAGATGGCCGCGTTTGGCGACCGCCTGAGCAGCGCCCAGATAGACGGGCTGGTCAGCTACCTCTACCAGCCGGCCGCCACAGCACCGACCTGGAGCGACGACGACATTCGCGCCAGCCACCGCATTCTCGCTGACGTCGCCGCGCTGCCGAGCACACCGCAGCACGGCGCCGATCCGCTGAACCTGTTTGTCGTGGTCGAGGCCGGCAATCATCACGTGCGCGTGCTGGACGGTGATCGCTTCGAGGAGCTGGCCAACTTCCCTTCGCACTTCGCCCTGCATGGCGGGCCGAAATTCTCGCCGGATGGCCGCTTCGTCTACTTCGCTTCGCGTGACGGCTGGATCAGTGTGTACGACCTGCACAACCTGACTATGATCGCCGAGGTACGCGCGGGGCTGAACACCCGTAACCTCGCCGTCAGCAACGATGGCCGCTGGGTGCTGGTGGGCAACTACCTGCCGGGCAATCTGGTGTTGCTCGACGCGCGCGATCTGTCGCTGGTCAAGCACATCCCTGCCGTCGCTGCCGACGGGACCCAATCTCGGGTCAGCGCCGTTTACACCGCCCCACCGCGTGACAGCTTCGTGGTGGCGCTGAAGGATGTGAAGGAAGCCTGGGAACTGTCCTACGCCGGCGAGCCGGACTTCCAGCCACGGCGCATCGAAGCGGCCGACTTCCTAGACGATTTCTCGTTCACCCCCGATTACCGCTACCTGCTGGCCACCTCGCGCAAGGCGCTCGGTGGGCAGGTCATCGACCTGGACACCGGCAAGGCCGTCACCGACATTCCGCTGCCGGGCATGCCACACCTGGGCTCGGGCATCTACTGGAAACGCGGCGGCGACTGGGTGTTCGCCACACCCAACGTGAGCAAGGGGCTGATCTCCGTGCTCGATCTGCAGAGCTGGAAACTGATCAAGGAAATCCCCACCGAAGGGCCGGGCTTCTTCATGCGCAGTCACCTGAACTCGCCCTATGCCTGGACAGACGTGTTTTTCGGCCCGAACAACGATGCCGTGCACCTGATCGACAAGCAGACCCTGGAGGTCGCCCATACGCTACGGCCGATGCCCGGGAAGAATGCTGCCCATGTCGAGTTCACCAACGACGGCCGCTATGCCCTGCTCAGCGTCTGGGATACCGATGGCGCCTTGATCGTCTATGACGCCAAGACACTGGAGGAGGTCAAACGCATCCCGATGAACAAGCCATCCGGCAAATACAACGTCGGCAACAAGATCGAGTACGCCGAAGGCACTTCGCACTGACAGCAGGATCGAGCACGAGAAGGCGGTTGGTTTCAGCAGTAGCCTAGAGCCAGCCGCTGTCCTTTTTCATACCAAACTGCTTTCATATCAGCCCATTTGATATGAGCTGCCCATGGACATCGATCTCGCCCGCACCTTTCTCGAGATCATCCGCAGTGGCAGTTTCATCGCCACCGCCGAGCGGCTCCACATTACCCAGACTGCGGTCACTGCACGGGTGCGCAGCCTGGAGACGCAACTTGGCTGCCGGCTGTTCGTGCGTAACCGCGCCGGCGCGCGCTTGACCAGTAACGGCGAGCGTTTCGTCACCCATGCCACCCAGTTGGTGCAGACCTGGGAAACCGCCCGGCGTGATCTGCCGCTGCCGCGCGGCTACGACAAGCTGCTGTCGCTGGGCGCCGAGATCAGCCTGTGCAATCCACTGATGCTGGCCTGGGTCCAGCGGCTGCGCCAGATGATGCCCGACCATGCCTTTCGTAACGAGGTGGCCAGCGGCGAAGAATTGCAGAAGCAGCTAGGCCTCGGCGCGCTGGATGCGGCGTTGGTGCATCAGCCCGAGTATTGGCCTGGGCTGCAGGTAGAGCAGCTCCTCGAAGAAAAGCTGATTCAGGTGGTTCACAGCTATGTCCCCGACCCCTACCTGTACGTCGACTGGGGGCCGGCGTTTCGAAGCCAGCATGATCGCGCGCTGCCGGAACACATCCGCGCCGCGCTCTCCTTCAGCCTCGGCCCGTTGGCACTGCAGTTTCTGCTGCAGCATGGCGGTCGCGGCTACTTCCGCACGCGGGTGGTCCAGCGCTACCTCGATGAAGGCCTGCTCAAGCGGGTCGAGCAGGCGCCGGAGTTCAGCTACCCGGTCTATCTGGTGTACCCGCGCGCCGCCGAGTCGCCGGCGTTGCGGCTTGCCATTGACCTGCTGCGAGAAGCTGCCGAAGAGGAGTACGACTGGTCGCGCTGGAACTACGAAATCTAGCCGGTCGCTTTCGATGAGGCGCTGGCTCAACAACGGCTCAGTCGCTCAGCCGCTTCATCCAGTTCTGGTACAGCCCGGCGACCAGATCACTCTGGGTGATCATGCCGACCAGACGCTGCTCGGCGTCGACGACGGGCAGGCAGGACATGCGGCGGTCGGCCAGCAGATGGACCAGATCGGCGAGCTGGGCATCCTCATGCACGGAGACCACCGGCGCGCTCATGATCCCTTCCACGCGCATTTCGCGACCAAACGTCAGCCGCCGCAGGTTGAGCCGTGAGGGGCTGGGCTCGAAATTCTGCAGCAGATCGGTCAGGGTGAGAATGCCCACCAGCTTGCCGCTGCCTGCTTCAACCACGGCCAGCGAATGCAGCCGATGCCGACGCACGACATCCCAGGCCTGACGCATGCGCGCCGCGGGATCGACCCAGTGCAACTCGCGACACATGATGTCGGCAGCGGCCACCGTGCCCATGCTGCGGCGGATGGCATGGGTTTCGGTGCGTTTGATCAGCTCGACCAGGTCGTCGCGTGTGACGTCCACATACTCACCGAAATCCTCCAGTGCGCGGTCCACGTCGTCGCTGGTGAAGCTCATGTGCTCCTCGCCCAGCGGGACACTGCCGCTCTGCTCGCCGCTACTGGCAGCGCGAGGCTTGGGATAGGGATGGCGCGTGAGGTTGTTGTAGACCAGCGCAGCGGCGATCAGCAGCAGCGAGTTGAAGGCCACCGGGAGCAGCAGGCCATAACCCAGTTCGCTGATCCCTGGCCCACCAATGGCGGCGACCATCGCCAGCGCACAGCTCGGCGGGTGCATGCAGCGCAGCAGGAACAGGCAGGCGATGGCCAGACACACCGCCAGCACCGCCGCCGCGACAGTGGGCAAGGCACTCGCCCCCAGGGCAACGCCGATGGTCACGGCAATGAGGTTGCCACCGAATACCGACCAGGGCTGCGCGAAGGGGCTCGATGAGGCACTGAACAGGATCACCGCCGAGGCGCCCGCCGGCGCGACGATGTGCAGCGTGACCGGGCCGCCGAACAGCCAGAGGCCGACGGAAACCATCGGCAGCACCACCAGCCCGACGCCGATCACCGCGCGCAACCATTCCTTCGGTCCCACGCTCAATGGCACCGGAAAGAAGGATCGCAGCCAGTTGTTCAAAGGGTCTTGCATGGGCTCGGCTTGGAAGAGGTATAGCACTCAGGCACTGCGACTATGCCACAGGTTCCGGTAGTTCCTGCCGCGGGCTGCGATGCGCACGCTGATGACGATCGTCAATCGGGCCTCATCCCCAGATCGTGGCGCTTCAGTCTGGCAAGTGCTTCAACCAGTTCCGATAGAGCGCCGCGATCAGATCGGTCTGGGTGATCATGCCGATCAGACGATGCTCGACGTCGACCACCGGCAGGCAGTGCAGACCGCGGTCGGAGAGCAGGAACACCAGGTCAGCCATGTGCGTGTCCGGGTTAACCGTTACCACCGGCGTAGTCATGATCGAGCGCAAACGAGCGCTATCTGAGCGCTTCAGCTGGCTGAGACGCAGTCGCCCCGGCGACGAGCGCAGATGCTTGAGCAGGTCGACCAGCGTGACGATGCCGAGCAATTCACGACTGTCGCCGTTGACCACCGGCAACGAATGCAGACGATGCTCGCGCAGGCTCTGCCAGGCCCGCTGAATGGAGCCGTCCGGGGTGCCCCAGTAAAGATCACGAGACATGATATCGGCGGCGGTTATCTCGCCCATGCTGCGCCGCAACGCATGCTTTTCGGTCTGTTTGATCAGCTGGGCCAGGTCATCACGGGTGACGTCGACGTATTCGCCAAACTCGGCCAGCGCCTGCTCGACGTCGTCATCACTGAAGCTCATACGCTCGCTGGGCAGCGGGTCACGGGTGTGATGCGTGTTGCCATTCTGCGGGCGCGGCTTGGGGTAGGCGTGGCCACTGAGATTGTTGTAGAGCAGCGCCACCGCCACCAGCAGCAACGAGTTGAACGCCACCGGGTAGAGCAGCTGGAATCCGTAGGCATGCAGCTCCGGGCTGCCGACCACCGCCACCAGCGCCAGCGCTGCACCCGGCGGATGCAGGCAGCGCAAGCCGAACAGGCAGATGATCGCCAGCGCCCCGGCCAGGCCAGCCGCCGCTGCCACGGGCAATTGGCTCGCGCCCAGGGCGATACCGATGGCAGCGGCCAGCAGGTTGCCGCCGATTACCGACCATGGCTGGGCGAAGGGGCTCGACGAGGCAGCGAACAGCAGCACCGCGGACGCAGCCGCCGGTGCGGCCAGTGGCAGCGTGACCGCGATTCCGAACACCCAGGCGCTGAAAGGGATGATCACCAGCAGAGCCAAACCCATGCCCGTTGCGGCACGCAGCCATTCAGCCGGACGCGCCGACAAAGGCACAGGCGCAAAAGATCGACACCAGTCTAGAAGGCGTTCCTGCATGGTTCCTGCTTGCGTTGAGTCTGCGATCGCTGTGACAGCCAAGCGTTTGCATGGCCGGCGTGTCAGCCGATCAGAAGAGGCCTGGCGCCACAAATAGGGGCACAGACCGAAACGGGCGCACATTGTCGGTGCACCCCAGACTCCAGACCAATGAATAGTATTGGTCCTTCGCTGCAGTATTTTTGTTATCAACCTTGCGATCAGGCGTGTCTGGCCTGCAGCAACACACAAGACCAGCCTCGCTCCGGCCGTTGATATTCACAAATGAAGGCGTATCTGGGGTGCTAGCACGCTTCGCTGATGGCCGGCCGTAGCTCTTTTTCGTGCTCGCCGATCAGTGCGGCAACGATGCGCATCACGTCGAGATTGGCCTCTTCCATTTCGCTCATATGGGCGAGCGCGTCTTCCAGCGCCTGTCGGCGAAACGCCTCGATGGCCTGCTGGCCCTGTTGATGGACGGCCGTGTGCGGACGTTCGATCTGCTGAAAATGGGCCAGCCGGTGCATGCCTCGATTGGTCTCCCCGTAGTACCAGCGGCCAAAGCGACACTCACGCTCGCTGGGCAGAATCGGCGCGCTCTGACTGCTCGAACCGAGCACCTGGTTGTAGACGACGAATTTCAACGACAGCTCATCGAGGTTGGCCAATTCAATGCCAGCGCGGAACGAGGAGCGCTCGATGCCATGGCGCATGTTGCCTGCCAGCTGATGCAGGTGCTGCATGGCCGCCACGGCCAGTTCGGTGGTGCGGCTGAACCCTTGCGCCAGGCCGCCCTGCATCTGGATATAGGCGTGCACGCTGGCGATCTCGGCCTGCACCTCGGTGATTTTCTGCACGATGTCGGCGGTGGCCAATGCGGTCTTTTCCGCCAGGGTGCGGATTTCCCCCGCGACCACGGCGAAGCCGCGACCGGCGTCACCGGCCCGCGCCGCCTCGATGGCAGCGTTGAGGGCAAGCAAATTGGTCTGACTGGCGATGCCGCTGATGAGATCGACGATCCCGTTGATCTGTTGCGAATGGGCCGCAAGGGCATCGACCTGCTGCGATGCCTGATCAAGCCCGCTCTCCATGTCAACCGCCTTGCTCTGTAGCTCGCCGAAATGCTGCTGGTTGCTCAGCGCTGCATTAGCGACCTGCTCGGCTTGCGTGCGGTTTTCGCTGAGCTGGCCGGTGAGGTATTCGAACGAGTCACCCAGATGCTCGACTGAATGGCCGAAGCGAACCAGATTGCCGGCCACGCCGCGATAATAGTCCAGGTGACGCTGCCCCTCGGCGTTAGTGGCGCTGACAGCGGCCACCTGCGCCTCCAGCGCGGCGATACGCGCGGCTTGCTCCACGCAGGTCTGCTGCAGCCGATCACGCTCCTGCTGCAGCTCGCGAGCGGCTCGTTTCCATTTGAAAAACATCGGCTGCCTCGCGGATTCAGTTGAGTGTGTAGCCGTTGTCGACCACCCAGTCCTGGCCGTATACGCCACGTGCGCCCTGCGACAACTGGAACAGGATGACATTGGCGACGGCGGCAGATTCGAGGAAATGCCCCGGCAGCAGGCGCTGAGTGACGCCTTCGGCCACCTGCTCGAGCTGTTCCTCGGCCAAACCCAATGTCCCCCAGATCGCGGTGGCGGTCGGCCCCGGAGAGACCACGTTGATGCGCACGTTGAGCGGTGCGAACTCCACCGCCAGGGTGCGGGCATGGGCGACCAGCGCGGCCTTGCTGGCGATATAGGCGGCCAGCCCGGGGAAGGTGCTGCGGGTCAGAAAGGTGCCGACAAACACCACTGATGCTGGCTTGGCCAGTTCAGCACGCAAGGCCGCCAGGGTGTTCAAGGCTCCCGCTCCATTAACGGCCCACTGGCGCTCGAAGCAGGCCACGTCGAGGCTGTCGCCCAACTCAGCGATACCCGCGTTCGGCACCAGATAGTCGACCGGACCGAGCTCCGCCGCGCGACGGGCCAGTGCTTGAAGATCGTCTTTGGAGGTCACGTTGCCAGCGTGCCAATGCAGGTGCTCGGGGTAGGTTTCCACCAGCTCGGCCAAGCCGCCCAGGGTGCGTGACATGGCCAATACGCGCGCACCGCGCTGCAGCAGTGCGGTACACAGCGCCAGCCCAATACCGGAGCTGGCACCGGTAACGACGGCCAGGCGTTCATTGAATTCATTTTTCATCATCATCTCCGATGCCGGCGCTCGCCGAGCCGCAGGCTGCCCATCCCGGAATGGGCAGGCAGTAGTTTTCAGTAGGGGTGGTGGAATAAGCTGGTTGATTCAGCGTCTAGCCTGGATGGCCATCGACCCGCGCAGTCACCAGCATCGGCGCATAGCGCCAGGCATACAGGGCGAACGCCAGGGCCCAGCAAATTGCGGCAGCCCACAGGCCGATCACTGGCCATTCGGTGATCAGAAACACCCGCGAAGCGGCACCGAGGTTGAACAGCACGAAGGCGCTCACGATGCCAGGCGGCAACTGCAACGGCCGCCCGGTATGACCGAGCGTGACGCGAGCGATCATCGCCAGGATCAGGCCACTCATGGAACCGACCGACAGCGCGTGCAGCGACGAACTGGAGCTGTCCAGCAGGCCGAAATTCCACAGTGCCAGGCCGGTTGCCGCTACCACCAGCCAGAGCATGGCCAGGTGCAGCGACCACAGCAGCGGCACGCGCCAGATGCCGCTGTCATACCAGCGCGCCAGCCTCAACAAATGCCCGGCGGCGATGCCGAGAAACAGCACGCCAAGCCAGACATGCTGCTGCAGCGCAACGCCGACGGCGTAGAGCACGGCAATCAGGCCGGTACCCACCAGCAGCGCCACGTCCAGCCAGAGCCAGGGCTTGACCGCTTCGGTGCGGCCGAGACCACGTTGAGTGAAGAAGGGAATCACCCGTCCGCCGATGATCGCCATCAGCGCCGCCACCAGCCATAGCCCGGCGAGTACGCCCTGGCGCTGCAAAGCGTCATCGCCGAGCGCGACGCCGCAGAGCACCAGCACATCGGCGGCGGTCATCAGGCCGAGCACGGCGATGATCGGGTAGTTGCGCTTCTGCCTGGCCTTCCAGAGCATGCGCGCCATCAGCCCGGTCACCCCCAGCATGAACAGCAGATCCAGCGGGATCAGCAAGGCCACGGGCAGTCCGAACAACCAGCCGAGGCGGGCCAGCAGCCAGACCACGGCAAGCGCCATCAACTTGTTGCCGGATACGCCAGGCTGGCCAGTCCAGGTCTGCCCCGCCGTCAGCAGGAACCCCGCGACGATAGCCATGGCGAAACCGAACAGCATTTCGTGACGGTGCCAGGACAACCAGCCGCCGGTTGGCTGAAAGCCCGGCCAGAGGCCTGTCCATGCCGCGATCCACAAGGGAATCGCCAGCATCGCAAAGAGGCTGCCGGCGAGGAAAAACGGGCGAAAGGCGAGCCGCCACACGGGCGGGATACTCAAGGCTTTTCGCCGATCGATAACTTGCACAAAGGCCTCCTGAGCTTTTCGTATCTGCCTGGAGGAAGAAGCCCTGCCGGTCAGAAAGGTGACTGCTCCGAATTGCGGAGCCAGGCCTACTTTTTACAGCTTAGGGGGCTCTGGCAGACTTGATTGCAATCATCTTTTTTTGGGAGGGAGGCCGGCTGCGACGGCCAGCAGGTCCGAGTGCACTGAGGAAGTGGCGCAGGAACACCGCCGCGCAGGGCACTTGCGATTCGGATCGTGCGTACGCCCAGCAGCCGTAGGGTGGATCACGCTTCACCGATCCACCGAGTAATCGATCAACCGACCCCGCGATCCAGCAAGCCACCGAGCTGAGTCGCGGTGGATGTGGAACGCGACATCCACCTTACGCAGCGGTGGTGCGAGAGGGACGTTACTTCGGCTCGTGCTTGACCGTTTCGGTCGATGCCGCGCTGTCGCCGTCGCTCATGGATTTGCGGAAGCCACTGATCGCGCCACCCAGGTCCGAGCCCAGGCCGCGCAGGCGCTTGGTGCCGAACAGCATGACTACGATCAGCAGTACGATCAGAAGTTGCCAGATGCTGATGCCCATCATTTCAAGTACCTCATCGAGTTGTTGGTTGGCGGTCTAGTGACCGGCGTGAGCCTGTTGATGGCCGGGCATGGCGTGAGGCATGCCCGGCGATTGTTGTAATACGGATTGATCGATGTCCTCGAAGCGCAGCACTCGGCCGCCGTGCATGGCCGCCAGTCCCTTGGCCGCAGACTCTTCGGCAAAGGTGGCCAACACTACGCCCATTGCGCCTTTGAGCGATGTGCCCGCGACATAGTAGGCGCTGGTGGCATCGATCAGGTATTCGTCGTCAGGGTGCTCCCAGGTGGAGCGGCCCATGTCGTGAACGTAGAGCTTGGCATCGAGCATGCGGTTTTCCGGTTGCAGCCACCAGCCGAGCATCTCGGCGGTGGAACAGAATTTACGTACCCCGCCCTTTTCCACCGCCTGCCCCTTGGGTCCGGGGAAATCGCTGATCACCATGCCACAAACATGGCATTCATCACTGCTGTGAAAGGCGACGGGTTCAAGCAGCTGCTCGCTCTGCTCGGCTTCGTTGCAAGCGGCCAGGCCGAGCATCAATGCAGCGGTGACCAGTACGCGTGACGCTCTATATAGCGCATTCATCGTTACAGTTTCCTTTTCGTGGTCATGCAGGACGACGGCGGAACACGCCGTAGGCCAGCAGCAGAGAAACACCTACCCAGAGCAACAGGCACAGCCAGAGCGCGGCGGCCGGCAGCGGTAGATCGCTACCCAGCGCCAGTACGCCCATGGCGTTGCCGCCCTCGAAGCCGGACAGATTGATCAAACGGTAGATATCAGCCGGGTTGAACAGCAGCAGCCAGGGCAACAGCTCGGGGTTGAACTTGCCTTCGCTGAGCACCAACAGCGCCAGCAACACCAGATCGAACACCAGCACGAAGAGAAACCACACACCAAGCGCCAGCCCGGCGGCACTGGACTTCTCGCCCACCTTGCTGCTCAGCACATAGGCCAGGGCGAGAAACACCCAGCCCAGCAGTGTCGAGGAAATCATGAAGCGGCCGAAGGCCCAGAGCAGCAGACCGATCTCGATATTTTCCACCAGCGCAGCGATGGCCAGCATGGCGCAGCCGAAGCCGATCAGCACTGCCAGTGCCAGGATCAAACCGTGGCCGACGAACTTGCCCAGCAGGATCTGTCCGCGCCCCAGCGGGTAGGTGAGCAACAGCATCAGGGTGCCGCCTTCGTCCTCGCCGACGATGGCGTCATAGGCCAGCAGCAGTGCGATCAGCGGCATCAGAAAGGTCGCAAGACTTGCCAAGCTGGCGACCGTTGCCGGAATCGAGGTGAAGCCCAACTGCCCTGACGCGGCAGCACCCAGCCAGGCGATGCCCACTGCCAGCACCGCGAACAACAGGCTGATGGCCAGCAACCAACGGTTGCGCAAACCGTCGCTGAATTCCTTGCGGGCGATGTTCCAGATCTGGTTCATAGCGTGCCCTCCGCCGCGCGTACGTCACCGGCGCGCTGCATGTAGTAGCGATACAGGTCTTCAAGCGATGGCTGGTGAATCTCGATGTCATCCGGCTCGCTTTCGCCCAGCAGTTCGCGCAGCAGCGGCAGCTTGTGACCGTTGATGGCTGATACCTCGACGCTGCGCTCGCCCAACGAACGCGCGCTATGCCCAGCGGCGTCCCAACGCTGCAACCAGCCAGCGCTGTCGCCGATACCACTGGCCCGAATCCGCACCGGCAGCCCGGCCTCGACGCGCAGCTGAGCCAGGCTGCCGACCGCCTGTAGCCGCCCCTTGGCGAGAATCGCCGCCCGATTGATATGTGCCTCGACGCCCGGCAGCACATGCGAGCAGAGGATGACGCTGGTGCCGCGTTGGCGCATGCGGTCGATCAGCTGATAGAGGTCGCCGGTGGCGATGGGGTCGAGTCCCACCGTGGGCTCGTCGAGCAGCAGCAGCCGCGGATCGCCGAGCAGCGCCTGAGCCAGACCGAGGCGTTGGCGCATGCCCTTGGAATAGGTCTTGACGCGCCGCTCGGCGGCGTGGGCCAGGCCCACCTGCTCCAGCAATTCATCCACCTGCCCCAGCGATGCGCCTTTCAGCCGGGCGAAGTGGCGGAGCGTCTCGCGGCCGCTGAGCTGCGGATAGAAGGTCACGTTTTCCGGCAGGTAACCCAGCTGGCGACGGACCTCGGGATCATGCGGAGCTCGACCGAGCACGCGAACCTGCCCTTCGCTGGGCGTGAGCAGGCCGAGGATCAGCTTCATGCTGGTGGTCTTGCCGGCGCCGTTATGGCCGAACAGGCCCAGCACCTCGCCCTCGCCGAGGGTCAGGTCTAGGTCATGCAGCACGGTCATGCTGCCGTAACGCTGGTTCACGCCCTGGATCTCTACAGCGCTCATGGCGTTGGCTCCTGCGTTTTGCTTGTCGATGGTTCGGTTGGCGGCTGCATCAGCGGGTGGCTGTCCTGCACGCCGGGTGATTTGATCACCGGGAAGGCCCGCTGTACCCAGCGCAGCACCTCGATACTCGGGCTGTTCATCAACAGCCGTACCTGCGGGTAGAGCCACAGCAGGCGGTCGACGTTGTCGTTGGGCTCGTAGGCCAGGTCGCCCAGGCCGTCGTTGTTGCGGTCCCAGCCGAGGTAGTCGCTCCAGTAGTTGCCACGGCCGTCGATGGACCATTCCTGCGTGCGGGTGGCCACGTACTTGACCTGCTGCTGATTGCCGATGAAGGCGTTGCCCGCGATGCGGTTGTCTTCCGAGCCGGCGGTCAGGTGGATGCCCAGGGCACTCTTCTCGAAACGGTTGCCTTCGATGGTGTTGAACAGCGAGTTGTAGATGAACAGCGCCTTGCCCTCGGCGCCAGAGATCATGCTGTCGCCGGTCGAGCCGCTGCGCACGTCGCTGACCAGGTTGTCGCGAATGGTCGAGTAGGTGATGTAGTTCATCAGGATGCCGTAGTTCTCATCCCCCTCGGAGCGGTTGCCGATGACCTCGAGCTTGCGGCTTTGCATCAGCGCGTAGCCGGTGCGGGTGCGGCGGGTGACATTGCCGATCACGCTGTTGTCGTTGGCAAACATGTAATGCACGCCGTAGCGCAGATCCTCCAGCACGTTGCCTTCGATGTGGTTGCCGTTGGAGGTGTCGATGTAAATGCCATCACGGGTATGGCGCACCTGGTTGTCGATGATCCGTGCGCCGCTTACCGCGTAGAGATGGATGCCGTTGCCACGGTCCTGGGAACGGATGCTCGTGTCGCCTTCGATCCTGTTGCCGATCAGGCTCACATCCTTCGAGCCGTCGACCCAGACGCCAAAGCCTGCGCCGCGCAGCTGGTTGTCGCGGATCACCACACGCTGCGCCTTGGGCTGGACGAAGATGGCGGCGTTCATCGCCGTCAGGTCACGTCCCCAGTCGAGCAGCGTGCAGCCCTCGACCGTGACATCCGATGCCTCGATCAGCAGGCCGTTGCCCTCGCCTTGCGCCTGCAACACGGCGCCGGGCTCGCAGCGCAGCTCCATGGGCTGGTCGATGATGAATTGGCCGGTGTATTCGCCGGCTGGCAGGCGCCAGCGGTTGCCCTCTTCCGCCTCCAGCGGAAGGGTCGTAATGGGTTGCGGAGCCGCCGCGGCCACCCCGCAGAACAGGGCCAGCAGCAACGCTGCCAGCGGTTGAAACGTGGATATCGCCTGAGATCTGAGCACAGCGTTGTTCCTCTTCAGCTTCCAGGCAGGTGAAGGGCGGGAGCGATCGCTCCCGCCCGGTTGTGTTACGCCGGCTCGACCATCATGCGGCCGACCATTTCCATGTGCAGCGCGTGGCAGAACCAGCTGCAGTAGTACCAATGCAGGCCGGGCTTGTCGGCCGTAAAGGTGATGGACGAGGTCTGCTGCGGGCTGATTTCCATGCTCGCGCCGTGGTTGGTCATGACGAACCCGTGGGACACGTCCTCGATCTGGTCGATGTTGGTGATGGTCACGGTGACTTCGTCGCCCTGCTTGACGTTGAACTCGGTCAGGCCGTAGGTCGGCGCCATCGAGGTCATGTACACGCGCACCTTGTTGCCGTCGCGGATGACCTTGTTGTCGGTCTCCAGATTGATGCCGTCCTTCTTCGCCATTTCCACAGTGGGTGCGAAGAACGGGTCGTCCCGCTTCCAGATCTTCTGCGGCTTGATCTGGTCACGGCGCGCCAGGATGCAGTCGTGCGGCTCGGCATAGGTCGGGCCGTCGTGCACCAGCTTCATTTCCTCACCGGAGATGTCGATCAGCTGGTCGTTTTCCGGGTGCAGCGGGCCGGTCGGCAGGAAGCGGTCCTTGGAGAACTTGCACAGCGCAACCAACCACTTGCCATCGGCTTCGCTGGTTTCGGTCAGCGAGGCATGCAGGTGACCCGGCTGGTACTGCACGTCGAGCTTCTGCTTGATGTAGTTGACCTTCTCGCCATTGTAGGCGCGCACCGCGTCGGCCATGTTCCACTTGACCACCTGGCTGTCGATGAACAGCGTGGTGTAGGCGTTGCCGCGACCGTCAAAGGTGGTGTGCAGCGGGCCGAGGCCCAGTTCAGGCTCGGCGGCGACCACGTCGCGCGGGTCCTTCAGCTTGTCGTCGAAGAGGTCATCGAGCTTGGCGATCTCGATCATGGTCACGGTCGGTGACAGCTTGCCGGCCGCGATGAAGTACTTGCCATCGGACGAGGTGTTGCAGCCGTGGGGGTTCTTTGGCACCGGGATGTAGCGGGTGAATTCCGAACCGGCGCGGCCGTCGACTACGGGCACTTTCGAGTCGCCAACGGTGCTGAACTTGCCAGCCTTGATCGCCGCCTCGATACGCGGAATGTTGTACACCACCACCCAGTCGCGCTCGTTGCGCATCATGCCGCCCAGGTCGGTGGCCTTCTCCGAGTTGTAGCAGGTGGAGGCGGCATATTTGCCGGTGTAGTCGGCGTCGGTGTTGTCCAGGTTGCCGTCGACGATGACCTGGAAGGCCATTTCCATTTTTTCAGCGTCGATGACGTTGAACATGGTGTAGGCGTTTTCGGCCTGCAGGTCGTAGGAGCTGCCGTCGTTGGGGTGCGGAATGACGAATTCGGCGTTGGCGAACACGTACTTGGTGTGCGGCACCTTCTGCAGACGCAGGCCGTGGATGGCTTGGACGTTCGGCACGGTCAGCATCTTGTCGCACTTCATGATGTCCAGACGGATACGCGCAACGCGGCTGTTGGCCTTGTCGTTGATGAACAGGTACTTGCCGTCGTACTTGCCGTCAGTCATCGAGATGTGGGGGTGGTGGCAGTCGCCGTTCAGGAACTTGGCGCTGTCGCCCATGATGTGGCGGCTTTCGTTGGTCAAACCCCAGCCGGTGGCGGAGTCGACGTTGAACACCGGGATGCGCATAAGCTCACGCATCGAGGGCACGCCTACAACGCGCACTTCACCCTGGTGGCCGCCGCTCCAGAAACCGTAATAGTCGTCCAGCTCGCCCGGCGCGACGTGGATCTTCTGCTGCGCGTCCTTGACGGCGGCCGCCCAGGTTTCGCGGCTCATGACCGCACCGCCAAAGGCAGTGGCGGCCACTGCGGCGCCGGTCAGCGCGCTGGCGCCAAGGAAACCGCGGCGGCTCAGGCCACTCTTTTCCAGCGTTTCGGGGGTGTTCTTGCTCTTGTCGCTCATGGGTCTTGCTCCTTATCGTGTACGGACAGGTCAAACGATCGGTTGCGAGCGCTCGCGATCAGGCGTGTCGCTCTACGGGTCTACCACTTGCACTACAGGGATCAGCGTCGGGCCGGCCGGGGCTTTCTTGCCGCGCTTGCTGCGCTTGTTCTTCAGGATCAGCGGCGGGCACTTGTTTTCGTTGTGATAGGTCATCTGGCAATCGAGGCAGTAGTGGCACTCGTTGTGATTGATGTGCCCGTCCGGATGAATCGCCTGGACTTCACATTCGTTGGCGCACACCTGGCAGGGGTTGCCACACTCCTTGCGCCGCTTGAGCCAGTCGAACAGGCGGAAGCGCCCGGTGATCGCCAGACCCGCACCCAGCGGGCAGACGTAGCGGCAGTACACCTTGCGGGTGAAGATGTTGATCGCCAGCAGGGCCACGGCGTAGGCGACGAACCACCATTGGCGGTCGAACTTGAGGGTGATAGCTGTTTTGAACGGCTCCACTTCGGCGGCCTGCTCGGCCATCGTCATCGATTCGAGCGAGATGCCGAACAGCACCAGCAGCACGATGTACTTGATCGCCCAGAGCCGCTCGTGAACCGCGAAGGGCACTTCGTACTGACGAATCTTGAGCTTGCGAGCGGCCTCGTTGATCAGCTCCTGCAGCGCACCGAAGGGGCACAGCCAGCCACAGAAGACCCCACGCCCCCAGAGCAGGATGCTGGCGGCGGTGAACACCCAGAGGATGAAGATCACCGGATCGGTGAGGAACAGCTCCCAGCGGAAGTCCTGCACCAGCGCATGCACGAAGGTCAGCACATTGACCACTGACAGCTGGCCCAGGGCATACCAACCGATGAACACGACAGTGAAGATCAGGTAGCCGTGACGCAGCTTCTTCAGGAAGTTGGGGTGCTGGGTGAGCTTGTCCTGCATGAACAGAATGACGGTCAGCAGGAGCAGCGCGGCCAGGATCACGCCAATCTGGAAGCTCTGCTGATACCAGATGTTGACCCACATCGGCCGGTTGGCCTCCTCGGCTGCCGCCAGTTCTTCGGCAGTCGGTTGCGGGCGCTCGATGTACTGCTCAGGCATCTGGTAGGGCAGTTCGAAGCTGGTGAACATGCCACTGATCGGGCCAGTCTGGCGGCGCACCAGCAGCTCCAGCGTCCAGGGCGAGCCGGGATCGAACGCCGCATGCTCACGGACGATGAACACCGCCATTTCGCTGAAATCCGGCATGCCTTCGGCGTACACGTCGTCGAGACGCTGGAAGTCCATGTCGCGGAAGCTGATCACGTTGCCGAACTGGCGCAGCTGCACCCGATCGAAGATCCCGCCCCGTACATAGCCCGAGCCTTTGAACGAGTACTCGCCACTTGCCATGACCGCGACAGCGTGCTCGCCAGGCTTGAGTTCCCCCTTCAGGTCGGCGTAGTGAGCGTCGCCGAGCAGGGCGCGTCCGATGGTGGGCGGGTTCAGGTGGGTGGCGTAGAGGTCGATGAAGGTCTCCCCGACTTCCTCCGGTGCGGCCTCGTCGATGCCTTCGGCTTCGGTGCCTTTGAACGCCTGATCGATGTCGCCCTTGGTCAGGTGCAGGCGGCGAATCGCGCCATTGCCGGTCAGCTCGCTCCAGCTGGCGGGCTCGTAATAGTCCTCGCGGACGGTGGCGGGTTTTTGCGTCGCACCGGCCTTTTCTTCCACCAGCCCGAGCGACACGGCAACGTCATGGGCTGCGCGCATGACGATTTCATTGACCACCATGACCGTAACGGTGGCGCCAGTGACCGCATCGATGGTGACTGCCTTCTCGTCACTGGAATGGCCGACCACGACCCGCTGATCGACCTTGATCCCCTCGTATTTGGCTGTGAATGCGTGAAGTTTTTCAATCGGAATGCCGACCAGCAGGATGGGCTCATGGTGCTCGAGCACGTAGGCATCGACGATCACACCCTGTGGATCGAGCAGCACCTGCAGGTTGATGGGCTTGCCGGAGTAGGCCGGGATATCGACCACGTTGATGGTCTGGAACGCGTAGCCCTGCACCTCGTCGTTCTTGGTAAGGGTGCGGACCTGGTAATCACCTTCTGCCGCAGAGGCCTCGGCGCCTGGAAAGAACTGCTCGATGCGCTGTTGCTCGGCCTCGTAGTCCTTGGCCTGGGTGAACGCACTGAGCATCAGCGCCAGCAGCAGAGCAAAGCCGAGCCCCCATGCGCCTCTGGTGCCAGCTGCGAAAGAGAGAAGGGACTTCATGAGCGACCTGCTTGATGTTGCGAATGTGAGCCGATGGTAGGCAGCGGTCCCCCACCCTCTCCTTGACGGCTATCAAGATTGGCCGGCAGCGGTGATTGCATTGAGCCATGTCAATGCGCAGGGAGAGTTGTGCTGGGGATTCGCGAGCAGGCTCGCTCCTACTGGGCGCAGCGAAGCTCGGCGCTCCGCCCAGTTGCTGCAGCTCATAACATCAGGAATGTGGGCCCGTAGGGTGGGCTTCAGCCCACCAGCGCTCGTGCGCATGCCGCATGCCGCATGCATCAGAGCTTTGGGCGCCTGCCGGAGGCCGACAGTGCACGTCTTACCGCGGTGGGCTGAAGCTGAACGCCGCCCGCCCGTCCCACCCTAACGGGCTGAAACCGCAGCCTGCTTTAAGTGCATCAAATTGCAAGGCAGGGTGAGCGGCGCGACGCGCCGCCCTAACGACCAGCGCAAAAGGCGAACGTCGCGTCACCCACCCACTGCGCTGGTCAGGCCGCCGCCATACTGGGTGACGGCTCGTAGGGTGGACCACGCTTCATCGATCCACCAACCCGGGCCACGGTGGATGTAAGAAGCAACATCCACCCTACGCATTGCGTCCAGGCGGTGTCAGGTAAGCCGCCGTTGCGCCACGATTGGCCTCGCTGGCCTTGAACTCCATCTTGGCGATGCTGCGCAGATGCACCTGATCGGGACCATCGGCGAAGCGCAAGGCCCGCCCGCCGGTCCACATGTCCGCCAACGGCGTGTCCGGCGTCAGGCCCATTGCGCCATAGACCTGCATGGCGCGATCGGTAACGTTGGTCAGCATTCTCGGCACCAATGCCTTGATCATCGAGATCTCCTTTCGCGCCGCCTTGGCGCCGACCTCGTCGATCATCCAGGCGGTTTTCAAGACCAGCAGACGCGCCTGTTCGATCTCGATGCGCGACTCGGCGATCCAGTCGCCGATATTCGAGTACTGCTGCAGATACTTGCCGAACGCCTTGCGCTCCTGGCAGCGCTCGACCATCAGCTCCAGCGCCAGCTCGGCCATGCCGATCGAGCGCATGCAGTGGTGAATACGCCCCGGCCCAAGCCGCGCCTGCGCCATCATGAACCCCTCGCCCTCCTTGCCCAGCAGATTGCTTGCCGGCACTCGCACGTTGCGCAGGACCAGTTCGCTGTGGCCCTCCGGCGCCAGGTGATTCATCACCGGGATGTTGCGCACCAGCTCGACACCGGGCGTGTTGAACGGCACCAGAATCATGCTCTGCTGCTGATGGGGCTCCGCACCCGGGTCGGTCTTGCCCATCACGATCAGCAGCTTGCAGTTGGGGTGCGAGGCGTTGGTGATGAACCACTTGCGTCCATTGATCACGTAGTCGTCGCCATCACGGCGTATCAGTGTCTGGATATTGGTGGCATCGGAGGACGGTACGTCCGGTTCGGTCATGGCGAAGGCCGAGCGGATCTCTCCGTCAAGCAAGGGATTCAACCAGCGCTGGCGCTGCTCCGGCGTGGCGAACATGTGCAGCAGCTCCATGTTCCCGGTATCCGGCGCATTGCAGTTGAACACCTCCGACGCCCAGTGCACGCGCCCCATGATCTCCGCCAGCGGCGCGTACTCCAGATTGCGCAGCGCCATGCCCGGCTCATCCTCGCCGAGCGAAGGCAGGAACAGGTTCCACAGCCCTTCCGAGCGCGCCAGCGCCTTGAGATCCTCCATGAAGGAGACGGGGTAAGCGCCGGCCGCGACCTCCATATGCCAGGCTCCGATACGCGGCACGATGTATTGATCCATGAACGCGAGAAGCTGCTGACGCAGCGCTTCGACACGTGGGCTATAGGCAAAATGCATCGGATACCTCGGCGATCTGACGGGTCAGGAATGCAATCACCATAGGCGCGGTTAGCAGGAAAAAGAACGAGTCTAAAGCGGCTGAATCAGCCGCCAATCACGGTCGCTGATAGCGCCGCGGCATTGACCGAGGTCATCGTCTGCCAGGCGCCGATGCACTAGGCCCACGCTTACCAGTGCAGGTAGAACATCCCTTTGGCCAGCAGCACGATGCCCACCATCTGCGCGAAGATCGCCCAGTGGATGCGCCGATAGCGAGCCGGCGTCATGCGCCCGCTGCGCAATAGCATGGCGACCATGCCAAAGGTGAAAAAGACACCCACCGCCAACAGGATCTTCAGCGACAGCAAGGTCGCGAAGCTGCTGGCGAAGGGGTCGGCCAACACCTGGCGGTGATACCAGGCCAGACCGATACCGGCGCCGTAAACAAACAGCACGACCCAGTGCAGCACCACCCGCAGACGTGCGCCGACCGCCTTGTCGACCTTCTGCATCAGCTCCGGCTCGATCTGCTGGCGCACGCGGCTGAGCACCGCGACCTCGACGAACAAGGTGCCGATGAAGAAAATGGCCGCCAGCAGATGAATGACATGCAGCAGGGAATAGCTCATCACGGCTCCTTCGGTTGTGATGCCGGCCAGCCTAGCAAAGCCACCGGCAGAACAGGCTAGCGATTCAGTGCCGTCAGGTCGCCGCCCTCGGGTTGCACTTGCTGTCCGGCGAGCAGACCGTTGTTCGACGTCCGCAACCGCGTCCGACTGCCATCGTCCTTCTCGATCACATACAGGGTTTGCTCCAGCCCGGCCGCCTCCTGCCCCCCTGCCCGGCCAGATAGCCCAGGCCACCACCGATCAGCGCACCGATGGGTCCGCCAGCAGCTGCTCCCAGCATGAATCCGCTGAGCCCACCGAAACCACCACCGACAACGCGGTCCTCATGCGCCGACACCACCTCAGCGGCGCCAGCCAGCGAGCTGACCAGCAGGGTTGCGCAGGTAACCAAAGCGACTAGATTCTTCATGCAATGCTCCGTTGTGTGTTGTGTCGTTCCCCTGTACACAGTCATGAAGCGTGCCGCTTTTAAAAGCATTTGAATTCAACTACTTAACTAGGTGTATGTATTTTTTACCCCGCCTTAATAGGTACCAAAGACCATTATGTTAGGTACTTTTCACCACATACTCAGATACTCCTTATCAAGGAGGCCGACCGAGTGATCCACTGCAAACGCGCCTATGAGCCGCCTGCACCTGATGACGGCCATCGGGTGCTGGTCGATCGCCTATGGCCACGCAACCGGCGCAAGGAAACGCTGGCGCTGGATGACTGGTGCAAGACGCTGGCGCCCTCGAACGAACTGAGGCGCGCCTTCAAGGCTGGCGAACTGACCTTCGAGAGTTTTCGGGAAGCGTACCGGCGTGAACTGGCGAGCCACCCGGAGCACTGGTGGCCGCTGTTGGACATCGCGGCCAGAGGTCCACTGACGCTGGTCTACGCCGCGCGCGATGAACAGCACAACAACGCGCAGGTGCTCGCCGAGTGGCTGGAAGAGGAGCTGGGGCGACGTGGCGCGCCCACATCGCCCACCTGCTATGCCGGCGAGCCGATGGCCTGATTGCCCGAAAGTCTGTCGCGCCGTCATCGAGCGCCCCAGGACCTCGACAGCGCAGCGATACACGCAACGAACGACATGCGACTGCCTGCCTGCGACCCGCGTCCGTGCTCACTGACGCTGGTCGCTACGGCGATGTGCTTCAATGCATCAACAGCGTGCCGCCAGGAGCCCCCGCATGCAGGTCGAGCTGCTCGAAATACGCGACCATCTGAGTCGCTTCGCCCCCTTCGACGGTCTGCCGGACGACACGCTCGACGAAATCGCGCGACAGATCGAGGTCGGCTATTTCAAGGCCGGCAGCGACATTCTTCGCTACGGCGAGACGATCTCGGACCTGCATTACATCCGCAGTGGCGCCGTTGAGGTCTACCGGCGTAACGGCGAACTGTACAACCGCCTGTCCGAGGGCGAAGTATTCGGCCAGTTCGGCCTGCTGCGCGGCCACAAGGTGCGCCTGCCGGCACGGGCGATTGAAGACAGCCTGATTTACTTCGTTCCCGGCCTGTTGTTCGAGCAACTGTGCGAGGCCAATGACGCCTTCGCCGACTTTGTCGAGGCCGAGGGCCAGTCGCGCCTGAAGGTGGAAGAGCCGCAGGGCAAGGCCAGCGAGCTGATGAAGATCAAGGTCCGCAAGCTGGTCACCCGGCGCACCGTCAGCGTGCCGCTGGGCACCAGCGTGCAGGAGGCCGCGCAGGTGATGACCGAGCATGGCGTGTCCTCACTGGTGATTCTCGGCCCGTCGCCGAACGCGGACGAGTCATCCAGCCTTCAGGTCATGACCGGCATCACCACTGACCGCGACCTGCGCACGCGGGTGTTGGCCGAAGGACTGCCGCTGGATACGCCGGTCGACCAAGTGATGTCACCCAACCCGATCACCATCCAGGCCGACGATTCGGTGTTCGAGGCCATGCTCAGCATGCTGCGCAACAACATCCATCACCTGCCGGTGATGTATCGCCAGCGCCCGGTCGGGGTGATCAACCTGTCGGACATCATCAAATACGAATCGCAAAGCAGCCTGTATCTGGTCAACAGCATCTTCAACAAACAGTCGGTCGCCGAGCTGCAGGGCCTGGTGCCGGACCTGCGCGCCACCTTCCTGCGCATGGTCAACGAAGAAGCCACGGCACACATGATCGGCAGCGCCATGTCCGGCATCGGTCGCAGCCTTACCCATCGTCTGCTGGAGCTGGCCGAACAGCGGCTGGGACCGCCACCAGTGCCCTACTGCTACATGGTGTTGGGGTCGATGGCACGCGACGAGCAACTGATCGTCACCGATCAGGACAACGCCCTGGTCCTCGACAACCGTTTCGATCCGCGCATCCATGACGAGTATTTCCTGCAGCTGGCGAGCTTCGTCAGCGACGGCCTGGCAGCCTGCGGCTACACATACTGCAAGGGCGGCATCATGGGGAGCAACGCCAAGTGGCGCCAACCGCTGCGGGTCTGGAGGGGCTACTTCACCCAATGGATCGAGCAACCCAATCCTGAAACGCTGCTCAACAGCTCGATCTTCTTCGACCTCAGCAGCGTCTACGGAGAGGCCGGACTCGTGGAAAGCCTCAAGGATCTGATCGCGCAAAAGGCCAGCAGCAACCCGCTGTTTCTCGCCGCCCTTGCACGCAACGCGCTCAACCGCACGCCACCGCTAGGGTTCTTCCGCACCTTCGTGATGGAAAAAGACGGCCAGCAGAACAACATAATCAACCTCAAGGGGCGCGGCACCGCGCCGCTGACCGACCTGATCCGGGTGCATGCTCTGGCGGTCGGCTCCAAGGCGCAGAATTCCCAGGACCGTCTGGAGGCCATTGCGGCCACCAAGCTGCTGACCGAAGACGCCATCACCCAGCTGCGCAATGCCCTGGAATTCCTCTCCATCGTGCGCATCCGTCATCAGGCCATGGACTTGCTGGAGGGACGCGAGCCGGATAACTACATCGAGCCGGAACAGATTGACGCCAACGAACGACACAACCTCAAGTCGGCTTTCCAGGTGCTCAGCAATGCGCAGCAGTTCCTGCGCTTCCGCTATCCGGGCCAACTTCCAAGCCGGCCGCTATGAAGCGTAGCGGATCTCGTACGGCCCCCGACTGGCCAGCCGTGTTTGCCCAGCTCGCGCGCACGGCCCGCGACCCGCGCCTGGTCCGTTTCTACGAGGCCGGTACGGTCAGTGCCGACACGCCACTGGAGCAGGTGCCCTTGCTCGCTCTGGACGTCGAGACCACCGGCCTGGACAGCCAGCGCGACTCCATCGTCAGCCTTGGCCTGATGCCCTTCGACCTGCAGCGGATCCGCTGCAGCGAGGCCAGTTATTGGGTCGTCAAGCCGGTGTGCGAACTGAGCAGTCAATCGATCACCTTTCACCACATCACGCACTCGGATGTCAGCAACGCACCGAGGTTGGCCCACGTGCTCGACGAACTGCTGGAGAAAATGGCTGGCAGGATCATGGTGGTGCATTACCGCAGCATCGAGCGGCGCTTTCTCGACCAGGCCGTGCACCACCTCCTGGGCGAAGGCCTGCAGTTTCCGGTGATCGATACGATGCAGCTGGAAGCACGGCTGCACCCGCGCCGACGTGGCTGGCTGCGCCGAGTGCTCAGCACCAAGCGGCCCGTATCGATCCGCCTGGCCGACAGCCGCCTGCGCTATAACCTGCCGCTGTACCAGGCCCACCATGCCCTGACCGATGCCCTGGCTACCGCCGAGCTGTTGCAGGCGCAGTCGGCCCTTCATTACCCACCGACCACTGCGGTAGGCGATCTTTGGAATTGAAAAGGCGCGACCGCTACTAACGGTCGCGCCTTTTCGGATCGCCTGCCAGGCGGCCGGGCCGCCTGGACATAGGCCTAAGCCACTACCGAGGCTCGCTCATCAGTCCCTTGACGATGGACACGCAGCCAACCAGCAGAACGACGGTGAATGGCAGACCGGTGGATACCGCCATGGCCTGCAAGGCGACCAGACCGCCGCCGAGCAACAGTGAAGCAGCCACTCCACCCTGCAACACAGCCCAGAATGCCCGCTGCGGTACCGGCGCGTTAATCTTGCCACCCGCTGTGATGGTATCGATCACCAACGACCCCGAGTCAGACGAGGTGATGAAGAACACCACCACCAGCACAATGCCGACAAAGGAGCTGATTTCCGCCAGCGGCAATTGCCCGAGCATGACGAACAGTTTCAGCTCAAGCGCTGCATCCTGGACGCCGGTAAAGCCCTCGTTAACAAACTGACCCAACGCGGTGCCACCGAACGAGGTCATCCACAGTACCGATACCAGCGATGGCACCAGCAGGACGGCGATCAGGAATTCACGTACCGAGCGGCCACGGCTGACCCGGGCGATGAACATACCAACGAACGGCGACCAGCTGATCCACCAAGCCCAGTAGAACGCAGTCCAGCCTTGGCTGAAGTTGGCGTCAGCACGGCCTATCGGATTGGATAGCGCCGGCAGGTTGACCAGATAACTACCAAGGTTGCTGAAGAAGCCGGTGAAGATCGCCAAGGTCGGGCCGACGATGATGATGAACAGCAGCAGCAGCAGTGCCAGCACCATGTTGAATTCCGACAGGCGCTTGACCCCCTTGTCCAGTCCCGCCAGCACAGACATCAGCGCGAGGGCAGTGATACCCGCGACCAGCAGCACCTTGCTGGTATCTGTATTGGGCATACCGAACAGAGATTCGAGGCCGGCCGCCGCTTGCTGAGCCCCAATGCCCAATGATGTAGCAAGGCCAAACAGGGTGGCAAATACCGCAAGAATGTCGATTAAATGACCCGGCCAGCCCCAAACCCGCTCACCAAGCAGCGGGTAAAAGATCGAGCGAATGCTCAGCGGCAAACCTTTGTTGAACGAGAACAGCGCCAGAGCCAACGCGACGACGGCGTAGATCGCCCAAGGGTGCAGGCCCCAGTGGAAGATGGTGGCAGCCATACTCAGGCTAGCCGCAGCCTGTGCATCGCCAGCAGCGGCGCCCAGCGGTGCCCAGTCGGTACGTACGCCGTTCTCTACAGTGGTGCCGCCCATAGCCGTGGAGAAATGCGACATGGGTTCGGAAACGCCGTAGAACATCAGACCGATGCCCATGCCGGCGGCGAACAACATGGAGAACCACCCGATATAGGAATAGTCCGGCTTCGCATCCGTGCCGCCCAGGCGAACTTTACCCAGTGGTGAGAGGATGAGCCCCACGCACAACAGCACGAAAATGTTCGCCGACCCGATGAAGAACCACGCCAGATTGCCAGTCAGCCAGTCGCGCATGGCGGTAAACACCGGCTCGACTTCGCTGCGCAGGGCAAGGGTAACGATCACAAAGAAAACGATTGTCACTGCGGAGATGCTGAAAACCTTGCTGTGAACATCGAAAAACTTGCGTTTGATATTGTCCTGACCGATGACGTAGTCGGTATCGATCAGGTTGGCCGCCCCGGTCGGTGCGGGAATGCTTTCCACGGACGTTGCCGGGGTCTTTCCAGGATTGGTCGCCACCTGCTGTTCTCCTTATTCTGGGTTGGCACATCGGAAACAAGCACAAAGACGGCACGCCCCTCTGCTGCACACGAGCTCAGGTACGCGCTTCGCAAGAATGCTAACAGCCGAAGGGTGGCGTTAAGCGGCCAAGACCGGCATCGACGATTCCATAACCGTCATCCGTCGGAGGCAAGCCTTGCCGTCGCCTGGCGGTTGAGGTAACGCCAGGTCGAAGGTCAACCGGCTGGCAACTGCCCTGAACCAGCATGCCTGTGTGACAGGCTGCCCGGCTGCCGAAGGGCTGGAAGCAATACCGTTTCGTCAGGAAGGCCGTCGCGCCAGCGCTAATAACAGTGCGGGATGGAACGAGGGCGGGTGAAAGGAACGACAACGCGCTCGCCGACCCCGGATGTCGGCGAGCCGAGTGGCTGAGGATCAGCGCTTGCGATTGACCGTCAATGCGGCGCGGATCACGTCGGCGCCGATCTCGCTTTCGTAGGCCTGCCAGACCGGCATCATCTTTTCACGCCAGGCTTCGCGCTGCTCGGCCGTCAAGGCGATCAGCTTGCTGCTGCCGCTGGCGAGGATTCGGTCGCGGTCGCGCTGGTTCAGCGCGGCGGCCTCCTTATTCACCGCCTGGGTGACCTCGAGGATGATGCCTTCGAGCTCGGAGCGTACTGCAAAGGGCATGCTCATCCAGAACTTCGAGCTGGTCACCAGCATATAGTTGAGCACCCCGTGATTGCTCTCGGTGATGAACGGCTGAACCTTGTGCATGTTCTGGCTGGCGATGTTCGACCAGGGGTTCTCCGCGCCCTGGACCACACCGGCCTGCAGCGACTTGTAGACCTCGGCAAACGGCAGCACCACCGGCTTGGCCCCGACCGCATTGAACTGCGCTTCCAGTACCGCCGAGGGCTGTATGCGAAACGCCAAGCCGGCGGCGTCGCCTGGCAGACGCAGCGCCTGCGTGGCAGAAAGCTGCTTCAGACCGTTGTTCCAGTAGGCCAGGCCATAGATCCCCGAGTCGGCCATGGAGCGCAGCAGATCACGGCTCGTCTCACGCGACTGGAAACGCTGGACGGCGGCCTCGTCGTCGAACAGAAACGGCAGGTCGAACACCTGCAGCTTCTTCGTGTACTTGCCAAACTTCGACAGGGACGGCGCGAGGATCTGCACCTCATTGTTCAGCAGCGCCTGCATCTCCTCGGCATCACCGACCAGTGTCGAGTTCGGGTACACCTCGACCTTGACCTTGCCCGCCAGGCGCTCGTGCACCAGCTTCTGGAACAGCAAGGCGCCTTTGCCCTTGGGCGTGTCGTCCGCCACCACGTGGGCGAACTTGATAACGAAAGGCTCCCCATCGGCCGCCATGACCGAGGCACTCAACCCACACAGGACCGCGACCAACGCAGCAACACAAGACTTGAACATCTGACCCCCAACGGGAATAGCCCGAATCGACGCCTTGTGAGCACCGTTCGAGCAGTTATCGAATAACGACGGGACCTGACTCACACCGTGGCGTGGTCGGTCCATTCTTTGGTTTGAGTTAGCCAGATCATCTCGACTGCGGCGGTCGGCGCCTGGCCTTTATTGGAATGCGGGTGACGTCGAACCGGGTGCGGAGCGACTGTGCCAACCGAGGCGGAAAGTCTTGGCCATCACCCTTGATGGCACAAGCACCAGAAAGTCCAACCAGCTCTCAAAACAGCACATCTCACTCATCGGAACGGCCGAACTTTCGATCCGCTGCCCCTTTCTACAGGCAACACCCTCAGCCATCCGGTCAGCCATGAACGAGTTTTCGACCCCCTCCTCGCAAAACCCCGCCGTGATCGACTGCCTGATAGTCGGTGGCGGGCCGGGCGGACTGACGGCGGCGCTCTACCTCGCGCGCTTCCGCCGCAGTTGCATGGTCATCGATGCCGGCTCCAGCCGTGCCTCATGGATACCGCGATCGCATAACTACCCAGGCTTCCCGCCGGGCATCAACGGCAATGACCTGCTCGCCCGCCTGCGTGAACAGGCCAGGGGCTATGGCGCGCGGCTCGAGCAAGGCCGGGTCGAGCACATCGAGCCACATGCCGACGGCTTCAGCGTGCGCTATGGCGATGCCACCTGCGTGACCCGACGGATTATCCTCGCCACCGGGATCGAGGACACCCTGCCGGACATGCCGGATGTCGAGCAGGCCATCGGTGAGGGCAAGGTGCGGCTGTGTGCGATCTGCGATGGTTATGAGGTCGACGGTGACAATGTCGCGGTCTACGGCGAAGCAGAAAATGCCATCAGCCATGCGGTATTCCTGCGTACCTTCACCGATCGCGTCACGGTGGTGGTGCATGGCGAGCCCAATGCCTGCGACCAGGCCATCGCGCTGGCCGAGCACTACGATATCCGCGTGATCAGCGACCGCGTCGAGTCACTACACCTCTGCGAGACCGGGATCGAACTGCTGACCTGCAGTGGCGAACGGCACCATTTCGACATCATCTACCCCAGCCTGGGCGCGCGGTTTCGCTCCGACCTGGCGCTGCAGCTGGGCGTCGACTGTGACGAGTGCGGCGGCATCTGGGTGGACGACCACCTGCAAACCACCATGCGCGGCCTCTATGCCATCGGCGATGTAACCATGGGCCTGAAGCAGATGAGTGTTGCCATCGGCCAGGCGGCGCAGGCGGCGACGGCCGTGCACAACAGCCTCGAAGCCAACCCTTGGGGCGGCACCGAGGCGACTCGTTGAAAAAGCGAGCGCAACGGCGACTTTTGCACCAGCCCGATGGCAGCGACGGTCTAGGCTGAATACAAGCCTGTTCGCTTCGGAGCCTTTCATGTCACTCAGCGTATTCGACCTGTTCAAGATCGGTATCGGGCCGTCCAGCTCGCATACGGTGGGACCGATGCGCGCCGCGTTACGGTTTGCCGAGGGGCTCAGGCGTGACAACCTGTTGGCCGTCACCGAACACCTGAAGGTCGAGCTGTACGGCTCGCTCGGTGCCACCGGCAAGGGCCATGGCAGTGACAAGGCCGTTTTACTGGGCCTTGAAGGCGAGCGGCCCGAGGACGTCGATACCGACGCCATCTCCCCTCGCATGGCAGCGATGCGCGAATCCCACGAGCTGCGCCTGCTGGGCGAAAAACTCATTCGCTTCGAGACCGGCAATGACCTGCAATTCATCCGCAAGCCATTGGCATTCCACCCCAACGGCATGATCTTTCGCGCGTTCGACGCCGCCGGGCTGCAGTTGCGCAGCCGCGAATACTATTCGGTCGGCGGCGGCTTCGTGGTCGACGAGCAAGCCGCTGGCAACGACCGCATCGTCGAGGACCAGACTGTCCTGCCCTATCCCTTTCACAGCGCCGACGAGCTGCTCGCGTTATGCGACGAGCATGGCTTATCCATCAGCCAGCTGATGCTGGCCAACGAAGCCGCCTGGCGCTCGGAAGCCGAAACACGGGCGGGGCTACTGAAGATCTGGCAAGTGATGCAGGAATGCGTAAAGGCCGGGTGCAACACCGAAGGGGTAATGCCCGGCGGGCTCAAGGTCGAGCGCCGCGCCGCCGGCCTCTACCGTCAGCTCAGCGAGCACCCCGAAGCCAACCTGCGTGACGCACTCAGCGTACTCGACTGGGTCGACCTCTACGCGCTGGCCGTCAACGAGGAGAACGCCGCGGGCGGCCGTGTGGTGACGGCGCCCACCAACGGCGCCGCCGGGATAGTGCCTGCCCTGTTGCACTACTACATGCGCTTTATCCGCGGCGCCAACGAAGACGGCGTTGTGCGTTTCCTACTGACCGCGGCGGCCATCGGCATCCTCTACAAGGAAAATGCCTCGATCTCCGGGGCCGAAGTCGGCTGCCAGGGCGAAGTGGGCGTGGCCTGCTCCATGGCTGCCGGCGCCTTGTGCGAAGTGCTGGGCGGTACGCCGCAGCAGGTCGAGAATGCGGCCGAGATCGGCATGGAGCACAACCTCGGGCTCACCTGCGACCCGGTGGGCGGGTTGGTTCAGGTGCCCTGCATCGAGCGCAACGCCATGGGCGCGGTCAAGGCGATCAACGCGGCACGCATGGCCTTGCGTGGCAACGGCAAACACTTCATCTCGCTGGACAAGGTGATCCGCACCATGCGCCAGACCGGCGCCGATATGAAGAGCAAGTACAAGGAAACCGCCCGTGGCGGGCTGGCGGTAAATATCATCGAGTGCTAACTCCACTTGCGGCTCATCACTGTCCGTTTCTTTGGCAGTAATCCGCATCGCGAAGCTTTATCATCCGTTCAGCAGTGTCTGGGGTGGCAAAGGAATCCATCCGAGGTCTCGCTGTCTTCCCTGTATATCGCCCGCCCCGGAAAGACCCGGAAATAATGCTGAGGATTTGATGACCACCAGCCATGAGGCGTCCACGCCGAAAAATAGCCAGCTCACCCGCAGCACCCTGAAGTTCCCGGTAGTCGGGATCGGGGCCTCGGCCGGCGGCCTCACGGCGTTGCTGACCCTCTTTGAACACATGCCCAGCGACTGCGGCATGGCGTTCGTGGTGATCATGCACCTCTCACCCAAGCACGAAAGCAACGTCGACAAGATCCTGCAAAATGTCACCCGGATGCCGGTGTTGCAGGTCACCCAGCCGGTGCCCATCGAGCGTAACCACATCTACGTGATTCCCCCGGCCATGGACCTGTCGATGAATGACGGCTATTTGCGCTTGGCGAAGCCTGAGCGCGAGCGCGGTGCTCAGGTGGCCATCGACCTGTTCTTTCGCGCCCTGGCCGATGTGCATCACACCCACGCCATGGGCATTGTGTTGTCCGGCACCGGCGCCGACGGCTCGGTCGGGCTGGCCCGCATCAAGGAGCAAGGCGGTGTCACCCTGGCGCAGACACCGGAAGATGCCGAATACGATTCGATGCCACGCAACGCCATCGAAACCGGGATGGTGGATATCGTGCTGCCGGTTGCCGACATGCCCGAGCGGCTGGTCGAGCTGCGCCGCAACCAGGAAGTTCTGCTGAACCGGCAGGACCCGATCGCGTCGCCGGGCGACACCGAACAGGCCAACGAGGACCAGGGCGAACTGGAATCCGCCCAGGCCCATACGCAATCCAAACCCAACGAACTGGCGCTGCGCGAGATTCTCGCTGCACTCCGGGCCCGCACCGGACACGACTTCCGTCATTACAAACAGGCCACGGTGCTGCGCCGCATCGAGCGTCGCATGCAGGTCAATGCCCTGCGCGACATGCCCAGCTACGCCAAGCACCTGCAAAGCCACCCGGAAGAAACGCCGGCCCTGCTGGCCGACATGCTGATCGGCGTAACTAACTTCTTCCGCGACCGCGAGGCGTTTGAAGCGCTGGAGCGCGACATCATTCCTTCGTTGTTCGAGCGCAAACAGCACAGTGAAGACAAATCGATTCGCGTCTGGGCGGCCGCCTGCTCGACCGGTGAAGAGGCATATTCACTGGCCATGCTGTTGAACGACCAGGCGGAAGTCAGCAATGCTCATGGAGAAATCCATTCGCAGGTGTTCGCCACCGACATCGATGATCGGGCGTTGGAAACCGCTCGCGCCGGTGTCTATCCGGAAGCCATCGTGACCGACGTGCCGCCCACTCGGCTGCGACAGTACTTCATCAAGGAACAGGATCATTACCGCATGCAGAAGGAGCTGCGCGAGCGGATCCTGTTTGCCCGCCACAACATCCTGCGTGACCCGCCGTTTTCCAGACTCGATCTGATCTCCTGCCGCAACCTGATGATCTACCTGGACAGGGACATTCAGCTCGAAGTGCTGCGCATGTTTCACTTCGCCCTCAATCCAGGCGGCTACCTCTTCCTTGGCAGCTCCGAGACCGCCGATGCCTGCAGTCAGCTGTTCACGCCGGTGGACAAGAAGAACCGCATCTATCGCGCCAAGGAAGTGTCATCCGCGCTGCGCCGCGCACCCACCGGCCCGTACCACGGCTTTACGCTGAGCGCACCGAGTCGCCCGCCCTTCAGTGAACCCTCAAAACGCCACCGCAAGTTTTCCTACGCCGATGTCCACCAGCGTGCGCTCGAGCAGTACGCCCCGCCCAGCGTCATCGTTAACCAAGAAGCGGATATCGTGCACATGTCCGATCGTGCCGGGAACTTCCTGCGCTATGTCGGCGGCGAGCCTTCGCTGAACTTGACGACGCTGATACACCCGCAACTGCGGCTCGAGCTGCGCACCGCGCTGTATCAGGCGACTCACACCGGCAAGAGCGTCGAAGCGCGACGGGTTCGTCTGGAACGCGACGACCGAAG
Source organism: Pseudomonas sp. 9Ag (assembly GCF_902506445.1). Taxonomy (NCBI): domain Bacteria; kingdom Pseudomonadati; phylum Pseudomonadota; class Gammaproteobacteria; order Pseudomonadales; family Pseudomonadaceae; genus Pseudomonas; species Pseudomonas sp. 9Ag. The sequence continues at coordinate 3,516,342 of NZ_LR733836.1, forward strand.
CTTCTACGTGAACATGGTGGTTCGCCCGTTCCGCGACAGCGAGGCCGGCAGCGACTACATGCTGGTGATCTTCGATGAGGTTGAAGCCTGCATGGACAGCAGTGCTCAGGAGCATTCCGACACCAAGGACAGCGTGCTGACCCAGCTCGAAGCCGAGTTGCAGCAGACCAAAGAGCAGCTGCAGATCACCATGGAGCACTCGGAAACCTCGACTGAAGAGTTGCGTGCATCCAACGAAGAACTGCAGGCGATCAATGAGGAGCTGCGCTCAGCCACCGAGGAACTGGAGACCAGCAAGGAAGAATTGCAGTCGATCAACGAAGAGCTGACCACGGTCAACTCCGAGCTCAAGGCCAAGGTCGACGAAACCAGCAAGATCAACGATGACCTGCAGAATCTGATCTCCTCAACCGACATCGCCACGGTCTTTGTCGACCGCAAGCTGCGCATCAAGTGGTTCACGCCCCGCGCACGCGAAATCTTCAACGTGATCGGCAACGATGCCGGCCGCTCACTTTCGGACATCACCCATCGTCTCGACTACCACGGGCTGCACGCGGACGCTGCGAAAGCCTTCGACGAGTTGCACCTGGTCGAGCGGGAAGTCAGGTCCAAGGACGACAACCGCTGGTTCCTCGCGCGTTTCGTGCCCTACCGCACGCAGGATGACCGCATCCAGGGTGCCGTGCTGACCTTCATCGACATCACCGACCGACGCCGTGCCGAAGAAAGCCTGCGTGCCGGTGAAGCCCATATGAAGCTCCTTGCACAGAGCACAAAGGGCTACGCCATCATCACGCTGAACTGTGAGGGCCTCATCACCACCTGGAACCGTGGCGCGGAGAAGATATTCGGCTACGGCGAGCAGGATGTGATCGGCAAGAGCATCGACATGCTCTATACCGAAGAGGACCGCAACCAGGGTGTGCCCAGCGCTGAACGACAGCGTGCCCTTGAACAAGGCCAATCCGCCGATGAGCGCTGGCATGTGCGTCAGGATGGCAGTCGGTGCTTTTTCAGCGGCCTGGTCAACCCGCTGGTGGATAACGACGGCAAGGTTATCGGTTTTGCCAAGATCGCCCGCGACCTCACCGAGGAGCGCGAGCAGGAGGCCCACCAGCGCAACGAGCTGGAAAACATCCAGGCTGCCAACATGCAGAAGGATCAGTTTTTCGCCGTGCTGTCGCACGAGCTCAAGCACCCGCTGAACCTGATCCAGCTCAACACCGACCTGGTCGCGCGCTCCCAGGCCGCGAAAAACTTCCCAAGCCTGCGCAAGGCAACCCAGTCGATTCAGAACGCGGTTCGCAGCCAGTCACGGATCATCGACGACCTGATGGACGTGTCCCGCATCCGTACCGGCAAGCTCAAGCTGCAATTCTCGACCTTGAATTACCAAGAGGTCCTGCGCGGCATCGAAGCGGTGTTCGCCCCGCTGGCGCAAGCCGAGAACGTCACGTTCGAGGTGCTCAAACCCGAGCAGCCGATCTATGTTCTTGCCGACCCGACACGGCTCGATCAGATCATCTGGAACCTGCTGAACAATGCCTGGAAGTTCACCAAAGGCGGCGAGCGCATCTGCATGCAGCTGGAGCGCGACGGCGAACAGGCGCGGCTGGATGTCATCGACAGCGGCGAAGGCATATCAGCAGACTTCCTACCCAAGGTGTTCGACATGTTCGGCCAGGCGGAAATGCAACATGCGCAGCGCTCCAAGCATGGCCTGGGGATCGGCCTGGCGCTGGTCAAGCAACTGGTAGAAGCCCATGGCGGCCGTATCGAAGCCTTTTCCGAAGGCATCGGGCGCGGTGCCCGTTTCAGCGTCTGGCTGCCGATCCACCTGCAGACCGAGCTGGAGCTCAGCGAGTTGGAGCACGACGGGGATATGGGAGGCTTGGCCGGCATTCGCATCCTGCTGGTAGACGACTCGCCGGACATCCTTGAAACCATGTGCGAACTGCTGGAAAGCGAAGGCGCCAAGGTCACCACCGCCGACGGCGGCGCCAAGGGCATCGAACTCGCTGAGCAGAACGCCTACGATGTGATCGTCTCCGACATCGGCATGCCGGGAATCGACGGCCACAAGATGATGACGGCGATCCGCGGCGGCAACACCAATGCCGACACGCCCGGCATCGCCCTGACCGGTTACGGCACCCTGCGCGACGTGGAAAAGGCCAAGGCCGCCGGCTTTACCCTGCACCTGCGCAAACCGATCGACCTGCAAGCGCTGATCGATGCCGTGACACAGGCCGTGCACTAGACCAGCCGCACCGCGGCTCGCTGCTCTTCACAGCAGTGAGCCCGTGCACCACACAGGGCTTCAGCTGCGCATGAGTTGCTTTTCGTAGGAGCGAGGGGGACGCCGAGTCCTTGCTCGCGAACCAGGCATGAGGCACATCACAGGTGCAACGCTCGCCTCCGATTCGCCAGCAAGCTGGCTCCTACAGACACGTGCGGCACCGCAGCAGCAGGCGCCGCCGTATCAATGCCTGAAAACCATCAAACCCACGCGCTGAATTAGCCTGCCGCGCGGACACGGTTTGCCTTTCGTTGGAGCGAGGGGGACGCCGAGTCCTTGCTCGCGAACCGCGGCGGCGAACACAACTCCGAGACTTCGGCCGACCTCCGCTTCGCCAGCAAGCTGGCTCCTACAGGTGCGTGCTACCGCGGCCGCTGGGAGCCGTAGCGATGGGCCAGCGATCACCGAAGCAGGATGCAAATCCATCACACGAGCACAATCTTGCTTTTCGTAGGAGCCAGCTTGCTGGCGATCCGGTGCGTCAAATGCAACACCTCTGCGGCGCCCACCTCCGCTTCGCCAGCAAGCTGGCTCCTACAGACAGGTGCTGCGCCGCAACGGCGATCAGCCTTCCTTGCCGATCCCGTATCCGCGCAGCTTGTTTGCCACGGTGGTGTGCGAAACGCCAAGGCGTTTGCCCAGCAGCCGGCTGCTGGGATGGCGTTGATACAGCTCCTGCAACACCGCCTTTTCGAAGCGGCCGACGATGCAGTCCAGATCGCCGTCCAGCGAGAAGTCACCCAGCGGTTGCGGTGAGCCGTAGTCCGGCAGGCGAATGTGTTCGGGCTTGACCACCCCGCCCTCGCACAGCGAAACCGCCTGGAACAGCGTGTTTTCCAGCTGCCGCACGTTACCTGGCCAGTGATAGCCGGCCAGCCGCTCCAGCGCCTTGGGTGACAGGCTCGGCAAGGCGCAGCCGATCTGCCGGCTGGCCTGATCGAGGAAGTGCTGCACCAGCGGTTCCAGGCCATCCAGGCATTCACGCAGCGGGGGAATGTGCAGCGAGAGGACGTTGAGCCGGTGATACAGGTCCTGGCGAAACTCGCCCCTGGCGCAGAGTTCGGACAGATCAAGCTGCGTCGCGCAGATCACCCGCACATCGAGATAGACCTCCTCGTCACTGCCCACCCGTCGAAAGCAGCCGTCCTGCAGAAAGCGCACGAGTTTGGCCTGCAAACGCGTACTCATCTCGCCGACCCCATCGAGGAACAGGGTGCCGCCGGTGGTCAGCTCCAGCAGACCGAGCTTGCCTTCCGGACGCGCGCCTTCAAAGGCGCCAGGGCCGTAGCCGAACAGCTCGGTCTCGGCCATGGATTCCGGCAGGCCGGCGCAATTGAGCGCCATGAACGGCGACTGCCCTCGCGGGCTGGACAGGTGACAGGCGCGCGCCAGCAGCTCCTTGCCCGTGCCGGTCTCGCCCTCGATCAGCAGCGGCGCATCCAGCGGCGCCATGCGGCGTGCTTCACGGACCACGGCGGCCATCACTTTGGAACTCTGGAAAATACTGTCGAAGCCGCGCAGTTCCTGCTTGCGCACGTTATAGATGCGCTCGCCGACACGGTCGGCGCGGTGCAGCGTGAGCACGGCGCCTGCCAGGGCTTCACTGTCATCATGCTCCGACTGCAACGGCGCGATGTCAGCGAGAAACACATCGCCCTTGATGGTGACGCGCAGGCCGTTGATGCGTGCCTTGTTCGCTCGCACCAGCTCCGGCAGGTCGAAATCCTCGGCGTAGCGCGACAGGCTCATGCCCGGCACCTCATCCACGCGAACCCCGAGCAGCTGCGCCGCGGCACGGTTGGCCGCCACGATGGCACCGGCCATGTCGATGGAGAGCACTGGAAACTCCAGCGCGCCCAGCAGCGCATTGAGCTCCAGCGAATGCCGTTCGCTGGGCATGAGGCCTACCTTGCGCACCTCGAATACGCCTTGCAGCGCTTCGATCTTCGGCCGCAGCGCCTGGAGCTGCAGGTTCATCAGGTTGGGGCAATGCAGGTAGACCGCATTGCCGTGCTCACCGCCGACTTCGCCGCGCGCCACGTTGATACCGTAGTCGACCAGCAGTTCGAGCATGTCACGGAGGATGCCAATGCGGTTCTGGCAATGAATCTTGATACGCATGCAAGGGTGCCTTTGGGCTTGTTGTTATAGGCGGTATCAGATTTTCTGCTGATCACCGCTGATTTTCGTCAAGATTATTTGACAGATACGCCCGCAAGCAAGGCGATTTTTGCCTGAACGCGCCCAATTGTAATCATTTCGTTACGAAAGCAAGTCCCCGCTCACGCTTCTTACCAGGGCAACGGGGCTCGCCAGAGCGGTGGCAGCGCGTTCAGATGGAGCCATTCCATAACAACAAAGACTCAGGCGGCCGCCCCGCTCAGGAGGTCAGATGAAAGCCACTCAATACGTTGCCCGCGAACCGGATGCGCAAGGCCACATCCACTATCCGGACAGCGAACATGCGGTTTGGCAAACCCTGATTGAACGTCAGCTGAAACTGCTCGACGGCCGCGCTTGCCAGGAGTATCTGGACGGCATCGAACAGCTCGCACTGCCCCATGACCGCATCCCCCAGCTGGGCGAAATCAACCGTGTGCTGGATGCGACCACCGGCTGGCAGGTCGCCCGGGTGCCGGCGCTGATTCCCTTTCAGACCTTTTTCGAGCTGCTGGCCAGCAAGCGCTTCCCGGTCGCCACCTTCATCCGCGCCCCGCAAGAACTGGATTACCTGCAGGAACCTGACGTCTTTCACGAGATCTTTGGCCATTGCCCGCTGCTGACCAACCCCTGGTTCGCCGAATTCACTCACACCTACGGCCAGCTCGGCCTCAAGGCGACCAAGGAAGAGCGCGTCTACCTGGCGCGGCTGTACTGGATGACCATCGAATTCGGCCTGGTGGAAACCTCAGCCGGCCGCCGCATCTATGGCGGCGGCATCCTCTCCTCGCCAAAGGAAACGCTCTACAGCCTTTCCGACGAACCCGAGCACCAGGTCTTCGATGTTGTCGAAGCCATGCGCACGCCTTATCGCATCGACATCCTGCAGCCGGTCTACTTCGTTCTGCCGGAGCTCAAGCGGCTGTTCGATGTGGCCCATGAAGACATCATGGCCCACGTCCGCACCGCCATGAAGCTGGGCCTGCACCAGCCGAAGTTTCCACCTAAAGCGGCGTAGGGTGGATGACGCCGAAGGCTCATCCACGCGTCAATCGTTTCGGATGGCGCTGTTGCTCGACGTCGTGAAGACCGAAGCAGACGCGTGGAAAACGCTTCGCGGCTTTCCACCCTACGCTGCTTAACTCTTATGACCCTCACCACAAGGACCAAGCCATGACCGCCCTCACCCAAGCCCACTGCGAAGCCTGCCGCGCCGACGCACCCAAGGTGTCCGATGACGAACTGGCCGAGCTGATCAAGCAGATCCCGGACTGGAACATCGAAACCCGCGACGGCCACATGGAGCTGGAGAAGGTCTTCCTCTTCAAGAACTTCAAGCACGCCCTAGCCTTTACCAACGCCGTCGGCGAGATCGCCGAAGCTGAGGGTCACCACCCCGGCCTGCTCACCGAATGGGGCAAGGTCACCGTGACCTGGTGGAGTCACTCGATCAAAGGTCTGCATCGCAACGACTTCATCATGGCCGCGCGCACCGACGAGGTCGCGAAAAACGCCGAGGGTCGCAAGTGAAGCAGTTCGCTGACGTGGCGCGGGTGCCTGGCGACCCGATTCTCGGGCTGCTCGATGCGTATCGAGCAGACCCCAATCCAGCCAAGCTCGACCTCGGTGTTGGCGTCTACAAGGATGCCCTCGGCCTGACGCCGATCCCCAAGGCCGTGAAGCTTGCCGAGCAGCGGCTGATCGACAGCGAACAGACCAAAAGCTACATCGGCGGCCATGGTGACCCGCTGTTCGGCGAGCAGCTGTTGCAGCTGGTGCTGGGCGAAGGCTCACTGGCGCTGGTCGAACACCGCGCCGGTTGCACCCAGACACCCGGCGGCACCGGTGCGCTGCGGCTGGTGGGCGATTTCATCGCCAAGTGCCTGCCGGGCCGCAGCCTCTGGCTCAGCGACCCGACCTGGCCGATCCACGAAACCCTGTTCGCCGCGGCCCGCTTGAAGGTTGAGCACTATCCCTACGTCGACGCGCAGAACAGGCTGGACGTGCCGGCCATGCTCGCCGCGCTGGAGCAGATCCCCAGCGGTGACGTGGTGCTGCTGCACGCCTGCTGCCACAACCCCACCGGCTACGATCTGAGCCGGGACGACTGGCGCCAGGTACTCGAGATCGTGCGCCGCCGTGAGCTGTTGCCGCTGTTCGATTTCGCCTATCAGGGCTTTGGCGACGGCCTGGATGAAGATGCCTGGGCCGTCCGCCTGTTTGTCGCGGCGTTGCCTGAAGTGCTGATCACCAGTTCCTGCTCGAAGAATTTCGGCCTGTACCGCGAACGCACCGGTGCGTTGATCGTGGTCGCCGCTGACGGCGAGTCGCTGATCGATGTGCGCAGCCAGTTCGCCTCGGTGGCGCGAAACCTCTGGTCGACACCGCCTTCTCACGGTGCTGCTGTAGTGGCGACGATTCTCTCCAACCCCGAGTTGCGTCAGCTATGGCAACAGGAAGTCGCCGCCAAGCGCGAGCGCATTGCCGGTTTGCGCCAGGGGCTGGTGGAAGCGCTTGCACCCTATGGGTTGGCTGAGCGCTTTGCGCATATCGCGCAACAACGCGGGATGTTCTCCTACACCGGCCTCACCGCCGGGCAGGTGCTGCGCCTACGGCGAGAGGATGCGGTGTATCTGGTCGAAAGCGGGCGGGCGAATATCGCCGGGCTGGACGCTGCGCGGCTTGACCAATTGGCTGCGGCCATCGCACGCGTTACCGGCTGATCACACGCCACTCGCTCGAAGCCCGGAGGCCGGCCGACACGGCCGGTCTCTGCGTTTACCGGCTCGGTTCAACATCAACGCCCTCCCCGCGCTTCAAGCAATGTCGTCAACCGAGCACGCCTATCTCACCCCTACCTTCCTACCGTAAAGCACCTCTCTGAAGGTCTGGAACTCAGACAGGGTTTTTATGTCGTAGCATTTGGCCATCATGCTGGGTCGATTCTGGCCTACCATATAGCCCTGCTATCTATTCCGGCGTGACTGACCGGTCCGGTGACGAACGGGCTCTAGCGAAAGCCAGGGTAGCCGCTATCTTCAGCAATAGGTTTCGAACGAGCTCGCCCATGATTCATAGCAACACCGCCGGTAACCCTGCTCCGCACCAATACGCCTGCCATTCAGCCAGCGAGCACGGGGCCTGCCCCAGCTGCGCGAGTGGCGAGCGTCTCGGCTTTCGCTTCAGTTACGCCTACCAACCGATCGTGGATATTGCCAAGCGCGAGATCTTCGCTCACGAAGCCCTTGTTCGAGGCGTGAACGGCGAACCGGCGCCCAGCGTGCTGGCGCAGGTGACCGAGGACAACCGCTTCCGCTTCGACCAGGCTTGCCGGGTCAAGGCCATCAAGACCGCGGCCAAGTTCCAGATGCAGAGCAAGCTGTCGATCAACTTCATGCCCAACGCCATCTATCGCCCGGAGCTGTGCATCCGCTCGACGCTGGAAGCTGCCCGTGCGCACAACTTCCCCATCGAGCAGATCATTTTCGAGACGGTCGAAGGCGAGCGCATCAGTGACGCCAAGTGGCTGACCGAGGTCTTCCGTGAATACCAGCGCATCGGCTTTCTCACCGCCATCGACGACTTCGGTGCCGGCTTTGCCGGGCTCAACCTGCTTGCCGACTTCCAGCCCGATCTGATCAAGCTGGACATGGACCTGATCCGAGGCATCGACCAGAGCCACTCGCGCCAGGCTATCGTCCGCGGCACGGTGGGCATGTGCCACGAACTAGGCATTCAGGTGATCGCCGAGGGCGTGGAAACATCGGACGAATGCAAGGCCTTGCGCGACCTGGGCATCAGCCTGATGCAGGGCTATCTGTTCAGCAAACCGCTGTTCGAGACCTGCAGCCACGCCGATTCCCTGGCATGGCCGAACTGACTGTAGAGCTGAGCGAGGCTCAGCCGGTCTTCAACAGTTTGAGCAACTCACGGGCAGCCTCTTCCGAGGAAGCCGGGTTCTGGCCTGTAACGAGCAGGCCATCGACCAGCACATAGGACGACCAGTCCGGCCCCTTGCTGTAGTCGCCGCCGATCTCCTTGAGTTTGTCTTCCAGCAGGAAGGGCACCACGTCGGTGAGCTGCACCCCCTCCTCCTCGGTGTTGGTAAAGCCGGTGACGCGCTTGCCTTTGACCAGATACTCACCATCCACGCCGCGCACCTGCACCAGCGCCGCTGGCGCATGGCAGACGGCCGCCACTGGCTTGCGCGCCTGGATGAAGGATTCGATCAGGGCGATGGAGGTCGCATTGCCGGTCAGATCCCACAGCGTGCCATGGCCACCGGGGTAGAACACCGTATCGAAGTCCGCTGCCGATACCTCGTCCAGCTTGCGGGTGTTGGCCAGCAGTGCCTGGGATTCGGCATCGTTCTTGAAACGCTTGGTCATCTCGGTCTGAGCATCCGGCGCATCACTTTTCGGATCCAGCGGCGGCTGGCCACCCTTGGGTGAGGCCAATACGATCTCGGCGCCGGCATCCTTGAACACGTAGTAAGGGGCGGCGAATTCTTCGAGCCAGAAGCCGGTGGGCTTGCCGGTGTCGCCGAGTTTGTCGTGGGATGTGAGGACGATAAGGACTTTCATGGAGTCTCCTGTGGTCGGGTGGCCCGGGGATTTGCGGGGCCTTGGTTTATCTGGACCGTGGGAGGGGGGAATCGGTCAATTGGCATTGGCGGCGGCCAAAGCCGTGAAGCCTGATGCCTCGTTGCTTTTCGTAAGAGCAAGGGAGACGTCGAGTCCTTGCTCGCGAAGATTTTTTAGCTTGTGCATGCGGCCTATTACGGAGTTGGCCGAGGCATTGGTTTCGCCCTGCTGGGCGACTCACTTTTTTCAATTGCCAAAAAAGTAAAACGCTTGCCCCTGCATCCGGCCCCGGCTTCGCCGGGGTTCCTTCACTCCGGTGACGCTCAGCCTCCTGAAAGGGGCGTTCGGCGGCGTCTGTGAGTCGGTTCGTCAGCAGAGAAGCAAGGTGCCCAGGCGTAGGATGGGCGAAGCCCATCGCAAGAGTTCGATGGGTTGCACCCATCCTACGAGACTGAGTTGGCTGAGGCATTGGTTTCGCCCTGCTGGGCGAGTCCCTTTTGGCAATTGCCCCAAAAGGAACCAAAAGGTCTTGCCCCCTACATCCGGGTCTCGCTGCGCTCGACTTCCCTCATTCCATCCGCGCTCCGGGGGCCGGCGTACAAGGGCCATCCATGGCCCTTTACGCCTCTCGCGGCATCCATGCCGCTCGCTCCCCTCCGCGCGGACTCCATTCGGCCTCCTGAAAGGGGCGTTCGGCGTCGTCTGCTAGTCCGCACAAATTGAAACAAGCAAGGCGCTTCGTTTCTCTTGCTTAACAGCTTTCAGACAACTCGGACCCGATCCCCCTTCAGGAGGCCGAGCGCAGATGCTGCGCAGGGGGGCGCGAGGCATGGATGCCGAGCGAGGCGCGATGGGACATGGATGTCCCTTCGCGCCGCCCCCCGGAGCAGCACCGGAGCGAGGGAAGTTTTGCGAAGCAAAACCCGGATGCAGGGGTGGCCTTCTTTTTGGTTACTTTTTCTTGGCCACTCAAGAAAAAGTGACTCGCCCAGCAGGGCGAAACCAATGCCTCAACCCACTCCGCCAACTGGCTAGAACCACCGAAACGCCAATTCGGCAAAATAAAAAAGGGCGCCGAAGCGCCCTTATTTTCATCAACCCCGGATCAGATCCGAAAACTCCCCACCAGCTGCTTCAACCGCGCCGCTTGCTGTTCCAGATCGCCACAGGCACGCAGGGTGGACTGGAGGTTCTCCACCCCCTCCTGGTTCAGCGTGTTGATCTCGGTGATATCCATATTCAACGACTCGATCACCGAGGTCTGCTCTTCGGTCGCGGTGGCTACCGACTGGTTCATCGCGTCGATCTCACCGATGCTGAGTGTCACGCTGCCCAGGCGCTCACCGGCCTGGTTGGCGATGCCGACGCTCGCCTCGCTCTGGCGCTGACTCTCGGTCATGGTGCTCACCGAATCGCGGGCACCAACCTGCAGCTTCTCGATCATGCCGTGAATCTCCTGCGCCGAGGTCTGAGTGCGATGCGCGAGGCTGCGCACTTCATCTGCAACAACCGCAAAACCACGTCCGGCTTCACCGGCGCGCGCCGCTTCGATGGCGGCGTTGAGCGCCAGCAGATTGGTCTGTTCGGAGATGCCCTTGATCACGTCGAGAATTTGCCCGATTCCCACGGTCTGCGTGTTCAACTGCTCGATCTGTTGGCAGGAGGCGCTGATGTTGCTCGACAGCTGCTTCATCGCCTCGATGTTGCGCTCGACCACCTTGCGCCCGTCTTCGGCCTGGTGACTGGCACCGCTTGCCTGCTGCGAAGCGTCGGCCGCATTGCGGGCGATCTCCTGTGCGGCGGCGCCGAGTTGATTGATCGCCGCCGCGACGCTGTTGGTGCGGCTGGCCTGTTCGTCGGAGTTGATCATCGACGAGTTGGAGGCGGCCAGTACACGTTGCGCCACTTCATTGACCTGCTCGGTAGCCGAGGCCACGTCGCGAATCGAGCCGTGGATACGCTCGACGAAGCGGTTGAAGGCCAGCGCCAGCGTGCCGAACTCGTCCTGCGATTGCACGGTCAGGCGGCGAGTCAGGTCGCCCTCGCCTTCCGCAATGTTGCTCATCGCGCGACCCATGTCGGTCAGCGGCCGCATCAACACGCGGATCAGCATGCCCAGCAGCACCATGATGAACACCACAGCGATGACAGTGGCGACGATCGCCGAGGTACGGAAACTCGACAGCGCCGCGTAGGCCTTGTCCTTTTCCACGGAAATGCCGACGTACCAGGTCACCGAGGGCAGTCCCGGAACGGGGCTGAAGCTGAGGATGCGGGCCTGGCCGTCGAGCTCGGATTCGCTGAGATCGCCGGTTATCGAAGGTGTGTTCTGCGGATACAGTTCAGCCAGCGTTTTCATCACTTTGCTTTTGTCCGGGTGGACCAGCACCTTGCCGTCACCGCTGACCAGAAACGCATAGCCCATGCCGTCGAAGTTCAGCGCGTTGATGATGTCGACCAGCGCCTTCAAACCCAGGTCGCCGCCCACCACGCCAACCGTCTGGCTGCCGCTGCGCGCGGGGGTGGCGATCGTGATGATCAGCTCGCCCGTGGCCGCGTCGACATAGGGTTCGGTAAGGGTCGTTCCGCCAGCAGCCACCGCGTCCTTGTACCAGGGGCGGGTGCGCGGATCGTACCCGGCGGGCATTTCGTCTTCCGGACGCATGGTGAAGCGGCCGCTCTGCTCGCCCAGATAGGTAAAGCCGAAGGTTGAGGCGAACGCCTTCTGTTCGAGCAGAGCAACCACGCGCTGATCGGAGCTGTCGTTGGCGATGGACTGCGCAGCGCTTTCCACCAACAGGATCCGACCGGACAGCCAGTTCTGAATGTTGTGAGCGGTGACTTCACCCATCTCATCCAGATAGCTATCGAGATTGTCTCGGATGGCGTTGCGCTGAAGGTAATCGTTGAACAGCGTGAACAGGGCGAACGTCGCGATTACGACGAGTGACGCAGCCAACAGAATCTTGTGGCTGAATTTGAGACGGCTAGGCATGGCGCGTGTCCGGATAGGTCTGGATCGAATCGGCAATCCTTTCCTTACGTAGCGTCCACTGCTTGATCGTATGTCGGCCGCAGGGACTCAAGCTTTAGGCAAATCGCCTGATCGAGACGGGCTACAACCCGCGCCAGCCGGGGGTTTCAAAGCAATTCACGACTGTTTCAGACGAGCGGCATGGCGTTTTGACAGCGCCTTTTTGAATAGCCTGCAAACAAAAACGGCATGCCTTGCAGACATGCCGTTCTGTCAATCCAGCAAGAACGCTGCCGAAGTCAGCGTCCTGCCAAAGCCGGCATGACCCGCGGCCGCAACCCCTCACCGAGGATGGCCAGCACAGCCACGGCCCCGACAATCCAGTACCAGCGCACCAGCGGATCGAAGCCCAGCCAGCCGAGGGCGTGCAGGAAGACCATCGTGATCAGCACCGGGCAGACGTAGCGCACCATGAACAGCCACAGCGCATAACCCAGCGGCGGCAGATCCAGCTCTTCACGCATGATCTCGCTGCGCAGCGCATAGCCGGCAAAGATCACGATGAAGATCCCGCCCAGCGGCATCATCCAGCGCGAGGTCAGGTAGTCGAGCCAGTCGAAGAAGTTCTTGCCCATTGGTGTCCAGCCGGCCATCAGGTTGAACGAGAGCATCGCCAGCAGGCTGATCACCAGCAGCACCGCACCCGCGCCCACGGCGGCCTTGAGACGGCTGATGCCATGCTTCTCGTTGAGGTAGGCCACCGTGGCTTCGATCATCGAGATTGCCGAGGTCAGCGCGGCAATCGACACCATGGCGAAGAACAACACGCCGAACAGCGTGCCGAACGGCATCTGCTGGAAGGCCAGCGGCAGGCTCATGAAGATCAGCCCGGGCCCGGCGGTCGGGTCCATGCCGTTGGCAAAGATGATCGGGAAGATCGCCAGCCCTGCCAACAGCGCCACCGCCGTATCGGCAATCGCGACCATGAAGGTGGTGCGGGCGATGGATTGTCCGTCGGGGATGTAGGAGCCGTAGGTCAGAATCGCCCCGGATGCCAGGCTGAGGGTGAAAAACGCGTGGCCCAGTGCGGCCAGCAGCGCTTCACCGGTGAGCTTGGAGGTGTCGAAGCTGAACAGGAACGCGAAGCCTTGATCGAAGCCGCCACTGGTAAAGGCATAACCCACCAGAATCAGCAGCATCACCGCGAGCCCCGGCATCATCCAGCGCACCGCGCGTTCGATGCCCGCCTGTACGCCCTTGGCGACGATCCACAGCGTCAACAGCGCTACGAGGAGACTCCAGCCACCCAACTGCAGGGCATTGGCGTTGTGCGCCTCGAACACCTGCGCCAGGCCGTCCACGGAACCCGCCGCGAGCGAGCCGTCGAGCATCTTCACCGTATAGGCAAAGGCCCAGCCGGCGACCACCACGTAGAAACAGAGAATCAGGAAGCCGGCCGCCATGGCCATGCCGCCGACACCTTTCCACAACGGGCTGCTGCCGTTTTCGCGTGCCGCCCGACCAATCGCGTCGATGGGGCTGCCGCGGCCGCGACGGCCGATGGCGATCTCGGTCATCATCACCGGAATACCGATGGCGAGGATGCACGCCAGGTACATCAGCACGAACGCGCCGCCGCCGTACTCGCCGGTGATGTAGGGAAATTTCCAGATGTTGCCCAAGCCGACGGCGGAGCCGGTCGCGGCAAGAATGAAGCCCCAGCGGGAGAGCCAGAGGTTCTTGGGTTTTTCACGGGTCATGCGTCACCTGTTTGTTGTTATCTGTGACGGAATCGAACCCGCCGCGCTTGTGGCGCGACGGAGTGCAAGGCGGATGAACCTATTGAGCGTCGGGCTGCACCTCCGGAGCTGCGTTGGCAAAGGCTTCGAGGGATTCGCACTGCTCGGTCATCTGCAAAATGCGCGGATACTGGCTGAGGTCACAGGCAAAACGGCGCGCATTGTATACCTGCGGCACCAGGCATGCCTCCAGATAGCCCGGCCGTTTGCCGAGTGAGAGCTTGCCGTCGAAGGCAGCCAGCCCCTGCTCGACACCGGCGAGGCCCGTGTGAATCCAGTGCTGGATCCACTGCTGCTTCGCCTCGTCCGCAATGCCCAGCGGGCCGCTGAGGTACTGCAACACACGCAGGTTGTTCAGCGGATGCAGGTCACAGGCGATATGAAGCGCCAGCGAGCGCACCCGAGCACGGTCGGCGGGGTCATCCGGCAGCAACGCCGGAAGCGGAAAGACCTCCTCCAGATATTCAAGAATCGCCAGCGACTGGCTGATGCGCTCGTCGCCATCGACCAACAAGGGCACCAGCCCCTGCGGATTGAGCCCCTTGTAGTCGGCCGAGCGTTGCTGGCCGCCGTCCTTGACCAGATGCACCGGCAAGTTTTCGAAGGCGAGGCCTTTCAGGTTCAACGCAATGCGTACGCGATAGGCGGCGCTGGAACGCCAGTAGCCGTAGAGCTTCAGCGTGGGCGACGAACCGGCCGTTGTGGTTGTTTCACTGCTCATAACGCTCCCAGTACGTGGTTCTCTGTGGCGGGCAACATCCTTTGACCATCCCGGTTGCCCTGCTGATCACCCAGCAAGGTCGAAGGATTGGCTTGGCCGCCGCCATAACAAACCACCCGGACCAGCCGCACAAGCCCGCCGGTAGCAGGGCTGGCGACTTCGGGATGCTCAGCCTGGAAGGATTTCGTTACGGCCCTTTGCGAGCGCAGGGCTACGAGGTTGCGTCATTTGCTGCGTAACGAAAACCTGACGGCTCGGTGCGACAGCTCGCCGCACCACACCTTTTTTAACTCCGGTTTCGACGCACCGGGCTCAGCGCAAGAGCCTCCTAGATCAGCCCGCTGAGGTTGAGAAACACCAGGACGATCGCCAGCGGGGTGCCGAAGCGCAGCAGCACCCACCATGCACGGAACAGTCCACCGTCCCGAATTCCAATGGCGTCGCGTACCGTTTGTTCCTTCATCACCCAGCCGGTGAACAGCACAGTCATCAGGCCGCCCAAGGGCATCAGCCAGTTGGTCGTCAGATAATCGAGGCTGTCAAAGAAGGTCTTGCCGAACAGCTGGTAGTCCGCCCAGAGGTTGAAGGAGAACACGCTGCCCAGGCTCAGCAGCCAGAGCAGGCCGCCACTGATCAGCACCGCCTTAGTACGGCTCATGCGGAAGCGCTCGGTCATCCAGGCGATGCTCGGTTCGCTCAGGGAAATGGCCGAGGTCAGTGCGGCGATCACCAGCATGACAAAGAACAGCCCACCGACCACCTGGCCCAGCGGCATCTGGCCGAAGGCGATGGGCAGGGTGACGAAGATCAGCCCAGGGCCGGCGCCCGGCTCCAGACCATTACCGAACACCAGCGGGAAGATCGCCATACCGGCCAGCAGCGCAACGACGGTGTCAGCCAGCGCCACCAGCACGGAGGTTTTCGCAATCGAGGTGCCTTCGGGCAGATAGGAGCCATAGACCATCATCGCCCCTGCCCCGAGGCTGAGCGTGAAGAAGGCGTGACCCAGCGCGATCAGCACGCTGGTGGCAGTCAGCGCGGAGAAGTCCGGCACAAACAGAAATTCCAGCGCCTGCAGGAATTCGCCCGTCACAGCAGCATAGCCAACCAGCCCGAGCAACAGCACGAACAGACCGGGCATGAGGAACCGCAGCGAGCGCTCCAGCCCGCCGCGCACACCAAAGCCGACAATCAGCATGGTCGCTGCCAGCACCAGCGTGCCGCAGACGATCAGCCGCATCGGGCTGGCCAACAGGCCATTGAACATCTCACCACTGGTGTCACCGCTCACACCACCGAAAGCGCCGCTGAGCGTGGTCGGCACATAGGACAGCGCCCAACCAGCCACCACCAGGTAGAAGCTGAGAATGAGGAAACCGGTCAATCCCCCGAGCCAACCGGCAATGCGCCACCGGGTACTGGCGCCGGCCTCACGCGCCAGTCGCGCCACTGCGTCATCGGGGTTCTGCCGACCACGACGGCCGATCATCACTTCGGCCATCAGCAAGGGAATGCCGATCAGCAGAATGCAGCCGAGGTACACCAGCACAAAGGCGCCGCCGCCGTTCTCACCGGTGATGTAGGGGAACTTCCAGATATTGCCCAGGCCGACCGCCGAGCCAGTGGCGGCCAGGAAGAACACCCAGCGTGAGGACCAGAGCCCACGCGCCGCGCTTTGCTGAGTATGAACGCCACCGAGAGAGCCGGCGGCAATGCTGCTTTTGTCAGTCATTGCGGATTCCTGCTTGTTGTTTTTGTCAGGGATTTGCACATGCTCGGCAGAACAACTCGGGCTGCCGAAAACAAAACGGGCGGCCCTGGGCCGCCCTCATGCTCGTTACGCCTGCAGGCGCTGTGGGTGCTTCTGCACCGCGTGCTGGCCGCCGAGGCGCTCCTGGGCCAGCCGATCGGCGACGACCGACGTGGACTCACCACTGCTGGCGGCGCGCTCGAAGATCTCGCGCAGGGTTTCAGCGATGCCTCGAACGTGCGCGTCCGTCTGTGCCGGGCTGCCGCCGATGCGCTGGTAATAGACGTCGATGATGCCGCCGGCATTGATGGCGTAGTCCGGCGCGTAGAGATGATTGCGACGCTGCAGTTCGACGCCTATTTCCGGGCTCGCCAGCTGGTTGTTCGCCGCCCCGGCGATCACCGGGGCACGCAGGCTCTGCAAGGTTTCGGCGTTGAGAATGCCGCCCATGGCGCAGGGCGCGAACACATCTACGTCCAGGCCATAGATGTCGTGTGGCCGCACCGCGTTGGCGCCCAGCTCTTCGACGGATTGCTGCACGTTGGCATCGAAAATGTCGCAGACCCACAGCTCGGCGCCGGCGTCCTTCAGATGACGAGCCAACCCGAGCCCGACATGCCCGACGCCCTGGATGGCGACCTTCAGGCCAGTCAGGTCGTCCCGACCGAGGCGCTGACGCACTGCTTCGCGCAGGCCGACAAACACACCGAGTGCCGTGGACGGCGACGGGTCGCCGCTGGCGATAGTGCCATCGAGCGTGGTGCGCGGTGTGGCGCCGATAACGTGGCGGGTGCGCTGGGCGAAGGCCTGCATTTCCGGCTCACCGGTGCCCGAGTCGGCCGCCGTGATGTAGCGTCCGCCGAGGCTGTCGACGAAATCACCCATGGCGTGGAGCAATGCCTGGCTCTTGCCGGCGTGCGGGTCGCCGATGATCACCGCCTTGCCGCCGCCAAGCTTGAGCCCGGCCAGCGAGGATTTCAGGGTCATGCCACGAGACAGACGCAGCACGTCACGCACCGCGTCGTCGTCACTGGCATAGGGGAACATCCGGCAGCCGCCCAGCGCCGGGCCGAGCGTGGTGTCATGGATGGCGATGATCGCGCGCAGCCCCGATGCCTTGTCGTGGCAAAAGACGACCTGTTCGTGGTGATCGAAATCGGGATGGGTGAAAACGGACATTGCGGATTCCTCTTTGTTGTTCTGTTTGAGAGCCCTGCTATTCAGGCCCCTTCGAATCTTCTGTGCGACCTATCCGGCGCACTTCGCGGAGAGCTTTCGACGCTTACGCCATCAATCAATGGTGGGCTGAAGCCCACCGAACAACTCTGGCCCGCTCGACGAGCGCCCAGCGCCAGCGGTCAGGCCGCCGGTTCGAACAGCCGCACGGTCTGCACCTCGTCGCCGCGGTTCAGCTGCTCCTTGAGCACCTTTTCCTGCTGGCGTGCCTTGGCAATGGAGCGCTCTTTCACCGGGCCATAGCCACGGATCAGTTCCGGTAGCGCGGCGATGGCCACAGCGGTGCGGTAGTTGCTCGGCTTCAGTTGCGCCAGCAGGCCGTCGAGGTTGCGCTCGTACTCGCTGATCAGCTCGCGCTCGACGCGGCGGTCATGGCCGTAGCCGAACACGTCCAACGGCGTCCCGCGCAGGAACTTCAGCTTCGCCAGCACGTTGAAGGCGTTCAGCACCCAAGGGCCGAGTTCGCGCTTGCGCGGCTCGCCGGTGGTGCTGTCACGCTTGGCCAACCAGGCCGGCGCCAGATGGAACTGCAGCTTGTAGTCGCCTTCAAACTGCGCTTCGAGCTGCTGGCGGAATTCCGGCTCGCTGTACAGCCGCGCAACTTCGTACTCGTCCTTGTAGGCGAGCAGTTTGAAGTAATAACGCGCCACGGCTTTGGACAGCGCCAGATCATCGGCGGTATCCAGCGCCCGCACCTGCTCCACCTTGGCGCGATACCGCTTGGCATAGGCGGCGTTCTGGTAACGAG
Source organism: Pseudomonas sp. 9Ag (assembly GCF_902506445.1). NCBI lineage: Bacteria > Pseudomonadati > Pseudomonadota > Gammaproteobacteria > Pseudomonadales > Pseudomonadaceae > Pseudomonas > Pseudomonas sp. 9Ag. The sequence continues at coordinate 3,534,615 of NZ_LR733836.1, forward strand.
TGAGGAAATCCACACGCCAGTCGACGATCTCTTCCAGGGTCTGGCACAGCGGTTCCACCAATTCAGACGGACGCGCCAGTTTCTCCACAGCCTCACGCTCCAGCGATGCGCGGCGGCCCCAGCGGAAGGCCTGCTGGTTCAACTCGGCAGCGACTCCGTTGATGCTGATAGCCTTCTCGATGGCTTCGGCAGACAGCGGCAACAGCCCTTGCTGATAGGCAAATCCCAGCAGGAAGAGGTTGGTCGCGATGCTATCGCCGAGCAGTCGGGTGGCCAGGTAAGTCGCATCGATGAAGTGAGTCTTTTCGGCACCCACCGCATCGACCAGCGCTTCGCGCATGGCCTTGCCCGGCACCTGGGCATCGGGGTTGCGGGTGAATTCGGCGGTCGCCGATTCGTGGCTGTTGATCACCGCATGGCTGATCTGATCATTGAGGCGGGTGAGCGAATCGTCACCGGCGGCGACCACCAGATCGCAGCCCAGCAGCAGATCGGTTTCACCGGCTGCAATGCGCACTGCATAGATATCGTCCTGCTTGGCGGCGATGCGGATATGCGTGACCACCGGGCCGAATTTCTGCGCCAGACCGGCCTGGTCGAGCACGGTGCAGCCCTTGCCTTCCAGGTGCGCCGCCATGCCGAGCAGCGCGCCAAGGGTGGTCACGCCGCTGCCGCCAACGCCGGGGATCAGCACATTCCAAGGCCGCTCCAGCGACGGATGCTGCGGCTCGGGCAATGTCGCCGCCTCGATACCGCCGGCTACGGCTTCGGGCTTACTCAACCCGCCACCATGCACGGTGACGAAGCTCGGACAGAAGCCCTCGACGCAGGAAAAATCCTTGTTGCAGGCGTTCTGATCGATCTCGCGCTTGCGCCCCAGTTCGGTTTCCAGCGGCAACACGGCGAGGCAGTTGGACTTCTCACCGCAATCGCCGCAACCCTCGCACACCGCCGGATTGATGAAGGCGCGCTTGGCCGGGTCTTCCAGCTTGCCGCGCTTGCGCCGACGACGCTTCTCGGTGGCACAGGTCTGGTCATAGATGATCACCGAGACGCCCTTGAATTCGCGCAGCTCGCGCTGCACGGCATCCAGTTCGCGGCGGTGATGGAAGCTGGTGATCGGCGCGAAGGTATCGCGAGTCGGGTACTTGTCCGGCTCGTCGCTGACCAGAGCAATGCGCTTGACGCCCTCGTGAAAGATCTGCCGGCTGAGCTGGTCGACGCGCAGCTCGCCGTCGATGGGCTGGCCGCCCGTCATGGCCACGGCATCGTTGTAGAGAATCTTGTAGGTGATGTTCACCCCGGCGGCCACCGCGGCGCGTACTGCCAGGCTGCCCGAATGGAAGTAGGTGCCATCACCGAGGTTCTGAAACATGTGCGGCGTGTCGGTGAACGGCGCCTGGCCGATCCAGTTCACGCCCTCCCCGCCCATCTGGGTAAAGGTCTCGGTGCGCCGGTCCATCCACTGCACCATGTAGTGACAGCCGATGCCGGCCGAGGCGCGGCTGCCTTCGGGCACTTTGGTCGAGGTGTTATGGGGGCAACCGGAGCAGTAATGCGGGGTGCGCACCGTGTCGTAATTGCGCGCGGCCAGGGCCTTTTCCTTGGCGGCGAGAAAGGCCAGGCGCCCCTGGATGCTGTCGCTGGTGTAGATCGGCGCGAGGCGCTTGGCGATCACCCGGGCGATCATCGCCGGGGTCAGCTCGCTGAGGTTCGGCAGCAGCGAGGTGCCGTGCTCGTCAAACTCACCCACCACCCGCGGGCGCTTGTCCAGCGGCCAGTTGTAGAGCTGTCCGGTGAGCTGGTCTTCGAGAATGCTGCGCTTTTCCTCGACCACCAAGATCTCGTCCAGGCCCTGGGCAAATTCATGCACCGAAACCGGCTCCAGCGGCCAGCTCATGCCGACCTTGAGCACCCGCAGGCCAACTTGGGCGCACAGTGCTTCGTCCAGACCGAGATCGTCCAGCGCCTGGCGCACGTCGAGATAGGACTTGCCGGTGGTGATGATCCCCAGGCGCGGGTTCGGCGAGTCGAGCATGACCTGGTTGAGATTGTTCGCCCGTGCGAATGCGCGCGCGGCGTAGATTTTGTACAGATTTAGGCGTTTTTCCTGCGCCAGCGGCGGGTCCGGCCAGCGAATGTGCACGCCGTCTTCGGGTAGTTCGAAGTCATCGGGGATGCGTGTCTTCACCCGCAGCGGATCGACTTCCACCACGGCGGAGGAATCGACGTTCTCGGCAATGGTCTTGAGCGCCACCCAGCAGCCGGAATAGCGCGACAGCTCCCAGCCGATGATGCCGTAGTCGAGAATCTCCTGAACGTTGGCCGGGTTCAGCACCGGGATCGAGGCAGCGATAAAGGCGTGTTCGCTCTGGTGCGGCAGCGTCGAGGATTTGCAGCCATGGTCGTCACCGGCCAGCAGCAGCACGCCGCCATGGGGCGAAACGCCCGCGGCATTGCCGTGCTTGAAGACGTCACCGGAGCGGTCTACGCCCGGGCCCTTGCCGTACCACATGGCAAACACGCCGTCGTACTTGGCGCCGGGAAACAGGTTGGTCTGCTGGCTGCCCCAGACCGCCGTCGCCGCCAGTTCCTCGTTGAGGCCCGGCTGGAAATGGATGGCGTTCTGCTTGAGGAAATCGCGCGCGTCCCAGAGGCTCTTGTCCAGCATGCCCAATGGCGAGCCGCGGTAGCCGGAGATGAAGCAACCGGTATTCAGGTTCTGAGCCTGGTCGCGCTGATGCTGCAGCATGGGCAGACGGGTCAGCGCCTGGGTGCCGGTGAGGTACAGATGTCCGGTTGCGAGCCGGTACTTGTCATCCAGGCGGATCTCGGCCAGTGACATGTGGCGCTCCTGTTTGTTTTTATCGGAGTCTGGACGACGCTTTACGTCGTCCGCCTAACAAGGTCGTGGGTAGCTGCACGGTAAGCCGTCCCACGCCAGCGACCGGCAGGGGATCACCCCACCGTTGCGCGTTGGATAAATTCTGGCTGTGACAAGGAGAGATTTTCTTTCTACTTTTGCGGTGTAAGCGCTATCGCGTGCATGATCCATTCACTAACAACAACAAAATGAGAACAACCATGCAGACGCCTCTGAGCAGCATCGACCGCAAGATTTTGCTGCTGCTGCAACACAACGCTGACCTCTCCGCCGCCGAGGTCGCGGAAAAGGTCGAGCTGTCGCAATCACCCTGCTGGCGACGCATCCACCGCATGCAGGAAGAAGGGCTGATCGAGCGCAAGGTCGCCCTCCTCAACCCCAAGAAGCTCGGGCTGAACATGACGGTGTTCGTAAACATCAAGCTGTCCGCTCACGGGCGCAGCAACCTCGACGAATTCGAGCGCGCCGTGGTGGGTTATCCCGAAGTGCTGGAGTGCCACACCATGGCCGGCGAATCGGATTACCTGCTCAAGGTGGTGGCCAAGGACATCGACAGCTACGAGCGTTTCCTGCGCGACCAGCTCCTGCAACGCCCCCATGTGCAGGAGGCTCACTCGCATATCGCCATGAGTGAGGTGAAGCGGACCACGGAATTGCCGCTGGATTGATGGCAGTCACGGCGGAACAATCGGTGGATAAGGCAGAGCCGTTATCCACCCTACAGGCGCAGCGCCGGCCCAACGTGGGGTGGAAAACGACCACAGCCTTTTCCACCAGCATTCAACCGCAACAGAGGCGTCACGCCGTATCACAGCGTGAACGGCTACTCGCCCGGTATCCCGCGCACCGGCTCGCCAACCTCGATCCCGTTGCGTACGAACCATCCCTGATTGACCTCCAGCGCATAGCGGGCCGGCTCGCTTGAGCAGCGAATCGCCTTACTCAACGGCTCCAGATCGATCAAATCGACGATGCGTCCCTGCTCGTCCATGAACGCCGCTGACAGTGGTAGCGGTGTGTTCTTCATCCACAGGCAGTGACGACGAAAGTCATCGAAGCGAAACAGCATGCCGTGGTCGGCAGCCATCTCGGTGCGCTCCATCAGGCCGCGTTCACGTTCAGCGGGAGAGCGGGCGTACTCGGCCTCGATCCTGGCGTCACCAACCTGCAGTTCCAGCAATGGCTCGCTGGCATGGACGATGGCTGGCCCGACCACGGCAACGAGAAACGGCAGTAACACAATACGCATCGATGATCGGCCTCTGATGGTTAAGCGCAGCGTGGTGAGAAGCATACAACGCCGGGTCTTCATTCATTGTCAGCCGGCGCTTCGACCGCAACCTGATCGCTGTCGCCGTAGTGTTTCTGGCAACGCTCGCAAAAGAAGCTTCGCCGTTTGCTGCGGCCGAGCGATTTGGCCCGAATGAAGGGAATCTTGCAGCGCGGGCAGGTGGTTTTGGTGTGCGCGAGCCAGTGCGCTTTAAGCGCGCCCTCGCGCTTCCACTGCAGGAATTCAAAGCTGTAGGTGCGAACCTCACGCGTCAGCTCCCTGAGCTTGGGCGCTGGCAGAGCGCCGATCAGCGACAACGGATGGATGCGGGTACGAAACAGCACCTCGTTCTTGATGATGTTGCCAGAGCCGGAAAACAGCGTTTGATCCAGCAACGCATCGCAGGCCAGCATCTGCGGCCGTTTGCGCAGTTTCTTCAGCGCTGTGCGGTTGTCCCAGGCGTCGCTCATGACGTCCGCACCCCAGTCGTACGCTTCGTTCAGCGAGCCTTCGATGAACTGCACCGAGCAGCCGTAGAAATTCAATTCACCGTTCGGGAAACCCAGGCTCAGACGAGGCGCCGACTCCTTGCGCTCATTGATCCGATAACTGCCGAACAACAGCAGATGAATGCGCAGCGAGACATCATCCAGCTCGATTAGGAAGTGCTTGCCCCAGCTGCGAAACGACCGCACCGTCTGCCCCACCAGCCGCGCCTTGTCGATTTTGGCGCTGCCCTCGGCGCGCTCGATGGGTTTGCCGGTAAATGCAGAGACTTCTTCTCGCAAGATGACGATCGATGGACCTTCGGGCATGGCGATATCGCTTCGGCTGGGTGTTACCGATATCGACTAGGGGCGGCTGAGATGGTGCCAGCCACCCGTTCGAGGATGGTGCAGGGACCGTCGAGACTTGCTGCGCTCAGGCGGCAAGACACCTCCAGCTGTGCGAGATACAGTCCAATCCTTTCGGAGCCTGATCGCTGGCGAAGCTTCTGCGATGGTGTCCCACAGATTCGCGAGCAAGCTCGCGCCCACAAACAGGCCCATACCGCCCACCGTAGGCTAGCGGAACGGTCTACCAATCCAGCTGCAAGCGGCTCTCGAAACAACGCGGTTCACCGGTCAGGGGATCTCGAAATTCCAGGCCACGCGCCAGCAGTTTGAGCGGGTTAGTGTAGTCATCCTGATCGCGGCGACCGCGTTCCAGCAGTTCAGGGTAGAAGGGGTCGTTGCAGATGCCCGCGCCCAGCGAGGCCATCTGCAGGCGCAGCTGATGCTTGCGTCCGGTAACGGGATACAGCGCATAGCGCCAATGCTCGCCGTGCTTTTCGAGCACCTCGATGCGGGTCTCGCTGTTGGGCTCGCCATCGCCGCGCTTCATCAGGAAGAAGGGTTCACCATCGACCATGTGCAGTCGTTCGCACCGTGGAAACTCTAGACCGGGCAGCGCCGGACAGATCGCTTCGTAGCGTTTTTCGATTTTGCGTTCACGGAACAGCGCCTGGTAGCGGCCGCGACTTTCGGGATTGGTGGAGAAAAGCACCAGCCCGGCCGTCAGTCGGTCGATGCGGTGAATCGGCACCAGATTCGAATTGCCCACGCGCTTGCTCAGGCGCGCCAGCAGAGTTTCGTTGACGTACTCCCCGGCCGGCATCACCGGCAGGAAATGCGGCTTGTCCGCCACCAGCAGGTGCTCGTCGAGGTGCAGGATCTGCTCTTCGAAGGGAATCGGCTTCTCGTCCGGCACCTCGCGAAAGTAGTAGACCTTCAATCCGACCTGATAAGGACGCGTCGCCTCCAGCGGCTGCCCGTCAGCGCCAAGTACGCGCCCCCGCGCGAAGCGATCGGCCCAGGTTTCGCGATCAATTGCCGGAAAATGCGCGCACAGGCATTCGAGTACCGTCGCCCAGTTGCCTTGGGGGAGATGCAATGTGCTGCGAGCGTCTGGGGCGGGCATGGGCATGGCGACCGTCTGAGCGGAGAGGCGCAATGATACTTCAACAGCGCAGCCGAGCCGCGACAGAGTCCCATTCGTCGTAATCCTGGTCGGCATCGACTTAGGTTGTCGAGGCGAGCAGTCGCGAGTCGACCATCAGTGACAGCTCGTAAATGAGTGTCCCATCGCAAGGAGACCGAAGATGACTCATCGAATCGTTTCCCGTCAGGAGTGGCTCGCGGCACACGCGGCGCACCTCGTTCACGAAAAGCAGGTCACCCGTCAGCGCGATGCGCTTGCCGCCGCCCGTCGTGAGCTGCCCTGGACAAAGGTGGACAAGGATTACATGTTCCATGAGGCACGAGGACCGGTCCGGCTCGCGGACCTGTTCGAAGGTCGCAGCCAGTTGATCATCAAGCATTTCATGTTCGGCCCGGACTGGACCGAAGGCTGTGTCGGCTGCTCATTCGAGATGGATCACGTAGAGGGTGCGCTGCAGCACCTCACCCATCACGATGTCAGCTTTGCTGCTGTTTCACGGGCGCCGCTCAATATGCTCGAGGCCTACCGCAAAAGAATGGGCTGGCATTTCCGCTGGCTGTCCTCGGCTGGAAGCGATTTCAACCGCGACTTTCACGTGTCCTTCGAGCCGCAGGACATCGTCGACAGCCAGGTCTTTCACAATTACGTGTGGCAGCCGTACGTCTGTGAAGAGCTGTCGGGGTTCAGCGTGTTCTACCGGGATGACGATGGCAGCGTCTTTCACACCTTTTCTGCCTACGGCCGCGGCGCCGAGGAGCTGCTCGGTAGCTACGTGCTGCTCGACATGACACCCAAGGGGCGCAACGAGAACGGCCCTCGGCACAACCTGACCGACTGGGTGCGCCACCATGATCGCTATGGCAGTGATGACAGTGTCGATGCAACCGGGCGTGCCGTTGCAGCCGAGCCGGCCTCGACGCCGTGCTGCCACCCCGACTGAAGGCTCGCTGGTCAGTCAGACGAATCTCTGGGAAACCCTCGCCACCCTCTCCGGTCCAGACGTGAACATTCAGGCATTCGGGTCGCGAGGGCCGCCTCGTTGCGCAGCGTCCAGCCCCTTGTGTCTGAACGAACACGCCCAGACCAAGCGAGGTTTCCATGGCAATGACAGTCGGTGATTACGTAGTTGAACGCCTCTATGAATGGGGTGTGCGCCGCATTTATGGCTACCCCGGCGACGGCATCAACGGTGTGTTCGGTGCGTTGAATCGTTCCAACGAAAAGATCCGTTTCATTCAAGCCCGACATGAGGAAATGGCCGCGTTCATGGCCTCCGCCGACGCCAAATTCAACGGCGGGCTGGGTGTCTGCATCGCCACATCCGGTCCAGGTGCAGCGCATCTGATCACCGGTCTCTACGACGCGCGACTGGACCACATGCCGGTGCTGGCAATCACCGGCCAGAAATCGCGCACCTCACTGGGCAGCCACTACCAGCAGGAAATCGACCTGCCGGCGCTGTTCAAGGATGTGTCCGGTGCGTTCGTCGAGCAGGCCAGTGCGCCAGCGCAGGTTCGGCACTTGATCGACCGGGCGATTCGCACCGCAGTGGGCGAGCGCAAGGTTGCCACCATCATCCTGCCCAGCGACCTGCAAGACGCCGAGTACAGCGAGCCACCGCGCGCCCACGGGGCCGTGCATTCCGGTATCGGCTACACCCGGCCAAAGATAGTGCCGTACGAAGCGGATCTTCAGCGTGCCGCCGAGGTGCTCAACTCAGGCGAAAAGGTGGCCATTCTGGTGGGCGCTGGTGCCTTGAATGCCACCGATGAGGTCATTGCCGTGGCCGAGAAACTCGGAGCCGGGGTTGCCAAGGCGCTGCTCGGAAAGGCCGCCGTACCGGACGATCTGCCGTGGGTCACCGGCTCTATCGGATTGCTGGGCACGGAACCGAGCTACAAGCTGATGACAGAATGCGACACGCTACTGATGATCGGTTCGGGCTTCCCCTATTCCGAATTCCTGCCGGAGGTCGGTCAAGCTCGTGGTGTCCAGATCGACCTCAAGGCGGACATGCTCAGCATCCGGTATCCCATGGAAGTGAATCTCCAGGGCGACTCCGCTGAAACCCTTCGCGCGCTGCTACCCATGCTGCAAGAGAAGACCGAGCGCAAATGGCGCAAGCGCGTCGAGGAGTGGCGCATGGACTGGGAAAGTGTGCTGGAGAAGCGTGCCCTGGTCGAGGCCAACCCGATCAACCCGCAGCGCGTTGCCTTCGAACTGTCACCACGGCTGCCGGATTACTCGATCGTTACCAGCGACTCGGGCTCCTGCGCCAATTGGTATGCCCGCGATGTGAAGATGCGCCGCGGCATGATGGGCTCACTGTCCGGCGGGCTGGCCTCGATGGGTGCAGCGGTGCCCTATGCCATTGCTGCGAAATTTTCTCACCCGGACCGCCCGGTGGTGGCAATGGTCGGCGATGGCGCCATGCAGATGAGCAACATGGCCGAATTGATCACCGTAGCCAAGTACTGGAAGGAATGGCAAAACTCCCAGTGGATCTGCTGCGTGTTCAACAACGAGGACCTCAATCAGGTCACTTGGGAACAGCGTGTGATGGAGGGCGACCCTAAATTCGAGGCGTCGCAGGACATTCCCAACGTGCCCTACCACCGCTTTGCCGAATCCATTGGACTGATCGGTATCTACGTCGACCGTGAAGATCAGGTGGCGGCAGCGTGGGACCGGGCCTTTGCGGCGGATCGGCCAGTGGTGATCGAATTCAAGACCGACCCGGACGTACCGCCGCTGCCACCGCACATCAAACTGGAACAGGCAAAACAGTACGCCTCCGTGCTGCTGCATGGCGATCCCGACCAAGCGGGAATCATCAAGCAGTCGGCCAAGCAGGTGCTGAGCAAGCTGCTGCCTGGGCACAAGGCGGACAAGGGCAAGGACCGGGAATGATTGCGCGGCCGGCGGCCAGACCGGGTTGGGCTACACCTATGCCGACGCATCGCTGGTGCGGCTAGTCTAGGGTCACTTAGCGACCTGCCGACGGTGCGGGTGCGCTCGCCATGGGCCAGCTCAACGAGTGACCCTGGGCAGGCGTGCGCAAGGCCGTTCGGGCCTGCCTAGTCCATATCAGCGGTGGACACAGCGCTCTGGGACCTCAAGACGCGGCTGCTGGAGCTGCGCTGGCGCAACTGCTGGGCATGCGTCGTGAGTACGTCGCCGTCTATAGCCGCGCGGTTTCACCAGCTACGACGATGTGCGCCTGCGCGAGCAGCTCAGCCGCTAGGTGCTAGGTGCTAGGTGCTAGGTGCTAGGTGCTAGAGGACGGCTGCCGCTGGGTGATGTCGCAGCAGGGGAATATGCCTACACGGCGGACGACTTTCGGTAGGGGTGAAGGTCGTCGGCGAGACTCTGCCGCAGGCGCGAAACAAGTCACCCTAGCAGACGAGAAAGATCAGTACGGGCTGCCGATTGCGCGCCTCAGCTGGTCGATGAGCGACAACTATCAGCGTCAGGACGAATATGCCGTGACTTCATGCGCCGAGGACTGGAAGGCATAGCAGCGCAAAACAACTGGAGCGAAGCGGACGGTACGGCGCATCTGATGGGCACCGTGCGGATGGGCAGCGATCCTGCTAGCAGCGTGGTCGACGCGGATTGCCGCAGCTGGGACATCCGCAACCTGTGGGTCTGCGACGGCTCAGTATTTCCGACTTCAGGCGGGGTAAACCCGTCGCTGACCATTCAGGCCATCGCCTGCCGCACTGCCGATCGCATCCGCGACCTGGCAGCGCGTGGCGAGCGGTAGAGTTCGACGATTAGTCGATCTCATCCAGCATGATTTTGCCGGTCTTGCCTTCCATCTGGAACTCGTACTTCTTACCGTCGGCTTTAAGGCCGGTGCCTTCCCAGCTCTTGTCGTCGACCTCCAGGCTATGTAGCTCGGTATAACCGGCGGCCTTGGCCTTTTCCATGGCCTGTTCGAAGGTGATCCAGCCCTCGCCTGGCTCATCCGCCAGCGCAACGCCGCTCGCGGAACCCAGTACAGCGATGGCGAGCGCAGCAGTCATTTTCTTGTGGTACATGGTCGATCCTTTCTTCAGTGAACAGGGTGGGCCGCGTCGCGGCCCTGTTCATAGGAGCCGGATCATCCGCTCAGGGTTCAGTCCGAATCCGTCTGGTACCGGCGTTTCAGCGCTTATCGATGGACACCAGCGCGGCTTCATCGTCCTCGGCCTGAAAACTGATGCGTACGCGGTCGCCCACCGACAGGCCGTCGAGCTGCTCGCGGCGAGCATGAAAGTCCATCGTCGCCGCTGGCCACTTGAGGGCGGGAACAGCCTCATGGGCGATGGTGACAACGCCCTTGTCCGGGCCGATGGCTTCGATTCGACCTTCGGCGTGCACCACCGGCTCGGACACGATGTCGGTGGCCGGGCCGCCGTTGATGGTCGGCGAATCGACCTGTGTGGGCGGCTTGAGCAGGTCTTGGGCGAATACGGGTGAAACGAGCAGTGACAGGCTCACGGTGACGCAATGAAGCAGCTTCATGGCAGACCTCCCGAAACTGGTAGACGTACGCTCAATTGGACAATGCCCACGAGGTAAATGCTGGCGGTCACCGTCGCCTCGCTCCACAGCCGGCCGTTCAGTTTCGCGTAAGCCGCGCCTCGTAACCTGTGAATCGTCGAAACCCACACAGGAAAACGAAACCATGAAAACACTGACTACTCTGATCACTGCAGCCACCCTCGCCCTTGGTGCCAACCTGGCCATGGCCCGCGACCTGGGACCGGACGAAGCATTGAAACTGCGCGATGCGGGCACCATTCAATCCTTTGAGAAACTGAACGAAGCCGCCCTTGCCAAGCACCCTGGCGCCACCATCGATGATACCGAACTGGAAGAAGAGTACGGTCGCCACATCTATCAGGTTGAATTGCGTGACGACAAAGGTGTGGAATGGGATGTAGAGCTCGACGCCAAGACCGGCGAAGTCCTCAAGGACCATCAGGACGACTAATGCGACCCGCCATTCTTTTCACCCTTCCGCTGGCCCTGCTGCTCGCTGCCACCCCGGCGGCGAGCCGCGACCTCGATCAGGATGAAGCCCTGCGGCTGCGTCACGAGGGTTTGATCCTACCGTTGGAAAGTTTGTTGCGTCAGGCAATGGAGCGTCATCCCGGCGCTCGGTTGCTGGAAGCCGAACTGGAAGAAGAGGATGGCATCTTCGTTTACGAAATCGAATTACTGACTGCAGACGGCGTTGCCCGCGAGCTGGAACTGGACGCGCGTGACGGGCGGCTGCTCAAGGATGAAGAAGACTGATGCGTCTGTTATTGGTCGAAGACAATGTGCCGCTGGCCGACGAATTGATCGCAACCCTCACACGCCAGGGCTACGCCACTGACTGGCTGGCCGATGGTCGCGATGCCGATTACCAGGGCAGCAGCGAACCCTATGACCTGATCGTTCTGGACCTTGGCCTGCCCGGTAAGCCGGGGCTGGAAGTGCTACGCGCCTGGCGAGGGCGTGGCCTGGGGACGCCGGTGCTGATTCTGACGGCCCGTGACTCATGGGCCGAGCGCATCGAAGGACTTAAAGCCGGGGCCGACGATTACCTGACCAAACCTTTCCATCCCGAAGAACTGCTGCTGCGTATCCAGGCGCTGCTGCGGCGCGCCCATGGCGTGGCCAACCAGCCCCTGCTGCAAGCAGGCGGGGTCGCGCTGGACGAAGCACGCCAGCGCTGCCACAAGGACGGCCATGACATCGAACTGACCGCCGGCGAGTTTCGTCTGCTGCGGTATTTCATGTTGCACCCCGGTCAGCTGGTGTCGAAAACCCAGCTGGCCGAGCATCTTTACGACGGTGAAACCGAGCGCGACTCCAATGTGATCGAGGTGCATGTCAATCGGCTGCGCGGCAAGCTCGGTCGCGAGCTGATCGAAACCCGCCGCGGCCAGGGTTACCGCTTCGGCGGCGCCGCTTGAAGTCGATTCAGCGCAGCCTCAGTGTCGGACTGATCTCGGTGCTGCTGCTGGTCGGACTGTTGCTGGTCCAGAGCAGCCTCTGGTTGTTCGAATCCGGCCTGCGGCGCAACCTGGCCACCGATCTAAGGGAAGAAACCGAAGGCCTGTTGATGGCTGTGGTTCAGGGACCTGAGGGGTTTGTGCTCGATTCGAGCCGGCTCAACCCTCGTTATCAGCGAGCATTTTCCGGACACTATTTCCGCATCGACTTGCCGGCCCGCAGCTGGCGATCCCGCTCACTGTGGGACGCCGAACCGGCCTGGCCGGCTGGCAACGGCATGGCCGAGGAACTGCTGGACGGCCCACAGGATCAGCGGCTGTTGGCTTATCGAGCGACCTATCGGCGCGACGGACAAACCATCACCATCAACGTGGCCCAGGATTACACGCCCACCCTCAACAGCTTCGCCCAGGTCAGGCTCAGTGGTTTGGGACTGGTCAGCCTGGCGCTGCTGGTGTTGCTGTTGCTGCAACGCTATGCGGTCAAGCTCGCCATGCGCCCGCTGGAACGCGCGCGCCAGCAGATTGCGCAGCTGCAGCAGGGGCAGCGTCAGCAATTGGACGTCCAGGCGCCGGTCGAGCTGCAACCCCTCGTGGAACAGATCAATCATCTGCTGGCACACACCGACGACACTCTTAAACGCTCACGTCATGCGCTGGGCAATCTCGGTCACGCGCTGAAAACACCACTGGCGGTGCTCGGCAGCCTGGTCAGACACGAGGAACTGGCAGCGCATCCGGACCTGCAGCGCAACCTTGAGCAACAGCTAGAGCAGATTCAGCAGCGGGTCAGCCGAGAACTGGGGCGCGCCCGCCTGGCCGGTGAGGTCCTGCCTGGCAGCTACTTCGACTGCGCCAAAGAGCTTGCGCCGCTGTTCGAAACACTGAGGATGATCCATCGTCGAGACCTCGAGTTGCGCTGGCATACCCACGAGAACTGCCGCCTACCGTGGGACCGCGAGGACATGCTCGAGCTGCTCGGTAACCTGCTGGACAACGCCTGCAAGTTCGCCCGATCCGAGGTGCGGCTGCAGATCGAGCAGTTGGATGACGGCTATCTCATTACGGTCGATGACGACGGGCCGGGCATCCCTGAAGCGCGTCGAGAAGCCGTGCTGGAACGCGGAACTCGCCTCGATGAACATGCCGAAGGGCACGGTCTCGGACTTGGCATCGTGCGCGATATTCTGGCCGCCTGGCGGGGTGAACTGTCACTTGAGCAGAGCGAGCTTGGAGGGCTGTGCGTACGCATCCGGCTTGGGGTATACAGCCAAAGATCGTAGCGGTGACGCGAGGTGGGTTACTGGACGCGCGCCAGTTCGTTGCGCATGTCTTCCAGGATGGTCTCGACCAGCAGACCGTTCTGAACATGCCGGCCTGCCATCACCCGAGTGGCCTCGGTGCCGTTGAGCGGATACCCGACACGGACCACCAGGTAACCGTCTTCTTGCGGTTCTACGCGGGTCTTGTAATCAGCCGGAAAGTTTTCGGCAAGGTGACGGGACAGGGTTTTCATGGGGGCCTCGTGCGCTGGGTCTGAAACAAAGACCCTGCTTTACACTCGGGATTCCAACCACTCATCGGATGACCGTTCACCGACTACAAAATTGTAAACACCCTTCACTTCCGTTCGTTGGCACCGTAGGCCAGCCAAGCCAGAACGCCCATCCCCGCAAAGGCAGTGAGCGAAAAAATCAGCGCATTCAGTAACAGGCTCATGGGCGTTCCTCTATCTGCTCGCTTGAAGTACGCCCTGAATATATGTAGCTTCGCGCGACACGTCGAGTCACCCGATAGTCGCACGTAAACTTTTCCAACAGATGGGGCGCGCATGAAACGCAAGCAATCGATCAGTCAGGTTCGCTGGGATCTGGCACTGCGTTACCGACTGATCGAGACCATTGCCTGGTGGGAAGGCCGCCTGACCACGGGCCATCTGATGCAGAGTTTTGGCATCAGCCGGCAGCAGGCCTCCAAGGACATCAACACCTACCTGAACGAGCATGCGCCGAAAAACCTTACATATGACCGTCATCTGAAGGGTTACAAGCCGAGCCCGCAGTTCGAGCCGCTGTTCATTGACGGCAGTGCCAGTGCCTATCTTCACCTGCTCGACCAGAACCGCGACCGCGCCCCGCACATTGAAGGCCTGGCCCTGGCCTATGCCCACACTGAAGTGCTGCACATGCCCGACCGCAGCATCCGACCCGAGGTGCTGCGCCCGATTCTCAAGGCCTGTCGTGAAGGGCTGCGGCTGGAAACCGAGTACGTCTCCCTCGCCCATCCGGACGTCGAGATCAGGGTGATGGCGCCGCACACGCTGGTATTCACTGGCACCCGTTGGCATGTTCGTGCCTATTGCGAGAAGAACCGGGGCTTCCGCGATTTCGTCCTTAGCCGTTTTCGCGGCGAGCCGGATCTGATGGATCCAAGCGAGAACAGCGCCGAGCAGGACGAGGCCTGGAACACGCAGGTAGATGTGGTCATCGAGCCGGATGTACGGCTGAGCGCTGAGCAGAAGGCGATCATCGAAACCGACTACGGGATGCAGGACGGTGAGCTGCGCATCGCCACGCGTGGGGCGCTGGTGCAGTACGTGTTGCAGCGGTATCAGATCGATCCGAATACGGTGTTGGCCAATGCGGCGGCGCAGCAGATTCAGGTGAGGAATCTGCAGGGGTTGAAGGCGTGGTTGTATTGATGGGGTTGGCGACTCATACCGCTTTGCGTAGGAGCAAGCTTGCTCGCGATCAGCAGCAGGCGCAGAACTGCGCATACGACGTAGCGCCCTTCTCAGCCCGACCGGCAGGTTGCGCCTTGCACGGCGCCTCGCTGGCTTTCGCTCCGTGCTCACACTCGATTGGCCCGGCTGGCCGAAGCATTGGTTTCGCCCTGCTGGGCGAGTCACTTTTTCCAGACGCCCGGATGGCCGGCCCCTCAAAAATAAGCAAAAACGCTTACCCCTGCACCGGACTAGGCGTCCCCGGTTCGCTTCGCTCGACTTCCCTCATTCCATCGCTACTCCGAGGGTCGCCGCGCAAGGGCCATCCCTGCCGACGGCGGCCCCGACCCTTCACGGCTCTCGCGGCATCCATGCCGCTCGCCCCTCTGCGCAGCTATTCGCAGCGTTTGGTATCGAACTTTGCCGACGAAAAACGGTGGGTAAGCTTCGCGTTACCCACCGTACGATTTGAGACCGGCGCCGGGCGGCGTCTGGCAACTTCCTCGTCAGCAAACAAGCAAAGCTCTTTTGTTTCACTGTTTACGATCTTTCAGGCGGCTCGGACCCGATTCCCCTTCAGAAGGCCGAGCGCAGGTGCTGCGCAGGGGGACGCGAGGCATGGATGCCGAGCGAGGAGTGATGGGACATGGATGTCCCTTCGCGACGCCCCCCGGAGCGGCGCCGGAGCGAGGGAAGTTTTGCAAAGCAAAACCCGGATGCAGGGGTGGCCTTCTTTTTGGTTACTTTTTCTTGGCCACACAAGAAAAAGTGACTCGCCCAGCAGGGCGAAACCCATGCTTCAGCAAACCTCGACAACAGACCCGAGTATCCCAGGCCAAAGACCTTCGCGAGCAAGCTCGCTCCTACAAAAACCTACCCAGAGGCATCGCGAGATCTTTGCGTCTGGAGGGCTGATTCCAATCGCGCTTAACCGCCAATCCACCGTAAGAAGGCCGTGCGTATGCGCCTGATCCACACCTCCGACTGGCACCTCGGCCAGACCCTTCATGGCCAGGACCGCGACTACGAACACGCGCAGTTTCTTGCCTGGCTGCTCGACCAGCTGATCGCACAGCAGCCCGACGCCCTGCTCATCGCCGGCGACATCTTCGACACGGTAAACCCGCCCCTGAAAGCACAAGAGCGCCTCTACGACTTCATCGTGCGTTCCCATGAAAAGCTGCCGCAGCTGGACATCGTGATGATCGCCGGCAATCACGACTCTGGCGGCCGTATCGAGCTGCCCGGGCCGCTGATGCGACGCCTCAATGCCCACGCCATTGGCCGTATCAGCTGGATCGCCGAAAACCAGCTCGACCATGACCGGCTGCTGGTGCCGCTGCACGACGCGAAGGGCCAGGTGGCTGGATGGTGCCTCGCCCTGCCCTTCCTGCGCCCGGCCGAAGTTACCGGGGGCGATGCAGGGGATGACTACATGCTCGGCATCCGCCACGTGCACCAACACCTGATCGCCGCCGCCGAGGCGCAGCGCCAGCCAGGCCAGACGTTGATCGCCATGAGCCACGCGCACATGGCTGGAGGGGCAGTCTCGGAGGATTCTGAACGCAACATTGTCATCGGCAATGCCGAAGCCCTGCCGGCAAGCCTATTTCCAGAGCCCATCGCCTACGTTGCCCTTGGCCACCTGCACAAACCGCAGAAAGTCGCTGGGCAGGAGCGCATCCGCTACAGCGGCTCACCGCTGCCGCTGTCCTTCGGCGAGATCAATTACCCACATCAGGTCCTGCTGGTGGAGTTCGATGGCGATCAGCTCGCCGGCGTCGAGCCGTTGCCCGTGCCTCGCGCGGTGGAGATGATTCGCATCGGCCGCGCCCCGCTGGCCGAAGTGATCAGCCAGCTTGAAGCGTTGCCGCCGCTGGGCCTGTTCGCTGAGAACCTGCCCTGGCTGGAAGTACGGGTGCAGCTCGACGAGCCGTTGCCGGACCTGCGCCAGCGCATCGAAACCGCCATCACGGGCAAGGCCTGCCGGCTGGTCCGCATCGCCAGCGAATACCGGGGAACACGGGGCGAGACTGAATCCGAAGTGCTGCTCGGCCTTGACCAGATCACCCCGCAAGAGCTCTTTGCCCGCGCCTGGGAGGAACAGTTCGGCAATCCGCCCGACGATCAGGCGCTGGAGGACTTTGCCAGCCTGCTCCAAGGCGTCGAGTTTGCCGGTGAAGGAGACACGCGATGAAAATCCTCGCCATCCGCCTGAAGAACCTCGCCTCGCTGGCCGGTGAACAGGTCATCGATTTCACCGCCGATCCGCTTGCCAGCGCCGGTCTCTTCGCCATCACCGGGCCCACCGGCGCAGGCAAGAGCACCATCCTCGATGCCCTGTGTCTGGCGCTGTTTGGCAGCACGCCGAGGCTCGACGGCGCTTCCTTGTTGAGCAAGGTGCCGGACGGCAAGGATGAGATCGGCAGCGGCGATGAACGCAACCTGCTGCGACGGGGCTGCGCCAACGGCTATGCCGAAGTGGATTTCGTCGGGGTCGACGGCCACCGCTACCGCGCCCGCTGGGAGGTCAGGCGCGCCAAGGAGAAGATTGACGGCAAACTGCAGGCCAGCAGCCAGAGCCTGCTCGACCTGGACCGCGACCAGCTGCTGGCCAGCGGCAAAAAACGGGAATTCAAAGAGCTGCTTGAAGCCAAACTTGGGCTCACCCTGGCGCAATTTACCCGTGCCGTGCTGCTGGCGCAGAGCGAGTTTTCCGCTTTCCTCAAGGCCGATGACAACGACCGCGGCACGCTGCTGGAAAAGCTCACCGACACCGGCCTTTATAGCCGCCTGGGCCAGGCGGCGTTCGAAGCAGCCAAACGCGCCCGCGAAGCACTTGCCGCCTTGCAGCAACAGGCCGGCGGCGTACAGCCAATAGACGCCGAGGCGCGTCAGGCGCTCGAAGTTCAGTCTTCGGAGCAACAAGCCGAGCTTCGAGACCTGCAGCAAGGTCTCGAAGCGCTCAAACAGCAACGCCAGTGGTTGCAGGATATGGCGCGCTTGCAACAAGAGCGTGACGCTGCCAAGCAGCAACTCGCCGAGGCTGAGGAAGAACAGGAAAATCTGGCAGACGCCCGGCGCATCCTCGGACTGTTCGAGCAGCTGGCGCCGCAACGCCATCGATTTATCCGTGAGCGCGAACTGGCTCCATTGGTAGCCAAGGTCGAGGCAACTCTTGCCCGTCACGCCCGGGAGCACGCCGCCGTACAACAACGCCTCGAAACGCTGGAACAGGCCTGCCGGGCTTCTACCGAAGCGCTGAAAGCCGCCGAGCATGGGTTGAAAGCAGCCGAACCGCGACTGGCTGCAGCGCGCCGTGAAGAGGAGCGTCTCAGCCATCTTCGCACTGATCTGCGCGACGCCCAGAAACAGGCCGAACAGGCTGAAACAGCGAGCAGAACGGGTGAACTCACGCTCGCCCAGCTACGCCAACATCAAGAGCGGGCCGCTCAACAGCTCTCCATCCTGACCGACCAACTCGCCACCAGCGCCGAACTGCAACCGCTTTGCGCGGCCTGGAGCGGCTACCGGCCGCGCCTGCAACAGGCCGTACAGATCGCCGCTCGACTACAGCAAGGCCGACGAGAACTGCCCGCACTGGAAGCCGCTGCCAAAACCGCCGAAGCGGCGCAGACCAAGGCAAAAGCTGCTCTGGACGCGCTGCAAAAGCAGATCGGTGGTGAACCAGGCTTTGGCGAGCAACTTGCGCAACTGACGACGCGCATTGGAACGCTTCGTGAAACCGAGCGCGGGTTCGAAAGCCTGCATGGCCTCTGGTCCCGCCAGCAGCAGTTAACCGGCCAGCAACGCACGCTACAGAGCGAACAGAGCAGTCAGCAAGACGAGCTGAACAGGCTCACCGACGCGGGCAAGCTCGCCCGTGTCGAGCGTGACGATGCAGAAAAAGCATTGAAGGTCGTGCAGGCGTTACTGGATCGGCAGCGTCTGGCCCGTAGCGCAAACGTCGAGGCCTTACGTGCCGCGCTGATACCGGGCGAGCCGTGCAGTGTCTGCGGCAGCACCGAGCATCCCTGGCACGACGGCGAGGCACTGATTGCCGCGCTCGATCAACAGGACGAGCGTGAAGCCGAGCACGCGCAACTGCAACTCAAGGCCCAGGACGAAAAGCTGCAAGCCCTGCGTGACCAGCACATTGCGCTAACCACCGGCATCAAGCAGAACGCACAACGGCAAGCGGAACTCACCGGCGACCTGGCCAAGCTCGATGCTCAACTGGCAGAGCTGCCCGTCTACGTAGAACTGCAAAACCAGGCGGAAGGAGAACAGCAAACCTGGCTCGACAGCCGCATAGCTTCGCTTAGGTCCGACATCGCAGGGGCAAATAACCGACAGCGCGAGCTGCTGGAGTTGCAACAGCAAACCGAGACTCTGCAGGGTGCCTGGCAGAGTGCACGTGACACCTGTGTTCAGGCCACACAGATGCTCGCCGCACAGCGCGACGCCATCGTCCGCGATGACGCACGGCTTGAGGAAGAGCTGGCCGAATTCGCTGAGGTTTTGCCGACAGCCATGCTCGAACGCTGGCGGGACAAACCGGCCGAGACCTTTATGCTGCTGGACGGCAAGGTTGAAGCCCGGCGCCAGCAGGTCGATCAGCAATCGGAATTGGCCGAGGAACAGCAGCAGCGCCAGACCGCACTGGAGCGCGAGCAACTGCAACAACAGCATCGAATGGAGCAGCACAAGACTTGCACCGACCGGCTCGCGGAGCTGGAGAGCCGCGAGCAGGCCTGTCGGCTCGCGCTGAACGACAGTCTTGGCGAGCAACCCAGCGCCCAGGCCTGGCAACAGCACCTCGACAGCGCAATCCAGACTGCTCGCCAGCAACAAGCCGAGGTCGACCAGCAGTTGAACGAGGCGCGAGTTGAACTGACCCGCCTAGCTGGGGAGCAGCACAACTGCAGCCAACGCCGCGACGAAATGCTGGCCGAACGCGGCGTGCTGAGTGAGGAGCTCGCTGCCTGGCGCGCGTCTCACCCTGACTTGGACGATGCGACCCTGGAGCAATTACTGCAGCTGGACGACACCCTGCTCACCGAGGCGCGGGAGCGCCTGCGCGCCAACACCGAACAGCTTGCCCGTGGCCGCGAGCGACTGGACGGCTGCGAGCAGCGATTGCAGAAGCATCAAGCCGGGCAGCCGAACCCACCGGACGCCGACGCCCTGGAAATACAGTTCAGCGCTCAGCAAGCCAGCTGCGAGAGCGCCGAGCAGCGCGCCACCGAGACCCGCGCCGCGCTGCTCGACGATGATCGCCGACGCAACCAAAGCCAGGCCTTGCTTCAGCAAATCGCCGATGCCACGACTGAAAGCCAACGCTGGGGCCGCATCGCCGCGCTGATCGGCTCCAGCGATGGCGGCGCCTTCCGCAAGATCGCCCAGGCCTACAACCTCGACTTACTCGTGCAGCACGCCAATGTGCAGTTGCGCCAGCTGGCTCGCCGTTATCGGCTCAAGCGCGGCGGCAGTCCGCTGGGGTTGCTGGTGATGGATACGGAGATGGGTGATGAGCTGCGCTCGGTGCATTCACTGTCGGGCGGCGAGACCTTTCTCGTCTCTCTGGCCCTGGCGCTGGGCCTGGCCTCGATGGCGTCGAGCAAGCTGAAGATCGAATCGCTGTTTATCGACGAAGGCTTCGGCAGCCTCGATCCGGAGTCTCTGCAGATCGCCATGGACGCGCTGGATTCGTTGCAGGCTCAGGGCCGGAAGGTCGCCGTGATTTCCCATGTGGCCGAAATGCATGAGCGCATCCCGGTGCAGATCCAGGTGCAACGGCAGGGCAACGGCCAGAGCGGATTGAAGATCGTCGGCGGAGCGGGCGTCTAGGACTAGGCAAATCGGGTGGCAAAGGTGCAATGCGCCTTGCTTGCAGTGAGCCAGCAGCGCTTGTGAACGCCCTTAGCACGAGCTGGCCGAAGCAGACATGTCGACGCTCGAGCAGCATCGCGCCGCCGTGAGCAGGCTGAAAGCGAACCCGGCAGACGCCGCTTGTGGCTGCGCGCCGAGGTTCGCACGAGAAGGGATGAAACGGGCTCACCGCTTGTGGCCGTGCGCCTGCTGTGACGACAGGTCGTCACAGACGCAGGCAGCTTATGAACCCAAGCTTTCAACAAGCTGTCGACAGTTCTGAACGTCACGGAATCCGGACACCATGCCAGGCACCAGCCGCACCACCGAGCAGTTGCAGGCCATGCACAAGCAAGGTTTCGTGTTGCTGCGTGGCATCGTGACGCCGCAACAGGTCGAAGCGGTACGCGCGGCCATTGATCGCCTCGAGCCAATCCACTGGGACTATCAGGGGCTGGTCGATGACCATTACAAGTGCGTGTTCAACCGCGACCCGTTCTGGCTGCCCTTGCTGGATCTTCCTGGGGTGATCGAACTGGCGGAAGCCTGTCTTGGCGAGGATTGCCATGTCATCGGGCATACAGCCTGGCGCAGCCATCCGGGGTTTGTCGGCGGTGAATTGCATGCCGATTACCTCGCCATGGAGCTACCCGAGCAGGTGGTGCAAGCCCCTGACTTCGACCTGCCGATGCAAGTTTGCACGGCACACCTCTATCT
The DNA here is from genome assembly GCF_902506445.1 of Pseudomonas sp. 9Ag. Taxonomy (NCBI): domain Bacteria; kingdom Pseudomonadati; phylum Pseudomonadota; class Gammaproteobacteria; order Pseudomonadales; family Pseudomonadaceae; genus Pseudomonas; species Pseudomonas sp. 9Ag. The sequence goes on from NZ_LR733836.1 coordinate 3,556,049, forward strand.
CGACCGGATCGATGCCGACCTCTGCCCCACCCTGGTGATACCCGGCAGCCACCGGGCCGGTCGCAAGCCTCGCCCGGGCGAAACGCACTGGAAAGGTCGCGAAGCACAGCCGGTACTCTGCGAAGCCGGTGACGTGCTGCTGTTTCGCAGCGACCTCTGGCACGCCGGCAGCCGCAATCGCACGACTGACCGCAGCCGCTATCTGCTGCAGATGCATTACGGGAGGCGGATGGTGGCGCAGAAGTTCTCGCCCTATCTGCAGTGGCGATTCAACCCGGATGTGATCGCCGCGGCCACACCGAGGCAGCGCCGCCTGCTCGGTGAGCATGAGCCGTCGGAGTACGATTGAGCCGGTTCGCTGCGCCAAGCCCCCGGGTCGGCCGCAGCCAGCTCTGTCTCAGCCTGGCACAGCCTCTGCATCGAACTGAGCGCTCAGCCGCAACATGCGGCTCGCCCAATCAAGTCGATGAGGATCGCGCAATGATTTCCTGCCGTAGCCAAGTGACCCAGATGATCGTGTCCGCCAAGGTACGCAAGAAGCTGAAATGGGCCCAGATAGCCGAGTCCATTGGCATGTCCAAGGAGTGGACCACGGCTGGTTGCCTTGGCCAGATGGCCTTCGACAAGGCCCAGGCGGAAACCCTGGGCAAGTTGTTCGAGCTGTCGGATGAAGCCATCGCCTGGCTACAGATCGTGCCCTATAAAGGGTCACTGCCGACCTCGGTGCCCACCGACCCGCTTATCTATCGCTGGTATGAGCTGGTCAACGTGTATGGCAGCACCATCAAGGAACTGATTCACGAAGAATTCGGCGACGGCATCATGAGCGCCATCGACTTCTCCATGGACATCCAGCGCCAACCCGACCCAAAGGGCGACCGGGTCAACGTCGTCTTGTCTGGCAAATTCCTGCCCTACAAGAGCTACTGACCGGCGCGTAGGAAATCTCGCAAGCGGCGCGCCAGACTCTCGACTCGGAGAGCGGCAAGTCCGGCACCGCGAGCTGTCAACGGAGGCGTTGCGTACAGCCCTAGTGTGCAACCACTCCGAGCAGCTGCGCGCTGGCCTGCTGCTCCTGCTGCTCGCTCAGTTGCAGCTGCGTCAGATAAGCGGCCAGCGCCTCTATGTCCGCCTCGGACAGCTTGCCAGCGATGCCTATCATGACTGAACCGGCTCGGCTCGGATCATTGCTACGGAAACGACCCAACGCCTTGCGAATGTACTCATCAGACTGCCCGGCCAGGCGTGGCATGGTCTCCTTGCCTTGTGCATGGCTGCCGTGGCAGGCGGTGCAGGTGCGCTGAAACATCGCCTCGCCACGCTGGACCAGCGCCGCATCCGGCGCAGCGGCGGCAGGCTCGACCTTCTGCTGGCTGAAGTAGACGGCTATGTTGACCCGATCCTCCAAGGTCAAGCTTTTCGCCAGTTTCGACATCACGAAATCGACACGCTCGCCTTTGGCAAACTTCTCGAACGAATGGAACAGATAGACAGGATTCTGCGAGGCCAGATTGGGGATGTGCGGGCGCTTGCTGTTGCCGGTTTCGCCATGGCAATAGCCACAAAAAAGAGCACGTTCCTGACCGGCCTCATACGCCTGCTGACGTCGTGCCGCATCGTCCATCAGATAGTTGAAGCGCTCCATCGCCTCTTCGCTGGCGTGGGCAAACGGAACGAGGCAGCTGAGCAGAAGGAGGCTGAATAAACGCATGGCTAGTCCGGCACTGATGGGTGGTGAGGCGTGTATGGCAGCCACTGGACTATAGGGAGAAAAACAGGCGCGATACTGGCGCAGGTCAATAAAGCCTCACACACACGCGGCACCTCGCCAGACTCGAGCACCGGTTCGCAATATTCATTCGCTGCACAGCGCGCAGTGCAGCGCGCTCGGCCCGAGCGACCTTGCAGTCGACGATGAACAGCCGGCGACACACCACGACGACCTGCGCGCTATTGCCACATTGACCACCCCAAAAAAAACGGCTGACGACGCGGATTTCTGGGCCACAGCCGCCTCGCATTCGACTAAAGTAGCAGCCCTTTTTGCCAGCACGAGCCGCGCACCATGCTTGATGGACATGCCGAACTGACCATGACCGTACTGATGACTCCGGACAAGGCCAACTTTTCGGGCAACGTACATGGCGGCACGCTGCTGAAATACCTGGACGAAGTGGCCTACGCCTGCGCCAGCCGCTATGCAGGTCAGTACGTTGTAACGCTGTCGGTCGATCAGGTGAATTTCCGCCAGCCCGTGCATGTTGGCGAGCTGGTGACCTTTCTCGCCTCGGTCAACTATGTCGGCAGCACTTCGATGGAGATCGGCATCAAGGTGATCACCGAAGACATCAGGCAGAAAACCGTGCGGCATACCAATAGCTGCTTCTTCACAATGGTGGCGGTAGGTGAAGATGGTCGCCCTGCCACTGTGCCGTCACTGGCGCCGAAAACACCTGACCAGAAGCGTCGCTTCGCCCAAGCCCAGCAGCGCCGGCAGATCCGCCGGGAGCTGGAGGAGCGTTATCGCGCACTCAAGGACGATTACTGAGCCCTGCTCGCTGCCATCCTTCGGCGGCACTCAGGTGGCGAGGATGGCACCTCTGTTGAGTCCGCAAGCCTCCACGCCCTGGCAGGCAGCCCGCAAGCCGATAAAACCCTATACAATTCGCGGCTTTTCGCACTGCCAACGAGGATCCGCCGTGAGCGCTTTGCCAGCCTGCCCCCAATGCAATTCCGAATACACCTATGAAGATGGCCAGATGCTGGTCTGTCCGGAGTGCGCCCACGAATGGTCGGCCAACGCTGCAGAGCCTTCCGGTGAAGACGAAAAGCTGATCAAGGATTCGGTCGGCAACACCCTGCAGGACGGCGACACTATCACCGTCATCAAGGACCTCAAGGTCAAGGGCTCGTCGCTGGTGGTCAAGGTGGGCACCAAGGTGAAGAACATCCGTCTGGTCGACGGCGATCACGACATCGACTGCAAGATCGACGGCATCGGTGCGATGAAGCTCAAATCCGAGTTCGTCAGAAAGGTTTGAAGCGAAAAGCTTCGCGCCGGGGCGGCCTTCCCACATAAGCAAAAAACCACACCGCGCGCTCTGGTGGGAGGCGCGCCCCGCGGCGAATGCAGCCCTGTAGGGTGGATCGCGCCTCATCGATCCACCGAGCGGAGCCACGGTGGATGTAAAAGGCGACATCCACCCTACGGTCCTGGATCAGAAATCGTACGGTGGATCAGGCCTCACCGATCCACCGCGCCCGGTTAAGGTGGAGCTGAAATCGACCCACCCTACGCGACTCAAGCAAGCCGGTCGCGGCCTACGCAGGATGACTGTAAACCCATTGTCAGCGGTTATGGGTTGCGCGTTCTACGACTGGCGGCATCCGTCTACGCATCTTCAAGGCGTGAGATACGACGAACGCGTCAACCCCAGCCGCAACGCATCGATGTACTGGGTGCGTTCCTTGGCGCTGAGCCGCGCGCTGGACACCTTGTCACGGTAGTAGGTCATCAGCTCCTCGGGCGAGAGGTGCACGTAGCGCAGCATGTCTTCGATGGTGTCGTGGGTCTCGATACCGGCGTGGTAGAAGCTGCCATCCTCACGCTGGTAGACGTTGACCGAATCGGTGTCGCCAAACAGGTTGTGCATGTCGCCGAGAATTTCCTGGTAGGCCCCTACCAGGAACACCCCGAGGAAGTATTCCTCTCCCGCCTGGATCTCATGCACCGGCATGCTGTTCTCGATGCTCTGCTCGTCCACGTAATGCTTGATCTTGCCGTCGGAGTCGCAGGTCAGGTCTTGCAACACGGCGCGGCGCACCGGTTCCTCACTCAGGCGCTGCAACGGAACGATCGGCAGAATCTGGTCGATCGCCCAGGTGTCCGGCAGGCTCTGGAAAACCGAGAAGTTGCAGATGTACTTGTCGGCCAGCTTGTCATTCAACTCGTCGAGCACCGCACGGTGCGACCGCTGACGCGCCTTGAGCTGGTTGTACAGCCGGCGGCAAATGGCGAAGTAGCTCTGTTCGGCCAACGCTTTCTGCGCCAGTGACAACTTGCCAGAGGCATATTGTGCTGCCGCCTCGCTCATGTAGTGCGTCGCGCGCCAGTAGGTTTCGGTGACCATCTCGGGGTCGGTCGGGCCGAGCAGATCAGCCAGTGCCTGGACGATTTCTGGCAGCTCGTCGTAGTTCTCGATGGTCGGCGCTTCATCGTTGTGGCGCTCGAAGTCAGTCACCTGCATCACCAGCACTGCGTGGTGCGCAGTCATGGCGCGGCCGCTTTCGGAAAAAATATGCGGGTGCGGCAGTTCCTGCCGATCGCAGAACTCCTTGAGCATCCCGACTACCGTGCCGGCGTACTCATCGATGTCGTAGTTGATCGAACTGGCATTGCGCGAATGGGTGCCGTCGTAGTCGACGCCGAGGCCGCCGCCCACATCGATATGGTCGACCGGCAACCCGAGCGCGCGGAGCTCGGCGTAATAACGAATGGCCTCGCGAAAGCCATCGCGGTAGTCCGCCAGGTTGGCGATCTGCGAGCCCATGTGAAAGTGCAGCAAGCGCACGCCCTGATCGACGCCAGCCGCGCGAAAGCGCTCGATGACAGTCAGCAACTGCGCAGCGGACAGACCGAATTTGGACTTTTCACCACCGGTGTCGGCCCACTTGCTCGAAGCCAGTGAGGACAACCGTACGCGCAAGCCAACCTGCGGGATGATCTTCAGCTCCGCCGCTTCCTCGATCACCATGCCCACTTCGGACATCTTTTCGATGACGATGAAGACGTTGTGGCCGAGCTTCTGCCCCATCAGCGCCAAGCGAATGAATTCGCGATCCTTGTAGCCGTTGCAGACGATGGTGCCGCCCTTCGGCGCCAGCGCCAGCACCGCCATCAGCTCAGGCTTCGAGCCTGCTTCCAGGCCGATCGATACATTCTGCGTAGCGATAATGTTCTCGATCACCGCTTCTTGTTGGTTGACCTTGATCGGGTACAGCGCGGTGTATTTGCTCTGGTATTCGAGGCGCTCGATGTTGGCATCGAAGGCACCGGTCAAATGACGTACCCGGTCCTGCAAAATGTCAGGGAAGCGCACCAGCAGCGGCAAGGTCAGCCCGGCATCGCGCAACTGCTCGATCAGGCCGGTGAATTCGACGGCCGCGCCATTGGGTCCTTGTGGGCGCACTTCGACATGACCGTCATCACTGATCGAAAAGTAGCCTGCACCCCAGTGGCGAATACCATAGACGCTACGGCTGTCCGCTGCGGTCCATTGACTGCCGTCATCTTTACGTGTGCGTCGTACGGGCATCTAGGCCTCCTGAGAATAGGGATGAGTCTGTCGAGCTTAGCGCGACAGCGGGGCTATCCGGTTTGGACAGCCGACGCGCCCGGAAATAAGCGCACGCGCCTGATTGAGTCAGATCGGACGTTCAACCGCCCGATTTCTTGGCCTTGAATCCGCGCTTGATCAGTTCGTCGATGAGCAATTGAACATGGTCACCCTGGATTTCGATCACGCCTTCCTTGAGTGCGCCACCGGTACCGCAACGACGCTTGAGCGCACTGGCCAACTCCTTGAGCTCGACCTCCGCAAGCGGCACACCGGTTACCGTGGTGACCGTCTTGCCGCCGCGACCTTTGCTCTCCCGGCGCACGCGCGCGATGCCGTCCCCCTCAGGTATCAGCGCTTGCTTGCAGACGCAGGCATCCAGCGGTTGACTGCAATCCGGGCAGTGACGCCCCGCATCGGTGGAAAAGACCAGACCACCTAGTCCGGAAAGGGATGTGGTTTTCTTGGCCACACGCAACCTCATGAGTGTAGAAATCGGCGCGGCAAGGCTCTGCGCCACAAAGCCGGATAATTTAACAGCAAAACCGGCACACCCGAAGGGCTGCACAGCGCTTTGCCAAAAACACCGCCGGATAGCACCGCAGTTAGGTACTGGCCCCCGAAAGGCCAGCGATTTGACGCGAGAACGAGCGCCTCACACCCAGTGATAGATGACGTGAGAGAGCCGCCACCTACTGCGGGCGACTATTTACAACCGGGAAAGGTTTCGATGCGACGAGTGCACAACGAAACCCCTTACTTGAACATCGAAACCAGCTAGTTGCAGGGCTGGCACGCATGGCACGCACCAGCCCTGGGCAATATCACAACCGACCAGCAGGGGCGTAAGGCTCGGGATCGATGCACGGCGACCGATCCAGCATCAGATCGGCCAACAGCTGACATGAAGCCGGTGCAAGCACTAGTCCGTTTCGGAAGTGCCCGCAGTTGAGCCAAAGCCCATCATGCTCCGGCACCGGACCAATATACGGAATGCCGTCCGGCGAAGCAGGACGCAGACCCGCCCAATGCTTCACCACCTCAGCATCGGCTAGCCCAGGCAGCAAATCGACAGCGGTCGCCTTGAGACTTTCCAGCGCATCTTCGGTCGGCGTCTTGTCGAACCCAACGTCCTCCAAAGTACTGCCCACCAGAATGTGGCCATCACGCCGCGGAATCGCATAGCGTCGCTTGGCCAACACCATGCTCGGCAGGAAGTCCTCAGCGCACTTGAACAGAATCATCTGCCCTTTCATGGGCTTGACCGGCAGCTTCAGCCCCAGCGTCGCCAATAGGTTCCCACTCCAGGCGCCCGCCGCGACGACAACCTGCGCGGCACGCATCTCGCCCTTCGCCGTTTGCACGCCAACGATACGCGTACCTTCACGAACGAAACCGCTAACAGGGCAATGCTCGATGATCGTGACATTGGGCAGCTTCGCCAAAGCTGCACGCAGCGACTGCAGCAAACGTGGGTTCCGGACGTTGGCGACACCCGGCATGTAAACCGCCTTCGAGAAACCCTCCCTAAGCGATGGCACCGCAGCGCGCACCTGCTCCATCGCCACTCGATGCAGCGGTCGATTATGTCGGTGCGCCCAGGCTAGCGCCTGGTCCTCGTCTTCCAGGTCGAGCCAGTAGAGCCCAGTCTCGTGAACTTCAGGGTCGATCCCGCTCTGCTGCTGCAAGGCCTCGCCAAGCTTCGGATAGAAGTCCTGCGACCAGTGCGCCAACGCACTGATCGAAGCGTCATAACGCCACGGATAAAGCGGAGAAACGATGCCCCCGCCGGCCCAGGATGCTTCGGTGCCAGTCGCGGATGCCTCGCATAACGACACGGAGCACCCTGCAGCAGCCAGCCCATACGCCGACAGCAACCCGATAACGCCGCCGCCCACCACAATCGTCCGTTGCTTCAACTCAACCTCCACCACTCGGGTTCACATTTTCCGCGTTTCATCCTTGGACTTGCAGTCGCACTGGTCTAAAAAGCCCACTTCGTCAGGATGATTGACGAAGCAAAGTGGCAACGCCAGGAAGGCGGCCATCATACGTGCAAAGGAACCGCACCATGCCGAATCAGGATCAAGGCTTCACGCTTATTGAACTGCTAATCACCCTGACCGTACTGGCTATCCTGCTTGCGATCGCCATCCCGACATTCTCCTCAACGCTCGAATCGGTCCGCCAACGCACGCTGGTCAACCAGCTGCTCGCTGACCTCAACTTTGCAAGAAGCAGGGCGATAACCTCCAGGCGACCGGTCAGCATGTGCGCAGGGTCGGCCGGCTGCGACGATCAAGCGATGTGGAGCGGCCAGGTACTGATATTCGATGACCTGGATGCCAACGGCACAATTGGTGAGGACGACCTGACGCTACGTACCACTGCAGTCAAAGCGGGCCATAGCTGGAAATGGCGAAACTTTCGCCAGCAACGACACATGACATTCAAGCCCGACGGCACAACACACAGCCTCAATGGCACCTTCATCCTGTGCCGACAGGAAATGCCGGTGAGGAAGATTGTGATCAACATCACGGGGCGGACGAGACTTGCGCCACCCACGGCCGACGACCTTTGCACCTAACATGCCGCACGGCCTCGAAAACCGACCGAACGTCCGGGCAGGATGGGAAGCCGAACGGCAAACCGGGATGATTCGATGACCCTGAAACTGAGAAGAACCATGCAGCATTCCCGAGCTTTCACGCTGATCGAGTTGATGATCACGCTGGCGATCCTCGCGATCCTGTTGGCGATCGCGGCGCCCTCGTTCCGAGACACCATCCAGAACAACCGGACCCAGACTATCTCCAACGACCTAACCACTGCGCTCCAGTTCGCTCGCTCCGAGGCAGTCAAGCGTGGCGTGAGAGTGGATATCTGCCGCCGCAATGATAACGCCTGCGCCGATGCGGCCGATTGGGGAAACGGTTGGCTGGTGAAAGTGAATGGCGGCGCTGTGCTCCGCGTATGGGAGGCGGTAGGTAACCAGAATACGGTCACCGGGCCGGCTGAAACGCTCTCTTATCGGCCGAACGGCCTGCTGACCAAAACGACCGCGACAGATTTCACAGTGAAGTTTTCCAACTGCACTGGCAAACCCCAATACACCATTGCACTGACCGCGACAGGACGAGTGACGAGCACAAAAGGAACGTGCCAATGAGAAGCCCCGTTTTTATATCTGCCCGCCAACGCGGCGCGACGCTCATCGAAGTGCTTGTCGCCATGCTGATCCTTTCCGTAGGCCTGTTAGGCCTCGCTGGCATGCAGATGACGGCGCTCAAGAGCAACCAGAGCGCGTACTACCGGTCTCAGGCAACTGTACTGGCTTACGACATCATCGACCGGATGCGCGCCAATCGCACCGAAGCCTTAAACGGTGTCTACGACATCGCGCTACAGAACCAAGCCTGCGATCCAGACATCGCACCCAGCGGAACACTCGCTAAAAAAGACGTAGCCGAATGGCTGAATTCGCTTTCATGCCTGCTCTCTGGCGATGCCAAGGGCAGCGTCGTCCGAAACGATCGAGTGTTCACCGTATCCATCGAGTGGGATGACAACCGCGGCCGCATCGACGAAGCCGCTAACAACGACCGTGAAACCTTTGTCTATCGGACGCAGCTATGAAACCAGTCCCTTTTTACCGGCAGGCGGGCCTTTCGCTCATCGAGCTGATGGTAGCCATGCTGATCAGCCTGATCTTGCTGGGTGGCGTTTTGCAGGTTTTCATCTCCAGCAAAGATATGTACCGCACCAATACTGCGGTAGCCCGCGTTCAGGAAGCGGGTCGCTTCGCAACTGACTTTATGACGTTCGACGTCAGGCAAGCGGGCTACAAGGGCGAGTGCCTAAGTGACCCTCTCAGTCATTTGGAGCTGAGCTCGAAAACAACCGACGAAAAGAACGCCTTCAGCACTTCACCCGCTATCCAAGGTTGGGATAACAGCAAGCCAGTCACATTCGGTGCAGCGGATAGTACGCGCGCCGACACCGATGCGTTCATTGTCAAATATGCAGGTGAAGGAAAGGAGTTTGATCCACAGGGCACTAACAATGCTCAAACGCCAAGCCTAGGCGTGGAAGTTAAAGTGAACGATGAAAAAGGGACCGGCGCATATGCAGGTCAGATTGTTCTACTTGGCAACTCTACTGGCTGCGATATCTTCCAGAACGCCAACAATGCTAATGCCAGCTCTTTTCAGAGAGCTGGCAAGAACGTCGAGCCGGGCAATGAAGTCCCCGCGGCCGACTGGAGCCAGTCGTACCAGAAAAAGCTCACCTCCTACATATTTCGCAGCCATACCTATTACGTACGGGACAACGTCGGAAGACTCCCTTCGCTCGTTCGCAAAGCACTAACGCCCTCCGGCAATAACGTCATCTTTGCCGATGAGGAACTTGTTGAAGGCGTTATTGATATGCAGGTCACCTATGGGTTGGACCAAGACGGTGACCGCCTTGCAGACCAGTATGTGAAGGCCGGAACCAATAATCTGGTCGCCACCGGCACCGGTGATTGGGACAAGGTGGTTTCAGCGCGTATCTCGATCCTTGCAGTCAGCCCAGAAATCCACGTCCTGGAAGAACCGCAGACGTTCGTGTATCCCGCAGCTGTTGGCATCGAGCGGGACGACGACTACGCGCTTTATGAAGATGACGGCACGGTCACCATCAAGAATAACCGGGTCGCGCAGGTATATACCGCTACTGTGGCCATACGGAATCGTCTGCCATGAAACAGAGATCCTTCAGTCATTCACGTCAACGAGGGGCTGTCCTGCTCGTTGCACTCATCATGCTGTTGTTGCTCACCATCCTCGGAGCTGCAGCGATGCGTGACACTAATCTTCAGGAGCGCATGGCAGGCAACATGCGTGACCACAACTTAGCGTTTCAGGCCGCTGAGGCCGCGCTTCGGTTTGCCGAACAGGAAGTCAAAACGGATTACGACAACCTGGTCAACGACGCCCTGTACCCAGTCGACGACGAGTCGCCAGACGTGGTGACCTTCACCAGCTTTAATGGCAACGTTTATCAAGCACCAACCTACACCATCACCCGTTTGCCCCATCCCGGTCAGCTCGACATGCAAAACATGGTCAACCCAACCACCGCTGGTGGCGACTCGCTCGCGGCTGGCGAGTCGCTGATTCTCGACTTCGTTCTAGTCCGCATTGAAGCAACCGGCACCGGCGCCAGCCCGGACTCGAAGGTAACCCTTCGTTCCCTGTATTTTGTAGAGGAGTGACATGATGCCGCTCAATTATCGCCGTATGCCCTGGAATGGACCTACCGGTACGTGGCGCCCGTTGCTGCTGGCGGGGGCTGCAGTATGCTGGACACTCGGCGCTAATCAGGCCGTCGCAGACGTATCGCAGACTCCCCTGCTACTAGGTGCCAGCAATGTCCCTGGCAACCTTGCACTCGTGCCCTCCGTGGAGTGGCCGACACTGCTATCCATTGCCAACACCGGAAACTACAGTTCTGGCAATACCTATCTTGGCTACTTCGACTCGGCGAAGTGCTACACCTACGATAAAACTAACGAATGGTTTGAACCAGCCGGATATGCCACGTTGCGAAAGTGCGGTGGCTCAAAACAATGGAGTGGAAATTTCCTGAACTGGGCGGGAACGCCAACGATCGATCCATTTCGCAGCGCGCTAACCGGTGGGTATCGCTACCGTGATGAAGTTGGGCTCACAGTTCTGGAAAAAGCAAGGCATACGGGTCAAAGTAGCGCCGGCAACCGTACGTCCAGCGCCAACGTCCCTCAAAGCGAAATCGTCGGCGCCACGCCTGCCAAAAGTGACTGGACAAACTTCTATTTGCGCCTGAGTGGCTTGGGCGTTGATATGCTTTTCTCCACTTGGAATGACAAGCTTGGCGATGACAACGCATCCCTCGCTGAACAGGTCGCGTACGACCCAACACTCACAAGTCCTTGGGACGGGGATCGCCTGCTAAAGAGCTATACCCCACAAAACAGCAATACCCTGAAAACCGTTTACCGCCTCAAACTCCGGGTGAAAGTTTGTGTTCCTTCGTTGCTTGAAGCGAACTGCAAAAAATACAGTGACACCAACTACAAGCCTGAGGGCCTTCTGCAGCAGTACAACGAAAATATACGTTACAGCGTATTCGGCTACCTGAACGACGAAAAGCAGCTACGCGACGGCGGAGTATTGCGTGCGGGCCAAAAGTACATAGGCCCACTTAAAAGAGAACGTGGCGTGGCCGGCCAGATGGATAACGCACGCACAGAATGGAGCAAGACAACCGGTATTCTCGCAACTAACCCGAACCCTGATGATGCTACAGCGACTCAAACAGCATTCGGCCGGACTGTCAGCAATAGCGGTGTTATCAATTACCTGAACAAGTTCGGGCAGCTGACGACCAACCAGCACAAGAGCAACGACCCGGTTAGCGAACTCTATTATGCGGCGTTCCGTTACTTCCGAAATCTCGGCAATGTAACCGCCTACAGCACACCGACCCCAGCTCACAACCCCTCGCCGGGCGGAACAACTAAAGACAAATGGCTTGATGGATTTCCGGTCATAACGTCTTGGGAAGACCCCATTCAATACGCCTGCCAGAAAAACGTCATCCTTGGAATTGGCGATACCAATACACACGCCGATCGCAACCTGCCTGGCGCGACAGTAACTAGTCTCGAACCCGCGGTACCAGCCCAAGTCGCTGCTGATGCTGCCAACTTCAATGTCGCAACCGCCACCACGGTGGTTGGTACTCTGGAGGGCGTTGATACAAAAGCAACGACTGCAGGCCAATTCGGCGATTGCTGCAGTAATAACTCCGCCTATATCGCTGGGATGGCGTACCACGCCAATACCGTCGACCTTCGGGACGATATCAGCGGCAAGCAACTGCTCTCCACCCACTGGGTGGATGTTCGTGAAAACGGCGTACTGAAAGGCCGAGCCAAGAACCAATATTGGCTGGCAGCCAAATACGGCGGCATCAAGTTTCCCACCGATAAGGACGTTGAGGACTATGGTGACCCTTACGCCCCCTCCAAAGAGATCCAACCCAGCTGGTGGACCGACGGCGATCAGACCGAAATTGGTGAGCTTCGGCCTCGAAACTTCTACGTAGCTAGCGATGCAACCAAAATGGTCGAAAGTCTGAAAACAGCCTTCGCTAACATCTCCAAGGAAGTCAGTAGTACCACAGCGGCCCTGTCAACCAATTCAACCAAGCTGGAAACCGATACCGTCGTATTCCAATCGATGCTCGACAGCGCCAAGTGGAGCGGGGACCTACTGGCCAAGGCGGTTTCCAGCACCGGAACCGTGAGCACAACCCCTACTTGGAAAGCGGCACAGAAGCTGGATGCGCTAACCAACGCACAGACAGCTGATCGCGTCATCCTGACTTCCACGCCACCTACAGCTGACAGCACGACAGGGGCGCTGGTATCAACGACGGGCAGGACCTTCCTGTGGGATCAGTTGGAAGCAACACAGCAGACCGCCCTGAGGGCTACAGCCAGCGGAACTCCGACGACAGAAGCAGTCGGACAAGACCGACTTGCCTTCATTCGCGGCGACCGCAGCTATGAGCGCACCGATGCAGCGCCTAACAATCCGTTCCGGCAGCGGGACAGCCGGCTCGGTGACATTGCTAACTCTGACCCGCAGTACATTTACAAACCGAATTTTGGTTACTCCCAACTGCCCGAAAGCGCCGGTTTTACCAGCGCAATCAAGAGTGCATACACCACCTTTCGCTCGCAGAGCTCTTACCAAAACCGCCCGCCGCTGGTGGTAGTTGGCGCGAACGACGGCATGCTGCACGGCTTCGACGCAAGCCTTGGCAGCACAGGCGGCAAGGAGTTGTTTGCCTATGTTCCGAATGACCTTATCGACGAGCTCCACGAACTGACCGACCCAACCTATGCGCATCGCTACTATGTGGACGGTACGCCCCGTATCGGTGACGCTCTGGTCAGCGGTCAGTGGAAGACGCTCTTAGTCGGTTCGTCCGGCGCAGGTGGCCGCAGCATTTTTGCGCTGGATGTTTCGAACCCCAACAGCATGTCCGCCAGCAGCGTGCTCTGGGAATTTACACACCCGGAGATGGGCTACAGCCTCGGCCGCCCCAGTCTGGTTCCACTCTACAACGGTAAGTTCGGCGTAATCGTCACTAGCGGTTATGACCGGCCGACGACCACTACCAATGGTTATGTCTGGCTCCTGGATGCTTCGAACGGCAGTGTGATCAAGCGCTTTGATCTGCCGAACAGCGGCGATCTCGGTGCGCCTTTGGCGGTTGATATCGATAACGACCGCGTAGCGGATCGCGTTTATGTAGCCGACACGCTGGGCAAAGTGTGGCGCCTGGACATAACTGGCACGTCCGCCAGTGGATGGGACGCCCCAAGCAGCTTGAAATCCGGCGGCAACATCACCCCGTTGTTCTTGGCCAAGGACGCCAGCGGCGTTGCGCAGCCGATCACCGCACCACTAGACGCGGCCTATACCAAAGATAGGGAGATCATGCTGGTTTTCGGTACTGGCAGCTTCTATCAGACCACCGACAATGAGGTCCCTGCCTCACCGCAGGTGCAGTCGTTCTACGGCATCGTTGATAGCGGTGTCCAGATCAACGGGCGAAGCACGCTGCTGGAACAGGAAATTCTGAGAGAGGTAACCGGCACCGAACTCAATGGCCGAGCGGTCAGCGAAAACGCCATGACCGATAGCCATGGAGGATGGTACTTAGACCTGCTGTGGAAGACAGCGAGAGGCGGAACTGGCGCCAAGGGTGAGCGCGTCATTTCCCAGGCTCAACTGGGTGGCAACCGCGTCACATTCAGCACCCTTATCCCGTCCGCAAACCCTTGTGACGCGGGCGGCACAAGCTGGATCATGAGTCTCGATTTGGCAACCGGCAGCCGCCTCGTCTATTCGTATTTTGACTACAACGGCGACGGCAGTATCAATGAAGACGATTACATCGAACTGGGCGATGGAACGAAGGTTCCCGTCAGCGGCGTAGCCGACCCCGACGAAGGCGCGGTCAAGGGAACGATCGGACTAAACGATCAAAGTACCGGCAAACGCTACTTGTGCTACGCCAGCTCGGCATCTAGTACAGGTTCGAATGGCGTGACGCCGGTGTGTATCGAAGTTATGGGAAACAACAACGATTCTAATCGCTTGTCCTGGCATGAAGTGAGGAAAAATCTTTGATTACTTTAGTCTCATCGTCCCAGCGAACAGCGCGGGGCTTTACGCTGATAGAGCTGATGATCGTAGTTGCGATCATTGGCATCATCGCTGCCATCGCCTACCCCAGTTACCAGGAATACGTCCGCAGCGCTAAGCGCGCGGACGCCGAAACGGCGTTGATGGAACTGGCGCACTTTATGGAGCGCTATTACACCGGCAATGGCCGCTACGTCAAAAGCGATGGAAACGGGCCCGATCTTCCCTTCACCCAGGCGCCAAAAGATGGAGGCGCCAAAGCCTACGATATCAGCCTGATCGCAGCCAGCACCTCCCCCACTGCATACGTGCTGCAAGCCGTACCGACCGGGAGTATGGCCAACGACAAATGTGGGACCCTAACACTAGCGAACACAGGCGCCAAAGGGCAAAAAAACGGTATGACCTTGGCCGAATGCTGGAGACGCTGAACGGCTGAAACAAAAACGCCCGGCGTATAGCCAGGCGTTTCGTTTGCGGGGCTATCAAACCGCCTTCAAACGCAACTCCTTCGGCATCGAGAATGTCACGTTCTCGGGCCGACCATCCAACTCGTCCATTCCTGTCGCGCCCCATAACCTGAGCTGGTCGATCACGCCGCGCACCAGCACTTCAGGTGCTGATGCACCTGCGGTAATACCGATGCGCTCAACGTTCTCAAACCACTCCTGCTTGAGATCTTCTGCCCCGTCGATCAGATACGCGGGTGTATCCATGCGCTCCGCCAGCTCACGAAGGCGATTGGAGTTTGAGCTGTTTGGACTGCCCACTACTAGTACCAGATCGCATTCAGCCGCGAGCTGCTTTACTGCATCCTGACGGTTCTGCGTCGCGTAGCAGATGTCATCCTTACGCGGACCGCCAATGCTTGGAAACTTGCTGCGCAGCGCGTCGATGACGCGACTGGTGTCATCCATGGAAAGCGTTGTCTGGGTGACGAAGGCCAGCGCCTCGGGGTTGCGCACCTCTAGCTTCGCCACATCGTCTTCGTCTTCGACCAGGTAGATCGAGCCACCACTGGCGGTATCGTATTGCCCCATGGTGCCCTCGACTTCGGGGTGCCCAGCGTGTCCGATCAGAATGCACTCACGCCCTTCACGGCTATATTTGGTCACTTCCAGATGAACCTTGGTCACCAATGGGCAGGTGGCGTCAAATACCTTGAGGCCGCGCCTTTCCCCTTCCATGCGCACAGCCTGGGATACGCCGTGCGCACTGAAGATAACGATGAAGCCGTCCGGCACCTGATCAAGCTCATCGACGAAAACAGCGCCCCGCTCGCGGAGATCCTCTACGACAAATTTGTTATGCACGACTTCGTGGCGCACATAGATCGGCGGACCGAAGACTTCCAGCGCGCGATTAACGATCTCGATGGCGCGGTCTACACCGGCACAAAAGCCACGCGGATTGGCGAGTTTGATTTGCATATGAATTCTCGTCGCTCGGGGCGGGTGGGTTGTGGATCAAGTGAAGCTTGATGCTTTATCAGCGTGACGGCCGGACTCACGATAGCGTACGTGGGTCGGGTCGCCCAAAGGGACTGGGCGTGCCCTGCCTCCTACACGAGCAGTGCGCATGAGAGGCTATCCCTTCAGACAGGTTTGACGTCGAATATTTCCACATCGAACGTCAATGCCTTGCCGGCCAATGGATGATTGAAGTCCACGGTTACCTGACGATCATCGAAAGCCTTGACTACCCCTGGCAGCTCCGTCTTGGCAGCATCGTTGAAGATCACCAGCAGCCCTTCGGAGAGTTCCATGCCTTCGAACTGGCTCCGCGGCATGGTTTGCACATTCTGCGGGTTGTGCTGGCCGAAGCCCTGCTCGGGCGCGATCTGAAAAGTGCGCTTGTCACCAGCCTTGAGGCCGAATAACTGCTGCTCGAAACCGGGCAGCAAATTGCCATCGCCAACCTTGAACGTCGCCGGCTGCTTGTCGAAGGTGCTGTCGACTTGCTCGCCATTTTCCAGACTAAGGGAGAAATGCAGGGTGACCTGCATGTCGGGCCCGATACGCTGCTCACTCATTTACCGTTTCTCCCGTTTTACTGCTACGGAACATATCCAACGCCAGCATGACGGCACCGATTGTGATGGCGCTGTCTGCGATATTGAACGCCGGGAAATACCAGCGATTCTGCCAATGCACCAGGATGAAATCGACGACGTGTCCGAGCACCACTCGATCATAGAGATTGCCGACGGCGCCCCCTAAGACCAGTGCCAGCGCCACCGCAAGCCAAGTCTCACCGGGCTTCAAGCGCTTCATCCAGACCACCAGCACGGCGCTGACACCGATGGCGATCAAGGCGAAAAGCCAGCGCTGCCAGCCGGAATGATCGGCGAGAAAACTGAAAGCAGCGCCTGTGTTGTAGGCCAGCGTCCAGGCGAAGTAGTCGGGAATGACCTCGACTTTCTGGTACAGGCTGAAGTTGGCCTCGAAGTAATGCTTGGTCGCCTGATCTAGCGCAATGACCAGCACGCTTAGCCACAGCCAATTGAGCTTACCGAAGCGCGAGGTCATGCTGGCACCCCCGAAAGCGCGTGCCGGGTCTCAGCCGCGCAGCCGTACCGCATGCCGTCACGCATGGTGGCGAACCTCACCTGCACCTTCGATGTTCTCAATGCAGCGACCGCAGATCTCAGGATGAGCTGAGTGCGTGCCGACGTCAGGCAGGTGATGCCAGCAACGGCCGCACTTGGCGTGACCGGTTTTGCTGATCTGCAGCTTGAGACCGGGCAGTTCGCTTTGCACGGCTTCGGCTGGCGCTTTGGCAAGCGGCGCTACTGTCACCGCAGACGTAATCAGCACGAAGCGCAGTTCGGCCCCCAGCTTTGCCAGGTCGGAAACCAGCGAGTCTTCAGCGTACAGGGTGACCTCAGCCTGCAGGTTGCCGCCGATGGTCTTGGCCGCGCGCTGGGTTTCCAGCTCCTTATTCACCGCAGCCTTGACCGCCATGACCTTGTCCCAGAACTCGCGACCCAGTTCGACGCTGCCAGGCAGCTCAGCAAGCCCCTCGTACCAGGTGTTGAGCATCACCGATTCGTTGCGCTCACCCGGCAGGTACTGCCAGATTTCATCAGCCGTGAACGACAAGATCGGCGCAATCCAACGCACCAGCGCCTCGGCGATGTGGTACAGCGCGGTCTGGCAGGAGCGGCGCGGCAGGCTGTCGGCACCAGTCGTGTACTGACGGTCCTTGATGATGTCGAGGTAGAAACCGCCCAGCTCCTGAACACAGAAGTTATGCACTTTCTGATAGACGTTCCAAAACTTGTAGGTGCCATAGGCCTCTTCGATTTCCCGCTGCAACAGCAAGGCGCGGTCGATGGCCCAACGGTCGAGCGCGATCAGCTGATCGACTGGAACCTGATGCTGCGCTGGATCGAAGCCGTCGAGATTGCTCAAGAGGAAACGCGCGGTGTTGCGAATGCGGCGATAGGAGTCTGCGCTGCGCTGCAGGATGACCTTGGACACAGCCATCTCGCCGGAGTAATCGGTCGAGGCCACCCAAAGACGGAGGATGTCTGCGCCCAGGCTGTCAGTGACTTCCTGCGGTGCAACGACATTGCCCAGCGACTTGGACATTTTGCGGCCGTTCTCATCGACCACAAAACCGTGGGTCAGCAACCCTTTGTAGGGTGCGTGGCCGTCAATGGCCGAGCCGGTCAGCAGCGACGAATGGAACCAGCCGCGATGCTGGTCCGAGCCTTCCAGATACAGGTCCGCACGCGGGCCGTTGTCATGCCCCATCGGGTGCGAGCCGCGCATCACATGCCAATGGGTGGTACCGGAGTCGAACCAGACGTCCAGCGTGTCACTGATCTTCTCGTATTGCGCGGCTTCATCGCCCAGCAGGTCGGCTGCATTCAGCTTCGACCAGGCCTCGATTCCGCCCTGCTCGACATGTTGAGCGACGGCTTCCATCAGCTCGACGGTGCGCGGATGCAGCTCGCCGCTTTCCTTGTGCAGGAAGAACGGGATCGGCACGCCCCAGGTGCGCTGACGCGAAATGCACCAGTCCGGACGGCCGGCGATCATGCCGTGCAGCCGCGCCTGGCCCCAAGCGGGAACGAACTCGGTCTGTTCGATAGCGTCTAGCGCACGACGACGCAGGGAGCTGCCGTCGTGAGCGACTTTGTCCATGCCAACGAACCACTGCGCCGTGGCGCGGTAGATCAGCGGCGTCTTGTGCCGCCAGCAATGCATGTAGCTGTGCTGGATGGACTCATGCTTGAGCAGCGCGCCAACTTCACGCAGCTTCTCGACAATGGCCGGATTGGCCTTCCAGATGAACTGGCCGCCGAAGAATGGCAGATCGGCTACGTATACGCCGTGGCTCTGCACCGGGCTGAGAATGTCATCATTCTCCATGCCGTAATGCTTGCAGGAACGGAAGTCGTCTTCGCCATACGCAGGGGCAGAGTGAACGATGCCGGTACCTGCGCCGGTTTCCACATAGTCAGCCAGATAAACGGGCGCGAAACGCTCGTAAAACGGGTGGCGGAAGCGGATGAGCTCCAGCGCCTTGCCCTCGCAGCGGGCGATGATTTCGCCCTGCAGTTCGTAGCGCTGCAGGCAGGACTCGACCAGCTCCTCGGCGAGCACCAGGAGCCGGTCGCCAGTGTCGACCAGGGCGTAGACGAAGTCAGGGTGAACGTTGAGCGCCTGGTTGGCCGGAATGGTCCAGGGCGTGGTGGTCCAGATCACGATGCTGGCCGGCTTGCCCAAGGCAGCGACGCCGAAGGCCGCGGCCAGCTTGTCTGCATCTTCCACTTCGAACGCGACGTCGATGGCGTCGGACTTCTTGTCCTGATATTCGACTTCCGCCTCGGCCAGCGCCGAACTGCAATCGAAGCACCAGTTCACGGGCTTCAGCCCTTTGAAAACGAAGCCACCCTCGACCATCTTCGCCAGCGCCCGAATTTCGCCGGCCTCGTTGGCGAAATCCATCGTACGGTACGGGTTATCCCACTCCCCCAACACGCCGAGACGGATGAAATCGGCTTTCTGCCCCTCGATCTGCTCTGCGGCATAGGCACGGCAGCGCTCGCGAGTCAGATCGGCAGGCTGATTTTTGCCATAGGTGATTTCGACCTTGTGCTCGATCGGCAAGCCATGGCAATCCCAACCCGGGACATAGGGAGCATCGAAACCGGACAGTGTCTTCGAACGAACAATGAAGTCTTTGATGACCTTGTTCACTGCATGACCGATATGAATACTGCCGTTGGCATACGGAGGGCCATCATGCAGGACAAATTTCGGGCGATTTTCACCAATCTGCCGCAGCTTCCCGTACAGGTCGATACTGTTCCAGCGCTGCAGGGTCTCCGGCTCGCGCTGTGGCAGACCGGCCTTCATCGGGAATGCCGTGGACGGCAGATTGAGAGTCGCTTTGTAATCGGTCATTTCAGTCCTGACTCGTGGTAAAGGGTGAAGCCCGCCAGTATTCGCGAGCCGCAGCAATATCTGCTTCGATTGCCGTCTTGAGCGCCTCAAGCGAGGCAAAGCGCTGCTCGTCACGCAGTTTGCGGTGAAAGGTCACGCGCAGCAGTCGCCCATAGAGGTCGCCTTGATAATTGAGCAAATGCACTTCCAGATGCGGTTGGCCGTCGCTTTTAACCGAGGGTCGCATGCCGATGTTGGCGACCGCCGGCTGAGCGAGACCGTCAACCTCGGTGCTCACCATGAACACTCCGCTAAGCGGTGTATTTTTGCGTTTGAGCTGGATATTGGCGGTCGGCGCACCCAACTGTCGACCTAGCGCTTGGCCATGCATCACTCGGCCGGTAATGCTGAACGGCCGACCGAGCAGCTTTTGCGCCAGATCCAGGTCGCCGTCAGCGAGCACCTGACGCAAGCGCGTGCTACTGACGCGCTCGCCCTCCACTTCTATGGTAGTGGCAGCCTCGACGGTGAAGCCTTCGGCAGCACCGGCCTTCAGCAAAAAATTGAAATCCCCGGCACGGTCGCAGCCAAAGCGGAAGTCATCGCCCACTTCCAAGTGCCGCACGCCAAGGCCATCAACCAGCGTCGCGTGAACGAACTCTGCAGCACTCAACTCCCGCAAACGACGGTTGAACGCCAGGCATAGCACCAAATCGACACCCTGCTCACTCAACAGCTGCAATTTCTCGCGCAGGCGGGTCAAGCGAGCGGGCGCCTGATCTGGTGCGAAGTACTCGCGCGGCTGCGGCTCGAAAATCACCACGCAGCTGGGCAAGCCAAGCTCGGAAGCACGTTCGCGCAGGCGCTCCAGGATGGCTTGATGCCCCCGGTGAACCCCGTCGAAATTGCCGATGGTGGCGACGCAACCCCTATGCCGGGGTCGCAGGTTATGAAGACCTCGAACCAGCTGCATACCGCACTTCTTGCTTGAAAAGTCGCCGATTATACGCATGAGGCGGCGGTCACGGACAGGTTTGCCACCCGCGCAAGGTACGGATCAATGACGGAGATGCCGAGGACGCAAACCAAGCACTACCAGGCCCGCCGCGAAAGCACCCAACCCCGCCCCGACGAGCAGCCCCAACTGCAGCGCTCGCTGCTGCCAGCCCCAAGCGAACCATTCGACCGACGGCGCATTGAGCCACCAGACCATCACCACCATTGCAGCACAGCCGCCGACCAACCGAAGGAGGAACAACCCCCATCCGGGCGTAAACCGGAACACGCCTGTCTTGTACAGCCCCCAGAACAGCAGGCCTGCATTGAGCATCGACGACAATGAGGTCGCCAATGCCAGCCCGACATGCTGGAGCGGCCAGATCAGCATCAGGTTCAGTGCCATGTTGGCGATCATGCAGATGATTGCAACGCGCACTGGCGTCTTCAAATCCTGGCGAGCGAAGAAACCTGGCGCCAGCACCTTGATCAACATGAACGCCAGCACGCCCAGCGAATAGGCCTCTAGCGCATTGGCGGATTGCACTACGGCCTCCTCGCTCATTGCACCGTAAAAAAACAGACTGGCAATCAGCGGCTCAGCGAGGATGCCCAGCGCAAGCGCCGCTGGAATCCCCACCAGGAGAACCATTCTCAGCGCCCAGTTGAGGGTATCGGAAAACGCCTTGGGATCCTCCCCAGCATGCTGACGCGACAGGCTGGGCAAAATCACCGTACCGATGGCGATACCGAATGCTCCAAGCGGCAATTCCGAAAGGCGGTCAGCGTAATAGAGCCAGGACACGCTACCGGTCTGCAGAAACGACGCGAGAACCGTATCGAGCAAGAGATTGATCTGACTGACCGACACACCGAACAAGGCCGGAACCATCAGCAGCATTATTCGCCGTACGCCCTCGTCTCCGAATCTCACCCGCGGCCTGGGCAGCAACCCCAGCTTGGCGACGTAAGGGAGCTGAAACGCCAGCTGGGCGAAGCCGGCAATGAACACCCCCCAAGCCAGGGCCATGATCGGTTGATCAAAGTAAGGCGTCAGGAAAACAGCCGAGCTGATCATGCAGACATTCAACAGCACCGGCGTGAAGCCCGGCACCGCGAAATGCCCGTAAGTATTGAGCACGCCGGAGGTGAAAGCCGTTAGCGAAATCAGCAGCAAGTAGGGGAAGGTGATGCGCAGCAGCTCGCCAGCGAGCTGCATTTTGGCTGGATCGTCATGAAAGCCAGGCGCAAAGAGCATGACCACGTATGGCGAAGCCAACACGCCAACCGCCGTAATGCCCGTCAGGATCAGCCCAAGCATGCCGGCAGTGCGATCTACCAGCAGCTTAACCTCCGTCAGAGTTTGTTTTGTCCGGTATTCCGACAGCACCGGAACGAAAGCCTGCGCAAACGCGCCTTCTGCAAACAGACGGCGTAAAAAGTTGGGAATCTTGAAAGCGATGAAGAAGGCATCAGCAGCAGCGCCAGAGCCGAAGTAGCTGGCCACCACCATATCGCGTACCATGCCGAGCACCCGGGATAGCAGCGTCATCACGCTGACTACCGCACTGGACCGCAGCAATCCACCTTTGCCGGATGTATCGGACATTTGTCTTCCTAGAGTTGCAGCAGGAGGGGTTCTGGCCAGGGCACTGAGCATCGACTCGATGACCAGTTTCGACAGTTAACAGAGGGCGCGAGTTTAGCGACCCCCCTTCTGTCCGGCCAGTGTCTCGATTAGTTCAACCGGGGTTGACAAGGGCCAGCCGCATCGGCATGATTCGCGGCCTTATTTGCTTTGTAATCCCACGTTTTCGAGGAGTTCGACGGTGGCCAACAGCCCTTCCGCCAAAAAACGCGCAATTCAGGCTGAGAAGCGTCGCAGCCACAACGCCAGCCTGCGCTCCATGGTTCGTACCTACATCAAGAATGTGGTCAAAGCCATTGATGCAAAAGATCTGGATAAAGCTCGTACTGCTTATACTGCAGCCGTGCCTGTAATCGACCGTATGGCCGACAAGGGCATCATCCACAAGAACAAAGCAGCTCGGCATAAAAGCCGCCTGAACGGCCACATCAAGGCCCTCGGCGAAGCTGCTGCAGCCTAAGCTGCACGCTCTTGTGAAAAAACCGGCCTTGAGCCGGTTTTTTTTATGCCTGCGATTCAGCCATCACAACAACCAACTGAACCACATACCGCTTACGGCTGAGCCCAAGGCAGTATTGGAATCGCAGTCACCGCGTTCTGCGGGCTTCCTTCGATAACCCGATCGCTGTACACCAGATAGACCAGCGTATTGCGAGCCTCATCGAAAAAGCGGACCACCTGCATTGTCTTGAACACCAGAGACGTTCGCTCCTTGAAGACCACTTCGCCATCTTTGAGCTTCTCGCTCATGCGGATGGGCCCTACCTGTCTGCAGGCGATTGACGCCTCGGCGCGATCCTCAGCCAACCCGAGCCCGCCCTTTATGCCGCCAGTCTTTGCACGCGATAGATAGCAGGTCACACCCTCAACCTTCGGGTCATCAAACGCCTCAACCACAATCCTGTGGTTCGGCCCCAGCCATTTAAAGACCGTGTCGACCTCGCCCACTTCGCGCGCCATACCAACTACTGGCCACATCAACAAAACCACTAACGCTTTTGCCAGGCGCATCGAACCACCTCAGACCAAGATCATATTGTCGCGGTGAATCAGCTCGGGCTCATCGACATAACCGAGCAGCTTCTCGATTTCATCCGACGGACGCCCAAGGATTCGCTGCGTTTCAGCCACACTGTAGTTAGCCAGACCGCGCGCAACCTCACGACCATCCAGACCGACACACACGACCATCTCACCACGACGGAAACCACCCTGCGCCGCCTTGACCCCGACCGGCAACAAGCTGCGATTACCCTGCTTCAGCGCATGCACAGCACCGTCATCAAGGACGACCGTACCACGCATCTGCAGATGCCCCGCCAGCCACTGCTTTCGCGCCGCATGACGATTACATTCCGGCGCCAACAGTGTGCCGAGCGACTCACCCGCCTTCAGTCGCGCCAGCACCTGCTCGATTCGACCACCAATGATGACGGTATAGGCACCAGAGCGCGCAGCCAAACGCGCCGCGCGCAGCTTTGTCTGCATGCCGCCCCGCCCGAGCGCGCCACCCGTAGCACCCGCCACTGCGTCCAACGCAGGATCATCGGCGCGCGCTTCACTGATCAAGCTGGCATCTGGATTATTGCGCGGATCAGCATCGAACATGCCGTCGCGGTCAGTAAGGATCACTAGGAGATCCGCTTCGACCAGGTTCGCCACCAACGCAGCGAGCGTGTCGTTGTCGCCGAAGCGGATCTCGTCAGTGACAACCGTATCGTTTTCATTGATAACCGGCACCACACCCAGATCGATCAGCGTACGAAGCGTACTGCGAGCATTGAGATAGCGTTTGCGGTCGGAGAGATCATCATGGGTTACAAGAACCTGCGCAGTTTGTTGCTCGCAACGCGCAAAACTGGCCTCCCAGGCCCGGATCAACCCCATCTGTCCAACGGCTGCCGCAGCCTGCAGCTCATGGACGGCCTTTGGCCTGGCAGCCCAACCGAGACGACTCATACCAGCAGCGACAGCGCCAGAGGACACCAACACTAACTCGACACCCGCCTTGCGCAGCGCGACCATCTGATCAACCCAGACAGCCATGGCCGCCTGATCCAGGCCACGACCATCAGCCGTCAGCAAAGCGCTGCCGATCTTAACCACCCAGCGCCGCGCACCGCTCACCTTGTCCCGCATCGATCCTGCCTTCCAATCGGTACCTGGCCAAACCACTCGGCGGGCGACAGACAAGCCAGCCCGCAACTATTCGCTAGTGACGCTCGCAACGATGCAAACATGCGCCATCAACGCACGTAGAAGATCTCAGCACCACCTTCATCGTCGTCATCATCATCGAAGTCGTCTTCATCGACCTCATCGACAGATTTCACGCCCGCACGACGCAAGGCGCGCTGATCATCCAGCTCCTGAAGGCGAGCACGCGCCTCGTCCTCGATCTGCCGATCCAGCTCAGCAAGCGCCTCCGCATATGCTGGCTCCTCGGCGATACGCACCAAGCGCTCATCCAGGTAACGCATGATGGCCTGACTTAACGCCTCGGTACCCTCGCGCTCGAGGGCAGAGATGACGAATACAGGACCGTCCCATTCAAGGCGCTCGACCACCTGCTGAACACGCTCGTCGCGGTCCTCTTCGAGCAGCTGGTCAGCCTTGTTCAACACCAGCCAACGGTCACGTTGCGCCAGCGCCGGACTGAACTTCTCCAACTCACTGACGATAACTTCAGCCGCATCGGCCGGATCACTTTCATCCAGCGGCGCCATGTCCACCAGATGCAGCAACAGCCGCGTCCGCGCAAGGTGCTTGAGGAACCGAATGCCCAGCCCTGCACCTTCCGAAGCGCCTTCAATCAGACCCGGAATGTCAGCCACCACGAAGCTCTTGTAGCGACCAACGCTCACCACCCCGAGGTTCGGTACTAGCGTGGTAAACGGATAATCGGCAACCTTAGGTTTGGCAGCCGACACCGAGCGAATGAACGTACTCTTACCAGCGTTCGGCAACCCCAGCAGCCCAACATCCGCCAGTACCTTCAATTCAAGTTTCAGGTCGCGAGCATCACCTGGCTTGCCTGGCGTGGTCTGGCGAGGAGCACGATTGGTGCTGGACTTGAAGCGGGTGTTACCCAGCCCGTGCCAGCCACCCTGAGCGACCAGCAGGCGCTGACCGGCCTTCGTCAGGTCGCCAATGACGTCCTGAGTAGCCGCATCAATTACCGTAGTCCCAACCGGCACTGGCAAGACAAGGTCGTCGCCCTTAGCGCCGGTACACTCGGTACTGCCGCCTTTCTGGCCATTCGGCGCATTGAAGCGACGGGTATAGCGGTAGTCGACAAGGGTATTAAGGCTCTCGTCAGCCTGCAGATAAACGGAGCCACCGTCACCGCCGTCACCCCCGTTGGGGCCGCCTTTTTCGATGAACTTCTCGCGACGGAAGCTCATCATGCCGTTACCGCCGTCGCCAGCCTTTACAAAAATCGATACTTCATCGACGAATTTCATGGGAACGCCTCCCGCCGCCAGGACGGGCTAGAAAACAGGAACATAAGGGTCTTGCAAAACCCAGCGATAATTAGAGCACAGCAGCGTTTTGCAAGAGCCCTACAGAGGATATAGAAACAAAAAAGCCCCGTCGCATGACAGGGCTTTTCCAGCAACGCCGCGATTAGGCCGCGACGACGCTCACGTAGCGACGACCAAACTGGCCCTTCACTTCGAATTTGATCACGCCTTCCACCTTGGCGAACAAGGTGTGATCCTTGCCCATACCAACGCCGTAACCGGCATGGAACTGGGTGCCGCGCTGACGCACGATGATGTTACCGGCCTTGATGACCTGGCCGCCATACATCTTCACGCCAAGACGTTTGGCTTCTGAGTCGCGACCGTTGCGGGTAGAACCGCCAGCTTTTTTGTGTGCCATGAGTTCAATACTCCTATAAGGGGATTCAGGCCCGATTAGCCCTGAATGCCGGTGATTTTGACCTCAGTGAACCACTGACGGTGGCCCTGACGCTTCATGTGATGCTTACGACGGCGGAATTTGATGATGGTGACCTTGTCATGACGGCCCTGAGCGATCACTTCAGCAGTGACCTTGGCACCATCGACCACCGGAGCGCCGATCTTTACATCATCGCCGTTGCCAATCAGCAGAACGCGGTCAAAAGTGACGGCTTCGCCAGTGGCAACTTCGAGTTTTTCAATCTTGAGGTATTCGCCTTCGGCGACCTTGTATTGCTTGCCGCCGGTAACGATAACTGCGTACATCTGTGTATCTCCGTTGATCCTGCTCACCCAGCGCTTAAGTGAAATAGTTGGAGGCTGGCATGGCTGCTCGGGGCCGGATAGGACGCCCTTGCAATTGCGTAAGGCAGGGAAATGCCCAGGGGGAAAGTTCAGGGTCCGCGATTGTACGCATCCACCTGAGCCTGCGCAATAGCCGCCGGACCTTGCCTTGACACTGCCTGACCCGCCCCATAGCATGCCGCGCAATCTCCGAGGAGTACTCGTCCCCGATGCAACCCCAGGCCTTTTACCAAGTAGTGGCTGAAGATTTCGCCGCTGTTGACGGCATCATCCGCAACCAGTTGACGTCCCGCGTACCGCTGGTGGAAAAGATCGGGGATTACATCACCTCGGCCGGCGGCAAGCGCCTGCGTCCTCTGCTGGTCCTGCTCAGCGGCAATGCGTTGGGACTTAAGGGTGAGCAGCTGCGCCTGCTGGCAGCGATCATCGAATTCCTGCATACCTCGACGCTGCTACATGATGACGTCGTCGATATGTCCGGCATGCGCCGCGGTCGCTCAACCGCCAATGCCCTGTGGGGCAATGCGCCCAGTGTACTGGTCGGTGACTTTCTCTATGCGCGTTCTTTCGAAATGATGGTCGAGCTGGGCTCGATGGAAGTCATGCGAATCATCTCGCAGGCTACTCGCGTCATCGCCGAAGGCGAAGTGCTGCAACTGTCGAAGGTACGCGACGCCAGCACCACCGAAGAAATTTACATGGAGGTCATCCGCGGCAAGACCGCCATGCTTTTCGAAGCCTCCACGCACAGCGCGGCCACTCTGGCGGGTGCCAGCGAAGAGCAGCGCGAAGCACTGCGCAGCTTCGGCGACTACCTCGGCATTGCATTCCAACTCGTCGATGACCTGCTCGACTATCAGGGCGATGCCGAAGCGCTGGGCAAGAATGTTGGCGATGATCTTGCCGAAGGCAAGCCGACACTGCCGTTGATCTACACGATGCGCGAAGGCACGCCGGAACAGGCCGCCCTGGTGCGCCAGGCCATTCAGAAAGGCGGTATCGAGGATCTGGAAAGCATCCGCCGTGCGGTAGAAGCAGCCGGCGCACTGGACTATACGGCCCGCCTGGCGCGTGACTATGCCGATCGCGCCATAGCCTGCCTCGAGCTGATCCCTGCCAACAGCTATCGTGATGCCCTGGTCGAGCTAAGCCGTTTCGCTGTCGCTCGCACCCACTGAGCACAGCACAGTGAAGGGTGCGTACTGAGCGCCCTTCATCCCTCCCTAAACACCCTACTCTGCGCATCAGCAAATGCCTCAGAGATTCTTTGCGCTTGTATATCTGCAAATAACAATTATTATCATTAACAGAGACTAATTGGAGGTGCGCATGACTTATCTGATCGATGCCTGGCTGGACCGCCCGCAACCTTACCTGCGGATACTCGACCGCAGCACCGGTGCTGTGTGCATTACCTTAGAGGGAGACGCCCTGGACGAGCTTCGCGACCAGGGCGACTTGGATCTGCAGGAACTGAGCACCAGCGAACCCTGCGTGCTCAAGGAACAGGTGCGAAATCTGTTCCTGTTCTCCTATGCCAGGGCGTTGCGCCCGTAGCGGCAGCGGCTTTAGAGAACAGCCAGCAACTCGACATCGAACACCAGTACGCTGTGTGGCGGGATACTGCCAACGCCTTGCGCGCCATAGGCGAGCTCGCTTGGCACATAAAGGCGCCATTTGCTGCCCACGCCCATAAGTTGCAGCGCTTCGGTCCAGCCGGCGATCACGCCACCCACCGGAAACTCGGCCGGCTGGCCACGCTGGTAGGAGCTGTCGAATACCGTGCCGTCAATCAGTGTGCCGTGGTAATGGGTACGCACTTGATCCTCAGCGCTGGGCTTGTTGCCCTCGCCGGCGGTCAGCACTTCGTATTGCAGGCCTGACGGAAGCGTAGTCACTCCGTCACGCTGGCCGTTTTTTGCCAGAAACGCTTTGCCTTCACCGGCAGCGGCTTCGGCCTTTTGCTGAGCCTCGGCTTGCATGCGCTCACGAATGACGGCAAAGCTGGCGTTGAGTGCTTCCGGAGCAACCTGGCTGGCCGCACCCGAAAAGGCGTCTCGAATACCCGCGATCACTGCATCCAGGCTGATCCCCGGCGGCGGGTTCTCGCGCAGCTGATCACCCAGTTGACGGCCGATACCGTAGCTCACGCGCGTTTCGTCGGTTGATAGATTCAGGTCAGTCATGCATCGGCTCCGCCGGAAAAAAGGCCGCACAGCCTAGCACAGCGACTAGCATCGCCCACCCTAGACTGTTCTATAGAACAGCATAGAGGCGCTAGATAAACGGAATGCTCACCAGGCAGAACGCAGGCTGATCGGCACCCGCAGCGGCTCTCGAACACCCTCGGCCAAGCCGCACATTTCATCGTACGCAGAACTGTGAACCAGAAAGAAAGGGACCGTGGGCATCTCACTGAGGAGATCACGCGCATGCTCCACGGATCGCAGATGAATCACTTTGGCCTCCTCATCACATAGCACATGTGACTTGCCGTGGGCGTGGACACTCAACAAGTAGAAGCCGCCCTCAACAGACACCAGATCCAGCGCCTCGACATCATGCGCTTGCGCGCCTTCCAGCAATGCCTGCAGATTCATGCGCACCACCCTGTACAAAATTCTACCTTTGTACAATATCAGGGGAGCCGATCACAACCAATCAACCTTTCACGACTTCTGCGCGAAAAAAACCATCAGTGCTTGGTGAGCTTATCCAGATACCCCATGGCGAAAGCTGAAAAGACGAATGTGAGATGGATAATGACGTACCACATCAATTGATCGCTCTCGAGCTGCTGCGCGTCCATGAACATGCGCAGCAGGTGGATCGATGAGATTGCCACAATCGAAGCAGCGACCTTCATCTTCAAGGAGCCGGAATCCATTTTTCCGAGCCAGTCGAGCTTTTCCTTGCCCTCGTCCACGTCCAGCTGCGAAACGAAGTTCTCGTAGCCAGAAAGCATCACCATCACCAGCAAACCGCCAACCAGCGCCATATCGATCAGCGAGAGTAGCTTGAGGATCAGATCGCCTTCACTCAGAGAAAGCACGGCAGGAAGGATGTGCCAGATTTCCTGAAAGAATTTAATCGCCAGGGCCAGCAGGGCAAAGGCAAGACCAAAGTAAATAGGCGCCAACAACCAACGGGCGGCGTACATGGTGTTTTCGATCAAGCGTTCCATCTGTTCTCACTGCGCGGGGCGGGGTTCGGCAAGCGAGTATACGCAGCGGGGCGGAGTCTTCAAGACGGTGCTATAGCGGCATGTTTCTGCTGTGGATAAGAATTTGCCAAGACCTTTGCCAGCCCCAATAACCGGGACCGCGCTGGCATCCCTTGGCCGGTGCGCTCAGGATTTAGCGCCCCATCCGCTCAGATAGCGCGACTGGTTGGCGTTGACCTTGCGTAACTCTGCCTGCATGTGCAGTTGCCAGATCGAGGGCGATTCCGATTCCGCATAGCCTTGCCCATAGAGATTCTCGGCAATCGCCTTCAGTACCGCCTCGGCCTCGCGAGGCCCGCGAAATGGGCCTTGCGCTTTGATTGCAGTAGGCTGCCCAGCATCGATTCCAGCCGCACACAGCAACGTCCACAAACCATTGCCTCCGGACAGGGGCCGGATGATGCATTCGATACGGGTCACCAGACCCAGGCACTCGCGGTTCAAACAGAGTGTTTGCGACATGACGGCGATCCTCGCGCTCGGTTGCGCGCCCTCATCTGGGAGGAAAGGGCCGCAAATCCGTTATCCACAGATGCTGTGGATAACCATGTGGATAGAGAGTGGAAACTCTCTTCCATTGCAGACCCGCCGCGTGCCATATCGTTCCGTCCACTACTCTGCGTTTTGAACCGATTACCCTTGCTCGGCCCCTTTTACCTGGGCTGCGGCCAGCACCTCCTCGGGGGACGCTGCATCGCTTCGATGATCGTCTTCCAGTTCGATCTCGGCGATGTCGCGCAAACGCTCCACGACCCGTGCATTGACGCTGCCCTTGGGGAACTGCCCGTCCTTGTCCGCCGCGCCTACCGGCTCACCCACCAACAGCGAAAGCGCTTCATCGACATGACGCACCGCGTAGATATGAAAACGCTCCTGGCGCACGGCTTCCAGCACCCGCTCGTCGAGCATCAGCGTCGTAACGTTGGCGAAAGGAATGATCGCACCCTGGTCTCCGGTCAAACCGCGTGCTTCGCACAAGCGGAAGAAGCCCTCGATCTTTTCGTTCACACCACCGACCGCCTGCACCTCGCCGAACTGGTTGATCGAGCCGGTAATAGCAAAGCATTGCTTTAGCGGCGTGCGCGAAATAGCCGAAATCAGCGCACAGCATTCGCCCAATGACGCACTGTCGCCGTCGACATAACCATAAGACTGCTCAAGCGCGATGCTGGCGGAGATCTCCAGCGGAAACTCCTGGGCATAGCGGCTGCCGAGAAAGCCAGTAAGGATCATCACGCCCTTAGAGTGAATCGGCTGGCCGAGATTGACCTCGCGCTCGATATCGACGATTCCCGAGCCGCCCGGATAGACAGTGGCGGAGATACGCGCCGGCATGCCGAACGCCGAGTCACCCACCTCCAGGACGGTCAGGCCATTGCACTTGCCAATGGCCGCCCCCTCGCTGTCGATCAGTATCACGCCGGCGAGGATGTCTTCGAGAATGCGCGCCGAAACACGCCCGGTACGAGTGGCCTTTGCCTTTAACGCACGTTCAATATGGCCGACGTCGGTCACCTCATCCTTGGCCAGCTGACGGATGAAATCCGCCTCACTGACCAGCTGGAACAGATCACCAATCCGGGCCGACAAGCGCCCCTGGTGCTCGGCCAAACGGGCGCTGTAGGTTGCCAGACGCGCAACTGCGGCGGCCGTCAACGGCGCCATACCCTCTTCCGAGGTGCGCGTTTTCATCAACTGTGCGAATTGCTCTAGGCTGTCCTCGGCCAGCGGGATTTCTTCATCGAAGTCCACCAGCACGCGAAACATCTCCTGAAAGTCCGGATCCAGGTCCTGCAGCGTATAGTAGAGCTGGCGGGAGCCGATGATCACCACTTTGACATTGAGCGGGATCACTTCCGGATTCAACGTCACCGTGGCTAGTCGACCCAGCTCGGCCAGCGGCGACTCCATCTTCAGCTTGCGCGACTGCAAGGCACGCTTCAGCGCTTCCCAGACAAAGGGTTCGCTGAGCATCTTTTCCGCTTCGAGCATCAGGAAGCCACCATTGGCACGGTGCAGCGCGCCGGGTCGCAGCTGGCGGTAGCTGGTGTAGAGCGCGCCCTGATCCGTACTGTACTCGATGCGACCAAACAGGTTGTCGTAGGTCGGGTGCGGCTCGAACACCACTGGTGCGCCGCCATCAAGCGGATGGCCGACGACCAGACTCGGGCTGTATTGCTCTTCGAGAAGCTGACGGGTCTGCGCATCCGGACGGTTTTCATCCACCAGCTGCTCCACAACGGTTTTCAGCAGATTGACCTGCACGGCCTGCAGATAAGCCTCGATGCCGGCGTTTTCGCCATACTTCTCTGACAGCGGCGTCAGCAGCGGCTGCAACGCCTGGCTGATGGTTTCATCATTGAGCTGGCGCAGCTGGTTGCTGGACTCGCGCTTCCATTGCGGCAGGCTGGCAAGCCCCTCGTTCAGGTGGACTTCGAGCGCGGAGATGTCTTCGTGGTAACGCTCGCGCTCCGCTTCCGGCAACTGGGCAAATTCCGCCTCGTCCATCGACTTGCCGTCCTTCATGGGCGTGAAGGCGATGTTGCTGCTGTCCCGATATAGCGCGATTTCTTTTTCGAGGGCCAGCTTTTCGATGACATCCAGCGCCTTGTCGTAGCGCTGGTTGAAGGCGCGGTCGATGGCGCTCTTCTTCTGCTGGAAGCTCGGGTGCTCGAACACAGCCGGGAACGTGGCCATCAGGTTGTCGATCAGCTGCCCAATATCGGCAATGAACTCACCCGCACCGCCCTGCGGAAGCTCAACCACGCGCGGCTCGCGAGGCTCGTCGAAGTTGTTCACATAGAGCCAGTCCGACGGCGTATCCAGTCGCTTGCCTTCAGCCTTGAGGTAGCGGCGCACGAACGAGAAGCGTCCGGTCCCCGGCTCGCCCATCACATAGACGTTGTAGCCAGGGCGCGGCATCGCCACCCCGAACTGCAGCGCCTCGACGGCCCGCTCCTGTCCGAGCACACCAAGAAAAGGCTCCAGCTCATCGGTGGTCTTGAAGGCGAACTGGCTGGGTTCAAAGGGACGGGTCAGCGCATCAGGCGCCAGGCGCAGGCCGGCAGCGACGGTTTCGGGCATTGGAAATCCTTGCAGGAATGGCCTTGTGGCCACGATTGATGCTGCCATTCTGGCGATGCCTCCCGCTGGCCGCAAGGTCCAGCAAGGCGCAGCTTGAAGGTTTGCCGAACGGGGCAAGTTTGCGTTCGGGCAAGGCAACCCCTGCGACACACGAGCCGGCGGCGAAAGCCTTCGCCTTGATTCAGATCAACCTGGCGCCTTCGCGAGTAGCGCCTCATGGAGCGGCCAACGTAGAAAAAGGACTCCGTGATGCGCTCCCCTATACCCGTCATGATCAGCGGACTGATGCTGATCTCGAACATCGCCCATGCCGACGAACTGCGAGAACGCGCCAACGAGATTTTCAAGCCGATCCCGGCCAAGGTGGCAGAAATCCGCGGGAAAGCCGTCAGTCCGGATCAGGCACAACTCGGTCACAAGCTCTGGTTCGACCCCCGCCTGTCGCGCAGCCACGTCATCAGCTGTAATACCTGTCACAACCTCAGCCTAGGTGGCGGCGACAATGTCACCACATCGATCGGCCATGGCTGGCAGAAAGGGCCACGCAACTCCCCCACCGTCCTTAACGCCGTGTTCAACGCCGCCCAGTTCTGGGATGGACGCGCCGAGGATCTGCAGGCCCAGGCCAAGGGCCCGGTTCAGGCCGGAGTGGAGATGAACAACACGCCCGATCGCGTCGTCGCGACCCTGAAGAGCATCCCCGAGTACGCCAGCGAGTTTAAAAAGGCGTTTCCTAGTGACAAGGATCCGGTCAGCTTCGACAACATGGCTTACGCACTGGAAGCGTTCGAAGTCAGCCTGATTACTCCGGACGCCCCGTTCGACCGCTATCTCAAGGGCGATGACAAGGCACTCGACGCCAAGCAGAAGCAGGGCCTGGCGCTGTTCATGGACACGGGCTGCACCGCTTGCCACAGCGGCGTCAACGTCGGCGGCCAGGGCTACTTTCCATTTGGTGTGATCAAGAAGCCTGGCGCTGAAATCCTGCCCGCTGGCGACAAGGGCCGCTTTACCGTCACCAACACGGCCACCGATGAATACGTCTTCCGCGCCGCGCCTCTGCGTAACGTAGCGCTAACGCCGCCCTACTTTCACAGCGGTGAGGTCTGGGAGCTGGAACAGGCAGTCGCAATCATGGGAGATAGCCAGCTAGGTCGCACACTCAAAGAAGACGAGGTCGGTGCCATTGCGGCCTTCCTGCGCAGCCTGACGGGCGAGCAACCTCGGGTTGCCTACCCCGTCCTCCCCCCCAGCTCGGTCGATACGCCAAAGCCGGAGTGACCCTTCTCAGCTCCCGACACCCCCGTCGGGAGCTGAGTTGTTGAAGCCTGCTATATCCGGATCACGAGCGATTCTGCTCACGTAACGCGTCGCGAATCTCTGTCAGCAGCTGCTCCTCCTTGCTCGGGGCCGGCGGAGCCGACGGCGCTTCAGCTTCTTTGCGCTTGAGATGGTTGATCGCCCTGACGGCGAGGAAGATCGCAAACGCCACAATGGTGAAGTCGAACACCGTCTGGAGGAAGCGGCCATAGCTCAGGGTAACCGCCGGCGCATCGCCAACGGCCTGCTTGAGCACGATGGCCAAGTTCGAGAAATCCACGCCCCCAATCAGCATGCCCAGCGGCGGGGTAACCACGTCAGCAACGAAGGACGAGACAATCTTTGTGAACGCGGCGCCAATGATGATGCCGACTGCCATATCGATCACATTACCTCTGACTGCAAAGGCTTTGAATTCACTGAGCATGCCCATTTGTCTGTTCCTCTGATGCTGATAGGGAGTGGTCGACGCGACCGCCGTGCCGCTTCGACCATCGGCAGCATAGGTTGGGTTCAATACTCAGGCCAGACAGCCCGTGCGACAGACGGGTTTAACGCAGTCGGCTTGGCTTGATCGCCGTCAAAAAGAATTGCGAAAGGCGGGGCTAAGGTACAGCTCCTCATATCCACCCGGAGCGGCACCATGCACGTTGAACACCATCCCCTGATGAAGGACTTCCCGGAAAAGCTCGAGCAGCTTCATCAGCTGCGTCAGCAGGATCCAAAGTTCGCCCGCAAGGCTGAAACCTACGAGGCGCTGGACAAGCAGATCTGCCGCGTGGAAGACGGCGTTGAACTGCTCGATGACGAAGCGCTAAACGCGCTGAAAATTGAACGTGTTTCCCTCAAGGATGACATCGCTCGCGACCTCAAACGCGCCAGCGGTAGCTGCTGCGGTGGCTGCTGCGGCTGATCTGCTTCAAGCCGCGTCCCGTGTCCATACGCCAGCCATGTGGCGTATGGATGGCGGAAGTTCCACTCTCTGCCCTGCCCTCTACCGTCTTTTGGCGGCTATCGCTAAACGTCCGACTCGCCAGCCTGCCCACTCCGAGCAAAACGTTTTTAAGCTCATCCCTGCAACAATCCACCGAACCTGAAGCCGGACCCCACCCAGACAAAGGCTACCGCCGTCAGCGTGATCAGGACGATATGCACGCCCAGCTGGGGCAAGCGCTGGGCATCAAGTTTCGGGATTATCGCTAACCGGGCATGTACACCCAGCACCGCCGTAAAACCCAGAAGCACCAGTTTGGCCTGGACCAGATGAGCGATGGACGTACCCCCGAACCACTGCGCGTGCGGCAGCCACTGCCCAGCCAGCCATATGCCAGTCGCTATCTGCAGCAGCAGGGCCGGTATCCCGACCCGTTCGTAGAGCTGTTCAAAGGCACGCACGGGCTGCACGTCGCGGCGGCGCAAGGCGCCTGGCAGCACACTGAACAGCAACACCAGATGGCCGCCCACCCAGACGCTGGCACCCAGCAAGTGCAGAAACAACAAATGGCGCATGAATTCACTCCTGTTCGATTTGTTTACAGTCTGGCGGCTGATGTGGCGCTTGTGGCTGATGGCGATCAAGTCAGCCGCTATCATGCGGCTCCACTCATCCGACGCGGAGTTCCCATGGCCAAGGCCAAGCGCATGTACGGCTGCACCGAATGCGGCTCGACCTTTCCCAAATGGGCCGGCCAGTGCGGCGACTGCGGCGCCTGGAACACTCTGGTCGAAACCATTATCGATGGCGCTGCGCCCCCTTCCGGGCGGGCCGGCTGGGCTGGCGATCAGGCCAACATCAAAACCTTGGCTGAAGTCAGCGTCGAAGAGGTCCCGCGATTTTCCACTGCGTCCGGCGAGCTGGACCGCGTGCTCGGCGGCGGTCTGGTAGACGGCTCGGTGGTGCTGATCGGCGGCGATCCCGGGATCGGCAAGTCGACCATCCTGCTACAGACCCTGTGCAACGTCGCCCGCCAGTTTCCTGCGCTCTACGTGACCGGCGAAGAATCTCAGCAGCAGGTGGCCATGCGTGCACGACGTCTGGATCTGCCGCAGGACAAGCTCAAGGTGATGACTGAAACCTGCATCGAAACCATCATTGCCACCGCTCGGCTAGAGAAGCCCAAGGTCATGGTCATCGACTCGATCCAGACCATCTTCACCGAGCAACTGCAGTCCGCCCCCGGCGGGGTCGCCCAGGTTCGCGAGAGCGCCGCGCTGCTGGTGCGCTTTGCCAAGCAGAGCGGCACGGCGATCTTTCTCGTTGGCCACGTGACCAAGGAAGGCGCACTGGCGGGGCCGAGGGTGCTCGAGCACATGGTCGACACGGTGCTTTATTTCGAGGGTGAATCGGATGGGCGCCTGCGCCTGCTGAGAGCGGTGAAGAACCGCTTCGGCGCGATCAACGAGCTGGGCGTGTTCGGCATGACCGACAAAGGGCTCAAGGAAGTGACCAACCCCTCCGCGATCTTCCTCACCCGCGCCCAGGAAGCCGTGCCAGGCAGTGTGGTGATGGCGACCTGGGAAGGCACCCGACCCATGCTGGTGGAAGTGCAGGCGCTGGTTGACACCAGTCACATGGCCAACCCGCGCCGCGTCACGCTCGGCCTGGATCAGAACCGCCTGGCCATGCTGCTGGCGGTGCTGCATCGCCACGGTGGCATCCCGACCTACGACCAGGACGTGTTCATCAACGTGGTTGGGGGCGTGAAAGTGCTGGAGACGGCTTCAGATCTGGCATTGATGGCGGCAGTGATATCTAGCCTGCGCA
The DNA here is from genome assembly GCF_902506445.1 of Pseudomonas sp. 9Ag. Taxonomy (NCBI): domain Bacteria; kingdom Pseudomonadati; phylum Pseudomonadota; class Gammaproteobacteria; order Pseudomonadales; family Pseudomonadaceae; genus Pseudomonas; species Pseudomonas sp. 9Ag. Next base: position 3,593,335 of record NZ_LR733836.1, read on the forward strand.
ACCGCCCGCTGGATACCGATCTGCTGGTGTTTGGCGAGGTCGGTCTGTCCGGCGAGATCCGCCCAGTGCCGAGCGGCCAGGAGCGGCTGAAGGAAGCCGCCAAGCATGGGTTCAAGCGCGCCATCGTACCGAAGGGCAACGCGCCCAAGGAGGCGCCCGCCGGGCTAAAGGTGATCGCCGTGACGCGCCTCGAACAGGCGCTAGACGCGCTGTTCGAGTAATCGCGGCTTTATCGCGGCTCACCGAGTGCTGCCAGCTCACGCTCGAGCAGCGCTTCGTCGCCAAGGTTAAGCTCGACCAGCCGCCGCAGATGGCTGATGGAGTCGACATCGATGTGCCGACAGACCATACCGACCAGGTCACCGTCGCCGCGGGTCATCTCGACCTGCATGCGCACTTCGGCGTCATCCGAAAGCCGGATGCGCGCTTCGAACGGCTGAGCGGGATCGGCGTCCCACTCAGCTGGGCGGTGAACCAGCAGCCCCTTAAGCGAGAGATCGTGTAGCTGGACCGGCCAGCAACGCTCGCCTTGCCTCAGCTCCGTTTCGGCGTCGAATTCGAAGCGCTGAAAGCGCCGGCGGTCACTGTTTGTCTCGGTCATCGTATCCACTCCCCTCGGACTTCTTGTTCAACTATAGGCGACGTCAACGTCGGCCCGCTCAGAGCCAGCGCCGTACGCGCCGACGGTATATTCGGTAATCGTCGCCGAACAACCGCAGCAGCAAATGCTCTTCATGAATGATCACGGTGCGCTGCATGCACACAATCAACAAAGGCAGCAGCAGCCAGGGCCAGACACTGTTCAGCAACAACCCGACACCGCAATAGACAAAGGTGTCAGCCAGATAAATCGGGTTGCGCGAGAAACGAAACGGCCCGCTCTGCAACAAATTGCTCGGCTTGCCATAGGGGTTGATGGTGGTGCGATAGCGAAACATTTCCAGCGCTGACCAGAGCATCAGTGCGATGCCGACGGCTATCGCCACCCAGCCTGCATAGAACGTCAACTCGTATTCCGGCAGATCGAGAGGCACCCCTCTCGACAGTCCCCATGCACACCCCATGAAGACCAGGTAAACCAAGGGGGGTGGCGGAATCAATCTGGAAGAGGCATGGCTCATGGCGCGTCCCGGTGTATTGGATAGACCTATCCTACAGAAGCCGACAGTTAACACCGCCAGCTTTTAGTTGGATTTCCCGGGAAACCTAAACAAGCGCGTAAGTTAATGCTGCCCTGGTAGCCAGCCATGCACCATGGCGTGTTTCATCAGGTCCGCCGGTCGATCGATATCCAGCTTGCGGCGAATGCTCAGTCGATGGGTTTCCACCGTCCGCACGCTGATCTGAAGTTCGCGCGCCATGGTTTTGTTGTTGTGCCCTTGTGCAAGCATCAACAGCACTTCGCGCTCACGCGGGGTGAGTTCGCGCTCCTCGGCACTGCGACTGGCCAGCTTTTCAGCGATGCCCTCGCTGTAGTAGGTGCCTCCCGCAGCGATCGCCTGAATCGCGACGATGATTTCCCGTGACGGCGCGTCTTTCAGCACATAGCCGCTGGCGCCAACCTTGACCGAGGTGTTCACGTATTCCTGATTGTCGTACATGCTCAGAATCAGCACCCGCACGTCCGGAAACTGCTGGCGCAGCGATTGGGTCAGCTCGAGACCGTTTACATCCTTTAGGCCAATGTCCATCAGCACCACATCGGCCGTGGCGCGACCCAGCAGCTCAATGGCCTCGGCGCCGCTGCCGGCCTCACCGACCACATCCAGTTCGGGCACGGACATCAGCAAGGCGCGGATGCCGTCCCGAACCAGGGCATGGTCGTCGATCAGAGCCACCTTGATACAGGCTTGCGGGTTCATCGAGCGGGCCTCTTGTATTGAAATTCGATATTCAGCCGGCCCGTGCCGGCAAGGTGACATCCAGTTCCGTGCCGCCGGACTCAGACAACAGGCTGAAACGTCCACCGAAGTGCTCCACCCGTTCGCGGATGTTACGCAAACCGATGCCGCCTCCCTTGATGCTGTCGAGATGGCGCGGGTTGAAGCCGACGCCATCGTCCCGCACCCGCAAGCGTACCGACGCATCATCGCCGTCCAGACTGATGTGCACTGACTGCGCGGCGGCGTGTCGCTCGATGTTGGCCAGCGCTTCCTGCAACACGCGGAACAGCGCAACAGCCACCGAATCGTCAGGATCGCTCTCACCGAGGCCGTTGCTGTATAGCATTTTCAGGCCGCTGCGCTGTTCGAACTCTGCCACAAGCTGGCCAACCGCAGCCGACAAGCCCAAGGTGTCGAGCAAAGACGGATGTAGATCATGGGAGATGCGCCGCACCTCGCCAATCGCCCCGGCCAACCGCTCGGTGCCGCGATCCAGCGTTGCCTGCGCATTGGGATTTCCGCTGGCGAGTTCATGACTGGCCAGTTCGAACTGAAATTTGATCGACACCAGTAACTGACTGATGCCGTCATGCAACTCTCGGGAAACGCGGGAGCGCTCTTCTTCCTGCAAGCTGACGATGCGCTGGGTCAGCAACTGCAGCTTGCGGTCGGCCAAACGCCGCTCGCTGACGTTGAGCGTCAGGCCGCTGGCGAAGACCAGCAACACCGCGACGAGCGCGACGCCGGCGATGGCCAGCATGGTGGTGTAGATACCGCTGGCGACCTCTCCGCGTACCTGCAGGATCGCCTGATCCACATCCTCAAGATAAATGCCGGTCCCCAGCATCCAGCCCCAGCGCTCGAGCATCACCACATAGGCCAGCTTCGCGGCGAACTGTCCGGTCGAGGGTTTTTGCCAGGCGTAGCGTTGGAATCCCGTGCCCGTCTCGGCGCTCTGCATGAGCGCCTGGATCACCTTAAGACCGTTAGGGTCGGTCATATTCCAGAGATCCTTGCCGACCAGCTCCTGCTGGCGCGGGTGCATCAGATTGCGTCCGCTGCGGTCGTAGACGAAGAAATAACCATCACTGCCGAAACTGAAGCGTCCCAGCGCGGCGAGCACCTTCCGTTTGGTCTCTTCATCATCCAGTTTGCTGTCGTAGAGCGGCGCAATGGTGCTCAAGGCCATTTCGACGTAGTTCTTCAGCTCGGCCTGCTTGCTCGCCAGGATGCTGCTTTCGATCAGCTTCGCCTGCTGCTCGCCGAGACGCTGGTTCTGGAACAGCACCAGTGCGCAGACCACCGCCACGGCCAGGAGCAGTGGCAGGATGCTGAGCGCGGCGATCTTGTGCTTGAGCTGCATCGAGCCTCTCCGATGACCTGAACCTAGGCGAAACGTAGCGAAACTTAACCCAGACCGTAGGCCAGGCACAGTACCAGATGGCACTTGGCCTTGACGCACCGTAATCCGGACCGTTTCTCGCTGAAACGAAAAAGCCCGGCAAAGGCCGGGCTTTCGATACCGCGTGAAGCGTCTTAGTTACCGTAAACCGGGAACTTGGCGCAGACCGATTCGACCTTGCCACGCACTGCTTCGACAACCGACTCGTCGCCCATCTTGTCGAGGATGTCGCAGATCCAGCCTGCCAGGTCACGGCACTCGGTCTCGCCGAAGCCACGGGTGGTCACGGCCGGAGTACCAATGCGCAGTCCGGACGTCACGAACGGCGAACGCGGGTCGTTCGGCACGCTGTTCTTGTTCACGGTGATGTGCGCGTTGCCCAGCGCGGCATCGGCGTCCTTACCCGTGATGTCCTGCTTGATCAGGCTGAGCAGGAACAGATGGTTCTGGGTGCCACCGGACACCACGTCGAAGCCGCGCTGAATGAACACCTCGGCCATGGCCTGGGCATTCTTTACCACCTGCTGCTGGTAGGCCTTGAATTCAGGCTGCAGCGCTTCCTTGAAGCACACCGCCTTGGCCGCGATGACGTGCTCCAGCGGGCCGCCCTGGGCGCCCGGGAATACAGCAGAGTTCAGCTTCTTCTCGATCTCGGCATTGGCGCGGGCCAGGATCAGACCACCGCGCGGGCCGCGCAGGGTTTTGTGAGTGGTAGTGGTAACGACGTCGGCGAACGGCACCGGGTTCGGATAGACACCAGCGGCAACCAGACCGGCCACGTGGGCCATGTCGACGAACAGGTAGGCACCTACCTTGTCGGCGATTTCGCGGAAGCGAGCAAAATCCAGCTTCTGCGAATAGGCAGAGAAACCGGCGACGACCATCTTTGGCTTGTGCTCGAGGGCCAGGCGCTCGACTTCGTCGTAGTCAATCAGGCCCTGGTCGTTGATGCCGTACTGCACGGCGTTGTACAGCTTGCCAGAGGACGACACGCTGGCGCCGTGGGTCAGGTGACCGCCGTGGGCCAGGCTCATGCCGAGAATGGTGTCACCGGCGCTCAGTAGGGCCAGATAGACGGCGCTGTTGGCTTGCGAACCGGCATGCGGCTGGACGTTGGCGTAATCGGCGCCAAACAGCTCCTTGGCGCGGTCGATGGCCAGCTGTTCAACCACGTCGACGTACTCGCACCCACCGTAGTAGCGCTTGCCCGGATAGCCTTCGGCGTACTTGTTGGTCAGCACCGAACCCTGGGCTTCCATCACCGCCGGGCTGGTGTAGTTCTCCGAGGCGATCAGCTCGATGTGGTCTTCCTGACGCTTGGCTTCCTGCTCCATGGCAGCGAAGAGATCGGCGTCGAAACGGGCGAGGGTCAAATCACGGCTGAACATGGCAGTCCTCTGAGAATCAGCTGGCGGTAATAAAGAGGCGCGGATTCTACCCTATCCACCGAGGTGCGGGTATGAGCCGTGGTCATCTGCAACATGAGACAAGCTGCAAGCAAATCGAAGTTGCGGCTCGCCGCACCGCTACAACACGGGCCCTGGTTCGAGCTGACCACAGGCAGCCTGCAGCCGGCAGTTTGAAACCGATTCTTTCAACACCGCCGCTGAAACTGGTCGCCCCAGATAGAAACCCTGCACTTCGTCACAGCCATGGTCGCGAAGAAAATCCAGCTGGGCCTGATTTTCGACGCCCTCCGCGATCACTGACAGCCCGAGACTGTGCGCCATGGCAATGATCGCTCGGGCTATCTGCCCGTCCTGCTCGCCTTCGGGTAGACCGTCGACGAAGCTGCGGTCGATTTTCAGCACATCGATCGGGAATTGCTTGAGGTAATTCAATGAAGAGTAACCCGTGCCGAAATCGTCAATGGCAATCGATGGACCGAGCTGCTTGAGCGCATCGAGCATCCGCAGCGCGCCGCCGACATCCTGCATCAGTATGCTTTCGGTCAGCTCCAGCTCCAGTCGGCTCGGTTCAATTCCGCTAGCCGCGAGGATTCCGGCGATGCGCTGGCCTAGCTGTCCGTCGGCAAACTGGCGGGCCGAAAGGTTCACCGACACCTTTGGCACCACCACGCCCTGCCGCTCCCAGCTGCCGATCTGCCGACAGGCTTCGTCGATGACCCAGTCGCCTACCTCGACAATCAGGCCCAGCTCTTCCAGCGCAGGGATGAATTCACCGGGCGGCACCAGCCCTCGGGATGGGTGCTGCCAGCGCAGCAACGCTTCGACGCCAGTCAGCGTGTGGCCGTCGGCAAGATACTGTGGCTGGTAGTGCAGCACGAACTGTTGCTGTTCGAGGGCGTGGCGCAGATCGCTTTCCAGCTCCAGACGTTCCAGTGCGCTGGCATTCATCTCGGCCTGGTAAAACTGGAAGTTGTTTTTGCCTCGTTCTTTGGCGTGGTACATCGCGGTATCGGCATTCTTCATCAGCTGACTGATATCGTTGCCATCCTGTGGGCTCAGGGCGATGCCAATACTCGCAGTGACAAAGAACTCGCGGCCAGAGAGCACGAAGGGGTCGGCGAGACTGGCCAGGATTCGTTCAGCCACGTGAATGGCCCTGCTCAGTGCTTCATCGCGATCTCCGCCAGGGTGCAGCAGAAAAGTGAACTCATCGCCGCCCATGCGCGCCACGGTATCGTCTTCATCCACACAAGAGGCCAGACGGACCGCGACATCCTTGAGCATGCGGTCACCGGCGGCATGGCCGAGCGAGTCGTTGATCGGCTTGAAGCGATCCAGATCGAGAAACATCAGCACGACCCAGCCACGGCGCCGGGCAGCCAATTGAAGGCTGCTGTGCAAACGGTCCTGAAACAGGGTGCGATTGGGCAACTGAGTCAGCCCGTCGTAATAGGCAAGGCGGTGGATCCGCTTTTCGCTGGCTTTGCGCTCGCTCATGTCGCTAAAAAAACAGACATAGCTGACCAGCTCATTCTCATCATCGCGAACGGCGGTAATGCCGATCCAGCACGGGTAAGTCTCGCCACCCTTGCGCTTGAGCCAGAACTCCCCTTCCCAGCTACCGGTCTGGAGGACCTGGCTGTGCACGTAATCCATCTGGTTGGCCTGCTGCCTATCGGCGCTGAGCACCATTGGCAGCTCGCCTTTTACCTCGTCGCCGCTGAAGCCGGTGATCCGGACGAACGCCGCGTTGACCTGAGCGATCTTGCCCGCGGGGTCGGTGACGACGATGGCCGCGGTGGAATGGTCGAATACGGTTGCGGCGCGGCGCAATGCCGTATCGGCCTGACGCTGTTCGCTGACATCCCGGCCGATGCACAGGGTCCCATCGAACCGGTTGCTCTCGTCGGAAATCAGCATGATCCGCAGTTCGATTGCAACGGGCCGGCCATCAGCCGCGAGGCAATCGAAATACAGCGTTTGCGTCTGTAAATCCTGCCCCAGCTTGGCCAGTTCAGCCGGGCTGGCCGACGCATCGCGCACCCGCCGCATCAGATCATAGAAGCGCGCCGCCTGACGCGGCTTGGTCACTACCCGCTCCAGCCCATGACGTGCCGCCCACTCCGGGCTGTAGCCAAGCACGGTCTGGATTGAAGGGCTGATGTAATCAATGCGCAGCGAACTGTCGGTGGTGAAGATCACATCGCGCAGGCTGCCAGCGAGCATCCGGTAGCGGCGCTCGCTGTCGCGCAGCGAGTGGCTGTGGTCCATGTTCGCGGTAACGTCTCGTGCCACGCCGATCAAGCGTCGCACCCGTCCCTGGTCATCACGGGTCAGGACCTGTTCCGTCACATTGAACCAATGCCATTTGCCGTCACGGTGGCGCCAGCGCAACAACGACTCCTGAGCCACGCCGTCCATCATCGAACCGCGCAGGGCCAGCAGCCTCCAGATATATTCCTGATCGTCTGGGTGACTGATGCGCTGCCAGAACAGATCGCTGTCCTCGCCGCGCTCCTCTTCGCTGTAGCCCAGTCGCGTGGCCAGATTGCTGTTGCTGAAGAGCAACTTGCCGGCCTCCAGATCCTGCACGTAAAGCGTGTCGGGTACCGCGCGCAGCACCTCTGACCAGAAGCGCTCACGCTCAACCAGTGCGGCCTGCGCCGCCCGCTCACGGGTGATATCACGCATGACCCAGACAAAGCCGGACGGCTCCACCTCACCCGCCAGCCGCAAAGCCCGACGCGTGATCGAAAAGAGATGGCTTTCCCCCTCCTGAAGCAGTCGCACCGCCTCAAGGCACAGGTCAACGGTCGAATTGGCCGCATCGAACGCCAGGGGATCCAGAGTCGGCAGCAGCTCCTGCAAACGATAACGCGGCGCCTCTCGGCTATTCAGGCCGAACATTGCCTCGGCCTGGCTGTTGAGAAATTGCAGGCGACCACTGAAGTCGCTGATCAGGATCCGCTCTTCAATCGCTCCGAGAGCCGTCGCCGAGTAGCGCAACAGCTGCCAGTGGACGCGCAAGCGTCGTGGCACCAGAAGTCGCGCACACGCGGTGGCGATTCCCCGTGCAAGCCTTTCAAGGCGGGCTGACGCTGATGGAAGTCGATCGACCAAACGTTGAGAGTCCCAAGTGGCATGGCAATGAGCGCTGGGCCGAACCAGCGCCTGAACGGGGCCAAGAATGCCTTGAGAGCCATCAAAGCGCCAGCATCGGATCGACGTCCCGGTTTGCCCTGCCAGGTGCATTACGGTAGCTTTGCCAGTCCGGTTCGACCCGCCCACGGCGGCGGGATTCGCCTCACTTTTTCCTTCGTCACGGGCACTCGTCTCCATGGCTCAATACGTCTACACCATGCATCGGCTCGGCAAAGTCGTTCCGCCGAAGCGTGAAATTCTCAAGAACATTTCCCTGTCATTCTTCCCGGGCGCCAAGATCGGCGTGCTCGGCCTCAACGGCTCGGGCAAGTCCACCCTGTTGAAGATCATGGCCGGGGTCGACAAGGAGTTCGACGGCGAAGCGCGAGCGATGCCCGAGCTGAATGTCGGCTACCTGCCGCAGGAGCCGGAGCTGGACCCGAACAAGACGGTTCGCGAAGTCGTCGAGGAAGCTGTCAGCAGCATCAAGGATGCCCAGGCGCGCCTGGACGAGGTCTACGCCGCCTATGCCGAGCCCGATGCCGATTTCGACAAGCTGGCCGCCGAGCAGGCCAAGCTCGAAGCGATCCTGCAGGCCAGCGATGGCCACAACCTCGAGCGCCAGCTGGAAGTCGCCGCCGACGCCCTGCGTTTGCCGCCGTGGGACGCCAAGGTGGAACACCTGTCCGGTGGTGAGAAGCGCCGCGTAGCGCTGTGCCGTCTGCTGCTGTCGGCTCCCGACATGCTGCTGCTGGATGAGCCGACCAACCACCTGGACGCCGACTCGGTCGCCTGGCTGGAGCACTTCCTCCACGACTTCACCGGCACTGTCGTCGCGATCACCCACGACCGCTACTTCCTCGACAACGTGGCCGGCTGGATTCTCGAACTCGACCGCGGCCAGGGCATCCCCTATGAGGGTAACTACTCCGGCTGGCTGGAAGCGAAATCCAATCGTCTGGCGCAGGAATCCAAGCAGCAGTCGGCCCACGAAAAAGCCATGAAGGAAGAACTGGAGTGGGTGCGCAAGGGCGCCAAGGCCCGCCAGGCGAAATCCAAGGCCCGCCTGCAGCGCTTCGAAGAACTGCAGTCGCAGGAATTCCAGAAGCGCAGCGAGACCAACGAAATCTACATCCCTGCCGGCCCGCGTCTGGGTGACAAGGTCATCGATTTCCACAATGTGACCAAGGGCTACGGCGACCGTGTACTGATCGACGACCTTTCGTTCAGCATGCCCAAGGGCGCCATCGTCGGCGTGATTGGCGGCAATGGCGCAGGCAAGTCGACATTGTTCCGCATGATCATGGGCAAGGAGCAGCCGGATTCAGGCAGCATCGAGATCGGCGACACGGTGCAGGTCGCCTGCGTCGACCAGAGCCGCGATGATCTCGATGGCAGCAAGTCTGTGTGGGAAGCGGTGTCCGATGGCGCCGACATGATCCGCATCGGCAACTATGAAGTGCCGTCGCGCACCTACGTGGGGCGCTTCAACTTCAAAGGCGGCGACCAGCAGAAGTTCGTCAAAGACCTTTCCGGCGGTGAGCGTGGTCGCTTGCACCTGGCATTGACGCTGAAGGAAGGCGCCAACGTGCTGCTGCTCGACGAACCCTCCAACGACCTCGACGTGGAAACCCTGCGTTCGCTGGAAGAGGCCTTGCTGGACTTCCCTGGCGCGGCCATCGTGATCTCCCACGATCGCTGGTTCCTCGACCGTGTCGCCACGCACATCCTCTCCTATGAGGATGACGGCAGCATCGTGTTCTTCGAAGGCAACTACACCGAGTACGAAGCCGATCGCAAGAAGCGCCTCGGCGATGCAGCTTCTCAGCCGCATCGGGTGAAATACAAGAAACTTGCCCAGTAGCAAACCATAGCGGAGCCGAAAGGCTCCGTTTTTGTGTGGCGAAGCGCCTCTGGTGGCAACTGGCCTGATGCCGGATAATCCCGGTTTTCGACGCTTGGCACGACACTTGGATGTCAGCCAGCAATTGCAAGGGAAGTCAGGATCACCATGGCAGCACTGGGAATACGCGGCAAGTCACTGCTGGCGTTGCTATTGACCTTCCTGCTTGCAATCGGCGTCACCGTGCTGGTGGGCCGCGAAGCGTTGCAGGGCGTGCAGAATCGTTTTGGCGAAGCCTATGCGCGAAACGTGGTTCAGCTCAACCGCGAACGGCTGTTCGCACCGGTCACCCGCGAATTGGCCTTGGCGCAACGCCTTGCCGAATCTCAAATCACCCGTGCCTGGCTGCTCGATGAGAACGATCCGGCCAAGCGTGCTTTGTTTTTCCGCGAAGCGGCCGGTTATCAGCGCGCGCTGAGTGACCATTCCTACTTTGCGGCGTCCGCAGCGAGCAACCGCTACTACTCCAACGGCGACCAGCAACCTCCCAGCGAGGCGCCCCGCTATGAGATGAAGCCCGACGCGCCGCAGGATGAATGGTTTTACGTCACCCTGCGTTCGGATGCGCCCTACCATCTCAACGTCGACCGCTCGGCCGTCACTGGCGACCTGAAGATCTGGTTCAACATCCTGGTCCGGGATGGTGAGCGCCCGCTCGGCATCGTCGGCTCCGGCATCAGCCTCAAGGCGTTCGTAACCCAGTTCATCGAAGAGGACAAAACCGGCGTCGAGTCGATGGTCCTCGACAGCCACGGCTCAATCCTGGTCCACCCTGATCAGAACCTGGTTACCCTGAACGCTGACACCTCCCAGGGCCGCTCGCTGTCCACCAGCCTGCTTGGCCAGCTCGACGATATCGACCAGGCCAACGCACTGCGACAAGCGATGCGCTACAACCGCGAACACCCTGGCGAGACGACCACGTTGGAGGCCAGTCTCGATGGCGAGCCCCGACTGCTGGCGCTGACCTGGATTCCGGAACTGCAGTGGTTCGTCGCCAGCGCCGTGGATCTGCGAACCGCGCAAGTCATCGAGCTGAGACCCCTGCTGCCCGCCCTCGGTGCTGTGTTGTTGCTACTGCTATTGCTCATCGCGGGCGGCGCCTGGCTGGTCGACCGTCGCGTACTCAGCCCGTTGCGGCAACTGCGCAAGAGCGCTCAGGCCATCGCTGCCGGACACTACAACGCGCCGCTGCCGAGTGATCGGGACGACGAGATCGGCGAGCTCAGCGCTGCGTTCCGCAGCATGGCGCTGAAAATTCATAGCCATACCAGCGAGCTGGAAAGCCGCGTCGACGAACGCACGCGTGAACTGCAGCAGGCCAACCGCGACATGGCCGCCGCACACAAGAAAATCGAGGACTCGATCGATTACGCCAGCCTTATCCAGCACGCCATCTTGCCCAAGCGCCAACTGGTGGCCGACCTCGATGAGCGCCACGCGGTGCTCTGGCACCCCCGCGACGTGGTCGGCGGCGACTTCTACGTCTATCGCGCCACCGAACAAGGCTGCCTGCTCGGCGTGGTCGACTGCGCCGGCCACGGGGTGCCCGGCGCCCTGATGACCATGCTCGCCCACGCTGCCATCGAACAGGCCATCGCCGATGCGGGCCTGCACGACCCGGCGGCTATTCTTGCGCGCTCTGACGGCATCGTGCGCAGGATGCTGCGCGACGACACGACCCAACAGGCACTCGCCACCAACATGGACGTCGGCCTCGCCTACGTCGACTTCGGACGCCGCCTGGTGGTCTACGCTGGTGCCAAGGTTGCGCTCTACTACAGTGATGGCGAAAGCCTCGAGGAGCTGCCGGCCGGACGCCGCGCCATTGGCGACCGACGCGTAGGCGAGTACGGGAATGCCGAAGTCGGGCTAAAGCCAGGCCGCACCTTCTATCTGGCCACCGATGGCTTCCTTGACCAGGCAGGTGGCGAGCTCGGTTATGGTTTCGGCAATAGCCGCTTCGCCGATATGATTCTGCGTCATGCCCGCCTGCCCATGAACGAACAGGGGGCGGCGTTCAAAGCCACCCTGGACGAATACCAGGGCGATTACCCCCAGCGTGACGACATCACGATGTTGTGTTTCCGTTTCGATTGAGCGCCATTCACCGGAGTCGAGTTGCCCCATGGAAACCCTTGACCTGTTCGCCATGCGCGAAAGCTACAACCGACAGCAGATCATGCTGTGCTTCAACGGCCCGATTTCGCGCAGCCTGATCGAGGAAATCGGCAACGCGCTGCGTAACTACCTCGCGGCTGATCATGCCAACCCGTCGTCGGCGATGGATGTGTTTGCCGTGTACATCGAGATGACCCAGAACATTCGCCATTACGCCAAGGTGCGTAATTGGGCGGATCAGGAGGCCGGCGCGACAGTCGTGGTCGCCCGCAACGATGCCGACGGGCGCTATGTGGTATCCGCCGGCAACCTGATCGAGACCGCGGACGGCGAAGCGCTGATCGCCACTATCGAAGAGCTGGCCCGCCTGGACAAGACGCAGCTCAAAGCTCGTTACAAGGAACAATTGCGCAAACCGCGCGAAGACAACACTGTCAGCGGCGCAGGACTCGGCCTGATCGACATCGCCCGCAAATCCAGCGAACCGCTGAAAGCGTCGCTGCAAACCGTCGCCAACGGCCGCTCGTTCATCAGCCTGAGCGCGGTCATCTGACTTACAAGAGCCAACTGCACATGAATGATTTCTCCATTGCCGGCAGCCAGTCATCGCCCGCCATTCAGTCCGACTGGGAAAACGGCGTGCTCGCCATGCAAGGCGACTCCTACCCGGAAAACTCCTATGAGCTTTTCCATCAGGTCATCGAGTGGATCGAACGTTATCTGGCCGAAGCCGGCCGCCCGCTGCGCCTGGAACTGCACCTGCTCTACCTCAACACCAGCAGCATCAAAGCCGTGATGGACATCTTCGACCTGCTCGAAGCGGCCCATCAGGAAGGCAAGGCAGTGGCCGTCAACTGGCACTACGACCGTCGCAACGAACGTGTGGTAGAGCTGGCCGAAGAGTTCAAGGAAGACTGCACCTTTCCATTCATGATCCTCAGCCACGATTAGAAGGTCCTTATGCGCGGGCAGAATCCGCTGGAAAGTCAGGTTTTGGAGTCGCTGTCCGACCCCGAGAACCAAGGCCATCCACTGCATGAAACGCTGGGTCAGCTGTGGGAGGCACACCACAGCCTGCTCAACCGCATCGAGCGAATCGCCCGGGTCTCCGACGGCTACCAGAGCATCGTCCGCGACCGCGAGATGACCCTTTCGGCCCGTTTCGACAAGCAGCTGCGGCAGCTGGAAAAGGTCGCACGCATTTCAGATCGTTATCAGACAATGCTGCGTGACCTGAACATCGCACTGAAAGAAGCCTCCACCCATGACGCCCTCACCGGCATCGCCAACCGCCGCTTGCTTACCGAGCGGCTACGCGAAGAAACCGAACGGGCCAAGCGTTATTCACGTCCGCTGTGTGTGGTCATGGTCGACATCGACCGTTTCAAGGCCATCAATGACGACCATGGCCATGAGGTCGGTGACAATGTGCTGATGGAAGTGGTGCGGGTGATGGAAGCCGAGATCCGCGAGCATGACCTCTGCGGCCGCTGGGGCGGCGAAGAATTCCTCCTGCTGATGCCGGAGACCTCGACCGAAAGCGCAGTGCGGATAATGGAGCGGTTGCGTCAAGCCGTCGCCAAGCTGCGGGTACGGGTCAATGACGACTCGCTGTCGGTAACGGTGAGCCTGGGCATGGCACAGCTGCGACACGATGAGAACTACTCCAGCGCCATCAACCGAGCCGATGTGGCACTGCTGCGCGCCAAGCGCAACGGCAGGGACCGCTACGAGCTGGCGGACTGACCGTACAAATCCTTGCATCGTCAGCGCTCAGTCGCTGAAAACGCCGGTTTTGCGCTCGACCCGGCGTTCCCCATCGCCCAGCGCAATACCGCTGGCGACCTTCTGTTCACATCGGTGCGATGAATCTCATCGCACCCAGCAAGTACTGGTAACGCACCCGCCTGCAAGCGGGCGCGTCACCGGATGACGCCGGCGCTTAGTCGTTGATCTGCTTCAGGTAGCTCGCAGGCTCAGCGCCGAGGTTGTTCAGCATGCGCTCGCTGTACCAGTCGATGAAGTTGACCACACCGAACTCATAGGTCTTCGAGTAAGGGCCGGGCTGATAGGCCGTCGAGTTGATCCCGCGCTGGTTCTCTTCCGCGAGGCGACGGTCCTGGTCGTTGGTCGCGTCCCACACCTGACGCAGGCGCGCCACGTCGTAGTCGACACCTTCGACCGCATCCTTGTGAACGATCCACTTGGTGGTAACCATGGTCTCCTGCGCGCTGATCGGCCACACGGTAAAGACGATCACGTGATCGCCCATGCAGTGGTTCCAGGAGTGCGGCAGATGGAGGATACGCATGGAGCCGAGCTCGGGGTTCTGGATGCGGCCCATGAGCTTCTTGCTGCCCTGCTTGCCGTCCATGGTCATCGAGACCGTGCCCTTGAGCAACGGCATGCGCACGATGCGGTTACGCAAACCAAAGCTGGCGTGGGCATAGGGAATCTTCTCCGCCTCCCACTTGGCGGCGGAATCGGCAACGTGATCCTTGAACGCCTGGCTGGCCCGTGGATCGGTGACGTCGTCCCACTCCAGCAAGGTATTGAGCAATTCCGGATGCGCGCCGTTGCAGTGGTAGCACTCGCGGTTGTTTTCCAGCACCAGCTTCCAGTTGGCCTTTTCCACCAGGGTGCTCTGCACCGCCACCTTGGTGTTCTCCATGTCGTACGGTTCCATGTAATGCGACAGGGTGGCCAGGAAGTCGTCGATCGCCGGCGGGTTCTCGGCCAGGGAGATGAAGATGTAGCCGCCAGCCGTCTTGCACTGCACCGGCTTCAACCCGTACTGGTTGAGATCGAAGTCAGCGCCCATCTCGGTGCCGGCGAACAGCAGCCGACCGTCCAGCTCGTAGGTCCACTGATGGTAGGGGCAGACCAGCTTGGCAACCTTGCCCTTGTCGCTGGTGCACAGCCGTGAACCACGATGGCGACAGACGTTATGGAAGGCATGGACTGCACCTTCCGCACCGCGGATAACCAGAATCGGGTTAGTGCCGATCTGTAAGGTCAGGAAATTGCCCTTGGCGGGTATTTCGCAGGTCATGCCGGCGATCAACCATTCTTTATGGAAGATCTCCTGCATGTCGATCTGGAACAGCCGTTCATCGCTATAGAACGGCTGCGCCAGAGAAAAATTCGGCTCGCGTGCCTGCAACATCTCGGCCGTGGCTTTGCGCGCGGCTTCGAGTGGATCGCCCAGGCTCAGGTTGGAAGTGACATCCATCGGTTGCTCCTCAAGCCGGCCGCGCCTTGCAGGCGTCTGTGGCTGGCGACAAAAATGGCTATTCGGTTACGACGCAAGGCGGCGAGCCGGACGGCATCAGCGCCGTCAAATAGAGAAGCGGCTCCGGCGAATCACCCCCCTGCTCGGCTGGGACCGAGTGTGTCGCGGCGCAACAGGCAAACCTTATCCATGGGCGACAGGCGCGCATCCGTTTCCGACGCGCAAACGCCCATGACATCGGCCTGGTCGCGATAAGCATGCCGATGTCGCGGGTAGGTAAGTGTCGCCGCGGCGTGTTACGCACAATTCTGTGCCATAAGGGCTATGCGGCGTGGAGTCGCAGTCCCGGAAAAGGGGCCCAACGGGTCGATGTAGCAGCGCGCAATCGAGGTGAGCATGTCCAGTAATTTCCTCAATCCGGTCAATACCCAGACATGGACCAACGGCCGCCATCTGGTGCGCTGCGTGAAGGTGATCCAGGAAACCTGGGATGTCCGCACCTTCTGTTTCATGTCCGATCAACCCATCATGTACTTCTTCAAGCCGGGCCAGTTCGTGACCCTCGAGCTTGAAATCGAAGGGCAGCAGGTGATGCGTTCCTACACCATCGCCAGCTCACCCTCGGTGCCTTACAGCTTTTCGGTGACGATCAAGCGCATCCCCGGCGGCAAGGTATCCAACTGGCTGCATGACAACCTCAGTGAGGGTGACCAGCTACCGGTGCACGGCCCCGTCGGGCTGTTCAACGCCATCGACTTTCCTACCGAGAGAGCCCTGTTTCTGTCCGGTGGCGTCGGTATCACACCGGTCATGTCGATGGCCCGCTGGTACTTCGACACCAACGCCAACGTCGACATGGTGTTCGTCCACAGCGCCCGCTCGCCAAAGGACATCATCTTTCACCGCGAGTTGGAGCACATGGCCTCGCGGGTCAACAACTTCAGCCTGCACATCATTTGCGAGAAACACGGCATGGGCGAGGCCTGGGCCGGTTATCGCGGCTACCTCGACCAGCGCATGCTGGAGCTGATCGCGCCGGACTTCGCCGACCGGGAGATTTTCTGCTGCGGCCCGACCCCGTACATGAACGCGGTCAAGCGACTGCTGCAGGCCAATGGATTTGACATGCAGCACTATCACGAGGAGTCCTTCGGTGCGACGCCGGCAGACGTGCGCGAAGACGTCAAGGAACTGGCCGAACAGGCAGCCGAGGCGCCCGACGTACCGCTAGCCGACCTGAATCAGGTGGAATTCACCGCGACCGGCAAGAGCATTCGCGTCGGCCCGCGCGACACCGTCCACTCGGCTGCCGCGCAGCTCGGTCTGCACATCCCCAAGGCCTGCGGCATGGGCATCTGCGGTACCTGCAAGGTATTGAAGACCTCCGGCGAGGTGGTCATGGAGCACAACGGCGGCATCACCGATGAGGACGTGGCCGAGGGCTACATCCTGTCGTGCTGCAGCGTGCCACAGGGCGATGTGGTCATCGACTACTGAGCCAGGGCTGCACGGGCGGAGCCAGTCCCCCGTGCAGCATCCCCAGCGCCACCCGGGTCGGGCGCTACGCTGCAATTCACAGGCCGCGTAGCACCGGCTCATCACCCATGTCGCTCAGAGAAGCGACCTGCTCGACTGGCTGATTTGCCGGCCACCGCCAGCGCATCACCTCGCCATCGGCCCCTCCGACGTCTCATCCCCGCCCCGTCGCGACCCTTGTCGCCCCTGCTTTACTTCATTCTGCCCAACGCGCAAGCGACTTCTGCGCTGCGCAATCGGCGTGCGCAAACGGCCAGCCGGCGCGCGCGACCGATTACTTGCGCGAGATTTCCGAGAGCGACGACAGCATGTCGCAAACGAACTCCCGCAAGACGCAGGCAGGCATCTTCCCACCAAGGCCCAGCCCTACCATCGCATCCAGACACACCAAGGCCTTCACCGAGGCGAATGGCGCCGTTGCGCCTTTAGGAGATCCGCGATGTTCAGCAAGCAAGACAAAATCCAGGGCTATGACGACGTACTTCTGGCGGCGATGGATGCCGAGGAAGCGCGTCAGGAACATCACATCGAACTGATCGCCTCGGAGAACTACACCAGCAAGCGCGTGATGCAGGCCCAGGGCAGCGGGCTGACCAACAAGTATGCCGAAGGCTATCCGGGCAAGCGTTACTACGGTGGTTGCGAGCACGTCGACAAGGTCGAGCAGCTGGCCATCGATCGCGCCAAAGAGCTGTTCGGCGCCGATTTCGCCAACGTCCAGCCGCATTCGGGCTCCTCGGCCAACAGCGCCGTCTACCTGGCGCTGCTCAACGCAGGCGACACCATTCTCGGCATGAGCCTGGCCCATGGCGGCCACCTGACGCACGGCGCCAAGGTCAGCTCGTCCGGCAAGCTGTACAACGCCGTTCAGTACGGCATCGACACCGACACCGGCCTGATCGACTACGACGAGGTCGAGCGCCTGGCGGTCGAGAGCAAGCCGAAGATGATCGTTGCCGGCTTCTCTGCCTACTCGAAGACTCTGGATTTCCCGCGCTTCCGCGCCATCGCCGACAAGGTCGGGGCGCTGCTGTTCGTCGACATGGCGCACGTGGCGGGCCTGGTCGCGGCCGGCCTGTACCCGAACCCGATTCCGTTCGCCGACGTGGTCACCACCACCACGCACAAGACCCTGCGCGGCCCACGTGGCGGCCTGATCCTGGCCAAGTCCAACCCGGACATCGAGAAGAAGCTAAACGCCGCGGTCTTCCCGGGCGCCCAGGGCGGCCCGCTGATGCACGTCATCGCAGCCAAGGCCGTGTGCTTCAAGGAAGCCCTGGAGCCTGAGTTCAAGGAATACCAGCAGCAGGTGATCAACAACGCCAAGGCCATGGCCAAGGTGTTCATCGAGCGCGGCTACGACGTGGTCTCGGGCGGCACCGACAACCACCTGTTCCTGGTCAGCCTGATCAAGCAGGGCATCACCGGCAAAGATGCGGACGCAGCCCTCGGGCGCACCGGCATCACCGTCAACAAGAACGCCGTACCCAACGACCCGCAATCACCCTTCGTCACATCTGGGCTGCGGATCGGCACACCAGCCATCACCACCCGCGGACTCAAGGAAGACCAGAGCATCGAGCTCGCGGGCTGGATCTGCGACATCCTCGATCACCTCGGTGATGACGATGTCGAGGCCCAGGTGGCTCGCCAGGTCGCAGGGCTGTGCGCCGACTACCCGGTGTACCGCTGATTCGAAAGGTGGAAGGCGCTGCTGCCTTCCACCGCCAGTTGTTGGTGGATCGCTGAGGGGGTGACCCCGCTACGAGTCGCAAAACCGCTTCGAGGCGGTCGTTTTTCCAGGAGCATTCGACATGCAACGTTATTCCGGCTTCGGCCTGCTCAAGCACTCATTCAGCCATCACGAAAACTGGCAGCGCATGTGGCGCAACCCCAAGCCCAAGCCGGTCTACGATGTGGTCATCGTCGGCGGTGGCGGCCATGGTCTGGCCACGGCGTACTACCTGGCGAAGCAGTTCGGCGTAAAGAACGTCGCAGTCATCGAGAAAGGCTGGTTGGGCGGTGGCAACACCGCGCGCAACACCACCATCGTGCGCTCCAACTACCTGTGGGACGAATCGGCACGCCTCTATGAACACGCGATGAAGCTGTGGGAAGGCCTGTCCCAGGACATCAACTACAACGTGATGTTTTCCCAGCGCGGCGTGTTCAACCTCGGTCACACCCTGCAGGACATGCGCGACATCGAGCGCCGGGTCAGCGCCAACCGCCTCAACGGCATCGACGGTGAAGTGGTCGATTCCCGTCAGGTGGCGGAGATGATCCCTTACCTGGACTGCTCGAAGAACACCCGTTATCCGATCCTCGGCGCCTCGCTGCAGCGCCGCGGCGGCGTCGCCCGTCACGACGCAGTGGCCTGGGGTTATGCCCGCGCCGCCGACGCCCTGGGCGTCGACCTGATCCAGCAAACTGAAGTGATCGGCTTCCGCAAGGAAAACGGCGTGTGCATCGGCGTGGAAACCAACAAGGGCTTCATCGGCGGCAAGCGCGTCGGCGTGGTCACGGCCGGTAACTCCGGGCACATGGCCAAGCTGGCCGGCTTCCGCCTGCCGCTCGAGTCGCATCCGCTGCAGGCGCTGGTCTCCGAGCCGATCAAGCCGATCATCGACACCGTGATCATGTCCAACGCCGTGCATGGCTACATCAGCCAGTCGGACAAGGGCGACCTGGTCATCGGCGCCGGCATCGACAGCTACGTCGGCTACGGCCAGCGGGGTTCCTACCCCACCATCGAGCACACCCTGCAGGCGATCGTCGAGATGTTCCCGATCCTCTCGCGGGTGCGCATGAACCGCCAGTGGGGCGGCATCGTCGACACCACTCCGGACGCCTGCCCGATCATCGCCAAGACACCGGTCAAGAACCTGTTCTTCAACTGCGGTTGGGGTACCGGCGGCTTCAAGGCCACGCCGGGCTCGGGTCACGTCTTTGCCGCCAGCCTGGCCAAGGGCGAGATGCACCCGTTGGCCAAAGCATTCTCGATCGAGCGTTTCTACAACGGCGCGCTGATCGACGAACACGGCGCGGCTGGGGTCGCACACTGATTTTGTGCCCCTCCGCCGACGGCGGAGGGATGTAGGTTTTCTGGAGGTACCCGACCATGCTGCATATTTTCTGCCCTCACTGTGGCGAATTGCGCTCCGAAGAAGAGTTCCACGCGGGCGGCCAGGCCCACATCCCCCGCCCGCTGGACCCGAACGCCTGCACCGATGAGGAATGGGGCGAGTACCTGTTCTTCCGCGACAACCCGCGCGGCATCCACCACGAGCTGTGGATCCACGCTGCCGGTTGCCGCCAGTACTTCAACGTCACCCGTCATACGGTGAGCTACGCAATTCTCGAGACTTACAAGATCGGCGAACAGCCCAGCGTTACCGAGGCATCGCTCGCCTCGAAGAAGGCTGCCGAGCAAGGAGTAAAGGCATGAGCCAGGTCAATCGTCTTTCCCAGGGCGGCCGCATCGACCGTAACCGGCCCCTGACCTTCACCTTCAATGGCGAGACCTATCAGGGCTACGCCGGTGACAGCCTGGCCGCCGCCTTGCTGGCCAACGGTGTCGACGTGGTCGGCCGCAGCTTCAAGTACTCGCGTCCGCGCGGCATCGTTGCCGCCGGTTCCGAAGAGCCTAATGCCGTGCTGCAGATCGGTAGCACCGAAGCGGCGCAGATCCCGAACATCCGTGCCACTCAGCAGGCGCTGTACCCAGGTCTGACCGCCAGCAGCGTGAACGGCTGGCCGAGCGTCAACACCGACCTGATGGGCATTCTCGGCAAGGTCGGCGGCGGGATGATGCCGCCCGGGTTCTACTACAAGACCTTCATGTATCCGCAGAACCTCTGGCTGACCTACGAGAAGTACATTCGTAAAGCCGCTGGTCTGGGCCGCGCGCCCACGGAGAACGATCCTGACCGCTACGATCACCTCAACCAGCATTGCGATGTCTTGGTAGTCGGTGCTGGCCCGGCTGGACTGGCAGCCGCGTTGGCCGCCGGTCGCAGTGGCGCCCGCGTGATCCTGGCCGACGAACAGGAAGAGTTCGGCGGCAGCCTGCTCGCCACCCGTGAGACCCTGGACGGCAAGCCAGCCGCCGAATGGGCTGCCGGCGTGATTGCCGAACTGGAAAAAATGCCGGAAGTGACGCTGCTTCCCCGCTCCACCGTGAACGGCTACCACGACCACAACTTCCTGACCATTCATCAGCGTTTGACCGACCACCTCGGTGAAGTCGCGCCCAAGGGTGCCTTGGGCCAACGGATGATTCGTCAGCGCATGCACCGCGTTAGAGCCAAGCGCGTCGTGCTGGCCACGGGTGCTCATGAGCGTCCGCTGGTGTATTCGAACAACGACGTGCCCGGCAACATGCTCGCCGATGCAGTCTCCACCTACGTGCGCCGCTACGGCGTGATCCCCGGCCGCCAGCTGGTACTGTCGACCAACAACGACTACGCCTACCGGGCAGTGCTCGACTGGCTGGACGCAGGCCAACAAGTGGCTGCGGTGGCCGATGCACGCAGCAACCCCAAGGGTGCCTGGGTCGAGGAAGCACGTCGTCGTGGCGTTCGCATTCTCGCCGGCAGTGCGGTAGTTGAAGCGCGCGGCAGCAAGCGGGTCACCGGGGCGCGCATCTGCGCCATCGACCTGGCCAGCCACAAGGTCGTCAGCCAGGGCGAAGTGATCGATTGCGACCTGATCGCCAGCTCCGGCGGTTACAGCCCGGTGGTCCACCTGGCCTCGCACCTTGGCGGTCGTCCTGTTTGGCGTGAAGACCTCCTGGCCTTCGTGCCCGGCGAGGGCTTCCAGCAGCGCACCTGCGCTGGCGCAGTGAATGGCGTGTTCGCCCTTGGCGATGCGCTCGCCGACGGCTTCGAAGCGGGCGCCACAGCGGCTGCCGAGACCGGCTTCAAGGCAGTCAGCGGCAGCGTGCCGCAGGCCGAACAACGCGTCGAGGAAGCCAGCGTCGCGCTGTTCCAGGTCCCGCACGACAAATCTACCGAGCGTGCGCCCAAGCAGTTCGTTGACCTGCAGAACGATGTCACCGCGGCCGGTATCAAGATCGCTACTCGCGAAGGCTTCGAGTCGGTCGAGCACGTCAAGCGCTACACCGCACTGGGCTTCGGTACTGACCAGGGCAAGCTCGGCAACATCAATGGTCTGGCCATTGCCGCCCATTCAATGGGCATCAGCATCGCCGAGATGGGCACCACGATGTTCCGGCCGAACTACACGCCGATTACCTTCGGTGCGGTCGCCGGTCCTCACACCTACGAGCTGTTCGAGCCCAAGCGTTACACCGCCATGCAGGCCTGGCACCTCAAGAATGGCGCCGAGTTTGAAGACGTCGGTCAGTGGAAGCGCCCCTGGTACTTCCCCAAGAAGGGCGAAGACCTGCATGCCGCCGTGGCCCGCGAATGCCTGGCCGTGCGTAACGCGGTGGGCATCCTCGACGCTTCCACCCTTGGCAAGATCGACATCCAGGGTCCGGACGCACGCGAGTTCCTCAACCGCGTCTACACCAACGCCTGGACCAAGCTGGATGTGGGCAAGGCCCGTTACGGCCTGATGTGCAAAGAAGACGGCATGGTCTTCGACGACGGCGTGACCGCTTGTCTGGCCGACAACCACTTCGTGATGACCACCACCACCGGCGGTGCGGCACGGGTGATGGAATGGCTGGAGATCTACCACCAGACCGAGTGGCCTGAGCTGAAGGTGTACTTCACTTCAGTCACTGACCACTGGGCGACCATGACCCTGACCGGCCCCAACAGCCGCAAGCTGCTGGCCGAGGTCACCGACATCGACCTGGACAAGGACGCCTTCCCGTTCATGACCTGGAAGGAAGGCAAGGTAGGCGGCGTGCCAGCACGGGTCTTCCGCATCTCCTTCACCGGTGAGCTGAGTTACGAAGTCAACGTCCAGGCCGACTATGCGCTGGATGTGTGGGAGCAGGTCATCGAGGCAGGCAAGAAGCATGGTTTGACGCCTTACGGCACCGAGACCATGCACGTCCTGCGCGCCGAGAAGGGCTTCATCATCGTCGGTCAGGACACCGATGGCTCGGTGACCCCGGACGACCTGAACATGGGCTGGTGTGTCGGCCGTACCAAGCCGTTCTCCTGGATCGGCTGGCGTGGCATGAACCGCGAGGATTGCCTCAAGGAAAACCGCAAGCAACTGGTCGGGCTGAAGCCGCTGGATCCGAAGAAGGTACTGCCCGAGGGCGCGCAGCTGGTATTCGATCCCAAGCAGCCCATCCCGATGACCATGGTGGGCCACGTGACCTCCAGCTACATGAGCGCGGCCATGGGTTATTCCTTCGCCATGGCCCTGGTCAAGGGCGGCCTCAAGCGCATCGGCGAGCGAGTCTACGCACCGCTGGTCGATGGCAGCGTGATCGAAGCGGAGATCGTCAGCTCGGTGTTCTACGACCCGAAAGGCGAGCGGCAGAACGTGTGAGGTGAACGTGAGGCTGGCGCGCCAGCCTCACGCTCGGTACACCCGGAATTCTACGGCGCCGCACGGCGCCAGGCAGGTAAACCATGACCGCAGTGAACGTGTACAAACAACGCCCGGACAACATCCAGGGGCAATCGCCGTTGCACCACGCCGGCCTGAAAGAGCTGGTCGGCAAGGGCCGTGCTGGCGCCGGCATTCGCCTGCGGGAAAAGAAGCTGCGCGGGCACCTGACCTTGCGCGGCGACGCCCACGACCCGGCCTTCATCAAAGGCGTTAACCAGGCGCTCGGAATGGAACTGCCGGTCGCACTGACGCTGGTGGCCAACGGCGAGACCTCGCTGCAGTGGATGGGCCCGGACGAGTGGCTGCTGATCGTGCCGCAGGGCGAGGAATTCGCCACCGAACAACGCCTGCGCGACGCGCTGGCCGGCCAGCACATCCAGGTGGTCAATGTCAGCGGCGGGCAAACCCTGATTGAGCTCTCCGGGGAAAAGGCTCGTGAGCTGCTGATGAAGTCGACACCCTACGACGTGCACCCGAGCAACTTCCCGGTGGGCAAGGCCGTGGGCACCCATTTCGCCAAGAGTCAGCTGGTGATCCGGCGTACCGGTGAGGAAGTCTGGGAACTGCTGGTGCGCCGCAGCTTCGCCGACTACATCTGGCTCTGGTTGCAAGATGCCAGCGCCGAGTACGGGATGGCGATCGAGGCGTGATGTCGCCGGGGTGGCCGACGCGTTCGTCCACCCCGGCCAACCAGAAAGGGACGGCTGACGCGTGAGCCACACGCCCACCGATGCCCGCCCCGCTTGGGAGATAACCATGAGCCGCACGCCCGATACCTGGATCCTTACCGCACACAGCCCGAGCCTGCTCGGCACGGTCGATGTGGTGACGCGCTACCTCTTCGAACAGGGCTGCTACGTCACCGAGCACCACAGTTTCGATGATCGTCTGGTCAGCCGATTCTTCATCCGCGTCGAGTTTCGCGCGCCGGAGGGCTTCGACGAGTCGCAGTTCCGCGCCGGGCTGGTCGAGCGTGTCACGCCCTTCGGGATGCACACCGAGCTGACACCGCCGGGCTACCGGGCCAAGGTGGTGATCATGGTGTCCAAGTCCGATCACTGCCTGAACGATCTGCTGTACCGCCAGCGCATCGGCCAACTGCCGATGGAGATCGCCGCAGTGGTCTCCAACCACCCGGACCTCGAACCCCTGGCGCGCTGGCATGGCATTCCCTATCACCACTTCCCGCTCGATCCGCGCGACAAGCAGGCGCAGGAGCGTCAGGTGCTGCAGGTGATCGAGGATAGCGGCGCGGAGCTTGTAGTGCTCGCCCGCTACATGCAGGTGCTCTCCCCCGAGTTGTGCCGCACGCTCGATGGCCGCGCCATCAACATTCACCACTCGTTGCTGCCCGGTTTCAAGGGCGCCAAGCCCTACCATCAGGCCTACCAGAAAGGCGTCAAGCTGGTCGGCGCCACTGCGCACTTCATCAACAACGACCTCGACGAAGGGCCGATCATCGCCCAGGGCGTCGAGCCGGTGGACCACACCCACTATCCCGAAGACCTGATCGCCAAGGGCCGCGACATCGAATGCCTGACCCTGGCCAAGGCGGTCGGCTATTTCCTCGAACGCCGGGTATTTCTGCACGCCAACCGAACGGTGGTGCTGTAGGTCCCGGTCGCAATTTCATAGCTCCACTACAAGCCCGCGTGACCTCCCGTCGCGCCTTGTATTCACAAAAACAAAGGAGAAAGGCAGATGGCTGACAATCGTGGCGTCGTTTACCTCGGCGCAGGCAAGGTCGAAGTCCAGAAAATCGACTATCCGAAAATGCAGGACCCCCGCGGGCGCAAGATCGAGCACGGAGTGATCCTGCGCGTCGTTTCCACCAACATTTGCGGCTCGGACCAGCACATGGTGCGCGGCCGCACCACCGCTCAGGTCGGCCTGGTGCTCGGTCACGAGATCACCGGGGAAGTCATCGAGAAAGGCAGCGACGTCGAGCACCTGCAGATCGGCGACCTGGTCTCGGTTCCGTTCAACGTTGCCTGCGGCCGTTGCCGTTCCTGTAAGGAACAGCACACCGGCGTCTGCCTGACCGTCAACCCGGCGCGTGCCGGCGGTGCTTACGGCTATGTCGACATGGGCGACTGGACCGGTGGCCAGGCCGAATACGTGCTGGTCCCCTACGCCGACTTCAACCTGCTCAAGCTGCCCAACCGCGACAAGGCGATGGAAAAGATCCGCGATCTGACCTGCCTGTCGGACATCCTGCCCACTGGCTACCACGGCGCGGTCACCGCCGGCGTCGGCCCAGGCAGCTCGGTGTACATCGCTGGCGCCGGCCCGGTCGGTCTGGCGGCTGCCGCTTCGGCGCGCCTGCTGGGCGCTGCAGTGGTCATCGTCGGTGACCTCAATGCGGCCCGTCTGGCTCACGCCAAGGCGCAGGGTTTCGAGATCGCCGACCTGTCGCTGGATACTCCGCTGCACGAGCAGATCGCTGCCCTGCTGGGCGAGCCGGAAGTCGACTGCGCGGTTGACTGCGTAGGCTTCGAAGCGCGTGGCCATGGCCATGAAGGCGCCAAGCACGAGGCTCCGGCCACTGTGCTCAACTCGCTGATGGGTGTGGTTCGCGTCGCGGGCAAGATCGGTATTCCCGGTCTGTACGTCACCGAAGATCCGGGCGCCGTGGACGCCGCAGCCAAGATGGGCGCCCTGAGCATCCGCTTCGGTCTCGGCTGGGCCAAGTCGCACAGCTTCCACACTGGCCAGACTCCGGTCATGAAATATAACCGCGCCCTGATGCAGGCAATCATGTGGGACCGCATCAACATCGCCGAAGTGGTAGGCGTGCAGGTAATCAGCCTGGACCAGGCGCCTCAGGGCTACGGCGAGTTCGATGCCGGCGTGCCGAAGAAATTCGTCATCGACCCGCACAAGATGTTCAGCGCCGCCTGATCCGTCGTCAGCAGTTGTTTCGTCTTGCGGGTCGGCCGCAGGACTCTGATGTTGAGCACTTTGGGGAGCCTTTGGCTCCCCCTTTTTTGGTGAGCATTTCGCCAGCGTTTCAGCGTGGCCGAGGCATAGGTGCCCCTGCATGTCTGGCCACCCTCTCCCGCCCTCAGCTAGGCAAGCCGATGACCCGACCGACGTGAATGGGCTTGGGCAAGTCCTGCTGCGCCTCGTGCAACGCCTGCACCTGCGCCAGCACCGCCTCGTCGAACGGCGCCGAGCGGCCTGCCAGTCGATCGATGTTGATCAGCATCTGCTCGTTGGCTGCCAGCAGGCTGTCCTCACCGGCCCGATAAAGACCGTGGTAGACCTGCAGCCGCTTGCGGTCGTGATTCAGCAGCTGCGTGCGCACCTCTACTTCCGCCCCAAGCTTGACCTCGGCCAGGTAGTTCAGATGGCACTCGAGGGTATACAGGGTGTGCCCGCTGCGCTCGCGCCCGGCCTGGTCGAGGCCGATCCGATCCATCAGCGCATCCGTGGCAAAGCTGAAGATCAGCAGGTAGAAGGCGTCGCGCAGGTGATTGTTGTAATCGACCCACTCGGGCCGGATTGGGGTGCGATAGGTCGTGAGCATCCGAGGGTGTCCTTCGTTGAGTCGGTGTATTCCGAGCGCGACCAATGTGCCGAAAATGGCCTGCCGGCCACGCTGTAGCCGATAGCCGGTCGCCGCGGCGTGCGCCGGGATCAGCACTATGGCTGCTCCAGCGGCCTGGTTATCGCGTGTTGACGTTTTGAGCAATACCCCAGTCGTTTTTGCATCGGGACGACATCCCCCCCAGGGATAAGCTGCCGCCAAGCATCGACAAACGATTCGATGAGCCGCACTGGGGAGTTACCTGATGAACCCAACCGAACTGCACGCTGACAGCATCGTCATTGACGGCCTGATCATCGCCAAATGGAACCGCGAACTGTTCGAGGACATGCGCAAGGGTGGTTTGACGGCCGCCAACTGCACCGTCTCGGTATGGGAAGGGTTCCAGGCCACAGTCAACAACATCGCCGCCAGCCAGAAGCTGATCCGCGAAAACAGCGACCTGGTGATGCCGGTGCGCACCACCGCCGACATCCGCAAAGCCAAGGAACTGGGCAAGACAGGCATCCTGTTCGGCTTCCAGAACGCCCATGCCTTCGAGGACCAGCTCGGCTACGTCGAAGTGTTCAAGCAGCTCGGCGTTGGCATCGTGCAGATGTGCTACAACACCCAGAACCTGGTCGGCACCGGCTGCTACGAGCGCGACGGCGGGCTGTCCGGGTTCGGGCATGAAGTCGTCGCCGAGATGAACCGCGTCGGCATCATGTGCGACCTCTCCCACGTCGGCAGCAAGACCAGCGAAGAAGTCATCCTCGCATCGGAAAAACCGGTCTGCTACTCGCACTGCCTGCCATCCGGCCTGAAAGAGCACCCGCGCAACAAGTCCGACGAAGAGCTGAAGTTCATCGCCGACCATGGCGGTTTCGTCGGCGTGACCATGTTCGCGCCCTTCCTGGCCAAGGGCATCGACTCGACCATCGACGACTACGCCGAGGCCATCGAGTACGTGATGAACATCGTTGGCGAAGACGCCATCGGCATCGGCACCGACTTCACCCAGGGCCACGACCAGAACTTCTTCGAGTGGCTGACCCATGACAAGGGTTATGCACGCCGCCTGACGCGCTTCGGCAAGATCGTCAACCCGCTGGGCATCCGCACCGTGGGCGAATTCCCCAACCTCACCGAGACCCTGCTCAAGCGCGGCATGCCCGAGCGCACCGTGCGCAAGGTGATGGGCGAAAACTGGGTACGGGTCCTCAAGGACGTCTGGGGCGAATGACGAATACCGGAGCCCGCCGCGCGCACCAATAGCGGCCTCGCCCTCAGCGGGCTCGCCAAGGCTCATCAGCACTGTTCAAACAAGCAAGACAACGAATTCTGGAGCTCAAACACATGTCCACCCACGCACCCGAAATGCCCATCCAGGTCGACGACGAAACCGGCGTCTGGACCACCGACGCCCTGCCGATGCTCTACGTGCCGCGGCATTTCTTCGTCAACAACCACATCGGCATCGAGGAAGTGCTCGGCGCCGAGAAGTACGCCGAGATCCTCTACAAGGCTGGCTACAAGTCGGCCTGGCACTGGTGCGAGAAGGAAGCCGAATGCCACGGGCTGGTCGGCGTGGAAGTCTTCGAGCACTACATGAAGCGCCTGTCGCAGCGCGGCTGGGGCCTGTTCAAGATCGAATCAATCGATCTGGACGCCGGCACTTGCGAGGTCCGCCTGGATCACTCCGCTTTCGTCTACGTCTACGGCAAATGCGGGCGTCCGGTGGATTACATGTTCACCGGCTGGTTCGCCGGCGCCATGGATCAGATTCTCCAGGCGCAGGGCAGCAGCATCCGCACCGTCGCCGAACAGGTCTACGGCGCTTCGCAGGAAGGCCACGACCACGGTCTTTTCCGCGTCAAACCACTCTAAAAAAAGGTATGTGAGAGGGGCTTCGTGGCGACAGCATCGCCGCGCAAGCCCCCCACAAAGAAAACGCTAGGCTGCTTTTCCGTGAGGGTGCCGCAATGGCTTTCGAAGCAATGTTCCAGCCGATCCAGATCGGCAAACTGACCATCCGCAACCGCGTGATCAGCACCGCCCACGCCGAGGTCTATGCCACCGACGGCGGTATGACCACCGAGCGTTATGTGAAGTATTACGAGGAGAAAGCCAAGGGCGGCATCGGCCTGGCGATCTGCGGCGGCTCCTCGGTTGTCGCCATCGACAGCCCGCAGGAATGGTGGTCTTCGGTGAACCTGGCCACCGACCGGATCATCCCTCACTTCCAGAACCTGGCTGACGCCATGCACAAGCATGGCGCCAAGATCATGATCCAGATTACCCACATGGGCCGCCGCTCGCGCTGGGACGGCTTCAACTGGCCAACCCTGATGTCGCCGTCGGGTATTCGCGAACCCGTACACCGCGCCACCTGCAAGACCATCGAGCCGGAAGAGATCTGGCGCATCATCGGCAACTACGCTCAGGCCGCACGCCGCGCCAAGGAAGGCGGCCTGGATGGCGTCGAGCTGTCCGCCGTGCACCAGCACCTGATCGACCAGTTCTGGTCGCCGCGGGTGAACAAGCGTACCGACGAATGGGGCGGCACCTTCGAGGGCCGCATGAAGTTCGGCCTGGAAGTGCTCAAGGCCGTGCGCGCCGAGGTCGGTGACGACTTCTGCGTCGGCATGCGCATCACCGGTGACGAGTTCCACCCGGACGGCCTCACCCACGAAGACATGAAAGAGATCGCCAAGTACTACGATGCCACCGGCATGGTCGACTTCTTCGGCGTGATCGGCTCAGGCTGCGACACGCACAACACCCTGGCCAACGTCATTCCGAACATGAGCTATCCGCCGGAGCCGTTCCTGCACCTGGCCGCCGGCATCAAGGAAGTGGTCAACGTCCCGGTCCTGCATGCGCAGAACATCAAGGACCCGAACCAGGCCCAGCGCATCCTTGAGGGCGGCTACGTGGACATGGTCGGCATGACCCGCGCCCACATCGCCGACCCGCACCTGATCGCCAAGATCAAAATGGGCCAGGTCGACCAGATCAAACAGTGCGTCGGCGCCAACTACTGCATCGACCGCCAGTATCAGGGCCTGGACGTGCTCTGCATCCAGAACGCGGCCACCAGCCGGGAATACATGGGCCTGCCGCACATCATCGAGAAGTCCACCGGGCCCAAGCGCAAGGTGGTGATCGTTGGCGGTGGCCCGGCCGGTATGGAGGCCGCACGTGTCGCTGCCGAACGCGGCCATGACGTCACCCTCTTCGAGAAAAAGGACAGCCTCGGCGGGCAGATCAACCTCGCCGCCAAGGCACCGCAACGTGACCAGATGGCGGGCATCACCCGCTGGTTCCAGTTGGAAATCGCACGCCTCGGCGTCGACCTTCGCCTGGGTACCGGTGCGGATTCGGAGACCATTCTCGATCTGCGTCCGGACATCGTGGTACTGGCCAACGGCGGTCACCCGTTCATCGAGCAGAACGAGCACTGGGGCGCGGAAGAAGGCCTGGTTGTCAGCAGCTGGGACATCCTCGACGGCAAGGTGGCGCCCGGCAACAACGTGCTGGTCTACGACACCATCTGCGAGTTCACCGGCATGTCGGTGGCCGACTTCATCGCAGAGAAAGGTGCCAAGGTGGAAATCGTCACCGATGACATCAAGCCCGGCGTGGCGATTGGCGGCACCAGCTTCCCGACCTACTACCGCAGCCTGTACCCGAAGGAAGTGATCATGACCGGCGACCTGATGCTGGAAAAGGTCTACCGCGAGGGCGACAAGCTGGTGGCGGTGCTGGAGAACGAATACACCGGCGCGCAGGAAGAGCGGGTGGTCGACCAGGTGGTGGTGGAGAACGGTGTGCGTCCTGACGAGCGCCTGTACTACGCCCTCAAGGAAGGCTCCCGCAACAAGGGCCAGATCGACGTCGAGGCATTGTTCGCGATCCAGCCGCAGCCCTGCCTTTCGCAGAGCGGCGAAGGCTACCTGCTGTTCCGCATCGGCGACTGCGTCGCGCAGCGCAACACCCACGCGGCGATCTATGACGCGCTACGGCTGTGCAAGGACTTTTAAGTCCAGCGCAACGTTGACGGTCTGACCCGGTCTGGCTCCCTCTCCCTTTTTGGGGAGAGGGCTGGGGTGAGGGTCTGTCCCGCGGACCAACAGCTCACCCTGACCCTCTTTCCGGAGGGGCGAAGGACTGAAACGCATCATCCCCTGACATTGGCGGTGGGAGCCTCACATGTTGAATACCATTCTTCCCATTCTCCTGTTCGCCGCCCTCGCGCTTGCCGTACTCGGCGCAGGCAGGCGCTTCGCTATGTGGCGCCGCGGTCGGCCGACCAAGGTCGACTGGATCGGTGGCCTGATGGCCATGCCACGGCGCTACCTGGTCGATCTGCACCATGTGGTCGAACGCGACAAGTACATGTCCAAGACTCACGTGGCCACGGCTGGCGGCTTTGTCCTGGCGGCTGTCCTGGCCATCATCGTGCACGGCTTCGGTCTGCAGAGCCGGATTCTCGGCTTTGCCCTGCTCGCTGCCTGCGTGCTGATGTTTGTCGGCGCGCTGTTTGTTGCCAAACGCCGCCGCAACCCGCCGGCACGGCTTTCGAAAGGCCCCTGGATGCGCCTTCCGAAGAGCTTGCTGATGTTCTCGTTCAGCTTCTTCATCGCCACCCTGCCGGTAGCTGGCATCCTGCCGGCCGATTTCGGCGGTTGGATCCTCGCGGCCATGCTGGCGCTCGGCGTGGCCTGGGGTGTGTCAGAGATGTTCTTCGGCATGACTTGGGGCGGGCCGATGAAGCATGCCTTCGCCGGTGCCCTGCACCTGGCCTGGCACCGCCGTCCTGAGCGTTTCCGCACTCCGCACAACGCCAGCGCGGCCCGTTCCAGCGGCCTCAAGGCCCTGGATCTGACCGATCCGAACGCACCGTTGGGTGTGGAAAAGCCCAAGGACTTCACCTGGAACCAGCTGCTCGGCTTCGATGCCTGCGTGCAGTGCGGTCGTTGCGAGGCAGCGTGCCCGGCCTTCGCCGCCGGCCAGCCGCTGAACCCGAAGAAGCTGATTCAGGACATGGTCGTCGGCCTCGCCGGTGGCAGCGACAAGGGTTACTTCGGCAGCCCCTATCCCGGCATTCCAGTGGGCGAGCACGGCGGCAACCCGCACCAGCCCATCGTCTTCGCCGAAGGCAAAGGTTTGGTCGAGGCGGAAACACTGTGGTCCTGCACCACCTGCCGCGCCTGTGTCGAGGAGTGCCCGATGATGATCGAGCACGTCGATGCCATCGTCGACATGCGCCGCCACCTCACCCTGGAAAAGGGTGCGACGCCAAACAAGGGCGCCGAGGTGCTGGACAACCTGATCGCCACCGATAACCCCGGCGGCTTCGCCCCCGGTGGCCGCCTCAACTGGGCCGCCGACCTCAACCTGCCGCTGATGAGCGAGAAGAAGCAGGTCGACGTGCTGTTCTGGGTCGGCGACGGCGCCTTCGACATGCGCAACCAGCGCACCCTGCGCGCCTTCGTCAAGGTGCTCAAGGCCGCCGACGTCGACTTCGCCGTCCTCGGTCTGGAGGAGCGTGACAGCGGTGACGTGGCACGCCGTCTGGGTGACGAAGCGACCTTCCAGTCGCTGGCCAGACGCAACATCGAGACCCTGGCCAAGTACCGTTTCAACAAGATCGTCAGCTGCGACCCCCACAGCTTCCATGTGCTGAAGAACGAATACGGCGCACTGGGTGGCGAGTATCAGGTACTGCACCACAGCACCTACATGGAAGAGCTGATCCGCGGGCAGAAACTCAGCCTGGGTCAGCACAAGGGCGGCAGCGTGACCTATCACGACCCCTGCTACCTGGGCCGCTACAACGGCGAGTACGAAGCGCCGCGCAGCGTGCTCAAGGCTATCGGCATCGAGGTCAAGGAAATGGAGCGTTCCGGCTTCCGCTCCCGTTGCTGCGGCGGTGGTGGCGGCGCGCCGATCACCGACATTCCCGGCAAGCAGCGTATTCCCGACATGCGCATGGTGGACATCAAGGAGACCGGCGCCGAACTGGTGGCCGTGGGCTGCCCGCAGTGCACCGCGATGCTCGAAGGTGTGGTCGAGCCTCGGCCGCAGATCAAAGACATCGCCGAACTGGTCGCCGACGTATTGCTGGAGAAACCTGCCCCGGCAAAAAAGTCCGCAGCGGCCAAGCCTGAATCCCTGGAGGTGCACTGATGAGCGACATCATCCGCCGCGACCCTCGCGCCGAGTGGATCGCCCGTAACCGTCTGCATCCACTGCACGCCGCCATGGCCTCGGCCGCAGCGGGCGGCGAAACCAGCTGGGCTGGCCCCAACGGCCTCCTGCGCAAGAATCCCCATGCGGTCGGCTTCATCGGCCCCAATGGCCTCAAGCGCATCGACCGCAGCGGCGCCCAGCAAGGCGGCAGCGCCAAGCGCAGTGCGGCCAATGCGGTGGTGCAATTGCCGCTGCACGTGGTCGAGCAGCCGGCCTTCCATATCGCGGTGGTGCCGGACATGGTCGGCGGTCGTCTCACCAGTCACGACAAGGATCTGCTCGGCCTGGCCAACAAACTGGCCGGTGATACCGGCGCCGTGGTCGCCGTGGTCTTTGGCGGGTACAAGGAAACCGCCTTCGATACCGCCGGCGTCGACCGTCTGGTGCACATCGAGGGCGAGGCCTTCGACGGCTACGCGCCGGAAGCGCGCGTGCTGGCCCTCAGTGCAGTGGAAAGCCAGCTGGCGCCACGCCACTGGTTGCTGCCAGACAGCCGAACCGGCGGTGGCGAACTGGGTCGCCGCCTCGGTGCCAAGCTCGGCGAGCGTGCGGCTACCCGCGTCTGGCAGGTCGCCGACAGCCAGTGCATCGGTCGCGCCGGAGCCGGCCAGCAGGACCTGGTACGTCAGGCGCCACGCCTGATTCTCGCCGCCGTCGAGTGTGCCGATCCGGTCAGCGACACCCGCCACGAAGCGCGTGCCCTGCCCCTTGAGCATCCGATCACCCGCTGCCTGCCACGCATCGAAGACCTCGGTGCGGTAGCGGTCGACCCGGCCTTGATCCCCATGGCTGAAGCCGAGTTCATTCTCTCCGGCGGCAACGGCGTCAAGGACTGGGACCAGTTCCATCAGGCCGCCGAGGCGCTTGGTGCCACAGAAGGCGCCTCCCGCGTGGCGGTCGACGACGGCTTCATGCCGCGCAACCGCCAGGTCGGCGCGACCGGCACCTGGGTCACCGCGCGGGTCTACCTGGCCATCGGCATTTCCGGCGCCATTCAGCACCTGCAGGGCATCAGCGCCTGCGACAAGGTCGTGGCGATAAACATGGATCCTGGCTGCGACATGATCAAGCGTGCCGACCTGTCGGTCATCGGGGACTCCAGGGAGATCCTCGCTGCGCTGGTCGAACTGGTCACTGAATACCGCCAAGGAGGCGCCCGCGATGCGGCATGAACAGCAAGCTCACGAAAAACCCGTAGGGTGGATGACGCTTCACCCATCCGCAGGGAACGACGGCACATTGATGGTGGAAGAAGACAGCGTCTTCCACCCTACGGAGTCGCGCCATGACTGACCTGAACGTCATCACCCTGGTCTCGGTCGGCGCTCATCCGACCTCGGGCCGCCCCCGCCGTGCCGAGCAGGATGCCCGCGCAGTCGAGCTTGGCCTGCGACTGGTGGGCGACCAGCTGCAGCTGCTGCATGCCGGCAATCCGCAAGAGGAGGCACTGCGCGCTTATCTGGGCATGGGCCTGAGCGAGATGACTGTGCTCGAACAGCCCAGCCATTGCGACGCCCTCCCGC
Source organism: Pseudomonas sp. 9Ag (assembly GCF_902506445.1). Lineage (NCBI taxonomy): Bacteria > Pseudomonadati > Pseudomonadota > Gammaproteobacteria > Pseudomonadales > Pseudomonadaceae > Pseudomonas > Pseudomonas sp. 9Ag. Next base: position 3,627,809 of record NZ_LR733836.1, read on the forward strand.
TGCTGAACAATTACCTGCTGGATGCCGGGGTTCATCTGGTGCTGACCGGCAGCCAGGCAGAAACCGGCGAAGGCTCCGGCCTCCTGCCCTACCTGCTGGCCGAGCGCCTGGGCTGGCCCTTGGTGGTCGGCCTGGCCGAGGTGGAAAAAGTCGAAAACGGTGTGGCGCAAGTCCTTCAGGCCTTGCCCCGTGGTCAGCGGCGCCGGTTGAAGGTACGCCTGCCGTTCGTTGCCTGCGTCGACAATGCTGCCCCGGCGGCACGCCAGAATGCCTTCGGCCCGGCTCGCCGTGGCGAGCTGCACGCCGAGGATGTGGCTGTCATCGAAGACAGCATGCTGGACGAGGCGCAGCTACAGCCGGCGCGCCCGCGCCCCAAGCGGCTCAAGGTGATCAAGGCCAAGACTGGCGCCGAACGGATGAAAGCGGCCACCGCCAAGACCTCCGGCGGAGCAGGACAGGTACTCAAGGATGTGTCGCCGCAAGTCGGCGCCGAAGCCATATTCAAACTGTTGCGCGAAGAAGGCGTGCTGCGCTGAGCCAGCCGCCTCGCCTATCGAAGCCAAAGGAGCAAGAACGATGATGCATGCCGATCTGATCGACCAGGACGACTTTCGAGACCGCCTGGTGGCGCTGGGCTTTGAGATTCCCTGTGGGTTCTCGGCTGAACAAGCCTGTGAGCGCGCCATTGTCGGCCTGTCCCGGGAACGCGCGCAGGCGCTACGTCGTCTCGTCGAGGAACTGCTGGGCGGCTCTGCCACCCTGCTACCGTCGGTCCGCGAGGCCATCTGCCGCAATCTGCTTCCCGCACTGGTGCGCGCCAACTAGACCGTGCGGATCACCTGTGACGTGGCATGGTAGCGTCACAGGTGCGCCATGGCCACAGCTCGAACAAGCAGTTCCGAAGCAGGCAGGGTCGTCACAAAACAGCACGCAGCTTCTACCCAAAAAACTGCAAAAAAAAAGGTGGATGACATCGTCACCCACCTTTATCAACCAGAGCGTGCGCTACGTCAGATGCGCACGCTGGCGAATGTCGACTCTCCCTGAGCACGCTGCAACGCGGCGACAGTGGCAGGATTTCTGCTGGCCTCGCCGGGACGCGGTATCAGCGCAACAACCTGCGCCGACTGCTGGCCCGAGCGTTCGTCACGCGGCGGAATGCCGAAGAACTCGCGGTAGCACTTGGAGAAGTGCGGGGTCGAAACGAAGCCGCAGACCGAAGCCACTTCGATGATCGACATCGGCGTCTGCTTGAGCAGCTGGCGCGCACGAATCAGCCGCAGCTTGAGGTAATAGCGCGACGGCGAGCAGTGCAGGTATTTCTGGAACAACCGTTCGAGCTGGCGCCGCGACACGCTCACGTAGCAGGCCAGTTCGTCCAGGTCGATCAGTTCTTCGAGGTTAGCCTCCATCAGGGCCACGATCTCCAGCAGCTTCGGCTGGTTGGTGCCCAGCATGTGCTTGAGGGGCACGCGCTGTAGATCCTGTTCACTGCGGATCCGCTCGTACATGAACATGTCGGAGATGGCCGCGGCCAGTTCACGTCCATGCCGGGCGCCAATCAGTTGCAGCATCAGATCCATGGGCGCGGTGCCGCCGGAGGCGGTGTGGCGATTGCGGTCGATGGAGAACAGCCGAGGGGTGACGGAGGTACGCGGGAAGGCTTCCTGCATTGCGGCCAGGCATTCCCAGTGCACGCTGCAGTCAAAACCATCGAGCAAGCCGGCCTTGGCCAGCGCCCAACTGCCGGTGCACACCGCGCCAAGCTGACGGCCATGACGCGCTTGTGTCTGCAGCCAGTGCAGATGCTCGCGCGTCACGCTGTGCTGAATATCCACACCGCCGCAGACAATGACGCTGTCCAGGCTGGGCGAGGTCTCGAAGCTGGCGTCCGGCGTGATCTGCAGGCCGTCGCTGGCGCTGACGGGCTGTCCCGACTGGGTCACGGTGAACCAGCGGTACAGCTCTTTGCCGGACAGCTGATTGGCCATCCGCAGCGGTTCCACGGCCGAGGCCAGGGAAATCAGGGTGAAGTTGTCCAGCAGCAGAAAGCCGATGGTCTGTGGGAGCCGGTTCGGGGGCTGTGACCCTGGGTTGATCTGTGACATGACGGACCCTCACGGTAGGCAATTATCACGAGCCTTCGAAGAGGCTCTTTTTCTTGTAGTGTGCAGCGCTGGCTAGCGCCTGGTTTTGCTTATAAAGAAGGCAAACAGCGTGCCTACTTTGAATGCGCGTTCAATTAAAAGTTAGCACCTCTGAAACGCCCCCGTCATGCGCCTCGCGTGACGCAGATAGAACAGTGTAAAGGTCGGGGGTTATCTGCCTGTGAGCACTTTGGTAGCAGTGTGGGGCGCCTTTTGGCGCGATCCGCACACTGTCGCTCTCAGGTAACAGGGCTGGGTAACAGTCGGGGTGCAGATGACTGAGTTCGAGCGCCCGCGCTGGGCGAAGAATGCACCGCAACGGGCCGTCACGAAGGGCCCGATGCACCCGTTCGACTCAGCATTCGATGGCATTGACCGCCAGGCCGCCACGGGACGTTTCTTTGTACTTGTCGTGCATGTCGGCACCCGTGTCACGCATCGTGCGGATGACACGGTCGAGCGAGATGAAATGCTCGCCGTCACCACGCATCGCCATCTGCGCCGCATTGATCGCCTTCATCGCCGCGATCGCGTTGCGTTCGATACACGGCACCTGAACCAGTCCGCCGACGGGGTCGCAAGTAAGTCCCAGGTTGTGCTCGAGACCGATTTCCGCCGCGTTCTCCAACTGCTCGGGTGTCGCGCCGAGCAGTTCGGCCAGGCCAGCCGCGGCCATGGCGCAGGCGGAACCCACCTCACCCTGACAACCCACCTCAGCGCCGGAAATGGAGGCGTTCTTCTTGCACAGAATGCCAATCGACGCCGCGGCGAGCAGGTAGTCGACCACGTCGTTATCGGACGCTTCCGGATGGAATTTCATGTAGTAGTGCAGCACAGCCGGAATGATGCCGGCTGCGCCGTTGGTAGGCGCCGTAACCATGCGCCCGCCCGCTGCGTTTTCCTCGTTGACCGCTAGGGCGAACAGGTTCACCCACTCCATGGCGCTCATGGTCGTGCCGATGACGTTCGGCTTGCCCAGCTCCAACAGGTTCTGGTGCAGCCTGGCGGCACGCCGCCGGACCTTCAGCCCGCCGGGCAATATGCCTTCATGACGCAAGCCATTGGTGACACACAGCTTCATCGCCTCCCACAGGCGCAACAGCCCCTGGCGAATCTCCGCCTCGCTGCGCCAGGCCATCTCGTTGGCCATCATCAGTTCACTGACGCGCATGCCGTGGCGCTTGCACAGCACCAGCAGTTCGACAGCATTGGAAAAATCATAGGGCAGTACGGTGTGGTCCTGGTCCAGCAGCCCGGCAGCGGCCTGCTCCGCGTTGACCACGAATCCACCGCCGACGGAGTAGTAGGTGTCCTCGTGCAGCACACCGGAATGTCCGTACGCGATGAAGGTGACGGCATTGGGGTGATACGGCAGATTTTCCTCGAGCAGGAGCAGGTCTTTGGACCAGTCGAAGGCGATCGGCCACTGCCCGTCGAGCCGTAGCTGGCCGCAGGATCGAAGTGCGGCAATGCGCGGGGCGATCTGCTCCGGATCGATAACGTCCGGTCGCTCGCCCATCAGGCCCATGATCACGGCGTTATCGGTGCCATGCCCGACCCCGGTGGCCGACAGCGAGCCATACAGGCGCACTTCGACTCGACATACACGCTCGAGCATTTGGCGCTCGCGCAAGGCATCGACAAAAAGCGCCCCGGCGAGCATCGGTCCGACGGTATGGGAACTGGAAGGCCCGATGCCGATTTTGAAAAGGTCGAATACGCTGATCGCCACGCTAAACGCTCCACTGGAAGCCCTGAAGACAGGCGCCATCATGGTGGTTTTGCGAACACATAGAAGTCTGGCACCGACGTGGTCATGCCCAATTCCGTCAGGTTGCCCAGTTTATGACCAGCCGGTCTTGCCCGGTGCAACGGCTATTCAAGGTGCCATCAGCCAAGCTGCAACCACCTTGGACGCGCATGAACGGGGAAGCACGGCCACCGCCACCAGCCGGTCGCTGATTACGAGAGCGTTAGCTACAGATAAACGAAGGGCTGCGCCTTTAGCTGCCATCTGACTCAGGTCGCTGCGGCGGCGCTTGCCCCGTTCCGCATTGCGCGGCCACGTCAAGGCCCATGGATGCAGAGCAGATCCCATATGCTCCGAGCTATGGGAAACAAGCCGAGCCCACAACATGACCTACGCTCATATTGCCGTCACCCCAGCGCCTCTTTTACTGGCCGAATGCGCCGTATTGGTTCACTTCATAGCAAACAGCTGGAAATCTGCACCATCATCGTGATGAATTTTTTTCGCTCATGAATAAAAAAGGGCGCATGTCGCCGTTCAGTATGTAGGCGTCGTAACTCGACAATTGTCGTGCCCAAAGCGGCCTATCGTTGAGTCATGTTCCACAGCCGGCGCCTGGTGCGGCGGTGATTGGAGGCCTTGCACGACGTAGCTTCAGCCGTCCCCAACGGCTGAGCAGATAACAATAATGGGTACCGGCTCCGCTCCGCAGGGGGCGTACGAACCACGATGAACTTACTAGCACTGCCAAGGGTAGAAGCGGTCACGACACAGCGGTGAAACGCCACGACGCCGAGCCTGCAGACGCGCGAGATGAGTCGCTCATTTCGCCTGGCGACTGCTGCGCGTCGAGCGACCGCAAGATCGCTTCAGCCCGGTACATGACTACCGATTACGCCATTGAGCAGTTGGCAACAGCCGTCGAGCGCTGCGTGCGCTTGCGGCCTCCGTTTAGCTGAGCTGGATGTCTACTGAGGGAACCGTCCCATGCAGTCTGGAAAGATCGTCGTCGAGAACCTGTACAAGGTCTTCGGCCCACACGAACAAGAAGCCATCACCTTGCTCAAGCAAGGCTGGAGCAAGGACAAGATTCTCGCCGAGCGTAACGCGGTCATCGGCGTTAGCGATGTGTCGTTCAGCGTCGAGGAAGGCGAAATCTTCGTCCTGATGGGCCTGTCCGGCTCCGGCAAATCCACGCTGATACGCCTGATCAACCGCCTGATCGAGCCCAGCGCCGGAGACGTCTTCATCGATGGGCAGAACGTCGCCAAATTGCCCCACTCGCAACTCATCGACCTGCGTCGACGTGACATGAGCATGGTCTTCCAGTCGTTCGCCCTGATGCCCTCGCGCACGGTGCTGGACAACGCCGCCTTCGGCCTCGAGGTCGCCGGCGTCGGGCGCAAGGAGCGCGAGCAGCGCGCCATGACGGTGCTCAAGCAGGTCGGTCTCGACACCTTCGCGCACAAGTTTCCGCACGAACTCTCCGGTGGCATGCAACAGCGCGTCGGCCTGGCCCGTGCCCTGGCGGTCAACCCTTCGATGATCATCATGGACGAGGCCTTTTCCGCGCTCGACCCGCTCAAGCGCCGGGAGATGCAGGACGTCCTGCTGGAACTGCAGAAGACCCACCGACGCACGATCATCTTTGTCTCCCATGACATCGAGGAGGCCATGCGCATCGGTAACCGCATCGGCATCATGGAAGGCGGCAAGCTGATTCAGGTCGGTACGCCGCAGGAGCTGGTCGACAACCCTGCCAGCAGCTACGTGCGCAACTTCTTCGAAACCGTCAACACCAGCCGTTACCTCACCGCCGGCCAGCTCAAGGCCGACAGCGTCCCGCTCTACGTGCACAACGGCAAGGCCCCGGATGCCCTGAAGGTCTGCCAGGACCTGCAGGCGCTGGACAAGCACTACGCCTTCGTCGTCGATGAAGAAAAACGCTTTCGCGGCTCGATCAGCCTGGAACGTCTGGCTTTGCTGGTCGAGAACGGCCGGACCTGTGCCCTCGAGGCCAATCTGCTGAAGCAGATCGCCCCCCTCACCGAAGACCAGCCGCTGGACCAGATCATCGGACGCCTGGTGGATAACGAGGGACCCATGCCCGTGGTGGACAGCCAGGGGTTCTATGCGGGCGCCATCAGTAAAGGCCGCCTTCTGACTCGCCTGCAGGAGGAATGATCATGAGCAAAGAACTCGATCTCGGAAGCTGGGTCAACGACGTCGTCCAACACCTGCTGGAAAATTACAGCGGCGCCTTCGACAGCCTCGGAGGTGTCGTCAGCGGATTTTCCGAAGGTATCGAAGCGTTGCTGATGCTGCCGCCGGCCTGGCTGCTGATCGCCCTCTTCGTTGGCCTCGGGTTGTGGCGCATCGGCGCCCGGTTCGCCGCCTTCACCGCTGTGTCTTTCGTACTCATCGTGCTCACCGGCTTCTGGGAGCAGACCGTGGTGACCCTCGGCCTGACCTTCTCCGCCACGCTCATCAGCCTGCTGCTCGGCATCCCGCTGGGCATCTGGTCGGCACGCAGCGAACGCGTGGCGATGATCACCCGCCCGATCCTGGACTTCATGCAGACCATGCCGGCGTTCGTCTACCTGATTCCGGCGGCGATGCTGTTCGGCCTCGGCCGCGTGCCCGGCATCATCGCCACCGTGATCTTCGCCATGCCGCCGGCCGTGCGCCTGACCAACCTGGGCATCCGCCAGGTCAACAAGGAGATCGTCGAAGCTGGCCAATCGTTCGGCTGCAACGGCCGGCAGCTGCTGTTCAAGGTGCAGCTGCCAAACGCCATGCCGTCGATCATGGCCGGGGTGAACCAGACCATCATGATGGCGCTGTCGATGGTGATCATCGCCTCGATGGTGGGTGCCGGAGGCTTGGGCAATGACGTGCTGGCGAGCATTCAGCGATTGGACATCGGCCTCGGCTTCGAAAGCGGCATGGCGGTAGTTCTGCTGGCGATCATCCTGGACCGGATCACCGAAAGCTTTGGCACCGCCAAGCGGGCCACGCAGAAAGCCACTTGGTACACATGGGTGACGACCAAGCTCAGACCGCAGGGCCAGTAATCGCAACGACCCCATTCGGAAAAAGGAAATCAGAATGACCACGTTCAAGACGATAACGGGTATCGGCCTGCTCGCCTGCACACTGCTGCAAAGCGCTTGGGCACAGGAGCCCGCAAGCTGCGAGAAGGTGCGTTTCGCCGAGATCGGCTGGGCCGACATCGCCGCGACCACGGGGGTTGCGATGGTCCTGACCGAAGGGCTGGGCTATGACCCGAGCAAAGTGATGGCGTCGGTACCGATCGCCTTTACCGGGGTTAAAAACAAGCAGATCGATGCGTTTCTCGGCTATTGGTCACCCTCCATGGATGCGGTCATCGAGCCGTTCACCAAGGACGGTGGCGTCAAGGTGCTCGAGTCGCCCAACCTGGTGGGCGCCAAATACACCCTGGCGGTGCCCACCTATGCAGCCGAAGCGGGTCTGAAAAGCTTCCAGGATATTGCCAAGTTCAAGGATCAGCTGGGAGGCCGGATCTACGCGATCGAGCCGGGCAACGACGGCAACTTGCTGATCGAGAAGATGATCAAGAACGACCAGTTCGGGCTCGGCGACTTCCGCATGGTCGAGTCCAGCGAAGCCGGCATGCTGGTCCAGGTGCAACGTGCCATTCGGAAGAAGGAGCCCGTGGTCTTCCTCGGCTGGGCGCCCCACCCGATGAACTCCCAGTACGACCTGACCTACCTCGCCGGTGGCGACGAGGTGTTCGGGCCTGACTTCGGTGCCGCCAAGGTGTTTACCGTGGTGCCGCAAGGCTATCTGGAGCGCTGCTCGAACGTCGGGAAGCTGCTGCAGAACCTGCAGTTCAGCGTGCCGATGGAAAGCGAGCTGATGCAGATGGCCCTTGAGCGTGACGATCCACAGACCGTCGCCAAGCAATGGATCAAGGACAACCCGGACGCCCTCGACCAGTGGCTGGCCGGGGTGACCACCCGGGACGGTCAGGACGGCGTTGCGGCCGTGAAGAAGTTCGTCGGTTTCTGACGGATACCTAGTCAGCCAGGCAGCCTCGGCAGACACGCCAGGCTCCTGACCGGCTCGCGCCAATCCAACCCCTTTCTCTATCGGTGCGCAGGTCGCGTATCGGAACCGCGCGTGGGGCCCCACTTTGCAAGTGAGGCGCCAGCAACAACCTTGAGCCCTGGTATGGGCCTCGGTCGGCATCACTGCCACTTTTCCTGACATGGAGCTAACACGCATGAGTCTGATCAAGCATCTCCTTTGCGGCCTCGGCGCCGCCAGCATGGCGCTCGGCATGGCGGCCAGCATGGCGGCGGACAAGCCCGAGCTGAAAATCGGCTACGTCAACGGTTGGGACGACAGCGTCGCCGCCACCCACGTGGCGGGCGAAATTCTGCAAAGCAAGCTGGGCTACACCGTCAAGCTGCAACCGGTAGAACCGGCCATCATGTGGCAGGGCGTGGCGCGCGGCGACCTCGACGCTACCCTCTCCGCCTGGCTGCCAGCCACCCACGGCGAATACTTCGAGAAACTGAAGGACAAGATCGTGGTGCTCGGCACCAACTACGAAGGCGCCAAGATCGGCCTGATCGTGCCGGACTACGTGGAGGCGAAAAGCATCGAGGACCTCAACCAGTACAGCGATGCATTCGACGGCAAGATCACCGGGATCGATGCCGGCGCTGGTGTCATGCGGCGGACCGAGGACGCGATCAAGCAGTACGACCTGGACCTGCGCCTGATGCCCAGCTCGGGACCGGCCATGACCACCGCGCTGACCCGTGCGGAAAAGGCCAAGGAACCGATCGTCGTCACCGGCTGGATCCCGCACTGGATGTTCGCCAAGTGGGATCTGCGCTTCCTGGAAGACCCGAAGAAGGTTTTCGGTGACGACGAGCACGTCGATACGGTCGCCAACCCGGGGCTCGCCAGCAAGGCTCCCGAAGCCGAGGCCTTCCTGAAGAAATTCAGCTGGGGCGCCGAGGAAGTTGGCGAAGTCATGCTGGCGATCCGCGACGGCGCCAAGCCTGAAGCTGCCGCCCGCGAGTGGGTGGAAAAGCATCCGGATCGCGTCGCCGAGTGGCTCGAATAACCGCCCCGCTCTTTACCCATCACGAGCGACGCCCTTGCCGGGCGTCGCTCGACACCCTGCGGTCGTATACGGGCGCGCAGTCAGATGGGGTATGGCGATATCAATAACCTCTCTTGCGACATGCGCTACGCCATGGCGCGCGGGTTCGCTGGTGGCATCGGCCGCACAGCTGTCCACCGCACTCGATGCGCGACACGAATATGCCGAATATCGACAACCGCTCTTTTATTGATTGAGCGTTCAATAAAAAGACTCTAGTCTGGTCGCCAGTCTAAACCTGACCGGATTCTCAAAAAATGCCCAAGCTTGGTATGCAGCCTATAAGACGCAAGCAGCTGATACACGCGACTCTCGAGGCGGTGGACCAGGTCGGCATGAGCGATGCCAGCATCTCCATGATTGCGCGCCTGGCAGGGGTGTCGAACGGCATCATCGCGCACTACTTTCAGGACAAGAACGGCCTGCTCGAAGCGACCATGCGGCACCTGATGAAGGCGCTCAACCAGGCCGTTCGCACGCGCCGCGAGCAGCTTGCCGACGACAGTCCTCGCGCACATCTGAAAGCCATCATCGAAGGCAACTTCGACGACAGCCAGGTCAATGGCCCGGCGATGAAGACCTGGCTGGCGTTCTGGGCGTTCAGCATGCACCAGCCCTCCCTGCACCGCTTGCAGAGAATCAACGACCACCGCCTGTATTCGAATCTCTGCTGCGAGTTCCGCCGTGTCCTGCCCCAGGAAAAGGCACGCTCGGCCGCGCGTGGCATGGCAGCACTGATCGACGGTCTCTGGTTGCGCGGTGCGCTGGCCGGCGATGACTTCGACATCGAGCAGGCGCTGCAACTGGCCGACGACTACCTGGATCAGCTCCTGGCTAACCGCTGAGCTGCTCCCCACCTCTCCACACGCACCGCGCGAGGATGACCATGCCCCGTTTCGAGCAGCAGCAACTCTATATCGATGGCCGTTACGTCGACGCCACCAGCGGCGCGACCTTCGAGACGGTCAACCCGGCGACCGGCGAAGTACTAGCCGAATTGCAGCGAGCCTCGCGTGATGACGTCGACAAGGCGGTCGCCAGCGCCGCTGCCGGACAAAAGGTCTGGGCCGCCATGACCGCCATGCAGCGCTCACGCATCCTGCGACGCGCGGTGGACATCCTGCGCGAACGCAACGACGAGCTGGCCGAACTGGAAACACTCGACACTGGCAAGCCGCTGACTGAAACCCGCGCCGTGGACATCGTCACCGGCGCTGATGTGCTGGAGTATTACGCCGGCCTGGTTCCGGCCATCGAAGGCGAGCAGATCCCGTTGCGCGACACCAGCTTCGTCTACACCCGCCGCGAGCCGCTGGGTGTGGTGGCGGGCATCGGTGCCTGGAACTACCCGATCCAGATCGCGCTGTGGAAGTCCGCGCCGGCACTGGCAGCCGGCAACGCCATGATCTTCAAACCCAGCGAAATGACCTCCCTGACCACGCTGAAGCTGGCCGAGATCTATACCGAGGCAGGCCTGCCGGACGGCGTGTTCAACGTCCTCACCGGCAGCGGCCGGGAAGTCGGCACCTGGCTCACCGAGGACCCGGGCATCGAGAAGATCTCCTTCACCGGCGGCACTCGCACCGGCAAGCAGGTCATGGCCAGCGCCTCCAGCTCCTCACTCAAAGACGTGACCATGGAGCTGGGCGGCAAGTCGCCGCTGATCATCTTCGAAGACGCCAATCTCAACCGTGCGGCAGACATCGCCGTCATGGCCAACTTCTTCAGCTCCGGCCAGGTGTGCACCAACGGCACCCGCGTGTTCATCCCGCGTTCGTTGCAGGCGCGGTTCGAAGCCAAGGTGCTCGAGCGGGTCAAGCGTATCCGCCTGGGTGATCCGCTGGACGAGCGAACCAACTTCGGCCCGCTGGTGGGCTACGCACACATGGACAGCGTGCTCGATTACATCGAGTCGGGCCGTGCCGAGGGCGCACGCGTGCTCTGGGGCGGGACGCGGGTGACCGAAGGCGAATACGCCAAGGGCGCCTATGTCGCGCCGACCGTGTTCAGTGACTGCCGGGATGACATGCGCATCGTGCGTGAGGAAATCTTCGGCCCGGTGATGAGCATCCTGATCTTTGACGACGAAGCGGAAGTGATCCGCCGTGCCAATGACACCGACTACGGCCTCGCCGCAGGAATCGTCACCCAGGATCTGGCACGTGCACATCGCGTCATTCATCAGCTCGAAGCGGGCATCTGCTGGATCAACACCTGGGGCGAATCGCCTGCCGAAATGCCCGTAGGCGGCTACAAGCAATCCGGCGTAGGCCGCGAGAACGGCCTGACGGCCCTGGCGCACTACACGCGCACCAAGTCGATCCAGGTCGAACTGGGCGAATTCGTCTCGGCGTTCTGACCGGTAACGTAAGCAAGGGCCGCGCTTTCGTGCCTGCTGATGGCGCGAGACTGCCGGTCTCCATTCGGGAGGATGCTGCTTTGATGGAATACGACTACATCATCATCGGCGCCGGATCGGCCGGTAACGTGCTGGCCACCCGGCTGACCGAGGACGCGGATGTCAGCGTGCTGCTGCTCGAAGCCGGAGGGCCGGACTACCGGATGGACTTCCGTACCCAGATGCCCGCCGCGCTCGCCTTTCCGCTACAGGGGCGACGCTATAACTGGGCCTACGAGACCGATCCCGAACCGCACATGAACAACCGCCGCATGGAATGTGGTCGCGGCAAGGGCCTGGGCGGCTCCTCGCTGATCAACGGCATGTGCTACATCCGCGGTAACGCCATGGACTACGACGGCTGGGCCAAAGCGCCCGGCCTGGAAGACTGGAGCTACCTCGACTGCCTGCCCTACTTCCGCAAGGCCGAAACCCGCGACATCGGCCCCAACGACTACCACGGCGGTGACGGTCCGGTGAGCGTGAGCACGCCCAAGCCCGGCAACAACCCGCTGTTCCGCGCCATGATCGAGGCCGGCGTGCAGGCCGGTTATCCGGAAACCGACGACCTCAACGGCTATCGCCAGGAAGGCTTCGGCCCGATGGACCGCACGGTCACCCCCAACGGCCGTCGCGCCAGCACCGCGCGCGGCTATCTGGACATGGCCCGTGGCCGGCCGAACCTGACCATCGTGACCCATGCGCTGACCGATCGCATCCTGTTCAGCGGCAAGCGGGCCATCGGCGCGGCCTACCTGCACGGCACCAGCGACACACCAGTGACCGTCCACGCCAGGCGTGAAGTGCTGCTCTGCAGCGGCGCCATCGCCTCGCCACAGATTCTGCAACGCTCGGGCGTGGGCCCGGGCGCGCTGCTGCGCGAACTCGGCATTCCGATCGTTCACGAGCTTCCGGGCGTAGGCGCCAACCTGCAGGACCACCTGGAGATGTACCTGCAGTACGCCTGCAAACAGCCGGTCTCGCTCTACCCCGCGCTGCAGATGCACAACCAGCCGCTGATCGGCGCCGAGTGGCTGTTTCTCGGCAAGGGTATCGGCGCGAGCAACCAGTTCGAGGCCGGCGGTTTCATTCGTTCGCGTGCCGAGTTCGAATGGCCGAACATCCAGTACCACTTCCTGCCGGTGGCGATTAACTACAACGGCAGCAATGCGGTAAAGGAGCACGGCTTCCAGGCCCACGTCGGCTCCATGCGCTCGCCCAGCCGCGGGCGCGTACATGCACGGTCAAGGGACCCGCGCCAGCACCCGAGCATTCTGTTCAATTACATGTCCTGCGAGCAGGACTGGCAGGAATTCCGCGACGGCATCCGCATCACCCGGGAAATCATGGCGCAATCGGCGCTGGACCCTTATCGCGGTCGCGAGCTGAGCCCTGGCGCGGATGTCCAGAGCGATGCCGAACTGGATGACTTTGTCCGCCAGCACGCCGAAACCGCCTTCCATCCCTCCTGCTCCTGCAAGATGGGTGAGGACGACATGGCCGTGGTCGACGGTCAGGGCCGCGTACACGGCCTCGACGGGCTGCGGGTGATCGACGCCTCGATCATGCCGCTGATCACCACCGGCAACCTCAACGCACCCACCATCATGATGGCCGAGAAGCTCGCCGACCGGATCCGCGGCCGCACGCCGCTGCCCCGCAGCACCGCGTCCTACTACGTCGCCGGAGACGCCCCGGCTCGCAGCGTACCGCAGCCACAACCGGCGGCCGCACCTCAGGCTGAAAGCGTTCTGGTCTAGGGCGCCGATGGAAGGGTGAAGAGGCTCTTCTCATCCACCAGTGCCGCCGCTCGGTGGATCGGTGACCCGTGATCCACCCTGGGACGTTCCGGTGCGTATGTTCACGATCAGGCTGCGCTCAACCAAACGTTCGACGTAGGGTGGATGACGCTCTTTCCATCCACCGTTGCCTCCGCCCGGTGGATCGGTGAAGCGTGATCCACCCTTGTATCTCGACTACCACGCTATGTTGGGGTGATAGTTCCCGACTGATCATCGGGGGAAGGCCAGGAAGCCGTATCCACCCTTAGGCTTTGAGCCTGCGACGTAGATAGCGCTGCGGCCTTCCATACTCACTCTTACAGCTCGAACGGTATCCAGAGCCCGCCTCCGGCGAGAGCTCGCATCAGCAAGGTAGAGCTGAGTGAAGTGTTGATCTTTCTGAACCAGCAGGAGGACTTATGCCCAGCGTCATCGGCATCGATATCGCCAAACGCACGTTCGACATCGCCACCCAGCAGCCCAATGGCAAGTACCGCACCAAGGCCAAATTGCCAAACGAGGTGGCCGGTTTCGAAGCGCTCCAGCAGTGGCTGCTCAAGCACGCCAATGCCCAAGCCTGGATCGTGATGGAAGCGACCGGCGCTTACCATGAAGCGCTCGCGACTTGGTTTCACGATAAAGGCTATCAGGTCTGCGTGCTCAATCCTGCACAGGTCGCCTATTACGCTCGAAGCCAGCTCCAGCGCGTAAAGACCGACAAAGTCGACGCCAAACTCATCGCTGAGTATGGCGAGCGGCACCAGGGTGATCTGCGGGCCTGGCAGCCTGAGCCTCCCGCCGTCCGGCGCTTGAAAGCATTAGTGCGGCGCCTGGAAGATCTGCAGGAGATCCAACAAATGGAACGCAACCGCCTGGATCTGGCCGACGCTAGTGTGCAGGCTTCAATCTACTCAGTGCTGCACCATGTCGAGCGGCAGATCGGAGAGACGCTACGTGCGATCCGAGACCACATCGATGATGACCCGGACCTGCGCAACAAACGCGACCTGCTGACCAGCATTGATGGCATCGGCGAGCGTTCCGCAGCCCTGTTGCTGGCTGAGCTGGGCGATCCGCTACGCTTCGCCAGCTCACGCGCGATCACCGCTTATGCCGGGCTGAACCCCCGCCTTCAGGAGTCTGGCTCCTACAAGGGCCAGACGCGCATATCCCGCACAGGATCGTCTCGCTTGAGGGCTGGACTCTACATGCCGGCGGTCTGCTCGCTCACACACAACCCGGCCATTAGTGCTCTACGCGAGCGTCTGAGTGCAAAAGGAAAATCCGGAAAACAAATCGTCTGTGCAGCGATGCGCAAGCTGCTGCACATCGCCTATGGGGTACTTAAATCGGGCCAGCGTTTCGACCCTCAACTGGCCCTTGCTCGGTAATGGGGAAGACGGTATCTACGAAAATGCTCGTGCCCGTTATGGATGAAACGCTTCGCGGTGTTTCTAGGCTGATGGAGAGCTCGGAGGAGGATGCCGAGTGCCCGCACGCGTTCAGGGATCAGGCATCGTTAAACCAAGCGTTCATAACGTAGGGTGGATGACGCTCTTTTCATCCACCTCCGCCACCGCCCGGTGGATCGATGATGTGTGATCCGCCCTACGGAGCTGAAGGTGCAGGGACGGTTACATCAGATGCCGAGCCCCGCTTGCCCGCCTTACGCAGCGCACCTCAGAGCGAGGCTTTCACTGCGGCCAATCCGTCTTTACCCTCTCGGGTCTTGACGCCTTGCAGCCAGCCTTCGAGCACCTCGGGATGAGCCTTGACCCAGGCCTTCACCGCCGCGTCGTTGCTGGCGTTTCTGGCCAGCACCTCGTCCATGATGGCGTTCTCCATCTCCTGGGTGAATTGGAGGTTGCTCAGCAGTTTGCCGACATTCGGGCACTGCGCGGCATAGCCCTTGCGCACCAGCGTATTGACCGTGCCGCTCTCGCCGAAATAGGCCTCGCCACCCTTGAGGTACTTGATGTCGTACTGCACGTTCATCGGGTGCGGCGTCCAGCCGAGAAAGACCACGCCCTTGTCGCGCTTCACCGCGCGGCCGACCTGCACCAGCATCGCCTGCTCGCTGGATTCAACCAGCCGCCAGTCGCCCAGCCCGAACTCGTCCTGATCAATCATCTTCTGGATCGACAGATTCGCCGGCGCACCGGCAGCGATCCCGTAGATCGTCTTGTCGAACAGCTCGGCGTGCGTGTCCAGGTCCTCGAAACGTTTTACCCCCTCGCTCCACACCGAAGTCGGTACCGCCAGGGTGTATTCGGTACCGGTCAGGTTGACGCTGTGCTCGTCGATCTCACC
The DNA here is from genome assembly GCF_902506445.1 of Pseudomonas sp. 9Ag. NCBI lineage: Bacteria > Pseudomonadati > Pseudomonadota > Gammaproteobacteria > Pseudomonadales > Pseudomonadaceae > Pseudomonas > Pseudomonas sp. 9Ag. Next base: position 3,643,356 of record NZ_LR733836.1, read on the forward strand.
GCTGGCCACGAACTTGTCGTAGTTGTCCTGCTGCGCCGGCATCCAGTTGCCCAGGAAGACATCGAGCTGATCCTTGGTCAGCCCGGCGAAGATGATCGGCACGCCGAGGGTCATGACCTTCGGCTTGTAACCGAGGCCCTCGAGCAGCAGGCTGGCGATGCCATTGGTGACGGCGATGTCACTCCAGCCCGGATCACCCAGACGCACGGTGGCGCATTGTTTGTCTTCCTGCGCCTGAAGCCCCGTGGCGGCCAACATCACGCTGCCGGCAATGACTGCACTTATCGTTTTTCTCATGTCCTTCTGCCTTCTCTCTGCTCGAAAGGGTTCCGTATCGCGCGGCCTGAGGGCAGCCACGCCGCTGTATGTCAGGGTCTAGGGTAGCGAGCCTGACGCTCGAGATCGTCCAGGTCGATGTGGTTACGCATGTATTGCTGGCCGGCATCGACCCAGGGCTGGTGATCCCAGCTGGTCAGTTTGCCCAGGCTCAGCGCTTCGCTGACCAGTCGCCGCCGGCGCTGGCTGGCGAGCACCTGGTCATGGATGGCCGGGATGTTCCAGCGCTGCCGCGCCTCGGCCAGGAAGGCGTCGACGAGCGCCTGGTGATCGGCGGAGTTCATCAGGTTCTCGCGCTCCTGTGGGTCGTTGAACAGATCGAACAACAGGCAGGGATCCTGCTCCGAATAGATGAATTTGTAGGCGCCGCGCCGGATCATCATCAGCGGGCTGAGGGTGCCTTCGGCCATGTATTCGCCGATCACCTCGTCATGGCCCTCGTGGCCGGTCAGGTGCGGTAGCAGTGAGCGACCATCGAGCGGCAGGTTGGCCTCCAGCGTGCCGCCCGCCAGCTCAACCAGGGTCGGCAACAGGTCGGCGGTCGACACCGAGGCGCCGATCCGTGCCGGATCGATTCCCGGGGCACGGATGATCAGCGGCACGCGAGCGGCCATCTCGAACCAGTGCATCTTGTACCAGAGGCCACGCTCGCCCAACTGGTCACCATGGTCACCGGAGAACACCACGATGGTGTCCTCGGCCAGGCCGCACGCCTCAAGCGTTTTCAGCAACTTGCCAACGTTGTCGTCGATGTAGCTGCAAGCGCCGAAGTAAGCGCGGCGGGCGTCCTTGATCTTCTGTTCGGGCAGCGATTTGCCCCATAGATCAATGACCTTGAGCAGGCGCTGCGAGTGAGGGTCCTGCTCGTCCTGGGCGATGTGCTGGCGCGGCAGCGGGATGTCCTCTTCCCGGTAGCGGTTCCAGTACTCCTCTGGAATTGTGTAGGGATCGTGAGGGTGCGTCATCGAGACCGTCAGGCAGAAAGGCTGATGGCTATCGGAGCGAACGAAGTCGTAGAGGTACTGCTGCGCCTTGAAGACCACCTCTTCGTCGAAATCCATCTGGTTGGTACGCACGCTGGGCCCGGCCTGGAGCACCGACGACATGTTGTGGTACCAACTCAGGCGTACCTCTGGCTCGTCCCAGTTCACTGCCCAGCCATAGTCGGCAGGATAGATGTCGCTGGTCAGCCGCTCCTCGTAGCCATGCAGCTGGTCAGGCCCGCAGAAGTGCATCTTGCCGGACAGCGCCGTGCGATAACCGAGCCGCCGCAAGTAATGTGCGTAGGTCGGCACGTCGGCAGGAAAATCGGCAGCATTGTCGTAAGCGCCGATCTTGCTGGGCAGTTGGCCACTGACCAGGGTGAAGCGCGAGGGCGCGCAGAGCGGGCTGTTGCAATAGGCCGAATCGAACACCACGCCGCTGGCGGCCAGTTGCGAGAGATGCGGCAGTTTGATCGGCGACGCCGGGTCATGCATCGGCAGGATCGGAGCGGCCATCTGGTCGGCCATGATGAACAGAATGTTGGGGCGCTTCATAGTGCGAACGGTCCATGCCTTGTTTTTATGCGAAATTGCGTCATACAGAGTCTGGACCCTTAAACTCTGCGGTAAACCCGGCCACGCGCTATGACTAGGATAAGCAGAGCTTATGCGTAACCGTCTCGATCACATCGCCCTGGACACGCTGCGGGTATTCGAATCCGCTGCACGTCAGCAGAGCTTTACCGCCGCCGCGTTGGAGCTGGGCAGCACACAGCCGGCGATCAGTCAGCAGATCAAGCGTCTGGAACAGCAGCTGGCGGTTCGCCTGTTCGACCGCGTCTATCGCGGCATCGTCCTCACCGAGGCCGGCGAGCTGCTGCTGAGCTATGTACAGCAGGGTCTGGGCACGCTGGACGCTGGCCTTGCCGCGGTCACCGCGCAGCAGCAGCATGAGGTGCTCCAGGTCGCGACCGATTTCGCCTTCGCCGCGTACTGGCTGATGCCGCGCCTGGAGCGTTTTCACCAGTTGCATCCGGAGGTGGACGTCAGCCTGGTGACCAGCGAGCGTGGGCTGGGCGTGCTGCCCTCGGAAACCGACGTAGCCATCGTCTTCGGCGACGGCCGCTCCAGGCATGGCGAGGCGCATCTGCTGTTTCACGAGGAGGTCTATCCCGTCTGCAGCCCGCTGCTGCTGAATAATGAGACCACGCCTCTGGCGCCGACGGCGCTTTCGCGGCTGCCGCTGCTGCATTTGCGACCGGAAAGCCGCTCACGCTGGCTCGACTGGAACAACCTGTTTCGCGCGCTCGGGATCACCGGGAACCCAGGTTCGGGCATGTTGCGCTTCGACAATTACACCCTGTTGATTCAGGCGGCGATTGCTGGCCAGGGCGTCGCCATCGGCTGGCGTCATCTGGTCGATGAGCTCCTGGCGCAGGGGCTGCTTTGCCGCGTCTGCAGCGCCAGCGTGCGAACCGAGTTCGGCTATTACGTCGTGCTGCCTGAGCGCAAGCGGCGCCAGCGCCTGATCGGCAGCTTCGTGACCTGTCTACAGGCCGAACTGATCGAAGACGGACCCGAGAATTGATCCCGCGGGCCTGTCACCAGTAATTCTCTACCGCCACCTGCCCCGGCCGCCGGGTCAGGCTCAGGTTGAGGTCGCGTGTTTTGAGCAGGGTGCGGGTGTCCTCGATCATCTGCGGGTTGCCGCAGAGCATGATGCGCGAGTGCTCCGGCTCCAGCTTCAGATCGGCGGCCCGTTCCAGCTCGCCGCTCTCGATCAGCGTGGTGACGCGGCCGTGTAGCGCGCCAGGCACCTGCTCGCGGGTCACCACCGGCAGGTAGGTCAGCTTCGAGCCGAGCCCTTCCAGATAGTCGCGCTGCGGCAGCTCGCGTATCAGCTGTTGATACGCCAGTTCCGATGCCGTGCGCGCGCTGTAGACCAGGATGATCCGCTCGAACCGCTGCCAGACTTCGAAGTCCTGCAGGATCGAAAGAAACGGCGCGATGCCGGTACCGGTGCCCAGCAGCCACAGGTCGCGGCCGTCGATGAAGCGGTCGAGGGTCAAAAAGCCGAACGCCTGCTTGTCCACCAGCAACTCGTCGCCGGGTTCGAGGCGGCTCAGCTCGCTGGTGAATTCGCCGTCCGGCACCACGATGGAGAAGAAATCGAGAAACTCGTCGTGCGGCGCGGAAACCATCGAGTAGGCGCGCCAGACAATGCTGCCGCTCGGCTTGCGGACGCCCAGGCGCGCGAACTGCCCGGCGTTAAAGCGAAACCCCGGGTCGCGGGTGGTACGTAAGGTGAACAGATTGGGCGTCAGCGTCTGCACCTCGAGCAGACGCTGGCGGGTGAACTTCTCTTCGCTGACGGTCATACTTCACTCCTTCCGAACTTGGGCGAACCACGTACCCAGGTCGTGGAAAACGTAGACGAGGCAGGCAAGACAAGGCAGAAACAGCCGAAGAAGCGGAGTTTAGTTTTCTAAATGAGCATTCTGAGGCTGGTTCTAACGCAGTATTGCCAACGCAGTTAGTTTTTCCGCGGCCTGGGACCTTGATACTCCATTCCGACGCCTATAAACACCGCCAGTTCTTATGCCTATTCTCGAATCACCCTACGCCCGCCTCGACCTGGTCCGCCAGCCCGAACAGCCCAACGAACCCTTGCAGGCGTTCGATGCGGCTGACGAATACCTGTTGGCGCAGCTGCACGAGCAAGGCTTGGCCGCGACAACGCGGGTACTGATCCTCAACGACAGCTTCGGCGCCCTGGCCTGTGCGCTGGCACAGCATGTACAGGTCACCAGCAGCGGCGATTCGCACCTGGCACACCTGGCGCTGGAAAAGAACCTGCAGCGCAACGCGCTGGCCGACGACGCCGTGACGTTCGTTCCGGCCAGTGAAGTGGCGCAGGGCCCATTCGACCGCGTGTTGATTCGCGTGCCGAAGACCCTTGCCTTGCTGGAGGAACAGCTGATCCGCCTGCACGGCCAGCTGGCGCCGGGTGCTCAGGTGAACGCCGCCGCGATGATCAAGCATCTGCCACGCGCTGCCGGCGACCTGCTGGAGAAATACATCGGCCCGGTGCAGGCCTCGCTGGCGGTCAAGAAAGCGCGTCTGCTGACCGCAACGCCCGTAGACAAGCCCGTACCGCACTCGCCCTACCCGACCCGCTACCGCCTCGATCAGCCAGCCCTCGAGCTGCTCAACCACGCCAACCTGTTCTGCCGCGAAGACCTCGATATCGGCACTCGGGCTTTTCTTCCGCATCTGCCCAAGGCGCTCGGCAACCTGCGCGCCGCGGATCTGGGCTGTGGCAACGGTGTGCTCGGCATCGTTTACGCGCTGGGCAACCCGCAAGCACAGATGACGCTGGTGGACGAGAGCTACATGGCGGTGCAGTCGGCGAGTGAAAACTGGCTGGCCATCCACGGCGACCGCCCCGCCGACATCCGTGCCGGCGATGGGTTGGCCGAGCAGCCGATGGATTCGCTGGATCTGGTGCTGTGCAATCCCCCTTTCCATCAGCAGCAGGTCGTCGGCGACTTTCTCGCCTGGCGCATGTTCACCCAGGCCAAAACGGCACTGTGCAAAGGCGGCGAGCTATGGATCGTCGGCAACCGCCACCTCGGTTATCACCTCAAGCTCAAGCGGCTGTTTGGCAAGGTCGAGCAGGTCGCGGCGACGCCGAAATTCGTGATCCTGCGGGCGATCAAACCATGAGCGACACGCCGGTTCGGATGAGCGTGCAGCAGTTTGCCGCTCGAACCGGCCTGTCCGCCCACACCCTGCGCTACTACGAAAAGATCGGCCTGCTGCGGCAGGTTGCTCGGGATGCCAGCGGCTTTCGAGTGTACGGCCCGCGCGATCTGGAATGGGTCGGTTTCATCTTGCGTCTGAAAGAAACGAACATGGCGCTGGACGACATCATCCGCTACGCCGATCTGCGCGAGCTTGGCGATTCCACGCTTGAGGCGCGTCAGACACTGCTCGAAGCCCACGCCGCGAAGCTGCAGGAACGTCTCCAGCGCGACCGTGAGCACCTTGATGCGCTGCATAAAAAGATCGAGTTGTATCGCCAGCAAACGACCGCTTGACTTAGAGTCGACTCCAACCCGCAGGCTTTCCTCTCACCCAACCGAGAGGAATGATTCATGCCTGCATCGATCCGCTATACCGAAGGCCTGGCCAAACTCGAAGAAATCGACGGCGAAGCCGGCCGCAAGGTCATCGACAGCCTGCAAGCCATCGCTCCGGATCTGGCCCGTTACGTCATTGAATTCCCCTTCGGCGATATCTACCAACGCCCCGGCCTCGACCTGCCGCAGCGTGAGCTCGCCACGGTCGCAGCACTGACCGCGCTCGGCCATTGCCAACCACAGCTGGCCGTGCACATCCACGGCGCGCTGAACGTCGGCTGCACGCCGGAGCAGGTCGTTGAGGTGATCATCCAGATGGCGGTTTATGCCGGTTTCCCTGCCGCGCTTAATGGCATGAGTACGGCCAAGACGGTGTTTACCGAACGCGGGCTGTTACCTGAGGTGAAACCCGACGCCTGAATTGCATGCGCATTGGTGAACCCAGTCCGCCACGGACACCAAAACTCGTCTACGGTGGGCTAAAGCCCACCCTACGGCGGAAAGTCGACGCGTATTCTTCCAAGTAGGGTGGGCTTCAGCCCACCAGCGCAACCTGTCTCGACAGCTGGCGGGCCAAAGCAAAACCCCGTTCGTCCTCACTGCGCGGCTTTCAACAGGCAGATTCCCTCAAAGCGCCACCGCGACTGAATGCTAATCTGCGCCACTGCCCACCTTGCGCCTCGACCTGATGTCCATACACGCCAAACTCCTGCTGCGCCACCAACGCCCCTTCATCAAGTTCTGGTTTGCTCGCGTGTTCACCGCCAGCGGCTTCCAGATGCTGGCCGTGGCCATTGGCTGGCACATGTACGAGCTGACCGGGAGCGTGCTCGACCTCGGGCTGGTCGGGCTGGCTGAATTCTTTCCCCGCCTGCTGTTCATCCTCTGGACCGGACACGTCGCCGACCGCTTCGACCGCCGCCGTGTCGCGGCACTGTGTCAGGCCCTGCAGGGCCTGATTGCGTTGGCCTTGGTGCTCGGTGCCGGTGGGCTCGGAGTCACCCGCGAGATGATCTTCGTGCTGGCCTTTCTGCTGGGCAGCGCGCGCGCTTTTGAAGGACCCGCCACCCAGGCGCTGTTACCCAGCCTGGTGCCCGCTCAACTGTTTCCCGCTGCCGTGGCCGCCTCATCCTCGGCGATGCAAACGGCGACCATCGTCGCGCCGGCACTGGGCGGCCTGCTCTTCGCCATCGGTCCGCTGTGGGTCTATGGCCCGGTCGCGCTGCTGTTCGCCCTCGCCTGCAGCCTGATGCTGAGCCTGCCGAAACGCCCGGCCCCACCGAAGCAAACTGGCCCGGCGATGGACAATCTGCTCGCGGGGATGCGCTTCATCCGCAGCCGACCGGATATCTTCGGCGCCATCTCGCTGGACATGTTCGCTGTGCTGCTGGGTGGCGCCACTGCGCTGTTGCCGGTGTTCGCCAAGGACATCCTGCTCACCGGCCCCTGGGGACTCGGGCTGCTGCGCTCGGCACCCGCGGTAGGCGCGCTGTTGATGTCCTTATGGCTGGCGCGCTACCCGATCAACAAGCGCGTCGGCCGAGTCATGTTCGCCGCTGTCGGGGTGTTCGGCCTGGCCACCATCGCCTTCGGCCTGTCGACCTCGTTCTGGCTCTCGATGGGCGTGCTCGCCGTTCTCGGCGCGGCGGACATGATCAGCATGGTGATCCGCGGGGCGTTCGTGCAGCTGGAAACGCCGGACGCGATGCGCGGCCGGGTGAGTGCAGTCAATGGGCTATTCATTGGCGCGTCCAACCAGCTCGGTGAGTTCGAGTCCGGCCTGACGGCACACTGGTTCGGCACGGTGCCGGCAGTAGTGCTCGGTGGCGTCGGCACGCTGATTATCACCGGCACCTGGATGAAGCTGTTCCCGACGCTGGCCAACCGCGACCAGCTACATCGGGATCTGGATTAGCGGTTTCGGTGGAAGGCGCTTCGCGGTCTTCCACCCTACAGCCGTTGCCTGCCAACCGTAGGGTGGAAACGGCGCAGCCTTTTCCACGTGGCTGGCCGGTTACAACACCTTGTCCAAGGTAATCGGCAAGTCCCTCACCCGCTTGCCGGTGGCATGGTAGATGGCGTTGCCCACCGCCGCCGCCACGCCGACGATGCCGATTTCGCCGACGCCCTTGGAGCCCAGCGCATTGACGATGTCGTCTTTTTCTTCCACGAAGAACACGTCGATGTCATTGATATCGGCATTGATCGGGACGTGGTACTCGGACAGGTTGTGGTTCATGTAACGACCGAGGTTGTGGTCGATCATGGTTTCCTCATGAAGTGCCTGGCCGATGCCCCACACCACACCGCCGGCGATCTGGTTGCCCGCCGTCTTCGGATTGACCACGCGCCCGGCCGCTACTGCACTGACCACGCGACTCACCTTCACCGTGCCCAATGATTCATCCACGCGAACCTCAACGAAGATCGCCGAATGGGTGGAGATCGAGTATTCACTGCGTTTTTCGCCCGGCTTGGCGCTGACTTCCGCCTCGATCACGCCGTTGGCGGCGATAATCTCCGCCAACTCGACCCAATGTTCTGGCGAGGCCTTCAAGCGCATCTGACCGTCGACGAACTCGACATCCTCGAGCTTGGCCCCGGTAAAAGGCGATACCGGCGCCTGCTGCGCTGCGTCGAGCAATTTCGCCTGCAGCCCTTCACACGCCTGCTGTACGGCTGTGCCAACGGAAGACACCGTGAAGGAGCCACCCTCTAGCGGCGCCTGCGACAGGTTCGAATCACCCAGGCGAAACTCGACCTGCTCCATCGGCAGGCCCATGGCCGCGGCGGCAATCTGGGTCATGACGGTGTAGGTGCCGGTACCGATGTCGGAGGTGGCGCTGCTGACCACCAGCCGACCGTCGGGCTCCAGGCACGCCTTGGCGGCGGCCGGCATCTGCATCGCCTCCCAGACGCCGGTGGCCATGCCCCAGCCGATCAGCTGGTTGCCATCTCGCATGGAGCGCGGCGCCATGGAACGGCGTGACCAGCCGAAGCGCTCGGCGCCCTGCTCGTAGCACTGGCGCAGCTCCTTGCTGGAATAAGGCTTGTCTTCGTTGGCATTGCGCTCGGAGTAGTTGGTCAGGCGCAACTGCAGCGGGTCGATGCTCGCTGCGTAGGCCAGTTCATCCATGGCGCTTTCCAGGGCGTAGACGCCAATGGTCGCGCCCGGTGCTCGCATATCCAGCGGCGTGTAGACGTCCAGCGGCACCAGCTGGTAGTCGAGCCTTGCGTTCGGGCACTTGTAGAGCATCCCGGACCACTCGACCTCATGCTCGGTGAAATCCTCGAAGCTGGAGGTCTGACCGATCGCCTGATGGGTAATGGCCTGCAGTTCTCCGCTGGCGTTTGCGCCGATCGACAGCCGCTGTACGGTGCGCGGACGATAGCCAAAGGTGAACATCTGCTGGCGCTTGAGAGTGACGCGCACCGAGCGCTTGAGCTTGAGCGCCGCCATCACCGCCAGCGTCAGCTGGTACTGAGGACGCAAGCCGGAACCGAAGGCACCGCCAACAAACGGCGAGAGGATGCGGATCTTGCCCTCCATGTCGAACACGCCTTCCAGATAGCGCATGCAGTTCTGCACGCCCTGGGTCTTGTCGTAGATCTCCAGGTTGCCTTCGGGAAAGTAGTGAACGGTGGAGGCATGCGGCTCCATCGGATTGTGGTGCTCGACCGGCGTGGTGTACTGCACGTCCACCTTGAACTGCGCGCTGGCCAGGGCGCTGTCCACGTCACCGCGCGGCTCCGGCAGATCGGCCGGGGCCTTGTGCATGGTTTCCAGTTCGCTGAGCAGGTCGGTGCGGTGGGACTCGCGCTCGTACTCGACGCGCACCAGGCTGCCGGCGTAGCGGGCCAGCTCGAGATTTTCCGCCACGACCAGCGCGATCGGCTGGCCGCTGTAGAGAATACGGTCGTTGAACAGCGGTCGGAACGGCGAGCCGTCGGCGGCATCGTCGTCCTCGTAAGGATCGTCGTAGCTCGCAATGGGCGGACGGTTCTGGTGGGTCAAGACCAGCGCCACGCCCGGCACCGCTTCGGCCGCGCTGGCGTCGATGCTGACGATCCGACCACGCGCGATACTGCTGTTGACCACGCTGCCATAGAGCAGGCCGGGCACATCGAACTCACCGGCGTAATGCGCCTGGCCGGTGACTTTCAGCGGGCCATCGACGCGGTTGAGTGGCTGCCCGAACGGGGAATTGGCTGGTTTCATTGGGCGGCTCCTTTGGCTGCGTCGGTCAGGGCGCGGACGATGGCGCGGTGGCCCAGTTCGATCTTGAAGGCGTTGTGTTCGAAACCGCTGGCACCCTCGAGCAGGATGTCGGCAGCGGCGCTGAACGCGGCCTTGTCAGCCGTTTTGCCTACCAGCGCCGCCTCCGCTTCCTTCTTGCGCCAAGGCTTGTGCGCCACGCCGCCCATGGCGATGCGGGCACTGCGAATGCTGTCGCCGTCCATCTCCAGTGCAGCGGCGACCGAAACCAGGGCAAACGCATAGGAGGCACGATCACGCAACTTGAGGTAGCTGCTGTGCGCGGAGAAGTCCTGTGGCGGCAACTCGACCGCAGTGATCAGCTCGCCATCGACCAGGGTGTTGTCCTGCTCGGGCGCATGGCCCGGCAAGCGGTGAAAGTCGGCCATGGGAATGCGCCGCTCGCCGCGCTGCCCTTGCACATGCACCACCGCCTCCAGTGCCGCCATCGCCACGCACATGTCGGAAGGATGCACGGCGATGCAGGCGTCGCTGTGGCCGAGAATCGCGTGGATGCGATTGAGCCCATCGCGCGCCGAGCAGCCGGTCCCGGGCTCACGCTTGTTGCACGGTGTGGTGGCATCGTAAAAGTAGTAGCAACGGGTGCGCTGCAGCAGATTGCCGCCAGTGGTAGCCATGTTGCGCAGCTGCGGCGAGGCACCCGCCAGGATCGCCTGTGACAGCAGCGGATAGCGGGCTTCCACCAGCGGATGCCAGGCCAGATCCGCATTGCTGACCAGCGCACCGATGCGCAGGCCGCCCTCGGGCGTCTCTTCAATGTCGGCCAGTGGCAGCTGGGTGATGTCGATCAGCTGCGACGGACGGGTGACGTTTTCCTTCATCAGGTCGAGCAGGTTGGTGCCGCCGGCGATGTAACGGCTGTCCGGCCGGAACTGCCCGATGGCTTCTTCGACGCTGCTTGGGCGTGTGTAGCTGAAGGGATTCATGGCGTCACCTCCTTCGCACCGGCAAGCCGCTCGCGTGTCTCCTCGGTCGCATCCTCGATGGCCGCAACAATGTTCGGATAGGCGCCACAGCGGCAGACGTTGCCGCTCATCTGCTCACGCAGGTCATCGCGCGATTGCACCCGCCCTTCGGCCACCATGCCCACCGCCGAGCAGATCTGCCCGGGCGTGCAATAGCCGCACTGAAAGGCGTCGTGTTTGACGAAGGCGGCTTGCATCGGGTGCAGCTCCTCGCCCTCAGCCAGCCCTTCGATGGTGGTCAGCTGGGCGCCGTCATGCATCACGGCCAGGGTCAGGCAGCTGTTGATGCGCTTGCCGTTGAGCAGCACGGTACAGGCACCGCACTGGCCGTGGTCACAGCCCTTCTTCGTGCCGGTCAGGTGCAGTTGTTCGCGCAGCAGATCAAGCAGTGTGGTCCAGGGATAGACCTCGACTTCGCGGCGCTGGCCGTTCAGTTGGAGGGTAATGGAACAGGCGGAAATCCCACCTGCAGCGGTAGATGTTTCGCTCATGGCAGCCTCACAGTTTGGGAGTCTTCGGCTGCCTGTTCTATGCAGGATCGCCGAAAACTTCAGGCATTAGGTGCGCTGTCCGTGCGCTTAGGGGTACGACTGCCACGTCGGAAAAAACGTTCAGCTGATGGGCCGGAAGGAACCGGAAGGGGCCGACAGGTTTGTCTTGGGCCCTTCAACCACAGCCCGCGAGGTACCGACCACTGATCGGCACCGCGCCGGCCTCAGGCGTCTCGGCGATCCTCCGGTCGGTCGATGTCCTGCAGCACGCCCACATCATCAACCTCTATTTCGGTGACTGGGCCCGAAGCGAACAAGACCTGCGCACCGCGGTCGCCGTCGAGTGACATCACCTGCGAGCGGTAGCAACTGCCGATGCCTCGCGGATGACCAAGCTGCCCAACATGGCGCGGCACCACCAGCCGCTCCTGGCGGATTTCAGCGGCAATGCCACGGATGGTTTCGCGGCGGATATAAGGCATGTCGCCAAGCGCTACCAGCCAGCCCTGCTCGGCCGGATACTGCGCAATGGCCTGCGCCAGGCTGTGGCCCAGGCCGTTGCTGCGCACCGTAAAGACCTCGGCACCGAACGATCCGGCCCGCTGATCAAGCCACGCGCGCAGCGCAAGATTATCCTCGCGGGTGACTACCACCAGTCGCTCCGTGACCCCTGCCAGCGACTCGAGCGTCGAGGCCAGCACGCCGGGTGCAGCAGGCGTATCACGGCTGGGCGCGAGCAGCTTGTCTTGATCGACAAGCTCGCGGTAGCGGCTGCCCTGCCCGGCTGCCAACACCAGCGTGCACAGCCCCATGATTGGCTCAGGCATAGACAGGCTCCTTTGCAGAGGACCCGCCCCAGCCATGGCCTCGACTACCTGGCTGCCCGAACTCTTGGCTGCATCTTTTGAACATCTCACCCTCGAAAACCGCAGTGCAGACACAGGTGCGTGATGCACCCGATGGCTCTTTGGACAGGCGCCAGCCTCAGAGGTGGCAGAGCCCAACGAAGCAGAACTGACGGGTCACTCTAATCACATTCAACCGGCCGGAACGACGGTGTAAGATGCGCCGCTTTTGCGGGCATCGCCCGGATAAGCTTTGCTGTAACGAGCAAGTCGTCCAGAGAGACAACCCCAACGCATCATCGACCGGCAAGAAGAGGAATCAAAATGCTGGAGAAGCTGTTCCAACTCAAGGCGCACAACACCACGCTGCGCACCGAGATCCTCGCCGGTCTCACCACCTTCCTGACGATGGCTTACATCCTCTTCGTCAACCCGAGCATCCTCGCCGAAACCGGCATGGATCACGGCGCGGTATTCGTCGCCACCTGCCTGGCCGCGGCCATCGGCTCGGCGATCATGGGTTTGGTCGCCAACTACCCGATTGCGCTGGCGCCGGGCATGGGCCTGAACGCCTTCTTTACCTACACCGTGGTGTTGACCATGGGCTACACCTGGCAGACCGCGCTGGGTGCGGTGTTCCTGTCCGGTGCGATCTTCTTTCTGCTGTCGATCTTCAAGATCCGCGAGTGGATCATCCACAGCATTCCGCTGGCGCTGCGTTCGGGCATCGCGGCAGGTATCGGCCTGTTCCTTGCGATCATCGCGCTGAAGAACGCTGGCATCGTCGTCGACAATCCGGCCACGCTGGTCGGCCTGGGTGACCTGACTGCCGGCGGCCCGCTGCTGGCCTGCCTGGGCTTCTTCCTGATTGCCGCCCTGGCTTACCGCAAGGTCACCGGCGCGGTGATGATTGGCATCCTGGTGGTCACCGTGCTGTCGATCGTCCTCGGCCTCTCCGAGCTCAACGGCGTCGTGTCGATGCCGCCTTCGCTGGTGCCGACCTTCATGCAACTGGACATCATGGGCGCGCTGGACATCGGCCTGATCAGCGTGATCTTTGCCTTCCTGTTCGTCGACCTGTTCGACACCTCCGGCACCCTCATTGGCGTGGCGCAGAAGGCCAATCTGCTGGACAAGGACGGTCGCATGCCTCGCCTGGGCCGCGCGCTCTTGGCTGACAGCACCGCGACCATGGCCGGCGCAGCCCTGGGCACCTCGACCACCACCAGCTACATCGAATCCGCAGCTGGCATCAGCGCCGGTGGCCGCACCGGCCTGACCGCGTGCGTGGTCGCCCTGCTGTTCCTGCTCAGCCTGTTCTTCGCCCCGCTGGCCGGCGCCGTGCCGGCTTACGCCACAGCACCGGCCCTGTTGTTTGTTGCTGTGTTGATGATGAGCAGCCTGGTCAACATCGACTGGGAAGACCTCACCGTCGCCGCGCCGGTGGCCATCGCCGCCCTGGCCATGCCGCTGACCTTCTCCATCGCCAACGGCATCGCCTTCGGCTTTATCGCCTGGACCGCGATCAAACTGCTGGCCGGCCGCTGGCGCGACCTGAGCCCGGCGATGTGGATCCTGTCGATCCTGTTCGTGATCAAGCTGGGCTGGTTCGCCGGCTGACAGCCGCGTCCTGCCGTTGGAGCGGAACCCCGTCCGGCCGGTGCCTGCGTTCGGGACGACCTTAGGGTGGGCCGGACGGCTTTCCGCCTCAGCCCACCAAAGCCGCCCCGAGCAGGACCCGAGCGGTCCTGACAACCTGAGCTGACGACCGTACAATCCGCGCCCTCCGGTTGCGTAGGGTGGATGACGCTTTTTTCATCCACCTTTCATGCGGAGACGGTGGATGGATGAAGCGCCAGCTGCGCGCCCCGATCCACCCTACGATTCACCTACTATTCCAAGGGTCCCCATGAGCGCTCCGCAGTTCGATCCCGCCACTTACGACGCCCAACTCGCCGAGAAAGCCGCGCGGCTGGTAGAACTGCTGACGCCCTTCGACGCACCCGCGCCGGACGTGTTCGACTCACCGCGTGAACACTATCGCCTGCGCACCGAGTTCCGCCTGTGGCGCGAAGACGGCCAGCGCCACTACGCGATGTTCGAGCAGGGCGACAAGCACACGCCGATCCTGATCGACAGCTTCCCTATCGCCAGTCGCCGCATCAATGAGCTGATGCCGCAGCTCAAGGCCGCCTGGCAAGCCAGTGAAACGCTGAGCTTCAAGCTGTTCCAGGTCGAGTTTCTGACCACGCTGTCCGGCGATGCGCTGATCACTCTTGCCTATCACCGCCCGCTTAACGACGCATGGCAGACCGAAGCTGAACAGCTCGCTGAGAAGCTTGGCGTGAGTATCGTCGGTCGCTCCAAGGGCAAGCGCATCGTCATCGGCCGCGACTACGTCACCGAGCAACTGACCGTTGCGGGGCGGACCTTCAACTACCGCCAACCCGAAGGTGCCTTCACCCAGCCCAACGGCGACGTATGCCAGAAGATGCTGAACTGGGCTTACGACGTCCTCGGCGAGCGCAGCGACGACCTACTCGAACTCTATTGCGGAAACGGCAATTTCACCCTGCCGTTGGCAACCCGTGTGCCCAAGGTGCTGGCCACCGAGATCAGCAAATCCTCGGTCAATGCCGCGCTGGCCAACCTCGACGACAACGGCATCGACAATGTCAGCCTGGTACGCCTGTCCGCCGAAGAGCTGACCCAGGCACTGAACGAGGTGCGCCCGTTCCGCCGCCTGGCCGGGATCGACCTCAAGAGCTATAGCTTCGGCAGCGTTTTCGTCGATCCGCCCCGCGCCGGCATGGACCCGGACACCTGCGAGCTCACGCGCCGCTTCGAGCGCATCCTCTACATCTCCTGCAACCCCGAGACCCTCGCGGCGAACATCGCCCAGTTGCACGACACCCACCGCATCGAGCGCTGCGCCCTGTTCGACCAGTTCCCCTACACCCACCACATGGAATCGGGGGTGTTGTTGGTGCGTCGCTGATCGAAGCGACATAGCGGCCGGCTCAGAGCAAAATCGTCAGCCACACCAGCAGAATGAGCAGCAGCGCCAGCAGTTGCGCGGCGCTGCCCATGTCCTTGGCCTGTTTGGAAAGCGGGTGCAGTTCGAGGGAGATGCGATCGACCGTCGCCTCGATGGCCGAGTTGAGCAGTTCGACGATAAGGCCGAGAAATACAACGGCGATCAGCAGCGCACGTTCGACGCGGCTGACATCGAACAGAAACGCCAAGGGAATCAGCAGCAGATTCAGCAGCACCAGCTGGCGGAATGCCGCTTCGCCCATATAAGCGGCCTTGAGACCTGCCGCCGAATAGCCGGAGGCGTACCAGATCCGCGCCAGTCCGCTGCGCCCCTTCAGCGCCGCACCGTCGGCCGGCACGTCAACGCCGCTTATGGCATCGGTAACCACGCAAGTCGGCTCAGACATCGCAGTGCAACTCGCTGAAGGTGCGGTGGGCGGCCAGCAATCGTTGCCAGTCCAGTTCAGGCATGGCCTGGCGATGACGTCTGAGCTGGCGCAGGTCATGCCGTGCCGCGGCGCTAAGACGAAGCCGGCGACGGCTCTTTTCCAGGTCGAGCAGGGCAACCTCGACTCCGGCCGCGTCACCTTCGCCGTGCACCTTGAGGAAGATGTGCTTGGGATAGCAGCAACCATGCTGCCAATGCGCCTGATGGATGCACCCGAGGCTAATGCCGACCGCTGCCAGCATGCGTTCCTGTACCGCCGTACCGAAGCGTTCGCCCAGGCCCTGTTGATACCAGTCTTCCAGGCTGATGAAGCCTTCCAGTTCCGCCGTCACCAGCAGCGCCTGCCACTGGCCGGCCTGTTGCCGGGTGCCGCAGTAGACAACTTCGGGTACCCGCACGCCGAGTCGGCCGATGGCCTGTAGCGCCTGCAGTTCACGCAGCACCGTTGGCCTGCCGAACGGATGCAGCCACGAGCGATACAGATGGCCGATCTGGCGTTTGCAGTACAGCAGCGGCTGCTGCGGATCGCGCAGCCGTATCCGTTGCACACCGCTTTCGCCCGCGCGGCGCTGGTTGGGCTCCTCGACCCATTCGCCCTGGGTGTTCCACCAGCGTTGAAAGGTGCTGGTGCTCGCTTCACGAGCCGGCAATACGAGTGGTCGGCTCATGCTCACCCCCGCTTGCGCAGCACGTAGACCCGCCACATGGCGTAGCCCGGAAGGAAGTCACTGCGATCGAGGATATCGAAGCCGGCCTCGGCGAATTCCGCCTCGATCACTGAACGCTCGACAACGAAGCGGTTCTGGTTGTCCTTCGCCGGCCGGCGACGCTCCAGGCGCTTGCGCTTCCAGGCCTTGTAGTTGCCATCGACCCACAGCGAGACGATCAGCGTGTCGCGTGTGACGCGGTGGAATTCGCGCAGCATTGCCAGCCGGTGCGCCGGGTCGGCGATGTGGTGCAGCAGGCGCATGCAGAAGATGTTGTCTACCGCGTTGTCGCCCATGTCGATGGCGAAGGCAGAGGTCTGGAAGCTCTCGACCCGATAAAGGATTTCCCGCGACTGCGAGGCTTCGGCGATCGCCAGCATGTCGGCCGAGTTGTCGGCGGCAAAGATCATCCGGCTTGGATGCTCGGCCAGCAGCGGCCAGAAGCGCCCGGCGCCGCACGGCAGGTCCAGCACCAGATCAGGATCGCCGGCGATCTTCAGTGCGCGGCGCGCCATCTGCTCGTCACGCCAGTGCGACAGCCGCCGGGCCAGGCCATCCTGATGCTTGTGCAGGTATTCGTAGGCGTGCTGGCGATCGTACTTGCGCGAGAACTCCAGTTCGATAGGGCTCGATGTCGTCATGGCGGGCATTCCGGTTGGAAACGGAACGCCAAACTAACCAGGCAGACATCAAGGGCCCGTCAACGGGATGTGAAAAAAACGTCAAACAGCGTCGCCATGAAAGCGCACCTGAAAGCAGCTGCCCTGCGGTTGCCGCGGCACCACACCTACCTGCCAGCCCTGGTGCGCGCAGATCCGCTTGACCAGCGACAACCCCAGCCCCAGCCCTTCGCCGCGCCCCTCGGCACCCCGCACGAACGGCTGGAACATGCGCTCCTGCTCCGCCAGGGGAATGCCCACGCCGCTGTCCTCGACGCGAAAGCCACCGTCGTCGAGGACCAGCCGCACCGTGCCGCGGTCGGTGTAATGCAGTGCGTTGCGCAGCAGGTTGGACATCACCGTGCCGAGCAGGGTGTGGTTGTAGACGCCGCGGTCCTCGCCCTCCTCCAGCAGCTCGAAGGCCAGGCCCTTCTCCGCCAGCAACGGTGCCCAGCGCTCGCTCTGCTCGGTCGCCACGCTCCGCAAGCTGGCGTCGCCGGCCAAGGACGACTGTTGCGGACGCGCCCGCGCCAGCATCAGGAAGGTTTCCACCAGCTCGTGCATTTCCCGCGCGGCGCGCTGGATGCGCGCCAGCGGTCGCTGCGCGGCTGGCGACAGCTCGGCCTGCTGCTCGAGCAGCTCGCAGGCGCCGAGCACCACCATCAGCGGCGTGCGTAGTTCGTGACTGACATCGGCGGTGAACAACCGCTCGCGCTCCAGGGTCTGGCGCAGCTGGCCGAGGGTGCTGTCGAACGCCGCAGCCAGATGGCCGACCTCGTCATCGGGATACTGCAGGGCCAGCGGCGGCGCCAGCGGATGCAGCTGGTCGCGGTGGCGCACCTGGTTGGCCAGGCGGCTGACCGGTGCCAACACCCGGTTGGCCATCAGCCGCCCCAGCGCCCAGGCGCCGAGCACGCTGAGCAGAAAGCCGGCCAGCACGACGTTGAACAGCGCATCCTCACGAGCCTCGAACTCGTGCTGCTCCTGCACCAGCACGTAGCGGTCAGCGCCGACATTGCGCACATAGACGTAGTAGGCATCGTCACCGCGAACCAGCTCGGTGAACCCCTCGCCGAGCCCGGCAAACGCCTTTGGCATCGGGTGCTCGGGCAGATGCGAGGCGAAGAAGTGGGTGCTGGTATCCAGCTGCGGTGTCCGTCCCTTTGGCAGGTCCTCGTTGAGCACGATGTCCAGGTCGCGACTCAGCTCCTCGGTGACCAGCTGCTCTTCGATGAAGTGCACCACGCCGACGATGCCGAGGGCGAACGCACCGCTCACCACCAGCGTCATCAGCGTGAAGGCGATGACGATTCGCCGCGCCAGCGGCTGCTTAGCGAGCATCGCAGTCCTCCGCCAGGCGGAAGCCAAGGCCGTGCACGGTATGCAGCAACGGCTTGGCGAACGGCTTGTCGAGCACCTGGCGCAACTGGTGGATATGGCTGCGCAACGCATCGCTGTCCGGCACGTGATCACCCCAGACGGCATCTTCCAGCGCTTCGCGGCGCACCACCGCCGGGCTGCGCTGCATGAGGATCGCCAGCAGCTTGTGGCCGATAGGGTTGAGGCGAATCGGCTGGCCACCACGACTGGCTTCCAGGGTGTCCAGGTCGTAGCAGAGATCGGCCACCTGCAGCTGCCGGCGACGCGATCCCTGGCAGCGACGCAGGATCGCCTCGATACGGGCAACCAGCTCGGACAGCGCGAAGGGCTTGATCAGATAGTCGTCGGCACCAGCCTGCAGCCCCTTGATGCGGTCAGGCAGCGCATCGCGGGCGGTGAGCATGATGATCGGCGTATCGCGCCCGGCATCGTCGCGCAGGCGCTTGCACACCTGCAGCCCGTCGATGCCCGGCAGCATCAGGTCCAGCACGATCAGGTCGTAGTCCTGGGTGGCGGCCAGGTGCAGACCGCTGAGGCCATCCTGCGCGCAGTCGACCACGTAGCCCTTGAGCTCGAGGTAGTCTAGCACGTTGGCGAGAATGTCACGGTTGTCTTCGATGACCAGGATGCGCATCGCTGGGGTACTCGCTAGAAGTTTCGGAACGGCAGACGCTGCTTATTACGCCTGCGCGCGGCGCAGAACATAGCCGAGACGATGTGAAAAAAACGTCGCCTCGCCAGCCGCGCATTTAGCCCTGCGCGGCTTAAGACTGCCTTAAGTTTGCGCCCCAACAATCCGGCCCAGGCTTCTAACCGAGGTTCCCCGATGGAACTGCCCTGGGTTGATCAAACTGACGTACTGGCGCGTATCGGCCGTGATCCATCACTGACGCTGCAACTGGCGCAGGCCGATGCGGGCGAGCGTCGCACAGCGTTGGAAGACTTCATCCGCCAGCGTTTCGCCGAGCACTATCAGGCGCGGGTGCGTCATTTCATGCCCTGCCTGCTCGGCCTGCATGGCGACAATGGCGAGGTGCAGGGCGCGGTTGGCCTGCGCAGCGCCCGGCGCCGGCCGCTGTTTCTCGAACGCTATCTGGACGAGCCCATCGAGCAGGCCGTGAGCCAGCGCCATGGGCGTACGGTGCCGCGCGAGGAGATTGTCGAGGTCGGCAACCTCGCCGCCTTCGGCAATGCCTCGGCGCGCCTGCTGATCGTCGCGCTGACTGATCTGCTGGTCGCTCAGGGCTTTCGCTGGGTGGTGTTCACCGGCACGCCGGCACTGCTTAACAGCTTCCAGCGCCTGGCGCTCGATCCGCTGCCGCTGGGTCTGGCCGATCCGGCGCGCATGGGCGAGGAGCTGGCCGATTGGGGCAGCTACTACGCCTGCCGGCCGCAGCTGATGGCCGGCGAGATCCTGCCCGGCCACCAGCGCCTGCTGCAGCTGGGGCTCTATGCGCGACTTGGCTATCAGCCTCTGTTCGATGCCACGGAGGTGCCCCATGCAGCCTGCAGCTGAACGCTTCTGGACGGTACTCGATCGGCATGCCGGCATCGCGCTGAGCGAAGGGCCGCGCCAACTGAGCTACGCCGAAATGCGCCATGAAGTGGCCGCGCGCGCCAGCCATCTGCAAAGGCTCGGCGTGCAGCGCGTCGCCCTGGCGCTGGATAACGGTCTGGAATGGGCATTGTGGGATCTGGCCCTGCTGCGCGCCGGGCTGGTCTGCGTGCCGCTGCCGGGATTCTTTTCCCCGGCGCAGCAGGAGCATGTACTGAACCACGCCGGCATCGACTGCCTGATCGGCGCCGTCAGCCCTTTCAGCGAGCGCTGCGGCTTTCGTCAGAGCGTCGGCGGACTGCTACTGCGCCAGCCGGATGCCGTCACGCCGGTGCCCGACGGCACCCTGAAGATCACCTATACCTCCGGCACTACTGGCCAGCCCAAGGGCGTCTGTCTGGATGCCGAAGCGCAGCTGGCGGTGGCAGAGAGCCTGCGGCAGGCCAGCCTGCCGTGCGACGTGCGACAGCACCTGTGCGTGCTGCCGCTGGCGACGCTGCTGGAGAACATCGCCGGGCTCTATGCGCCGCTGCTGGCGGGCGCGCGGGTCGAACTGCGGCCGCTGGCGGAGATCGGTTTCAGCGGCGCGGCGGGCTTCGAGCTGCCGCGTTTGCTGGCCACGCTGCAGACCAGCCAGCCGCACAGCCTGATCCTGTTGCCTCAGCTGCTGCTGGCGCTGGTCAGCGCCGCTGAGCAAGGCGTGCCATTACCCGCATCGCTGCGCTTTATCGCGGTGGGTGGCGGTCGCGTCGCGCCGCAACTGCTGGAGCGCGCCGAACGCCTCGGGCTGCCGGTGTTCGAGGGCTACGGCTTGTCCGAATGCACCTCGGTGGTCTGCCTGAACACACCCGAGGCGCGCCGCATCGGCACGGTCGGCCGGCCGCTGCCACACGTCGAGCTGCGCTTGGGCGACGATGGCGAGGTACTGGTGCGCGGCCCGCACATGCTCGGCTATCTCGGCGAACCGCCGCTGACCGGCGAGTGGTTGGCGACTGGCGATCTCGGCCATTTCGAGGGCAGTTTCCTAGTCCTGCATGGACGCAAGAAGCATCAGTTCGTCACCGCCTACGGGCGCAACGTGAACCCGGAATGGGTCGAGGCCGAGCTAGTGCAGCAGGCGCCGATTGCCCAGGCCTGGCTGCATGGCGAGGCGCTGGCGCAGAACGTCGCGGTGCTGGTGCCGCGCCGCGCCGAACTCGGCGATGCCGAACTGCAGGCGGCGGTCGAGCGGGTCAACGCCGGCCTACCGGATTACGCCCGCGTGCACCACTGGCTGCGCGCCGCTGAGCCCTTCAACGCCGGCAACGGCCTGGCCACCGCCAACGGCCGGCTGCGCCGCGACGCCCTCTTCAACCATTACCAATCGGCGTTCAACGCCTTTTCGTCCTGACTTTCGAGGTTCACCATGGATTTCTTCGACCAGTTGCAACACCAGACCAATACCGAACGCGAATACCTGCTTGGCGCACCGATCATCCACGCCGCGCTCGCCGGCACCGCGACACGCGAGCAGTACATCGTTTTCCTGACTCAGGCCTACCACCACGTCAAGCACACCGTGCCGCTGTTGATGGCCTGCGGCGCACGCCTGCCGGAGCGCCTGGAGTGGCTGCGCGAGGCGATCGCCGAATACATCGAGGAAGAGATTGGCCATCAGGAATGGATCCTCAACGACATCCGCGCCTGTGGCGGCGATGCCGAGGCGGTGCGCCACGGCCAGCCGGCACTGCCCACCGAACTGATGGTCGCCTACGTCTACGACCGCATCGCGCGACACAACCCGGCGAGCTTCTTCGGCATGGTCAACGTCCTCGAAGGCACCAGCATCGCCCTAGCGACCCAGGCCGCCGGCGTGCTACAGGACAAGCTCGACCTGCCGGCCAAGGCGTTCAGCTACCTGACCTCCCACGGCAGCCTGGACCTGGAGCACATCGAGTTCTTCAAGAAGCTGATGAACCGCCTCGACGACGAGGACGACAAGGCCGCGGTGGTGCACACCGCCCGCGTGGTCTATCGCCTCTACGGCGATATCTTCCGCAGCCTGACAGCACAGGAGCACGATCATGCAACTGCGTGACGCGCGCATCCTGCTCACTGGCGCCAGTGGTGGAATCGGCCAGGTGCTGGTGGAGCAGCTTTGCGCGGGCGGCGCCCGGCTGCTGCTGGTCGGTCGCGACAGCCTCGCCCTGGAAGCGCTGACACGCCGCTATCCGGCGCAGGTCAGCGTGGTCTGTGCCGACCTCGCCCTGCGCAGCGGCCGGCATACCGTGCTCGATGCCGCGCGGCGTTTCGGCGGCCTCAACGGCGTGATCAATGCCGCCGGGATCAACCAGTTCAGCCTTCTCGAACAGCAGGATGAGGACGCCATCGCCCGGCTGATCGGCGTCAACGTCACCGCCACGCTGCAGCTGACCCATCTGCTGCTGCCGCTGCTGCGCCAGCAACCGCAGGCGCTGCTGGTCAACCTTGGCTCGACCTTCGGCTCCATCGGCTACCCGGGCTTTGCCGCTTATTGCGCCAGCAAGTTCGCCCTGCGCGGCTTCTCCGAGGCGCTGCGCCGCGAGCTGGCCGACAGTCACGTCAAGGTGCTCTACATCGCGCCACGCGCCACCCGCACGGCGATGAACAGTGCCGACGTGGTGGCGATGAACGACGCGCTGAAGGTGGAGATGGACGATCCGCAAGAAGTCGCTCGACAAATCGTCCATGCCATCGCCACCGAGCGCAAAGAGCTTTACCTCGGCTGGCCGGAAAAACTCTTCGTGCGCCTCAACGGCCTGTTGCCACGGCTGGTCGACCAGGCTCTGCGCAAGCAGTTGCCGGTGATCAAGCGCTTCGCCCGTGCCGACCAGTCGCGGCCGCCCTCGTCCCAACCCACCTCTACCGGAGAACACCCATGAAGCGTCTGCTCGGCCTCTGCGCCCTGATACTGGCCCTGGCCAGCCAACCCTCCTTCGCGCTCAGCCCGGCCGGCGAGTCATCGCTGCGCCAGATCCAGACACGCTGGGCGGAGATCAACTACCAGCTACCCGCGACACAGCGCCAGGCGGCCTTCGCCAGGCTCGCCTCGGAGGCCGAAAGCGCGGTGGCCGGCGAACCCCAGGCTGCCGAGTTGCACATCTGGCACGGCATCGTGCTCAGCACCTGGGCCGGCGCCAAGGGCGGGCTCGGCGCACTGGGGCTGGTCAAACAGGCCAAGGCCGAACTGGAAACAGCCATCGAACTTGAGCCACTGGCGCTGGATGGCTCTGCCTACACCAGCCTCGCCAGCCTCTACTACCAGGTGCCCGGCTGGCCAATCGGCTTCGGTGACAAGAACAAGGCCGAAGCGCTGTTCAAGCAGGCGCTGGCGCTGAACCCGAACGGCATCGACCCGAATTACTTCCACGGTGATTTCCTCTTGCGCCAGAAACGCTATGACGAAGCGCGCACCGCACTGGAGAAGGCCCTTGCCGCCCCTGCCCGCCCTGGTCGCGAAACTGCCGATGCTGGCCGTCGCGACGAAGCCCAGGCCCTGCTGGCGAAGGTCAAGGAAAAGCTGGAATAACCGCGCTCGGCAGCGTTGAATGCAGAGCAACCCAGGACGACAGGAACGACATGCGCATTCTGCTGGTGGAAGATGATCGTGCCCTCGGTGAGGGCATCCGCACCGCGCTCAAACCCGAGGGCTACACGGTGGACTGGCTGCAGGACGGCGCCAGCGCGCTGCACGCCTTGAGCCACGAGAGCTTCGAGCTGGCCATCCTCGACCTTGGCCTGCCGCGGATGGACGGGCTGGAAGTGCTCAAGCGTCTGCGCGCCAGCGCTAACCCCGTCCCGGTGCTGGTGCTCACCGCGCGCGATGCTACCAGTGACCGCATTGCCGGGCTCGACGCCGGCGCCGACGATTATCTGGTCAAGCCCTTCGATGTCGCCGAGCTCAAGGCGCGCCTGCGCGCCCTGCTCCGGCGCAGCTTCAATCGCCCGGAACCGGTGCTGGAGTACCGCGGCATCCTGCTCGACCCGGTCAATCAGCAGGTCAGCTACCAGGGCACCCCAATCAACCTGCCGCGCAAGGAGTTCGTCCTGCTGCATGAGCTGATCGCCCAGCCCGGTCGCGTGCTGACCCGTGATCGGCTGCAGCAGGTGCTCTACGGCTGGGACGAGGAAGTCGAGAGCAACGCGCTGGAGGTGCACATCCACCACCTGCGCAAGAAGTTCTTTCCCGAGCTGATCCGCACCGTGCGCGGGGTCGGCTATCTGGTGGACAAATGCTGAGGCGTTCCATCCGCAACCGCACTCTGGTGCTGGTACTTGGCATCCTGCTGCTGTCGCTGAGCCTGATTTCCTGGCGCAGTTATCGCGATGCCCGCCACGAAATCGAAGAGCTGTTCGACGCCCAGCTGGCGCAGAGTGCGCGGCTGGTGCAGGGGCTGGTGATGCATGAGATGGAGCCGTCAGCGCGCCAGGCACTGCAGACTGCCTTGGACGCAGCGGTGAACGCGCGGCGTGACCAGGGGGTGCCCGGCCACGATTACGAAACCAAACTCGGCTTTCAGGTCTATGCCGCAGACGGCAGCAGCGTGCTGCAATCCGCCGGTGCGCCGAACGGCGCCTTGCAGGAGCTGGCCAAGACGGATTCGGCGCCGCCCTTCAGCGGCCTGAGTGGCGGTTATCACGACGTGCAGCTCGATGGGCATGCCTGGCGCCTGTTCCTGCTGCAAGACCGTGAAGACGATCTGTGGATTCTGGTCAGTGAGCGCGACGACGTGCGCGGCGAGCTGGTCGGCAAGATCGCCGGGCGCAGCCTGCTGCCCGACCTGATCGGCCTGCCGTTGCTGGCGCTGCTGATCTGGCTGGCGGTGGGCTGGGGCTTGCGCCCGCTGGCACATATGGCGCAACTGCTGAAGAGTCGCGATCCGGACAACCTCGCGCCACTGCTGCTGGCACCGCTGCCGCAGGAACTGGAGCCGGTGGCCGCCTCGCTCAACCGCCTGCTGCAGCAGGTCAATCAACTGGTCGAGCGAGAAAAACGCTTCATCGCTGACGCGGCACACGAGCTGCGCACGCCGCTGGCAGTACTTCGGGTTCATGCTCAGAACGCGCTGCAGGCCGGCAGCGACGCCGAGCGTGACGAGGCGATCCGGCAGCTGCTTGCCGGGGTTGACCGTACAACACGTGTAGTCACGCAATTGCTGACCCTCGCCCGGCTTGAGCCCAGCGCTCAGCAGCTGCGCCTGGCGCCGCTGGACCTGTGCCGGCTGACACGCGACACCCTCGCCGAGTTGACGCCATTGGCGATCGCCCGCGAACAGGAGCTCGCGCTGGAAGTTGATGAGCACGCCGACTGCACGCTGACCGGCGATGCCGCGAGCCTGGCGACGCTGTTGCAGAATCTGGTCGGCAACGCGCTGACCTACACGCCCGCAGGCGGGCGGGTCGAGGTACAGCTGCGTAGCACCGCCGAGCACTTGATCCTCGAGGTCGCGGACAGCGGGCCCGGCATTGCGCCCGAGCTGCGCGCGCAACTGTTCGAGCGCTTCGTTCGCCTCGGCGATGGCCAGGGTGCGGGGCTCGGCTTGTCGATTGTCGCGCGCATCGCCGAGCTGCACGGCGCGACTGTCGAACTGCTCGATTCGGCATTGGGCGGACTGCGCGTGGTTGTACGTATCCCCCGAACCTGAGCCTGTTCCCGATCCAAAACCAGGCCCTTCGCGCAGCGCCGACCTTCCATCGACGCGAGCCATATCAGCCGCCGCTACCATGCCTTGAAGCAGGCTAGGCAGCGGCACCGCGTCGAATCGTCGCGACGCTTGCCCGGATAAGCTTCGCTTAAGTTTCGAGGCCTAGACTCGCGGCAAGTATCCACACGCGGAGTAGGTGAAATGAACGAGAAACTGATGCCAAGACGCTACGGACGGCTGTCCATTGGCCTGCACTGGCTGATGGTGCTGCTGATTGCAGCGGTCTACGCAACGATTGAACTGAAGGGTAATTTCGCCAAGGGCAGCGAGCCGCGCGAGTTGCTTAAGCAGTGGCACTTCATGCTCGGCTTGTCGGTGTTCATGCTGGTCTGGCTGCGTTTGCTGGCCAGATGGCTGCGCCCGGCGCCGCTCGCCATTGCCAGCGCAGCCTGGGAGCAACGGCTGGCCAAGCTGGCGCACCTGGCGTTGTATGGCCTGATGATCGGCCTGCCGCTGCTGGGCTGGCTGACACTGAGTGCTGCGGGCAAGCCGACTCCCTTCTTTGGCCTGGAGCTGCCGGCCCTGCTCTCACCGGACAAGAACCTGGCCGGCGATATCAAGGAAATTCACGAAACCGTGGCCGAGCTCGGTTACTGGCTGATCGGTCTGCATGCCGCAGCCGCGCTGTTTCACCATTACGTTCGCCGCGACGACGTTCTGCGACGGATGCTGCCGCAGCGACAAAGCTGACCCAGGCACGAAGACGCCCGGCCGACTCCTCATCGACCGGGCGTTTTCGTGTGTCAGCCGAGCAACTCGCTGAACGGCAGGTACTCCACCACTTCACCCGCTTCCAACGTGCGGTTGCGTTCGACGAGGGCCAGGCCTTCGGCCCAGCTGGCCGAGGTCAGCATCGCCGAGCCCTGCCGCGGGTGCAGGCACACGCGCATCTCGCCGTCGACCTGCTCCAGCCGTGCGCGCAGGTACTGGCGGCGGTTGTTCGGCTTGCGCCAGGCGAAGCCCGCGGTCAGGCGCAGCGGCTTGGGCAGCACCTCGGTGCAACCCTGAGCACTGAGCAGGAACGGCCGCGCCACCACCAGCGAGGTGATCAGCGCTGCAGCCGGGTTGCCTGGCAGACCGATCCACGGTTTGCCATTGACCTCGCCAAACGCCAGCGGCTTGCCCGGCTGGATCGCCAGCCGCCACATGTGCAGCTCGCCCAGTTCGCGGATCGCCTGTTTGAGGTGATCCTCCTCGCCGACCGAGACGCCACCGGAGGTGATCAACATGTCCCATTCGGAGGCTGCCAGCGCTAGGGCGTCACGGCTGGCGGCCAGCTCATCGACGAGAATTTCGTAGTCGTGAACCTCCATCCCGAGGCTGCGCAGCACGCTGAGCAGGCAGTAGCGGTTGGAGTTGTAGATCTGTCCCGGCGCCAGCGGCTCGCCGGGTTCGCGCAGTTCGTTGCCGCTGGAGAGCAAACCGATGCGCAGGCGCCGATAGACCGCGACGCGGGCCACGCCGAAGCTCGCCAGCAATCCGATTTCCTGCGGTCGCAAGCGCTTGCCGGCCTGCAGCACCGCCTCGCCGGTCTTCACCTCTTCGCCTTGCCGACGCACATGTGCGCCTGGGGTAACCCCAGGCAGATGCACGCGGTCCGCCTCGACCTGGCAGTCTTCCTGCGCCACCACGGTGTCGGCACCCGGCGGCAGCGGCGCGCCGGTAAAGATGCGCACGGCGTGGCCGGCAGGCAGTTGCTGGTCGGCTGCATCACCGGCGGCGATGCGCCCGGCCAGTGGCAGCCAACCGCCGTCGGCTGGCAGGTCGGCCGCGCGCAGGGCGTAGCCGTCCATTGCGCTGTTGTCCCAGGCCGGCACCGGGAAAGGTGCGTCGAGCGACTCGGCCAGCACCCGGCCAAGGGCATCGGCCAGCGCCACATGCTCCACCGGCGGCAGCGCCGGCACCCGCGCCAGCAGTTCGGCGATGGCCTCGTCGACCGGCTTCAGGCCGCTGGTGTCGCAGCCACAGGCGCTCATGAGCGTGGCCCGCAGTATTCGACCGCGGAAGCCTTGAGGTGCGGCACGAAGTTGCAGGGTTTGGTGCGGCTGTCCAGCTGCTCGACGAGGATCTTGTTCCAGGCGGTACGGCAGGCGTTGGTCGAGCCCGGCAGGCAGCAAACCAGCGTGCCGTTGCTCATGCCGGCCAGCGCGCGGGACTGCACGGTGGAGGTGCCGATCTCGCCCAGCGAAACGTAGCGGAACAGTTCGCCGAAGCCGTCGACGTCTTTGTCCAGCAGCGGCTGTACCGCCTGCGGAGTGTTGTCGCGGGCGGTGAAGCCGGTACCACCGGTCACCAGCACGACCTGAACGTTCTCGCTGGCGATCCAGCTGCAGACGCGGGCGCGGATCTGCCAGATGTCGTCCTTGACGATGGCCCGTTCGGCCAGGGTATGGCCGGCGCTCTGCAGGCCGTCGATCAGCGCCTGACCGGAGGTGTCGGAATCGATGTTGCGGGTGTCGCTCACCGTAAGCACCGCGATGCTCAGGGCCTGAAATTCGGTGTTGGACAAATGAGCCATGGCTCGAAACTCCTTTGAAGATGTGTGCACAGGCTGCACCCGTGCCATATGCGAACCCATTCCCCTTTGGAGGTATGCGCGCGCTAAGTGGTGCCGTGAGCGTTGCAGGCGATGGCACGAGCGGTTTCGGCGACAAGCCCCAATTGCGGCAGCTGGGCATGTGGGTCAAACCGGCAATAGCGTCCGATGGTAGCGAATTAAGCGGTCGGCTCGTAGCCCATGGGTCGTTGGCTCAACCGCCGCTGACGTTCATGAAACGCAATACCTGGACCTCCCCGCCACTGGAGAATTCGTGGCGCAACGGCTTGCGCTGCAGCGCGGCGTGAATGGCATCGATCGCCGGCTGATCACTGGTCGGGTGGCGACGCAGCAAGGCACGCAGGTCAATGGCGTTCTCATGGCCCAGGCACAGCAGCAGGCGACCTTCCACCGTCAGCCGTACGCGGTTGCAGGTGGCGCAGAAATTGTGTGAATGCGGCGAGATGAAGCCGATGCGCGTCTGCGGATGCTCCGGCAGGCGCACGTATCGTGCCGGGCCGCCGCTCTGCTCGGCCGAGTCGACCAGCGTGTGCCGCTCGGCGATCAGCGCCTTGACCTCGTCACTGGAACAGAAACTCTCGCCGCGCGAACGACCGACGTCACCCAGCGGCATTTCCTCGATGAAGCTCAGGTCCAGCCCACCGGCGATTGCGAAGTCCACCAGGTCGGCGACTTCCTCAGCGTTGCGGCCCTTCATCACCACAGCATTGAGTTTTATCCGCTCGAAGCCGGCATCGCGCGCCGCCTCGATGCCGTCGAGCACCTGCTGCAGCTGACCGGTGCGGGTGATGGCGTGGAATTTGGCGGCATCCAGACTATCCAGGCTGATGTTCAGCCGCTTGACCCCGGCGCGCGCCAAGGGTGCAGCGAGCTTGACCAGCTGCGAGCCGTTGGTGGTCATCACCAGTTCGCGCAGACCGGGCAATGCCGCGATGCGCTCGCAGAGGCCGACGATGCCCTGGCGCACCAGCGGTTCGCCGCCGGTGAGGCGAATCTTCTTGACCCCCAGGCCAACGAAGATCCGCGCGATGCGTTCCAGCCCCTCCAGGCCGAGCACCTGCTGGCGCGGCAGGAAAGTCATGTCTTCGGCCATGCAGTAGACGCAGCGGAAATCGCAGCGGTCGGTCACCGACATGCGCAGGTAATCGATCTGGCGGCCGTGGGCATCGCGTAGTTCAGTCATCGAGAACACCTCTGAAACCTCGTAGGGTGGATGACGCTATTTTCATCCACCATTGGCCCCGCCCGGTGGCGCGACCCGGTGGGGTGGTGCGAGTGCCGCCGCTTCATACACTTCCAGCCCGCAAAGGTGGATGGGTGAAGCGTCATCCACCCTACGTTGAGCTAAGTCTCCGTTATTGCATCAATGGCGTATCGGCGCCCTGCATCTGGATGCCATCGATGTGCGCCGCCCCCACCAGGTTCTGCAGGTACTGGCTGACGCCGATCTGCCAGACGCGCTGGTTGAGCTCGGCGCGGATCGAACCGGCGACGACCTCGTAGGGCAGCTGTTCGCCTTCTATGCGCTGGTCGACGGCCACCAGGTGATAGCCGTAGCGGCTCTCCAGCGGTTGCTGGCAGAGGCCGACCGGCAGACGGAACAGCTGACGCTCGAACTCCGGCACCGTCTGCCCCTTGCTGATCTGGCCCAGCGCACCACCCTGGGCCTTCGACGGACAGGCCGAGTGCTGCAGCGCCAATTCGGCGAAGCGTTGCGGGGCGGCCTGCAGCTGCCTGATCAATTCCAAGGCCTGTTCACGCGCCAGACTGCGGGCCTCGGCATCGTCCGCCGGACAGGCCAGTAGAATATGCCGTGCGGCCAGCAAGGGTGCGCTGAAGAAGCGCTGCTGGTTGCCGTTGTAGTACTGCCGGCAGGCGGCCTCATCAGCCAGCGGCAGCGGCACTTCCTGCTCGATCAGGGTGCGGGTGGCCGCCTCTTCCTCGCTCTCGCCGGACTCGGCTCGCACCACCAGCCCCAGCTCGCCGATGCGCTGCTGCAACAGCTCGCGCAACACCAGCGCCTGGGTCGCCAGGTAGACGGCCTCATCACGGCTTTCGGCCGGGTGATACTGCAGTTCCTGGGCGATGGCCTGAGAGGCGATCGCCACGCCGTTGACGTGCACCCGCGGCCACTCCTGTTCACTGCTGGCGATCAGCGAGGGTTCGCCGGGCGCCTGTTCAGCCGCAGTATGGGTTTGAACTTCGTTCGCCAGCGCCTCGAACAACGGGGCATCGACCGGCACTTCGATCTCCGGACGCGCGCCGCCACCGCAGCCGCCTCCGCCTGTGCTTCCACCACATCCACAACCCATGATGATCACCTCGCTAAAGCCGTATGAAGGTTTGGTCGATTCAGCCAGAACGGCTGACGCAAAGTGCGCCAGCCGCCGAGTCATCACGCCGGGGTCTTGCTCTTCGCCGTGGCGTAACCGGGTACAGCCGTAGGCGCGGACGTTTCGCGGGCCGGCGCTTCATAGGTACGCGGACGCTGCGGGCGTGGCATGGCCGGTTTGACGCCCTTCTGCCGAACGATCTGGTAGCGCCGTCCCAGGTACCACACCGGCGCGCTGACGATGTGCACCAGACGGGTGAAGGGGAACAGCACGAACAGGGTCACGCCGAGGAACACGTGCAGCTTGTAAATGATGCCGACCGACTCGATGGCGCCAGCAGCCTTGACTGGCTGCAGGGTGACCAGGCTCTGCGCCCAGGTGCCCAGCAGCACCATCACCGAACCGTCCAGATGGCCGGTGGAGGCGACGATGGTCAGCAGACCCAGGACCAGCTGCGCCAGCAGCACGAAGAGAATCATGATGTCGCTGGAACTGGAGGTGGCCCGCACGCGGGCGTCGGTGAGGCGGCGACGGATCAGCATCGACAAACCGATCAGGCAGAGAATGCCGAAGAAGCCACCTGACACCATCGCCACAACCTGCTTCTGGCCGCTGCTGATGAAGTGGTGGTACAGCGCCTCGGGCATCAGCAGGCCGACGAAGTGGCCGGCCAGGATGAAGAGGATGCCGACGTGGAACAGGTTGCTCGCCAGGCGCATGCGGTTGTTCGACAGCATCTGACTGGAGCCAGCCTTCCAGCTGTATTGCGACAGGTCGAAGCGCGCCCAGCTGCCGATCAGGCAGATGGCCAGGGCGATGTAGGGGTAGGCCCCGAACAGCAGGAAATTGAAGTTAGACATTGCGCACCTCCTGGGCGAGCGCGGCGGCCTGCCCGTCATGCTTGAAATCGGTCCAGTGCAGCGGCACCGGGCTTTCCTCGCGGGCCTTGCCCGGCCCGCTCGGCATGGATGGGCAGCGATCCTGCTGCTCGGCCTTCAGGAAATCGACCTGTTCCTCCTCCCAGATCCTGTCCAGCGCTTCCAGCGAGTCGTCGCGTTCCTCGGCGGCGACCTGCTCCTGCAGGCCGGCCAGGGTTTCCTGTACCGGCTCGCCGGCGATCTGCAGCAGTGCGCTGAAGCACGCGGCATGCGGGCTTTCGCGCTCCTGCAGACGCGCCGCCAGCAGCGCCAGCAAGTGCGACACATCGGCCAGCCCCTCGCGGGCCTCGAGGTCCTCGCGGGTGGCGAGGTATTCGAGGTACAGCGGGATGTAGTCCGGCAACTCGCGGACGCCGATGTCGAAACCGGCCTCGGTGTACTGCGCCTTCAGGTCGACCATGGCCTGACCGCGGTCACGGGATTCGCCATGCACGTGCTCGAACAACAGCAGCGAAAGGGCGCGGCCGCGGTCGAACAGGTCGGTGTAGCGTTCCTGAACGTCCATCAGGTCGCCCTCGGTCAGCTCGTCGAGCAGGCGCCGCAACGCAATGCGCTGCGCCGGGCTGATCTCGCGGGCCGCACCGATGGCCTGGGCCAGCTCCGCGTGGCCGTCGCGCAAGTGCTGGTCGGGATAGTCGAGCAGCAGGGATATCACTTTAAGGATGCGCATGGCTCAGTCCTCCCACAGCCGGACGGTCTGGATGATGTCGCGGCGGTTGGCCTTCTTGGCGCCGAACATGTTGGTGTCCGAGGCGCCCGAGCACCCGCTGCCAAAGCTAAAGCCGCAACCGGAACGCTCGGCGAAGGCGTCGCTCATGGCCTCTTCGCGGTGCGCGGTCGGGATCACGTAGCGGTCTTCGTAGTTGGCGATGGCGAGATAGCGGTACATGTCCTCGACCTGGGCCACCGACAGCCCGACGCTGTCCAGTACCTCAAGGTCCTGCACGCCATCGACCTGCTCGGCGCGCTTGTAGGCACGCATGGCGAGCATGCGCTTGAGGGCAAGCTTGACCGGCTCCTCGTCGCCAGCGGTGAGCAGGTTGGCCAGGTAGCGCAGCGGAATGCGCAGGCTGTCGACGTCTGGCAGCACGCCGTCCATGCTGACGTGTCCGGCCGCCGCGGCGTTCTGGATTGGCGACAGCGGCGGCACGTACCACACCATCGGCAGCGTGCGGTATTCAGGGTGCAGCGGCAGGGCCAGCTTCCAGTCGACGGCCATCTTGTATACCGGCGACTTCTGCGCGGCTTCGATCACCGACATCGGCACGCCATCCTTGAGCGCCTGCTCGATGACCTTTGGATCGGACGGGTCGAGGAATATCTCCAGCTGCTTCTTGTAGAGGTCCTGCTCGTTGACCGTGCTGGCTACTTCATGGATGCGGTCGGCGTCATACAGCAGTACGCCGAGGTAGCGGATGCGGCCGACGCAGGTTTCGGCGCAGACGGTCGGCATGCCGGCCTCGATGCGCGGGAAGCAGAAGATGCACTTCTCGGATTTGCCGCTCTTCCAGTTGAAGTAGATCTTCTTGTACGGGCAGCCGCTGATGCACATGCGCCAGCCGCGGCATTTCTCCTGGTCGATGAGGACGATGCCGTCCTCCTCGCGCTTGTAGATCGCCCCGCTCGGGCAGGACGCGGCGCAGGTCGGGTTCAGGCAGTGCTCGCACAGGCGCGGCAGGTACATCATGAAGGTGTTTTCGTACTGGCCGTAGATGTCGGCCTGGACCTTGTCGAAGTTCTTGTCCTTGCGCCGCTTGGCGAACTCGGTACCGAGAATTTCTTCCCAGTTCGGGCCCCACTCGATCTTCTCCATGCGCTGACCGGAGATCAGCGAGCGCGGCCGTGCTACCGGCTGATGCTCGGAGATCGGCGCGGTGTGCAGGTTCTGGTAGTCGAAGTCGAACGGCTCGTAGTAGTCGTCGATGGTCGGCAGGTCGGGGTTGGCGAAGATGTTCGCCAACACGCGGAACTTGCCACCGATGCGCGGATTGATGGTGCCGTCGCCATTGCGCACCCAGCCGCCCTTCCACTTGTCCTGGTTTTCCCACTCTTTCGGGTAGCCGATTCCGGGCTTGGTCTCGACGTTGTTGAACCAGGCGTATTCCATGCCTTCGCGGCTGGTCCAGACGTTCTTGCAGGTGATCGAGCAGGTGTGGCAGCCGATGCACTTGTCCAGGTTCAGGACCATGCCCACTTGTGAACGAATTTTCATTGTGCAGCCTCCACAACCGGCGCCTTGATCTCTAGAGCGGGCATGGTCCGGGGACCATGCGCTGCCACCTCGGGTGAACGAATCTTCATGGCCTATTCCTCAGATGTCTTGCGGCAGGGGTTGTGGCAGGTCGTTGCCATTCGGGCCGTCGAGCCAGTCGACCTTGGCCATCTTGCGTACCACGACGAATTCGTCGCGGTTGCAGCCCACGGTGCCGTAGTAGTTGAAGCCGTACGCCTGCTGGGCGTAGCCGCCGATCATGTGGGTGGGCTTGAGCACCACGCGGGTCACCGAGTTGTGGTGGCCGCCGCGGGTCTTGGTGGTCTCGCTGCCGGGCACGTTCACGATGCGTTCCTGTGCGTGGTACATCATCACCATGCCTTCCATCACGCGCTGGCTGACCACCGCACGGGCCGTCAGGGCGCCGTTGGCGTTGAAGCACTCGATCCAGTCGTTGTCCTCGATGCCGGCCTTCTTGGCGTCGACTTCGCTCATCCACACGATCGGGCCGCCACGGCTCAGGGTGAGCATGATCAGGTTGTCCGAGTAGGTGCTGTGGATGCCCCACTTCTGGTGCGGGGTGATCCAGTTGAGGACGATCTCGGTATGGCCGTTGCTCTTCTTGCCCTTCACATAATCGATGGTGCGGGTGTTGATCGGCGGCCGGTAGCTCATCAGTTGCTCACCGAAGGCCTGCATCCAGGGGTGATCCTGGAAGAACTGCTGGCGGCCGGTGATGGTGCGCCACGGGATGAACTCGTGAACGTTGGTGTAGCCGGCGTTGTACGACACATGCTCGTCCTCCAGTCCTGACCAGGTCGGGCTGGAGATGATCTTGCGCGGCTGTGCCTGGATGTCACGGAAGCGGATCGCCTCGTGCTCCTTGGGCAGCGCCAGGTGGCTATGGTCGCGGCCGGTGAATTCCGACAGCGCGGCCCAGGCCTTCACCGCCACGTGGCCGTTGGTTTCCGGCGCGAGGCTGAGGATGACCTCGGCCGCGTCGATGGCCGACTCGATCTGCGGACGCCCCTGGCTGACGCCCTCGTCGCGCACCTTGTAGTTCAGCTCGCCGAGGAAATCGACCTCAGCCTGGGTGTTCCAGTTGATGCCCTTGCCGCCGTTGCCGAGCTTGTCGAGCAGCGGGCCGAGGGAGGTGAATTTCTTGTAGGTGGCCGGATAGTCGCGCTCGACCACCGCCATGTTCGGGCAGTTCTTGCCCGGCTGCGGATCTGTGCCAGCGGTTTTCCAGTCGGTGCCGCCGAATGGCTGAGCCAGTTCGCCGGGGCTGTCGTGCAGCAGCGGTACGGTGACCAGATCCTTCTCCACCCCCAGGTGACCTTCGGCCATCTTCGAGAAGGCCTTGGCGATGCCCTTGTAGATTTCCCAGTCCGAACGCGCTTCCCACGCCGGGTCGATGGCCGCCGACAGCGGGTGGATGAAGGGGTGCATGTCCGAGGTGTTCATATCGTCCTTCTCGTACCAGGTCGCAGTCGGCAGGACGATGTCGGAGTACACGCAGGTCGAGGACATGCGGAAGTCGAGGGTGGTGACCAGGTCGAGCTTGCCGATGGCGCCGTCGTCCTGCCATTCGGCCTCGGTCGGCTTGAAGCCGTCGCGCTTGCCGAGGTCCTCGTTCATCACGCCGTTCTTGGTGCCCAGCAGATACTTGAGCATGTACTCGTGGCCCTTGCCCGAGCTGCCCAGCAGGTTGGAGCGCCAGATGAACATGTTGCGCGGGAAGTTTTCCGGGCTGTCCGGCTGCTCGCAGGAGAAGCGCAGCGAGCCGTCCTTGAGCGACTGGGTGACGTAGTCCACCGGCGACAGACCGGCCGCTTCGGCATCACGGCAGATCTGCAGCGGGTTGCGGTTGAGCTGCGGCGCGCTGGGCAGCCAGCCGGCGCGTTCGGCGCGGATGTTGTAATCGAGCATGTGCTCGGGGAACTGCGATTTGTCGGCCAGCGGCGAGAGCACTTCGTGAATGCTCATCTTCTCGTGGCGCCACTGCGAGCTGTGGTTGTAGAAGAAGCTGGTGCCGTTCATCTGCCGCGGCGGACGGCTCCAGTCTAGGCCGAAGGCCAGCGGCAGCCAGCCGCACTGCGGACGCAGTTTTTCCTGACCCACGTAGTGCGCCCAGCCGCCACCGGTTTGACCGACGCAGCCGCACAACATCAGCATGTTGATCAGGCCGCGGTAGTTCATGTCCATGTGGTACCAGTGGTTCATCGCCGCACCGACGATGATCATGGAACGGCCATGGGTCTTGTCGGCGTTGTCGGCAAATTCGCGGGCGATCTGGATCGCCTTCTCACGCGCCACGCCGGTGATGACTTCCTGCCAGGCCGGGGTGCCCGGCACGCTGGCGTCGTCGTAGCTCTTGGCGACATTGCCGCCCCCCAGACCACGGTCAATGCCCAAATTGGCGGCCATCAGGTCGAACACGGTGGCGACCTTGGTGGTGCTGCCGTCGGCCAAGGTGATGCTGCGCACCGGGACGCGGCGCAACTGGATGCTCTCGCCTTCGGCGTGCTGGAAGTGCTCGTGGAGGATGCCGCCGAAGTACGGGAAGGCAACCTCGGCCGTCTCACCGCCCTCGATCTGGGTCAGGGCGAGGTCAACGTCACGGCCGTCCTTGCCTTCGCGGGCTTCGATGTTCCACTTGCCCTTCTCGCCCCAGCGGTAGCCGATGGAGCCGAGCGGCGAAACCAGCTCGCCGGTGCTGCCGTCGACGGCGATGGTCTTCCACTCGGGGTTGTTGTCCTGCCCGAGGTTGTCGGCGAGGTCCGAGGCGCGCAGGAAGCGGTCGGCGATGTAGCTGCCGTCCTTCTCGTTCAGGCGCACCAGCACCGGCATGTCGGTGTAGCGCTTGGCGTAATCGCGGAAGTACGCGCTCGGCGTTTCGAGGTGGAATTCCTTGAAGATGACGTGGGCGAACGCCTGGGCCAGGGCGGCATCGGTGCCCTGCTTGGGGTTGAGCCAGAGGTCGGTGAGCTTGGCGACTTCGGCGTAGTCCGGGGTGATAGCGACGGTCTTGGTGCCCTTGTAACGGACTTCGGTGAAGAAGTGCGCGTCCGGGGTACGGGTCTGCGGGACGTTGGAGCCCCAGGCGATGATGTAGTTGGAGTTGTACCAGTCGGCCGACTCCGGCACGTCGGTCTGCTCGCCCCACACCTGTGGCGAGGCCGGTGGCAGGTCGCAGTACCAGTCGTAGAAGCTCAGACACACACCACCGATCAGCGACAGGTAACGGCTACCGGCGGCGTAGGAAACCATCGACATGGCCGGAATGGGCGAAAAGCCGATGACGCGGTCCGGGCCGTACTGCTTGACGGTGTAGACGTTGGCGGCGGCGATGATCTCGTTGACCTCTTCCCAGCTGGAACGGATGAAACCGCCCATGCCACGCTTGCTCTTGTAGGACTCGGCCTTAGCCTTGTCCTCGACGATGCTGGCCCAGGCGTCGACCGGGGTCATGCTGCGCCGCGCCTCACGCCACAGTTTGAGCAGCGGTTTGCGCACCTTGGGGTATTTCAGGCGGTTGGCGCTGTAGATGTACCAGCTGTAACTGGCGCCGCGCGGGCAGCCGCGCGGCTCGTGGTTGGGCAAGTCGTTGCGGGTGCGTGGGTAGTCGGTCTGCTGGGTTTCCCAGGTGATCAGGCCGTTCTTCACGTAGATCTTCCAGGAGCACGAACCGGTGCAGTTCACCCCGTGGGTGGAGCGCACGATCTTGTCGTACTGCCAGCGCGAGCGGTAGACGTTCTCCCAGTCGCGGGATTCGATGCGGGTTTCGCCATGACCGTCGGCGAACTCGTCTTGCTTCCTGTTGAAGAAGCGCAGTTGATCGAGCAAGTGGCTCATTGGTTATTTCTCCTCACTCCGGTTGCGAACCACGGGCCCGACCGGTCGGCTTATCAATCTCGGCTGGCCGATCTCTGGGACCGGCGCATCAGGGTAGAAACGTCAGGACGCAAGCTTCTGGCGGGCCTCCAGTTCGCGGTCCACGCTGGACACGTAGTACTCGTCGGAGAACGCGCCCTCGGGCTCCTTCAGCCAGAGCAGGCAGAGCCCGAAGCTGACGAACGCACCGGCGGCAATCACCATGAAGAACTGTGAGGGGGTCACGAAGGTGTAGAGGGTCAGGTAGCAGACGGCGCCAACGTTGCCGTAGGCCCCGGCCATGCCGGAGATCTGCCCGGTAACCCGGCGCTTGATCGAGGGGATGATGCCGAAGGTCGCACCCTCGGCGCCCTGGACGAACATCGAGCAGGCCACGGTGATGGCGACAGCGACGATCAGCGGCCAGGACGCGTTCATCAGCCCCATCAGGAAGAACCCGACGGCGATGCCGAGCATGTAGGCGAGCATGACGAAGCGGCGGTTGCCGAAACGGTCGGAGACCAGCCCGCCCATGGGCCGCGCCACCAGGTTCACGAAGGCGAAGGAGGCGGCAATGATGCCCGCGGTGGTCGGGGTCAGACCCCAGGTCAGCTCGAAGAACATCGGCAGCATCGACACCACCGCCAGCTCCGCACCGAAGTTGGCGAAGTAGGTGGAGTTCAGCGCAGCCACGGTGTTGAAGGGGTACTTGTCGTCTTCCGGCACGCCCTTCTTCAGGATCGGTATGTTGACCCGCAGGATCTGCACCACCTGGAAGATCACCACCAGCGCGATCACCGAGTAGCAGATCGCCGCGCCGGTCGCACCCAGGTAACCCAGCCCCTCGATGCGCCAGACCAAGATGCCCAGCACGCCGACCATGGGGATGGTCCAGACGATCAGCTTGATCATGTCGGCCCAGGTGCTGACTTCCAGCGCGCTGGCCTTGTGCGGCTTGCGGTGGATGGTGCCGACCGGGCCGTCGGTGAGCGCGAACCAGTAGTACACGCCGTAGACGGCCATGATGATCGCCGAGCTGGCGATCGCCCAGCGCCAGCCTTCCGGCCCACCGAAGGCATGGATGGCGATGGCCGGCAGGCTCATGGCGGCAGCGGCTGAACCGAAGTTGCCCCAGCCGGCGTAGAAGCCTTCGGCGAAACCGATGTCCTTGGGCTTGAACCACATGGCGGTCATATGGATGCCAACCACGAAGCTGGCGCCGATGGAGCCGAGGATCAGCCGCGACACCAGCAGCTGGGTGCGGCTATCACCCAAGGCGAAAAACAGCGCGGGCGCCGCCATCGTCACCAGCAGCACCGAGAACACCCGGCGAGGCCCCCAGTGGTCGAGCGCCATGCCGACCAGGATGCGCGCCGGGATGGTCAGCGCCACGTTGGCGATGGCGAACAGCTTGAGGTCCTCGGGCGTCAGCCAGTTCACGCTTTTCAGCATGCTGGAGGCCAGCGGCGCCATGCCGAACCAGACGAAGAAACAGATGTAGAAGGCAATCCAGGTCAGGTGCAGGGCCCGGATCTCGGGGCGCTTCCATTCGAACAGCGTAGAAACTCTCATGTTGAGCTCCTCACTCAGGGGCAGGCTTGAATCAGGACCGGGCAAGGCGCCCGGCGGGCCAGGAAGGCGCTGACGCTGCCGAAGGTCATGTAGTCGAGCTCGTCGACCAAGAGATTCAGCGAGCGGGAGATGAAGCCGCCGTCCGGTTCGTTGGAATGCCGCGCGATGACCAGCAGGTCGGGCTTCTTGTGCTCGGCGGCCTTGAGAATCATCTTGCGGGCGTCCCCTTCGGCCAGCATCACGTCGACGTCCAGGCCGAAAGCACTGACCTTGGCCGCCGCCTCCTGCAGGAAGGCCTGAAATTCGCGGCGTTCACGCTCGTAGAGCTCGGCCGCCGAATCGCTGGTATCGCGGGTGTCTTCCACCACCCCGATCAGCATGATCAGGGGGTTGAGCGGACCGAACATCTCGAGGGTGGCGTCCAGGGCTTTCCTGGCGTTACGCGAGTTGTCGTAGGCAAGCATGATGTTCATGGCGGCTCTCCGGACTCAGGGGTTCTTCACGTAAGCGTTGGGGCGCAGGTAGAACCACCAGTTGAGGATCAGGCACAGCGCGTAGAACACCGCGAAGCCGTACATAGCCACTTCCGGGGTGCCCGCCTTGACCTGTTCGCCGATCACGATCGGGGCGACGAAGGAGCCGTAGGCGGCGACAGCGGAGGTCCAGCCGAGTACCGGGCCGGCCTTCTCGCGGTCGTAGATGACGCCGATGGTGCGGAAGGTCGAGCCGTTGCCGATGCCGCTGGCGGCGAACAGCACCAGGAACAGCACCAGGAACAGGAAGAAGTACTCTTCAGGCTGGGCCGAGCTGTAGGCCTGCTGCATCACGTAGCCGGCCGCGACCGAGGCACCAACCATGACCACCGAGATCACCTGGGTGACGATGGAGCCGCCGACCTTGTCGGAAATCCAGCCGCCCAGCGGGCGGATCAGGGCGCCAATGAACGGCCCGATCCAGGCGTAGGTCAGCGCACTCGGTGCGTTAGGGTTGGCGACACGGGTCACCACGCCATCAGCGCCGACCTCATTCATGAACCCAAAGATCACCGTGATCGACAGCGGCAGCGCCATGGAGAAGCCGATGAACGAGCCGAAGGTCAGGATGTAGAGAACGCTCATCGACCAGGTGTGCTTGTCGCGAAAGATCGCAAACTGGCGCTTGATGTTCGGGCTGATGCTGCCCGGCAGCAGGCGCAGCATGCCGAGCGTCGCGCCGATGGTCAGCAGCATCACGCCCCACATATTCAGCACGCCGAGGCCAGTCGGCGCAGGCAGGTAGAGGTACAGGCCGACGGCGGCGGCGAAAAAGGCCACGGCGTAGAGACCAAGAATCTTGCCGAAGGCGTTCAGCGGGTAACCCGGCGTCGGCGAGATCACCAGCAGATTGTTCATGCCGAACCAGCCGGCGAAAGCCAGCGGCACCAGGAACAGCAGCCAGACCCAACCGCCATTCTGAATCCAGGTATCGGTTCCGGCAGGAATGCCGCCGATCAAGGTGCCGCTGTCCTTGACCAGTGTCATCGGGTCGCCGGCGATAAAGCCGAACACACCGGCAGTCATCACCAGAGGGATCAGGATCTGCATGGTGGTGACACCGAAGTTACCGAGGCCGGCATTGAGGCCCAGGGCCAAACCCTGCTGGTTCTTCGGGAAGAAGGTGCTGATGTTGCTCATCGAGCAGGCGAAGTTGCCGCCGCCGATACCAGAGAGGAAGGCGAGCAGCTGAAAGACCCACAGCGGTGTGTCCTGGCTCTGCAGGGCAATGCCCGCGCCGGCGGCAGGAATCATCAGCAGTGCGGTGGTCAGGAAGATGGTGTTGCGCCCGCCAGCGATGCGGATCATGAACGACGCTGGAATGCGCAAGGTGGCGCCGGTGAGGCCGGCGATGGCGGTCAGGGTGAAAAGCTCGGCGGGCGCGAAGGGAAAGCCCAGGTTGAGCATCTGCACCGTGACGATGCCCCACATCAGCCAGATGGCGAAGCCCATCAGCAGGCTCGGAATGGAAATCCACAGATTGCGATTGGCGACCCGCTTGCCAGTGGTGTCCCAGAAGATCTGGTCCTCCACGTCCCACTTTTCGATATTGCTCATTGGTCGATCCTCTTGGCGCCAAGACACCCGGCCGGCAAACGCAGCGGGTTCAGGAATGGCTTGCACGCTAAGCGGGGGGGATCGATCCGAATTTGACTGTGGTCAACACAGGGTGAATGGCGATTTGCCACACACCCTCTAACTACCTCTTGCGAGGTATCCCTATCTCAACAATAAAAATGTCATTGAATCAGCAGGTTAGGTAGTGGCGCCGGCCAGCGGTGGCGCCTCAGAGGAGGGTTCAAAAGCATTGGAGGTACGCTCTCACCCGTGGCCAGCTGGACCGACCAGGCGCAGAATGTGGCATCGCCTGACCGTCGAGCCGAACATGTCTGCAACCGAAAGCGAGCCGCTCTCCACCCGTCACTCGATCGTGTTCAATACGTTGGTGGCCTTCGTGGTGATCATCGGTGTCTCGCTGGTCAGCATGCTTGCCAGCCTCTACCTGGCGGACGCCCTGGAAGGCGATGCCGAGGCGATCAATCAGGCTGGCAGTCTGCGCATGCAGGCCTACCGCCTGGCTTTCACGGCCGAACACGGCTCGCAAGCCCTGCTCTATGAGCGCATTGAAACCCTGCAGCAGACGTTGCGTTCTCCTTCGTTGCGCTCGGCCTTGCACCGCCACGACGGTACCCGTCTGCCGGTTTTGCACGCCGCGGTGTCGCAGCACTGGGAGCAAGGCATGCGCCCCCTGCTCGATGCGCAACCGGCGCGGCTGGAGGAGTACCGTCGGGAGGCGCCAGCGTTCGTCAACGAGCTGGACACCTTCGTTCGCACGCTGCAGGAGGCCTCGGAAGGCAAGCTCAGCGTTATCCGCGCACTGCAGGCCGGTACGCTGTTCGTCATCGTGGTGATCGCCTTTGTGCTGATCTACGGATTGCACAACAACCTGGCCACGCCGCTGCGCAGCCTGACCCGGATGGCGCGCGATATCGGCAAGGGCGATTTCAGCGGCCAGGTGCAGATTCCCGGCGATACCGAGCTGAGCCTATTGGCCCGCACGCTCAACCAGATGAGCCAGGAATTGGCCGGCCTCTACGCGGACATGGAACAGAAGGTCGATGACAAGACCGCTGCCCTGACTCGCAGCAACGCCACGCTGCAGCTGCTGTTCGACAGTGCCCGGATGCTCTACAGCAAGCCGGATGACCCCACCCAGATGATGGGCGCGCAACTCAGCAAGGTGCAGCAGATCCTCGACACCGGCCCGATTTCGCTGTGCCTGAACCGATCCGCCGAAGCGGGCAGCCACACGGCGATGACCTCCCACAATCTGCAGCCGCCGGAATACTGCCAGCTGCCTCAGTGCGAGGCCTGCCCGGTGAACCAGACCGGCCGACTGCCGACTGGCGAAGAACTGCTGACGTTCGAGCTGCGCTCAGGACCGGACGAGCTGGGCTCGCTGCGGGTGGCCAGTCGCACAGGCGAGCCACTGCGGCCCTGGCAAACGCTACCGCTGACGACCTTGGCCGATCTCTTCGCCGCATCGCTGAGTCTGGCCCGACTCGGCCAGAAACAGGCGCGCCTGGCCTTGATGGAGGAGCGTGCGGTGATAGCCCGTGAGCTGCACGATTCACTGGCCCAGGCGCTAGCCGCGCAGAAACTGCAACTGGCACGCCTCAAGCGGCTGATGCAGAAGCAGAGCGACCAGGCACAACTGGACGACAGCGTGCAGCAGATCGAGCAGGGGCTGAATTCAGCGTATCGCCAGCTGCGCGAATTGCTCACTACCTTTCGCATCAAGGTCAACGAACCCGGGCTCAAACCGGCGCTCTACGCCACGATTCAGGAGTTCAGCGCCAACTCGGGGCTGCAGGTCGAGAGTGACTACCAACTCGATCACTGCCCGCTCACGCCCAACGAAGAAGTGCACTGCCTGCAGATCGTCCGCGAAGCGCTTAGCAACGTGGTCAAGCATGCCGAGGCAGAGCACTGCTGGCTGAGCCTGACCCAGGACAGCGTCGGCACCATTCACGTCAAGATCGAGGACGACGGCGTCGGCATCCGCCTTGAAGAGCAGCGTGCCGGCCACTATGGCCTGATCATCCTGCGCGAGCGAGCCAACAGCCTCAACGGCACCATCAACATCGGCCGGCGCCCTGCGGGAGGCACTTTGGTGTACCTGCGGTTCCCGCCCGCCTACCGCCACATCTCCCCTGAAACAGGAACGGGTCACGCATGAACGAAGGGACTACTGCACGAATCCTGCTGGTCGACGACCACCCCATGATGCGTCGGGGTTTGCGTGACCTGCTGGAACTGGAAAATGACCTTGAGGTGGTCGCTGAGGCGGGCAACGGCGAGGACGCCATCGCGCTTGCGCAACAGACCGAGCCCGACCTCATCCTGATGGACCTCAACATGCCGGGTATCGATGGGCTGGAAACCACCCGGCGCATGCGCGACGTGGACATCGACGCACGCATCGTGATGTTTACCGTGTCTGATGAGCAGGGCCATGTACTCGAAGCCCTGCGCAACGGTGCTGACGGCTATCTGCTCAAGGACATGGACGCCGAA
The DNA here is from genome assembly GCF_902506445.1 of Pseudomonas sp. 9Ag. NCBI lineage: Bacteria > Pseudomonadati > Pseudomonadota > Gammaproteobacteria > Pseudomonadales > Pseudomonadaceae > Pseudomonas > Pseudomonas sp. 9Ag. Next base: position 3,686,997 of record NZ_LR733836.1, read on the forward strand.
CAGCTGATCGAGCAGATCCGCCTGGCGGCGACCGGCCGTATGGCCTTGAGTCCTGAACTGACCCAGGTGCTCGCCGAAGCGATTCGGGTGCGGCCCAAGCCCACCGGGCAGGTGCCATTCTCCAGCCTGACCAAGCGCGAGAAAGAGGTCCTGCGCCAGATTGCCAAAGGCCAGAGCAACAAGATGATCGCGCGCAAGCTCGGTATTACCGAAGGCACCGTCAAGGTCCACGTTAAAAATCTGCTGCACAAGCTGGGCCTGCGTTCGCGGGTGGAAGCGGCGGTCTGGGTCCTGGAGCACGAGGCCAAAGGCTGAGCCAGAGGCGCCCACTCTGCACTGCGTTTGTGTGCGTCACGCCTCAAGCTGAAGCACCGCTCCGGCGCCCTTGATAATCATCAATGCCGTCAGCGCGCAGCGCTCTATCGTCTCGCCCACGTCGACTGACCGATCGGTCAGCATCGCGCCCGCCCGGACGTCAGGAGCGCTCCATGTTGAAAATTTCGCTAATCATCACGCTGCTACTCGGTCTGCTGTCCGGCAGCCTGCCCTGTCAGGCCGGCATCAGCGACGCAGAAGCAGTCAACCGCGCCGGCATGCAGCGCATGCTCAGCCAACGCATCGCCAAAACCTACCTGATGATCGGCACCGACACCCGTGTCGACCTCGCCGCCAGTCAGCTCGACAACAGCATTGCCAGCGTCGAGGAGAACGCTCAGTGGCTCGATGAATACGCCGCTGAAGGGGATATTCGCAAAGCATTGAACGAAGCAACTGACACCTGGCACCAGTATCGTCAGTTGGCTTTGACCCGCCCGAACCGCAGCCAATCCGCCGAACTGCTGCGCCTGGCTGACCGCTTCCTCAGCCAGAGCGAAGCGCTGGTCGGAAAGATCGAGCGTCACAGCGGCAGTCAGGCCGCCCGGCTGGTAAACCGCAGCGGGCGCCAACGCATGCTCAGTCAGCGCATCGCCATGCTTTACCTGGCCATGAGCTGGAAGCTGCCAGAGCAGCGCTTGCGCAGCGATTTCGACGCTGCAGTCAATGAGTTCGAACAGGGGTTGAATGAGCTGAAAACGGCGCCGCAGAACACCGCGCAAATCGTTAGTCAGCTCGAGAAGATCGATACCCAATGGCGTTTCGCCCGGGCCGGCTTCACCTTGGCGGACGATTCTCGCTTCGTGCCTACCGTGATCGTCACCACCAGCGACTCGCTGCTGCGCAAGCTTGAACAACTGACCTTGGATTACGAACGCCTGGCCGGAAGCGCCCGATGAGTGCATCAGCTGAAGAGACTCATCCGGCACATCCGAGCAGCGGCAACTCGTTAGGCGGATACCTGACAGACCTCGGCCACCCGGCCTCAGATCAGGCGACAGGATCTCCGCGACGGAACGGCTGAGGTGAAGGCTCACCTGGACCAGGCTCTGCGTGCGGTGGGGTGTCACCCAACTTGAATGGCATCGGTGATTCGCTGACGAGCCGATGGGTAGCAGGCTCGAGGCGCTCCGACTCTGGCTCCGGAAGCTCGCGCACGGCGCGCCAGGCGAGGCCAGCAAGTACTACAGCCAGTACGCGGTAGAGCATCGAGGCCAGATCGAAGCCGACCAATTCACCGCCGTCCACCCAGAGCGACACCAGCCTTCCCAGCACCAGCGCCGCCATGGTCATTACCAGCATGATCAAGGCTGGGCGAGCTCGCTCCGGTGCGCGGGCGCTCCAGATCAGGAACAGCGCCAGCCCCAACTGCAAGCCGCCGTAGTAGACGCGCATATGGCTGACCGACGCAGTCTCCATCAACAGCATGCCGTTCAGATTGGCCATCTCGTGAGGCCGCAGCCAGTAGGCCAGACTGAGGCAGGCCATCACCAACGCCTGCGCGAGCAGAACGAAACGGGCAAAACGCATCGAAAACTCTCCTGACAGCGGCTCCGCACCATGATGGACATCCGACCGGATCACCCCGTTTTGGTTCGCCGCCCTCCCCGCGTCCGCCTCCTGTGACATTCGCTCACATGACTCGGCTTGGGCGCCCACGAGCATGCGGATATGCTGCGCACTTTCACGCCGGAGTGATCTTCATGCGCCGTTTACTGCTCGTCACCGCTCTGTTCGCCAGCCTCGCTCAGGCAGCCGACCCCATTGCCATCGAGGTGCACCGCGACGCCAATTGCGGTTGCTGCAAGGCATGGATAGAGCACCTGGAAGCCAACGGCTTTGAGGTCGACGATCACGTCGAAACCGACATGGCCGCAGTCAAGACCCGTCTCGGCGTGCCCCATAGCCTGGGTTCCTGCCATACCGGCGTGATCGACGGAAAATTCGTCGAAGGCCACGTCCCGGCTGCCGACATCCTCAAGCTCCGAGTACAACCCGATCTGATCGGTGCGGCGGTGCCCGGCATGCCCATGGGCTCGCCCGGTATGGAGATGGGCGAACATAAAGATGCGTTCAAGGTGATCGCCGTGGGCAACAAGGGTGAGCAGTCGGTGCTGGCCGAGTACCCGGCAGACTGACGAAACAGACGAAACGCCTACGAGTCGCTGAATTTGCAGTCCCTGAAGCCGGTCTGACCGGAATCAGCAACCGGCAGAGGGATTCAGGCATGCGCTGGAGAAAGGCTCGTCGCAGTGACAATGTGGTGGACGCTCGCGGCCGAAGCGGAGGCATCGGTGGCGGGCGCCTGACTCTGGCGGGCGTCGCTATCGTGGTGGTGATCGGTTTGTTATCCGGCCAGGATTCGATGCAGATCCTCGGTCAGCTGGCTGATCAGTCCGGTCCTACACCAACCCAGCAGTCCAGCGCCCCGGCCAACGGCGACGACCCGCAGGTTGCTTTCGTTCAGTCAATCCTGGGCGATACCGAGGACACCTGGCACGCTCTGTTTCAGCAGTCTGGTCAGCAGTACCGAGACCCCACTCTGGTGCTTTTTCGTGGTGGCGTGAACTCAGCCTGTGGCTTCGCCAATTCGGCAGTTGGCCCCTTCTACTGTCCGGGCGACCAACAGGTGTATCTCGACCTGCAGTTTTTCGATGAGATGGCCTCGCGCTTTTCGGTCGCGGGCGACTTCGCTCAGGCTTACGTGATCGCCCATGAGGTCGGCCACCATGTGCAAACGCTGCTGGGCGGATCGCAACAGATGCAGGCTGCCCGTCAGCGCGGCGCGCGTATGGAGGGTGACAACGGCTTGCTGGTTCGCCAGGAGCTGCAGGCGGATTGCTTTGCCGGGGTCTGGGCCAACCACGCCCAGCAGCGTCATGACTGGCTCGAGGAAGGGGATCTTGAGGAAGCGTTGAACGCGGCGAACGCCATCGGCGACGACCGTTTGCAGCAGCAAAGTCAGGGCCGGGTCGTTCCGGATGCCTTCACCCATGGCACCTCTGCGCAGCGGGTGAAGTGGTTTCGTATCGGCTTCGACAGTGGCGACCCGACACGCTGCGATACCTTCCAGACCCAACGTCTTTAATTCGGAACGCCGGTTGAGCCATTCAGTCGATCCAGCGGTAGACCGGCGCATCCGCACCGCTGTCCACCTTGACCTGCGCGCAGTGACGCAACCGCACCAGCAGGCGCTTGCCCATCTGAGCGCTACCGGCCAGCGCTTGCAGCTCCGCTAACAGCTGCGGCCCGTCCATGCTCTGCGCCGCGCGCAACAACCGTTGCGCCTCGTGCCAATGGGGATCAGCCGTCGGCTTGTCGGCCGGTCGCACCGGGGCGGTCTCGGCATGAGCGGCGGGCATCTGACGCGCCAGCTGAGCCCAGTCGTGGTCGTCCATTTCAATGCTGAGGTCCACCGGCAGCTCGCCGACATGGCCGCGAATTCGAATCATCGCCACTCTCCTGAAGACATTGGGTCGCATGCTCCCACGAGACGTTGAGACTGGCCAGCGACTGCAAACATTTGTTATAACGTAACCACTAATTGATATGGAGTCTGCCATGCGCCGTCTGCTGCTTGCCCTGCCCTTCGCCTTACTGCCCGGTTTTGCTCTGGCTGCTGAACACGATCACGACCATGCGCACCACGACAGTCTCGGCGCCCACGAGCATGGCGCAGCGGAACTGGACGCGGCGCTGGACGGTTCCACGCTGGAAGTCGAATTGCGCAGCCCGGCGATGAATCTGGTGGGTTTCGAGCACGCGCCGAGCAGCGAAGCGGATAAGCGCAAGGTCGCCGATGCACGCAAACAGCTGGAACAACCGAACGGGCTGTTCGGCCTGCCTGCGGCAGCAGGCTGCACCCTGGCCGAATCCGAGCTGGAGAGCCCGCTATTCGAAGGCGAGGGCCATGACCATGACGACGAGCACGAGCACGAGCACGAGCACGAGCACGAGCACGATGAAGATCATGAAAGCCAACACAGCGAAATCCACGCGCATTACCACTTCAATTGCGCCACGCCCGAAGCGCTAAAGGCGCTCGATCTGCAAGGCTTGTTCAAAGTGTTCCCCGATACGCAGAAGATCCAGGCACAGCTGATCGGTCCGAAAGGTCAACAGGGCGTGCAACTCACCGCGGACCAGCCACGCGCAGCCTTCTGATCTGATCCTGTCTGCCGCCTGGCTCGACGCAGTAAACTCCCGGCTCGCCCGACACGGATCATCTCGATGACCGCATCACTGCTTGAACTGCACCAATTGGGTTTCGCCTGGCCGGGCCAGGCGGAGCTGCTCGACATTCCCAACTTCACGCTGGCATCCAACCAGAGCCTGTTCCTCAAGGGGCCGTCGGGCAGCGGCAAGACCACCCTGTTGGGCCTGATTGGCGGCGTGCAGAAAGCGCAGCGCGGAACGGTTCAGCTGCTCGGCACCGATCTCGCAGCGCTTTCGGCCGGTGCGCGGGATCGTTTCCGGGTCGATCACACTGGCTATATCTTTCAGCAGTTCAACCTGCTGCCCTTCCTTTCGGTGGCTGAAAACGTCGGCTTGCCCTGTCATTTTTCCTGGACGCGAGCCGAACGCGCACGACAGCGACACGGCAGTGTTGCGCAGGCAGCGGCAAGCCTGCTCCAGCATCTCGGCCTACCGAAGAGCCTGCTTGAGCGACGGGCCGAAGCACTGTCGATCGGTCAGCAACAACGCGTCGCGGCGGCGCGTGCACTGATCGGTCAGCCGGAGCTGGTGATCGCCGACGAACCCACTTCGGCGCTCGACGCCGACAGCCGCGAAGCCTTCCTGCAACTACTGTTTGCCGAGTGTCGAGAAGCCGGTTCAAGCCTGTTATTCGTCAGCCACGACCAGAGCCTGGCGCCACTTTTCGACCGTAGCCTTTCACTGGCGGACCTCAATCACGCCGCACGCGCCCCGGAGTTGTAGGCCATGTACCTGTTGCGCCTGGCCTTGGCGAGCCTGAATAACCGCCGTTTCACCGCTCTGCTCACCGTTTTCGCTATCGCGCTATCGGTATGCCTGCTGCTCGCCGTGGAGCGCGTGCGCACCGAGGCTCGAGCCAGTTTCGCCAGCACTATCAGCGGCACCGACCTGATCGTCGGCGCCCGCTCCGGCTCGGTAAACCTGCTGCTTTATTCGGTGTTCCGTATCGGCAACGCCACCAACAATATTCGCTGGGAGAGCTTCGAGCACTTCGCCGCGCATTCCCGAGTCAGCTGGGCGATCCCTATTTCCCTGGGTGACTCTCACCGCGGCTATCGCGTGATGGGCACCAGCAGCGCCTATTTCGAGCACTACCGTTACGGCCGCAAGCAGCCCCTGCAACTGGCGCAAGGCCGGCCATTCGCCGACGATCCGTTCGAAGTGGTGCTGGGCGCCGAAGTAGCTGAGGCACTGAAATACAAGCTGGACGACCAACTGGTGCTGGCGCACGGCGTCGCCACGGTCAGCCTGGTCAAACATGACGACAAGCCTTTTCACGTAGTCGGAATCCTCAAACGCACCGGCACGCCGGTGGACCGCACGCTGCATATCAACCTTGCGGGCATGGAAGCGCTGCATATCGACTGGCAGAACGGCATGCCAGCCCGCGGCGCGGCGCGCATCGATGCCGAAGAGGCGCGCCAGATGGATCTGCAGCCCAAACAGATCACCGCATTCATGTTGGGCCTCAACAGCAAGATCGCCACCTTCACACTGCAACGTGAAATCAACCAGTTCCGCGGCGAGCCGCTGCTGGCAATCCTGCCCGGGGTGGCGCTGCAGGAGCTCTGGAGCCTGATGGGCACCGCTGAACAGGCCCTGTTCGTGGTGTCGTTGTTTGTCGTGCTGACCGGATTGATCGGCATGCTCACGGCGATCCTCACCAGCCTCAACGAGCGGCGCCGGGAAATGGCGATCCTGCGTTCGGTGGGCGCACGCCCCTGGCATATAGCCGGCCTGCTGGTGGTCGAAGCCCTCAGTCTGGCACTCGCGGGCGCGCTGCTCGGGCTCCTGCTGTTGTACATCGCCATTGCGGTGGCGCAGGGGCCGCTGCAAAGTCACTACGGTCTCTACCTGCCGCTGGCACTGCCAAGCGCCTATGAGTGGTCATTGCTGGCGGGCATACTGCTGGCTGGCCTGCTGATGGGCTGTGTGCCGGCGTGGCGCGCTTACCGGCAGTCACTGGCCGACGGCCTGTCGATCAGATTATGAGGATTTCCATGTCTCGCCTGCTTTTTGCCACCCTGCTCGCCCTAGCGGCGCCCTTCGCTGCTGCCGATGTTCGAGAGCTGCAATGGTCGGACCTGATCCCAGCGGACGCTCCGCCGCCGCCACCGCCGGTAGCGATCCACGATATGTCGCAATTGGCCGATGCGCTGGCTGCGGAAGCGGGCCCGGCTGCGGCTCAGCAATCGCCCGCCGAGCCGGTCGTCAAAGAACTAGATGGCGTTCAGGTCAAGCTGCCTGGCTATATCGTGCCGCTGGACATGGGCGAGGACGGACGAGTGACCGAGTTTTTGCTGGTGCCCTATTTCGGCGCCTGCATTCATGTGCCGCCACCGCCGTCCAACCAGATCGTGCATGCCACCAGCGAGCTCGGCGTGAAAGTGGATGAGCTGTACCAGCCCTTTTGGATCGAAGGTCCGCTAAAAGTCGAACACGCCACCAGTGAACTGGCCGATGCGGGCTATCGCATGGAAGCGCAGAAGATCTATCTCTACGAGCTTGAATAAAGGCAGCGCTGCGACGCCGTTATCAACTAGCTGAACCGCGTCATTGAGCGATACCAATCGATGTCGTCTTGCAAGCTGGCAGCAGGTAACAGCGCATATCGTGGACGCACGGTAATAACTGAGCCTCGCACATCACAGCGGGCGAACTCGCCCTTCGCTAACCAGCATCCGCATATCACCACGCAGAAAAGCGAAACCCCGCGTCGGTGCGGGGTTTCTGTTTGCCTCTACTACGCAGCGTGCGCAGCGCTCGTTCAGGACATCTCAGCGCTGCCTGAAAGCGCCATCTCAGTTCACCCCATCACCGTCAGCGAGTGCTGGCGACCTGACGCTGACGCTCGAAGCTCAGCTCGCCTTCGGCCCACTCCCGCCAGGAGCGAACCTTGCGCCGCTCGGCTCCCGCGCGCTCGGCCTGTTTCAGCGCATCGAGACCAGCCTGCCAGTGGGCTTGTTCCAGTTCCAGCTGTGCGACGTTCAGCCAGAACTTGGCGCTGCCGGATTGCGCCGCGAGATCGCGGTAGATCTGCGCCGCTTCCGAACGCTCACGGGCCTGCCACCAGAGCATGCCCAGACGCTCGCGCCGTTTGGCATCGCTGGCTAGAAGGCGCGACTGGAGCATGCCCTGAAGCAGCTTCGCACCTTGCCAGGGCTGGCCAGCAGCGCCGGCAAGCAACACCAGATTGTCCAGCTCGGCTTCGCTGAAGCGCAAACCCTTGGCATGAGCCGCACGCAGGGTTGCCAGCGCCTTGTCCTCGTCGCCAGCCATCTGCTGCAAGCCCGCCAACTGCCGCCAGCTCTTGGCTTGATCTGGATGACGAGCGAGTAGCCGGCTCTGCCAACGCTCTGCCGTCTCGTAACGTTTCAGCTCGGCATTGCCGCCTACCAGAAACTGCAACCAGGTGTCCGCAGCGTTGGGGTTGGCTTGCACGTAACGCTCAGCCAGTGGCAATGCCTTGGCATGCTGCCCGAGCCCCTGATACGCCTGCACCAGCATCTTCAGGACGTCTTCACTTGCCTTGGCGGGCGACCCCAACAGGCTGATGACCTTGGCATAGCGGCGTTCGATCAGGTTGAGTTTCGCCAGGTTGAGCCGCTCATTCGGCAGAATTGCCTCGTCCAGCTTGCCACTGGCGATCGCCTTGTCGAGCAGCTCCAGTGCTTGACGATTGTTGCCTTCAGCCCAGGCCAGATACGCCCGGCTGCGCCATAACAAGGCTTCCTCTGCACTGCCTGGCTTTGCCTCGGCCTGTTTCAGCGCGCGATGCGCAGCGCCATAGTCGCCCTTCTCCTGCGCACTCTGGGCTCGCTCCAATGCTTTGAACACCGAAGGATCAACGCTCTGGGCAGCCTGAGCCGATACAGCGAACAACAACGAGATCAACAACAGCAAACGGGGCATGTCAGCGTTCTCCTTGCAGGCGGAAATGCAGGGTTTTCACGGCTTCACGCGAAACCGCGGAACCATTTTCGGTGCGCGGGGCGAAACGCCAGCGGGCCGCGGCACGGCGGGCCTCGCGATCGAACACATTCGACGGCGAAGCCTCCAGTACGCGGATGTTTTCGACCTTACCGGCGGCAGTGATGGTGAATGCGAGCTTGATATGCCCTTCGATGCCGCGCTGACGCGCCCGATAAGGGTATTCGGGACGAACATCATTGAGCGGCATAACTTCCTGCTCGGGACCGGACTGTCCTGCCGTCTCGTCTGCCGAAGGAGCGGCTGGCGCAGGAGGTGCTGCCGGAGCGGACGCGGCTGTCAGCCCGGCGAGGCTGGACGCTGGCGCACTGGCGACCGATACACCGGTATCGATGTTCGGCAGGGGCAAATCGAGCTTCGGCAGATTGGCGCTCGGAGTCGCCATGCTCGGGGTCGGAGGCGTGGGGGTTTGGGGTGTCTTTGGTTGAGGCGGTTGCGGTGCCTGCTGCCGCGAGCGGGTCGCAGTGCTTTCGTTGCTGGTGTCCATCCGCACGAAATTGGCAATGGCCACCGGTTCGTCGGTCACCTCGCTTCGGGGCGGGTTGACCATGCTCAACATCAGCGCAAACAGCAGCAAGGCCACCACGCAGGCAGCGATGAAGGACAACCCGACGCGGGTCAGCCCACGGACCATCACTGCGCTCCCGAACTGGCGGCCAGGGCCACGTCCTGAACCCCGGCGAGACGTGCCTGATCCATCACCTGAACCACAAGGCCCGTGCGCGCATCCTGATCGGCCTGCACCACGACGGCACCTTCCGGCTGGTCGACGCGCATGCGCTCGACGTGGGCCCTGACGCTGCGTACGTCCACGGCCTGCTTGTCGATCCAGACCTGACCATCCGCCGTCACCGCAATCAGGATATTGCCCTTGTCCTGCGCGCTGGCGGTGTCGGCCTGCGGCCGCTGAACCTCGACACCGGATTCCTTGATAAAGGAGCTGGTGACGATGAAAAAAATCAGCATGATGAAAACCACGTCGAGCATCGGCGTCAGGTCGATGCTGGTGTCTTCTTCCTGCTGGTAGTGGTGACGACGCATACGCATCCGTTAATCCTCAATCGTGACGCAGCTGGTCGGCCAGCCGGTCGAGAGCCTGGCGCGAAATACGTTCGAGACGCGCCAGGCTAAACAGTCCAGTGATGGCCAGCACCATGCCGGCCATGGTCGGCAGTGTCGCCTGCCAGACGCCCGCGGCCATTCCGCGCGGGTTGCCAGTGCCGTTGAGCGCCAGCACATCGAATACCGCAATCATTCCGCTGACGGTGCCCAGCAATCCAAGCAGCGGGTACATCGCCACCAGCGTCTTGCTCATGCGCAAGGGACCGGCCAGCTGCTGCTGGGCCTGCGCCAGCCAGGCGCTACGAACGGCGCGTTGCCAGCTACCGGAATCGCTGCCCAGGCGTGACCAGGCCTCGCGGCGGGCTTCCACCCAGCGCGGAAACACCCGGCGCATGAACCACAACCGCTCGAAGACCAGCGTCCAATACAGCACGCACAAGGCGGCCAGCGCCCACATCACTGCGCCACCCGCCGCCATGAAGTCGAGCAGCGCATAACCGCTGTCGACCAGACGCAGCCATTGGCCATGCAGATCAGTCACGACGCGGAGTCCCCGACAGATGCAGCGCGATCAGGCCAGCGCTTTGCTGTTCGAGCAGCTGGATCAGCGCCTTGCTGCGGCTGGCCAGCAGGCTGTGTAGGAACAACAGAGGAATCGCTACCACCAGCCCCAGCACCGTAGTAACCAGCGCCTGGGAAATACCGTCGGCCATCAGCCGAGAATCCTCGCCGCCACTCTGTGTAATTGCCTGGAAGGTCACGATCATCCCGGTCACCGTGCCCAGCAGTCCGAGTAGCGGCGCGACGGCGCTGAGTAGCTTAAGCAGCGGCTGGCCGCGCTCGAGTGGTGGTGTTTCCTGGAGGATCGCCTCGTCGAGCTTCAGCTCAAGCGTCTCGAGGTCTGACAGTTGGGGCTTCGGCCCCAGCACACCGATGATGCGGCCCAATGGATTATCGTCACGCGGCTGATTGAGTTCGCGCGTTTGCCGGTTTACCGCTCGTCCAACCCGAGCCAGATAGACCATGCGCCATACCGCAAGGATCAGGCCGATGGCACCCAGGACGAGAATGACCCAGCCGACCAGACCACCTTGCTGGACACGGTCCCACAATTGGGGCTGGCGCTGCAGCTGAGCCAGCAACGAACCACGGCTCGGGTCGATCGGCAGCGTGGCCAACGCCTCGCTGCTATTCATATAGTCTTTGACCGTTCCCATGCCGGAAGGCTGACGGCTCGGCGTCAGCAACTCGCGAGCGTCGCTGTCGTAGCGCAGGAAATTATCATCGGTGAATGCCGAGAAGTTACCGACCCGCAGAACCGGCTGGGTGCTGCGCTGCCCGTCGACGCCGACTACCGGCAGCTCTACACGCTCCACCTGACCACTGGCCGTAAGGTCCTCAAGCAGCGTCATCCAGAAGCTGTCCAGATCATCGGCCGACGGCAGCGTACGGCTTTCCGCCAACGCCCGCAGGCGCTGCAAACGCTCCGGATACTGGGCATTGAGCAGACTGTCCTGCCATTGTCCGGCGATGTCACCAGCGCTCTGCCTGACCACACCAAACAGTTCACCGAGATGACCGACGCGCTGAGCCAGCAGCTTTTCCTGCTCGGCCAACTCGGCTTCCTGACGATCGAACTCAGTTTTCAGACGCTCAGCTTCGGCTTTCTGTTTGTCAAGCGCAGCATTGGCTCGCGCCAGCAGTTGCGCTTGCTCGCTGCGATTCTGAATGAAGGCCTGCTCGCGCGCTTGCATGGCGTCGACTTCCGCGGCGCGCTCGCTGCGAATACGCTGGAGCAACTGGTCGGGGCTCAGGGGCTCGGCAGCCTGAACCATTGCCGGCAACAGTCCGATGAGCAATAACGTCAACAAGCGGCTCATTGCGCAGCCTCCTTGGCCAGGGTCTTGATGGGCAGTTCGAGCCAGGTCGGGGCTTGCTGTTGACGAGCAATGGCGATCGCCTTGGTGATTGGCCGGCGCGCGCTGCCATCGAGTATTTCCCAGGCGCGGGTCTTCGGGTTCCACCAACCGCTCTCGTGTGCATCGAGTGTCTGGTAATAAAGCATCGTCCGACCCAGACGCAGGAATTCGACGCTGCGACTGCCGCCTTCGACCGGCAGCTCGCCGCGCCAGGCTTCCAGGGTCCGGCCGTAGTCACTCTCGATCTGGTAGGCCTCGAGGATGCGGCGATATTTCTCAGCAAGGCTGACGTCAGCGCGCGCCTGCATGTCCTGCAGGCTGGCGAGGCGATCGGCGCGCTCGTCGGGGAGGAACGGAAGGTCTGCCGCGATGAACTCCTCAAGCACTTCGATCATCCGCCCCATCTGCGGCGCAACGGCTTCCTGGGTACGCTCGATGCTATCCAGCTGACGCTGAAATCCATCCAGTTCCTTGCGCTGCGCAGCGGTCAGCTCGACCAACTGCTCGTTGTAGGCCTTCAGGGCCTCAGCCTGCTGAACGGCATTGCGGTATTCGGTGAGCATTTGCCGCGTCGCGTCATCGAGTTGCTCGATACGCGCCTGCGAGGCCTTGGCTTCGGCAGCCAGTTGCTGGCTTTCTTCTAGCGCAGCGTCCAGCGGAGCCGCGTTAAGCGGCAGGCATAACGACAACAGCACGCCTGCGAACAAGCGGGTCGGGTACTGATTCATGCGGAGCGGATCCTCGGTTCACGGCAGCCTAAAACGTTATGTTATAACAAATGATAATAATCGCGCAGCTCATCTTTAAACCACGACGCATATCCGGCCACTGCGGTTCAGAAAAGAGAAACATTATCATCTAGATCCGCAAAAGAAGGCAACCCGGGCATTACGTCGCAGCCGGGGCAAAGCGGAACGTTTCGTTGAGCTGGATCAAAGTCGCCAGGTCCGCACGCCCTACCATGGCCACCAGTCGCAACACACCATGTCTCGATGGAGTTTCCATTATGCGCAAGACCCTGTTTACCGCGTCCGTGTTGGCCGTAGCTCTCGCCTCCCCCTTCGCCCAGGCCTACCAGGCTGGTGATGTACTTCTTCGTGCTGGTGCGATCACAGTTGATCCGCACGAGGAAAGCGGTGACATCTGGGTAGGCGCCCTCTCTACGAGCGTTGCCGGGACCAAGGCTACGCTCGATAGCGACACCCAGCTGGGTCTGAACTTCGCCTACATGGTTACCGACAAAATCGGCATCGAACTGCTCGCCGCCAGCCCCTTCACTCATGACGTCGGTGTTGCTGGCATGCCCGGCGGTTTTGCATCGCTGAACGGCAAACTGGGCGAACTCAAGCATCTGCCACCGACCCTCAGCGTCGTCTACTACCCGCTCGACAGCAAGTCAGCGTTCCAACCCTACGTCGGCGCTGGCATCAACTACACCTGGTTCTTCGATGACAAGCTGAGCAGCGAAGCTGAGGCCAAGGGCTTCAGCGGCCTGGACATGAAGGACTCTTGGGGCTTGGCTGCGCAAGTGGGCATGGATTACATGCTGACCGACAATGTGATGGTCAACGCCCAGGTTCGCTATATCGACATCGATACGACAGGCACAACGAACTTCGGCGGCGCCAAGGTCAAAGTCGACGTAGAAGTCGATCCAATGGTCTACATGGTCGGCCTCGGATACAAATTCTGAAGTCATCGGCATTGCCGAATCTCAGACAAAACAAAGGCGCCATTCGGCGCCTTTTTTGATTCCGCGAATCGCTACAAACCTAGCAACTTGGTCAGACCTTCACGCATTCCGGTAGCAGGCTCTGGTAAGCGATAGCGCTGTAGCAGCCGCGCGTTGTTAGCACGCGAATGCCGGATGTCCCCCTGCCGCGCCGCCTGGTATGTCACCTCGGGCAACCCGCCCAGCACATCATCCACAGCACCAAGCAGCTGGTTCAGCGAGGTCGCCTGGTTCAGCCCGACATTCACAGCGCCCTCCTGGACCTCGGGTGACTCCAGTGCCTGCACCAGAAGCTCAACGAGATCGCCGACATACACGAAGTCTCGCGTCTGCTCGCCGTCGCCAAATACGGCGATAGGCAAGCCCTTCTGGGCACGCTCGGTAAAGATGCTGATCACGCCCGAATAGGGCGAGGACGGATCCTGGCGTGGGCCGTAGATATTGAAGAAACGGAAGACTACCGGTTCAAGTCCATGCTGACGCCGGTAGAAATCCAGATAGTGCTCGCTGGCCAGCTTGTCTGCAGCATATGGCGTCAGTGGCGCTTTCGGCGTGTCTTCGCCTATGGGCTCGCCCTCTCCGTTATTGCCGTATACCGCCGCACTCGATGCAAAAAGTACCCGGCGTATACCGGCTTCGCGCATCGCCTCACAGAGATTCAGCGTTCCTACTAGATTGCTCTGATGCGTACCAACCGGATCATCGACCGAGGCCTGTACCGATGCCACAGCCGCAAGGTGCACAACGGCGCGACATCCCCGAACGGCATCGCATACGGTTTGTGCATCCGCGACGTCGCCAACGATCAGCTCAACGACCGCATCATCCGGCAAATTGCTGCGCTTGCCGGTAGACAGATTGTCCAATACCCGAACGGCATAGCCTCGAGCAACAAGTGCATCAACCAAGTTAGAGCCGATGAACCCGGCCCCTCCGGTAACCAGAACAGGCAGTTCAGCCATGACGGTAATAACGCTCCAGTAAGCTCGGCAGCCCCGTGCGCCAGGCACGCGGCTTGATGCCAAAGGTGTTGAATATTTTCTTGCAAGCCAACACGCCGTGCTGTGGCTCGTCTGCTGCATCTGAGCAAGCCGCATGAGCGATGGGGGTCAGGCCTTCAACCGCCAGCGGGCGATAACTGGCCGCCTCGGTCAGGAGCGCCTGACCAACCACCAGAGGGGTTGACGCCTCATGCCCACCATAGTGATAGGTTCCCCAAAGTGGCGCCTGACAATCCAATTGCTTCAGCACAGCCAGGATGACCCGCGCCGCATCTTCCACCGGCGTAGGATTGCCACGACGGTCATCGGCGAGACACAGCTCCTCGCTCTGCTCAAGACGCTGGAGGAAACGCCCTAGCAAGCCGTCCGAACTGTCGTCCAGCAACCAGCCAAAGCGTAGCAAAACGTGCCGAGGGCAGAGCGCACGCACGCTCTGCTCCATACGCCATAGGGCACAGCTACGCGCGTCCAGCGGCGCAACTTCGTCTTTTTCGCTGTAGGAAGTCGTTCGGGCCCCATCAAAAACACGGTAGCTGGACGGCTGTATCAATACGAACTGATGATGCTGCCCCAGCTCGGCCAGGCGCTCTACGGCACGCTCCTGCTTGGTCAGCGCCGTTTCATCGACCCGCCCGCTCTGGAACCAGTCGAAGTAATAGGCGAGGTTGATCACGATATCCGGACGGTTATCGTCGAGCAAAGTGGTCAGACTTGGCGCATCCCAGCCCTGACTGGGCGGGCGCGGCGCGAGAAAGCCAATGTCTTCCTCGGCACCCAGGCGGATAAGCGCCTGACCCAGGGCATTACCGCCGCCCAACAGCATCAGGCGCATTCGCATGGAGTGAACTCTAGAACGGGATATCGTCGTCGAAGCTGTCGTAGTCCGGCGCAGGCTGCTGAGCGGGTTGAGGCTGAGACTGCGGGCGCGACTGCTGCTGCGGTTGGGATTCACGCTGCGGGCGCGGCTGGGATTGACGCGGCGCATCGTCGGAGCTGCCACCACGGCCACCAAGCAACTGCATGGTCCCGCCCATGTCCACGACCACCTCGGTGGTGTAGCGTTTAACGCCGTCCTTTTCCCACTCACGGGTCTGCAGGCGGCCTTCGATGTAGCACTGCGAGCCCTTGCGCAGGTATTCGCCAGCAATCTCGGCAACCTTGCCGAACAGCACGACGCGGTGCCACTCGGTGCGCTCCTGCTGCTGGCCGGTTTGCTTGTCCTTCCAGCTGTCGGTAGTGGCCAGCGTGATGTTGGTCACCGCATTGCCATTGGGCATGTAGCGGGTTTCCGGGTCGCCGCCGACATTGCCGATCAAGATGACTTTGTTCACCCCTCTGGCCATGGGTAACTCCTTTGCTCAAACATGAAGGTGGTTGGCTCGAATCCGCATGCGGGAAACAGCCAATGACCGGCAATCTTACCCTACCGCCCGAAGTGGGCCAACCGGCGCGACCGGACGAAGGCCAAAGCCAAACCTACATACCGAAAATCTGGCGCCTTTCCTTCAGGCCACCAGGTGATCCAGCGCAGCTCGATCCAGCACCTTCATGTCCACCTTCACATAAGCAGCGGCCTCCTCGACGATCACCACCGCGTCGGATACGCCCGGGATCGCCATCATCTGCTCCGTAAGTGCCGGATTACGCGCCGCACCGGCGGACAGCGGCAGACGCAGCCCCGTGACGTACGGCGGCTCTCGCATGCTCCAGGTCACAACAAACCAGAGCGCGCACAGCGCTGCACACCCCGCGAACACCGTCCCTAGACCACCCAGCTGGTAGAGCCAGCCGCCGAGCACGCCGCCCAGGCCGGAACCAAGGAACTGACTCGTTGAATAGATCCCCATCGCCGTTCCCTTGCCACCCGCCGGGGCGACCTTGCTGATCAGCGACGGCAACGAAGCTTCCAGCAAGTTGAAAGCGATGAAGAAGACGATCATGCCGCCGACCAACGACCAGAGCCGATCGCCGAACCACCAGAGGAACAACTCGGAAAGTACCAGCACCGCGACCGCACCCAGGACGATGCGCCTCATCTGACGCTTCTTTTCACCATAGATAATGAAAGGCACCATACCGAAGAAACCTACTACCAGCGCGGTAAGGTACACCCACCAGTGCTCCTCCTTGGGCAGGGCGGCTTCATTCACCAGCGCCAGCGGTAACGCGACGAAGCTGGCCATGAGAACGGCATGCAGCGCGAAAATACTGAAATCAAGCCGCAACAGATCGGAATGGCGGAGCGTTGCACCCAGAGCCTGCCGGGCGACTCCGGATTCCCGGTGCCGGATATGTGCTGGCGCGCGCGGAAGTACGGCTACGACCAGCATGCCTAGCGCTGCCATACCAGCCGTCACCCAAAACAGCCCGGAAAGTCCGAATGCACTCGTCAGCAGCGGGCCAACAACCATCGCCACCGCGAACGACACGCCAATGCTCATGCCGATCATCGCCATTGCCTTGGTGCGATGCTGCTCACGGGTCAGATCGGACAACAGGGCCATCACCGCGGCCGAGATCGCACCCGCCCCCTGCAGGACACGACCGGCGATGACTCCCCAAATGGTGTCGGCCGTTGCGGCAAACACAGCGCCAGCAGCAAAGATCAACAGCCCGAAATAGATCACCGGAAGACGGCCAATTCGATCGGAAATGATTCCGAACGGAATTTGCAGCACCGCCTGGGTCAAACCATAAGCACCAATGGCGAGACCAATGAGTGCCGGCGTTGCACCCTGCAGATCCATACCATAGGTTGCTAGCACCGGCAGAACCATGAACATGCCGAGCATGCGAAACGCGAAAACCAAGGCTAAGCCGGAGGCTGCGCGGGTTTCGCTAGCGCTCATGCGCTCGCTGTAAGGATCCTGCATGTGGGGTCTCGCTTGAATTAACCGGCGGCGATTCTAGCAGTCATCCCCTGCTCGGCACAGGTTCGCTACTTTGCCGCGATGTCGCCCCTGGCCGTATACTTTCGGGTTTTCGCCCGCCATGCGAGGCTGCTTTGGACAAGATTCTGATTCGTGGGGCTCGTACCCACAACCTGAAAAACATCGACCTGACCTTGCCACGCGACAAACTGATCGTGATCACTGGCCTGTCTGGTTCGGGCAAGTCCTCGCTGGCCTTCGACACGCTCTATGCCGAGGGCCAGCGCCGCTACGTCGAATCTCTGTCGGCATATGCCCGGCAGTTTCTCTCGATGATGGAAAAGCCCGACGTCGATACCATTGAAGGGCTCTCCCCGGCCATATCCATCGAGCAGAAGTCGACCTCCCACAATCCACGTTCCACCGTCGGCACCATCACCGAGATTTACGACTACCTGCGACTGCTCTATGCACGTGCGGGCACGCCACGCTGCCCTGACCATGACGCCCCGCTGGAAGCCCAAACGGTCAGCCAGATGGTCGACCAGGTTCTCGCGCTTCCTGAAGGTCGCAAGCTGATGCTTCTTGCGCCGGTCATCCGCGAGCGCAAGGGCGAGCATCTGGCGGTATTCGATGAATTACGCGCGCAGGGTTTTGTACGCGCTCGGGTCAACGGTCGACTCTACGAGCTCGATGAATTGCCGAAGCTGGACAAGCAGAAGAAGCACTCCATCGACGTTGTCGTGGACCGTTTCAAGGTCCGCAACGACCTGCAGCAGCGTCTCGCCGAATCGTTCGAAACGGCGCTGAAACTGGCCGACGGCATCGCCTTGGTCGCGCCGATGGAAGAAGAGGATGACAGCGAGGAGATGATTTTCTCTGCTCGCTTCGCCTGCCCCGTCTGTGGACACTCGATCAGTGAGCTGGAGCCAAAGCTCTTCTCTTTCAACAATCCAGCTGGGGCCTGTCCAACCTGTGATGGCCTTGGCGTCAAACAATTCTTCGACGCCAAGCGCCTGGTCAATGGCGAGTTAACACTGGCTGAAGGCGCTATCCGCGGCTGGGATCGGCGCAATGTTTATTACTTCCAGATGCTCGGCTCACTCGCCTCGCATTACGGGTTCAGCCTCGACGAGCCATTTGACGCTCTACCCGCCGAGCAGCAGAAATATGTTCTGCGTGGCAGCGGTAAGGAAAATGTCGACTTCCGCTATCTGAACGACCGCGGCGACATCGTAAAGCGATCGCACCCTTTCGAAGGTATCATCCCCAACCTCGAACGCCGCTACCGCGAAACCGAATCCAACTCGGTACGTGAAGAACTCGCCAAGTATCTCAGCACCCAGCCCTGCCCGGAGTGCCGTGGTACTCGACTGCGCCGCGAAGCTCGCCATGTTTGGGTCGGGGACAAGACGCTACCGGCAGTGACCGGGCTGCCGATTGGCGACGCCACAGAATATTTCGCTGGACTCACACTACCGGGCCGCCGCGGCGAAATTGCAGACAAGATCCTCAAGGAGATCTGCGAGCGACTGCAATTCCTGGTGAACGTTGGGCTGGACTACCTGACCCTGGACCGCAGCGCTGACACGCTGTCCGGCGGCGAAGCCCAGCGCATCCGCCTGGCGAGCCAGATCGGTGCAGGCCTGGTCGGCGTCATGTACATCCTCGACGAGCCTTCGATTGGCCTACACCAGCGAGACAACGAACGCCTGCTGGGCACCCTTCGCCACCTCCGCGACATAGGCAACACAGTGATTGTCGTCGAGCACGATGAGGACGCTATACGCCTGGCAGACTACGTCGTCGACATTGGCCCAGGCGCCGGCGTGCATGGCGGGCAAATCGTCGCAGAAGGCACGCCCGACGAAGTGATGTCCAACCCTGCTTCGCTGACCGGTGGGTATTTATCTGGCCGGGTAAAGATTCTCTATCCAGCCGAACGTACACCGCGCGATCCAGGCAAGCTGCTCAAACTCAAGGGCGCGCGGGGCAATAATCTGCGCAATGTGGATCTGGAGATCCCTGTCGGCCTGCTTACCTGCATCACGGGAGTTTCGGGTTCGGGTAAGTCGACGCTGATCAACAACACGCTTTTCCCGATCACCGCCACAGCCTTGAACGGCGCTACAACACTGGAAGTGGCACCACACGACTCGTTCGACGGCCTCCAGCACTTGGACAAGGTCGTGGACATCGATCAGAGCCCGATTGGAAGGACGCCTCGCTCTAACCCGGCCACCTACACCGGCCTCTTCACCCCCATTCGCGAACTGTTTGCCGGCGTACCGGAAGCACGGTCGAGGGGCTACGGACCGGGGCGCTTCTCCTTCAACGTGAAGGGCGGGCGCTGCGAAGCCTGCCAAGGCGACGGCGTGATCAAGGTAGAAATGCATTTTCTGCCCGACATCTATGTGCCCTGTGATGTGTGCAAAGGCAAGCGGTACAACCGCGAAACGCTAGAGGTGAAGTACAAGGGCAAAAGCATCACCGAAGTGCTGGGCATGACCATTGAGGAAGCCAGGGAATTCTTCGACCCCGTGCCTGCGGTGGCGCGCAAGCTGCAAACGCTAATGGACGTAGGGCTGTCTTATATAAAGCTGGGACAGAGTGCGACCACGCTGTCCGGCGGCGAAGCTCAGCGCGTCAAGCTATCCCGAGAGCTTTCCAAGCGCGACACGGGCAAAACCCTGTACATCCTCGACGAGCCAACCACTGGCCTGCACTTCGCGGATATCCAGCAACTCCTTGACGTACTTCACCGTCTTCGCGACCACGGCAATACTGTTGTGGTAATCGAACACAACCTTGACGTCATCAAGACCGCTGACTGGCTCGTGGATCTAGGGCCGGAAGGAGGCTCGAAGGGCGGACAGATCATCGCAACCGGCACCCCTGAACAAGTCGCCTCGATGACCCAGTCACATACCGGTCATTTCCTGAAGCCTTTATTGGAGCGCGACAAGGCCTGACAGCAATAAAAAAGCCGGGCATAACGCCCGGCTTTACATTGGCTATTCAGCGACTCCGCAGGAATAGTCCGCGCCCCAGACAGCGCCCAACCATATGCCGAATCAGCAGTCCCGATACGGCCAACGTAACTCGACGCGCTCATCCGGCCCTAGAGCAGCTCACCCTATCTGCAGCCAGCGACGCACTACTGCTTGCCGTCATGGCCGGTAACACCCGCGTCCATGACTGAGAAAGCGAATACCTTAATCGGCCATGCTTCACTCAGGTCATCTTAAGCGATCGCCGATTCGCTGGAATGGCAGATGTAAAGATCCATACGCATAAAAAAACCGAGCATGCGCTCGGTTTTTTTAAGCAAGCAACGCTTACTCAGCAGCTTCCACTTCACCGGTGACCGGACGGTCAACCAGCTCAACGTAAGCCATCGGTGCATTGTCTCCAGCGCGGAAACCACACTTGAGAATACGCAGGTAACCACCTTGACGGGTGGCGTAACGCGGGCCGAGATCGTTGAAAAGCTTACCAACGATAGCCTTGGAACGAGTACGGTCGAAAGCCAGACGACGATTAGCGACGCTGTCTTCCTTAGCCAGAGTGATGAGCGGCTCGGCTACGCGACGCAGTTCCTTGGCCTTAGGCAGGGTAGTCTTGATCAGTTCGTGCTCGAACAGCGACACCGCCATGTTCTGAAACATGGCTTTGCGGTGAGCGCTTGTGCGGCTGAGATGACGGCCACTTTTACGATGACGCATGATTGAAATTCCTTACCAAACGATCAGTTCGGTGACTATGGTCGATCAGGCCGTAGCCTTATCGTCCTTCTTGAGACTGGCCGGCGGCCAATTGTCGAGGCGCATGCCGAGGGACAGACCACGAGAAGCCAGAACATCTTTGATTTCGGTCAGAGATTTCTTGCCCAGGTTCGGCGTCTTCAACAGCTCGACTTCGGTGCGCTGGATCAGATCACCGATGTAGTAGATGTTTTCTGCTTTGAGGCAGTTCGCCGAACGCACGGTCAGTTCCAGGTCGTCAACTGGACGCAACAGGATCGGATCGATCTCGTCTTCTTGCTCGACCACGACCGGCTCGCTGTCACCCTTGAGGTCGACGAACGCGGCCAACTGCTGCTGCAGAATGGTCGCGGCACGACGGATCGCTTCTTCAGGATCCAGGGTTCCGTTGGTTTCCAGGTCGATAACCAGCTTGTCCAAGTTGGTACGCTGCTCAACACGAGCATTTTCGACAACATAAGCCACGCGACGGACCGGACTGAAGGTTGCGTCGAGCTGAAGACGGCCAATGCTACGGCTCTCATCTTCATCACTCTGACGCGCATCAGCCGGCTCGTAGCCACGGCCGCGAGCGACCTTGAGCTTCATGTTGATCGAGCCATTAGCCGCCAGGTTGGCGATCAGGTGATCGCCATTGACGATTTCGACATCGTGATCCAGCTGGATATCGGCAGCGGTAACAGCGCCCGCGCCCTTCTTCACCAGGCTCAAGGTCACTTCATCACGGCCGTGCAGCTTGATGGCGATACCTTTGAGGTTCAGCAGGATTTCGATGACATCTTCCTGCACGCCCTCGATAGCGCTGTACTCGTGAAGCACACCGTCGATCTCAGCCTCGACCACAGCGCAGCCGGGCATGGAGGACAACAGAATACGACGCAGCGCGTTGCCCAGGGTATGGCCAAAACCGCGCTCGAGGGGCTCGAGAGTGATCTTGGCACGGGTCGGACTGACCACCTGCACATCGATATGGCGGGGGGTCAGGAACTCATTTACCGAAATCTGCATGGATACACCTATTTTCTAGCCCTTACTTGGAGTAGAGCTCGACAATCAGGTTTTCGTTGATGTCGGCAGACAGATCACTGCGCGCCGGAACATTCTTGAAAACACCGGATTTCTTGTCGGCATCTACTTCGACCCATTCAACGCGACCGCGCTGTACGCACAGTTCAAGGGCTTGGGCGATACGCAGCTGGTTGCGGCACTTTTCACGAACGGCTACCACGTCGCCAGCTTTAACCTGGTAAGACGGAACGTTCACTGTCTGACCATTTACGCTAATCGACTTGTGCGAGACCAGCTGACGCGATTCGGCACGAGTAGAGCCAAAGCCCATGCGATACACGACGTTATCCAAACGGCACTCGAGCAGTTGCAGAAGGTTTTCACCGGTAGCGCCCTTGCGGCTGGCAGCTTCCTTGTAATAACCGCTGAACTGGCGCTCGAGAACACCATAAATGCGGCGGACTTTCTGCTTCTCACGCAGCTGGGTACCGTAGTCGGACAAACGACCACGACGCTGACCGTGAACACCAGGTGGGGTTTCGATGTTGCACTTTGATTCGAGCGCGCGCGCACCACTCTTCAAGAAGAGATCGGTGCCTTCACGACGAGACAGTTTGCACTTGGGACCAATATAACGAGCCATTTCTCACTGTCTCCTGATTACACGCGGCGCTTCTTCGGCGGACGGCACCCGTTGTGCGGGATCGGCGTCACGTCGGTGATGCTGGCGATTTTATAACCACAGCCGTTCAATGCACGAACAGCAGATTCACGGCCCGGACCAGGACCCTTGACATTGACGTCGAGGTTCTTGAGGCCATATTCCAGTGCCGCTTGACCAGCACGCTCGGCAGCCACCTGGGCAGCGAACGGGGTGCTCTTACGGGAGCCGCGGAAACCGGAACCACCAGACGTCGCCCAGGACAACGCATTGCCTTGGCGATCGGTGATAGTGATGATGGTGTTGTTGAAAGAAGCGTGGATATGGGCGATGCCATCAACCACCGTCTTTTTTACTTTTTTACGAGGACGAGCAGCAGGTTTTGCCATGATTAGATTCCTGTCGATGCGCTAATGCGATTACTTGCGGATCGGCTTACGCGGACCCTTGCGGGTACGAGCGTTGGTCTTGGTACGCTGACCGCGGACCGGCAGACCACGACGATGACGCAGGCCGCGGTAGCAACCCAGGTCCATCAAGCGCTTGATCTTCATGTTGACTTCGCGACGCAGGTCACCTTCAACGATGAACTTGCCCACTTCGCCACGAAGCAGCTCAACCTGCTCGTCAGTGAGATCCTTGATTTTTGCTGCCGGGTTTACACCGGTAGCGGCACAGATTGTCTGTGCGCGAGTGCGACCAACACCATAGATGTAGGTCAGCGAGATAACAGTGTGCTTGTTATCCGGAATGTTTACGCCTGCAATACGGGCCATTCAGTGAAACTCCAATTGACAGCTACCCAACGCCCCGGAAGCCAAGAAAAGGGCGCGAGATACTAACGCTGTAATAACAAATAATCAACCCGGCAGCGCACTAGCTGCCGGGCCCGAGCCTTAGCTCACAATCAGCCTTGGCGCTGTTTGTGCCGCGGTTCTGCGCTGCAGATCACACGAACGACGCCTTCGCGACGAACGATCTTGCAGTTGCGGCACAGTTTTTTGACCGATGCGCGAACTTTCATGACCAACTCCTAGAACCTTACGAGCTGACTTCAGCGAAGCATTCCGCTGCCGTAGCCCTTCAGGTTGGCTTTTTTCATCAGGGAATCGTACTGGTGGGACATCAGATGTGACTGCACTTGAGACATGAAGTCCATTACAACCACGACCACAATCAGCAACGAGGTCCCGCCAAGGTAGAACGGCACATTTGCAGCAACCACAAGGAACTGAGGAAGCAAGCAAACAGCCGTCATGTACAGGGCACCGAACAAGGTCAAGCGGGTCAGCACACCATCGATATAGCGCGCCGACTGCTCACCAGGACGAATCCCTGGAATAAACGCACCGGACTTCTTCAAGTTTTCTGCAACGTCTTTAGGGTTGAACATCAACGCCGTATAGAAGAAGCAGAAGAAGATGATTCCGGCACTGAACAACAGGATATTCAACGGCTGACCGGGAGCAATCGACTGCGAGATATCAGCCAGCCAGCTCATGCTTTCGGACTGACCAAACCACTGACCCAACGACGCCGGGAACAGTAGAATGCTGCTCGCAAAGATTGCTGGAATCACCCCAGCCATATTGACTTTCAAGGGCAAGTGGCTTGTTTGTGCAGCGAAGACCTTACGACCCTGCTGACGCTTGGCGTAATGCACGGCGATTCGCCGCTGACCACGCTCAATGAAGACCACAAAACCAATGATCGCAACAGCCAGAAGCCCCACGGCCAACAGCGCAATGATATTGACATCACCTTGGCGAGCTGACTCGAAGGACTGCCCTAGGGCGCCCGGCAAACCAGCAACGATACCGGCAAAGATCAACATCGAAATGCCGTTACCGACGCCACGTTCAGTGATCTGCTCACCCAGCCACATCATGAACATCGCACCCGCCACAAACGTGGTGATGGCGACGAAGTAGAAGCCGAAGTCACTACTGAATGCGACACCTTGCCCGGCCAGACCGACGGACATACCGATGGCCTGCACGATAGCCAGCACCAGCGCCAGATAGCGCGTGTACTGACTGATCTTGCGGCGACCGGCCTCGCCTTCCTTCTTCAACTGCTCAAGCTGCGGGCTGACAGCTGTCATAAGCTGCATGATGATCGACGCCGAGATGTACGGCATGATCCCCAGTGCAAAGATGCTCATGCGCTCCAGCGCACCACCTGAAAACATGTTGAACAGACTAAGGATGGTCCCTTCGTTCTGACGGAACAGCTCGGCCAACCTGTCGGGATTGATCCCCGGCACCGGGATGTGCGCCCCTACTCGATAGACGATGATCGCCATCAGCAAAAAGCGCAGACGAGCCCAGAGTTCGGACAGCCCGCCATTACTCAGCGCGGAGAGAGCACCTTGCTTAGCCATTTATTCCTCGAACTTGCCGCCAGCTGCTTCGATAGCCGCACGCGCACCTTTGGTGGCGGCGATGCCTTTCAGGGTCACAGCGCGACCAACCTCACCGGACAGCATGATTTTCACACGCTGCACGTTCTGGTTGATGACGTTGGCATCCTTGAGGCTCTGCACGGAGACAACATCGCCTTCGACCTTGGCCAGCTCGGATGTGCGCACTTCCGCACGATCCATGGCCTTGAGCGATACGAAGCCGAACTTCGGC
The DNA here is from genome assembly GCF_902506445.1 of Pseudomonas sp. 9Ag. NCBI lineage: Bacteria > Pseudomonadati > Pseudomonadota > Gammaproteobacteria > Pseudomonadales > Pseudomonadaceae > Pseudomonas > Pseudomonas sp. 9Ag. Next base: position 3,712,230 of record NZ_LR733836.1, read on the forward strand.
AGACGACGATGCAACGGCTGCTGACCACCCTCGAATCCAGGAGCAATCTTGCCACCGGAACGGGAAGTCTGACCCTTGTGACCACGGCCACCGGTCTTACCCAGACCGCTACCGATACCGCGACCAGGACGAAGCTTTTCGCGACGGGCACCCGGCGCAGAACGCAGATCGTTCAGTTGCATGGCTTAGCCCTCCACACGGAGCATGTAATAAGCCTTGTTGATCATGCCGCGATTCTCAGGAGTGTCCTGAACCTCGACAGTGTGACCAATGCGACGAAGGCCGAGGCCCTTTACGCACAGCTTGTGATTGGGGATACGACCGCTGACGCTTTTAATCAGCGTGACCTTGACGGTGTTAGCCATGATCAGGAAATCTCCTCGACGCTCTTGCCACGCTTGGCAGCGATCGACTCAGGCGACTGCATGGCCTTCAGCCCCTTGAAAGTGGCATGAACCACGTTCACCGGATTGGTCGAGCCGTAGCACTTAGCCAGGACGTTCTGCACACCAGCCACTTCAAGGATGGCGCGCATTGCGCCTCCGGCGATAACACCGGTACCTTCAGAAGCAGGCTGCATGTAGACCTTGGAGGCGCCATGCGCCGCTTTGGTAGCGTACTGCAGCGTGGTGCCATTCAGATCAACCTGGATCATGTTGCGGCGAGCCGCCTCCATGGCCTTCTGAATAGCAGCAGGTACTTCACGCGACTTGCCGCGACCGAAACCTACACGACCCTTACCATCACCCACCACGGTCAACGCGGTGAAGGTGAAGATACGACCACCCTTTACAGTCTTGGCGACGCGGTTAACTTGAACCAGCTTCTCAATGTAGCCTTCGTCGCGCTTTTGCTCGTTATATGCCATAACTTAGAACTCCAGCCCGCCTTCACGAGCAGCATCAGCCAGTGCCTTGACACGACCGTGGTACTTGAAGCCAGAACGGTCGAACGCCACCTGGGTGACACCTGCGGCCTTAGCACGCTCAGCGACCAGCTGACCAACTTTCTTGGCAGCGTCGACGTTGCCAGTGGCACCGCCGCGCAGTTCTTTGTCCAGAGTCGAGGCGCTGGCCAGGACCTTGCCGCCGTCGGCCGAAAGGACCTGGGCGTAGATGTGCTGGGAAGAGCGGTACACACACAGGCGTACGGTTTCCAGCTCGCGCATCTTCAGGCGTGCCTTGCGAGCGCGACGCAGACGAGTAACTTTCTTTACGCTCATTTGCTATGCCCTACTTCTTCTTAGCTTCTTTACGACGGACCACTTCGTCCGAGTAACGTACGCCTTTGCCTTTGTAAGGCTCAGGACGACGGAAATCGCGGATTTCAGCAGCCACCTGACCGACCAGTTGCTTATCGACACCCTTGATCAGGATATCGGTCTGGCTGGGGGTCTCAGCGGTAACGCCTTGCGGCAGTTCATATTCCACCGGGTGCGAGAAGCCGAGAGCCAGGGACAGCACTTGACCTTTGGCTTGCGCCTTGTAACCAACGCCAACCAGCTGAAGCTTGCGCTCGAAGCCCTGGCTGACGCCGATGACCATATTGTTAACCAGCGCACGGGTGGTACCGGCCATGGCGCGATTCTGCTGATCGCCATTGCGAGCAGCGAAACGCAACTCACCAGCCTCGTGAATCACTTCCACGGACGAGTGCACATTCAGTTCCAGAGCACCCTTGGCACCCTTTACCGAAAGCTGCTGGCCGGACATGTTGAATTCAACACCAGCGGGCAGCTTGACGGGGTTCTTAGCAACGCGAGACATGCTTATCCCCCCTTAGAACACTGTGCAGAGCACTTCGCCGCCAACGCCAGCAGCGCGAGCAGCCCGATCAGTCATCACACCCTTGTTGGTGGACACGATCGAAACACCCAGACCGCCGCGAACCTTCGGCAACTGATCGACGGATTTGTACTGGCGAAGGCCAGGACGGCTTACGCGCTTCAGCTCCTCGATGACCGGACGGCCCTCGAAATACTTAAGCTCGATAGACAGCTGCGGCTTGGCGTCGCTGCTGACGTTGTATCCTGCTATATAGCCTTCACCCTGAAGAACGTTGGCTACAGCCACCTTCAGAGTGGAAGACGGCATGCTTACGACGGACTTTTCGGCCATCTGGGCATTACGGATACGAGTTAGCATGTCCGCTAACGGGTCCTGCATACTCATGGGCTCTTGGCTCCTAATACAAAAAAATAAGCCCGGGAGGGCTCGTGTCGCCTGCTAGATGAGCGAACGCCGAAGGCGTGGCTCGGGCGAGCCGGACATTCTAGAGATAGTCCAGAAACGAATCAAGCCCCATAGGGGCTTGATTTGGAAACAGCCAGCTCGACAGGATCGCCGAGCTACCGTTCTTACCAGCTGGCTTTAACCAGACCCGGTACGTCGCCACGCATGGCGGCCTGACGCAGCATGTTACGCGCAAGACCGAACTTGCGATAAACACCGTGCGGACGACCGGTCAGACGGCAGCGGTTACGCAAGCGCGAAGCGCTTGCGTCACGAGGCTGCTTTTGCAGAGCCACCTGAGCCTCCCAACGCGCTTCCGGAGTGGACTCCGGGTTAGCGATGGTTGCTTTCAGCGCGGCACGCTTCTGGGCGTACTTGGCAACCGTTTGCTGACGCTTCAGCTCACGGTTCTTCATGCTTTGCTTAGCCATGTGCCTACTCCAATCAGTTACGGAACGGGAAGTTGAAGGCACGCAGCAGTGCGCGACCCTCTTCATCCGTCCGAGCAGTAGTGGTCAGAGTGATGTCCAGACCACGCAGGGCATCGATCTTGTCGTAATCGATTTCCGGAAAAATGATCTGCTCTTTCACACCCATGCTGTAATTGCCACGGCCGTCAAACGACTTGGCATTCAGGCCGCGGAAGTCGCGAACCCGAGGCAGGGAGATCGACAACAGACGATCCAGGAATTCGTACATACGATCACTGCGCAAGGTCACCTTGACACCGATCGGCCAGCCCTCGCGGACCTTGAAGCCAGCTATAGACTTGCGAGCGTGAGTCACGACGACCTTCTGGCCGGTGATTTTCTCAAGATCAGCAACCGCGTTATCGATGATTTTCTTATCACCGATGGCCTCGCCAATACCCATGTTCAGGGTGATCTTGGTAATGCGCGGAACTTCCATCACGTTACCAAGCTGAAGCTCTTCTTTCAGCTTGGGAGCGATTTGCTTCCGATAAACTTCTTTTAGTCGTGCCATGGTTATCTACCTAGCAGTCTCAAGCTTCAACCGGCTTTTGGGTCGACTTGAAGACACGAATTTTCTTGCCGTCTTCAACTTTGAACCCAACGCGGTCAGCCTTGTTGGTTTCGCCATTGAAAATAGCGACGTTAGAGGCGTGCAGTGGCGCCTCCTTCTCGACGATACCGCCCTGAACGCCCGACATCGGGTTCGGCTTGGTATGGCGCTTCACCAGGTTGATACCACCGACAACCAGACGGTCGTCAGCGAGAACCCGGAGCACCTTACCGCGCTTGCCCTTGTCTTTGCCGGCGATGACGATGATCTCGTCGTTGCGACGAATCTTTTGCATGCGGCTTCTCCTTACAGCACTTCAGGCGCGAGCGAGACGATCTTCATGAACTTCTCGGAACGAAGCTCACGCGTCACCGGCCCAAAAATACGGGTGCCAATAGGCTCCTGCTTGTTGTTCAGCAGAACAGCAGCGTTGCCATCGAAGCGAATGATGGAGCCGTCAGGACGACGAACACCGTGACGGGTACGGACCACAACAGCGGTCATTACCTGGCCTTTCTTGACCTTGCCACGAGGAATCGCTTCCTTGACGGTAACCTTGATGATGTCGCCGATGCCGGCGTAACGGCGGTGCGAACCGCCGAGAACCTTGATACACATGACGCGACGGGCGCCACTGTTATCAGCCACATCGAGCATTGATTGAGTCTGAATCATATAATTTCTCCGACCCTTAGCCCTTAGACTTCGACGGCACGTTCGACGACATCAACCAACATCCAGCACTTGGTCTTCGCCATAGGACGAGTCTCGCGAATCGTGACCTTGTCACCGATACGGCACTGGTTGGTTTCGTCGTGGGCGTGCAGTTTGGTCGAACGCTTCACGTATTTACCGTAGATCGGGTGCTTGACGCGACGCTCGATCAGTACGGTGATGCTTTTGTCCATCTTGTCGCTGACGACGCGGCCAGTCAGCGTACGGACAGTTTTTTCAACTTCAGCCATGATCACTTACCTGCCTGCTGGTTGAGCACAGTCTTGACACGAGCGATATCGCGCTTGACTTGCGAGAGCAGGTGAGACTGCCCCAACTGGCCAGTTGCTTTCTGCATACGCAGATTGAACTGGTCGCGCAGCAGCTCGAGCAACTGCTCGTTCAGCTGCTGAGCGGATTTTCCACGAAGCTCATTCGCTTTCATCACATCACCGTCCGCTTAACAAAGGAGGTGGCGAGAGGCAGCTTTGCAGCAGCCAGGGCGAATGCCTCACGCGCCAGCTCTTCGGAAACACCCTCGATCTCGTAAAGCACCTTGCCCGGCTGAATCTGGGCAACCCAGTACTCGACGTTACCCTTACCTTTACCCATCCGCACTTCAAGCGGCTTCTTGGAAATAGGCTTGTCGGGGAAAACGCGGATCCAGATCTTGCCGCCACGCTTAACGTGACGAGTCAACGCACGACGTGCAGACTCGATCTGACGCGCAGTAAGACGACCACGGGCGACAGACTTCAGAGCGAATTCGCCGAAGCTGACTTTGCTACCGCGCTGAGCCAGGCCACGGTTGTGACCGGTCATCTGCTTGCGGAATTTTGTACGCTTTGGTTGCAACATTTGGCGTACTCCTTACTTGGCAGCTTTTTTACGAGGCGCAGGCGCTTGCGGCTTGAGCTCTTCATGGCGACCACCAATAACTTCGCCTTTGAAGATCCAAACCTTGACGCCAATCACACCGTAAGTGGTGTGTGCTTCGTAGGTGTTGTAGTCGATATCGGCACGCAGGGTGTGCAACGGCACACGACCTTCCCGATACCATTCTGTACGGGCAATTTCAGCCCCACCCAGACGACCGCTCACCTGGATCTTGATGCCCTTGGCACCAATGCGGATCGCGTTCTGTACGGCGCGCTTCATAGCGCGGCGGAACATTACGCGACGCTCCAGCTGCTGAGCGACGTTCTGTGCTACCAGCATTGCATCGAGCTCCGGCTTGCGGATTTCTTCGATGTTGATGTGCACAGGCACACCCATTCTCTTGGTCAGGTCCTGACGCAGCTTCTCAACATCTTCACCTTTCTTTCCGATCACGATGCCGGGACGAGCGGTGTGGATGGTGATGCGTGCGGTTTGAGCCGGACGATGGATGTCGATACGGCTTACGGACGCGCTTTTTAATTTGTCTTGGAGGTATTCACGCACGTTCAGATCTGCAAGCAGATAATCGGCGTACGTACGACCGTCTGCATACCAGACGGAAGTGTGCTCCTTGACGATTCCCAGGCGAATGCCAGTGGGATGTACTTTCTGACCCATCTGATCGACTCCGTTACTTGTCCGCAACCTTGACAGTGATATGGCAAGACCGCTTGACGATGCGATCAGCGCGGCCTTTGGCACGCGGCATGATGCGCTTAAGCGAACGCCCCTCGTTGACGAAGACAGTGGAGACTTTCAGGTCGTCCACGTCAGCGCCTTCGTTGTGCTCGGCGTTGGCTACAGCCGACTCCAGCACTTTTTTCATGATCTCGGCGGCTTTCTTACTGCTGAAAGCCAGCAGGTTGAGCGCTTCGCCCACCCTCTTCCCGCGGATCTGGTCGGCGACCAGGCGGGCTTTCTGGGCGGAGATGCGAGCGCCCGACAACTTAGCGGCTACTTCCATCTTTCCTTACCCCTTAGCGCTTGCCTTTCTTGTCCGCTACGTGCCCGCGATAAGTGCGGGTACCAGCGAACTCGCCGAGTTTGTGACCGACCATGTCTTCGCTCACGAGAACGGGGACATGTTGACGGCCGTTATGCACAGCGATGGTCAGACCGACCATTTGCGGCAGGATCATCGAACGACGCGACCAGGTTTTAACCGGCTTGCGATCATTCTTTTCCATCGCCACTTCGACCTTCTTCAATAGGTGAAGATCGATAAAAGGACCTTTTTTCAGAGAACGCGGCACTGTCGTATCCCTCTAGTTACTTGCGACGACGGACGATCATGTTATCGGTGCGCTTGTTAGAGCGAGTCTTCGCGCCCTTAGTCGGGAAGCCCCATGGCGACACCGGATGACGACCACCGGAGGTACGACCCTCACCACCACCGTGGGGGTGATCGACCGGGTTCATTGCCACACCGCGAACGGTCGGGCGAACACCGCGCCAGCGCTTGGCACCCGCTTTACCCAGCGAACGCAGGCTGTGCTCGGAGTTCGAGACCTCGCCCAGGGTCGCACGGCATTCAGCCAGCACTTTGCGCATTTCGCCGGAGCGAAGACGCAGCGTCACATAAGCACCTTCACGCGCGACCAGCTGAGCCGAAGCACCAGCGGAACGAGCAATCTGAGCGCCCTTGCCCGGCTTGAGCTCAACACCGTGAACAGTGGAACCCAGCGGAATGTTGCGCAGCGGCAGACTGTTACCAGCCTTGATCGGCGCATTAACGCCGGAAAGCAGCTGATCGCCAGCACTGACGCCTTTGGGAGCGATGATGTAGCGACGCTCACCATCCGCGTACTTGAGTAGCGCAATGTGCGCAGTACGGTTCGGGTCATATTCAACGCGCTCAACGACGGCTGGGATGCCATCCTTGTTACGACGAAAATCAACCAGACGGTAATGCTGCTTGTGACCACCACCAATGTGACGAGTAGTGATTCGACCGTTGTTGTTACGACCGCCAGACTTCGACTTCTTCTCGAGCAGCGGAGCATAAGGAGCGCCTTTGTGCAGCTCCTGACCGACCACTTTGACCACAAAACGGCGGCCCGCGGAAGTCGGTTTGCATTTAACGATTGCCATGATGCACCCCTTCCTTACTCAGCGTTGCCGGAGAAATCGAGATCCTGGCCCGGCTGAAGTGCGATGTACGCCTTCTTCCAGTCATTGCGCTTGCCCAGACCGCGAGCGGTGCGCTTGGTCTTACCCTGAACATTCAGAGTGCTGACCTTGGCGACCTTCACGTTGAACAGGCTTTCGACGGCCTTCTTGATTTCCAGCTTGGTTGCATCAGTAGCAACCTTGAAAACGAATTGGCTTTTGCTATCAGCCAACATGGTTGCCTTCTCGGAGACGTGCGGACCAAGCAGGACTTTGAATACGCGTTCCTGGTTCATCCCAGCAGCTCCTCGAATTTCTTCACAGCCGACACGGTGATCAAGACCTTGTCATAGGCGATCAGGCTGACGGGATCGGAACCCTGAACGTCACGAACATCGACGTGCGGCAGGTTGCGGGCCGCCAGATACAGGTTCTGATCGACAGCATCGGAAACGATCAGTACGTCATTCAGACCCATACCGGTCAGCTTGTTAGCAAGCAGCTTGGTCTTGGGGCTGTCGACGGCGAAATCTTCAACGACGACCAGACGCTCGGAACGAACCAGTTCAGAAAGAATGGAACGCAGCGCTGCGCGGTACATCTTCTTGTTGAGCTTCTGCTCATGGTTCTGCGGTCGAGCAGCGAAAGTCACACCACCGCCACGCCAGATCGGACCACGCGAGGTACCTGCACGAGCACGGCCGGTACCCTTTTGACGCCAGGGGCGCTTGCCGCCACCGGAAACGTCAGAACGGGTCTTCTGCTGCTTGCTACCCTGACGACCGCCAGCCATATAGGCGACGACTGCCTGGTGCACCAGCGTTTCGTTGAACTCACCGCCAAAGGTTTGCTCGGAGACTTCGATGGCTTGTGCGCCATTAACATTCAATTGCATGTGAACTCCCCCTTACCCGCGAGCCTTGGCAGCCGGACGCACGACAACGTCACCACCAGTGGCACCGGGCACTGCACCCTTGACCAACAGCAGATTACGTTCGGCATCGACACGCACGATTTCCAGGGACTGCACGGTTACGCGCTCGGCGCCCATGTGCCCGGACATCTTCTTGCCCTTGAAAACACGGCCTGGAGTCTGGCACTGGCCAATAGAACCCGGGACGCGGTGGGATACGGAGTTACCGTGAGTATTGTCCTGACCACGGAAATTCCACCGCTTGATGGTACCGGCAAAGCCTTTACCCTTGGACTGACCGGTGACATCCACCATTTGTCCAGCCTGGAAAATCTCGGCCTTGATCTGGTCGCCGACCTGGAACTCCTCGCCATCAAGGCGGAATTCCCAGACACCACGACCGGCAGCTACATTCGCCTTGGCGAAGTGACCAGCCTGAGCCTTGGTGACGCGGGACGCGCGACGCTCGCCGACAGTAACCTGCACAGCGCGATAGCCGTCGCTCTCTTCATTTTTGAACTGAGTGACGCGATTCGGCTCGATCTCAATGACCGTAACCGGAATAGAGACACCATCTTCGGTGAAAACGCGGGTCATGCCGCATTTACGACCGACTACACCAATAGTCATGTTGTAACCTCTTGAGTGTACGGGGCTTTCACCCGCTATGGCCGCCCATTTCAGAGCGTTACACGACTAAAACTCCAGGTTTTAGCCGAGGCTGATCTGCACTTCCACGCCAGCCGCAAGATCAAGCTTCATCAGCGCATCGACGGTCTTGTCGGTCGGCTGGACGATATCCAGCACACGCTTATGAGTACGGATCTCGTACTGGTCGCGCGCGTCCTTGTTGACGTGCGGTGAAACCAGAACAGTGAACCGTTCTTTGCGGGTCGGCAGTGGAATCGGACCACGCACCTGAGCACCAGTACGTTTCGCGGTTTCCACGATTTCCTGGGTTGATTGATCGATCAGGCGATGGTCAAAAGCCTTCAACCGAATACGGATTTGTTGGTTTTGCATTTTGACCTCAGACTCCAATTAGCCATCCCTACCAAACGCAATACGCCCGGTAAAAGGAGGCGCAATTGTACGGATGCGTCCAGGGGGTGTCAATAAATGATCAGCAATAGAAAAAAGGGCCCCGAAGGGCCCTTTTCGACACCGAGCGGTTACTCGATGATCTTGGCAACCACGCCGGCACCAACGGTACGGCCGCCTTCGCGAATCGCGAAGCGCAGACCATCTTCCATGGCGATCGGAGCGATCAGGGTGACAACCATCTTGATGTTGTCGCCCGGCATTACCATCTCAACGCCTTCTGGCAGTTCGCAGTTACCGGTGACGTCAGTAGTACGGAAGTAGAACTGCGGACGGTAGCCTTTGAAGAACGGAGTGTGACGGCCGCCTTCTTCCTTGCTCAGTACGTAGACTTCGCCTTCGAACTTGGTGTGCGGCTTGATGGTGCCCGGCTTGGCCAGAACCTGACCACGCTCGACGTCATCACGCTTGGTACCACGCAGCAGCACGCCGACGTTCTCACCTGCACGACCTTCGTCGAGCAGCTTACGGAACATCTCAACACCGGTGCAGGTAGTCTTGGTCGTGGCACGGATACCAACGATTTCGATTTCTTCCTGAACTTTGACGATACCGCGCTCAACACGACCAGTCACAACGGTACCGCGACCGGAGATCGAGAACACGTCTTCGATTGGCATCAGGAACGGCTTGTCGATGGCACGCTCAGGCTCTGGGATGTAGCTGTCCAGAGTTTCGACCAGCTTACGCACGGCCGATACGCCCATTTCGTTGTCGTCCTGACCATTCAGCGCCATCAGCGCAGAACCGATAATGATCGGAGTGTCGTCACCCGGGAAGTCGTAGGTCGACAGCAGGTCACGCACTTCCATCTCAACCAGCTCAAGCAGCTCAGCGTCATCCACCATGTCCGCCTTGTTCAGGAAGACAACGATGTAAGGAACGCCAACCTGACGAGACAACAGGATGTGCTCACGCGTCTGCGGCATGGGGCCGTCAGCTGCGGAGCAAACCAGGATCGCGCCGTCCATCTGCGCAGCACCGGTGATCATGTTCTTCACATAGTCAGCGTGGCCTGGGCAGTCAACGTGGGCGTAGTGACGGATCGAGGAATCATATTCAACGTGGGAGGTGTTGATGGTGATACCACGAGCCTTCTCTTCCGGCGCGTTGTCGATCTGCGAGAAGTCACGCGCAGAGCCGCCCCAAGTTTCAGCACAGACCTTGGTCAGCGCTGCGGTGAGCGTGGTTTTGCCATGGTCGACGTGACCAATGGTACCGACGTTCAGGTGCGGTTTGTTACGTTCGAATTTTTCTTTAGCCACGACAGTAAACCTCTTACTTAAAGGGCTGAATCAACCTTGTTTTTTAACGATAGCTTCGACGATGTTCGACGGAGCCTCAGAGTATTTCGAGAATTCCATGGAGTAGCTGGCGCGACCCTGAGACATGGAGCGGACGTCGGTTGCATAACCGAACATCTCACCCAGCGGAACCTCGGCACGAATGACCTTGCCGGATACCGTATCTTCCATACCCTGGATCAGACCGCGACGACGGTTAAGGTCGCCCATCACGTCACCCATGTAGTCCTCAGGCGTTACCACCTCGACCTTCATGATCGGCTCAAGCACTACGGCGCCGCCCTTTTGGGACAGCTGCTTGGTCGCCATGGAAGCCGCAACCTTGAACGCCATCTCATTGGAGTCGACGTCATGGTAGGAGCCATCGAACACGGTCGCCTTCAGGCCGATCAGCGGATAGCCGGCGACGACGCCGTTCTTCATCTGCTCTTCGATGCCCTTTTGAATAGCAGGGATGTATTCCTTCGGAATAACACCACCAACTACCTCATTGACGAACTGCAGGCCTTCTTGACCCTCATCTGCTGGCGCAAAGCGCACCCAGCAGTGACCGAACTGACCGCGACCGCCAGACTGGCGAACGAACTTGCCTTCGATCTCACAGGACTTCGTGATCTTCTCACGATAAGAAACCTGCGGCTTACCGATGTTGGCTTCGACGTTGAACTCACGACGCATACGGTCGACGAGAATATCGAGGTGCAACTCACCCATACCCGAGATAATGGTCTGACCGGTCTCTTCATCAGTCTTGACGCGGAACGAGGGATCTTCCTGGGCAAGCTTGCCCAGCGCGATCCCCATCTTCTCCTGGTCATCCTTGGTCTTCGGCTCAACCGCCACCGAAATAACCGGCTCAGGGAAGTCCATGCGCACCAGAATGATGGGCTTATCCAAAGCGCAGAGCGTGTCACCAGTAGTGACATCCTTCATGCCGATCAGGGCAGCGATGTCACCGGCGCGAACTTCCTTGATCTCTTCGCGGCTGTTCGCATGCATCTGCACCATACGACCGACACGCTCTTTTTTGCCTTTCACCGAGTTCAGAACACCGTCACCGGAGTTCAGGACACCCGAATAAACGCGAGCGAAGGTCAGCGTACCAACAAAGGGGTCGGTCGCGATCTTGAACGCCAGCGCAGAGAACGGCTCAGCGTCATCCGCGTGACGCTCCATCTCGATGGTTTCGTCATCGATATCGGTACCCTTGATCGCCGGAATGTCAGCTGGCGCAGGGAGATAATCGATAACCGCATCGAGAACCAGAGGAACACCCTTGTTCTTGAACGACGAACCACAGACAGCGAGAACGATTTCACCAGCGATTGTGCGCTGACGCAGAGCAGACTTGATTTCCTCGGTGGTGAGCTCTTCACCTTCGAGGTATTTGTTCATCAGCTCCTCGGTCGCTTCGGCAGCAGCCTCGACCATATTGCTGCGCCACTCATCAGCCAGATCTTGAAGCTCGGCAGGGATCTCCTCCTCACGGAAGGTCATGCCCTTGTCGTCATCGTTCCAGTAGATAGCTTTCATCTTGACCAGATCAATCTGGCCCTGGAAGTTATCTTCTGCACCAATGGCGAGCTGAATCGGGACGGGAGTATGGCCCAGACGCTGCTTTATCTGCGCAACCACACGCAGGAAATTGGCGCCTGCACGGTCCATCTTGTTGACATAGACCAAGCGCGGAACACCGTACTTATTAGCCTGACGCCAAACGGTTTCCGACTGCGGCTCAACACCCGAAGTACCACAGAACACAACGACCGCACCATCGAGTACGCGCAGCGAGCGCTCAACTTCGATGGTGAAGTCAACGTGACCGGGAGTGTCGATGATATTGAAACGATGCTTGTCGAACTGCTTCTCGGAACCAGCCCAGAAAGCGGTAGTGGCAGCAGAGGTGATGGTGATACCACGCTCCTGCTCCTGCACCATCCAATCCATGGTCGCGGCGCCGTCATGCACCTCGCCCATTTTATGGTTTACGCCGGTGTAAAAAAGGACGCGCTCAGTGGTGGTGGTTTTACCAGCATCCACGTGAGCGACGATACCAATGTTACGGTAGCGGTTAATCGGGGTAGTACGAGCCATAAAGCCCTCGCAAGTTGATGACGCTGAAAATTAGAAGCGGTAGTGCGAGAAGGCCTTGTTGGCTTCAGCCATACGGTGCACGTCTTCACGCTTCTTCACAGCAGCGCCTTTACCTTCAAATGCATCCGACAGCTCACCCGCCAAGCGCAGGGCCATGGATTTCTCACCACGCTTACGCGCAGCATCTACCAGCCAGCGCATGGCCAGCGCGTTACGACGGGACGGACGAACTTCGACCGGAACCTGGTAAGTCGCACCACCTACGCGGCGGGACTTCACTTCGACCAGCGGAGCGATGGCGTCGAGTGCTTTTTCGAAGATTTCCAGGGGATCGCTGTTCTTGCGTTCCTTGACCTTTTCCAAGGCCCCATAAACGATACGCTCAGCTACGGCCTTCTTGCCGCTTTCCATCACGTGGTTCATGAACTTGGCGAGGATCAGACTTCCGTACTTCGGATCGTCAAGGATCTCGCGCTTGGCTGCTACACGACGTCTTGGCATTGATAAGCCCTCAAACGGTCTTCAGGTTAGCCCGGGACGATAACGACGAGGTTACGCCCGACCTTACTCTTATCGACTCAAATAAATAAAAATACTGATTACTTCGGACGCTTGGTGCCGTACTTGGAACGGCCCTGCTTACGATCCTTGACACCGGAGGTATCCAGCGAACCGCGCACGGTGTGGTAGCGAACACCGGGAAGGTCTTTTACACGACCGCCACGGATCAGCACGACGCTGTGCTCTTGCAGGTTGTGACCTTCACCACCGATGTAGGAGGCGACTTCAAAACCGTTGGTCAGACGAACACGGCATACTTTACGCAGTGCAGAGTTCGGTTTCTTTGGCGTGGTGGTGTACACACGAGTGCACACGCCACGGCGTTGCGGGCAGTTCTGCAGCGCAGGTACGTCGCTTTTCTCGACGACGCGCTTGCGCGGCTGGCGTACCAGCTGGTTGATCGTTGCCATCTACTAGCTCCACTGTTGTCTTTCGACACAAACGAAAATGGCAGAGCGCAAGGCCCCGCCAAATTAGGGGTACAAGAGTCTAAAGAGCTTCCTGTCCACCGTCAAGGCGCGCCCCGACTTACGCCGGGGCAGACCGCCAATCAGCTACCGCTCGAATTGAGCGCCTCGGTCAGCGCCGCTTCTACTTCATCGGCACTCACGCGAACCGGTTTTTCAGCATCACGCTTGCGCTTGCGCTCGCTGTGATACTGAAGACCGGTACCGGCCGGGATCAGGCGACCCACGACCACGTTCTCTTTCAGCCCGCGCAGATAATCGCGCTTGCCAGTCACCGCAGCCTCGGTGAGGACGCGGGTGGTTTCCTGGAACGATGCCGCCGAAATGAACGACTCGGTAGACAGCGAGGCCTTGGTGATGCCGAGGAGTACACGGATGTACTTCGAACCGAACTTGTCATCCGCAGAGAGACGCTCGTTCTCCTCCAGCACCTGGGTGAGTTCCATCTGGTCACCCTTGATGAAGCTCGAATCACCGGACTCCGCCACTTCGACCTTGCGCAGCATCTGACGCAGGATGGTCTCGATGTGCTTGTCGTTGATCTTCACGCCCTGCAAGCGGTACACGTCCTGAATCTCGTTGACGATGTACTTGGCCAGCGCGCTCACGCCCAGCAGACGAAGGATATCGTGCGGGTTGCTCGGGCCGTCCGAGATAACCTCACCCTTGTTCACCTGCTCACCTTCGAACACGTTGAGGTGACGCCATTTCGGAATCAGCTCTTCGTACGGATCGGTACCATCGGTCGGCGTGATAACCAGGCGACGCTTGCCCTTGGTTTCCTTACCGAAGGAGATGGTGCCGCTGATTTCAGCCAGGATCGACGGCTCTTTCGGACGACGCGCCTCGAAGAGGTCGGCGACGCGCGGCAGACCACCGGTGATGTCACGGGTCTTCGAGGTTTCCTGCGGGATACGTGCAATAACGTCACCCACATTGATCTCGGCACCGTCCGCCACACCGACCAAAGCGTTGGCTGGCAGGAAGTACTGAGCCGGAACATCTGTTCCTGGCAGCAACAGTTCCTTGCCATTCGCATCCACCATCTTGATCGCAGGACGAATGTCCTTGCCCGAGGCTGGGCGATCCTTCGGATCCATCACTTCAATGTTGGTCAGGCCGGTGAGCTCATCGGTCTGACGCTTGATGGTGATGTTTTCCTCCATGCCAACGAAGGTCACGACACCCTTCATCTCGGTGACGATTGGGTGAGTGTGCGGATCCCACTTGGCCACGACCGCGCCCGCGTCAACCTTGTCGCCTTCCTTAATGGAGATAACGGCGCCGTAAGGCAGCTTGTAACGCTCGCGCTCACGACCGAAGTCGTCAGCAACCGCCAGCTCACCGGAACGGGACACCGCAATCAGCGCGCCGTCAGCACGCTCGACGTGCTTCAGGTTATGCAGGCGGATGGTGCCGCCATTCTTGACCATGACGTTGTCGACCGCGGAGGTCCGGCTGGCCGCACCACCGATGTGGAAAGTACGCATCGTCAGCTGAGTACCCGGCTCACCAATCGACTGCGCAGCGATAACGCCCACTGCCTCACCGATGTTCACCTGATGCCCGCGAGCAAGATCGCGGCCGTAGCACTTGGCGCAAATGCCATAGCGGGTTTCACAGCTGATCGGCGAGCGAACCACAACTTCGTCAATGCTGTTGAGCTCAATGAAGTCAACCCACTGCTCGTCAACCAATGTTCCAGCTGGAACCAGTACTTCTTCGCTGCCCGGCTTGAGTACATCACGCGCAATGACACGACCCAGCACGCGCTCGCCCAGCGGCTCGACCACGTCGCCGCCCTCGATGTGCGGCGTCATGAACAGGCCCTGCTCGGTACCGCAGTCGACCTCGGTAACCACCAGATCCTGCGCCACGTCAACCAGACGACGGGTCAGGTAACCGGAGTTGGCCGTCTTCAGAGCGGTATCCGCCAGACCTTTACGAGCACCGTGAGTGGAGATGAAGTACTGGAGTACGTTCAGACCTTCACGGAAGTTCGCGGTGATCGGCGTCTCGATGATAGAGCCGTCCGGCTTGGCCATCAGACCACGCATACCGGCCAGCTGGCGGATCTGGGCAGCAGAACCCCGCGCTCCAGAGTCGGCCATCATGTACATCGAGTTGAATGAGTCCTGCTCGGCCTCGTTACCGTCACGATCGATGACCTTCTCTTTCGAGAGGTTGGCCATCATCGCCTTGGAGACTTCATCGTTGGCTTTCGACCAGAGGTCGATAACCTTGTTGTACTTCTCGCCCTGGGTTACCAGGCCGGAGGCGTACTGCGACTCGATTTCTTTCACTTCCTCGGTGGCGGCATCGATGATGCGTGCCTTCTCGTCAGGGATTACGAAATCGTTCACACCGATGGAAACACCGGAAATGGTCGAGTAGGCGAAGCCGGTATACATCAGTTGGTCGGCAAAGATGACTGTGTCCTTCAGGCCGACCGTGCGGTAGCACAGGTTGATCAGCTTGGAGATCGCCTTCTTCTTCATCGGCTGGTTGACCACGTCGAATGCCAAGCCGGCCGGAACCACCTGGAACAGCAACGCGCGGCCGACAGTGGTGTCGACGATGCGAGTGTTCTTGGTGATCGAGCCGTCGCGATCCTTGATGGTCTCGTTGATGCGCACCTTGACGCGGGCATGCAGCGACGCCTCGCCAGCGCGGAACACGCGGTCGACTTCCTGCAGGTCAGCGAATACCCGCCCTTCGCCCTTGGCATTGATGGCTTCACGGGTCATGTAGTACAGACCCAGAACCACGTCCTGCGATGGAACGATGATCGGCTCACCGTTGGCCGGTGACAGGATGTTATTGGTCGACATCATCAGCGCGCGCGCTTCGAGCTGGGCTTCCAGCGTCAGCGGCACGTGAACGGCCATCTGGTCACCGTCGAAGTCGGCGTTGTAAGCGGCGCAGACTAACGGGTGCAGCTGGATGGCTTTGCCTTCGATCAGGACCGGTTCGAAAGCCTGGATGCCGAGACGGTGCAGCGTGGGTGCACGGTTGAGCAGCACGGGATGTTCGCGGATGACCTCAGCGAGGACGTCCCAAACTTCCGGCAGTTCACGCTCGACCATCTTCTTGGCGGCCTTGATGGTGGTCGCCATGCCACGCATTTCCAGCTTGCCGAAAATGAACGGCTTGAACAGCTCGAGGGCCATCTTCTTCGGCAGACCGCACTGATGCAGGCGCAGGGTCGGGCCAACGGTAATAACCGAACGACCGGAGTAGTCCACACGCTTGCCGAGCAGGTTCTGACGGAAACGACCCTGCTTGCCCTTGATCATATCGGCCAAGGACTTCAGCGGACGCTTGTTCGAGCCAGTGATGGCGCGACCACGACGACCATTGTCCAGCAGCGCGTCAACGGCTTCCTGCAGCATGCGCTTTTCGTTGCGCACGATGATGTCGGGCGCCGACAGATCGAGCAGGCGCTTGAGACGGTTGTTACGGTTGATCACCCGGCGATACAGATCGTTTAGATCCGAAGTCGCGAAGCGGCCACCATCCAGCGGAACCAGCGGGCGCAGATCCGGCGGCAATACCGGCAGAACGGTAAGCACCATCCACTCCGGCAGGTTGCCCGATCCATGGAAGGCTTCCATCAGCTTCAGACGCTTGGACAGCTTTTTGATCTTGGTTTCCGAGTTGGTCTGCGGAATCTCTTCGCGCAGGCGACCGATCTCGTGTTCCAGGTCGATTTCGTGCAGCAGCTCGCGCACAGCCTCGGCACCCATACGGGCGTCGAAATCGTCACCGAATTCTTCCAGCGCTTCAAAGTACTGCTCGTCATTGAGCAGCTGGCCCTTCTCAAGCGTGGTCATGCCCGGATCAATCACCACGTAGCTCTCGAAATAGAGCACGCGCTCGATGTCACGCAGGGTCATGTCCAGCAGCAGGCCGATACGGCTCGGCAGCGACTTTAGGAACCAGATATGAGCAACTGGGGAAGCCAGTTCGATGTGCGCCATGCGCTCACGACGAACCTTCGCCAAAGCGACTTCCACACCGCACTTCTCGCAGATCACGCCACGATGCTTGAGGCGCTTGTACTTTCCGCACAGGCACTCGTAATCCTTGACCGGGCCAAAGATCTTGGCGCAGAACAGGCCATCACGCTCGGGCTTGAACGTACGGTAGTTGATGGTCTCTGGCTTCTTGACCTCGCCAAAGGACCAGGAACGGATCATCTCGGGCGAAGCCAATGCAATCTTGATGGCATCGAACTCTTCGATTTGACCCTGGTTTTTCAACAGATTCAGCAAGTCTTTCAAGGCCTTTCCTCCTCACGGACCGGCGGCACCCGGCTGATGCCGGGCGCCGCTTAGGCGGTGCGTGGTTATTCGGTTTCCAGATCGATGTCGATACCGAGCGAGCGGATCTCTTTGATCAACACGTTGAAGGATTCCGGCATGCCGGGCTCCATACGGTGATCGCCGTCCACGATGTTCTTGTACATCTTGGTCCGCCCGTTCACGTCGTCCGACTTGACCGTGAGCATTTCCTGCAGGGTGTAGGCGGCACCGTACGCCTCCAGGGCCCAGACCTCCATCTCCCCGAAACGCTGACCACCGAACTGCGCTTTACCACCCAGCGGCTGCTGGGTGACCAGGCTATAGGAACCAGTGGAGCGCGCGTGCATCTTGTCGTCGACCAGGTGGTTCAGCTTGAGCATGTACATGTAACCGACAGTGGTCGTACGCTCGAATTTGTTCCCCGTCCGACCATCGAACAGCTGCATCTGGCCGCTTTCCGGTAGATCCGCCAGCTTCAGCATGGCCTTGATCTCGCGCTCCTTGGCACCATCGAATACCGGGGTCGCCATGGGCACGCCACCGCGCAGGTTCTTGGCCAGATCCAGCACTTCCTGGTCGCTAAACTCGTCCAGATTTTCCTGACGGCCACCGATCTCGTTGTAGATCTCAGTCAGGAACTTGCGCAGCTCCGCGACCTTGCGCTGCTCTTCCAGCATGCGGTTGATCTTCTCGCCCAGACCCTTGGCGGCAAGGCCCAGGTGCGTTTCGAGAATCTGACCGACGTTCATACGCGAAGGTACGCCCAGCGGGTTCAACACGATGTCTACAGGCGTGCCGTTGGCATCGTGAGGCATGTCTTCAACCGGCATGATGACCGAGACGACACCTTTGTTACCGTGACGACCTGCCATCTTGTCGCCCGGCTGGATGCGACGCTTGATCGCCAGGTAAACCTTGACGATCTTCAGTACGCCTGGCGCCAGGTCATCGCCCTGCTGCAGTTTGCGCTTCTTGTCTTCGAACTTATCATCGAGAAGCTGACGGCGGTCGGAAATATAGGCCTGCGCCTTTTCCAGCTGCTCGTTCAGTGCGTCTTCGGCCATGCGCAGCTTGAACCACTGCCCATGCTCAAGACCGTCGAGCATCTCGTCAGTGATGACGGCGCCCTTCTTGAGACCGGCACCACCCTCGACAGTCGCGCCAACAAGAGCGGAGCGCAGGCGTTCAAATGTCGCACCTTCGACAATACGGAACTCTTCGTTGAGGTCCTTGCGGATCTCGTCTAGCTGCATCTTCTCGATAGCCAGCGCACGGGAGTCACGCTCAACACCGTCACGAATGAACACCTGAACGTCGATGACAGTACCCTTGGTGCCGGTCGGCACGCGTAGGGAGGTGTCCTTAACGTCAGAAGCCTTCTCACCGAAGATGGCACGTAGCAGCTTTTCTTCTGGCGTCAGCTGGGTTTCGCCTTTTGGCGTGACTTTGCCTACCAGAATGTCGCCAGCGCCTACTTCAGCACCAACGTAAACGATGCCCGCCTCGTCCAGCTTGTTCAGCGCAGCTTCGCCCACGTTCGGAATGTCCGCCGTGATCTCTTCTGGGCCGAGCTTGGTGTCACGAGAAACGCAAGTCAGTTCCTGAATGTGGATGGTGGTGAAACGGTCTTCTTGAACCACACGTTCCGACAGGAGGATCGAGTCTTCGAAGTTGTAGCCGTTCCAGGGCATGAACGCGACGCGCATGTTCTGCCCGAGCGCCAACTCGCCCATGTCAGTGGACGGACCGTCTGCCATGATGTCGCCGCGCTCGACCACATCACCCTTGCTCACCAGCGGACGCTGGTTGATGCAGGTGTTCTGGTTGGAGCGGGTGTACTTGGTCAGGTTGTAGATGTCGACACCGGCTTCACCGGTTTCAACTTCCGCATCATGCACACGCACGACCACACGGCTTGCGTCGACCGAATCGATCACGCCGCCACGACGAGCAACAACACAAACGCCGGAGTCACGAGCTACGTTGCGCTCCATCCCGGTGCCGACCAGCGGCTTATCCGAACGCAGCGTCGGTACGGCCTGACGCTGCATGTTCGAGCCCATCAACGCGCGGTTGGCGTCGTCGTGCTCGAGAAATGGAATCAACGAAGCAGCAACGGATACGACCTGCTTTGGCGATACGTCCATCAGGGTCACGTCTTCCGGCGCCTTGACCGTGAATTCGTTCTGATGACGAACAGCAACCAGCTCGTCGACCAACTTGCGGCCGTCCAGCTTGGCGCTGGCCTGCGCGATCACATGGTCCGCTTCTTCGATCGCCGACAGGAACACGATCTCGTCGGTGACTTCGCCTTCCTTCACAACGCGGTACGGACTTTCCAGGAAGCCGTACTGATTGGTACGGGCATACGCAGCCAACGAGTTGATCAAGCCGATGTTCGGACCTTCCGGGGTCTCGATCGGGCACACACGGCCGTAATGGGTCGGGTGTACGTCGCGCACTTCAAAGCCTGCGCGCTCACGGGTCAGACCGCCCGGGCCGAGCGCGGAGACACGACGCTTGTGCGTGATCTCCGACAGCGGGTTGTTCTGGTCCATGAACTGTGACAGCTGGCTGGAGCCGAAGAATTCCTTCACCGCCGCCGCAACCGGCTTCGCGTTGATCAGATCCTGCGGCATCAAGCCTTCGCTTTCGGCCATCGACAGACGTTCCTTGACCGCACGCTCTACGCGCACCAAGCCGACACGGAACTGATTCTCAGCCATCTCGCCAACACAGCGGACGCGACGGTTACCCAGGTGGTCGATATCGTCGACTACACCTTTGCCGTTACGAATGTCGACCAGCGTCTTCAATACTGCAACGATGTCTTCGCGACTGAGAACGCCCGAACCTTCGATCTCGGTACGACCGATACGACGGTTGAACTTCATCCGGCCAACGGCCGACAGATCGTAGCGTTCTGATGCGAAGAACAGATTGTTGAACAGCGTCTCGGCAGCGTCCTTGGTTGGCGGCTCGCCAGGACGCATCATGCGATAGATCTCGACCAGCGCTTCGAGCTGGTTGGTTGTCGAATCGATTTTCAGCGTGTCTGAAATGAACGGACCACAATCGATATCGTTGGTATACAAGGTCTCGAACCGAACAACCTGTGCCTTGACCAGTTTGGCCAACACTTCTACGGTCAGCTCGGTGTTGCATTCGGCAATGATTTCTCCAGTCGCCGGATGCACGATAGCCTTCGCCGTGGTGCGCCCTAGGACGTAGTCCATAGGCATGTCGAGCGCTTTGATACCAGACTTGTCGAGCTGATTGATATGGCGCGCGGTAATGCGGCGACCCTGCTCAACGATCACTTTCCCGTTCTCGTCGGTGATATCGAACGAGGCGATTTCGCCGCGCAGACGCTGCGGAACCAGCTCAAGGCTTAGCGCTTCGCCCTTAACGTGGAACACGTTGGTGTCGTAGAACGCGTCGAGGATTTCTTCAGTGCCGTAATTCAACGCTCGCAGAAGCACCGAGGCAGGCAGCTTGCGGCGACGGTCGATACGCACGAAAACCGCGTCCTTCGGATCGAACTCGAAGTCCAGCCACGAGCCACGATACGGAATGATACGCGCGGAATACAGCAACTTGCCGGAGCTGTGGGTCTTGCCACGATCGTGATCGAAGAAGACACCTGGAGAACGGTGCAACTGAGACACGATAACGCGCTCGGTACCGTTGATGATGAAGGTACCGTTCTCGGTCATCAGGGGAATTTCCCCCATGTAGACTTCTTGTTCCTTGATGTCCTTGATCGCTTTGCTGGACGATTCTTTATCAAAGATGATCAGGCGAACCTTTACCCGCAGCGGTACGGCAAAAGTCACGCCGCGCAACACGCATTCCTTTACGTCAAAGGCCGGGTCGCCCAGGCGATAGCCGACGTACTCCAGCGCCGCATTGCCGGAATAGCTGATTATCGGAAAAACGGATTTGAAGGCTGCATGCAAGCCAATATCGCGGAATTGATCCTTGGTCGCTCCCGCCTGCAGGAATTCGCGGTACGAATCCAGCTGGATGGCCAAAAGATACGGCACGTCCATCACGTGCGGTAACTTGCTAAAGTCCTTGCGGATTCGTTTTTTCTCAGTGTATGAGTAAGCCATCAGCGTTCCCCAGCTTGGTCACCTGCTTGTTTGGCCTCTCCCGACGGGAGCAGCCAGAAAATCTTGCGAATCCTGTGATTCGCACCGCCCACCGGAGCGGTTGTCTTCCGTTCAAACTGCCGAATACTCAACAGGCAGCTATAACGGAAAAAGGCCGGTGGCAAAAGCCACCAGCCATCAGCCTTACGCGAGTTGCTTCGGCTGTAGACGCAAGGTCGCGCTTACTTGAGCTCGACTTTAGCGCCTGCTTCTTCCAGGGCTTTCTTAGCAGCTTCGGCTTCGTCCTTGGAAACGCCTTCCTTGACCACGCCAGGGGCGCCATCAACGACTGCCTTGGCTTCTTTCAAGCCCAGACCGGTCAGCTCGCGAACTGCCTTGATCACGTTTACTTTCTTTTCGCCAGCTTCCAGCAGCATGACGTTGAATTCAGTCTGCTCTTCAGCAGCGGCAGCAGCCGGGCCGGCAGCAGCGACGGTAGCAGCTGCAGCGGTCACACCGAACTTCTCTTCCATTGCCTTGATCAGTTCAACAACCTGCATCACGGACATGTCAGAAACGGCGTTGATGATGTCTTCGTTGGTCAGAGCCATGACTCTAAATTCCTGTATATGGTTGACGGCCTGCGGCCATCTAATTCAAAAGAAAATCGAAAAATGCTGCGCGCGAGTTAGGCCGCGGCTGCTTCTTTCTGGTCGCGAACGGCCGCCAATGTACGAGCCAGCTTGCTGGTAGCGCCTTGCATCACGCTCATCAGCTGGGAAATCGCCTCATCATAGGTCGGCAGAGTTGCCAAAGCGTCGATCTGGTTGGCTGCTATGAGCTGACCTTCAAATGCGGCTGCCTTGATCTCGAACTTATCCTGACCCTTGGCAAACTCCTTGAAGATGCGAGCAGCAGCGCCCGGATGTTCATTGGAGAAAGCAATAAGGGTCGGGCCTTTGAACACGTCATTGAGCACATCGTACTGAGTGCCTTCAACAGCGCGGCGCAGCAGGGTATTACGTACTACACGCACATATACACCAGCCTCGCGGGCCTCTTTACGGAGTCCGGTCATGGCCGACACAGTCACGCCACGGGCATCGGCCACGACAGCGGACAGGGCAGCTTTGGCAGCCTCGTTGACTTCAGCGACGATGGCTTTCTTGTCTTCGAGTTTGATTGCCACGGGTTCTTACTCCTGGATGTTACCGGTTCGCCCAATCGAAACTGGACGGGTTTTGGTGTCTGATTCGGTACGAATCGGGAGCACCTCTGCGTAGGCTTGAAAAAGCAGAGCTTCTACTGTTTAAGACTTCCGTCGCCTACGGTCTTGGATAGCCCCCGCCAGGCAGGGACCCCAATGTGTCGCACCCTGCCAAGCAGGGCGCAATATGCCTTACGCCTCGAGCGACGCCTGATCGATGATCAAGCCTGGACCCATGGTGGTGCTCAGGGTGACGCGCTTGACATAGATACCTTTGGAAGTGGACGGCTTCAGACGCTTGAGGTCCGAGAGCAGCGCTTCGACGTTCTGCTTCAACTGACCAGCTTCGAAACCAACTTTGCCGACCGATGTATGAATGATACCGTTCTTGTCAGTACGGAAGCGCACCTGACCGGCCTTCGCGTTCTTTACGGCAGTCGCAACGTCTGGCGTCACGGTACCGACCTTCGGGTTTGGCATCAGGCCGCGAGGACCAAGGATCTGACCCAGCTGGCCAACTACGCGCATGGCATCCGGCGAAGCGATAACGACGTCATAGTTCAGGTCGCCGCCTTTCATTTCGGCAGCCAGTTCATCCATACCAACGCGATCAGCACCTGCAGCCAGAGCAGCCTCTGCGGCCGGCCCTTGCGTGAACACGGCGACGCGAACGGTCTTGCCGGTGCCGTTAGGCAGAACGGTAGCGCCGCGCACAACCTGGTCGGATTTACGCGGATCAACACCGAGGTTGATAGCGATATCGAAGGACTCGGTGAACTTTACTGCGGACAGCTGAGCCAACAAAGTGGCGGCATCCTCGAACGAGTACTGCTTGCCCGCTTCGATTTTTTCAGCAAAAGTCTTCTGGCGTTTGGTCAGCTTAGCCATTACACACCCTCCACGTTCAGGCCCATGCTGCGGGCAGAGCCGGCAATGGTGCGCACAGCCGCATCCAGATCAGCAGCGGTCAAATCGGCATTCTTGGTCTTCGCTATCTCTTCAAGTTGAGCACGGGTAACAGTGCCGACTTTCTGAGTATTCGGGCGAGCAGAACCACTGCTGATGCCAGCAGCCTTCTTCAGCAGAACTGCAGCTGGCGTACTCTTGGTCTCGAATGTGAAGCTGCGGTCGCTATATACGGTAATGATTACCGGTGTTGGCAGACCTGGCTCCTGGCCTTGAGTACGAGCGTTAAACGCCTTACAGAATTCCATGATGTTGACACCATGCTGACCCAATGCTGGGCCAACTGGCGGCGACGGGTTGGCCTGACCGGCCTTTACCTGAAGCTTGATATAAGCTTGAATCTTCTTAGCCATAAATACTCCATTCTGGGTGCTAACGCCTTTCGGCTCCCCTGCTCACTTGAATATCCCAGTGACAACAAAACCCCGCAGCCATCAGCTGCGGGGTACGGGATTCTATTTCAGCTAGACCTTTTCGACCTGACTGAACTCCAACTCTACCGGTGTTGAACGACCAAAGATGAGCACCGCAACTTGGATGCGACTCTTCTCGTAGTTGACTTCCTCGACAACACCATTGAAATCAGCAAACGGACCATCAGCAACACGCACGACCTCGCCGGGCTCAAACAGCGTCTTCGGCTTCGGCTTATCGCTACCGTCTGCAACGCGACGCAAAATAGCCTCTGCTTCCTTGTCAGTGATCGGCGCGGGCTTGTCAGCGGTACCACCAATGAAGCCCATCACTCTCGGCGTATCCTTTACCAGGTGCCAAGCGCCCTCTGCCATATCCATCTGAACAAGAACGTAACCCGGAAAGAACTTGCGCTCACTCTTGCGCTTCTGACCGTTACGCATCTCGACCACTTCTTCAGTGGGAACAAGAATCTCGCCGAAATGATCCTCCATGCCGGCAAGCTTGATGCGCTCGATCAGCGAGCGCATCACGTGCTTCTCGTAACCCGAGTAAGCATGAACGACGTACCAACGCTTAGCCACGGGACACCCTTAACCTACAATCATGGAAACCAGCCAACCGAGCAGGGAATCGAGCCCCCACAACAGCAGCGCCATCACCAGCACGACCGCAACAACAATAAGTGTGGTCTGAGTGGTTTCTTGACGGGTCGGCCAGACGACTTTTCGGATCTCGACTCGCGCTTCTTTCAAAAGAATGAAGAAAGAACGACCTTTAGACGTCTGCAGCGCCACAAAGGCAGCGACAACAGCAAACACGAGCAGAGCAAGAACTCTGTACAGAATAGGCTCGGCGGCATAATACTGATTACCCACCACAGCCACGACCACCAAAGCAGCCACAACAAGCCACTTCACCAGATCGAAGCGCGAGTCTTTGGCTTCTGCTTTGACATTCATCTGCTAGAACCCTGTAAATACTGCCAAACTCGATATTGAATTTGGCAGGCCAGGAGGGAATCGAACCCCCAACCTGCGGTTTTGGAGACCGCCGCTCTGCCAATTGAGCTACTGGCCTAACAAGAGTCAGGCCGACTATTATGCCGGCCCGAATAGATCAGATCAATCGATTATTCGATGATCTTGGCAACCACGCCGGCACCAACGGTACGGCCGCCTTCGCGAATCGCGAAGCGCAGACCATCTTCCATGGCGATCGGAGCGATCAGGGTGACAACCATCTTGATGTTGTCGCCCGGCATTACCATCTCAACGCCTTCTGGCAGTTCGCAGTTACCGGTGACGTCAGTAGTACGGAAGTAGAACTGCGGACGGTAGCCTTTGAAGAACGGAGTGTGACGGCCGCCTTCTTCCTTGCTCAGTACGTAGACTTCGCCTTCGAACTTGGTGTGCGGCTTGATGGTGCCCGGCTTGGCCAGAACCTGACCACGCTCGACGTCATCACGCTTGGTACCACGCAGCAGCACGCCGACGTTCTCACCTGCACGACCTTCGTCGAGCAGCTTACGGAACATCTCAACACCGGTGCAGGTAGTCTTGGTCGTGGCACGGATACCAACGATTTCGATTTCTTCCTGAACTTTGACGATACCGCGCTCAACACGACCAGTCACAACGGTACCGCGACCGGAGATCGAGAACACGTCTTCGATTGGCATCAGGAACGGCTTGTCGATGGCACGCTCAGGCTCTGGGATGTAGCTGTCCAGAGTTTCGACCAGCTTACGCACGGCCGATACGCCCATTTCGTTGTCGTCCTGACCATTCAGCGCCATCAGCGCAGAACCGATAATGATCGGAGTGTCGTCACCCGGGAAGTCGTAGGTCGACAGCAGGTCACGCACTTCCATCTCAACCAGCTCAAGCAGCTCAGCGTCATCCACCATGTCCGCCTTGTTCAGGAAGACAACGATGTAAGGAACGCCAACCTGACGAGACAACAGGATGTGCTCACGCGTCTGCGGCATGGGGCCGTCAGCTGCGGAGCAAACCAGGATCGCGCCGTCCATCTGCGCAGCACCGGTGATCATGTTCTTCACATAGTCAGCGTGGCCTGGGCAGTCAACGTGGGCGTAGTGACGGATCGAGGAATCATATTCAACGTGGGAGGTGTTGATGGTGATACCACGAGCCTTCTCTTCCGGCGCGTTGTCGATCTGCGAGAAGTCACGCGCAGAGCCGCCCCAAGTTTCAGCACAGACCTTGGTCAGCGCTGCGGTGAGCGTGGTTTTGCCATGGTCGACGTGACCAATGGTACCGACGTTCAGGTGCGGTTTGTTACGTTCGAATTTTTCTTTAGCCATCGAGACCGTCTCCCATCGTTGAATTGAGCTAGTCACGCCACCATTAAAACAAAGGCAGATATATACATATCTGCCTTTGAGATTGGAGCTCATGAGCGGATTTGAACCGCTGACCTCACCCTTACCAAGGGTGTGCTCTACCAGCTGAGCTACATGAGCGCATCATGTTGCGCGATACAAACTTGGAGCGGGTAGCGGGAATCGAACCCGCATCATCAGCTTGGAAGGCTGAGGTTCTACCACTAAACTATACCCGCGCTAGCCTGAGCCGACGCTGAAAACTGGTGGAGGGGGAAGGATTCGAACCTTCGAAGTCGATGACGTCAGATTTACAGTCTGATCCCTTTGGCCGCTCGGGAACCCCTCCAAAACGAGGGCGCATTTTCAATGCCCTCATCTGCACTGTCAAGCTTTTTCTCAATAAAATCCTGAGGTTAGCTTGCACTACAGTTGCCCCACCACCAGCCATAAAGGCTCAGCTGCGGAGCGGGCGCCATTCTATGAGAACTATTCTAAGTTTGCAATGCTTGAGCAGGGCATTTGTTGATGCTCAAGTTCAGGAAAATCTCTCATGAGATCGCGAAGCAACGGCTCGCCAAGAAGATGCTGTCGCGCTCCTGCCACCTGCACCCAATAGCTGCGATGGGTTCTCGGCAGCTCGCGGATCGACGCAGCATAATCAATCCCCTGAAGACGGCTTACAACGCTTTCAGCCGAGTCTTTGCGGGAGAATATCCCCAAGGAAATCCCGTTAGAAAGATCGCCTACCGTGATTATATAGCTGTCTATATTGCGGGACTGTAGCTCTCTCAACTGACGGAGAGATGCCTGCCGGGATACCAGTGGCGGCAAATATACCCAGTAATCGATGCCCGCAGCCTCATCGACAGACTTGACGCGAGAATCGATGTCCCGGCTCAGTAAACGCTGCTCAATGGCCAGCGCCATCGACTCCTGATCGAAACCACCGAGAAATAGACAGCCAGCGTCTTCGTCATTTGAAGACACACGGGGCGCTAGTGACTTAGTTTCGCTAAGCAGCTTTAGATCCGCCCCAGAAGAAGCACGAGCCGTTTTTACCTCCCCCTCAACGAGCGGAGATCGCTGGTTAAGGTTATAGAGGTAAAACAGGAGATTCAGCACTACCAGCAGCATTAAAAGCCAGCGCATGGATACCTCTTTAGGGGCAGGCTATCGCGAGCCCCCTGAAAACCAGATCCGGCACACATCTCACCCCGGGAAGGTCTGCAACCAGCGCTGCATCTCCCCCGGTAACATAGATGGTGAAGTCTTTTCCTAATTGATCTTCAGCTAGGCCAATCTGACTGGCGACATAGCTTCGCAACATGATCAAACAACCCCGCTCGACACCTTCAGCAGTGCTTCTACCTGGTGTAATGGCACCCAACGCAACGGAAGTCTCAGCAGGCTCGTACTGGATGCGACGTGTATGCGCAACCAGCTGACCACGTAAAAGCGCGATGCCTGGCGCTATATAACCACCAAGGTGAACACCCCCACAGGCCACCAAATCTACGGTGACGGCAGTACCCAAGTCGATGATCAGGCACGGCCCTTGGCACATGCCATACGCAGCGATGATTGCCAACCAACGGTCCAGCCCCAAGCGGCCCTGGTCCCGATAACCATTTGTAACCCCAGCGACGTCCTTGGCCGGGCACACCCTCAACACCTCCACTCCCAATGCACTAGATAGAACATCTACCAGCGCACAGATTTCCTCTTCGCTCCTGACACTGACCAAGCGGCAGCGAGTAATTTTTCCGACACCATGGACCAGCAACTCCTGCGCCAGGTCAGCCGCTTGGCTCGTGACACTGGAGGCTAGCAACGACCCATCTGCAGCCGATATCACGCGCCACTTAATGAGGCTGTTGCCACAATCCAGTTCAAGAATCATGATCGAGCCTCAAGCTTAATTCCCCACCACTAAAGCACTGCTCTCCGCGCCCTTCGATCCATAGGCGCAGCGCCCCCTGCTCATCAATACCATTCATTACACCCTTAACCTGCTGGGCGCCGGTACTTAAGACACAGCTCTTACCGTACCAGATATTGTTTGCTTCCCACTCCTCTCGCAACGAGGAGAAGCCTTCACGGGAGTGCCTGCCTATATAGTGATACATGGACTCACTGAGAAACTGCGACAGGTCAGCGCGACTCGCCAAGCGCCCCGTCTGTTCCCGCACAGTCGTCCAAGGCTGGCCGATGTTCAGGGATCCTGGCCTCATGTTTACATTCACCCCAATTCCAATAATCACATGACATGCGTCTGCCGGATCACCATTTAACTCAATCAGAATGCCAGCGATCTTCCTACCGTCCGCATATACATCGTTTGGCCACTTTAACCCCACACCTTCAACACCTAAGCGGCGAAGAGCACGTAGTACAGCCAGACCAACGACCAGGCTCAATCCAGATAGGCCCTGAATACCGTTTGAAACCTTCAACGCTAAGCTGTAATAGATATTCTGAGCGGGAGGACTCGCCCATTCGCGCCCTCTTCGGCCTCGCCCTGCAGTTTGCCCCTCCGCCATTACCACAAACGGCGCTGGAACGCCCGACTGTAGCAACCTTAACGCCTCAGCATTAGTAGAGTCGGTAGTCTCGAGCAGATAGAGCCGCCAGCCAAGGCGATCCGCTACAGCGAAACTGTCTTCGTAATTTAATAGCGAAAGCGGCTCTGCTAAGCGATAACCCTTCCCGGGCACTTTGAATAGTTCTAGGCCGCAGTCACTCTCGAATCGCTGCAGATATTTCCAGACTGCACTCCGACTTACACCAAGAGCAAGCCCTAGCTCTTCGCCGGAATGAAAGCGACCGTCACTGAGTAACCGTAGCAAGTTATTCATACCCCCTCCTTCAAGCGGTGAAATTAAGACCGCCAGCGCCAAGGTACATCGATTTTATTGCACTCAAAGACAAACCCCCGATCCTCTTACGAAGATCGGGGGTTTGGTGTAGAAGCTTGACGATGACCTACTCTCACATGGGGAAGCCCCACACTACCATCGGCGATGCGTCGTTTCACTACTGAGTTCGGCGAATTCGCCATCCGTGCAAGCCTTTATTTTCGATAACTTCTTGATTTACAAGAGGTTTCGCTAAAGGCCTGCGCCGGAGAAGGTGCGCATTATAGGCACTCAGATTCTCACGTCAACGGTTGTTTTGGGTTTTTCACTGCCCACGTATTTCTGACACAGCCCCCATGAAGCCATCCTTATATAGAGGCATACGACATGGAGTAATGGCGATGCTAGAAGAGGCACGGCAGACCACCGTTGGCCGTTAAGGTTCGCCGCAAAAACCTGCTGAGCAGTTAACTGCTACACATATTGGACATTCATAGCCGGACAAAAGGGCCAGCACACCGTTAGTTGGAAACCACTTCACAGTCACCGCGAGAGGCCACGCCTAGGATGCGCACCTCAAGGCGTACATATACGCCGCAATTACCGCGCATGAAGCGCCCAGCAATGCAGCTTAGCTGCCTGCTGGAACCAGTTGAGTCATGGAATGACGTTCTCTACCCAGCTGGCAGCTCGCTATCTTGAGCTAGCCAACTCGCCCATAGCAGCAGGCTCGTTCGCAGGCGAAGACGCTCGCTACGCGCCCGAGTACGAAATACTTGAGCAAGAGCTAGGCAAAGCTTCCTCTGTTCACGTCGCAGGGGCTGTAGATTGGGAAGTCATTCGTAATGGCAGCGAACATCTCTTAGCGACAAGGACTAAAGACCTAAAACTAGCGTCTTGGCTCACCTGGAGCTTGTATCAGCAGGATTCGTTCGTTGGGCTCCATGCCGGTCTCGCCATGGTCGGCCGCCTGTGCCGAGATCACTGGAACGAAATCCATCCTCTTAAACCACGCACTCGAGCAGCAGCCATCAGCTGGCTGGTGCCACGCCTGGAGCAGGTGCTGGCAGATCATGTTCCGATGGGCGAGCAGCTCTCGTTGTTCGAACAGGTTGCAATTGAACTACGAAATCTTGAGAACTGCCTTGCTAGCCATCTAGGCACGCAGGCCCCTTTGCTTCTGCCTCTCTGCCGACGGCTCGACGAAATGGTTAAGCGTGCCGGCAATGCCCATCCACACCAGGGGCCCGTCGGCACAGCCATAGCCCAGGTCAAACAAGCCGCTGCTCAGGTCTTTAACTCAATTGCACTAGTCGAGCATGAAAAGGACGCGCACAAAAGCCTGCGTAGCCTGCAAGACCAGGCACGCCCACTGTGCAGCTGGTGGCTTAAGCAGAAAGCTACCGACCTGAAGCCGCTTCGTCTGGCGCGTACGCTGCTATGGCTGCCGATCGACATCCTGCCGGAGCGTAACGCCGAGCAGATTACTGCCCTACGCGGCGTCCCGGCAGACAAGCTTGCCAGCTATCGCGAGCGTTTCGCACAAGGGCTCTATGCTGATCTGCTAACAGATCTGGAGACGAGCATAGCGCGGGCCCCTTTCTGGCTCGACGGTCAACGCCTGGCCTGGGAATGCTTGAACGAGCTCGACGCAGAACAGGCGATGCGGGAGGTTGAAATCCAGCTCGCGCTGTTCCTGCAACGCATGCCGGGCCTCGACGAGCTGCGTTTTCATGATGGCGCCCCTTTCGCCGATGCCGAAACCCGCGCCTGGATCAGCGCTCGAGTGATGCCGCACGTACAACCGTCACAGGCACCGAGCGAATCGATCAGCAACCAGAGCGGTACGACGCCCGCCTGGGAAGAAGCGCTTCAAGACGTTCTGCCACACCTGCGCAAGGACGGCCTCAAGAGCGCCGTACAAAAGCTCAAGCTCGGGCTTAACCAGGCACGAGGTGGGCGTGAGCGTTTCTTCTGGCAACTGACGTTGGCCCGCCTGTGCTTTCAGGCCAAAAAATACGACCTGGCCAAAACCCAGCTCGAATCGCTCGATCAGACGCTGCAGGCCACAGGCCTCGGCGATTGGGAACCCGATCTCGCCCTCGAGGTGCTGCGTCTGTTGCATAGCTGCTGCGAGCTGCTGCCGCAGAACCACGCCGTGCGTGAAAGCAAGGATGAGATTTACCGCAGGCTGTGCCACCTCGATCTCGAAGTGGTACTCGATTAGGCCCCCGGGCCGTAAACGCAAAGGAGAAGACCCATGGCCAAAGAAGGCTCGGTAGCCCCAAAAGAACGCATCAATGTCACCTTTAAGCCCTCGACCGGCGGCGCTCAGGAAGAGCTGGAGCTCCCACTGAAATTGATGGTGCTCGGCGACTTCACTCAGCGCCCTGACGACCGCAAGATCGAAGACCGCAAGCCGATCGCCATCGACAAGAACAGCTTCGACGAAGTCTTGGCCAAGCAGGAGCTGAACCTCACCTTCTCGGTGCCAAACCGCCTGCAGGATGAGCCCACCGACGAAGAGCTGGCCGTGCAGCTGAACATCAACTCGATGAAGGACTTCAACCCGGCCAACCTGGTCGAGCAAGTTCCGGAACTGAAGAAGCTGATGGAACTGCGCGACGCGCTGGTCGCACTCAAAGGCCCGCTGGGCAACGCCCCGGCCTTCCGCAAAGCGATCGAAAGCGTGCTAGCCGATGACGTCTCGCGCGACCGCGTACTCGGTGAGCTGGGCCTCGCCGCGAAAGAACAACTGGACGCCTGAATCTCCGACAAGGAAAGCCAACACAATGAGCATCAATGCAGCAGCCGTCGAAAGCGGCAAAAACCTAGCCGAGCTAGGCATCCTCGACCGCATCATCGCCGAAACCAAACTGACCCCCGATGACGAGGCTTATGACATCGCCAAGCGCGGCGTGTCGGCCTTCATCGAAGAACTGCTCAAGCCACAGAACGAACACGAGCCAGTCAAAAAGGCCATGGTCGACCGCATGATCGCGGAAATCGACGCCAAACTCAGCCGTCAGATGGACGAGATTCTCCACCACCAGCAATTCCAGGCGCTGGAATCCTCCTGGCGCGGCCTCAAGCTGCTGGTCGATCGCACCAACTTCCGCGAGAACATCAAGCTCGAGGTTCTCAACGCGTCCAAGCAGGACCTGCTCGACGATTTCGAAGACAGCCCGGAAGTCGTTCAATCCGGCCTGTACAAGCACATCTACACTGCTGAGTACGGCCAGTTTGGCGGCCAGCCGGTCGGCGCGCTTATCGCCAACTACTTCTTTGATCCGAGCGCACCTGACATCAAGACCATGCAGTACGTCGCGTCGGTTGCCAGCATGTCCCACGCGCCTTTCATCGCCGCGGCCGGTCCGAAGTTCTTCGGCTTGGAAAGCTTCACGGGTCTGCCGGACCTCAAGGACCTGAAGGATCACTTCGAAGGCCCGCAGTTTGCCAAATGGCAGAGCTTCCGCGAGCAGGAAGATGCCCGTTACGTCGGCCTGACCGTTCCACGCTTCCTGCTGCGCAACCCCTACGATCCGGAAGACAACCCGGTCAGATCCTTCGTTTACAAGGAAAACGTAGCCAACAGCCACGAGCATTACCTGTGGGGCAACACCGCCTACACGTTTGCTAGCCGTCTGACCGACAGCTTCGCCAAGTTCCGCTGGTGCCCGAACATCATCGGCCCACAGAGCGGCGGCGCGGTCGAGGACCTCCCCCTGCACCATTTTGAAAGCATGGGTGAGATCGAAACAAAGATCCCAACTGAAGTCCTCGTCTCCGACCGTCGTGAATACGAACTGGCCGATGAAGGCTTCATCGCCCTGACCATGCGCAAGGGCAGTGATAACGCTGCGTTCTTCTCGGCCAATTCCACACAGAAGCCGAAGTTCTTTGGCAACAGCGAAGAAGGCAAGAACGCTGAGCTCAATTACAAGCTCGGCACCCAGCTGCCCTACCTGTTCATCGTTAACCGCCTGGCGCACTACCTCAAAGTGCTGCAGCGCGAGCAGATCGGCGCCTGGAAAGAGCGCACCGACCTGGAGCTAGAACTGAACAAGTGGATCCGCCAGTACGTAGCTGACCAGGAGAATCCAAGCTCCGAAGTCCGTAGCCGTCGTCCGCTGCGCGCCGCGCAAGTGGTCGTCAGCGATGTCGAGGGTGAGCCGGGCTGGTACCGCGTTAGCCTGAACGTGCGTCCGCACTTCAAGTACATGGGTGCCGATTTCACCCTGTCCCTGGTTGGCAAGCTGGACAAGGAATAAGCATCCATGGCCTACGGCAGCCTTTTCGAACGCCTCGGAGGTGACGCCGACAAGCGCGCCGGCTGGAGTCGCGAAGTCGCGGCAATGGCTTCGGTGGCTGCCCATCTGGCCAAAATGCTCAGCACCCGAGCGGGCAGCGTGCAGACGTTGCCCGACTACGGGTTGCCCGATTTGAACGATATGCGCCTGTCGTTGCACGACTCGTTGCAACAGGCGCGCATCGCCATCGAACGCTTCATCGAGGCGTACGAACCGCGCTTGAGCCAGGTCCGGGTGATATCCCTGCCCCGCGACCACGATCCACTGAGCCTGTCTTTCGCCATCGAAGGCCTGCTGGAAATCGACGGATTCAAGCGTCACGTGAGTTTCTCCGCGAGCCTGGATGGCAGCGGACAAGTGAAAGTCCACTAAGGAGAGCCTGATGTCTGGTAAACCCGCAGCCCGCCAGGGAGACCCCACCGATTGCCCGAAAAAGGGCCACGGAACCAACCCGATCGCAGCCGGCTCTCCTGACGTGCTACTCGACGGCATGCCTGCCGCCCGTATGGGCGACCCGACGTCCTGCGGCAGCGCATTGGCCAGTGCAGTCATCCCAACAGTGCTGATTAACGGCAAGCCGGCTACTACGGTAGGTACGACGGGTGATCACGGCAATCCGGTGATCGCCGGATCCAGCACCATTGTGATTGGCGGTTGACCATGCGTATTACAGGGATGGCCGGCTGATGTCTTTCAACAACTACTACCAGAGCGAACTCACCGCCCTGCGCCAACTCGGCAAGCGCTTCTCCGAGCGCAGCCCGGCGCTGGCGCCGTTTCTGGGACAAGCGGGGCGTGACCCGGACGTCGAGCGGCTGCTGGAAGGCTTTGCCTTTCTCACGGGCCGGCTGCGGCAGAAGCTCGATGACGAGCTGCCGGAGCTGACCCACTCGTTGATGCACCTGCTGTGGCCAAACTACATGCGCCCTCTACCGGCGTTCAGCATGTTGCAGTTCGACCCGGTCAAACGCCCAGGGCCAGCACTCATGGTGCCGCGCAACACGCCGGTCGAATCCAAGCCGATCCAGGGTGTGACCTGCCGTTTTCGCACCGCTTACGCCACTGAAGTGTTGCCGTTGGCGCTCGACGGGCTGGATTATTCGGTCAAGGGCCGCGGCGCACTGCTCAGTCTTCGCCTGCAGATGACGGCCGACGGTCATCTCGGCGAGTTGAACCTCAAGCAGCTGCGCCTTCATCTTGCTGGCGAGCGCTACATCAGTCAGATGCTCTACCTGAGCCTGCTGCGCAATGTCGCTGGCGTGCAGCTGGTCGCGCTGGATGCGAAGGGAAAACCCTTTACCGACGGTTTCGGTATTGACCTGCCCGCGCTCCATATCGATCCGACGAAGTTGCAACCGGTGGGATTTACCGAAGACCAGGCGCTGATCCCCTACCCGCTTAACACCTTCCGCGGTTATCGCTACCTGCAGGAATACTTCGCCTTTCAGGAGAAGTTCCTGTTCATCGACCTGCTGGGCCTCGATGCACTGAGGCGCCTGCCGCAAGAAGTGTTGGAACAGGCCCGGGGCTTCGAACTGCGCTTCGACATTCACAAGGCCGGCGTGCAGCGAATCCGCCCGACACTGGAAAACGTGCGTCTGTATTGCACGCCAGTGGTGAACCTGTTTGAGCACGACGCCATCCCGATTCGCCTGGACGGCAAGCAGGACCAGTATCTGTTGCTGCCATCGGAACTTAATAGCAACCACTGCGGTGTATTTTCGGTCGACCGCGTCACCGGCTGGAAGCCCGGCGGCATGGGCTATGAAGAATACGTGCCATTTGAGTCCTTCGAGCACGACCCGAGTTTCGACGTGCCCGTGGCGCGACCGCATTACAGCGTGCGCCAGCAGCCGTCAATGCTAGGCGATGGGCTAGAGACATACCTTAGCTTCGGCCTGCGCAATCTCGACCAACACGAGACACTGTCCATCGAACTTACCTGCACCAACCAGAACCTGCCGCGCCAACTTCGGCTGGGTGACATCTGCCTGCCCAGCGAAGACACGCCGGAATTCCTGACCTTCCGGAACATCAGCCCAGTCACGCCCAGCTACGCGCCGCCATTGCACCGCGACTTTCTCTGGAAGCTGATCAGCAATATGTCGCTCAACTACCTGTCGCTGGCCAACGTCGAGGCGCTCAAAGTCATCCTCGAAACCTATGACCTACCGCGCTACTACGACCAGCACGCCGAAAAGGTCAGCAAACGCCTGCTCGGTGGGCTCAAGCAGATCGGCCATCAACACGTCGATCGGCTGCACCGTGGCCTGCCAGTTCGTGGCGTGCGCACCGAACTGGTGATGGACCCAGAGGGTTATCTGGGCGAAGGCGATCTGTTCCTTTTCGCTTCGATACTTAATGAATTCTTTGCGCTGTACGCCAGCCTCAACTCGTATCACGAGCTGCGCGTCAGGAGCACACAAGGAGAGGTGTACCAATGGACGCCGCGCATGGGGCAGCAACCCCTGCTCTAAACCGGATCAGCCGGGGCATCCGCGAGTACAGCCTGTTCCAGGGTGTGCTACTGGTGATGGACCGTCTGAAGGCAGCACATCCCGATCTGGACGAAGAGGCGCTCTACGAGCACCTTGAGTTCCAGGCCAACCCGAGCCTGGGGTTTCCCGGCAGTGACGTCGATCGCGTTGAGTTTTTTCAGGAGCGCTGCGAGCTACGTGCACGCCTGCGCATAAATCTGGTCAGCCTGTTGGGTGCCGGATCGCCACTGCCAGCGTTCTATGGTGAGCAGGCCCTGGGCGACAGCACCGAAGGAAACCCGACACGCGACTTCCTCGACCTATTCAACAACCGCTTGCAGCGTTTGATGCTGCCGATCTGGCAGAAGTACCGCTACCGCGCGCGCTTTACCAGCGGCGCGCGCGATCCACTGTCCGAACAGCTGTTTGCCCTGATCGGCCTGGGCGGTGAACAGATCCGGGCCGCCTCCGAGCTCAACTGGAAGCGCTTGCTGCCCTATTTGGGTCTTCTCAGCCTGCGGGCGCATTCGGCCGCGTTGATCGAGTCGGTGCTGCGCTACTACTTCAAGCATGCCGACCTGCGCATCGAGCAGTGTCTGGAGCGTCAGGTCGAAATACTTGCCGAGCAACAGAATCGCCTGGGGCTCGCCAACAGTCAGCTCGGCGAGAGCCTGGTGCTCGGTGATCGGGTACGCGATCGCGGCGGCAAATTCCGCATCCACATTCGCCAGCTCAGCTGGGACCGCTTCCACGAATTCCTGCCTGTAGGCAGCGGCTACCAGCCGCTCTGCGCGCTGGTTCGCTTCACCCTGCGCGACCCCCTCGACTACGACATACGCCTGGAACTGCGCCGCGACGAAATCCGCGAAATGCGCATCGGCGCCGAAAACCCCTGTCGCCTTGGCTGGACCAGCTGGCTTGGCAGCGAATGCGCCGACGGCATGGTCACCCTGGGCAGCCAGACTCATTAAGGACGATGAAATGATTAACGTAGACCTTCAACAACTGGTTCAGGCACTCGACGCCGAGACCAAGCGCGATCTCGAAACTGCAGCCGAGCGCTGTGCGGTGCGTGGCGGCAGCAAAATTCTCCTCGAAGACCTGCTGCTCGGATTGTTGGAGCGACCCGAAGGTTTGCTGACGCGCGCGCTCCAGGACGCCGATGTCGACGCAGGCGCGCTCTCCCAAGCGTTGCAACCGCGTGGCGAACACAGTGAATCGCGCAACCCGGTGTTTTCGGCAGAACTGGTGCAGTGGCTGCAGGACGCTCTTTTGGTCGGGAACCTTGAACTCGGCCAGAGCCAGATCGACCAAGCCGCGCTGATCCTGGCACTGCTGCGCAACCCGATGCGTTACGCCGGCAGCCACTACCAACCGCTACTGTCGCGCCTGAACGCCGAACGGCTGCGCGAGTTCGCATTGGCTCAGCAACCACAGCCGGCCGCCGGTAAGTCCGCGCCAGCGGGCGAATCCAACCTGTCACGATTCACTCACAATTTCACCCAGCAAGCCCGCGACGGCAAGCTTGACCCGGTGCTGTGCCGCGACGCGGCGATCCGCCAGATGATCGACATCCTTGCGCGCCGTCGCAAGAGCAACCCGATCGTGGTCGGCGAAGCAGGCGTCGGTAAAACTGCCATCGTCGAAGGGCTGGCGCTGCGCATTGCCAATGGTGAAGTGCCTGACGCGCTAAAGGACGTCGAGCTGCTGTGCCTGGACCTTGGTTTGCTGCAGGCAGGCGCGAGCGTGAAAGGCGAATTCGAACGGCGGCTGCAAGGCGTTATCGACGAGGTCAAAGCCTCGCCCAAGCCGATCATCCTGTTCATCGATGAAGCCCACACCCTGATCGGCGCTGGCGGCCAGGCTGGCAGTGGCGATGCCGCCAACTTGCTCAAGCCGGCATTGGCCCGAGGCGAGTTGCGCACCATCGCGGCTACCACTTGGAGCGAATACAAGAAGTATTTCGAGAAGGACCCGGCCCTCGCACGACGCTTCCAGCCCGTCCAGCTTCACGAGCCCACCGTAGACGAAGCAGTGACCATCCTGCGCGGCCTCGCACCGGTGTATGAAAAGAGCCACGGCATTTACCTGCGCGACGACGCCGTCGTGGCCGCCGCAGAGCTATCGGCCCGCTACCTGGCCGGCCGCCAATTGCCCGACAAGGCCGTGGATGTTCTAGACACCGCCTGCGCCCGGGTACGCATCAGCCTTGCGGCCGCACCCGAAGCTCTTGAGCGCTTGCGCGGCGAGATCGCCGAGGCCGAACGCCAGGGATTCGCGCTGCACCGTGACCTCGATGCAGGCTTGCACGTTGACACCGACATCCTCGACGGCCTGGAAACGCGACTGGCGGCAGCCCGCGCAGAACTCGAGCAGCTGGAAACCCGCTGGTCCGCTCAGCGTGCGCTGGCCGAGAGGCTATTGGATCTGCGCAAGCAATGCGCGACTGCTCGAACATCGCCCGAGAGCGTATCCGATGACGAAACCCGTCCTGATCTTGAACAGCTCGAAGCCGAGCTAAGGGACCTTCAGGTAGAGCTTGCAAGTGCCCAAGCCGCCGAGCGGCTGGTGAGTTTCGAGGTCTGCCCTCGCCTAGTGGCTGAAGTTATCAGCCACTGGACCGGCGTACCGCTCTCCCAGCTGGCGCGCGAGCACAACAGCAAGGTACTCAGCTTTGCTGCTGATCTGCGCCAACGTGTGCGCGGGCAGGAACAGGCCATCGAAGCACTGGACCGCTCCATGCGAGCCACGGCTGCTGGACTGAACAAGCCCGATGCGCCGGTCGGCGTCTTTCTGCTGGTAGGCCCAAGCGGCGTAGGCAAGACCGAAACCGCACTCGCCTTGGCCGACCTGCTCTATGGCGGCGAACGTTTCCTCACCACAATCAACATGTCCGAGTTTCAGGAAAAACACACCGTATCCCGCCTGATCGGGGCGCCGCCGGGTTATGTAGGTTACGGCGAAGGCGGCATGCTCACCGAGGCCGTTCGCCAGAAGCCGTACTCGGTCGTGCTGCTTGATGAAGTCGAGAAAGCCGATCCGGACGTAATGAACGTCTTCTACCAGATCTTCGACAAGGGCGTAGCCAACGACGGTGAAGGACGGGAGATCAACTTCCGCAACACCCTAATCCTGATGACCAGCAACCTCGCGAGCGATCGTATCGCCGATCTTTGCCAAGGCGGCCAGCGACCAGAGACGGAAGACCTGGAGCTGGCGATTCGAGCTGCGCTGATCCAGCATTTCAAACCGGCCCTGCTTGCCCGCATGCGCGTTGTGCCCTACTACCCGATCCAGGGCGAAGTGCTAAACGAACTGGTCGCGCTCAAGCTGTCGAGGTTTGGCGAGCGGCTCTCGCGTCGCCAGCTGCAGTTCAGCCACTGCGAGGCGTTGGTCGAGAACCTGGCCGAGCGCTGCACTCACAGCGACAGCGGTGCGCGCCTGATCGATCATTTGATCGATCAGCATTTGCAGCCACTGGTCGTCGATCGGCTGCTCGACGCCATAGCGAGTGGCCAAGCATTGCAACGTGTGCATGCAACCCTCGACGGCAGCGGGACGGTGGTCTGTGAGTTCGCTTAAGGTCCCGCCAATGCTCACTGGGCAATCCACGCCTACCAGTGCGCTACTGGATCGCTTAGCCGAGCTGGCCTGGACGCCCGATACAAGCGGCTGGTTGAACGGACTGGTAGAAATCGCAGCGCAGCTGGCTAGCTGCCCGCTCGCTCAGCTCTACTTGCTAGACGCAACCCACACACGTCTGACCCTGTCGGCAGAATGGTTCGAAGGCTCGCGGCGGCAAGAAACCGCGAGCCTGCCCAGCGACTACCGGGACGAACAACTGCTGCAGTACTGTCTCAGCCAGAATCACCAGTTGAGCATCGTCCCGCTGGACGCCAACCTGCATGAGACCGGTTTTCTTCCTGAATCGTCGCGCCCTTGGCGCAGCCTGCTCTGCCTACCGTTGGAAAACGCCGAAGGTCATGTCATCGGGCTGATGGTGGCTGCCAGTACCGCTACCCAGGACCTCGCCATTGCAGCCGAAACCTTGACCAACCTTGGCCGTTTCGCCCTCGGCCAGGCTCATCTGCTACATAGACTGCGCGGCGCAGCGCAACCTGCACCTGAAGAGAAAACCCCTCCGCGCCCTTGTGCCAGTGGGTACGGGCTAATTGGTGAGAGCCCGCGCATGCGGGCGGTTTACGGGCTGATAGGCAAAGTCCTGCACAACCCGGTCAGTGTTCTGCTGACAGGTGAAACAGGTACCGGTAAGGAACTCGTGGCTCGTGCGATACACGAGTGCGGCTCGCGGCGCAGCCAAGCCTTCATCGTGCAGAACTGTGCTGCCCTGCCCGAACATTTGCTCGAAAGCGAGCTGTTCGGCTATCGAAAAGGCGCCTTCACTGGCGCCGAGCGCGACCATGAGGGTCTGTTCGACGCAGCCGACGGCGGCACTTTGTTCCTCGACGAAATTGGCGACATGCCGCTGACCCTACAAGCCAAGCTGCTGCGCGTACTGCAGGAAGGCGAGGTCCGACCGCTTGGCAGCACGCGCACCCATAAAGTTGACGTCCGAATCGTC
Source organism: Pseudomonas sp. 9Ag (assembly GCF_902506445.1). Lineage (NCBI taxonomy): Bacteria > Pseudomonadati > Pseudomonadota > Gammaproteobacteria > Pseudomonadales > Pseudomonadaceae > Pseudomonas > Pseudomonas sp. 9Ag. Next base: position 3,753,242 of record NZ_LR733836.1, read on the forward strand.
GCCGCAACTCATCAGGACCTGCACAAGCGAGTCGAGGAGGGTCGATTTCGTGAAGACCTGTACTACCGCCTGTCCATCTTTCCGATCGAGTTGCCGCCGCTTAGGGACCGCCATCAGGACGTCCTTCGTCTAGCCCGTCATTTCGCCGACAAGGCCTGCGGTTTTCTGCAGCGCGATAGCGTGCGCTGGTCGGACGCGGCGCTTGAACAACTGGCCGATTATTCGTTTCCCGGCAACGTGCGCGAGCTCAAGGGGCTGGTCGAACGCGCCGTACTCCTGTGCGACGGAGGCGAATTATTACCGGAACATTTCAGCCTGCGAACCATGGACAACGACCTGGATAGCACCTTGGATTTGCGCGCGAGGCTTGAACGGGTCGAACGCAACCTGCTGATTGATTGCTTGCGTAAGAACGGCGGCAACCAGAGTCAAGCCGCGCGAGAACTAGGGCTGCCGCGCCGCACCCTGCTCTATCGCATGGAACGCCTGGGTGTTAACGCCAGCAGACTTTGAGCTCAAGGAGATGAGCATGAGTTTTCGGAGTTACCTGATTGCCGCTGCCCTGGCTGGCATTCTGATGCCCTTGACAGGGTGCGGCACACTCATAGGTCGATCAAACAGCCAGGGAGATCTTTATCCAGGACTCCAACAGGACGCTGCATTTCTTGGCCTAACCGGCGCGGGCGAGCCTTACAACCCGGAATATGTCGCAACCATCTTCTGCTACTTGGCAGTCGTCTGCGTTCCAGGAACTCTTCTTTCGGTACCGCTCGACGCGGCAATCGATACGGTGCTGCTACCCATTGACTTGATCAACATCGCAGTTCCCCCGGCCGGTAATCGCTAGCCTCGCTACCCTGCCATCAAGACTCCACGGAAGCCCCACCGAACAAGGATCCCCATATGTTCAACCCGGCCAATGACAACCATTTCAGCCTCGCCATAGAAGGCATCGAGCACGACCTCCAGATTCTCGAATTCAAAGGCCGAGAAGCGCTATCGCAGCCGTTCGCTTTCGAGCTGGAACTGGTCAGCGAGCGCCCAGATCTGGACCTGGAAAGCCTGCTGCATCAGGCAGCTTTCCTGGCACTTTCACCAGCCGGTAACGGCATTCATGGTCTGATCTACCGCGTTGCCCAGGGCGACTCCGGGAAGCGTCTGACGCGCTATCACGTCACCCTGCGCCCACAGCTGGCCTACTTGGCTCACCGCGTCAACCAGCGCATCTTTCAGCACCTCACGGTGGAGAAGATCATCGCCCAGGTGCTAGAGGAGCATGGCATTCAGGCCAACGCCTTTCGCTTCGGGCTCGGTTCTGTGTATCCGGAGCGCGACTATTGCGTGCAGTACGACGAGACCGACCTGCACTTCATTCAGCGTCTGTGCGAGGAAGAAGGCATTCACTACCACTTCCAGCACAGCGCTGAGGGCCATGTGCTGGTGTTTGGTGACGACCAGACGAGCTTTCCCAAGCTCGCGCCAGTGGCGTATCAGCAGGATTCCGGCTTGGTCGCCGACCAGCCGGTGATCAAGCGCTTCGGTCTGCGGGCCGAGACCCGCACCAGCCGTGTCACCCGGCGCGACTACGACTTTGAGAAACCGCGCCTGATTATGGAAGGTGCCTTCCAGAGCGAATTCCAACCGGACCTGGAAGATTACGACTATCCCGGTCGCTTCACCGAGCGAACCCGAGGCAAGCACCTGTCGCAACGCGCTCTGGAACGCCACCGCAGCGACTATGAGCTGGCTGAGGGCGAGAGCGACCAACCGCTGCTGATCACTGGCCACTTCCTCGCCATGAGCGAGCACCCGCGCGGTGACTGGAACCAACTCTGGCTGCTCAACGAAATCCTCCACGAAGGCAAACAGCCGCAAGTATTGGAGGAGTCGGTAACGAGCGACAGCCTGCCACGGGACGGTTTCACCCAGGGTTACCGCAACCTGTTCACCGCCACGCCCTGGGACATTCTCTATCGGCCAGCCCTGAAGCACCCCAAGCCAAAGGTGCTCGGTAGCCAGACCGCCGTGGTCACTGGCCCTGCCGGTGAAGAAATCCACTGCGACGAGTACGGCCGGGTAAAAGTCCAGTTCCACTGGGATCGCGAAGGCCAGGCCGACGACAAAACCAGTTGTTGGCTGCGTGTTTCCTCAAGCTGGGCCGGCGACCGCTACGGCAGCATCGCCATCCCGCGGGTAGGCATGGAGGTGCTGGTGACATTCCTCGAAGGCGACCCCGACCAGCCTCTGGTCACAGGCTGCCTATACCACAAGGAACATGTAGTCCCTTACGACCTGCCTGCTAACAAGACCCGTACCGTCTTCAAGACCCTGAGCTCGCCCGGCGGTGGTGGCGACAACGAATTACGTATCGAAGACCGCAAAGGTGCCGAGCAAATCTACGTTCACGCCCAGCGCGACTGGGACGAAAACATCGAGCACGACCAGAAGATCCGCATCGGGCACGAACGCCACGACACCGTCGAGGCCAACAGCTACAGCGAATTCAAGGCAGAGGAACACCGCACCAACCACGCCGATCGTAAGACGGAAATTCGCGCAAATGACCACCTTACCGTGGGCAACACCCAACACGTGAAGATCGGCACCGGGCAGTTCGTCGAGGCGGGAGACGAGATCCACTACTACGCCGGAAGCAAAGTCGTGATCGACGCCGGCATGGAACTCACTGCCACAGGCGGCGGCAGCTTCCTCAAACTTGACCCAAGTGGCGTCACGTTGAACGGCGCGACCATCAAGATGAATTCGGGTGGCGCGCCCGGCAGAGGCTCGGGCATAAGTATTCTTGCTCCGCAGATTCCCTGGGCTGCGGATCAGGACAAAGCTGGCGCCACGCCCAGGCTAGCGCTGGCCAATACCCAGCTGCAGCTGGCGCGCAAAGCTCGTCAGATCGGCGCCAGTCGCTGCCCAATATGCGAAGCGTGCCGCGCGGGTATGTGTGAAATTGGAGCAGGTCGATGAGCGAGAGGGTTGAACACTGGCTCAGCGAGCAACAAGTCCAGAACCGACGGTTGCTGCTCGTTATCGATAGCCTGGCAGAACCCGATCCGCTGCCAGGCTTGTTCTCAGCAGACCTGGTACACAGCTACGCAAATCTCTATCAGGGCATCGAGGTCGCCGAGATGGCCAGCGTGGGCCCCTGGCTGATAGTGCTGAACGAGCTGAACCTCACGCAGCTAGCGTCGCTCACCGACGCACCGGAGCAGAATTGGGGCTGGCTCGCCAGCGTCGAACACGTAGACCTCGCGGCGCTCAAGCAACACTGGCGAGCCCGCATCTTCGCCGACGAGCAGGGGCAACGGTCGCTCTATCGGTTCCAGGACAACCGAATAGTCGCGCGTCACCTCGCCGAACTGGACGCCTCTCAACGCCCTCTGCTGCTTGGTCCGCTGACAAGCGCGCTCTGCTGGGATGATCACGACTGGCAATGGTTCGATAACGAGCAACCAGGCGAGTACCCCGAACCCTTCGAAAAACCATGGTTGTCTATCCCAGAACCCGAGCACGTAAGGCGCGCTGTGACACACCACAATCTCGAGTTGTGGCTATGGGAGAACCACACACATGCGACCACCAATCTCGCAGAGACTCGAGTGCTGAGCGAATGGCTAGACCGTCAACTCGACAAAGCGAAGAAATGGCGCTGGCACAGCGAGCCGCAACTGCACTTCCTGCTGCGCTACCAGCTCGACCCCGCACTGGCGGACCATCCAGCCTGGCTGCCGGCTGAAAAGGAAACACCAGAAGCCCACTATTCACGAGTCAGTGCAGTGCTGACTTCAAGCCGTTCAGCACAGGGTTGATCAGATGACGTCTCACACCTTTTCTCGGAGCCGCTTCCTGCCCATTCACGCATGGTCTGTACTGTTTGGCCTTCTGCTCAGCGGTTGCAGCACGCTCGGTTCGGTCGGCGCAGAAACCTTTACTTTGAAAGGTGAGCTACCGGCTAACTTCGCACTGAAAGCCCAAGCGCATTACGGCGGATCCGAGGGATGCAGTGGACGCGGTCATGTCAAGGGTTTTAAGAAAGAGTACGAAAACTTGCCACATGGGTATGAGTTCGAGATTCCAGTTAGTTATCGCGACGGACTTTGTGAGCTGCAATTGACTAGGGTTGGGCTTTTTATCCATGCAAAGTATGGACAGCAAGACTGGCAGAAAACGTACGATAACGGCGAATTGATTGTCGTAGACGGATTGCCGCCAAATGCCTCTACCTTAGATGGATCTTCACCTAAAACAGCCCAATGTTCCTGGCTTTTCCAAATCAGCAAGCTTGAGCTAGGAATAGCAAAAACTCTGGATTGCAAAGGCGCGGGTGCTCATTTGATGCGCAACGTTCTTCCAAAACAAAATATAACGTTAAACCTAGAGGTGGCCAGTAACGATCGACCCTATATGAAGAACTATTGGAAAAAAACTGCAACGGGCTGGAAGCCATGCACGGGCCGCTGGGGAACAAGGTTTGAAGAGCTTTGTACAGCCCCGCCAAAGTTCCTTGAATTTAAAATGGATGACCGTACTTGTACGGTTTACCCGGACTGCACGGAGTGACTAAGGGATGAGTAACTCCACACCACAGACTGTACTCCAATGCCCGATTCGCTTCGTTTGGATTAGCTTTCGCCTAGTAGACGAGTACGGGAACGGCCAACCTTACGCTGGACTCGCTTGCAGGCTAACGGATAGCCAAGGATTTGATCATTCGGCAACACTAGACGACGACGGCTATGCACGTGTGGATAACGTTCATAGCGGACCCATGGTTTTATTCTGCCAAGATGATTACACCGGCGACGATTCTTGGTATGCGGGGCTGTGCAACAGAGAACAGTTTCCCATTCCTCTTTCAGCACTTCAGGTTGCAGCGGAGCAATCATCGGCAGGGCCTCGCCGCACTGATGGACAAACCTATCTAGCAAAAGAGCGCGCAACGAAAGAAAATGCTTATTTCATACGGGCCGAAGTAAGCGATTTCGTAGAGAGCAAGGGCCACCTTCCAGCTCCAGACAAAAATTGGACCACTCAGTCTTCACTAAAACTTAACGCAGGCCCAGCAGCTTGTAAGCCTGGTATTGCTCTTGGTTGCAGCAGGCACCATGTCATCGAGATAAAGGCGCTACGCGCCTATAGCCCGCTGCTTTCCCGTGGCGCTGATTTCTGCGCGCTGAACGCCTATCACCTTGCGGTCATGAGCGCTTTCGTCTACGCGCCTTTCAGTGCAGCTACCAATCCTTACCACTCAGCGCCGCCGCCCTATACATCGCTTGGCAGCATCGGATACGTACTTCAGAACCAGTTAGGGCGTCGGATTCGGCCAACGCAATTCAATACCGCCTCCCCCTATCACCTGCTCTGTGAAGAAGTCCCATATTCAAAGCGCCTCGAGATCATGCCTTACGATCCGACGCGCTACGAAAAGGAAGTACAGGAGGGCTGGCGAAATCCAGAGGATGTGCACTTCCTGCACGATACAGATAACGAAACGAACACAAATACCCAAGCGTTCATCACCCACAGCGACAAAATCGTGTTGATCTCTATTCGGGGCACGCAGGAGCTTCTAGCAGATGCCAGTCGAGACGCAGACGCTCGCCAAGTGCCTTACGAAGAGGGTGAAGGTCAAGCACACCGCGGCTTCTATAGGGGCTTCCAGGCAGCGAAGCCTTTTGTGGAACGTTACCTCAACGCTTTTTATACGGGCGAGCAAACGCTAGTCGTCTGCGGCCACAGCCTTGGTGGAGCAATAGCGCTTTTAGTCGCCGAATGGCTACGTCGCAAACCCACAAAACCAAAAGTCGTTCTATACACCTTCGGCGCCCCACGTGCGGGCGACGCAGCCTTCGTTAACGCAGCCCAATCCCTAACCCATCACCGTATCGTCAACCACAACGATCCGGTCCCAGCCCTTCCACTGCCGTGGATGGACGCGGAGTGGAAGCTGGCGCTTCCCGGAGCAGCTCTGGCGTACAGCTCACCGATCACCGGCATTGCGTTACTGCTAGCAGGGATCGTCAACCTTCAAGGCGACCCCTACGAGCATCACGGGGAGCAATGGCATTTTATGCCGCGCAAGCCTGGAGGTGGGAGCGAAGCCTCAGTGCTATGGCAACCAGGTTGTGCGCTGGTAGACGAGCAAAGCTGTGCACGCTACGTCGGGGAAGTCGGGCTGGATGGTGATATGCCGAACCGCCTCGCGCTCGCGGCTACGCACCATCTGAGTGACCGCGGCTATGCACGCGCAGCGCTTACTAACCTGCTGCGCTGGAATACCAGCGTCGAGGAGCGAAACGGAAAGTTATTCACCGAAGCTGAAACCCGTGACATCTACGCCCAGCTGCTGAGCACCACCCAGCTACTGGAAAGCTGGCAGGCGCGCTCCTTCAATGAATTCCGCTGGGAAATCAGGCGCAGGGGCGTGATGCGTTTCTATGGCAAAACGGATATCGAATTGCGCGCCATCTACGCCGACGCAGTGAACCAAGGCGAGCGCGTGCGGGCCGAACAAAGCCCAGCACTTACCCGCACGCAGCAACGCTTGCTAGCGCAGGCGGAGCGCATAGTCACGCCGCGCAGCGTATTCGGTGAACACGCGGAACGAGCTGACCTGGCTGAGTTGGTTGCGCAATGGCGTGCCATCGAAGATAACAAGACCGCTGAGCGGCTGGCGGCCGTCAAGAGAAATCCTGTCCGGGCTCTTGTCTAGAGCCGGCAACGCCCCGGCGAGCCACATTTATAGCCCCAGCTCTCGTTTCAATCCCAACCCCATTCTTTTTCGTGACCCGGTTCACCCACACAGACAAGCGGGTGAACTTCAATACTCAGCCTGAGTCCCGCTTCGCCGTATTCGGTCAGCGGGCCGTTTGCCCACACGCTTTCAAGGAGGAAATCGCGTGCTAGCCCGCTATTGCGCCCTCGTTTTATTCGCCGCATCCCTCGCCCTCGCCGGTTGCTCCGGCAACTATAAGTTCAACGACGACGAATATCGCCCATTGGGCGATCCGCAGGCGCCTGCCCGCAGCAACTGACCCATCAGGAGAAAGGAACCATGGAACTGGTTTTCGATATGGTCAGTGCTCAGCAATTTGCGCCAGGCCTGATCAGCAGCAAGACGTTCAAGCAGGCCGGCGGCATCATTGGTCGTGCGGAAGAGTGCGACTGGGTCATCCCGGACCGCAAGCGTGTAGTATCCAGTCGCCACGCCGAGGTGAGCTACCGGGACGGGGCGTTTTTCCTTACCGACACCAGCAGCAATGGCATCCAGTTCAAGGACACAGGCGCCAGCCTGGACAAAGGCCGGGCGCAGCGAATCGAACATGGCAGCGTGTATTGCCTAGGCGACTTTGAAATCCGGGCTCGCCTGATCCAGGACCCGGCCTCCTTCGAAGGAAATATCGGCCGACCGCAGCCCGCTGGCAGCATCATTCCAGACGACGCATTTCTCGATCTCGACCCGCTTACAGCCCTAGACCAGCAAGAACATGCTTACGCCAAAACCGACGATCTGACCGCAGTGCTAGCGCCATCAAGGGTGCAAGCCCAGCAGCGCGATTATGCACAGATCGATGAAGAGAACTTGCAGGTCCCCGAGCTGGTGATGCCAGCACCAGCCACTCAGCCAAAGGCCACGCTCGAACCTGAACGCCTACCGCCCGACTTCTGGACGCGCTTCAGCACGGCGTTGGGAGTGGATCTATCGGATCTGGATGAGGAGGCTCGGCAAGCCCTGGCACTGAAAGCTGCGGCCTTGCTCAAGCAAAGCGTTGGCGGTTTGCAACAGGCGTTGCGCACCCGCGGCGAGTTGAAAAACGAGATGCGCCTGTCGTTGACCACCGTGCAGAGTGCCGGCAACAACCCACTTAAGCACAGCATCGACAGCGGGGAGGCGCTGACCCTTCTGCTGCGCGGTGGAAAGTCGGGGCAGCTGCCTGCCGAACAGGCTATGGGGCGCGCTTACCGTGATCTCCAGGCGCATCAGGTAGCCATGCTGGCTGCCAGCCGCTCCGCGGTCAAAGGCATCCTTGAGCAGCTTTCACCGGATCAGCTGGCGCTGCGCTTCGAGCGTGATAACAAGCCGCTTATGTCCACTTCCGGTAGCCGCTGGCGTGCCTTTAAACGGCTGCATTCTGCGATGCAACGCGACGACGATTGGAGCGAGCGGTTGTTCGCTCGTGACTTCGCCCAGGCTTACGAGGAGCAGGCCCGTCTGGTCGCCACGCTCAATACAGACCTTCAAGGATGATATTCATGTCTCGCTTTTTTCCTGCCGCGGCGCTCGCAGCGCTTGCGGTTCTGAGTGGCTGCTCTGCCCTCTCGCCCAACTCTGACTTGACCAAGCTGGACTTGTCACTGCAGGGCAGCGACAGGCTCAACCCCGACCTTAACGGCCGCCCTTCGCCTGTCGTGATTCGCCTCCTGGAACTCAAGCATCCGGTGGCCTTCGAGAATGCCGACTTCTTTTCGCTCTACCAGCGTCCCAAGGAAGCGCTATCGCCGGACCTCGTCATTCAGGAAGAGCTGGAACTGCGTCCGGGCGAGCAGCGCGACCTCAAGCTGTTTGTTAAGGATGGCAGCCGCTACGTCGGCGTGCTGGCCGCCTATCGCGATTTGCCCGAATCAAGCTGGCGCTTCGTCATTCCTCTGCAACACAAAGCGCAGAACCGAATCGAGCTAAGGCTCGATGAGCACGGAATCAAGGCTATCGATCCGCTCGTGAAGGGAGACTGATCGATGAGCATGAACAAAGTCATATGGCAGGAAGGCATGCTGCTGCGTCCTCAGCACTTCCAGCAAAGCGACCGCTATTACGACGCGCAGCTAAAGCAGCGAACCCAGAAGTTGGGTCACTACGCCTGGGGTTTTTTTTGGCTGGAGATCGACCGTCAGTTCCTTAACATGGGCAAGCTCGTGCTTAGCCAGGCGAGTGGGCTGCTTCCAGATGGGAGCCTCTTCGAGATCGGTGCTGAGCGTGAGCCGCTGGCCCTGGACGTGCCGCCCAACACTGGCAACACGCCGGTGTATCTGGCTTTACCGCTTGTCACCGGTAATCACATCGAGAGCCGCCGCCCTGAGCAGAAGGACGTTTTGGCGCGCTACACCGCGTTCGACGAAGAAGTCACTGACTCGAACGCCGGCGATAGCAGCAGCAGTCAAGTCAGCACCGGCCGTCCGGACTTTCGGTTGCTGCTGGGCGAGCAGCAGAGCGATCAGGCTTACGTGAAGCTCAAGCTTTGCGACATCCTCGACACCACGCCAGACGGTGTGATCAGCCTCGACCCTGAGTACATCCCGACCTTTATCGACTTTCAGGCGTCCAGCTACCTGCTGTCGTGCCTGAAAGAAGTGATCAGCATGCTCGGCCATCGCGGCGACATCCTCGCAGAGCGTATTCGTGCCACCGGTAAAGTCGGCGGAGCGGAAGTCGGTGATTTCATGATGCTGCAACTGATCAACCGCTACGAACCCGTGCTACGCCATTACATGGGCATCGACCGGATCCATCCCGAACACATCTACCGTGAGCTGCTGGGATTGCTGGGCGAACTGGCGACGTTCTCCAGCGAGACCAAGCGACCTCGCCTGGATGGCCGTTACCTGCACAACGACCAGGGACTGTCGTTCCGCAAGCTGATGGATGCGATTCGCCAAGTGCTGTCGATGGTGCTCGAGCAGCACGCCATCGAGCTGCTTCTGCAACAGCGTCAATACGGCATTCAGGTCTCGCCGTTGCACGACCATAAGCTGCTCGGCAGCGCCTCGTTCGTACTCGCAGCCAGCGCCCAATGCGACTCCGAAGAGCTGCGCACCCGCCTGCCGGCTCACCTAAAGGTCGGTCCGGTTGAGCGTATTCGCCAGCTGGTCAACCTCCATCTGCCGGGAATCAAGGTCAAGCCACTGCCCGTCGCGCCACGGCAGATCCCGTTCCATTCCGGCAAGACCTACTTTGCTTTGGAACTCAGCTCCGAGGAGCTGGCGCAGCTGGAGCGTTCTGGCGGCTTCGCCTTCCATGTGTCCGGTGAATTTACCGGGCTTGAGCTGAAATTCTGGGCGATCAGGAACTGACCAACATGATCAGAGAAATGGACTACGCACAGGACGACAAGACAGTCATCCTCAATCGCCACGGCGACGCCCCGGCACAGAGCCCGCTGACTGACTTCAGCACCCCGCCCAAATTCGAGCAGCTTGAAGAGCGGATGATCTATGCCGCGCGGCTGCGTCCGGCCGAAACTTTCAATATCAGCCTCAATCCGCTCGTCGCGGCAGCATCTTCATTGCTCTCAGAAGTCGTGCGGCTCAAGCACAGCTATGAAGGCGAAGACCTGCACGCCCTCAACCAGCGATTGTCCGGCGAACTCAAGCTGTTCGAGCACCGAGCCCTGCACGACGGCGCCGAGAGCAGTCAGGTGATGGCCGCTCGCTACGTGCTATGCACCGCTATCGACGAAGCGGTCGTCACCACACCCTGGGGAAACGAGAGCGAATGGTCGCAGATGAGTCTGCTATCGAGCTTCCACAACGAAACCTTCGGCGGTGAGAAGTTCTTTCAGTTGCTCGAGCGTCTCTCACGCAACCCGGTCAAGCACCTGCCGATGCTGGAACTGATGTATCTGTGCTTGTCGCTGGGTTTCGAAGGCAAATACCGAGTGATGCCACGCGGCATGCTCGAGCTCGAAGCGGTACGCGACAGCCTTTACCGGCAGATCCGCCAGCTGCGCGGCGACGTGCCACGCGAGGTATCGCCGCACTGGCAGGGGCTGCGTGATACGCGTCGGCGTCTGGTGCGTATCGTGCCTTGGTGGCTGGTCGCGCTGTTCACAATGATCTGTCTGGTAACGGTGTATGCGGGCTTCGCCTGGGTGCTGGGTGAACAACGCGATGCCGTACTGCAACCGTATCAACCCGTCGATCCGACCGTTCAGGTCGAGCCCAAGCCGTAACAAGGACGTACTGCCATGAAGGTTTTTTTCGGCAAGCTTGCCGCGTTTTTTCGCAAGACCTGGGTATGGAGCCTGTGCGTCTTGCTGGTGTTGGCCCTGCTCGTATGGTTCGTTGGGCCACTACTGGCGGTGGACGACTACAAGTTCTGGGAGTCGTCCAGCAGTCGTCTGCTGACCATCGCCGGCCTCTGCCTGGTCTGGGGCCTGTTCATTGTGTTCGCCAGCTGGCATAGCACTCGTCGCAAGCAGGCCGAAGCCAGCGACGAAGAGGTTCAGGAGCGGCTTCGCCGTGAAGGCTTGGTCAGCGAAGAGCAAGGCATCCTGGGCCAGCGCTACCGCGACGCCGTTCGTACGCTCAAGAGCTCGAGTCTGTACCGCGGCCGCAGCGAGAAATGGCGCAACGACCTGCCCTGGTATTTGCTGCTCGGTCCTCAAGGCAGCGGCAAAACCTCATTGCTGGACTTTTCCGGCCTGGACTTTCCCCTCAACCGTGGTGAAAACCAGCGACTGACCAGGGATGTCTCAGGCACCCGCTACGCAGACTGGTACTTCGCCGACCATGCCGTGCTGATCGATACGGCCGGCCGCTACCTGACTCAGCCCGACTCGGGTGTCGATGGCAAGGCCTGGGAAACACTACTTGGCCTGCTGCGCCGCCGCCGTGCACGCCCGCTCAATGGCGTGCTAATCAACATCCCCGTCGAGCAGCTGCTGCACTCGAGCGAACTGGAGCTCGAAACGCTGGCGCGCCAGAGCCGTCAGCGTCTGCACGAGATCCACCAGCGCCTGGGCGCCGACGTACCGGTTTATCTGGTGCTGAGCAAAGCGGATAAGATGCTTGGCTTCGACGAGTTCTTCGACCAACTTTCGCGCGAGGAAAGCGACCAGGTGCTCGGCGCGAGCTTCCGCAAGGAACAGGATGGCACCGACGTCAACGTGGTTCGAGCCGAATTCGAGGAGCTGCTGCGCCGGCTCAACAGCCAGGTCATCCTGCGCATGCACCAAGAGCGCGATACCCAGCGCCGGGGTCGCATCCTTGATTTCCCGCACCAGCTTGGCCAGATTGGCGAGCGGTTATGCCTGTTCGTCGAACTAGCGTTCTCAGGCAACCGCTACCAGCGTGCCAGCCAGCTGCGCGGTTTTTACCTCACCAGTGCACCGCAACTCCAAGGTGGACTCGATCCGCTCACCAGCGGCATCGGCCGCAACCTCGGCCTGTCGAGCAGCGCGTTGCCGACATTCCGCAGCGGACGTGCTCGCTTTATCAATCACTTACTCAGCCGCGTGATCTTCCCCGAAGCCGACCTCGCCGGTCTCGATCAGAAGGAAGTACGCCGCATCGATTGGGGCCAGCGCGCCCTGTATGCCGCGAGTTTCACCTGCCTGGCGCTGTTCGGCGCTCTTTGGGCCAATGGCTTCTCCAACAACCATGAACGGCTTGAGCAGTTACGCGGCCTCGCTGACCAGCTGGGCCGCGAGCATCAGGGCATCACGGCTCAAGACGACGCACTGCGTACGCTCAAAGCGCTGGATACCAGCTTTGCGGCTACTCAGGTGTTTCCGGATAAGGCTGACGTGTCCTATTTGCAGCGCGGCGGGCTTTACCAAGGAGAGGTAGTCGATCCCACCGTCCACCAGGCCTACCGCCGTGAGCTGGAAACCCTGCTTCTGCCTCGCGTTGCACATCAGCTCGAAGCCCAGATACGTGCCAACCTGACTGATCGAGAACGCCTGCTTGGTAGCCTGCGTGCCTATCTTATGCTTAGCCTGGAAGGGCGTCGCGACGACGGCTTTCTAAAGGACTGGGTAGCCGCCGATTGGTCGCTGCGTTACGCCGGCAATGCCGTCGCACAGAACGGTCTCAACACCCATTTTGAGCGGCTGCTCGGTGACGGCTTCGCGCCTTACGCGCTCAACGACCAACTCGTCGCCGAGGCACGTCAGGTGTTGCGCAGCGAATCGTTGGCCACTGTCGTCTACCGCATGTTGCGCGATCAGGCTCGCAGCCTGCCTGATTACCGGTTCAGTCAGCATCTCGGACCGCAAGGCGCCCTGTTCAGCGGTAGCGACTACACCATCCCTGGCTTTTATACCCAGAATGGCTATCAGAAATTCTACATCGCGCAGGGCAGCGAACTGGTGCGCGAGATTCTGCGTGACAACTGGGTACTTGGCGAAGGCGATAACTTAAGCATGAAAGATCTCGGTCGCTTGATGGTCGAGATGGAGCAGCTCTATTTCCGGGATTACGCCAACTATTGGAGCGAAGCGGTCGCCCAGCTGACGCTGGAGCCTATCGCCGGTGCTGGCCAGGGCACGGTGCTGCTTAGTGGGTTGTCCGCGGCTAATTCGCCGCTGTTACAACTGCTTGTCGAAGTCCGTGACAACACCCGCTTTGCCGGCGTGGTCGATACCGCCGGCGACGCGGTGGACGCAGCCGATGCTCTCAAAAGCGCCAACGGCAAGCTGGGCAAAGCCGCCAAGCTCGCATCAGCCGCTGCCGAGCAGGCCCAGGCCGCACTGGCCAAGAACGTGCCTGACACGGCGCGCAAAACACTCGAGCGCCGCTTCGAGCCGCTGCATCGCCTGCTTGACGACAATGCAGGCGCTAGCGCTGAGCTTGTTCCCACGCTACAGGCCCTCGATGCGCTTCAACTACAACTGGCAAGTCTGGCCCACGCCAGTGCGCCTGATCAGGCGGCCTTTGAACTCGCCAAAGCGCGCATGGCTGGTCAGCGTGATGCCATCAACCAACTGCGAGCCAGCGCAGCGCGGCTACCACAACCGATCGGCAACTGGCTCGGCCTGCTCGCCGAAGACAGCTGGACTCTGGTCTTGAACGACGCCTACCACTACCTCAACCAACGCTACCAGAGCGAACTGTACGCGTTCTATAAAGGTTCGCTACGCCAGCGCTATCCTTTCAGCGCACACAGCGAGAGCGACGTCGCCATCGCTGACTTCCGGGAGTTTTTCAAGGCCCAAGGCGTTGCTGACGGGTTCTTTGATCGCTACCTGAAGGCGTTCGTCAGCGGAAGCGCTGGCCAATATCAGCTTCGTCGAGTCGACGGCCGTGGCTTGCCCTTGTCTCGCGAGTTCCTGTCGCAGATGAGCAACGCGCAAACGATCCGCCGCAGTTTCTTCGCAGAGAACCCGAACGAGCCGCAGATCCGTTTCAAGCTCGAGCCTTACTCGCTGGATTCGAGCCTGGGTCGCGCTGACTTCCGCTTTGGCAATCAGCAGATGGAATACCGCCACGGCCCGATCGTGCAGACCGCCTTCAGCTGGCCAGCCGACGCAGAGGATGGCCGCACCAGCCTGGTGGTCGAGGAACTCGGCGGGCGTCGTGTCGGTATCGAGAAGAACACCGGCCCCTGGTCGCTATTCCGCCTGCTGGACCTGATGCAGGTCGATTACCACAGCGGTCGCGACGTGCTGATGCTCAAGGCCAATCTGGGCGGCCGCAACGCCAACTACCTGTTACACAGCCAGCGTTCGCCGAACCCGTTCGACATCGCCCTGCTGCGCGACTTCAAACTTCCGGCGACACTTTAATGACAGCCACTGCGAACCTGGCGTACAGCTGGCGCAGCGCCGCGCGGACCGATACGGGCAAAGTCCGCGCACGCAATGAAGACGCCTTTCTCGACCTCCCCGAGCAAGGCCTCTGGGTCGTGGCCGATGGAATGGGCGGCCACCACAACGGCGCGCTAGCCAGCCGCCTGATCGTCGAGCAGCTCGCCGCGTTGCCTGAGGGCAGCATGGCGGAGCGCTTGGTCGCTCTGCGCCGCTGTTTGCATGACCTCAACCGCAGACTTGGGCAAGAACTGACGGTCACGGCAGATCGACCCGATCCCGTGATTGGCAGTACCGTGGTCGCGCTGCTGATGGAGGCCGACCGTGCCGCCTGCGTATGGGCTGGCGACAGCCGCTGCTACCTGTGGCGCCGGGGACGGCTTTATCAGCTCTCGCGCGACCATTCGCTGTTACAACAGCTGATCGACGAACAGAGCCTGAGCCCGCAGGAGGCCGCGCGTCACCCAGCCGCAAACGCCCTAACCCGCGCCATCGGCGCCAGCGAACAACTGACACTGGATATCCTCGAGTTCGATGTTTATCCAGGCGATACCCTACTGCTATGCAGCGACGGGCTCTACCAAAGCCTGTCACCGGACAGCTTGGGAGCATCGCTCAATGCGCCATCGACTGGCCTGGCTCTGCAAAGGCTGTTTGAGGAGGCCATGGACGGGCCGTGTCGAGACAACCTGAGCGCAGTGGTGATACGGCTATGAGCGAGCCCCTGCGCGCCGAGCCGGCGTCGGACCTTACCTACTTCGCCTTTGCGGCCTCGGCAGCCACACCGGAGAGCCTGGCAACATCGGCCGCTGCCATCGTCGCGAGTGATTTGCCAGCAGTATTGGCAGGCCGCTATCTGATCGAACGACTGCTTGGCGTCGGCGGCATGGGCGCCGTTTACCGCGCCCGAGACCTTTTGCGTGAGCAGTTTGGTGACCCGGAGCCGTACATCGCACTTAAAACCTTGAGCGATGAATTCGCTGAGTATCCCGATGCTCACACGCTGCTCTATACCGAGTTCGCTCTTACCGCTCGCCTAAGCCATCGCCACGTTGTGCGGCTGTTCGGTTTTGACGTGGACGCCGTCAGCCAGCGCGCGTTCATCACTCTTGAGCTGCTCAAGGGACCAACCCTCGACCAGGTGCTCAGCGAACGTCCGGAAGGGCTCACGTGGGACGAGCTACGCGAAATTGCCGTGCCCCTGATAGAAGCGTTGGCCTATTCACACAGTCGCGGCGTCATCCACGGTGACATCAAACCAAGCAACGTGATATTGGCCGAAGACGGGCTTCGCTTGTTCGACTACGGTCTCGGCCAGCCGCTCGAAGGCGGTCTGAAAAATCTGCCACGCCTGTCTCGGAACCGATTCAAAGCATGGACCACGCGCTACGCAGCCCCTGAACTTCTCGACGGCTCCGAGCCATCGGAAGCCAGCGATGTGTACGCGCTCGGTTGCCTGCTTTATGAAATGGCCAGCGGCAGCCACCCGTTCCGCCGGCTAAACGCCAAGCAGGCAAAAGCGATGGGGCTCGACAAGCAATTGGTACGGCCGCAGAACCTGCCCTGTGGCTGGCTTACCTTGCGAGCAGCGCTAGCGTTCGACGCTGATCAGCGCCAAGCCAGCTTGACCCAACTGTTGAATATATTCCGCCGTCCCGCACCAAGCCGCCTGCAGCGCTGGTTCGGACGCGCCCATGGATGACAACAAAACAAGGAAGCGCCATGTTCAACGCGGCCAATGACACTCATTTCAGCCTCGCTATCGATGGCGTAGAGCACGACCTGCAGGTTCTAGCGTTTACCGGGCGCGAAGCCATCAGCCAACCCTATCGTTTCGATCTTGAGCTGGTCAGCGAGCGTCCCGATCTCGCCCTGCAGAGCCTGCTGCACAAATCAGCATTTCTGTCGCTCTCACCTGCCGGTAATGGCATCCACGGATTGATCCATCGCGTCGCACAAGGTGAATCAGGCAAACGTCTGACCCGCTACCGGGTGACCCTCGTTCCGCAACTTGCCTACCTCACGCACCGTACCGATCAGCGCATCTTTCAGCACCTGACCGTGCCGCAAATCATTGCCCAGGTGCTCGAGGGTCACGGAATCCAGGCGAACGCCTATCGCTTTCAGCTCGGTCCGGTGGTCTATCCCGAGCGCAACTACTGCACCCAGTACGACGAAACCGACCTGCACTTTGTCCAGCGCCTATGCGAAGAAGAAGGTATCCACTATCACTTCGAGCACAGCCCGCAGGGTCATGTACTGGTGTTCGGTGATGACCAGACGAGCTTTCCCAAACTTGGCCAGCCCACCGCGTACCTGCAAGACAGCGGGCTGGTAGCCGACGAGCCTGTGATCAAGCGCTTCTCCGTGCGCCTGGAGACTAGTACCAACAGGGTGAGCCGACGGGATTACGACTTTGAACAGCCTCGCCTGGTGATGGAGGCCGCGCAGAAAGGCCAAGCGGGTGACGGACAGAGATCGTCTGAGCCAGACCTCGAAGACTATGACTACCCGGGTCGCTTCACCGATCGAGCCCGAGGCAAGCACCTGTCCCAGCGCTCACTGGAGCGCCACCGCGCTGACTACCGCCTGGCTGAAGGTCGGAGCGACCAGCCACGACTGGTTAGCGGGCACCTGCTGGAAATATCTGACCATCCGCGCCAGGAATGGAATGACCTCTGGCTGCTGACCGAGGTGCTCCACGAAGGCAAACAGCCGCAGGTGCTTGAGGAGTCGGTAACAAGCGAGACTGGTGTACGAGACAGTTTCACCCAAGGCTACCGCAACCAGTTTACCGCCACCCCGTGGGAGGTCCCTTATCGCCCGGCTCTGACGCACCCCAAACCGCGCGTGCTCGGCAGTCAGAGCGCTATGGTCACAGGCCCTGCGGGAGAAGAAATCCACTGCGACGAGTACGGCCGCGTAAAGGTTCAGTTTTTCTGGGATCGCCACGGCCAAGCCGATGACAAGACAAGCTGCTGGCTGCGCGTCAGTTCAAGCTGGGCCGGCGACCGCTACGGCGGTATTGCCATCCCGCGCGTCGGCATGGAAGTCCTGGTTACCTTTCTCGAAGCTGACCCCGACCAGCCCTTGGTAACTGGCTGCCTCTACCATGCCGAACACCAGGTCCCCTACGACCTACCAGAAAACAGGACCCGCAGCGTTTTCAAGACACTGTCGAGCCCCGGCGGGGGCGGCTACAACGAACTACGCATCGAGGATCGCAAGGGCGCTGAGCAGATATACATCCACGCCCAGCGGGACTGGGACGAAAACATTGAGCACGACCAGAAGATTCGCGTCGGCCACGAGCGTCACGACACGGTGGAAGCCAACAGCTACAGCGAATTCCAGGCTGAAGAACACCTGACCGTGACAAGCGACCGTAAGGTCGAGGTCAAACCTGATGACCATCTCACCGTCGGACAGAGCCAGCACATCAAGCTCGGCACTGCTCAGCTGACCAAAGCCGGCCGCGAAATACACCTCAAAGCTGGCCAGAAAATGGTCATCGAAGCCGGCATCGAACTGACGCTCAAGGCCGGCGGTAGCTTCATCAAGCTTGATCCGGGCGGCATCACAGTTTCTGGCCCGCTGATCAAAATCAATGCAGGCGGCGCACCGGGCAAAGGCTCGGGGATCAAGATCAAACCGCCCGTGCTGCCGGGCGCAGCGGATAGTGACAAGGCGGGGAGTTTGTTGGAGCAGGCGCAGGCGGGCGACCAGCCTGCCGAGCCGCGTCGGCGCAAGCGTTCACTCAATTTTTCCGGCTAAGACAAGGACAGGCTTGCCTAGCGGCAGCCCTATGAACAGGACGTATCAGACATGGCCGAAAGCAAACCGATCAATTGGGCGCTCCCCTTCCCGAGCAAGTCGCCGGATAGCCACTCGCTACAACTCATGACTCACATGGCCAACGCCAAGGGCGGCTACTACCCGACCGGCGAAAACGGCCTATGGCACGGCGGCGTGCATTTCGACGAGGGCACTGCGGTATTTTTCGATCAGTCGAGCGTGCGCTGCATGGCCGACGGCGAGGTGATTGCCTACCGTATCGACGAGCGCTACCCGTTCAGCGAGTTCACCGATGAAATCCCTAGGATCAAACGCGCGCCCTTCTCCACTGGGTTCGTCCTGGTGAAGCATAAGCTTCAGCCGCCACCGCTGCGCAATGCAGATGGCACCATCGCCGAAGGGCAGACGCCTCCAAGTCTGAACCTCTATAGCCTGTACATGCACTTGTTAGATTGGGCAGGCTACCAAGCGCAACCAGACCTGCAGCGCCCCGCCTTCTGGGAAGCCAAACGCTATACCGTGAATACCGAGAGCGACGGCCTGGGCGTACGCGCCGGTCCGAGCATGAACACCGCCAGGCTGTCGGAGCTGTCCAAGGGTGCGGAAATCACCATCGGCGAAACGGAAGGCGAATTCAGCAAGCTGGTCAGCCTCCTCAGCGGAACCGCACATCCCGCCTTGGCAGCAGACGATGAGGGGCAACTGCCCGGTTATGTATTCACCCGTTTGCTCAAACCGGTGAGCGAGCCTGCAAAATACGGAAAAGTCGTTGTCCTGGAGAACGGGTTGCCGATCAAGGCCGGTGAACTGATTGGCCATCCGGGCTTGTACCAGAACCACAACAGCGCTGCTCAGCACATGATCCATGTCGAACTGTTCAGCTGCGACGATGTGCCCGCGTTCATCGCCCGGAGCCGCACTTGGGCCAGCCGCTTGCCCGAGGACCAGAAAACACTCCTCAAGGTCTACAAGGGCGCCAGCAAGCTGATCGCGCATCGAGACGACATAAATACCGAGAATCCGCCGAAGCTGGACGATGACGGCACGCAGATCGGCGTCGACCTGGTCATTCCGCAGTCCCAGTTGGATGGGCTCCCCGCTTCGAGAAAAATCCAAGTCAAGGATGGCGCTAACAACACTATGTACTGGTGGCGGCTGGACGGTCTGTTCGCCGACGCTAACGGCAACCCCATCGACGGCTGGCTCGCCGAACAGGAGTTGATCACCACCCGCCACAACCCGTGGGAGTGGGAAGGTTTCCAATGCATAGAGGAAACCGGAACGCCCGTCGAAAAGCTCGCGTACAGCCTTAACGCCCGCCGCCTGCTAACCCCGGACGAACAGCACAACTATCGCACCCAGCTAAACAAGGTGGACGGCGGCCCTATTCTGGCACTAGCCCGTTTGAATGACATTGCAGACGCGGACAACGACGGCGTACTGAGCAGCCAAGAAATCAGGGCCGCCCTTACCAAACCGTGGCAGGCGCAGCTCTTAGGCGAGCTGATCGCACGATACGAAAGCGAATGGTTTTGGAACAAAACTAAGTGGGACGAGCTTGATTCTCTCTTGGCGGAAGAACTTGAACAGCCCAACCTGATTTGGGAGGCGGAGAAGCAGCGAATTGAGAAGTTAAGCTGGTGGGAAGATGTCGCCGATAAGGCTTACGTTAACGCGGACGGGGCAGCATGGCACTTGCAGCCGCTAACTTTCATTGGAACTTTCATTGGAACTTTCAATACAGCGGCTAGGGTTGAACCTACTATCAGAGAAGGGCGGATCACATTTGATGCTGAAGGGAATAATATTCCTTCATCTCCGTTTTTCAGTCGTGTTATCCACTGGCCAGGGAACGAGCTTTCAGGAGTTACGTTGGGGCGTGGCTACGACATGGGTTTCAGAACTGAGTCAGAAATTCATGATCATATGAAAAATGCCGGAATCGCTCACGATCAGGCGACAAAGATTGCTCAGGCCTATGGCAAAAAAGGAACTGCTGCGCAGCAATTCGTAGTCAGCAACAAGACAATCATTGGCGAAATTAGCTCCGAGCAGGAAATCAATCTCTTTAATGAGATCTATCCAGACTACATAGAACGGGCCATCGCCAATTATGATCGCTGGACAGAGAGCGAGCCTGAACGAAC
The DNA here is from genome assembly GCF_902506445.1 of Pseudomonas sp. 9Ag. NCBI lineage: Bacteria > Pseudomonadati > Pseudomonadota > Gammaproteobacteria > Pseudomonadales > Pseudomonadaceae > Pseudomonas > Pseudomonas sp. 9Ag. The sequence continues at coordinate 3,773,718 of NZ_LR733836.1, forward strand.
AGACTGGAGCTCCCTAAATCAGGTCATTAGAGATGTGCTGGTAGACTTCGTGTATCAAGGCTTCACAAAAGGGCCAAATCCAATGAAAGCCGGGATGAGAAACGACAAGGATCAGTTGATACGCTATATAGAAAATACGCCTGCGATCAGCCAGTACGAGCCAGGGCGAAACAGAGCTCGCTACCTCAGGAATAATTAGGGCATACAGTATGAAAAAAATTTCGTTTATGGTTTTCTTTCTTCTGCCTCCTGCGTTCAGCGATACCCTGTCAAATCCGTGTGAAAACATTGAGCTGTCCCAGCAAGTCGCGCAGTGTGCAGCATATAGAAAAGATCTGTCAGATAAGCTCTTGAACATTTCGTATAAGGCAACTTTGGGACGTATCCGGCAGCAGTTCGAAAGAATGCCCTCACTGGCGGACCAATACATCTCCGTTGTTAAAGAAGCGCAGCAGCACTGGATTAAACTGCGAGATGCCGACTGCAAGATCGAAGCTTTCGAAATAGAAGAAACCACAGAAGCGCATCAAGTAACGACTGATAATTGCATTTCGAGGATGAGTAACAATAGAGCTGACTATTTGGACGGCATCGCTCCAGATATATGAACAACGCACACTTTTTGAAATGGTTCCCTGTCATAACTATCTGCTGCTCACAACTGAGAAAAACCTTTATTATTCTGGCGCTTTTGCTAATAGCGTATGTAGCTATGGGCGAAGCGGCCGCCAGTAACCATATGGCTCGCCAGGGCGGCGCCGGGGTGATCGATTAGTTGAAGCTGGTCGGCACCGCCAGCCGTATCGCCGGCGAGGCTGCAACTGCTGCTGGCGCCCAAACACCAAGCGAATGTCGAGACAGGGTTCGAGCGTAGCCCGCGGTGGACTTGCTACGAATATCTAAGCGATTGAGCCAGTAGATAACCGATGCGCGCCGCATCAACCGATGAAAGGCTAACAGGCTGCGCGCCTGAGTTGCGGCAACGAAAAAGCCCCCGTCGGCTCTCGCCGGCGGGGGCTTTTAGTCAGCTAGGCTTAGATCAAGCCTTGGCTTTCTTCGCAGCGCGGTTGCGCTCGCCTTCGTCAAGGATCTTCTTGCGAAGACGGATCGACTTCGGGGTCACTTCGCACAGCTCGTCGTCCTGGATGAATTCCAGAGCCTGTTCCAAGGTGAAGCGAACCGGCGGAACCAGGGCGATGGTTTCGTCCTTGCCCGAAGCACGCATGTTGTCGAGCTTCTTGCCCTTGGTTGGGTTAACGCCCATGTCGTTGTCGCGGCTGTTCAGGCCGACGATCTGACCGTTGTAGATTTCCTGGCCGTGCTCGACGAACAGCTTGCCGCGCGCTTGCAGGGTTTCCAGGGAGTAGGTCAGCGCCTTGCCGGTATCGATCGATACCAGTACGCCGTTCTGGCGGCCGGACATGTGGCCAGACTTCATCACGTCGTAACGGTCGAAGATCGAGGTCAGGATGCCGGCGCCGTTGGTGATGGTCAGGAACTGGTTACGGAAACCGATCAGACCGCGAGCCGGGATGTTGTATTCCAGGCGAACACGGCCTTTGCCATCCGGCACCATGTTGCTCAGGTCGCCCTTACGCAGGCCCATCTCTTCCATGACCTTGCCCTGCGCTTCTTCAGGGATGTCGATGGTGACGTTCTCGAACGGCTCGTGCTTGGCGCCGTCGACTTCACGAATGATCACTTCAGGACGGCCTACGCCCATCTCGAAGCCTTCGCGGCGCATGTTCTCGATCAGTACCGACAGGTGCAGCTCACCACGGCCGGAAACCTTGAACTTGTCAGCCGAGTCGCCTTCTTCAACGCGCAGCGCCACGTTGTACAGCAGCTCTTTGTCCAGACGGTCCTTGATGTTACGGCTGGTGACGAACTTGCCTTCCTTGCCGCAGAACGGCGAGTCATTGACCTGGAAGGTCATGGAAACGGTCGGCTCGTCAACGGTCAGCGGCTTCATCGCTTCGACGTTGTTCTGGTCGCACAGGGTGTCGGAGATGAACAGTTCGTCCATACCGCTGATGCAGACGATGTCGCCGGCAGTAGCTTCTTCGACGTCAACACGGTGCAGACCGTGGTGACCCATGAGCTTGAGGATACGGCCGTTACGCTTCTTGCCATGCATGTCGATGGCAGTAACGGGAGTGTTGGGCTTGACGCGACCACGGGCGATACGGCCTACGCCGATAATGCCGAGGAAGCTGTTGTAGTCCAGAGCTGAAATCTGCATCTGGAACGGGCCGTCGATGTCGACCTTCGGAGCGGGTACGTGGTCAACAATCGCCTGGTAGAGCGGGGTCATGTCTTCGGCCATGTCGGTGTGGTCCAGACCGGCGATGCCGTTCAGGGCCGACGCGTAGACGACCTGGAAGTCCAGCTGCTCTTCGGTGGCGCCGAGGTTGTCGAACAGGTCGAAGATCTGGTCCAGAACCCAGTCAGGACGCGCGCCCGGACGGTCGACCTTGTTGATCACGACGATCGGGCGCAGGCCGGCTTCGAAGGCCTTCTTGGTCACGAAGCGGGTTTGCGGCATCGGGCCGTCTTGAGCATCGACCAGCAGCAGTACGGAGTCGACCATCGACATCACGCGCTCGACTTCACCGCCGAAGTCGGCGTGGCCGGGGGTGTCGACGATGTTGATGCGGTAGTCGTTCCACTTGATAGCGGTGTTCTTGGCCAGGATGGTGATGCCGCGCTCTTTTTCCTGGTCGTTGGAGTCCATCACGCGCTCGTCGTTGAGCTCGCCGCGCTCCAGAGTGCCGGACTGACGCAGGAGCTTGTCGACCAGGGTAGTTTTGCCATGGTCAACGTGAGCAATGATGGCGATGTTACGTAGATTATCGATCACAGTAGTGGTCTCGTAGTTGGGTCGGGCCGCTCGGCAAGTGCATCGAGCGGCCCAACGCGAAAAATTGGATGAAGATGAAGGTTCGTTAACGACGTGTCGCAGCAATTCAGCCGCGAAGCGGGTCGGGAGGGCGGTGGCGGATACTGCCGCCCAGCAGGCCGGGCTGTTTAGCTCGGACGATAAACGCGCACATTGACATGCCCCTCGCTCAACAAATGATGAGCATGCAGGCGGCTCATGACACCTTTATCGCAATACAGCAGGTACTGGCGGTTCTCATCCAGCTCCTTGAAGCGGTTGTTCAGCGCATAGAACGGCAGCGTATGCACTTCGATGCCCTGCAGTTGCAGAGGTTCGTCCTCGGCGAGGTCAGGGTGGCGAATGTCTAGCACTACCTGCCCGGCGCTCGCCTCGATGACTTCTTCAACTTGCAAATCCTGGCCCAGCTCGTCGATCACTCGATCAATGGCCACCTGGCGCGTGTTCGCCATGGCTCGCTCGAGCACCGCCATGTCGAACTGTTTTTCCTCATGTTCGATGCGGTAGCGCTTGGCCTTGGTCGTCGGATTCTTCGAAATCACGCCACAATACTCGGGCATGTTCTTGGCGAACTCGGCGGTGCCTATCTCGAAGGCGGTGTCGATGATGTCCTGCTTGTGGCTGGCGATCAGCGGCCGCAGCACCAGCATGTCGGTGGCGGAATCGATCACCGACAAGTTCGGCAGAGTCTGGCTGGAAACCTGGGAAATGGCCTCGCCAGTGACCAGGGCGTCGATGTGCAGCCGCTCAGCAATCTGGGTCGACGCCCGCAGCATCATGCGCTTGAGCACGACGCCCATTTGGCTATCGTCGACTTTCTCAAGGATCTCACCGACGACTTCCTCGAAGGGCACACTGATAAACAGTACCCGGTGCGAACTGCCGTACTTCTTCCATAAATAGTGGGCAACTTCCATCACACCCAGCTCATGGGCGCGGCCACCCAGATTGAAGAAGCAGAAATGAGTCATCAGCCCGCGGCGCATCATCTGATAGGCCGCTACGGTGGAATCGAAACCGCCGGACATCAGCACTAGGGTCTGCTCCAACGCGCCCAGCGGGTAGCCGCCAATGCCGTCATGCTGCGCATGCACGACAAACAGGCGCTGGTCGCGGATTTCCATCCGCACTTCGACTTCCGGTGTTTTGAGCGAGATGCCCGCAGCGTCGCACTGTTGGCGAAGCTCGCTGCCAACATATCGCTCCACATCCATCGAGCTGAATGGGTGCTTTCCAGCTCGCTTGCAGCGCACGGCGAAGATCTTGCCCGGGAGACGGTCAGCATAGTGCGCCTTGCACTTGGCGAGGATGTCGTCCAGATCGCCCAGCGGGTACTCATGTACCTCCAGGCAATGCGCGATGCCCGGCGTGCAACGCAGGCGCTCAATCATCTGCTGCAAAGTTTTCGCGTCGCTGAGCGCGGTTTCAACCTCAACGTTGTCCCACACCCCTTCCACCCGCAATTCGGGATCGAGGTCGCGCAGCACGGTACGGATGTTCTTCGCCAATTGACGAATGAAGCCCTTACGTACCGGCGGGCTCTTGATGGTGATTTCGGGGAAAACCTTGACGATCAGCTTCATGGAAAACAGCGCAGCGCCAGCATGGCGTGAAAAGAGGGGGGCGGAGTATATCGGAATTTGATCAAGCTTTAGTCAGTTTTATCGGACAGCCTAGCTTTGCACCCAAATGGACCACTGGCGCAAGCATCCGCACCACTTTAGCGCATAAACACCGGAGCGCAGCGCCGACAAATGGCAGCAAGCACGCCAAACGGCCGCTGCAAGCCCAACCGGAACCATCTCGGAGCACTGGCATGCAATTTGCTCCCTTGTGAGGCAGGTCGCCTTGACGGAGTATCGCCCGCTCGGCTTCACCCCCTAGATTCCGGAAGCTTATCTGTCAACGCTTCCACCACTTGGAGAGCACCATGTCGAAGTCGCTTCAACTGATCAAAGATTACGATGTGAAGTGGATTGATCTGCGCTTCACCGACACCAAGGGCAAGCAGCATCACGTGACCGTTCCGGCGCGCGACGCCCACGACGAAGACTTCTTCGAGCACGGCAAGATGTTCGACGGCTCGTCCATCCATGGCTGGAAGGGCATCGAAGCCTCCGACATGATCCTGATGCCGGTCGATGAAACTGCCGTTCTGGATCCGTTCACCGAAGAGCCGACCCTGATTCTGGTCTGCGACATCGTCGAGCCGAGCACTATGCAGGGCTACGACCGCGACCCGCGCTCCATCGCCAAGCGCGCCGAGGAGTTCCTCAAGTCCACCGGTATCGGCGACACAGTATTCGTTGGCCCGGAGCCTGAGTTCTTCATCTTCGACCAGGTCAAATTCAAGTCCGACATCTCCGGCTCCATGTTCAAGATCTACTCTGAACAGGGTTCCTGGATGACCGACCAGGACGTCGAAGGCGGCAACAAGGGCCATCGGCCAGCCGTCAAGGGCGGTTACTTCCCCGTTCCGCCGTGCGACCACGACCACGAAATCCGTACTGCCATGTGCAACGCGATGGAAGAGATGGGCCTGGTCGTCGAAGTGCATCACCACGAAGTGGCGACCGCTGGTCAGAACGAAATCGGCGTCAAGTTCAACACGCTGGTTAACAAGGCTGACGAAGTTCAAACCTTGAAGTACTGCGTGCACAACGTGGCTGATGTCTACGGCAAGACCGCCACCTTCATGCCGAAGCCGCTGTATGGCGACAACGGATCGGGCATGCACGTACACATGTCGATCTCCAAAGACGGCAAAAACACCTTCGCAGGTGAAGGCTATGCCGGCCTGTCCGAGACCGCTCTGTACTTCATCGGCGGCATCATCAAGCATGGCAAGGCTCTGAACGGCTTCACCAACCCGTCGACCAACTCGTACAAGCGCCTGGTTCCGGGCTTCGAAGCACCGGTCATGCTGGCCTACTCGGCTCGTAACCGTTCTGCCTCGATCCGTATCCCGTACGTTTCCAGCCCGAAAGCCCGCCGTATCGAAGCGCGCTTCCCGGATCCGGCTGCCAACCCTTACCTGTGCTTCGCCGCACTGCTGATGGCTGGCCTGGACGGCATCCAGAACAAGATTCACCCTGGCGATGCCGCTGACAAGAACCTCTACGATCTGCCGCCGGAAGAAGGCAAGCTGATCCCGCAGGTTTGCGGCAGCCTGAAGGAAGCCCTGGAAGAACTCGACAAGGGCCGTGCGTTCCTGACCAAGGGCGGCGTGTTCTCCGATGACTTCATCGACGCCTACCTCGAGCTGAAGAGCGAGGAAGAAATCAAGGTCCGTACCTTCGTTCACCCGCTGGAATACGACCTGTACTACAGCGTCTAAGCCAGTCCGCGTGACAGAAAAGGCCTCCTTCGGGAGGCTTTTTCGTTTCTGCGATGTCACTAGCCAGTGATACCGACGTTGCGACAAGCGACCGAAGTGGCGTCGATCTCAAATCCCAAAGGTCGCACTTGCCTCGCCGCCTGCGCGGTGCAAGGCTTCCAGTCATCCCTACCGCGGAGCTTCCCATGCGCATTGCATTGTTCAGCCTGCTACTCGTCCTCATGGCTCCCGCCATGGCGCAGATCTACAAATACACTGACGACAAGGGCAACACCGTCTTCACCAATCAACCTCCGGAAGGCGTCGAGGCAAACGCTGTCGATCTCCCACCCGCCAACACCGTGAACATCAAGACGCCCGACGCCCCGCCGCCGCTAGCCAACGAGCAAAGCAGCGAGGGTCAACAGCAGCCCTATCGCAGCCTCGCGATTGGCGGCATCCCGGATGAGCAGGCGTTGCGCGCCAACAGCGGCACCTTTGTCGTCAACGCCCAGCTCGATCCGCCCCTAAAGCAAGGACACCAGATCCGCTTCTTGCTCGATGGCGTTCCTCAGGCAGAACCTAGCAGCACGACCGCACTGCAGCTGGTAAACGTGGATCGCGGAACTCATCTGCTGGAAGTCCAGGTGCTCAGCGGTGGGCAGGTCGTGCAACAAGCCGAAGAACAATTCACCGTGCAGCGCGTCCACACCTCCAGCCCTGCCCGTCGATGAAGCGCCTCTCGCGGCTTGGACTGGTCGGACTGTTACTGGCGTGTGCGCTACCTGCGAGCGCGGCGATCTACAGCTATATCGACGTCGAAGGCAATCGGGTCTTTACCGACCGCCCCGACGGTCGTGCGGTCGAACAGGTAGAGACCAAACCTGCGAATACGATGGCCGCCCAGCCCCTACCACCCCCGAAGCAAGCGGTTAAGGTCCTCAAAGCCACCGCGCCCAGCTACATATTGCTCGATATCCTGCTACCAGCTCCCGACGCCACCATCCGCAACAACGCCGGCGAGCTGGCAGTCAGCGTAACCAGTCAGCCACCCCTTCATCCGGGCCATCAGTATCGTTTGCTACTCGACGGTGCGCCCGCAAGCGCACCCGGTGAGAGTCCTGTTCTGACTTTGCAGAATATCGACCGAGGCAGCCACCAGCTGGTGGTCGAAGTGATCGACAGTCAGGGCGAGCGCGTACAGTCCAGCGAGCCACGCGCGTTCCACATGATGCGCACCTCTCTTGCGCAACGCCGAATGGTCAACCCATGCAGGAAGGCGGACTACGGTGTCCGCCCGGAGTGTCCGCTGAAGGATAAGCCCAAGGAAAAGAAAGATATTCCATTCGTGCCCTTTCTGTGACCACTCTATGCACCTTACTGGTGCACTGATTCAGCCATCTGGTTTAGCGCAGCCCTTCTCGATCGATGCCCCGCGCTGGAGCGCCAGTGCCAGCGGTGCCGCGCCGAAGAGGAGCGCATTGGTTTGCTTCTTGCATTTCCCGACTCACACCCCGGATGCAGACTGCCATGATCAACGAAGCCCTACAGCGCCTGCTGATCGAGAATCTCACCACCGCCACCCTTTTGCTGAATTCGCGGTTGCGCCTGGAATATATGAACCCGGCTGCCGAGATGCTGCTGGCAGTCAGCGGCCAGCGCAGTCACGGACAATTCATCAGCGAGCTCTTTACTGAATCCTCCGAGGCCCTGGCTGCGTTGCGGCTGGCTGTGGAAGAAGCGCACCCCTTCACCAAGCGCGAAGCGACGCTGACCTCCGCCAGCGGACAGACGCTAACCGTGGACTACGCGGTGACGCCGGTACTGACGAAGCAGGAGACCATGCTGCTGCTGGAAGTGCTACCGCGTGACCGACTGCTGCGCATCACCAAGGAAGAGGCCCAGCTGTCAAAGCAGGAAACCACCAAGATGCTGGTTCGCGGCCTCGCCCATGAGATCAAGAATCCGCTCGGTGGCATACGCGGAGCCGCTCAGCTGCTGGCTCGCGAGTTGCCCGAGGAGCACCTCAAGGACTACACCGAGGTCATCATCGAAGAGGCTGACCGCCTGCGAAACTTGGTCGACCGCATGCTCGGTTCGAACAAGCTCCCCTCGCTGGCGATGACCAACATTCACGAAGTTCTCGAGCATGTCGCCAGCCTGATAGAAGCCGAGTGCCAGGGCAGCCTCATTTTGGTGCGCGACTACGACCCAAGCATTCCCGAGGTCCTGATGGACCGCGCACAGATGATTCAGGCCGTGCTCAATATCATGCGCAACGCCATGCAGGCGCTTGCCGGGCAATCCGAATTGGGTCTGGGCCGGTTGACCCTACGCACTCGTTCGCTGCGCCAATTCACCATCGGCCACATTCGCCATCGCCTCGTGGCGCGGATCGAAATCATCGACAACGGGCCAGGCATCCCTGCCGAGCTGCAGAACACCCTCTTCTACCCAATGGTCAGCGGCCGCCCAGACGGCACCGGGCTCGGCTTGGCCATTACCCAGAACATCATCAGTCAGCACCAGGGTCTGATCGAATGCGAAAGCCATCCCGGGCATACCGCGTTCTCGATCTTCCTGCCGCTGGAACAAGGAGCACCAACCGCATGAGCCGCAGCGAAACTGTCTGGATTGTCGACGATGACCGCTCCATCCGTTGGGTTTTGGAGAAAGCCCTGCAGCAGGAGGGCATGACGACTCAAAGCTTCGACAGTGCCGATGGCGTACTGGCGAAGCTCGCGCGGCAGCAGCCGGACGTGATCATTTCCGACATCCGCATGCCCGGCGTGAGCGGTCTCGACATGCTGGCGCAGATCCGTGATCTCTATCCGCGCCTGCCGGTGATCATCATGACCGCGCATTCGGACCTCGACAGCGCGGTGGCTTCCTACCAGGGCGGTGCGTTTGAATACCTGCCCAAACCCTTCGACGTCGATGAAGCGGTGTCTCTGGTCAAGCGCGCCAATCAGCACGCGAAAGAACAACAAGGGCTCAAAGCGCCTGCCGACCAGCGCCAAACGACAGAAATCATCGGCGAAGCGCCGGCAATGCAGGAGGTGTTCCGCGCAATCGGTCGCCTCTCGCACTCCAACATCACGGTCCTGATCAATGGCGAGTCCGGCACCGGTAAAGAACTGGTCGCCCACGCCCTGCACCGGCACAGCCCGCGCTCGGCCTCCCCGTTTATCGCCCTGAACATGGCCGCAATTCCCAAAGACCTGATGGAGTCGGAGCTGTTCGGTCACGAAAAAGGCGCCTTCACCGGCGCCGCCAACCAGCGTCGCGGCCGCTTCGAGCAGGCCGATGGCGGCACCCTGTTCCTCGACGAAATCGGCGACATGCCCGCCGACACCCAGACCCGACTCTTGCGCGTACTGGCTGACGGCGAGTTCTATCGGGTCGGCGGCCATACACCGGTCAAAGTTGACGTGCGCATCATTGCCGCAACCCACCAGGACTTGGAAACCCTGGTTCAGGCCGGCAAATTTCGCGAAGACCTGTTCCATCGACTGAACGTCATTCGCATTCATATTCCCCGTCTGTCCGACCGCCGCGAAGACATCCCGACGCTGGCTTCACACTTCCTCGCCAGTGCCGCTACCGAGTTGGCAGTCGAGACCAAGCTGCTCAAGCCGGAAACCGAGGAATACCTGCAGAACCTGCCGTGGCCAGGCAACGTTCGCCAACTGGAAAATACCTGCCGCTGGATCACAGTAATGGCGTCCGGGAGGGAGGTGCATGTCGATGACCTGCCCCCGGAGCTGCTCAATCAGCCGGCCGATGCCATGCCGTCGAACAACTGGGAGCAGGCGCTGCGCCATTGGGCGGACCTGGCGCTGGCTCGCGGCCAGTCGAATCTGCTCGACGAGGCGGTACCGGTATTCGAGCGCATCATGATCGAGACCGCGCTCAAGCACACCGCCGGACGGCGCCGTGATGCGGCCCTGCTGCTGGGCTGGGGCCGAAATACGCTGACGCGCAAGATCAAGGAGCTGGGCATGGGCGGGGACAGCGCTGACGAGGACGAGGGAGACGAGGCCTGAGTCGGCAACGGCGGATAGGCGGGTTCGCTTCAGCGCGGTTTGACCTCGATCAGCAAGCGCCACTCGCCATCGGTTTTTTCACCCGACCAGCTGGCTATCAGCGGTCGGGTCGCCACGAAATGCAGTAACAACCCCTTCTCGGTTGATTGCACGCGCCAGCCCGCACTGCCGCCCTCGATTTCCACGCGCCCGGCATCTGCATTGCCCTTGGACTGGAAGAGCATCCCGACCGCTCCATCAACGTCCTGGCTGTAGAGCTCCGGCTCGCGGCTGAACCATAACTGCAATCCCCTCGCGACAGGCTCGATACGCAACAACTCAACCGGGCCCGGGCGAAAGACGTGGCCGAGAAACGAGCCGAACAACAGCCCGAGCAGCACCAGCGAGCCAAAAAAGCGCCGGCGAATGCGCGGTAGCGGGTCGTCAGCCGCAGGGCCGCCTGCCGCAGTAGAATGCCGGTCGTTTTCAGAGTCGGTGCCGCGCATGTTTCATGTATTCCTTTTTCAACCGGAAATTCCGCCGAATACCGGCAACATTATCAGGCTCTGCGCCAACGCCGGCTGCAGCCTGCATCTGATCGAGCCTTTGGGCTTCGAACTGGATGACAAGCGGCTGCGCCGCGCCGGGCTGGATTATCACGAGTATGCCCCGCTCAAGCGACACGCCGACCTCGACAGCTGCCTCGAAAGCCTCGGTCACCCTCGCCTGTTTGCCTTCACTACCAAAGGTTCGCAGCCGTTTCATGAGGTCAGATTCCAGCGCGGCGATGCCTTCCTGTTCGGCCCGGAAAGTCGCGGCTTGCCGCCGGGGATCCGCGACGCACTGCCCACCGAGCAGCGCCTGCGTTTGCCAATGCGTCCCGACAGCCGCAGCCTGAACCTGTCAAACACCGTAGCCGTCGCCGTCTACGAGGCTTGGCGACAGCTGGATTTCGCATTGCAATAGCGCCGTCCCGCCAGCCGCGTGTTGCTCGGCGCTCAGTCGGGCTCAGCTCTGCCTGCACGGCAAGCTCCCTCGCCTCACTCGACGGGCTCATAAGGGGTCGGGACGTGATTCCCTCGCATCGGTTGAAATGCGCGGCAGCGTCCCCCATATCAAGCGCATTCGGGCATTCATCGCCCCGCTGCGTGGAGATTTTCCTTTGACCACCATCGTTTCAGTACGCCGCAACGGCAAAGTCGTCATGGGCGGCGACGGCCAGGTTTCCCTCGGCAATACCGTCATGAAAGGCAACGCCAAAAAGGTCCGGCGCCTCTACCACGGCCAGGTCCTGGCGGGCTTCGCTGGTGCCACCGCTGACGCCTTCACGCTATTCGAGCGATTCGAAGGTCAGCTGGAGAAACACCAGGGCCATCTTGTGCGCGCGGCCGTTGAGCTGGCCAAGGACTGGCGGACCGACCGTTCGCTGAGCCGCCTGGAAGCCATGCTAGCAGTGGCCAACAAAGACGCCTCGCTGATCATCACCGGCAACGGCGATGTGGTGCAGCCAGAAAACGACCTGATCGCCATGGGCTCCGGTGGCGGGTTCGCCCAAGCCGCCGCAATGGCGCTGATGCAGAAAGGTGATCAGAGCATGTCCGCGCAAGACATCACCGAAACCGCGTTGAACATTGCCGGCACCATCTGTGTCTTCACCAACCAGAATCTCACCATCGAGGAGCTCGACAGCGCGATCTGATCGCCCTTGAGCCCCGGAGTACCGCACCATGTCCATGACGCCCCGCGAGATCGTCCACGAACTCAATCGCCATATCATCGGCCAGGACGACGCCAAGCGTGCCGTCGCCATTGCCCTGCGCAACCGCTGGCGGCGGATGCAGCTCTCCGCTGAGCTGCGCCCCGAAGTCACCCCGAAAAACATCCTGATGATCGGCCCCACCGGCGTGGGCAAGACCGAGATTGCTCGGCGCCTGGCGAAGCTCGCCAACGCGCCATTCATCAAGGTTGAAGCGACCAAGTTCACCGAGGTGGGTTATGTCGGGCGCGATGTCGAGTCAATCATCCGTGACCTCGCCGACGCCGCACTGAAGATGCTGCGCGAACAGGAAGTAGTCAAAATGCGCCATCGGGCTGAAGATGCTGCCGAAGATCGAATCCTCGACGCGCTGCTGCCCCAGGCCCGGCCGGCCGGCTTTAACGAAGATCAGCCCGCGCAGAGCACCGATTCCAATACGCGCCAGCTATTTCGCAAGCGCCTGCGAGAAGGCCAGCTGGACGACAAGGAAATCGACATCGATGTAGCCGAGAGCCCGGCCGGCGTCGAGATCATGGCCCCGCCGGGCATGGAGGAAATGACCAATCAGCTACAGAGCCTCTTCTCCAATATGGGCAAAGGCAAGACGAAGAGTCGCAAGCTGAAGATCAAGGACGCGCTCAAACTGGTCCGCGATGAAGAAGCCGCACGTCTGGTCAATGAGGAAGAGCTCAAAGCCCGTGCCCTGGAAGCCGTCGAGCAACACGGCATCGTCTTCATCGACGAGATCGACAAGGTCGCCAAGCGCGGCAACACCAGCGGTGCCGACGTTTCCCGCGAGGGCGTTCAGCGCGACTTGCTGCCACTGATCGAAGGCAGCACGGTCAACACCAAGCTGGGCATGGTCAAGACCGACCATATCCTGTTCATCGCCTCGGGCGCGTTCCACCTGTCCAAGCCCAGTGATCTGGTGCCCGAGTTGCAGGGTCGCCTGCCGATTCGCGTCGAGCTCAAGGCGCTGTCGCCGGAAGACTTCGAGCGCATCCTCACTGAACCGCACGCCTCGCTGACCGAACAGTACCGCGAGCTGCTGAAGACCGAAGGACTAGGGATCGAATTCGCCGCGGATGGTATCAAGCGTTTGGCCGAAATCGCCTGGCAGGTCAACGAGAAGACCGAGAACATCGGCGCTCGACGCTTGCACACGCTGCTCGAGCGGCTGTTGGAAGAGGTCTCGTTCAGCGCCGGCGACCTGGCCGGACAGCAGAACGGCGAGCCGATCCGTATCGACACAGCCTACGTCAACAGCCACCTCGGTGAGCTGGCCGAGGATGAAGACCTGTCGCGCTACATTCTCTAACGCAAGCGATTGCGCCGGGTCTCGCTAAACGCGACCCGGCGCCTTTGTCTGGAGCACTCGATGCGCATCCCCACCGCGATCAAACTACACAAGACATCGAAAACGCTGGAGCTGGAGTACGGACCCGAGCAGCGCTACGTGCTGCCGGCGGAGTTTTTGCGGGTGCACTCGCCGTCTGCCGAAGTCCAGGGCCACGGTAATCCAATCCTCCAGACCGGCAAGATCAACGTTGCACTCGATGGCATCGAGCCGGCCGGACAATACGCGTTGAAGCTGACCTTTAGCGATGGCCATGACAGCGGCCTGTACAGCTGGGACTACCTCTATCGGTTGGCGACCAATCAAGAGCAGATATGGGCGGATTACCTCGAGGCACTTGCAGCCGCTGGGAAGTCGAGGGACCCGGACATCTCACCGGTCAAGCTGATGCTGTAACGGCTGGGCCGTAGGGTGGATCACGCTTCACCGATCCACCAACACTGGTACAAACCAAGCAGAGCGGTGGATGTAAAAAGCGACATCCACCCTTGTATCTCGACTACCACGCTATGTTGGGGTGATAGTTCCCGACTGATCATTGGGGGAAGGCCAGGAAGCCGTATCCACCCTTAGGCTTTGAGCCTGCGACGTAGATAGCGCTGCGGCCTTCCATACTCACTCTTACAGCTCGAACGGTATCCAGAGCCCGCCTCCGGCGAGAGCTCGCATCAGCAAGGTAGAGCTGAGTGAAGTGTTGATCTTTCTGAACCAGCAGGAGGACTTATGCCCAGCGTCATCGGCATCGATATCGCCAAACGCACGTTCGANCAAAGACAAACCCCCGATCCTCTTACGAAGATCGGGGGTTTGGTGTAGAAGCTTGACGATGACCTACTCTCACATGGGGAAGCCCCACACTACCATCGGCGATGCGTCGTTTCACTACTGAGTTCGGGATGGGATCAGGTGGTTCCAACGCTCTATGGTCGTCAAGCAATTCGGTTGGGGAGTCGGTGTTTAGTCGCTTCCCCTAATTGGGTATGTGATGGTGTTGCAGTATTGGTTTGCTTTGCGAGCGATGCGTCTTTTCGGTTTGTTTGTCGACTTCAACAGTCTGACACGCAAACATCAAATTGTTTGGGTGTTATATGGTCAAGCCTCACGGGCAATTAGTATTGGTTAGCTCAACGCCTCACAGCGCTTACACACCCAACCTATCAACGTCGTAGTCTTCGACGGCCCTTCAGGGAGCTCAAGGCTCCAGTGAGATCTCATCTTGAGGCAAGTTTCCCGCTTAGATGCTTTCAGCGGTTATCTCTTCCGAACATAGCTACCCGGCAATGCCACTGGCGTGACAACCGGAACACCAGAGGTTCGTCCACTCCGGTCCTCTCGTACTAGGAGCAGCCCCTCTCAAATCTCAAACGTCCACGGCAGATAGGGACCGAACTGTCTCACGACGTTCTAAACCCAGCTCGCGTACCACTTTAAATGGCGAACAGCCATACCCTTGGGACCGGCTTCAGCCCCAGGATGTGATGAGCCGACATCGAGGTGCCAAACACCGCCGTCGATATGAACTCTTGGGCGGTATCAGCCTGTTATCCCCGGAGTACCTTTTATCCGTTGAGCGATGGCCCTTCCATACAGAACCACCGGATCACTAAGACCTACTTTCGTACCTGCTCGACGTGTCTGTCTCGCAGTCAAGCGCGCTTTTGCCTTTATACTCTACGACCGATTTCCGACCGGTCTGAGCGCACCTTCGTACTCCTCCGTTACTCTTTAGGAGGAGACCGCCCCAGTCAAACTACCCACCATACACTGTCCTCGATCCGGATAACGGACCAGAGTTAGAACCTCAAAGTTGCCAGGGTGGTATTTCAAGGATGGCTCCACGCGAACTGGCGTCCACGCTTCAAAGCCTCCCACCTATCCTACACAAGCAAATTCAAAGTCCAGTGCAAAGCTATAGTAAAGGTTCACGGGGTCTTTCCGTCTAGCCGCGGATACACTGCATCTTCACAGCGATTTCAATTTCACTGAGTCTCGGGTGGAGACAGCGCCGCCATCGTTACGCCATTCGTGCAGGTCGGAACTTACCCGACAAGGAATTTCGCTACCTTAGGACCGTTATAGTTACGGCCGCCGTTTACCGGGGCTTCGATCAAGAGCTTCGCTTGCGCTAACCCCATCAATTAACCTTCCGGCACCGGGCAGGCGTCACACCCTATACGTCCACTTTCGTGTTTGCAGAGTGCTGTGTTTTTAATAAACAGTCGCAGCGGCCTGGTATCTTCGACCGGCATGAGCTTACGCAGTAAATGCTTCACCCTCACCGGCGCACCTTCTCCCGAAGTTACGGTGCCATTTTGCCTAGTTCCTTCACCCGAGTTCTCTCAAGCGCCTTGGTATTCTCTACCCAACCACCTGTGTCGGTTTGGGGTACGGTTCCTAGTTACCTGAAGCTTAGAGGCTTTTCCTGGAAGCATGGCATCAACCACTTCTCCTTCTAAAAGAAGGATCGTCATCAGTTCTCGGCATTAAGATCCCGGATTTACCTAAGATCTCTGCCTACCACCTTAAACTTGGACAACCAACGCCAAGCTGGCCTAGCCTTCTCCGTCCCCCCATCGCAGTAACTAGAAGTACGGGAATATTAACCCGTTTCCCATCGACTACGCTCTTCAGCCTCGCCTTAGGGACCGACTCACCCTGCGTCGATTAACGTTGCGCAGGAACCCTTGGTCTTTCGGCGTGGGAGTTTTTCACTCCCATTGTCGTTACTCATGTCAGCATTCGCACTTCTGATACCTCCAGCAAGCTTCTCAACTCACCTTCACAGGCTTACAGAACGCTCCTCTACCGCTCAACTTACGTTGAACCCGTAGCTTCGGTACCTGGTTTGAGCCCCGTTACATCTTCCGCGCAGGCCGACTCGACTAGTGAGCTATTACGCTTTCTTTAAAGGGTGGCTGCTTCTAAGCCAACCTCCTAGCTGTCTGAGCCTTCCCACATCGTTTCCCACTTAACCAGGATTTTGGGACCTTAGCTGACGGTCTGGGTTG
>NZ_LR733836.1:3795078-4620394 GCF_902506445.1 Pseudomonas sp. 9Ag
CCAGGCCGCGACCAGGGGATTCAAGGGTTGCCTCGACACCACTTTGCTTATATTTTAGGCAGATATTTTCTCTGTACAAAATTTCGCCAGACATCCCAGACTTTCTAATGACCTATTCAAAATCGAAAGCACCTCTCTACCCGAAAAGCCACCTCTTGGCTGCAAGCGGTGTAGCTGCGCTTCTGAGCCTGGCACTCCTTGTATTTCCATCCCGCGAAGTCGAAGCCAAGAAGACCTTTCTTGATCTGCGCCTCGATACCGCTGCTGAACTTGCAGCCGTGAGCGAACAACCTCTTGTAAGCCTTTCGGTTGAGCGCCCCTTCGCTCCGACCGAAACACCTCTAGCACCGGAACTTCAGTCATTGCAGCTGAAAGAAGCCGAAGCGGCTAAGGAAGCCGAGCCCTCGTCAAAAGAAGTGGTCGTGGCGAATGGGGACACGCTGTCGACGGTGTTTGCAAAGGTTGGTCTGCCGCAAGCAACCGTGCACGACGTCCTGGCCAGCAGCAAAGAGGCAAAACAGTTTGCCCGCCTGAAGGTTGGTCAGCGCCTTGAGTTCGAGCTGGACGACCAGGGCAACCTAGCTCGGTTACGCAGCCAGCTGAACAAGCTGGAAAGCGTGGAGCTGGAGAGGTCAGGCACCAAGTATGTGTTCAAGAAGGAGCAGGTCAAGCCGGACGTCAGTACTGCTTACGCCTATGGTCGTATAGAGAGCAGCTTGTTCCTCGCTGCGAAGCGCGCAGGCCTCAGTCACAACCTGACGATGGATTTGGCCAACGTATTCGGATACGACATCGATTTCGCCATGGACATACGTAAAGGCGATTCGTTTGAGGTTATATACGAGCAAAAGACTGTTGCCGGCGACCGAGTAGGAACAGGTAACATTCTCGCGGCCCGCTTCACCAATCGCGGCAAGAGCTATACAGCTGTTCGCTACACCAACAAGCAGGGCAATAGCAGCTACTACACGGCAGACGGCCAGAGCATGCGCAAGGCTTTCATTCGCACGCCAGTCGACTTCGCACGCATCAGTTCACGTTTTTCTAACGGCCGTAAGCACCCCATCCTGAACAAGATACGCGCGCACAAGGGCGTAGATTATGCTGCGGCACGCGGCACGCCAATCAAGAGCGCAGGAGACGGCAAGGTCCTTCTTGCCGGCCGCAAAGGTGGATACGGCAACACCGTTGTTATCCAACACGGCAATCGTTACAGAACCCTTTATGCTCATATGCAGGGATTCGCCAAAGGCGTCCGCAACGGTTCCTCTGTCAAACAAGGGCAGATCATTGGCTATATCGGTACCACTGGCCTATCGACCGGCCCGCACCTGCATTATGAATTTCAGGTCGACGGCGTGCATGTCGACCCCTTGGGGCTAAAACTGCCAATGGCCGACCCCATAGCTAAGAATGAAAAACAGCGCTTTCTGCAGCTCAGCACCCCGCTGATGGCCCGTATGGACGATGAGCGCGCAACCATGCTGGCAATGAAGAGCGAATAGATGCCGCTCTACATCGGAGTAATGTCAGGCACCAGTTTGGATGGTCTGGATTTCGCTCTGGTCGAGCAGAGTCAAGGGACGACCTTGCTTGAAACGCATTACGAACCGATGCCAGCGCAGCTCAAGCAGGATCTGCTCGATCTCTGCGCATCCGCACCTGATGAACTAGCCAGGGCCGCCCTTGCCGAACAGGCTTGGGCCGAACTCGCAAGTGCTGGGGTTCATAAGTTACTCGACAAGGCGCAACTCTCGTCTTCGACTATTCGCGCGATTGGCAGCCACGGACAGACCGTGCGGCACGAGCCGCAACGCGGCTTTTCTATCCAGATCGGGCACCCTTCTCTCCTCGCAGAATTAACCAGCATCAGCGTAGTGACCGATTTTCGTCGACGTGATATTGCTGCCGGCGGCCAAGGCGCACCGCTGGTGCCCGCCTTTCATGAGGCCATGTTCAGTAATGCGAAACGGATCAGAGCGGTGCTCAATATCGGCGGCTTCAGCAATGTCAGCTTGCTACGTTCAGGCACGTCGACACGCGGCTTCGATTGCGGCCCAGGCAATGTGCTCCTTGATGCCTGGATTCATCGCCACCAAGGGCAGCCCTATGACCGCGACGGCAACTGGGCAGCCAGCGGCCAGGTCAATCACCAGCTACTGACGCTACTGTTAAGTGACGACTTCTTCGCTACCCACGGCCCAAAGAGTACCGGGCGGGAGCTATTCAACCTGCCCTGGCTGGACACCCACCTCGCATCTTTTCCCGACCTCGCCCCTGAAGATGTACAGGCTACGCTGCTCGAACTGACAGCCCGCAGCATCAGCGAAGCGCTCATTGAAGCTCAACCTGATACAGAAGATGTACTGATCTGCGGCGGCGGTGCGCACAACAATGCGCTAATGCAAAGGCTGCAAGCATTACTGCCCGCATGCGAGCTGGCAAGCACTGCAAACTACGGGATCGAACCTGACTGGCTAGAAGCTATGGCGTTCGCCTGGTTGGCGCACTGCTGCATTGAGGGTATTGCCGCGAACCGGCCAAGCGTAACAGGCGCTCGCGGGTTGAGGACCCTTGGCGCGATCTATCCGGCATAGCTCTTGGCGTCGACTGCCGTACCGCCCCACTACCGTCCTGACCCGGAAACAAAAACACCGTGCCGAGGCACGGTGTCTTTTGCTAGAACGAGCCTTAAATCGAGAACGACTGACCGCAGCCACACGTTGTCGTAGCGTTCGGATTCTTGATGATGAAGCGTGAACCTTCCAAGCCTTCCTGATAGTCCACTTCAGCACCGGCCAGGTACTGGTAGCTCATCGGGTCCACCACCAGACTCACACCCTCACGCTCGATGATGGTGTCGTCTTCGGCGAGCTCCTCATCAAAGGTGAACCCATATTGAAAACCAGAGCAGCCGCCGCCGGTGACGAACACACGCAGCTTCAGCCGCGGGTTGCCCTCTTCATCGACCAGACTCTTCACCTTGCTCGCGGCACCCTGACTGAACTGGATCGCGGTGGGCGTGAAGGATTCGACACTCATTTGGTTCTCCTGGCGCGTGAACGCACATTACTGCTTGGACGGGGCATTATCGGCTTATCCTAGAAAATCGGTCAACTATTCGTCGTGACAGAGAAAGACACTGCCCTACCCCAACCGATATCTATGGCAGCTAGGTCAAGGCAGCAAAGCGGCG
Organism: Pseudomonas sp. 9Ag; assembly: GCF_902506445.1. NCBI lineage: Bacteria > Pseudomonadati > Pseudomonadota > Gammaproteobacteria > Pseudomonadales > Pseudomonadaceae > Pseudomonas > Pseudomonas sp. 9Ag. The sequence goes on from NZ_LR733836.1 coordinate 3,798,275, forward strand.
TTGCCCAAGCCGAGCCTTTCATCCAGACCGAAGACGATGTTCATGTTCTGTAGCGCCTGGCCAGATGCGCCTTTTACAAGGTTATCGATGACTGACAGCACGACCACTGATTCGCCGCCTTGCGGCCGGTGGACTGCGATACGGCATACGTTGGCACCACGCACACTCCGGGTCTCCGGATGGCTGCCGGCAGGCATCACATCGACGAAAGGCTCGCTCGCGTAACGAGTTTCATAAAGCGCCTGGAGATCCACCGAGGTGTCGAGGACCGTCGCGTACAGGGTGGCATGGATGCCGCGAATCATCGGCGTTAGATGAGGAACGAAGGTCAAGCTAACGTTACCGCCGGCTGCACGCCGCAACCCTTGGCTGATCTCTGGTAGATGACGATGACCTCTGACCGCGTAGGCCATCATGCTTTCGCCCGCTTCGGTAAACAGCGATCCAATCTTCGCCGCGCGCCCGGCGCCGCTCACGCCCGACTTGCAATCGGCGATGAGCCGGGTTGTATCGGCCAGCCCCTGTTCCAGCAAGGGCAGATAACCCAGCTGGGTTGCGGTTGGATAACAACCAGGAACAGCAATCAACCGCGCCCCCTTGATCCGCTCACGGTTTACCTCGGGTAAACCGTAAACCGCTTCGGGTAGCAGGGCTGGGGCTCCATGTGGCTGGCCGTACCATTTGGCCCATTCATCCGCATCCTGCAGGCGGAAATCCGCGGACAGGTCGATGACGCGAGTGCCTGCCTCCAGCAACTCAGCTGCCAGCGCATGTGCGACACCATGGGGGGTAGCGAAGAAAACCACATCACAGGCGCCGAGTGTTGCGGTATCCGGGACACTGAAAGCCAGCTGGTCATAGTGACCTCGGAGGTTCGGATACATATCCGTCACCTTGACCCCGTTTTCGGAGCGGGAGGTGATCACGGCTACTTCCGCCTGGGGGTGCTGGGCCAACAGACGCAGCAACTCGACTCCGGTGTAGCCTGTGCCGCCAACGATTCCGACCTTGACCATGAGCTGCCTCTCGCAGTGGAACGATAAGAACGTCGATGATAAAGGGGCCTGCGCTCAGGGCCAACCACCGAGATGACGCGCGGGCCATCAAGCCACTACTATCGGACCGACTCTGAACCCAAGGAACTTCCGAATGCTCTATCTCTGGTTGAAAGCCCTGCACATCGTTGCAATCGTCTGCTGGTTCGCCGGGCTGTTCTATCTGCCGAGATTGTTCGTTTATCACGCCATGAGCGAGGACGCGATCAGCCGTGATCGCTTTCAGGTCATGGAACGCAAGCTCTATCGCGGCATCATGATCCCCTCAATGATCGCCACGCTCGCCTTTGGTATAGGCATGATTGCGCTTAACCCTGCGCTCTTCAGCGGGGGCTGGTTACACGCCAAGCTCGCATTGGTTGTGTTACTGATTGGCTATCACCATATGTGTGGCGCTCAGCTCAAGCGATTCGCCCGTAACGAAAATACGCGCAGCCATGTGTTCTACCGCTGGTTCAACGAGTTTCCGGTGCTGCTGCTTCTGGCTATCGTCATTCTTGTTGTCATCAAACCCTTTTGAAACCGACTCAAGGAAACTGCCATGACATTGCCAGCCATCCTCGAAGAGCGCCTTCGCCTACCTTTGGTCGCAGCCCCCATGTTCCTGGTGTCGAACCCCGCGCTGGTAGCCGCATGCTGCACCAGCGGTGTGGTCGGCAGCTTTCCCGCACTGAATCAGCGAGAAAGCAGCGGATTCCGTGACTGGCTGCAGGAGATAGACCAGCATCTGAAAGTGGCTGACAAACCCGCCCCGTATGCCGTTAACCTGATTGTGCACCACAGCAACCCCCGACTTCAGGCAGATCTCGCGATATGCGTCGAGCAGCGGGTGCCTATTGTGATCACCAGCCTTGGCGCCGTTAAAGAGGTGGTGGACGCCGTGCACAGCTACGGTGGGCTGGTGTTTCACGATGTCACCACACGGCGACATGCGGAGAAAGCGGCTGAAGCCGGAGTCGACGGTTTGATAGCAGTGGCTGCTGGGGCCGGCGGCCACGCGGGTACCTGGAGTCCATTTGCCTTGGTGGCCGAGATCCGCCAATTCTTCGACAAGACACTGCTGCTCTCCGGCTGCCTCAACCATGGTCACGAGATACTCGCCGCGCAGCTACTCGGTGCGGACCTCGCCTATATGGGAACGCGCTTCATTGCCACGCGGGAAAGTCAGGCCTCGTATGAATACAAGCAAATGCTGCTGCAGGCGCATGCTGCCGACATCGTTCACACCGCAGCGGTATCAGGTGTGCCCGCCAGCTTCTTGCGTCAAAGCCTGCAACAAGCCGGTTACGATGAGGATCGACTGAAAAACAAAGGCGAAATGAACTACGGCGAAAAACTCAAGCCCGTCAGCGATGAGGCGAAGGCTTGGAAAACCGTCTGGTCGGCAGGCCAGGGCGTAGGGGAAATAAGAGACCTGCCGAGCAGCGAAGAATTGATTGCCCGGCTGGATCGAGAATACCGTGCCGCCCACGATCAGGCGTTGCAGCTGTCCCAGCGCTGGCTGCGCCAACCGTGACACACCTCGCAGTTGCTACACGCCTCGAGCAACTCTGTAGGGCGAGACTTGTTGGCCGCCCTACCGCGCTTTAGGCTTGCGCAAAAAACCGGCAACAGGGACGCTGGATGAGCGCTGATCAATACCGAATCGTCTTCGAAGGTGAGCTCCTACCGGGCGTATCACTCGACACCGCCAAGAACAACCTGGCCCAACTGTTCAAATGCGACGCTGGCAAAGTCGAGCGTCTGTTCGGTCATGGCTCGGTCCCACTCAAGCGTGAACTGAGTGCACCGGAAGCTGACCGATACCTGCAAGCGCTTCAGCGTGCTGGGGTCCAGGCACGCAAGGAAGCCGAACCAACGAAAGGTGTTGCGCTGGCCATCGTTGACTACGCGACCGTAAATCCGAGCGAGACACCCGTTCAGGCTGAGCAGATGGCATGCCCCAAATGCGGCCATACCCAGCCAACCGCCATCGAGTGCTGCAGTTGTGGCATCGTTATCAAGAAATATCTGGCACGCCAGGCGCAGCTGGGCGAAACGTCGCTCCAGAGCCGGAGCATTGCCCATCCCTATGCACCACCGCGCGCCGAGGTCGGCGAGCCAACTGCGGAATACAGCGAACTAAAGGTCTTCACGACACAAGGCAGAATCGGCCGGCTGCGCTATCTAGCCTGGTCCATGGCGTTGATGGCTGTGGCGCTCGGCCTAATGTTGATTGCCAGCACGACGTTCGCTGCCTCAGCAGTGCTCGGCATAATTGTCACCGGCGTGCTCGGCATCGGTTTTCTACTCGTGAGCGTCCAGATCGGCGTGCAACGGTTGCATGATCTAGGCTGGTCCGGCTGGCTCATGCTGCTCTATCTGATTCCGGTCGTCGGCACGTTCTTTCCCCTGGTGGTACTGCTGATGCCAGGCAACACTGGGGTGAACCGCTTCGGGCCGCCGCAGCCGCCGAACAGCAGCGCCGTAAAGCTTCTCGCGGCGCTATGGCTGCTTGTACCTATTATTGGCATCCTGACCGCCATCATCCTGCCAACTTATCAGTAGCGCTCTAGGGTGATTCGGCGAGCCAGTCAGGCCAATACCGCTCGCCCCGAAGCCCAACCACGAAGCTCATCCAGCTTCTCGGCCATTACCACCGAAAGCGGTGCGGTCGCGCGGATACAATCCAGGAGCATGTCTTGGTTCGGTTCAACGGACCGGGCCTGACCAGCGTAGACGGCCGAAACAACTACCTGTTCAATCTCGGCACCTGAGAAACCATCGCAAGCGACCGCAAGTGCTTCTAGATCGAACTGTTCGGCTTTCAGCTCACGCCGTGCCAGATGAATTCCGAAAATTTCCGCCCGCGTGGATGCATCGGGCAAGTCGACAAAGAACAATTCGTCAAAGCGCCCTTTACGTAACAGCTCTGGAGGAAGCCGATCCACTGCGTTGGCGGTCGCAACCATGAACACCGGCGCTTCACGCTCAGCCATCCAGGTAAGCAAGGTTCCCAGGACGCGCTGACTGACGCCGCCATCCATTTCTCCCGTAGCGAGCCCCTTTTCCAACTCGTCCATCCATAGGACGCAAGGCGCCATCTGTTCGGCCAGTTTTAGCGCCTCGCGCAGATTGCGCTCGGTTTCACCAAAGAACTTGTTGTACAAGCACGCAAAATCCAGGCGCAGCAGCGGCAAACCCCAGAACCCCGCGACCGCCTTGGCCGCCATACTTTTCCCGCCGCCCTGCACGCCAACAAGCATCACCCCGCGCGGCATGTCCGAGTGGCTGCCGGCAACAAAGGCAGCCTGACGCTGCCCCAGCCAGCGCTTGAAATTCTGAAGCCCGCCAACCTCGGCAAAATGTTCCGTCTCGTACTCGAAGCCCAGCACGCCTTGCATGTCCAGTAGTTCGAACTTCTTACGGTTCAGCTCTGGCAGATCTTCCTGTGTGATCGCGCCATCATCGCAGATCAGGCTGTGCGCCAAGCTGCGCGCTTCTGCATTGCTGAGTCCACGCAGGTTCTTCACGACCTGCTGCAGGGTGCGATTGTCGGTCCGCACACGGGCGCCTCGATTACGCTCGCTCCAGACAGTCGCCTCATTACGCACAATACTCAACAGCTCTTCTTCGGAGGGCAGCGTGAGACTGAAGCGAGCCGCATAACGCTGGACCTCAGGGGGCAACTTGAGGGCATGCGACACCAGCACCAGCGTGGGTGCGGTGGCGCTTTCGCCCATTGCGATTTCCTTCAACAAGCGCACCAGACGCGGCTCGTCGAGAAACGGATGCAAGTCGCAGAAGACGTACAGCCCTCCCAGCGGATCGTGTTTGACTCGCCTCAATGCGACCTCAGCCGAGCAGCTTTCGCCAGCGTCCAGCGCCTCGCCGCCGAACGCGAGATGCCGGAGACCTTCCGTTACAGACCACACATGAAGGGTCATCCCCCGGTTCACAGCTAATCCACTCAGCGTCTCGAGCACTCGACGCTCGTCCCATGACTCGATCAGTACCAAGCGCAACCTTGACTCGAGTACCAGTGCCAGGTCGTGAATATCATTCTTCATTCGCTATGCTCCATGCCGGCTAACCAGTCCGAAAATCGCCTGTTACACTGCTTTTTGTTTCAGTTCTGGAGAAACACCGTGGATTGTCTATTTTGCAAGATCGTCGCCGGGACCCTCCCCGCGCAGAAGATCTATGAAGACGAACAGGTTATCGCCTTCAATGACATCGCGCCCCAGGCGCCTGCGCATTTCCTGGTCATTCCAAAGAAACACATCGCAACCCTGCATGACCTCAGTGAGGATGACGACAAGCTTCTCGCTGGCCATATCCTTTTTACCGCGCAGCGTCTGGCTGAAGAGCAGGGCTGTCAGGATGGCTTTCGGGTTGTCATGAACTGCAACGACCTTGGCGGTCAGACGGTACATCACATCCATATGCATGTGCTCGGTCAGCGCCAGATGCATTGGCCACCTGGTTAAAACATCTGCTACCCCAACTGCAGTACCGACTGCTCACGCCTGCTCCGAACCACCTGGAGGCGACATGCCCAACCAACGCCAATACTCTCCTGCCGACCGCCTGCTGTTGCAGGCCGATGCCGCGTTAAGGACGCTGCTACCGTTCAGCGGCCAACCTCAGCGACCGACGCCCGCCGTGCTGAGGAACGAGGCCGAGCTGAGCGAAAGCGAAGCGCGACACGTGGCCGGACTGATGCGCATCAATCACACTGGTGAGGTCTGTGCGCAGGCGCTATACCAGGGACAGGCGCTGACCGCTCGACTGCCCAGGGTGCGCGAGGCGATGGAGCGCGCCGCAGACGAAGAGATTGATCATCTGGCCTGGTGCGAACAGCGCATACATCAGTTTGGCAGCCACACCAGCGTTCTCAATCCGCTTTTCTACGGATTGTCGTTCGGCATCGGTGCGTCGGCGGGCTTGATCAGCGATCGCATCAGCCTGGGTTTCGTCGCCGCCACGGAAGATCAGGTCTGCAAGCATCTGGATGAGCATCTCGAGCAAATTCCACAAGAGGATGAGAAGTCCCGGGCTATTCTCGAACAGATGCGCACGGATGAGGCGCAACATTCAACCGCTGCCCTAGAGGCAGGCGGCTTGCGCTTTCCGGCGCCGGTGAAGTTCGGCATGAGCCTGATGGCCAAAGTGATGACCAAGACCACCTACCGGATATGACCGTTATAACGAAGAAGGGCGCCTGAGAGGCGCCCTTCTGGTTTCTACCGCCGTCACCCGATTTCGGGATATTGCGGGCATAGGAAACTTCCAGCATTTCATGGTGCACACGAGTAACGCCACGAACTCGATAATCGACAGTGACGATATCCGTGTCGAACTGGGGATTCATATAGTTGCGAGCCTCAAGCGCTGAATTAACGCCGCAAGTAGAAACGTCGATATCCACGCGATGGGTTGCGATACCTTCGACCGGATGGATTTCTGGATCGGTATGCACCGTGACGTGACTCTTGTCCAAGTGCGCCAGAATAGTGTTCAGCTCAGCTCGACAATTTCATAGCCGTGGCTGATCTCGACACCCGCACGGCCGAGCATGATCGAGGCAGAACAGTATTTCTCAGCGGACAGTTCGACGGCACGTTTGACTTGAGCCTCCTTCAGCCCACGCCCCTTGACGACGAAGTGCAGATGAATCTTGGTGAACACCTTCGGATCTTCACCCGCACGCTCCGCCTCAAGAAAGGCTTCGCAGCTTTCCACCGCCTGACGCGACTTCTTCAGAATGCTTACCACATCGAAGTTGCTGCAGCCGCCGAGCCCCAGCAACAGCATCTCCATAGGGCGGACGCCTAGATTTCGTCCACCATTCTCAGGCGGGCCGTCCATGACCACGACGTGACCACTGCCAGACTCGCCAAGAAACATTGCCTCGCCAGCCCACTGAATGCGCGCTTTCATCGATAGACTCCGTTTGAAAAGGAGCGAAGCTTAGCATGACGACCGGCGGACGCCGGTGGCGATAACCCGACGAAATGAATGCCCGAAAGTTGATATTCGTGTCGCAGTTTTGTTGTCGACCCAGACCGGTCTGTTAAGCTCGCTGTGCCTGATAACAGAACTTAGTCATACATAATAAGAACTGCCTTCTAATTGGACACATCTTCCGGGACTACAGCATGGTCGCTATTACACTCACGCCCAAGATCAAGAACATCGACAAACTACTCGCGCATTGCCATCGTCGGCGCTACACCGCCAAAAGCACCATCATCTATGCCGGTGATCGTAGCGAAACGCTTTTCTTCATCGTTAAAGGTTCGGTCACCATCCTGATCGAGGATGACGATGGTCGCGAGATGATCATTGCCTATCTGAATTCCGGGGATTTCTTCGGAGAGATGGGACTGTTCGAGAAGGAAGGATCCGAAAAGGAACGCAGCGCATGGGTTCGCGCCAAGACTGAATGCGAAGTAGCAGAACTGAGCTATGCCAAGTTCCGTGAGCTGACCCAGCAAGACCCCGATATTCTTTATGCACTCGGCAGCCAGATGGCCGAACGCTTGCGCAACACAACACGCAAGGTGGGTGATCTGGCGTTTCTCGATGTAACCGGCCGCGTCGCCCGTACATTGCTTGACTTGTGCAAGCAACCCGATGCAATGACCCACCCGGACGGCATGCAGATCAAGATCACCCGCCAGGAAATCGGCCGCATCGTCGGCTGCTCGAGGGAAATGGTCGGTCGCGTGCTCAAGAGCCTCGAGTCACAGGGGCTGGTGCACGTGAAGGGAAAGACCATGGTGGTGTTTGGTACGCGCTGAAACTCAGCTCAGCACGATTGAAAAAGCCGGCAACTTGCCGGCTTTTTCAATTGCAGCGGATCACTCCGGATCGGCAGCTGATTGGGGTCGATTACGTCCCGGAAAGAACAATCGCTGCAGTTCGAGCCCCGGCTGCTCTGCTCGCATGAAAGCTTCTCCCACCAGAAACGCATACACCTGGTTGATTTCCAACAACTCCACGTCGGCACGATGAAGTATGCCGCTCTCGGTCACAGCCAGACGGTCGCGTGGGATGCGCGGCAGCAAGTCAAGCGTCGTTTCCAGACTGAGTTCAAAGGTGTGAAGGTTACGGTTGTTGATCCCGAGCAGAGGCGTGTCGAGGCGCAGCGCGCGCTCCAGCTCTGCTCCATCATGGACCTCTACCAATACGTCGAGATTCTGAGACTTTGCCACATCGGCGAGCTCGGCCATTTGACCATCCTCCAACGCAGCGACGATCAACAGAACGCAGTCAGCGCCCAGGGATCTGGACTCGATGATCTGGTATGGGTCAACCATGAAATCCTTGCGGATGACCGGTAGTTTGCAGGCTGAGCGCGCTTGCTTCAGGTAGTCGTCGCCCCCCTGAAAGAAGTCGATGTCGGTCAATACCGAGAGGCAGGTGGCGCCACCTGCCTCATAGCTTTTGGCGATGTCAGCCGGGACAAAATCCTCCCGCAGCACCCCTTTGCTTGGTGAGGCTTTCTTGATTTCTGCAATCACAGCCGGTTGCTTGTTACGCGCCTGCTCCTGCAGTCGGCGGGCAAAACCGCGAACCGGGTCCGCTGCGGCCGCCATTGTTTCGAGTTCAGCCAGACCGACCCGACCTCGACGCTCGCTGACTTCCTCGCGCTTGCGCCTGATGATCTTTTCCAGAACTGTCGGCACGTTACTCATTGGGAGCTCTCCTGCTTGAACACCACAGTGAAGGACACAAGCTCCTCGAACTTGTCCCGCGCCAAGCCGGTATGCAGCGCATCGTGGGCAATCTCCACGCCCTGTTTCAGGCTGCTGGCGATGTCGGCTGCATAGAGCGCAGCACCTGCATTCAAGACAATCATGTCGGCCGCCTTTTGTCCGTTGTCCGTCTTACGCCGTCCCAATGCATCGCGAATCAGAGCCAACGAGCCCTGTGCATCTTCGACATTAAGACCGATCAGGCTCTGGCTCTTGATCCCGAAGTCTTCCGGCTGGATACGGTACTCACTGATTTCGCCCTTGTTCAGTTCGGCCACATAGGTCGGCGCCGCCAGGCTGATCTCGTCGAGCCCGTCCTGTGCATGCACGACCAGCACATGCTGACTTCCCAGGCGCGACAGCACTTCGGCCATGGGCCGGCAGAGTTCCTTGCTGAACACCCCGAGCACCTGATGCTTGACACCGGCGGGGTTGGACATCGGGCCAAGGATGTTGAACAGCGTGCGCAAGCCCAGCTCACGGCGCGGACCGGCGGCAAATTTCATCGCGCCGTGGTGCGCTGGCGCGAACATGAAGCCGACGCCCACGGCATCGACACTGCGCGCAACCTGTGCGGGCGTGAGGTCCAGGTAAACACCGGCCGCTTCGAGCAGATCGGCACTGCCACTCTTGCCCGACACTGCGCGGTTGCCGTGCTTGGCGACCTTGCCACCCGCAGCGGCGACCACGAAGGCTGCGGCAGTTGAGACATTGAAAATGTTCATCCCATCGCCACCGGTACCGCAGGTGTCCACCAATCGATGGGTATCGAAATGCACTGGCTCGGCAAGCTCACGCATCACCTGCACCGCACCGACGATTTCATCGATGGTCTCGCTCTTCATCCGCATGCCCATGAGGAACGCGCCAATCTGCGCATCGGTGCACTGGCCAGTCATGATCTGGCGCATCACTGCCTTCATTTCATCGGTAGACAAATCCAGCTGGCCGACGATGCGGTTGAGGGCTTCCTTGATATCCATCAGCGCACGCCTCCGGTCTGTTTCAGAAAATTGGCGAACAGTTCGTGTCCCTGCTCGGTGAGGATTGACTCAGGGTGAAACTGCACGCCTTCTACGTTCAGTGTCTTGTGCCGCAAGCCCATGATCTCGTCGACGCTGCCGTCTTCCAGTTGCGTCCAGGCAGTGATTTCCAGACAGTCGGGGAGCGTTTCACGCTTGACCACCAGCGAGTGGTAACGCGTCACCGTTAACGGATTGTTCAGCCCGGCAAACACACCGGTGCTCTCGTGAGCGACCGGGCTTGTCTTGCCATGCATGACCTGACGCGCGCGCACGACCTCACCTCCAAATGCCTGCCCGATGCTCTGATGGCCGAGACAGACCCCCAGAATCGGCAGCTTGCCGGCGAAATGGCGGATGACGTCGAGTGAAACGCCCGCCTCGTTTGGGGTACATGGGCCAGGAGAGACGACAATCCGCTCCGGGTTCAGCGCTTCGATTTCGGCAACGCTCAACTCATCGTTGCGCACCACTTTGACGTCCGCGCCGAGTTCGCCGAGATATTGCACGACGTTGTAGGTAAAGGAATCGTAGTTATCCAGCATTAGCAGCATTTGCGTCACCCTAGGGCTTGAGGCTGATCCACCACCTGCCATGACGGACCGAGCCGGCGCAAAGGCGCCTCGGCAGAACGATCGGTAGTACAGGTGTGAACGGGGTATTCCGGCACGGAGCCAGCAACGAGGATCAGGCGCGCCAACGCCAGCGGGCATGTGCCTTGAACAGACGCATCAGGAGGGTGCTGCTGAATTTCACGGAAAAGGTCTCGCAGAGCTGACAACGCAAAGTAGCCCATGCCAGGCCACGATTTCAACCGGACTATAGCAGAGCATTGCCTGCCCGCTACAGCCAGTCTGGCGCCCTAGACTGGCAGCGACGCGATAGCGGCAGGCAACGCGGAGGCCGGAACCGGCCGAGCGTAGAAAAAACCCTGCGCCTGCCGACACCCAAGTCGACGTAGTTCCGCAGCAGTGGCCTCGTCCTCGACCCCCTCTGCCAGCGTGCTCAGCCCGAGCGACTCAGCCATATGGATGATCGCGGCGACAATGGCATGGCCGTCTTCATTTGGCAGATCGCTTACAAAGGAGCGGTCAATTTTCAACGTATCCACCGACAACCGCCGAAGATACGCCAGACAGGAGTATCCGGTGCCGAAATCATCGATAGACAGCGTGACACCCAGGGCTTTCAGACCGGCCAGCGCAATCATCACCTGCTCGGTGTTGTCGACGAGGCTGGACTCGGTCAGCTCGAGCTCCAGCGCTGAAGCTGGCAGACCGGTCCGCGCCAAGGCGGCGGCGACGGTCTGTTCCAGCGCCCCCTGGTGCAGCTGTATCGCAGCGACGTTCACTGCGACACGCGGTATGTCCAGCCCCTCAGCCTGCCAGCGTTGAGCCTGTCGGCACGCTTCGAGGATGACCCACTCACCAATATCCACGATCAAACCGCTCTGCTCGGCTGCAGGAATGAACTGCCCCGGCGCGACCAGACCCCACTGAGGATGCTGCCAGCGCAACAGGGCTTCCGCGCCCACTACCCTGCCGCTGGTGAGGTCCAGCTGCAGCTGATACTCCAGAGAAAACTCCTCTCGCTCGAGAGCGAGCCGCAGGCCGTTGATGAGATACAACCGCCCCCGCATCTCGGTATCCAGCGCAGCGTTGTAATAGCACCACGTCCGGCGCCCGGCTTCCTTGGCCTTGTACATCGCCATTTCAGCGTTACGCAGGAGGCAGGGAAAGTCCATGCCATCGCTCGGGCCAACCGCGACGCCGATGGAGATCGACACCACTATCTGCTGGCGCTCGATCATGAAGGGGTCGGCTAACTCATCGAGTACACGCTGGATCACAGCGGATGCACCCTCGGCAGTCTCCAGATCGGCCAACAGCACGACAAACTCATCACCGCCGGCCCGTGCCAGCATGGCGCTATCGGGCAATGCCTGCTGCAGTCTTACCGAGGTTGTGCAGAGCAGCTGGTCACCGAAAGTGCGCCCGAACGAATCGTTGACCATCTTGAAATGATCGAGATCGACGTACAGCACCGCAACTGCACCCTTGAGCTTCAGGGCACTGGCCATTGCCTGGCGCGTCCGCTCCTCAAGCTGGGACAGATTGGGCAACCCCGTCAGGCTGTCGAAGTGAGCCATATAGTCGGCGCGCTGTTGTGCAGCGATCCGTTCGTTCATTTCGACTGCCAACCGTTCGTATGGCGCACGCACACTCGACACGAACACCACCTGATAGATGAAGCCGTAGGAGACGATCTTGTACAGATGCCCGAGCAGACTGTAAAAGCTGTTCACACTGCTGTAGGCGGTGAAGCACAGCTCGGCAAGAATCGAAACCAGTGTCGCAGCCAGCATGCCGTCGAAATAGTCACGGTCTGCAACCTCTCGAGCGCGCCAGAACACCCATGCCGCCAGTGCGAAGAGGCTGATGATCAGCCACTCCATCTGCACTTTGAAGCGGGTCAGCCCCTCCCCGTCGATAAAGGTCCGAGGCCACAGCTGCGGCTGAAACAGCTGCAGGTAAACCACCAAAACCACCAGTCCCAGGGACGATGAAAGCAACAGGACCCGCGGCAGAGCAATGCTTCGGTGGCACAGACGGCACGCCACCGCGAGCAGGGTGAAAGCAAGCAATACGCGGGAAACCAGCCAGAAGGCGATCGCTTTTTCCGCCGAGGCGGGCGTCACCCAGACGGGCATACCTCGGTAGGACAGCATATGCGCCAGATCCAGCAACGCGATGGCCAAAAACGCACAGGCTAGCAGCGGGTTCGAAAGAGACACTGGCTGCTGGCTATGCCAAGCCACCGCAAACACCAATCCCGCTACGACAATCGAGAAGGTTTCGACAGTGATATGCAGCGACAACGGGAACCACACCTGGCTTCCGTTCAGATCCGCCAGGCTCGATAACAACCAGACCAGCACCAGCAGCGCCGTGAGAGCGATCACCAACGACGAGGCCGACGGCCAGGACTGGCGAACGGACGAAGGGCGGGGGCTCGGCAGTAACGGCATGGCTGGCTCGTATGGGCTGGGGTTGGATTGCCGGGCGTTCCTGCTCAGCTTCCACGACTATAGGCATAGCCAATAGCCATTACCATACGACCAATAAGGACTTTAGTCGCAGTTGCCGAACATCCCCATGAGCCGCGCCGAAGCTAGTCGCTGCTGTGCTCTGCCAAGGCCACCGCACGGAACATCGCGCGGCGTTTGTTCAGCGTTTCTTCCCATTCCAGGGCCGGCTGTGAGTCGGCGACGATACCGGCACCAGCCTGCACGTGAAGCTCGCCATCCTTAATTACCGCGGTGCGGATCGCGATGGCCGTATCCATGTTGCCGTTCCAGGCCAGATAGCCGACGGCGCCGCCGTAGACGCCGCGCTTGACCGGCTCCAGCTCGTCGATGATCTCCATGGCGCGAATTTTTGGTGCGCCGGAAAGGGTTCCCGCCGGCAGGATGGCGCGCAGCGCATCCATGGCAGTCAGCGGCGCCTTGAGCTGGCCGGTGACGTTGGAGACGATGTGCATCACGTTGGAATAGCGCTCGATGACCATCTTCTCGGTGAGCCGCACCGAACCGTTCTCGGCCACACGGCCGACGTCGTTGCGGCCCAGGTCGATCAGCATCAGATGTTCGGCCAGCTCCTTGGCGTCGCTGAGCAGATCCTGCTCGAGCGCCTGATCAGCCTCCTCGTTCACGCCTCGGGGGCGAGTGCCAGCGATGGGCCGTACGGTGACCAGCCCTTCCTCGACCCGCACCAGCACTTCGGGCGACGAACCCACCACGTGGAAATCGCCGAAGTTGAAGAAGTACATGTAGGGCGTCGGGTTGAAGCAGCGCAGCGCGCGGTACAGATCGATTGGCGCGGCCTTGAAGGGGATCGACATACGCTGGGAAATCACCACCTGCATACAGTCGCCGGCGAGGATGTAGTCCTTGATGCGGTTGACGGCCTGCTCGTAGTCTTCGCGGCTGAAGCTCGAGCGGAAAGTCGGCTCGTTAGCGTTGCTCTTTTCGAAATCCAGGCCCAGGCGCGGCGTGATCGACTGGCGCAGCTTTTCTCGAAGCGCCTGCAGTTTCGCCTGCCCCGCCTCGTAGACGTCCGGCTGTGCCGGGTCGACCAGGACGATGCAATGCAGCTTGCCGGCCAGGTTGTCGAAGACCACCACGGCGTCGGACACCATCAGCAGGATATCCGGCGTACCCAGCGGATCGGGGTTGGGGCAGCTCGCAAGCTTGCGTTCGACATAGCGCACGCTGTCGTAGCCGAAATACCCCACCAGACCGCCGTTGAAGCGCGGCAGTCCATCCACCGGCGCCACGCGGTAGCGCTGCTGGAACGCCTCGACGAACGCCAGCGGATCGTCGACCTCACAGGCCTCGGTTTCGACGCCGTCGGTGGTCACGCTGATGCGATGATCCTGCACCCGCAATACAGTGCGGCAGGGCAGGCCGATAATCGAGTAACGCCCCCACTTTTCCCCGCCCTGCACGGATTCGAGCAGGTAGGAATTCGGCGCATCGGCGAGCTTGAGATAAAGCGTGAGCGGGGTGTCGAAGTCGGCGAGCGTTTCGAACGACAGGGGGATGCGGTTATGGCCTTCGGCGGCCAAACGCAGGAATTCTTCGCGGGTCATGTCAGCCTCGTGGTCGGAGGGGAGCTACATAAGGTCGAGTTGTGCAAACGTACCGGGCAGAGCCGGCAGAAGATGTCAGGCGCGCCAGCGCCAACGGGCCAGGGCCTTGATGACATTCATCCACTGTTTGCGGGTGACCACCACGATCTGATCTCGGCTGCAGGGTTCAAAAGACAGAGGCCACACTAGCGCAGCCCCGAAACCGAAGCAACCAGCTCGCGCAGATCGTCAAGCACCAGTGCCGGCTGCTCGTGGGCGATGGGCTCACCGTGGTTGTAGCCGTAAGTGAGAGCCGCACAAGGCACCGACGCCGCCTTCGCGGCGCGCACATCGTTGCGCGAATCTCCAACGAATAGGGCGGCATCCGCGGACACCCCGGCCTCACGCATGACCCAAACAAGGGCCGCCGGGTCAGGCTTCTGCTGAGGCAGGGTGTCGCCACCGATCAACCACTGGAAATAACCAACCAGGCCCTTCTCTTCCAGCAACGGTTCGATGAACTGGGACGGTTTGTTGGTGATAATCGCAAGCTTCACGTCACGCTCGCGCAGCCAGTCCAAGCACTCGCGAACGCCCGGGTAGACCGTGGTCAGTTCGTGTCCACCGGAATAGGCCTGCATGAACAGCGCCAGCGCCTCGTCGGCCAGCTCATCAGCTACACCCTCGTGTTGCAGCTGACCGGCCAGCGCGCGACGCACCAGCACCCGCGAGCCGTTGCCTACCCAGTCACGCACCCGATCAATGCCGGCGGGCTCACGCCCCAGCAACATCAGCATCTTGTCGACCGCGGCGGCCAGGTCCGGCACCGAATCCATCAGGGTGCCGTCCAGATCGAACATCACCAACCGCGGCAGCTGGCCGTCGAACAGTTGCTCGAGACGAGTCATGGGCGTGCCAGCGCCAGCTCGGCGCGCATCTGGTCGATCACGGCCTTGTAGTCGGGCTGATTGAAAATCGCCGAACCGGCGACGAAAGTATCGGCACCGGCTGCGGCGATCTCGCGGATGTTCTTCGGATTGACGCCGCCGTCGATCTCCAGGCGAATCTCGCGGCCACTGGCATCGATCAGGGCACGCGCTTCGCGCAGCTTGTCCAGGGTATTGGGGATGAATTTCTGCCCACCGAAGCCGGGGTTGACGCTCATCAGCAGGACCATATCGACCTTGTCCATCACGTATTGGAGCACGTGTAATGGAGTGGCCGGGTTGAACACCAAGCCGGCCTTGGCACCGCCGTCCTTGATCAGCTGCAGGGAGCGATCAACGTGCTCGGAGGCTTCCGGGTGAAAGGTGATGTAGCTGGCGCCGGCTTCCAGAAAGTCGCCAATCATGCGGTCTACCGGGTTGACCATCAGGTGCACATCGATGGGTGCGGTGACGCCGTGCTTGCGCAACGCCGAGCAGACCATCGGGCCAATGGTCAGGTTGGGTACGTAGTGGTTATCCATCACATCGAAATGGACGATGTCCGCGCCGGCGGCCAGCACGTTGTCCACTTCCTCGCCCAGGCGGGCGAAATTGGCGGAAAGAATCGAAGGGGCGATGGCGAACGGCTGCATGACGACCTCGGGTAGCACGGCAAGATGCCGCGCATTGTACCCGAGGGTCAGGGCTGCGGCGCACCTGACATCCGTTGCGGATGCCGGTGCGCCACGCGCGATCAAGTCAGCTCGTCAAAACACTCACTGATAATGGACAGGCCGCGCTCAAGCAGGTCGTCCTCAACGGTGAGCGGCACCAGCACCCGCAGCACGTTGTAATAGGTGCCGCAGGACAGCAGGATCAAGCCCTTGTCCCGTGCCTTGGCGACGATCTGCGAGGTCAGCGCCGCGGCCGGACGCGCGTGATCGCCCTCTTCGAACAGTTCGATAGCGATCATCGCGCCGAGCCCGCGGACTTCGCCAATCTCCTTGTGCCGCGCCTGGATGGATTTGAGCCCGGCGGTAAGCTTCTCAGCCACCGCCTTGCAGCGGTCGAGCAGCTGCTCTTCCTCGAAGATCTCCATGACCGCCAGCGCCGCCGCGCAGGACAGCGGGTTACCAGCGTAGGTGCCGCCGAGCCCGCCCGGCGCAATGGCGTCCATGATCTCGGCCTTGCCACACACGCCAGCAATCGGAAAACCACCGCCGACCGACTTGGCAAAGGTGGTCAGGTCGGCGACCACACCCATCTGCTCCATGGCGAAGAAAGTGCCGGTGCGCCCGGCGCCGGTCTGCACTTCGTCAGCGATCAGCAGAATGCCGTGCTCATCGCAGAGCGCACGCAGGCGCGCCATGAATTCCTTCGGTGCGACATTGAAGCCACCCTCGCCCTGCACCGGCTCGATGATGATCGCAGCGATGTCCCGCGGCTCGGCATCGTTCTTGAAGATGCGCTCGATGCTCGCGATGGACTCATCGACGCTAACGCCATGGATCGCGCAGGGATACTGCGCGCGGAAGATGCCGCCCGGCATCAGGC
Organism: Pseudomonas sp. 9Ag; assembly: GCF_902506445.1. Lineage (NCBI taxonomy): Bacteria > Pseudomonadati > Pseudomonadota > Gammaproteobacteria > Pseudomonadales > Pseudomonadaceae > Pseudomonas > Pseudomonas sp. 9Ag. Next base: position 3,815,203 of record NZ_LR733836.1, read on the forward strand.
CCATGCCCGCCGAGTAGGGCGCGACCTTGCCGGTCAGACCGAGGGTCATCATGGTGCGGCCGTGATAAGCGCCGGTGAAAGCAATGACGCCGGCGCGTCCGGTGGCGGCGCGGGCAATTTTCACCGCGTTTTCCACCGCTTCGGAGCCGGTGGTGACCAGCAAGGTCTTCTTGGCGAAATCGCCGGGCACCCGCGCATTGATCTTCTCGCACAGCTCCACGTACGGCTCGTAGGCCAGCACCTGGAAGCAGGTATGGGTCAGCTTATGCAGCTGGTCTTCCACGGCCTTGATGATCTTCGGGTGCAGGTGACCGGTATTCAGCACGGCGATGCCACCGGCGAAATCGATGAACTCGCGTCCTTCGACGTCCACCACGCTGCTGTTTTTCGCATGGTCGGCAAAGATCGGGTGGATCTGGCCGACGCCACGGGGAACAGCGGCGACACGGCGTTGCATCAGGGATTCGTTGGTCTTGCTCATAAGCTCCTCGGTAGCCGCTCATCGTCGGCACGGGTCATGAAGAACGCCAAGAAGCGAGCACGGCAGCATACGATGATCGACTGCCGCACCTCCCCAGGCGTTCGAATTACAGTAAAACTCCGTGCATTATTTTGCACGCCTGTTTTTGAGTCGCTTGGTCAAATGCCACCCAGACACAGGTATTTGATTTCCACGTATTCATCCAGCCCGTATTTCGAGCCCTCGCGGCCGAGGCCAGAGGCCTTCATGCCGCCGAACGGCGCCACCTCGGTGGAGATCACGCCGGTATTGATGCCGACCATGCCGTACTCCAGCGCTTCGGCGACGCGAAACACCCGGCTCAGGTCGCGCGCATAGAAGTAGGCCGCGAGCCCGAACTCGGTGTCGTTGGCCTGCCGAATCACCTCGCTTTCATCGCTGAAGCGGAACAGCGGCGCCAGCGGGCCGAAGGTTTCCTCGCGTGCCACGGCCATCTCGGCGGTGACGCCGCCCACCAGCGTCGGCTCGAAGAAGTTACCGCCCAGCGCATGGGGTTTGCCGCCGGCTAGCAGAGTGGCGCCCTTGTCCAGCGCATCCTTAAGATGACGCTGGACCTTGGCCACCGCAGCGGCGTCGATCAACGGGCCGGTGGTGACGCCCTCCTCCATTCCGTTACCCACATTCAGCCGCGCCACAGCCGCGGCAAGCTTATCGACGAAAGCGTCGTAGATGCCGTCCTGCACGTAGATGCGGTTGGCACAGACGCAGGTCTGCCCGGCGTTGCGGTACTTGGAGATCATCGCGCCCTCGACCGCCGCGTCCAGATCGGCATCGTCGAAGACGATAAACGGCGCGTTGCCGCCCAGTTCCAGCGAGAGCTTTTTCAGCGTCGGCGCGCACTGCTGCATCAGGTGGATGCCCACTGCCGTCGAGCCAGTGAACGAGAGCTTGCGCACCACCGGGTTTTCGCAGAGTTCGGCACCGACTTCGCGCGAGGTAGCGGCATCGGCGGTGATCACGCTGAACAGCCCGGCCGGGATGCCCGCGCGCTCGGCCAAGGCGGCCAGTGCCAACGCTGAGAAAGGCGTCTGCGGCGCAGGCTTGAGTACCATGGCGCAGCCGGCGGCGAGCGCCGGGCCGACCTTGCGAGTGATCATCGCGCTGGGGAAGTTCCAGGGCGTGATCGCCGCGGTGACGCCGACCGGCTCCTTTTGCACGAGGATGCGTTTGTCGCCGGCGTGGGCGGGGATAACATCGCCATACAAGCGCTTGCCCTCCTCGGCGAACCATTCCAGAAAAGAGGCGGCATAAGCCACTTCACCCCGAGCCTCGGCCAGCGGCTTGCCCTGCTCGGCGGTCATGATCCGCGCCAGGTCTTCCTGATTCTCCAGCATCAGCTCGTACCAGCGACGCAAGCGCGACGCTCGCTCCTTGACGGTCAGCGCGCGCCAGGCCGGCTGCGCGGCCTGCGCGGCCTCGATGGCGCGGCGGGTTTCGGCGCGCCCCATGTTCGGGACCTCGCCAACGAGCTCGCCGGTGGCCGGATTGAAGATAGCGGTGCGGCCGTCCGCATCGGCATCGCACCAGTCGCCGTTGAGGTAGGCCTGCTGGCGCAGCAGGCCGGGGTGGTCGAGTTGCAGGGTCATGGAAGCGTCCGGATTAAGCAGGTTGTTGAGTGCGCATCTTCTCGGAGCGGCCGCGCAGCCATTCCAGGGTCAGCAGCAGTGCGATGGAAAAGCCGATCAACAGGGTGGCTGCGGCGGCGATGGTCGGGCTGAGGTTCTCGCGGATGCCGCTGAACATCTGCCGCGGCAGGGTGATCTGCTCGGGGCCGGCGAGGAACAGCGTCACCACCACTTCGTCGAAGGACGTGGCGAAGGCAAACAGCGCACCGGAAATCACCCCCGGAGCAATCAGCGGCAGGGTGACGCGGAAGAATGTAGTTATGGGTGAGGCGCCCAGGCTGGCTGCGGCGCGCACCAGGTTCTGGTTGAACCCCTGCAGCGTGGCGGAGACGGTGATGATCACGAACGGCACACCCAGCACCGCGTGAACCAGGATCAGCGACAGGTAGCTATTGCCCATGCCCAACGGGGCGAAGAACAGGTAGCTGGCCACCCCGACAATCACCACCGGCACCACCATCGGCGAAATCAGCAAGGTCATCACCAGGGCCTTGCCGCGAAATTCGCCGCGGGTCAGACCGATCGCCGCCAGGGTGCCGAAGACCATCGCCAGCGCCGTGGCGGCCGGGGCGATGAGCATCGAGTTCTTCAGCGAGCGCATCCAGTCGGCCGAGCTGAACAAGGTTTCGTACCAGCGCATGGAGAAGCCTTGCAGCGGATAGACGAGAAACGAGCCGGAGTTGAACGACAGCGGCACGATCACCAGCACCGGCACGATCAGAAACAGCAGCACCAGCGCGCATAGGATGCGCAGGGTATAAAACCAGACGCGTTCGATGGGCGACATGTAGGGGCTCAGCATGGAAAGTTCTCCTGCCCGAATTGGCGAATGGCTTGCGGTGATTGCCTGGTCAGTGCGGTCATGCTCAGCCCAGCCTCAGGCGGCTGGCGCCGACCAGCCAGCTGTAGACGATGTACAGCAGCATGGTCGCCAGCAGCAGCAGGCCGCCCAGCGCCGTGGCCATGCCCCAGTTGATGGTGGTGTTGGTGTAGAAGGCGACGAAGTAGCTGACCATCTGGTCGTTCGGGCTGCCGAGCAGCGCGGGGGTGATGTAGTAGCCGATGGAAATGATGAACACCAACAGGCAGCCGGCGCCCACGCCCGCGAGGGTTTGTGGAAAGTACACCCGCCAGAAGCTGGCGAAGGGGTGGCAGCCCAGCGAGATCGCCGCACGCATGTAACTCGGCGAGATATTCTTCATCACGCTGTAGATCGGCAGGATCATGAACGGCAGCAGGATGTGGACCATGGCGATGTAGACGCCAGCCCGGTTGAACACCAACTGCAATGGTTCGTCGATCAGGCCCATCTTCAACAGCGCGCCGTTGATCAGGCCGCTGGATTGCAGCAGCACGATCCAGGCGGCGACGCGCACCAGAATCGAAGTCCAGAACGGCAGCAGCACCATGATCATCAGCAGGTTGCTTTTGCGCGCCGGCAGGTTGGCCAGCAGATACGCCAGGGGATAGGCCAGCACCAGACAAATCGCCGTGATCACCAGCCCCATCCAGAAAGTGCGGGCGAAGATATCCAGGTAGACCGCCTGATCAGGCGATACCGATGCCAGCTCGCCCATGTCGTCGATGCGGTGATCGAGAGCGGCCAACAAATAATAGGGGGTGATTGCGCTATCGTTGCGGCGAATGACCTGCCAATAGGCGGGGTCGCCCCAGCGCTCATCGAAAGCTTCCAGCGCCTCCTTGTAGGACGTCGGCGCTTCCTTGAATGGGAGCGCGCGAGCTGTCTTGGTCATCAGGCTGCGGAAACCGGCCTGTTCCATGTTCAAGCGTTTGGACAGATCACCCAGCGACTGGTTTTGCCGCGCCTCCTGCAGGTCTTCGCTGAGGGCCTGATAAACCGACTCATCCGGCAGGCCGCGGCCATCCCAAGCCGTGATTGCCTCGACTGTGCGCGGCAGGCTGCCCACCACCTCCGGATTATCGACGCTGCGCCAGAGCAGCGAGGCGATCGGCAGGATGAAGGTGAGCAACAAAAACACCAGAAGAGGCAGGATCAGCGCCTTGGACTTCAACCGGTTCATGCGCTCGGCACGCGCCAGCCGCCGCTTCAGGTTGGGCTCGGCGAGCTCGGGAACAGGCAAGGAGATGGCAGTAGCCATGACGAACTCCGCAAAGTGTCAGATTCCAGCGGCGCATGGCCCGCCTCAGGGCAGGCCATGCAAGGGGGCCAGGCTTGTTTAGCGCGCAGCCCAGGCGTTGAAACGCTGTTCCAGCTGCTCGCCGTAGTCGGCCCAGAAGGTCACGTTCATGGCCACTTGGTTGGCAATGTTTTCTGGCGTCGTAGGCATTTTTTTCAGCAGCTTCTGATCGAGCAGCTCGACCGCTTTCTTGTTTGCGGGACCGTAGGCGATGTTTTCCGAGAAGGCTTTCTGCTGCTGTGGTTGCAAGGTAAAGCTGACGAAATCGAGCGCTGCCTTCTGATCCTTCGCACCTTTGGGGATGGCCCAGGAATCGAAGTCGTAGATGCCGCCGTTCCAGACCACTTGCAGATTGCTCTCATCCTGCACTGCAGCAATCCGACCGTTATAGGCGCTGCTCATGACCACGTCACCGGAGGCCAGAAACTGCGGCGGTTGGGCGCCCGCTTCCCACCACTGAATGCTGGGTTTGATCTGGTCAAGCTTGTTGAAGGCGCGGTCCTGCCCCTCTTTCGTCGCCAGCACCAGGTAGACGTCTTTCGGTGCAACGCCATCGGCCATCAGGGCGAACTCAAGGGTGTACTTGGCGCCCTTGCGCAGTCCGCGTTTGCCGGGGAATTTCTCGGTGTCCCAAAAATCCGCCCAACCACTCGGTGCGCCGTCGAGCTTGTCGGCGTTATAAGCCAGCACCGTAGACCAGACGAAGAAGCCCACACCGCAAGGCTGTATGGCACCTTCGATGAAGTCGTCCGGGTTACCCGCTACCGCTGGATCGATTTCCTCGAACAGCCCTTCATCACAGCCGCGTGACAGCTCGGGCGATTCAACTTCCACGAGATGCCAGGACACACTGTTGGTATCGACCATGGCCTTTACCTTGGCCATCTCACCGTTGTATTCGCCAGCGATGATCTTGTGGTCGGTCTTGGCTTCGAAGGGTTCATTGAAGGCCTTGATCTGCGCCTGCTTGTTGGCCCCGCCGAAGGTTACGGCGGTGATATTTTCCGCCGAGGCCTGCGCAGCGCACACCAGTCCGATGCTCAGGGCGGTCAGTTTCAGAGATTTCAGCATTGTGATTCGCTCCATGATGCGGTTGAAAACAGCTTTCTTGCTTGCTCGCCCTGCTTATGCCGCCTGCAGCGGATCCAGCGCACGGACGTGTTCCACTTGCCAGCCGATCGGCACGACATCACCAACCGCCAGGTCGGGATCGAATTCGGCAATCGGTTGCTTGACGAAGAAGTCGCTGATGCCGCAGACCTCGAGGCGAATGCGGATGTGGTCGCCGAGGTAGACGAACTCGGCGACTCGCCCGGTGAAGCGGTTCGGGCAATTGGCGCTGGCACCGTTGAGGCGTACCCGCTCGGGCCGTATCGACAGGTTGACCGGAGCGCCAGGCATGCCGACCTTGACGGCCAGCGCCTCGACCCGCTCACCGCGGCCCAGCTCGACGGTGCAGTTGTCACCGTTGCGGCTGACCAGCCGCGCCGGCAACCGATTGTTCTCGCCGAGAAAGTTGGCAACGAAGGTATTCGCCGGGCGCTCGTACAGCGCCCGGGGCTCATCGATCTGCTGGATCTCACCCTGATGGAACACGGCGACCCGGTCGGACATGGTCAGCGCCTCACCCTGATCGTGGGTGACATAGACCACGGTCACGCCCAGGCTTTGGTGCAGATGCTTGATCTCCATCTGCATCTGCTCGCGCAATTGCTTGTCCAGCGCGCCCAACGGCTCATCCATCAACACCAGCTGCGGCTCGAACACCAAGGCTCGGGCCAGCGCCACGCGCTGCTGCTGGCCGCCGGACAGCTGCGCCGGGTAGCGATTGCGGAATCCTTCAAGCTGCACCATCGAGAGCGCGCGCTTGACCCTTTCCTTGACGTCGAGCTTGGGCATGCCACGCACGCTGAGCGGAAAGGCGAGGTTTTCCGAGACTGTCATGTGCGGAAACAGCGCATAGTTCTGGAACACCATGCCCATGTCGCGCTTGTGCGGCGGCAGCTTGTTGATCGAGCGGCCGCCCAAGAGGATTTCACCGGCAGTGGGCGTCTCGAAGCCGGCCAACATCATCAGACTGGTGGTCTTGCCGGAGCCTGACGGACCGAGCAGCGTGAGAAACTCACCTTTACGGATATCCAGGTTCAGGTCTTTGACAATCAGCGCTTCGCCGTCGTAACTCTTCTGGATGCCACGAAAGCTGACCAGTACTTCGTTCGCTTGAGAATCGAGCATGCCGCACCTGTGATCCGTTGTTCCGTGGCCACAGGTTAGGAGCCCCACGAGCCAGCGCACATCGGCAGATGGGAGTGAATACACTCAGCGAAACGGAGAGGCTGTTGTAGGGATTGCCCTACAAGAAACCTGTCGGCAGATACAGACCCGGTTTTGCATCAGGCGCGTAGCACCGTCGCCAGCGGCCTCGTGCTTACCGTCCAGGTCAGACCAGCTTGTGCTCCATGGCATAGCGGACCAGATCGGCCACGGAGTGAGCGACCAGCTTCTGCATCAAGCGCGCCTTGTGCGTGCTGATGGTCTTGCTGCTGAGGGCCAGCTTGGCCGCGATGTCGTTGACCGAATCGCCGTGTACCAGTCGCTCGAACACCGAATACTCACGCTCCGACAGCAGTGCATGGGGTGGCCGGGAGTCGGTGAGCCCGACCTCGAAAACCATGCGATCCGCCAGCTCCGGATCGATATACCGGCCGCCAGCGGCAACCTTGCGCACCGCAGTCAGCAGCAGCGCCGGGTCACTGTCCTTGGTGGCATAGCCGGCAGCACCAATCTTCAGCGCCCGCGCCGCCATCTGCGCCTCGTCGTGCATCGACAACACCAGAATCGCCGGCGGCTCGCTCAGCGCGCGTATCCGCGGTATGGCTTCCAGCCCGTTGACGCCCGGCATGGAGATGTCCAGCAGGACAACATCGCACGGTGTCTGCCGCAGTTGATCGAGCAGTTGCTGACCGTTGCCCGCTTCGCCGATCACCTGCATGTCCTTGGCCAGCCCGATCAGCTGCTTGATCCCCTCGCGAACGATGGTGTGGTCCTCGGCGACGATTACCCTAATCATGGCGCTAGCTCTCCAATGTACTGATCAGAACCACAGGCTCGACCGGGCTGTCATCCAGTGGCACCGTGACATGAATCGAGGTGCCCTCGCCCGGCTGGCTTTCCAGCAGCAAGCTGCCCCCGAGCATCTGGGCTCGCTCCTGCATGCCCACCAGGCCGAACGACGGTCCCTGGCGGCCCTGCTGGACCACGAAACCCTCACCGTCATCGCTGATGCTCAAGCACAGCATATCCCCTTGCTGCTGCAGGGTGAGGCTCACGGTTTGTGCATTGGCGTGACGCATGACATTGGTCAGCGCCTCCTGAAGGATGCGGAACAGGCCGACAGCCTTGGCATTGCCAAGTTGCGGCGGGCATTCCGGCACCTCCACCAGGCAGGCGATCCCGGTGCGTTCCTCGAAGCGCCGCGCCTGCCAGTCGATGGCCGATGCAATGCCGGCGTCCAGAATCGGCGGACGCAAGGCGGTCGCGACGTCGCGCACCTGCTGGAACAACTGGGCAATGAGGCGTTTCATGCCTTGCAAGCGTGCTGCCAGGCCGGGGTCGAGCTCGGCAAAGCTGATCTCGCACATGGAAATTTCCAGTTTCAGAACCGTAAGCATTTGCCCCAGCTCGTCATGGACCTCGCGCGCGATATGGGCCTTTTCTTCCTCGCGCACCGTTTCCACATGCGCCGCCAGCTTGCGCAGTTGTGCCCGTGACGCATCCAGCTCCAACTCGATTCGCTTGTTATCGGTGATGTCCCAGACGATGCCGTCCCAGACCTGACGCCCCTCCAACTGCCCACGCACCGAGGCGCGGATGTCGGCCCAGCGAATCTCGCCGGAACGGGTCAGGATCCGCCCCTGCCAGTACCAGTCGCTCATGCTGTCGAGTGCCTGCTGCTGGCTGCTCCAATAGCCCGGCTCGTCGTCGGGATGCACCAGGCTGCGGATGCCGCGCCCAGGTTGCAACAACAGCTCCGCCGAGTAGCCAACCAGACGCTGGCTGGCCTCGCTGATGTAGGCAATGTTGACCGGAGCACCGGCGTCCTGTCGCTCCAGACGGAAAACCAAACCCGGCACGTTGCCCGCCATGGCTTTCAGTCGCACCTCACTTTCTTGCAGCGCCGCACTGGCGCGGCGGCGCTCGGTGATGTCGGCAAGGAACAGCACCAGATACTCCTTGCTACCCAGGCGCAGGAAGCTAAGCGTTACCGCTGCTGGAAACCGCCCCCCATCGGCGCGCTGCCATTCGCACTCATGTATCTGGTGATCCTCCACGCCGCTGCGCGCATCACGCCAGAGCTGCATCCAGCCGTCCATGCTCATGCCCGGCTCCAGCGCTTGCAGTGGCTGGTCGAGCAGACTGTCGGAGGCATAGCCGAGCAGTTCAACGGCCGCCTGGTTGGCATACCGGACGTGGCTGTCCCAGTTCAGCCAGAGAATGCCGACGGTACTGTGATCAAGGCAGAACTGCGTCAGCCGCTGCGCCTCTTCGGCGGCGGCGCGCGCCTCGATGTCTCGACGCGCCGACTTCAATCTGCTTTCCAAAAGCCCCTGCTGGCGACGCTGCCATACCAGCATGGCTACGGTTGCGGCCAGCAGCAGCGTCAACAGCAGGCTGAGACTGCGCCAGTAACTGATGCGGCGCGACTGATCGATGCTGCGCGACTTGAGCCATTGCTCCTGCAACTGGCTGAACTCGCGGGCGGGGAAATTGCGCAGCGCCTGGTCGATGATCGCACTCATCACCGGGCTGTCGCGGCGCGAACCGATGCGCAGCAACAAGGGGTTGCCCAGGTCGCCTACAACATCGAGCGATGCGTATTCCGCTCGCTGCGAGAGACGGCCGTAGAGCGGCTCATCGACCACCGCGAAACACACGCGCGCCTCGAGCAGCTGACGCAGCGCTTCGAATTGGCTACCTACTTCAAGAACCGGCTGGCTCGGGTAGTTGCTGCTCATGTAATCGGCCACCGAGCCGGGCCCTTCCAGCGCGATCACGTCATTACTGTCCAGGCGTTCGAGGTCGATTGCACGGGGGCCGTTAAGGTCGCCAATGATCAGCCTTGGCACCCTCAGAAACGGGTCACTGTAACGCCAGATGCGCAGCCCTTCCCGCGTCTGGCGCAGCCCCGGCGCCAGGTCGATTTGATTGGCACGCATGGCATCATCCAGCGCTGCCTCGTCGACGAACCGGTGCCATTGCAAGCTGACGCCAAGGATATCCGCAAGTCGCTCGATGAACTGCACGTGAAAGCCGGACAGGCGACGTTGGCGTTGGTCGTATTCGGCGTAAGGGGGCGCCATTACCACACCCACGCGCCACTGTTGGTGCGCCGCCAGCCATTCCTGTTGCGCGTCGCTCAACGGCACGCTCGAAGCCATTGCGGGCAGTGCGCTCAATGCAAGCAACAGGCAGCAGCAACGCAGCAGAAATGACACCATAAGCCTCACAAGATCGGCGGTAGTGCCGAAACGCTGTTTTAGTGCATCTGTGCCGCCCGCGCCAGCATCACAGTGGCCTGGGCGGGCCAATATCAGGAAAACCAATGTTCCGAGCGCGCATTTCAACTCGTTTGGCGGCCGTCTTGTTCGTCATCTTCACCAGTCCTCTGATCAGCGCCGCCGATGAGCCGGCGGCCGAGGCGGAGGCCGCCTCGGCTCCGGTGGCTGCTGATCGTCCGGTCCTGCCCTCGCGCAGCGAAACCATGGCCGCGGACCTGTTGCGCCAGCTGCCTGCCAGCGAGTTCGTCAGCCTGAACGCCAGTGGCACGGACTTCGTAGCGCTTTGGCGTCCCGCTAATGTTGCCGAACCCAAAGGCATCATTATCTTGCTGCCCGGTGAGGGTGAGAGTGCCGACTGGCCACGCGGCATTGGCCCGCTGCGTCGTGGCCTGCCCGACCACGGCTGGCACACTCTGAGCCTGAGCCTGCCGGACTCGCCGGGTTTGGTGCTGCCGATGGCCACGGAGCCTGCGCCGGAGCAGCCGACCGACGCGCCCGAGACCGTGGCAGAACAGCCCAGCGAAGATCCGGCGCCAAGCGAGGCCGGCTATCTACCGGAAGAAACCGCAGCGGCGCCAGGCGAGCCGGCAGTTGACGATTCCAATACGCAAGCCCCCGCCGAAACGCCACCGATGAAGCCCGACCAGGCCGAGCAGATCAGCGCTCGTATCGAGGCGGCCCTGGCCTTTGCCCGCAGCAAGCAACCAAAGACGATCGTGCTTTTAGGCCAAGGCACAGGCGGCTATTGGGCGGCCCGCTACCTTCAGCAGCAGGCGCCGCAAGATGTCAGGCATTTGCTTATAGTCCAGCCGCGTCAGCCGGATGGACAGGAAGAACCGCTTGCGCAGCTGGTGCCGCCCCGCAAGCTGATCACCGGCGACTTCTACTATAAGGATGTAACCAGCGACCAGCAGACGGCTCGGGAGCGGCTGAACGCCAGTCGCCGGATTCAGCACCCAGCCTATCGACAAGTCGGGTTGCCCCGGCAGACTGGCGAACGCCAGACTGACCAGGAAGTCCTCGTTCGAAGGGTCCGCGGCTGGCTCAAGCGAGAAACCTAAGCCTCACCGGCTCGCGTTAGCGAAAGCCCCGCCGCTCGCGGATCAGGCTGTAGGCATGGTGCAGTTCGCGGGTCCGCTCAGTTGCCTCGCGCACCTCAATGGCAGTGGCACCGGCACCGGCCTGCTTATCGGGGTGATGCTTGCTGAGCAGACGCCGATAGGCCCGTTTGATGGCCTGCGGCTCGCTGTCGGCACGCACCCCGAGCAACCGCAATGCCTGTTCGTACGCGCCACCGGGGTTGCTCGGCGCACCCTGGCGGCGACCGCCGTGCTCATCCAGCGCTGCCACCGCTACGGAATCCCAGCCCATCCACTTGCCCCAGAGCATGATCAACTCATGCTCACGTGCATCGATCTGGCCCTGAGCCCTGGCCATGCGCCAACAGGCCTGGAGGATCGCCTTCGTTTCATCCTGACGCCCTCTCAGGCGCTGCAGTGGCTCGCGCAAGCCGTCCGTACTGGATTTCCCGCGATAGAACGCATCGATTGCCACCCGCTGCTGAGAGGGAGTCAACCGCAGCCGGCGCATTTCGTTGCGGGCAGCCTGAATATGTGACTCGCTGATCCGTCCGCTGCTTTTCGCCAGGCGCCCAAGTAGATAGAACAGCAAGTCGCTGCCTTGCATCCTTGGTGTGGCGCGTGAAAGCAATCGCCGAAAGCTGGCCCAGGAGTCGAGCCCGAAGCGGCGGTCCAGCACCTGCCCGATCAGCGCGCCCAACAGCGCGCCCGGAATGCTCGCCAGCAGCCAACCGACCAGTGCGCCCAGGAAAGTGATTGGCCAGAACATCTAGTGCTGTGCCTCAAGGATGCGCTCAAGCTCAGCCAGACGCTCATGCGTCCCGACGTCGATCCAGCACCCGCCGTGATATTCGCCGCTCAGCTTTCCGTCAGCCAAGGCCTGGCGCAACAGCGGCGCGAGTTTGAAGGCCCCAGCCGTGCATCCGGTGAACAGCTGCGGACTGAGCACGGCGATGCCGCTGTAGGTGAATCTCGCGGCCTCCTCGTCACCGACGCAGCCGTCGACCAGGCTGAAATCGCCCTTGGGGTGATGGACTGGGTTGTCTACTAGCACCAGGTGCGCCAAGCCTGCGAGCGGCCGTTTCAGCGCGCTGAAATCGTAGTCGGTCCAGATGTCGCCATTGACCACTAAAAAAGGCTCCGTTCCCAGCAGCGGCAAGGCACGGTGAATCCCGCCGCCGGTCTCCAGCGGCTCGCCCTCCGCTGAGTACTGGATACGGACTCCCAGGCGCCGACCATCACCGAGGTGCGCCTCGATCTGTTCACCCAGCCAGGCGTGATTAATCACCAGTTCATTGATGCCGGCCTCGGCCAGTGCGCGGATGTGGTATTCGATCAGCGGCACGCCGCCCGCCCGGACCAATGGCTTGGGAGTGTGCAAGGTCAGGGGGCGGAGGCGCTCGCCCTTGCCGGCCGCGAGGATCATCGCTTTCATGATGAGGCAGGCTCCTGTGGCAGCCCCTGTAGCAGCTGTTTGAGATCATCCAGTTCAGGTCGGCGCGCCAGCACTGTGTCGAGATAAGCGAAGAAACGCGGCACATCACTCAGGTAACGCGGCTTGCCGTCGCGGTGACAAATGCGCGCGAAGATGCCGATCACCTTGAGATGGCGCTGCAGCCCCATCAGATCGCTAGCGCGATGAAACTCGGCGAAGCTCTCCTGCACCGGTATGCCGCGCGCACGAGCGGCGTCCCAGTAACCCTGCAGCCAGCCAAGCACCCGCTCTTCCGGCCAGCTGAGAAAGGCGTCCTTGAACAGCGAAGTAATGTCATAGGTGACCGGGCCGATCACAGCATCCTGGAAATCCAACACGCCGGGGTTCGGCTGGCTGAGCATCAGGTTGCGTGGCATATAGTCCCGATGCACCAGCACGGTTGGCTGGGCTAGCGCAGAGTCGATCAGCACCCGACAGGTTCTTTCCCACAACTGCTGTTCATCCGCCGTGAAGCTGTGGCCCAGATGCCGCTGGACGTACCACTCAGGAAACAGCTGTAGCTCGCGGCGCAGCAGCGCTTCGTCATAAGAGGGCAGGGCTGCTGGCTTGGCATTGGCCTGGAAGGTGATGAGCGCTGATATGGCGTCCGTAAAGAGCTCATCCGCATTATCGGCGTCGATCACATCCAGATAGGTTTGACGGCCCAGATCGCTGAGCAGCAAGAAGCCCCGGTCGAGGTCAGCCGCCAGAATTTCCGGCACATGCACGCCAGACCCGGCCAGCATTGCCGCGATGTCCACGAACGGCTGGCAGTTCTCCTGAGGCGGAGGCGCGTCCATCAGGATGAAGCTGCGCGGGGCTGCCTCCCAGCGAAAGTAGCGACGAAAACTGGCGTCACTGCTGGCCGCAATCAGCGACACCTCGGGGACTTCGCCCCAGCCACGGCGAGCGAAAAGCGCCTGGAGATGTGGCTCCAGCCAGGCGTTCAGGTCCAGCAGACGTTGATCATGTTGCGGCATATCAGGGGCTCTCCACGGCGCTAGCCGATAGGCGGGTCATGCTTTATTATCCAGCATCTTTTTCAGCCCATCGAGAGGCGTGCGGCCCAGCCCGGCCGATGGCTCGCCGCAAGCACGGACCAAAAAACAAGATGGCAGTCAAATATCCCGCTTTTCGTAAAAAATTCCCTCTATTGGTAACCGGCGGCCTGCTCGCACTGCAACCTGTAGCGACGCCCTTGGTTATCGCAGCCGAACAGTTCGCCTGCCAACCGGGTGCCGATGGTGGTTGGAATTGCGCCGCGGATGCGGCCAGCCCGGCCTTGCCGCCGCGCCCGACTCACCGCGGTGCTGCCACTGAAACCACCAGCGCCCAGCCCAAAGCCAGCAAAGCCGAGCGCCAGGCGGCCACCACCAAGCTGGTCACCGAAAGCAAGGGTCGAGCGTTGGCCTCTCGCAGCGCCGACTACAGCCATCTGGATTGGGTGCCGCGTGATCAGCTGACCAATGCACAACTGGCCGAGACAGGGCCATATTGTGCCGGCACCTATGTTGAACCGAACCGCCCCGGTCAGTTCGACGACACACCGATGAGCGAGGCGCCGACCTACGTCTCGGCCAAGGCAACCCGTTACGAGCAACAGCAGGAAATCGCCACGCTGGCCGGCGACGTGGTACTTCGCCAGGGCAGCATCCAGGCCGAAGCCGACGAAGCCAGTCTGTACCAGTTGGAAAATCGCGGCGAACTGAAAGGCAATGTCCGCCTGCGTGATGGCGGCGCACTGATGGTCGGTGATCGCGCCGAGCTGTTCCTCGACACCGGTGAAGCTCAGGTCGAGAACGCGGAATACGTGGTCCATGAAGGCAAGGTTCGAGGCAGTGCGCTGTACGCCAAGCGTACCGACGACGCCATCATCCGCCTCAAGGACGGAACCTATACACGCTGCGAACCAGGCGATAACGATTGGTACCTGCAGGGCAACAACGTCACCCTCAACCCGGCCACCGGCTTCGGCTCGGCGACCAACGTGACGCTGCGGGTCAAGGGTGTCCCGGTGTTCTATACGCCCTACATCTATTTCCCAATCGATGATCGCCGTCAGTCCGGTTTCCTGGCGCCGAGCATCAGTTCATCCAGCGATACGGGCCTGTCGCTGATCACGCCCTACTATTTCAACCTGGCGCCGAACTTCGACGCCACGCTCTATCCGAACTACATGACCGATCGCGGTCTGCTCATGGAAGGTGAAACCCGCTACCTGACGCGCCGCAGCGAAGGCCAGTTCGGCGCCGCCTACCTGGATGACAGCAACGACGAGCGCAAGCTGCAGTCGGAATACGAAGACCAGCGCTGGATGTACAGCTGGCAACACCGTACCGGCCTGGATACCCGCTGGCTGGCAGAAGTTGATTACACCGACATCAGCGATCCTTATTACTTTCAGGACCTGGACACTCAGCTGGGCATTGATCAGCCGGACCATCTGGACCAGCGCGGCACCCTGAGTTACCGCGCACCGTCCTACACTGCGCAGCTGAACGTACACGCCTACGAGCGCGCCACCATTGCCGACATCACACCTTACGAGCGCCTGCCGCAGCTGACCTTGAATGGCGCACTGCCCTTCCAGCCAGGTGGGCTGCGGGTTGCCTACGACACCGAGTTCGTCAGTTTCCAGCGCAGCCTGCGCAGTGGTTATTTCACGGATCAGGATGGCAACACGGGAACACCCGAGCAGCTCTGGTATGACGCACGGCTTGCCGGACTGAACCGTGCCGAGGGCGAGCGTCTTCACCTCGAGCCCGGGGTTAGCCTGCCGCTCGATTGGAGCTGGGGATTCGTCCGCCCATCGCTGAAATACGCGTACACCAAGTACGACCTGACGTTGGATAACACCGGCCGCAGTCAGGTGAGCGATTTCAATGATTCGCCCGACCGCAGCGTACCGATCTTCAGCGTCGACAGCGGCTTATATTTCGACCGCGACACCCAGTGGTTCGGCAAGGATTACCGTCAGACCCTCGAGCCACGGATGTTCTACCTGTACGTTCCAGAAGAGGACCAGGACGACATTCCAGTCTTCGACACCGGCGAAAACACCTTCAGCTATTCATCGCTGTGGCGTGAAAACCGCTTCTCCGGCAAGGATCGAATCGGCGATGCCAATCAGCTTTCCCTGGGCGTCACAAATCGCTGGATCGAGCCGAACGGACTGGAGCGCCAGCGCTTGAGCGTTGGCCAGATCATCTACTTCCGCGACCGCGAAGTGCAGTTGCCGAATCTTGAGGATCGTCCAGGCTCGTCATCGGACGTCTCGCCATACGCCCTCGAGTACATGTATCGCTACAACCGCGACTGGCGCTTTACCTCGACGTTCATCTGGGACCCGGATCAGGGCCAGACGCAGTCAGGCAGCGCCATGTTCCACTACCAGCCAGCTGACAATCCGCGGAAGATCGTCAACTTCGGCTACCGCTATCGCAACGACACCGTACGATTCGATCAAGCCACCGGCGAGTGGACCTATGGCGGTGACTACGGCGTGCCGGGCTCGCCTGAATACATCGAGGATTACTACAAGATCAACCAGCACGACATCTCCACCATCTGGCCGATCCTGCCGCAGTGGAGCGTGATCGCACGCTGGCAGCACGACTACAGCCGCAACCGCACACTGGAGGCCTTCGGGGGCTTCGAGTACGACAGCTGCTGCTGGAAGCTGCGCCTGATCAACCGCTACTGGATCGATTACGACGAAACCAGTCTCAACCCATCGCAGAACGATGAGCCCGACAACGGCATCTTCCTGCAAATCGTCCTCAAGGGACTCGGCGGCGTGTTCGGCAGCTCGACCGAGACATTCCTCGACGAAGGCATACAAGGTTACCGTGAACGTGAAGATCAAGCTTTCTGATTACCTGCGCCCCCTGCTGGCGGGCGCCCTTCTGCTGGGCAGCACGACTGCTGTCCTGACCGCGTCGGCCGACGTTCAACAGCTCGACCGCATCGTCGCGATTGTCGACAACGACGTGATTATGCAAAGCCAGCTGGACCAGCGGACCCGCGAAGTCCAGCAGACCATCGAGAAACGCGGCGCGGAAATGCCGCCCGCGGACGTCATGCAACAACAGGTGCTGGAGCGGCTGATCACCGAAAATCTACAGCTGCAGATCGGCGATCGCTCGGGCATTCGCATCTCCGATGAAGAACTCAACCAGGCAATGAGCACCATCGCTCAGCGCAACAACATGACCCTGGACCAGTTCCGAGCGGCGCTGGAGCGTGACGGCCTGAGCCTCGATACCGCCCGCGAGCAGATTCGCCGTGAAATGGTCATCAGCCGGGTGCGCCAGCGCAGAATTGCCGAACGTGTCCAGGTGTCGAACCAGGAGGTGGAAAACTTCCTGGCCTCTGATCTCGGCAAATTGCAGCTGTCGGAAGAATACCGACTGGCCAATATCCTGATACCAGTGCCGGAGTCGGCTGACTCGGCGACGATCCAGGCGGCTGAAAAAACCGCGATGGATACCTACCAGCAGCTTCAGCAAGGCGCTGACTTCGCCAAACTGGCCGTCTCGCGCTCGGCCAGTGAAAACGCACTGGAAGGTGGCGACATGGGCTGGCGCAAGGCGGCTCAACTGCCGCCCCCCTTCGACACCGAAGTCAGCACCATGTCGGTCGGCGACGTCACCCGACCGGTGCGTACTCCGCCGGGTTTCATCTTGCTGAAAGTGCTCGACAAGCGTGGCGGCGATACTCAGGTACGTGACGAGGTCCATGTTCGTCATATCCTGATCAAGCCCAGCCAGATCCGCAGCGAAGAAGAAAGCCGACGCCTGATCCAGCGACTGCGTGACCGCATCCAGGCCGGCGAAAGCTTTGCCGAACTGGCGAAAAACTTCTCCGAAGACCCAGGCTCGGCGCTGAACGGCGGCGACCTCAACTGGATCGATCCCAGCTCGCTGGTTCCCGAGTTCCGTGAGGTCATGGCCAACACGGCGAGTGGGCAGCTGTCCGAACCCTTCAAGACACCGTATGGCTGGCACATTCTGGAAGTGCTCGGGCGCCGCGCCACCGATGCCAGCGAAGAGTTTCGCGAGCAACAGGCATTGTCCTTGTTGCGCAACCGTAAATACGAAGAAGAACTGCAGAACTGGCTACGCCAGATTCGCGACGAAGCCTACGTCGAGATCAAGATCTGACACGCTTCAAGTAGCTACTCTGCAATGCCTAAACGGGCCGGCCAATCGGCCGGCCCGTTTCTTTTCATCCGTATGAAGGCAACAACATGACCACCAAACGTTTCGCCCTGACGCCCGGCGAGCCCGCCGGTATTGGTCCCGACCTCTGTCTGTTGCTCGCACGCAACAGCCATCCACACGCCCTGATCGCCATCGCCAGTGCCGAGCTGCTACGCACTCGTTCAGCAGAGCTCGGGCTGGACATCACCCTGCTTGAAGTCGCGCCGGGCAACTGGCCGAACCAGCCGGCACCCGCCAACAGCTTGTATGTCTGGAACACATCGCTCGGCGCCCCAGCCATAAGCGGCCAGCTCACTCCAGCAAACGCCGACTACGTTCTGGCCACGCTGACCCGAGCCGGTAAGGGATGCCTAGATGGCAGCTTCGCCGGCATGATCACTGCGCCGGTGCACAAGGGCGTGATCAACGAGGCAGGTATTCCTTTTTCAGGACACACCGAGTTTCTCGCGGAGCTAACGGGCACCGAGCAGGTCGTCATGATGTTGGCCACGCGCGGGTTGCGGGTTGCACTGGTCACAACCCACCTGCCGCTCAAGGATGTGCCGGCCGCCATCACCACCGAGCGCCTGCAGCGTGTGACGCGGATATTGCACGCCGATCTGGTAGAAAAATTCGGCATCGCCCGGCCGCGGATTTTGATCTGTGGGCTCAATCCCCATGCTGGCGAGGGCGGACATCTGGGCCGTGAGGAAATCGAGATCATCGAACCGACGCTGGAGGTGCTGCGGCGCGATGGGCTCGATCTGATCGGCCCGCTGCCAGCGGACACGCTGTTCACGCCCAAACACCTCGATCACTGCGACGCGGTGCTGGCGATGTACCACGACCAGGGCTTGCCGGTGCTCAAGTACAAGGGTTTTGGCGCGGCCGTCAATGTCACTCTCGGCCTACCTATTGTGCGAACCTCAGTCGATCACGGCACCGCCCTGGACCTTGCGGGCACGGGCCAGATCGATACCGGTAGCCTGCAAGTGGCGCTGGAGACGGCGTATGAGATGAGCGGCAGCTAGACCAGCAACCAGCACGGTATCCAGGTGAGGAGTAGGCTGCGCTCAGGTTACGCCTGCCACCGAGCCGGATCCTACAAATTGTGGGGTGGCTGGAACCTACCGTGCGGCACCAAGACTTCGGTCCAGGATTGGCAATGGACTGCTTCTGAACTCTCCTGCGTGTCTGTAGACGGCAATGGCTCGTACTGCCCTTATCGGCGGGGCACTCGCCTCAGCTATCGCAGCTGCTAAACTGCGGGCCTTTTCGCCCCCAGCTTCAAGCCTCGTGCTTAGCTGCTCCTGAGACTGCTGTATATGTCCGAGAATTACCAACACCGCGCGCGCAAGCGTTTCGGCCAGAACTTCCTTCACGATGCAGGCGTGATCCATCGCATTCTTCGCTCCATCCATGCCAAACCGGGTGAGCGGATCGTCGAGATTGGCCCTGGCCAGGGCGCGCTGACCGAAGGATTGCTCGACAGCGGTGCACACATCGACGTGGTCGAGCTGGACCTGGACCTGATCCCGATCCTCCAGCAGAAATTTTCCGAGCGCGAAAACTTTGCACTCAATCAGGGTGATGCGCTGAAGTTCGACTTCTCACGGCTCAGCCAGGAGCCAGGCAGCCTGCGCATCGTCGGCAATCTGCCCTACAACATTTCCACACCGCTGATCTTTCATCTGCTCGATCACGCCAGCCAGATTCGCGATATGCATTTCATGCTGCAGAAGGAAGTGGTCGAGCGCCTGGCCGCAGTGCCAGGCGGGGGTGACTGGGGTCGGCTGTCGATCATGGTGCAGTACCACTGCCGCGTCGAACACCTGTTTAACGTGGGTCCTGGCGCGTTCAACCCGGCGCCGAAAGTCGACTCGGCCATCGTGCGCTTGGTCCCGCATGAGGTGTTGCCGCACCCGGCGCGCGATCACCGGCAGCTGGAGACCGTGGTTCGCCAGGCTTTCAACCAGCGTCGCAAGACCCTGCGAAACACGCTCAAAGGGCTGCTGGACGCTGACGCAATCGCCGCCGCCGACGTCGATGGCAGCCTGCGCCCGGAACAGCTGGACCTCGCCGCGTTCGTAAGACTATCGGATCAATTATCTGCCCGCGGCTGAAAGCGACCACGCGAAGGAGCACGCCATGTCTGAAGACCTCCGCTACAGGATCGACGTCACGGTCCGCCCAGCCTATCTGGCTGACCAGTCACAGCCAGAGCAAAACCGCTTTGCCTTTGCCTATACCGTAACCATTGAAAACAACGGCCAACTCACTGCGCAGCTGCTGTCACGCCACTGGATCATCACGGACGGAGACGGTCAGGTGCAGGAGGTACAAGGCGAAGGCGTGGTCGGTGAGCAGCCGGTGCTAGCCCCCGGCCATCGACACGTCTACACCAGTGGCACGCTTATGGCCTCGCGCGTCGGCACGATGCAGGGCAGTTATCAGATGCTTGCCGAAGACGGACACCGCTTCGATGCCACGATCGCGCCGTTTCGGCTGGCCGTCCCGGGAGCCTTGCATTGACTACCTACGCTGTCGGCGACCTGCAAGGTTGCCTGGAACCCCTGCTTTGCCTGCTCAAGCAAGTCGATTTCAGCCCTTCTCGTGACTGCCTATGGCTGGCGGGCGATCTGGTTAACCGCGGCCCTCAATCGCTCGAAGCGCTGCGCTTCGCGCGCGATCTGGGCAGCTCAGGTGTGACCGTCCTGGGTAACCATGACCTGCATCTGCTAGCCGTGACGCACAAGGTCGAGCGGCTGAAGAAGTCCGATACGCTCCAGCCGATCCTCGATGCGCCCGACCGAGCTGATCTGATCTTCTGGCTACGTCAGCAGAAACTGGTCCACCACGATGCCGAGCGCCAGGTCACCATGGTCCACGCCGGCATTCCTCCGCAATGGACATTGAGCAAATCCCTGCGCCGGGCGGCCGAGGTCGAGCAGGCGCTTCGCGATGACGCCATGCTGCAACCCTTTCTCGACGGGATGTACGGTAATCAGCCGGCTAAATGGAGTAAGGAGCTACACGGCATCCCGAGGCTGCGGCTGATCACCAACTACTTCACCCGGATGCGCTTCTGCAAAGCCGACGGCACGCTCGACCTCGAAGCCAAAGAAGGGCTCGACTCGGCGCCCACAGGGTTCGCGCCCTGGTTCAGCCACCCCACTCGCAAAACCCGCGGCGAGAAGATCATTTTCGGCCACTGGGCGGCACTGGAAGGCAACTGCGACGAGCCAAACGTATACGCGCTGGACACCGGCTGCGTATGGGGCAACTCCATGACACTGATGAACATCGACAGCAACGAACTGTACAGCTGCGACTGTGAGGCCAAGCCATGACTGACTTCAAATGTATTTCGCCCGAGCAGGCGCAATCGCTGCGCGGTGAAGGCGGTGTATTCGTCGACATACGCGATCCGGACAGCTTCGCCAATGGTCACGTCACCGGCTCGACACATCTGGACAATCAATCTTTGCCAGACTTTATCGCGGCTGCTGATCTCGACCGACCGCTGGTAGTCGTCTGCTACCACGGCAACTCCAGCCAGAGTGCAGCCGCCTACCTCGCCAACCAGGGTTTCTCAGACGTCTACAGCCTTGACGGTGGCTTCGAACTTTGGCGACAGGCGTTTCCGCAAGAAACTGAACAGGGCGATCCCGCCTGAAAAAATCACCCTCTCAAGGCCGCAGATAATGCGGCCTTGAGCCTCCCTTCCGACGAAACGCAGCGGCAAAAACGTCACTCCCCCCTTGAACTTGCTGAATCCGAACTATCCTTCAGTGCAGGCCATCCAAACAGGTGGAAGTCGTGCAGCGGCTACCGGGCCTCAGTTTCGACCATCAGGTGTTCGGGGGAACTCCATAGGCCGGTAAGTCGGCCGTACCTGAATGCATGATGACAACACCGGCTCCGAGCATCGTCCGAGGTGAAGTCAATGAGCATTTTCAGCCATTTCCAGCAACGATTCGAAGCAACCCGTCAGGAAGAGTATTCGCTTCAGGAATACCTCGACCTGTGCAAGGAAGACCGGGGAACCTACGCAACTGCAGCCGAACGCCTGTTGATGGCAATTGGCGAGCCTGAACTGATCGACACGTCTGCCGACTCGAGACTGTCGCGGATTTTCTCCAACAAGGTCATCCGTCGGTACCCTGCCTTTGAAGACTTCCACGGGATGGAAGATTGCATCGACCAGATCGTTTCCTATTTCCGCCACGCCGCGCAGGGCCTGGAGGAAAAGAAGCAGATCCTCTATCTGCTGGGCCCGGTGGGCGGCGGCAAGTCATCGCTGGCCGAGAAGCTCAAGCAACTGATGGAGCGGGTGCCCTTCTATGCCATCAAGGGCTCGCCGGTGTTCGAGTCGCCGCTGGGGCTGTTCAACCCGGCTGAAGACGCACAGATCCTCGAAGAGGATTACGGCATTCCCCGTCGCTACCTCAGCTCCATCATGTCGCCCTGGGCCACTAAGCGGCTGCAGGAGTTCGGCGGCGATATCAGTCAATTCCGCGTGGTCAAGCTGTACCCTTCGATCCTCAATCAGATCGCAGTGGCCAAGACCGAGCCAGGTGATGAGAACAACCAGGATATTTCTGCCCTGGTGGGTAAGGTCGATATCCGCAAGCTTGAGGAATTTCCGCAGAACGACGCCGATGCCTACAGCTACTCAGGCGCTTTGTGCCGCGCCAACCAGGGCATGATGGAATTCGTCGAAATGTTCAAGGCACCGATCAAGGTGCTGCACCCGCTGCTGACCGCAACCCAGGAGGGCAACTACAACAGCACCGAGGG
Source organism: Pseudomonas sp. 9Ag (assembly GCF_902506445.1). Lineage (NCBI taxonomy): Bacteria > Pseudomonadati > Pseudomonadota > Gammaproteobacteria > Pseudomonadales > Pseudomonadaceae > Pseudomonas > Pseudomonas sp. 9Ag. The sequence goes on from NZ_LR733836.1 coordinate 3,837,619, forward strand.
TCTCGGTGCGATCCCCTACAACGGCATCCTGCTGGCTCACTCCAACGAGTCGGAATGGCATACCTTCCGCAACAACAAGAACAACGAAGCCTTCATCGACCGCATATATATCGTCAAGGTGCCGTACTGCCTGCGCGTAACTGACGAGATCAAGATCTACGACAAGCTGCTGTTCAACAGCTCGCTATCGAAAGCCCATTGCGCGCCCGATACGCTGAAGATGCTGGCGCAGTTCTCGGTGCTGAGCCGCCTCAAAGAGCCGGAAAACTCCAACATCTACTCGAAAATGCGCGTCTACGACGGTGAGAACCTCAAGGACACGGACCCCAAGGCCAAATCTATTCAGGAATACCGCGACACCGCCGGCGTCGACGAAGGCATGAACGGACTCTCCACCCGCTTCGCCTTCAAGATCCTGTCCAAGGTGTTCAACTTCGACCCGCACGAGATTGCGGCCAACCCGGTTCATCTGCTGTACGTGTTGGAGCAGCAGATCGAACAGGAGCAATTCCCAGCCGAGGTGCGCGAGCGCTATCTGCGCTTCATCAAGGAATACCTGGCGCCGCGCTACGTGGACTTCATCGGCAAGGAAATCCAGACCGCCTATCTCGAGTCCTACAGCGAGTACGGTCAGAACATCTTCGACCGCTACGTGCTCTATGCGGATTTCTGGATTCAGGACCAGGAATACAGGGACCCGGAAACCGGCGAAATCCTCAACCGCATGGCGCTCAACGAGGAACTGGAGAAGATCGAGAAACCGGCGGGCATCAGCAATCCGAAGGACTTCCGCAACGAGATCGTCAACTTTGTGCTGCGCGCACGCGCCAACAACAACGGCAAGAACCCATCCTGGCTCAGCTACGAGAAGCTGCGCGTGGTGATCGAGAAGAAAATGTTCTCCAACACCGAGGACCTGCTTCCAGTCATCAGCTTCAACGCCAAGGCCAGCAAGGAAGATCAGAAAAAGCACAACGACTTCGTCGTTCGCATGGTCGAGCGCGGCTACACCGAGAAGCAGGTACGCCTGCTTTCGGAATGGTATCTGCGCGTACGTAAATCGCAGTAAGAGCAGCTGAGGGCATGAGTCGGAGCCGGAAGCAGATGCAACACGCTTCCGGCTCCAGACTCAGGACTTCCAGCTCAGCCCGGAGGGCTCGTATGAGTTACGTGATCGACCGCCGTTTGAACGGCAAGAACAAGAGCACGGTCAATCGCCAGCGCTTCTTGCAGCGATACCGAGGACACATCAAAAAGGCCGTGGAAGAGGCCGTTGGACGCCGCTCCATTACCGACATGGAGCACGGCGAACAGATCAGTATTCCCGGTCGAGACACCGATGAGCCGATCCTTCACCACGGACGTGGCGGTCGGCAAACGATCGTTCATCCGGGTAACAAGGAATTCATCGCCGGTGAGCGCATACCTCGGCCACAAGGCGGTGGCGGCGGCCAGGGGGCTGGTCAGGCCAGCAACAGCGGCGAAGGCATGGATGACTTTGTCTTTCAGATTACCCAGGAAGAGTTCCTCGACTTCATGTTCGAGGATCTGGAATTGCCCAATCTGGTCAAACGCCACCTGACCGGTACCGACACCTTCAAGACAGTCCGCGCCGGCATCAGCAACGAAGGCAATCCGTCCCGTATCAACATCGTTCGAACCCTGCGCTCGGCGCATGCGCGCCGTATCGCCCTGTCGGGTAGCAGCCGCGCCAAGCTGCGCGAGGTCAAGGCCGAACTGGCGCGACTCAAGCTGGAAGAACCCGCCAACTTCACTGACATCCAGGCCGCTGAAGAAGAAATCGAGCGGCTCAGCGCCCGCATTCACCGGGTGCCATTCCTCGACACGTTCGACCTCAAGTACAACCTGCTGGTGAAACACCCGAACCCCAGCTCCAAGGCTGTGATGTTCTGCCTGATGGACGTGTCCGGTTCGATGACTCAGGCCACCAAGGACATTGCCAAGCGTTTCTTCATCCTCTTGTACCTGTTCCTCAAGCGAAACTACGACAAGATCGAGGTGGTGTTCATTCGTCACCACACCAGTGCCAAGGAAGTCGACGAAGAAGAGTTTTTCTATTCGCGCGAAACCGGCGGCACCATCGTCTCCAGCGCTCTGAAAATGATGCAGGAGATCATGGCCGAGCGTTATCCGGCCAACGAGTGGAATATCTATGCGGCGCAAGCGTCGGACGGCGATAACTGGAACGACGATTCACCGGTTTGCCGGGACATCCTGATCAATCAGATCATGCCGTTCGTCCAGTATTTCTCCTACGTTGAAATCACCCCTCGCGAACATCAGGCACTGTGGTACGAATACAACCAAGTGGCCGAGGCCTTCGGCGACTCGTTCGCCCAGCAGCAGCTGGTAACGGCGGGGGACATCTATCCAGTGTTCCGCGAACTGTTCCAGCGGCGCATGGCTAGCTGAGGTAAGCGACATGAAACGACAGCCCATTTCCACCGGCTCGGAATGGACCTTCGACCTGATCCGCACGTACGACCGCGAGATCGGCCGGATCGCCGAACGCTACGCGCTCGACACCTACCCCAACCAGATCGAGGTCATCACCGCTGAACAGATGATGGATGCTTATGCCTCGGTAGGCATGCCGCTGGGCTACCACCACTGGTCCTACGGCAAGCACTTCCTAAGTACGGAGAAATCCTACACCCGCGGGCAGATGGGCCTGGCGTACGAGATCGTGATCAACTCCGATCCCTGTATCGCCTATCTCATGGAAGAAAACACCATCACCATGCAGGCGCTGGTGATCGCCCATGCCAGCTACGGCCATAACAGCTTTTTCAAAGGCAATTACCTCTTCCGCACCTGGACCGACGCCAGTTCGATCATCGATTACCTGGTGTTCGCCAAGCAGTACATCACCCAATGCGAGGAGCGCCACGGCATCGACGCGGTCGAGGATCTGCTCGATTCCTGCCACGCGCTGATGAACTACGGCGTGGATCGCTACAAGCGCCCCTATCCGATTTCCGCAGAGGAAGAACGGCGGCGGCAGAAGGATCGTGAAGAGCATCTGCAAAAGCAGATCAACGACCTCTGGCGGACCATTCCCAAATTTGGTGAGAAGGAAGATGAGCGCCAGCGAGACCAGCGCTTTCCGGTCGAACCGCAGGAGAACATCCTCTACTTCATCGAAAAGCATGCGCCGCTGCTGGAACCCTGGCAGCGCGAGGTGGTGCGAATCGTGCGCAAGATTGCGCAGTATTTCTATCCGCAGCGCCAAACGCAGGTGATGAACGAGGGCTGGGCAACCTTCTGGCATTACACCCTTCTGAACGACCTCTACGATGAAGGCTTGGTCACAGATGGCTTCATGATGGAGTTCCTGCAGTCGCACACCAGCGTCATTTATCAACCCGGCTTTGACAGCCCTTATTACAGCGGCATCAACCCCTACACCCTGGGCTTTGCGATGTACCAGGACATCCGCCGGATTTGCGAGCACCCGACCGAGGAAGACAAACGCTGGTTCCCGGACATTGCAGGCAGCGACTGGCTCACCACGGTGAAGTTCGCGATGAACAACTTCAAGGATGAAAGTTTCATCTTGCAGTTCCTCTCGCCCAAGGTCATCCGCGACCTCAAGCTATTCAGCATCCTCGATGATGACCACAAGGACGAGCTTCTGGTCCCCGCCATCCACGACGAAAACGGCTATCACGCCATCCGCGAACTGCTGGCAGCGCAATACAACCTCGGCAATCGCGAACCCAATGTGCAGGTCTGGAGCGTCGATCGCCGCGGTGATCGCTCGTTGACCCTGCGCCACCAGCAACACGATCGCAAACCCCTGGGCGGCTCGACCGATGAGGTTCTCAAGCACCTGCATCGGCTCTGGGGCTTCGACGTGCACCTACAGTCGATGCAGGACGACAAGCTGATCGCTACCCACCACATGCCGCCAAGGAACGAGCCGGATGTCGAGGCCAAGTACCCCGGCATGAACCTGGCGCTGCCGCCCATCTAACGGTCGTCTATCGCGGCAAATCGAGGCCCCGAGAGCAGTCGCAGCTTGCTGGCTCGGGGCATTCGTTTATCCTCCGCCGCAACGGAGGGTTGCATGCAAATCTATAAAGTCGGCGGAGCGGTACGTGACCGGTTGTTGGGTCGCCCAGTGACAGAAGTGGACTGGGTGGTAGTCGGCTCCAGTGCCGAGGAGATGCAGGCCAAGGGCTTTCGCCCGGTAGGTGCGGATTTTCCGGTGTTCCTCCACCCTGTCACCGGCGAGGAATACGCACTGGCCCGTACCGAGCGCAAAAGCGGTCAGGGTTATGGTGGATTCACCTTCTATGCCAGCCCCAAAGTGACTCTCGAAGAAGACTTGATACGCCGCGACCTGACCATCAACGCCATGGCCGAGGATGGGCAGGGCCAACTGACCGACCCCTACGGCGGCCAGGCCGATCTCGCGGCTCTCCAGCTCAGGCACGTATCCCCCGCGTTCGCTGAAGACCCATTGCGCGTGTTGCGCGTGGCGCGCTTTGCTGCGCGTTATGCCGAACTCGGTTTTACCGTCGCGCCCGAAACCCAGGTGCTGATGCGTCAGCTCGCCGAATCGGGTGAGCTACTGGCGTTGACACCGGAGCGTAGCTGGAAGGAAATTTCCCGCGCGTTAATGGAGCCGCGTCCGGACGTATTCGTGCAGGTGCTGCGCGACTGCGGCGCGCTGAAGGAACTGTTTCCAGAAGTCGATCAACTGTTCAACTCAACAGCGCCGCTCAAGGATGGTACGCAGACCGGTATGCACACGCTCAAGGTGCTGCATAGGTGCTCTATCCATGCTCAACCATTAAGTGTGCGCTGGGCCTGTCTGCTCATGCCGCTGGGCCAACCCCAGAACCTTGATGCCCCAGGCCCGGCACCGACCCACGCAGCCGCGACAACGATCGACGTCATCAATGCACGCTACAAGGTGCCACGAGAGTGCCAGGAGCTGGCCAGACTGGTCGGCGAATTCCACCAACTCGGCCATCAGGCAATGTCGCTGCCAGCGCTAACGCTGTTCGAGTTGCTGCAGCATTTCGATATCTACCGCCGCCCGGAGCGCTTCGAACAGTTCGTCGCCTGCTGCGCCATGGACGCGCAGAGTCGTCACGAAGGGCATCCCTATCCGCAAGCCGAATATCTGCGCGGCGCTGCCGAGCACGTTCGCGCCGTGCAGGTAAAACCACTTATTGATCAAGGTTTCAAGGGTGCGGAGCTGGGCGAAGCTCTCAAGCGTGAACGGCTCGAAGCCGTCCGCCAATACCAGTGCCTTCACCAGCACGACGCCAACTGATCAGCACCTTACCGGGCCGCAAGCCGAAGCAACGGAAGGTTAGCGCCGGCAACGCTAGCGCTGATCTGCGGCGAGCAACAACGATGCCGGCGTCAGCTCCTCGCCTTTCCACTGGAAACGCACGGGCCACAGCTGCTGCTCGATGTCCGCCTCTTGCCACAGCTCAGCAAAGCGTCGCCCCGCCTCGGGGTGGACTACATCCGGCTCCAGCAATGCCAATGGCCAGAGCACGAAGGCGTTCTTCAGCGTCTCCGGCCGCGGCAGCTGCAAGCCGTGAAAATTGCCCTGCAAGTCGCCATACATCAACACATCGATATCCAGCGGCAGACCTTTGCGGTCAGGCGCGTAGCGTCCATTGTCCGCTTCGATGAACTTGAGCCGTCGGTCCAGCTCCATCAAGGGCAAGTCGGTGTTACCTGAAACGACGAGATTGTAGAAATGGTCGCCCTTATAACCCACAGCAAGGCTTTCAAAAACGGGCGAGCAGCGCATCTCTCCGAGCAGCTTTTCCAGCGCATCGAGACCGGCAGTCAGATTCCGTCTACGTTGGTGATTGCTGCCGAGCCCCAGCAGTACGCGCGTCAGAGACATCCGCGTTCGATCTCCACACCTAACGCTTTGGCGCGCGGGTTGACCCCAGGCTTGGTCACCCGAAGCCGCAGCCAGGGAATGCCGAACTGGCTCATCAGAGTGCCAGCCAAGCGTTCGGCAAAGGTTTCCACCAGCTCGAAACGTGACGCCTGCGCGAATCGATCGATGGCGGCAGTCACTTCGGCGTAGTCCAACGCTTTGTCCAGCTCGTCATTTTGCGCGGCAGGTCGAATGTCCCAGCCAAGGGTCAGGTCCAGACGCAGGCATTGGCGAATGCCGCGCTCCCAATCATAAGCGCCGATCAGCGTATCCACTTCCAGCCCTTCGATGAAAACTGTATCCACGCAACGTTCTCCCACGGCACGACAACTTCATTACAGGCCGTTAGACTCAGGAGCTCCCTGCCCCGGATGGATGCCATGTTCTGGCAATTAGCACTGCTCGCCTATCTGACCGGCTCGCTTTCATTCGCCATTCTACTCAGTCGCCTGACCGGTGCACCCGATCCCCGTGCAAGCGGTTCCGGCAATCCCGGCGCCACCAACATGCTGCGCCTGGCCGGCAGAGGCCTGGCCATCAGCACCCTGTTCGGCGATTTGCTCAAAGGCCTACTGCCGGTGCTGCTTGCCGCCGCACTGGGCCTGACGATCGAGCAACAAGCCTGGATCGGCCTTGCCGCCGTACTCGGCCACTCATATCCGCTGTATTTCCGCTTCCGTGGGGGCAAAGGCGTGGCCACCGCCGCAGGCGTCTTGCTTGGCCTGCATCCAGCAACGGCATTGCTGGCGCTGCTCATCTGGCTGGCTGTCTTCACATTGTCACGCACCAGTTCACTGGCCGCACTGGTCGCACTACCGCTCTGCCTGCCCTTTCTTGCCTGGATGCAACCTACGGCGCTCTGGCCTATGGCATTGCTGGCCGCGCTCGTCGCCTGGCGTCACCGTAACAACCTGCGCGACCTGTCTAAAGGCAGAGAGCGACATTTTTAAGCTAACCAGCGTCAAATCGCCGGAAGCGTTTCCATTGGCCAGCGCGCCTGTACCGAAATCTCGGGACCATCCTGCTGGCCAGCCAGCAAACGCTGGCAGCCGGCGTAGGCAATCATCGCCCCATTGTCGGTACAGAAACGCGGACGGGCATAGAACACCCGCCCTTTCAGTTCGGCGAGCATCGTTTCCAGACTCTCGCGCAATGCCGTGTTGGCGCTCACGCCACCGGCGATGACCAGACTGTGCAAACCCGTCTGCAGCAGAGCACGTCGACATTTGATGGTCAGCGTATCGACAACGGCTTGCTGAAAAGCCAGCGCGATATCACAGCGCGTTTGCTCGCCCTCATCGCCGGCACTCTGACGTTGCTGCCAGGTCGTCAGGGTGGACGTCTTGAGGCCGCTGAAACTGAAATCGAGCCCGGGGCGATCGGTCATTGGTCGAGGAAAGGTGAAACGACCCGGCGTGCCGCGCTCGGCAAGCGCTGCGATCTCGGGACCGCCGGGATAGCGTAGCCCCATCAGCTTCGCCGTCTTGTCGAACGCTTCTCCGGCGGCGTCGTCCACCGATTCGCCCAGCAGTTCATAGCGGCCAATGCCATCGACTCGAACCAACTGTGTATGCCCACCGGAAACCAGCAACGCAACGAAGGGAAACGCCGGAGGCTGTTCTTCGAGCATTGGCGCCAGAAGGTGTCCTTCCATATGGTGAACCCCCACTGCAGGCACCCCCCACGCAAACGCCATTGCCTGGGCGCAGGAGGCGCCAACCAACAGCGCCCCGACCAGACCAGGGCCTGCCGTGTAGGCCACCGCATCGATTTGACTCGATTCGCGCCCGGCTTCCTCAAGCACCTGACGGATCAATGGCAGCATCCGTTTGACGTGATCACGGGACGCCAGCTCTGGCACTACCCCGCCATAGACGCGGTGCAGATCGATCTGACTGAACAGGGCGTCGGCCAGCAAGCCGTGCTCGCTGTCATACAGCGCGACGCCGGTCTCGTCGCATGAAGTTTCCAGCCCCAGTACCAACATGGGCACGACCTTCCAAAGAAGCGAATGAAGCCGCGCATATTAATCGCCGGGGCCAGCGACCGACCAGCGCTTTTCGATCAGGGGGCTTTGCATTCCACGCGGCAAGGCGTTAACATCCGCAACCCTTAAAACCAGCGTGCTCGCGATATTTGCCGAAGCGCGTTGTAACCGGTAAACAAGTGAAGGTACGTCCTGGATGCCCAACGTTAAAGTTAAAGAGAACGAACCATTCGACGTAGCTCTGCGTCGCTTCAAGCGTTCTTGCGAAAAGGCCGGTGTTCTGGCCGAAGTCCGCAGCCGTGAGTTCTACGAAAAGCCTACTGCTGAGCGCAAGCGTAAAGCTGCTGCCGCAGTCAAGCGTCACGCCAAGAAAGTGCAGCGCGAACAGCGCCGCAGCGTTCGCCTGTACTGATCCAGTACAGCTGACGCTGCATCAAGCCCGGCCAATGCCGGGCTTTGCATTTGAAGGAGACTCCGCTTCGCCAACAGGCGAATGGCCGGAGTTTTTTTCATTCCGGCCTGAACACTGCGAGCGTATTCTCATACCCCTATGGCCGGCTTGATCCCGCAATCCTTCATTGATGACCTGCTCAACCGCTCTGACATCGTCGAAGTGGTGAGTTCGCGCATCCAACTGAAAAAAGCAGGCAAGAACTACACCGCCTGCTGTCCGTTCCACAAAGAAAAGACCCCGTCCTTCAGCGTGAGCCCGGACAAGCAGTTCTACTACTGCTTTGGTTGTGGCGCTGGAGGCAACGCGCTCGGCTTCATCATGGATCACGACAGCCTGGAATTTCCGCAGGCAGTCGAGGAACTGGCCAAGCGCGCCGGCATGGAAGTGCCGCGCGAAGAAAGCGGGCCTGGGCGCAAACCACGCCAGCCCGTGGATTCGCCGCTATACCCGCTGCTCGAATCCGCTGCCGAGTACTATCGGCAGTCTCTAAAGGGGCACCCGGCACGCAAGGCCGCGGTGGAATACCTGAAAGGACGCGGCCTTTCAGGTGTTATCGCAAGGGATTTCGGCCTCGGCTTCGCCCCACCCGGCTGGGACAATCTGATGAAGCACCTGGGCGGCGACGCCCTTCAACAAAAGGCAATGATTGACGCCGGGCTGCTGATCGAAAACGCCGAAACCGGCCGAAGCTATGACCGCTTCCGCGACCGGGTAATGTTCCCGATCCGCGACAGCCGCGGGCGCGTCATTGCCTTTGGCGGCCGCGTGCTGGGCGATGACAAGCCGAAATACCTGAACTCGCCGGAAACACCGGTATTTCATAAAGGCCAGGAGCTTTACGGGCTCTACGAGGCACGCAAAACCAATCGCGACCTGGATGAAATCATGGTCGTGGAAGGCTACATGGACGTCATTGCACTGGCGCAGCAAGGGCTGCGCAATGCCGTCGCGACACTGGGCACAGCGACCAGCGACGAACACCTCAAGCGGCTGTTTCGCATCGTACCCAGCGTGCTGTTCTGCTTCGACGGTGACGCAGCCGGCCGCAAGGCTGCCTGGCGCGCCTTGGAATCGGCGCTGCCCAACCTGCAAGACGGCCGCCGCGCACGTTTTCTGTTTCTGCCAGAAGGTGAAGATCCGGACAGCCTAGTGCGCCGCGAAGGCACCGACGCCTTCAGGGCTCGAATCCAGCAACAGGCTCAACCGCTAGCAGATTACTTTTTCCAGCAGCTCAGCGAAGAAGCAGACCCACGCTCACTGGAAGGCAAAGCCCATCTGGCGACCTTGGCGGCACCGCTCATCGAAAAAATCCCCGGCAACAACCTGCGTGCACTGATGCGGCAGCGCCTCGGGGAAATCACCGGTCTGCACAGCGAAGCACTCCAGCAGATGAGCACCGCAGGGCCGAGCGCCGCGCCGGAATATGACGACAGCATTTACTACGACACCGCCTCCGCGCATGACGAAGGCGACTATTACGCACCGCTCACCACCACCGAGCCGAAGCCGGCCAGCAAGAAAGAGTGGAAAAAGGACTGGAAAAAGCCCGGCCAGCGTCCAGACTTTAAAAAGCCGCGCGCCCCAAGAACGCCCGCCGCAGTGGAACCACCGGCACTGACGACTTTACGCACACTCCTACACCATCCGGAGCTCGCACAGAAAGTCGAAGATGTTAGCCACTTCGCGGCGGAAGACGACACCTATGCCCAGTTGCTGGTCGCACTACTTGGAACCCTGCAGAAGAACCCCAAACTGCGCAGCCTGCAATTGATAGCTCGCTGGCATGGAACCGACCAAGGGCGCCTTTTACGCGCGCTTGCCGAGAAAGAATGGCTTATCTCGGCCGATAACCTTGAACAACAGTTTTTCGACACCATAACAAGCCTTGCTGCCAGACAACGCGAACGCAGCCTTGAAACGCTGCTACGTAAAGCTCGCCAGGGTGAACTCAGCGCAGAGGAGAAAGAGCAGCTGCGCAGCCTGCTAAATCGCAACTCAACACCCGCTATATCGACCTCAACTGGCGCGTGAGGTCCTTGCTCGGCTATAATGCTCAGCTTGTTTTCAGCCCGCCAGAACCGTCAGTGGATAGGGTTATATGTCCGGAAAAGCGCAACAGCAGTCCCGTCTCAAAGAATTGATCCAGCGTGGCCGTGAGCAGGGTTACCTGACTTACGCCGAGGTCAATGACCACCTACCGGAGGATATTTCCGATCCGGAACAGGTGGAAGACATCATTCGCATGATCAACGACATGGGTATCAATGTATTCGAGGTTGCCCCGGATGCCGATGCCCTGTTGCTGGCCGAAGCCGATACCGATGAAGCCGCAGCCGAAGAGGCCGCGGCGGCACTTGCCGCTGTCGAAACCGACATTGGCCGCACCACCGACCCCGTGCGCATGTACATGCGTGAAATGGGTACCGTCGAACTGCTGACCCGCGAAGGCGAAATTGAAATCGCCAAACGCATCGAGGAAGGCATTCGTGAGGTGATGAGTGCTATTGCCCATTTCCCGGGCACCGTCGACAGCATTCTTGCCGATTACGATCGCGTCACCTCCGAAGGTGGGCGTCTCTCCGACATTCTCAGCGGTTATATCGACCCTGACGATGACGGCGCAGCCGGCCCGCAGGCAGAAGTCGAGCCAGTTACACCGCAGGCAGCGGCAAAGCCGGCCGGTGACGACAAGGACGACGAAGACGAAGACGATTCTGACAGCGAAGAAGAAGAAGGTGATGGCGGTCCGGATCCGGAAGTTGCCCGCATTCGTTTCGGCGCAGTCGCTGAACAGCTCGACGTCGCCAAGAAGGCGCTGAAGAAGCATGGACGCGGCAGCCAGCAGGCGACCGATGCCCTGCAGGAACTGGCCATCCTGTTCATGCCGATCAAGCTCATCCCCAAGCAGTACGATGCGCTGGTAGAACGTGTACGCGACGCCCTGGCCCAGATCCGCGCCCAGGAACGCGCGATCATGCAGATCTGCGTTCGCGACGCACGCATGCCGCGCGCAGACTTCCTGCGCCAGTTTCCTAACAATGAAACTGACCTTGATTGGGCCGATAAGCTGGCTAGCGGCAAGAGCAAGTACGCCGAAGCCATTGCTGCACGCAAGGAAGACATTCAGCGCTGCCAGCAGAAGCTGCTCGCACTGGAAGAAGAATGCGTACTGGCGATTGCCGACATCAAGGACATCAACCGTCGGATGTCGATCGGTGAAGCCAAGGCTCGCCGCGCCAAGAAAGAGATGGTCGAGGCCAACCTGCGTCTGGTTATCTCGATCGCCAAAAAGTACACCAACCGCGGCCTGCAATTCCTCGACTTGATCCAGGAAGGCAACATCGGCCTGATGAAAGCGGTCGACAAGTTCGAATACCGCCGCGGCTACAAGTTTTCGACCTACGCCACCTGGTGGATTCGCCAGGCGATCACTCGCTCCATTGCCGACCAGGCGCGGACCATCCGTATCCCGGTCCACATGATCGAGACGATCAACAAGCTCAACCGCATCTCCCGTCAGATGCTGCAGGAAATGGGCCGCGAGCCCACGCCTGAAGAGCTCGGCGAACGCATGGAAATGCCCGAGGACAAGATCCGCAAGGTACTGAAGATCGCCAAAGAGCCGATCTCCATGGAAACCCCGATCGGCGACGACGAAGACTCGCATCTGGGTGACTTCATTGAAGACTCCGCCATGCAATCGCCGATCGACGTGGCGACCGTGGAGAGCCTCAAGGAAGCCACTCGCGAAGTGCTCTCCGGCCTCACCGCACGGGAAGCCAAGGTACTGCGGATGCGCTTCGGCATCGACATGAACACCGACCACACCCTCGAGGAAGTCGGCAAGCAGTTCGATGTCACCCGCGAGCGGATCCGGCAGATCGAAGCCAAGGCGCTGCGCAAGCTGCGCCACCCGACGAGAAGCGAGCATCTGCGCTCCTTCCTCGACGAGTAAACCAGAACCCCCGGCCCGCGCCGGGGGTTTTGCATTTCTGGCCGCGCAAAACAGTTCGGCGCGCACAGCTTTGCTTGGCGCATACGCAACACCACCGGTATAATCCGCCCGCCTCTGAGGGCCTATAGCTCAGTTGGTTAGAGCAGAGGACTCATAATCCTTTGGTCCACGGTTCGAGTCCGTGTGGGCCCACCAACTCCAAAGCCGCGCACTGCGCGGCTTTTTCGTTTGTCAGCCGCCGTCCGTTGCAAATGCCTCATGTGAGACGGCGGTACGATCAGCCATTCAAATAGCCAAATCGCATATAAACCTGAACAAACGTTCCTAGACTCTCTAAGAGCTCACCCCTATCGTTCGCGCGAGGCCGCTGTAAGTGGTCAGTCGTTACGCCACGTTAAGGACGTTCATGCTCTCCGATTCACTGCCGCTGCTGTTCGTCTGCGCTTTGCTGCTCTGGGTGCTAGTGTCTTTCGTGCGGGAGACCTGGAGTCCGGATATCGTGGTGGCGATTGCGGTGGCGGTGTTGATCGCCGTCCAGTTGCTGACGCCAGCGGAGGTGCTTGGGGTGTTGTCCAACTCGGCGCCCGTCACCATTGCCTGCATGTTCGTCATATCCGCCGCGCTGGAGCGTACCGGCTGCATCGATGCGCTGGGCAACTGGCTGGGTGGGCTGGTCGGCACCAGTCCGACCCGAGTGCTTGGTGGGCTGACGATTACTGCGCTGGTCATTTCGGCGTTTCTGAACAACACGCCGGTGGTGGCGATTCTGACGCCGGTGGCGATATCACTGGCTACGCGGGCCGGCACCACGCCTTCAAAGCTGCTGATTCCGCTTTCCTACGCCACGATCCTTGGCGGCACGCTGACGATGATCGGCACCTCGACCAATATTCTCGTCGACGGCGTGGCGCGTAAGGCGGGCCTCGCGCCGTTCGGCATGTTCGAGATTACCGGTGCGGCGCTGGTACTCGCTGCGGCCGGGATGCTGTACATGCTGACCATCGGCAAGCGACTGCTGCCGGAACGCGACACCCTGTCCAAGTTGCTCGGGCCAAGGCTTGATCGCACCTTTATGAGTGAACTACGGGTGCCGCAGGGGTCGCCGGTGATTGGCAAAAGTATTGCCGAGGCCAATCTCAACGGTGGCAGCGGCCTGCAGGTGCTGCAGGTCGACCGCGGCGCCCACTTGCACAGCCGACCCGAGCAGGATTTCACCTTGCTGGCCGGCGACGTGCTGGTAATCCATGGCCAGGTCAAGGATGTGGTCGAGCTGCGCGGGAGCGGCCATCTGACCTTCAACCGTAGCGACGCCTTCGAAACCATCAGCAGCGAGAATGAAGTGCTCGCCGAAGCCATCGTTGGCCGCAATTCCCGTTACAGCCACCGGCCGATGCGCGACCTCGACCTCAGCGCCCGCTACGGCATCAATGTGCTGGCCGTGCATCGCCAGGATGAGAATATCCAGGGCAACCTCGACGACTTTCAGCTGCAGTTCGGCGATGTAATGCTGGTCGAGGGCACGCCGGCACAGATCAAGCGTTTCGCCGACAACGGCGAGCTGATCAGCCTCAATGCCGTTCAGGAACGTGCGTATCGCCGGGACAAGGCACCGATCGCCATTGGCGCCACGCTGATGGTGATGCTGCTGGCGGCGTTCGGCGTGATGCCGATCGAAGGCCTGGCGATCATCGGCGCCGCTGCGGTGTTGGCGACCCGTTGCCTGGATGTCGAAGATGCTTACAAAGCAGTGGACTGGAAGATTCTCAGCCTGATCTTCGGCATGCTCGCCATCAGCGTTGCGATGAACAAGGTCGGGCTGGTCGAGCTGATTGTCTCAGGCGTGGTTGACCTGACGCCCTGGGCAGGCCCGTTGTTCATGCTCGGGTTTATCTACCTGTTCACCTCGGTCCTTACCGAGATCCTGTCCAACAATGCCGTCGCGGTGCTGGTCACGCCAATCGCCATCGGCCTTGCTCAGCAGTTCGGTATTGACCCGCGGGCCTTTGTCGTCGCGGTGATGTTCGCGGCCAGTGCCAGCTTCGCCACGCCGATCGGCTACCAGACCAACACCTTCGTTTATAACGCCGGTGGCTACCGCTTCGCGGACTTCCTCAAGGTCGGCATCCCGTTGAACCTGTTGCTGTGGGTCGTAGCCACGCTGGTCATTCCCTTGTTCTGGCCGCTCACGCCGCTTTGATGGCAGCGCTTGCTCTGGGTCATTGACCGCATCTGTGTTCAGTTTCATGCTCTCGGGCCTTTGCCCCGATGAACAAGAACAAGGAGCGCCCATGAAGCTGGAAACCCTCGCCGTCCATGCCGGCTACAGCCCGGACCCCACCACTCGTGCAGTGGCTGTGCCGATCTACCAGACCACCTCCTATGCCTTCGACGACACCCAGCACGGCGCGGACCTGTTCGACCTGAAGGTGCCCGGCAACATCTATACGCGCATCATGAATCCCACCACCGACGTGCTTGAGCAGCGCGTCGCGGCATTGGAAGGCGGCGTGGCGGCATTGGCTGTGGCTTCGGGAATGGCAGCAATTACCTATGCCATCCAGACGATCGCTGAAGTGGGCGACAACATCGTCTCGGTAGCCAAGCTCTACGGCGGCACTTTCAACCTTTTCGCGCACACGCTGCCGCGCCAGGGCATCGAGGTGCGCTTCGCCGCCCATGACGACATCGCCGCGCTCGAGGCACTGATCGACAGCAAGACCAAGGCGGTCTTCTGTGAGTCCATCGGCAACCCGGCGGGCAACATCATCGATATTCAGGCACTGGCTGACGCAGCGCACCGCCACGGTGTGCCCCTGATCGTCGACAACACCGTCGCCACACCGATGCTCTGCCGGCCAATCGAGCATGGCGCCGACATCGTCGTGCATTCCCTGACCAAGTACATGGGCGGTCATGGCACCAGCATTGGCGGCATCGTGGTCGATTCAGGGAAGTTCCCCTGGGCGCAGCACAAGGAGCGCTTCGCGCTGCTGAACACGCCTGACGTCTCCTATCACGGCGTCACCTACACCGAGGCATTCGGCCCCGCCGCCTTCATCGGTCGCTGCCGAGTGGTGCCGCTGCGCAACATGGGCGCGGCGATTTCACCGTTCAACTCTTTCCTGATCTTGCAGGGGCTGGAGACGCTGGCGCTGCGCATGGAACGCCATTGCGAGAACGCCATGAAGGTTGCCGAATTCCTCCAGGCACACCCGCAGGTGGCATGGGTGAAATACGCAGGGCTGGCCGATCATCCGGAGCATGCATTGGCGCGTCGCTATATGGGTGGCACACCAGCGTCGATTCTCTGCTTTGGCATCGAGGGCGGCATGGAAGCCGGGGCGCGCTTCATCGATGCGCTCAAACTGATCGTGCGGCTGGTCAACATCGGCGACGCCAAGTCGCTGGCCTGCCACCCGGCCAGCACCACGCATCGCCAGCTGAATGCCGAAGAACTCGCCCGAGCTGGGGTCTCTCAGGACCTGATCCGTCTGTCCATCGGCATCGAGCACATCGATGACATCCTCGCCGACCTGACCCAGGCCCTGGACGCAGCAAAGGGCTAAGGCCAGCAGCGCCGCTTCGCCGAGAGTGCTTGATATCGGCCAGCGAGGCTCCACATTAGTGCGACAGACCGCTGTGGAGCCTCGCCATGACCGACTCGCTGATCATCCCCTGCGCAGAGTGCGCCAGCCTCAACCGTATTCCCGCTGATCGGCTGCATGACGCGCCGCGCTGCGGACGTTGCAAGTCCGATGCACTGCCAAACACGCCATTCGAGCTGCAGCAAAGCCAGTTCGCCAACCAGATCAAGGGCGATTTGCCGCTGCTGGTGGACGTCTGGGCCAGCTGGTGTGGCCCGTGCCGCAGTTTCGCCCCGACCTTCGCCCAGGCCGCCGCTCAGCTGCAGGGCCGCTGCCGATTGGCCAAACTGGACAGCGAGGCCAATCCGCAGCTGTCGAGCCAGCTCGGCATTCGCTCGATCCCCAGTCTGATCCTGTTCAAGGGGGGCACGGAAATAGCGCGCCAGAGCGGTGCGATGCCTTTGCCGCAGTTGCTGGCCTGGCTCCAACAGCACGGGATATGACGGCCGCCGTCCGGTAGCCTGTTCGCCTGCTGCCGTACGACTGAAGGTTAGGCAGCCGAAGCGGCTTTGCCGCTTGCATCGCCACGGAACACGAGCGTCGTCGCCCAACCGTTACGGGCAAACCTAGAACAGACAACCGATTCCGACCGACGGTTCCGTGCATTAGGCCTGCCTTTTATCCGGATATTTCACGCAACGTTTGCCTAGGTTCCACCGCGATTGGATAATGCCGCCGTTTTCACGGCAGACATTTACCGATAGTCGCTGTACAGGGACGTCGACACGCCAATAACAAGGCTCGAGGATGAGCCGGTGAGTTCAGCGTGATTCAATTCGAAATCGATCAATGGCAGGCCTGGGCTCCAGGCTTGGTGAGCACTGATGACTGGACCGACTGGGCCCGGGATCCGTGCGAGCTCGAAAGTGGTGACGCACAACCGGACGTCAGCTTCCTGCCGGCCATGCAACGCCGCCGCCTGAGCCGCCTGGCGCGCATGGTCTTTGCCGTGGCCACACCTCTGGCTGCCGGCCGACCAGCGATGCCGCTGGTCTATGCCTCCCGTCACGGCGAGACCACGCGCACCTTCGCCATCCTCAATGAACTCGCTGGTGAGGAGCCGCTTTCCCCCACACAGTTCAGCCTGTCGGTGCACAATGCGATCATAGGGCTCTGGTCCATCCAGCAGCAGGACACGAGCGAGATGACCTCGCTGGCCGCTGAAGGTGACGGGCTGGAGCATGCCGTGCTTGAAGCCACCTTGCTGCTCGGCGAAGGCGCTCCCGAAGTCCTGGTGGTGGTCGCCGAAGACCAGCCCCCCACGGTCTATGCGCCCTGGATCAATGACGTCAGCTTTCCCTATGCCGTGGCTCTGTTGCTCAAGCCGGGCAGGGCCTGGCAATTGAGCCTCGGAACCGCCGAGCCAACCCCGACCAGCGCCGCGCATCCGCATGCGATTAATCTAATCCGTGCATTGCTCAACAACAAACCGACCTTGCAAAACCAATGGGGGAGCCGCCAATGGAACTGGCAGCAGACTCATTGAACCGTCGATACAGCGCGCCGTGGCTGTGGCGTCTGGTCGCGACCGGACTCTCTTTCATGCTGTTCGGTGTCGGCGGGCTCTGTCTGCGATTGATCGTTTTCCCTCTGCTGGCTCTGCTGCCAGGCGATAAAGCCGAACACCGCCGTCGGGCGCGCCAGACTGTAAGTCGGCTGTTCTGGCTATTCGTTCAGTTCATGTATCGCAGCGGCGTACTGACCTACGAGGTCGAGGGCGCCGAACGCCTCGGCCGACCAGGACAACTGGTGATCGCCAACCATCCTTCGCTGATCGACGTGGTGGTGCTGATCGCACTGATCCGCGACGCCAACTGTGTGGTCAAGCAAAGCCTGTGGGACAACCCCTTTACCCGCGGGCCGATCCGTGCGGCTCAGTACATCAGTAACAACGGCAGCGCCGAGATGCTGGATGAAGCCGCAGACGCGCTGCGTCAGGGCCAGACGCTGATCATCTTTCCCGAAGGCACGCGCACTACGCCAGGCCAGGCACCGCAGTTTCATCGGGGTGCAGCGGCCATCGCATTGCGCGGTGCGCGTCTGGTGACACCCGTAGTGATCAGCGTAACGCCTACCACCCTCACCAAGGCCGAGCCCTGGTATCGCATACCAGCAAGACGTTTTCATTTCCATCTGCGCGTCGGTGAGGACATCGACCCGCAGGTGTTCGCTTCGCGTGGCGCAGCACCTATCGCCTCGCGGCAACTCAACGATCATCTGCATCGACACTTCATAAAGGAGCTCGCACTCGATGAGCCAACTGCAGCTTGAAATCAAGCAACTGATCATCGACGCCCTGGGTCTGGAAGACCTAGGGCCGGACGACATAGCAGCCGATCAGCCCTTGTTCGGCGACGGGCTCGGGCTGGACTCGGTCGACGCGCTGGAACTGGGTCTGGCGATCCAGAAGCGCTTCGGCATCAAGATCGACGCCGACGCCAAGGACACCCGCAAGCATTTCGCCAGTGTCGACAGCCTGGCCGCCTACGTCAGCGCCCACCGCGCCGTCACCGAGGAAGCCTGAGATGGAAAGCCGCAACGAGATCTTCCAGACCCTGCGCGATGCATTGGTCGAACTGTTCGAACTCGAACCCGAGCGGATCAGCCTGGAAGCCAACCTTTATCAGGACCTGGAAATTGACAGCATCGACGCGGTCGACCTGATCGATCACATCAAGCGCCAGACGGGCAAGAAGATTGCCGCAGAGGAGTTCAAGTCGGTACGAACCGTTGGCGATGTCGTCGAAGCGGTCTATCGACTGGTGAACCCTCAGCCGGCCTGACCCTACCGAACAACCGAACAAGCATTGTCCGGGGAGCCCAAGCGCTACCTGGATCAAGCTCTTATGCGCAAACGGACGGCACGATGCAACCTCCCGCACGAACAGCTAAGGCGAACGCCAGCCGAATGACAGGGCTCTGCCTGTTGCTGGCCGGTCTCGCCTACCCGTTCGCCGTTTACCTGGGTTTGGAGCACCTGTCGCCGCGCCTGTTTGCCGTTTTGCTTGGTGCGCTTTGGGTGGCAAAGCTGCTTAGTGGAAAGCAGACACCGCTTAACTACGCGATGGCTGCAAGCGCACTGCTGTTCTGCCTGCTACTCGGATTGGCGGGCGAGCCAGCCCTGTTGCGCTGGTACCCGGTGCTGATAAGCCTGGCCCTGTTCGGCCTGTTTGCCGGCAGCCTCTGCACGGGAATGCCGATCATCGAGCGCCTGGCGCGGCTGAGCGATCCCGACCTCCCTCCCGCGGCAATACGCTATACGCGCCAGGTGACCTGGGTCTGGCTGGGCTATTTCATCATCAACGCCGGCATCGCCAGCGGACTCGCACTCTGGGCGCCGCTGAGCTGGTGGACGCTGTACACCGGGCTGATCGCCTATCTGCTGATGGGACTGTTATTCGCCGGTGAATGGCTGGTACGCCAGCGAGTCAGGAAAGCGACATGAACTGGATTGCCCTCGAACACCTGCTCGACCAGACGCCCAAGTCGCGCTTGGTCACGCTCGACCCCGCCCTTGATCATGCCGAGCTGCGACAGCGCGCGCTGCGCCTCGCCGCGGGACTGCGCAATCGTGGCGTTGCCCGACTGGCTGTTCATCTGGAGGATGCAGGCGACCTGGCAGTTGCGCTGCTCGGTGCCTGGCGAGCGGGCGTCACGGTACTGCTGCCGGCCGATCTGCAACCTGCGAGCCGCTCACGATTGGCCCATCAGGCTGATCTGTGGCTAACGGATCAGGATGGCGACGCCCAACTCTCGGAGTTGCTGGCCGAGCCGCTCGAAGGAGCGAAGCTGGATCTGGACGGGTGCCGACTGCTGCTCTGCACCTCCGGCTCCAGCGGCGAACCGAAGCTGATCGAAAAACGCCTGCGCCAGCTGGCGAACGAGGTGGAAACGCTCGAAGCCTGCTGGGGAGCCGATCTCGGCGACGCCTGCGTGATCGCCAGCGTCGCCGCGCAGCACATCTATGGACTGCTGTTCCGGGTGCTCTGGCCATTGTGCGCTGGTCGGCCCTTCATGCGCCGCGCACAGCCCTTCTCAGAAGACATCCAGCTGGCCAGCCGTCAGCATCCGCGCTTCTGCTGGGTGGCCAGCCCGGCATTGCTCAAGCGGATGGGTGACAACCTCGATTGGCCGGCATTGCGCAGTGTGCGTCGGGTCTTTTCCTCGGGTGGCGCCCTTGATGCCGAGGCCGCGCAGCGACTGGAGCAACGCCTGGGTCAGCTGCCAACTGAAATCTATGGCAGCTCTGAGACGGGAGGCATCGCCTGGCGCCAGGGCGGAAAGCTGTGGCACCCCTTCGATGGCGTTCAGTTGAGCCAGGACGAACAGGGCGCGTTGCGCGTCGCCTCACCCTGCCTGCCTCCCGGCCAT
Source organism: Pseudomonas sp. 9Ag (assembly GCF_902506445.1). Taxonomy (NCBI): domain Bacteria; kingdom Pseudomonadati; phylum Pseudomonadota; class Gammaproteobacteria; order Pseudomonadales; family Pseudomonadaceae; genus Pseudomonas; species Pseudomonas sp. 9Ag. Next base: position 3,857,968 of record NZ_LR733836.1, read on the forward strand.
ATTGAACAGACGGCGGATGCGGCGCGCATCGAGGCCGACGGGCGCTTCGAGCTGCTCGGCCGACTTGACCGCATCGTCAAGCTGGAAGAGAAACGCATTTCCCTGACGATGCTGGAAGCAGCGCTGAACGAACATCCCTTTGTCAGCGATACAAGGCTAGGCGTCATCAACGAAAACCGCGCCTACCTCGCGGCGCTGGTTGCGCTCAGTGAGGCGGGCCTGCATGCACTGCGCAACGGTGGTCGGCGCGCACTGACCGAGACGCTGCGCAAGCACCTGGCGAAGCACTGCGAAGCGCTGGCCCTGCCGCGTCGCTGGCGGCTGGTCACCCAGCTGCCCTTCAACAGCCAGGGCAAGCTCCCCCAGACCCAACTCGACGGGCTGCTGCAGGCGCCGCGTCCGCTGCAGCCCGAGCGTCACAGCGCTTGCCAGGAAGAAGATCAATGGCAGCTTCAGCTGGCCGTCCCGCCGGATCTGGCGCACTTCACCGGGCACTTCCCACAGACTCCGGTTTTGCCCGGCGTGGTGCAGATCGACTGGGCGATCGGCCTCGCCCGAGAGCTGATCACTGACCTGCCGCCGAGCTTTCAGGGCATGGAGGTGCTCAAGTTTCAGCAGCTGGCCCGCCCCGGTGATCAGCTGAGCCTGACCCTGCGCTTCGACCGCGAGCGCAGCAAGCTGCATTTCGCATACCGCAACGGCGACGCGCCCTGCTCGTCTGGCCGCATTCTGCTGGGAGATCCGCTGTGACCACGCTTACTCCGCTTGAGACTGCAACGGCGACCGTGCCCGTCACAGAGGAAGATTTGCAGTTGCCACTGGCGATCGATGACGACTGGTTCAAGCCCTGCGCGGTGGTGCCGGTCTACAACCACGAAGATAGCCTGCCCAATGTCGTCCGCGCGTTGCTCGCTGAAGACTTGCCGTGCGTGCTAGTTGATGACGGTTCTAGCCCGAATGCAGCGGCAATTATCGTTGAGTTAGCAAAGCACCCGTTGGTGCACCTGCTCCGCCATAGCCGCAATCAGGGCAAAGGCGCAGCGGTCGCCTCCGGCTTGCGCGAGGCGTCGCGCCTCGGTTTTAGCCATGCGCTTCAGCTGGACGCCGACGGCCAGCACGACCTGAGCGGCGTGCCGCTGTTCCTCGACCGCGCCAGCCAGGCGCCGGATGCGCTGATCTGTGGCTATCCCCAGTACGATTCGAGCGTGCCCAAAGGGCGCCTCTATGCCCGCTACCTGACCCACGTCTGGGTCTGGATCAATACGCTGTCATTGTCGATCCGCGACTCCATGTGCGGCTTTCGTGTCTACCCGCTGCAGCCAACCTTGGCTCTACTCGACTCGACGGCGCTTGGGCAGCGCATGGACTTCGACACCGAGGTACTGGTGCGCCTGCACTGGCGTGAACAGCCGATGGTCTGGCTGCCGACACGAGTGCATTATCCGGCCGACGGGGTTTCGCATTTCCGCCTGTGGCACGACAACCTGCTGATCTCTTCGATGCACGCACGGCTGTTTGGAGGCATGCTCCTGCGGGCGCCCAAATTGCTCTGGCGGCGGCTGTGCCGATGAGCGAAAAAGCCGCAGTCGGCTCGCATTGGGCCGCGCACCGCGAACGGGGCAGTTTTGCCTTGATGAAATTGACAGCCTGGGCCGTGCGCCTGCTTGGCCGCCGCACCATGGCGCCGCTGCTGTATCTGATTGTGTTGTATTTCTATCTGTTCAACCGCAGCGCGCGACAGAGTGCCTGGCAGTACCAGCAGAACCTTGCCACCTGTAGCGGCCGCGCCGACCTGGCGCCCGGCTGGCGCTCGGTCTACCACCAGTTCATGGCCTTCGCCGATGCCTTGCTGGACAAGCTCGATGTCTGGGGCGGACGCCTGGCGCTGGATCGACTGGTGCTGCACGACAGCGCCAACCTGCACGCTGACCTCAAGGCGCCACGCGGCCAGCTGCTGGTCGGCTCGCACCTGGGCAATCTGGAGATCTGCCGAGCGCTGGCGGAAATGGGCCGCAAGGTAAAGATGAACGTCCTGGTGCACACCCGTCACGCCAAGCAGTTCAACCGCCTACTGGATGAATCCGGCGCGAATAACTTGCGGCTGATTCAGGTCAGTGAACTGGACCCGGCGATCATGATGGAGTTGTCCCACCGGCTGGATCAGGGCGAATGGCTGGCCATCGCCGGTGACCGGGTGCCGCTGCAGGGCGCGCGCATCGCCACAGCCAACTTCCTGGGTCAGCCGGCCGCGTTCCCACAAGGCCCCTGGCTACTGGCCGGCCTGCTGCAGTGCCCCGCGAATCTGCTGTTCTGCCTGAAACATGCTGGGCAATTCCATGTCCATCTGGAGCCCTTCGCCGATCGCGTCGAATGGCGGCGTGGCCAGCGCGACGCCGTGGTGCAGGCGTGGGTGCAGCGCTACGCGGATCGACTGGCGGCACGCTGTCTGGAGGCCCCTTTGCAGTGGTTCAACTTCTACCCATTCTGGAACACCCATGAACAACGCTGAGCCCGTGATCTTTGGTGAAAACCACCTGCGTATCGAAGACCTGCTGGCCGTCGCCCAGGGGCATGCACCCGCCCGGCTTCAGTCCGATGCGGCCTTCCGCGAGCGGATTGCCCGCGGCGCGCAGTTCCTCGACACCCTGCTCGACCGCGAAGGCGTGATCTACGGCGTGACCACCGGTTATGGCGACTCCTGCGTGGTGGCTGTTCCGCTGCATCAGGTCGAGGCACTGCCGCAGCACCTGTTCACCTTCCACGGCTGCGGCCTGGGCAAACTGCTCGATGCCGAAGCCACCCGCGCGGTGTTGGGCGCTCGTCTGCGCTCGCTGACCCACGGTATGTCCGGGGTGCGCATCGAGTTGCTCGAGCGTTTGCAGGCGTTCCTCGAACATGACGTCTTGCCGCTGATCCCCGAAGAAGGCTCGGTCGGTGCCAGCGGTGACCTGACGCCGCTGTCCTATGTCGCCGCAACCCTGGCTGGCGAGCGGGAGGTGATGTATCGCGGCGAGCGCCGCAGCGCCGCCGAGGTGCATCGCCAGCTTGGCTGGACGCCGCTGACCTTGCGCCCCAAGGAAGCTCTGGCGTTGATGAATGGCACTGCGGTGATGACCGGCCTCGCCTGCCTCGCCTACGCCCGCGCCGATTACCTGCTGAAACTGGCCACCCGGATCACCGCGCTCAACGTCATCGCGCTGGAAGGCAATCCCGAGCATTTCGACGAACGTCTGTTTGCGGCAAAGCCGCACCCGGGGCAGACACAGGTGGCAGCGTGGATTCGTCAGGACCTCGCCATCGAGGCGCCAACCGCCCCGCTGCATCGTCTGCAGGACCGCTATTCGCTGCGCTGCGCACCGCACGTGCTCGGTGTGCTGGCCGACAGCCTGGGCCTGCTGCGGCAATTCATTGAAACCGAACTGAACAGCGCCAATGACAATCCGATCATCGACGCCGACAACGAGCGCGTGCTGCACGGCGGGCATTTCTACGGCGGGCATATCGCCTTTGCCATGGACAGCCTGAAGAATCTCGTCGCCAACGTCGCCGACCTGCTCGACCGGCAACTGGCGCTGTTGGTCGACACCCGCTACAACCACGGCTTGCCGAGCAACCTGTCCGGCGCGCCAGCCGCTACGGCAATGATCAACCACGGCTTCAAGGCGGTGCAGATCGGCGCCAGCGCCTGGACCGCTGAGGCCCTGAAGAACAGCATGCCGGCCAGCGTCTTCTCGCGCTCGACCGAGTGCCACAACCAGGACAAGGTCAGCATGGGCACCATTGCCGCGCGCGACGCATTGCGTAGTTTGGAGCTGACCGAACAGGTGGCTGCTGCCGCGCTGATTGCCGCGAACCAGGGCGTCTGGCTGCGCCAGCGTCAGCCGGCGGCACGGGCACTCCCGGCACCGCTCGCAGTGATGCACGAAGTGCTTGGCGAAGACTTCCCACCGCTGATCGAAGACCGTGCGCTGGAAGGCGAGCTGCGCCTGTGCCTACAGCGCATCCGTGCGCAGCACTGGGGGCTGTATGCGTAAGGGCGGCGTACTGCAGGCAGAAATCGAAGTGCTGGTGCCGTTCTTCGACGTCGACTCCATGGACATCGTCTGGCACGGCCATTACGTCAAATATTTCGAGATGGCGCGCTGCGCCCTGCTCGACCGCATCGGTCACAACTATGTGCAGATGAGAGACGCCGGCTATGCCTGGCCGATCATCGACGTGCAGCTGCGCTACATGCGCGGCGCCCGTTTCAATCAGCGCATCGTTGTACGCGCCGATCTGGTCGAGTGGGAGAACCGCCTGAAGATCAACTACCTGATCAGTGACGCCGAAACCGGCGAGCGCATGACCCGCGGCAGCACCGTTCAGGTCGCCGTGGAAATCGCTAGCCGCGAAATGCTGCTGGCCTCGCCAAAGGTGCTGGTCGATGCCGTGGAGCGCGCACTGCTGTGATGCGTCTATTCAATCGCCCCGCTTCGCGCATGCTGGTCGCGCTGGGCCTGCTGCTGGCGGTGACCGCCCGCGCCAATGCGTTCGACCTGCTCCAACTCAGCTTGCAACTGCGCGAACCCACGGTTGTTCGCGGCGCCTTCACCCAGGAAAAATACCTGCGCGCTCTGCCCCAGCCACTGGTTAGCGCGGGCACCTTCGTCCTGGCGGGCGACAGCGGTCTGCTGTGGTTCCTGCAAAGTCCGCTGCAGCAGGATTACCGCATCAGCGCGGCGGGAATCGCCCGACGCACGGCCAGCGGCTGGAAGCAGACTAGTCAGCAAGGGCCCGCAGCGCGCCAGAACGAGCTGTTTCTGGCCGTACTGCAGGGTGATACCGAAGCCTTGCAGCGAGATTTCGATCTGCAGCTGTCTGGCACTGCCCAGGCATGGGCGTTGACACTGACACCGCGCTCCCGGCTGCTTGCCCAGATTTTCTCCAGCATTCTGATCCAGGGAGGTGCCACCGCCGAGCGTATCGAGCTGCGTGAGACCCAGGGCGACAGCACACGGCTGCTGCTGACCGACATCCAGATCGACGATCAGTTGAGCCCCAGCGAGCACCATGACCTCGCCGACTGATCATGCGCTCAGGCTGCCAGCCTGGCTCTCTTCACTGTTCTTTCTGGCCCTGCTTGGACTGGTCGGGCTGACTGCATGGCAATGGCGCGATGGTCCGCCAGTCAGCGCTAATCTGCTGCAGTTGTTGCCCAGCGGGGCGCCTGGGGAATTGGAGCAACTCGCCGAGCAGCGCGTGCAGGAGCCGCTGAATCGCGATCTGATGCTGCTGGTTCACCATGCAGACGAAGACTCTGCCGTCGCGCTGGCCAAGGAAGTCGCAGGCAACCTCAACGCCAGCGGCCTGTTCGCGCAGATCCGTCGCTCCGTACAGGCCGATCTGCCGGCGATGCGCCAGCAATTACTGGATCAAAGACTGGTGTTGCTCGACCGGGCCAGCCGTGAAGCCCTCATCGCCTCACCCGAAAAGTTCATTCAGCAGCGACTGCAGCGCCTGTTCAGCCCATTCGAAAGCACCAGCCTGGTGCCGGTTGAAGAAGACTGGTTCGGGTTAGCCGACCTGGCGCAGCGGCGCTTGCCGCAACCCGGCCATATTCACCCGCGCCTTGATGGCGCGCTGGTGGCCGAACATGACGGTCAGCCCTGGGCCGTGATCCATGCGCAGATCGACGGCGACGCCTTTGACGACAAGCTGCCGCTGCTGGTCGACGAGCAGGTTCGTGCCGCTCGCCGCTGGGTCCAATCCCAGCACGGCGAGCTGCTCGCAGCTGGCGGCGTGCTGCATGCCGCATACGGGCAGCGTCAGGCGCGTGAGGAAGCAGGCCTGATCGGCAGCGTCTCGCTCGTCGCCACGCTCGCCTTGCTGCATCTGCTGTTTCGCACCCCACGCGTCCTGCTGGTCGCCTTGCCGGTGTTGGTCGGGGCGCTCAGCGGCGCTGCGGCCTGCGTAGCCCTGTTCGGTCAGATCCATGTGCTGACCCTGGTGCTGGGGGCCAGTCTGGTCGGTGTCAGCATCGATTTCCCGCTGCACTACCTGTCCAAAAGCTGGACATTGCAGCCCTGGCAGGCGTTTCGGGCCTTGCGCTTGACGCTTCCCGGCCTCGCTCTGGCACTGGCGACCAACGTCATCGGCTATCTGGCCATGGCGTTCACTCCGTTTCCGGCACTGAGCCAGGTCGCGGTGTTTTCTGCCGCGGGGCTGCTCGGGGCCTTCGCCTGCGCCACCTGCCTGCTGCCCTCGTTGGTGAACGTTCCCTTACAGCCCTGGGCCGCCCCGCTGAGCTGGGCTGGGCGCGCCTTGGACGTGCGTCGCCGCTTGCTCGGTCGGGTCTCCTCGCGCTGGTTACTGGCCGGCTTCGTGGTGTTCTGCCTGGCCGGTATCAGCCAGGTGTCGTTCAAGGACGATCTGCGCCAGTGGGTCAGCCGCGCGCCTGCGCTGCAGCAGCAAGCCGAGCGCATCGGCCTGATCACAGGCTTCGAACCGACCAGCCAGTATTTCCTCGTTCGTGCGCAAACTCCCGACGAATTATTGGAGCGCCAGGAAGCGCTAAGCGCTCGCCTCGACGAGCTGGTGGCGGAGCAGAAGCTGCACGGCTACCTCGCCCTGAGCCAGTTGGCCGCGCCGACCATCATTCAGGAAAGCCTGCATCTTGCCTTGCCGCGCCTGCTCGAGAACAGTCAGCCACTGCTGGCACTTGGCATGCCAATCGAGGTGCTCGAGAAAGAATTGGCTGATCTGCAGACGCGCCCGGTGACAGGTCTCGACCAGGTGCTGGCAGGGCCGCTTGCAGAACCTTGGCGCCCGCTATGGCTGGGCACTCGAAAGGACGGCACCGTCGCGGGCCTGGTCAGCCTGCAAGGGCTTCGCGACAGTTCAGCGTTGCACGGTCTGGCTGAGGGTATTGGCGGGGTCAGCCTCATCGACCGGCCCGCTGAGCTAAACCGTCTGTTTGCCGAGACCCAACGTCAGGCGGCGTTCTTCAAGATGCTGGCCGCCGTTCTTATCCTGGGTCTGCTGTGTCTTCCGTTCGGCTGGGGTGGTGCGCTGCGCTGCCTGGCTGTTCCGCTGCTGGCAGCGCTGGGCAGCCTCGCCTGTCTAGGCTGGCTGGGCCAGCCGTTGACCCTGTTTGGCCTGTTCGGCCTGTTGCTCGTGACGGCGATCGGTGTCGATTACGCGATCCTCATGCGTGAGCGAATCGGCGGCGCGGCGGTGAGCCTGGTCGGCACGCTTCTCGCGGCCGTCACCACCTGGTTGTCGTTCGGCCTGCTGGCCTTGTCGAGCACGCCGGCCGTAAGCAACTTTGGCCTGGCAGTGGGCATCGGCCTGGTCTTTGCTTTTCTGCTTGCGCCCTGGGCAGCAGACACCACCGAAGACCGAGCATCGTGACTGTCCATCGCGGCGCGGCGTCATGGCTTCAGTTGGCCTTGGTCGGCTTTCCAGCAAGGCCAGGCGACGGCATTCTGCTGAATAACCCTTTGTTTTACCCAACCCGCCGGCAGCAATCGGCGTCCGTCACCCTTGTCGAGTCGAACACATGAAGGCTTCCTTGCATTCTGAAAACCGTAGCGTTGTCGTTATTGGCGCGGGGCCTTCCGGGGCCATCGCCGCTGCTCTGCTCAAGCGTCAGGGGCACGACGTGCTGATCATCGAGCGACAGCGGTTTCCGCGCTTTTCGATCGGCGAGAGCCTGCTCTCGCATTGCCTGGATTTCATCGAGGAAGCCGGCATGCTCGAAGCCGTACGGGCCGCAGGTTTCCAGACCAAGCATGGTGCGGCCTTCGGTTGCGGCGACCGCTATACCGCTTTCGATTTTCGCGACAAATTTACCGAGGGCCACGGCAGCACTTATCAGGTTCAGCGCGCGGATTTCGACCAACTGCTGGCCGACCAGGCCGCGCTGCAAGGCGTCGAGATTCGTTACGAAGAGGAAATCACCGCCGCGGATTTCGACGGCCAGCGACCGAGTCTGCAGGTGCGCCGCCTCGACGGTAGCGAGTATGCGCTGGAGGCCGAATTCGTCCTCGACGCCAGTGGCTACGGCCGGGTGCTGCCGCGCTTGCTCGATCTGGAAGCGCCGTCGAGCTTTCCGCTGCGCCGTGCGGTATTCACCCACATCACGGACAACATCGTCGACCCCCGCTTCGACCGCGACAAGATCCTCATCACCACCCACCCGGAGCTGCGCGATGTATGGTTCTGGACCATCCCGTTCAGCAACGGTCGTTGCTCGCTGGGCGTGGTGGCCAGCGCCGAACGCTACGAAGGACGTCCGCTGGATCTGGATGCCTGTCTCAAGGAATTCGTCATGGAGGCCCCCAACCTCCAGCGCATCCTCAAGCATGCTCAGTGGGACACTCCAGCACGTCTGATCAATGGCTATTCGGCGAACGTCAAAGCGCTGCATGGCCCGGGCTTTGCGCTTCTGGGCAATGCGGCCGAGTTTCTCGACCCGGTGTTTTCGTCCGGCGTCACCATTGCGATGCGCTCGGCGAGTATGGCGGCAGCGGTGTTGCACCGGCAGCTGAGTGGCGAGGCGGTGGATTGGGACAGCGAATTCTCGGCGCCGCTCAAGCGGGGCGTGGAAACCTTCCGCGCCTATGTCGAGGGCTGGTACGACGGCAGCTTTCAGGACGTCATCTACTATGAACGCGCCCAGCCGGAGATTCGCCGGATGATCTGCTCGATCCTGGCCGGTTACGCCTGGGACAACAGCAACCCCTATGTCGCCGAGCCCCGACGCCGCCTGCGCGTATTGGCCGAGCTTTGCGCCACTCCGGCGCCCGCATGATCTCGTTGATATACAACCTGGTACGCCTGCCCTGGCTGTCGCTGCTGCTGTTGCTCGGCGCCTGCGCCCAGCAACAGCCCCTGCCGACCCAGATGCCACGGCTTTCGTTGCCGGTGCAGCTGCATGTCGAGCGTCATGGGCAAGGCGAGACGGATCATTGGTTGTTGGTGATCCAGCAGGAAGGCGCGGCATTGCGCTGGTCAATGCTCAATCCCCTGGGCGTGCCGCTGGCGCGCCAGCTGTTGCTCGACGGGCGCTGGCAAGCCGACGGGATGCTGCCGCCCAATGCTGAAGCGCGCACGCTGTTTGCCGCTTTGCTGTTCGCACTTAGCCCCGCCGAGCAGCTGGAAGAGCTCTATGCTGATAGCGCATGGACGCTGCATCAGAACGGTCGCTCGCTGGCAGACGATGGCTCAACCTGGCACGTTCGTTACCTGGAAAAAGGCGGTTTCGAACTCGACGTCGGGCCGACGCTGACCTATCGTGTCGCGCCTATCGTGCCAGCCGGAGCCCACCAACAATGACCGCCTACCTCAATGCACTCGGGCTGATTTGCGCCTTGGGGTGCGGCAAGGCCGAAGTCGCCCGGCGCCTGCTGGCAGGCGACAGCTCAGGTATGCAGCCACATCCGCAAACAATTGCCGGGCGCAGCCTGCCGGTCGGTGCAGTCACCGGCGAGCTTCCCTCACTTGGCAATGCGCCGCTGCAGCATGTCACTCGCAACAATCAGCTGCTGTTAGCTGCGCTGGAGGAAATAGAACCCGACCTGCATGAGGCGATTTCCCGCTTCGGCCCAAGCCGCGTCGGTGTGGTCATGGGAACCAGCACTTCAGGTATCCAGGAGGCGACCCAGGGGATAGCCCGCCTAACAAGAGACGGCCACCTTCCGACCAGTTATCACTACAGCCATCAGGAGCTTTGCGCACCGGCCAGCTTCGTCAGCGAGCGCCTGCAGCTCAGCGGTCCGAGCTACTCGATATCCACGGCCTGTACGTCCAGTGCGCGCGCACTGCTCAGCGCCAAGCGATTGCTGGATGCGGGCATCTGCGATGCAGTGATCTGTGGTGGCGTCGACACCCTGTGTGATCTGACCCTGCGCGGTTTCAGCGCACTCGAGGCGACCAGCGCCCAGCTCTGCAACCCGTTTTCGGCCAACCGCGACGGCATCAATATTGGCGAAGCCGCTGCTGTTTTCCTGATGACCCGTGAGCGCTCGCCAATTGCCCTGCTAGGCGGTGGCGCCAGCTCCGATGCCCATCACATCTCCGCTCCCGACCCGCAGGGGCTGGGCGCCATTGAGTCCATGAGCAAAGCATTGAGCAGCGCAGGGACCCTACCCGAACAGATCCGCTATCTGAATCTGCACGGCACCGCCACGCGGCATAACGATGCGATGGAGAGCCTGGCGGTGGCCAAGGTGTTTCCGACCGGTGTGCCCTGCTCATCCACCAAGCCGCTCACCGGCCACACGCTGGGCGCCGCGGGCGCATTGGAAGCGGCATTCTGCTGGCTGACGCTGTCCGAACATAATCCTGAACAACTGCTGCCGCCGCATCGCTGGGACGGCGAGCATGATACCGACCTGCCGCAGTTGAATCTGACGGCAGTCGGGACCAAGGCGGTAGCGAGCCGGCCGCGGCGCATGATGAGCAACTCCTTCGCATTTGGTGGCAATAACATCAGCCTGATCCTGGGGGATGCACCATGATCGATTGGCCAGTCGCCGAGCTACTGCCTCACGCCGGAGACATGATCCTGCTCGATGCAGTCGAGTCATTTGATGCCGACAGCATCACGACCCACCTGCGGGTCAAAAGCACCGGCCTGCTCAACCTGCCTGACGGCAGCCTCCCGGCCTGGGCCGGCGTCGAGATCATGGCGCAGACCGTCGCTGCCTTTGCCGGCTGCCAGGCGCGCATGGTCGGGCAGCCGGTGGAGCTGGGTTTTTTGCTGGGCACCCGCCGCTTCCAATGCAACGTCGAGCACTTCCCAGCCGGCAGCCAGTTACGTATCCATGCGCTGCGTTCGCTGCAGGATGACAATGGCATGGGCGTGTTCGAATGCCATCTCGACGGGCCAGGCATCCATGCCGAGGCGCGTCTCAATGTGTTTCGCCCGCCCGAAGTGGCGAGCTATCTGCAAGAGCCTTCACCATGAGTAAAAGCATCCTTGTCACCGGTTCCAGCCGCGGCATCGGCCGCGCCATTGCCTTGCGCCTGGCGCAAAGTGGTCATGACATTGTCTTGCACTGCCGCGCGCGGCGGGACGAGGCGGAAGCCGTTCAGGCGCAGATTCAGGAGATGGGCCGCACGGCGCGGATCCTACAGTTCGATGTAGCGGATCGCGCGCAATGCCGCGAACAGCTGGAAACGGATGTCGAAACCCACGGTGCCTATTACGGAGTGGTCTGCAACGCCGGGCTGACCCGCGACGGCGCCTTTCCGGCCTTGACCGAGGACGACTGGGATCTGGTCATGCGCACCAACCTGGACGGTTTCTACAATGTCCTTCAACCGCTGACCATGCCCATGATCCGCCGCCGCCAGCCGGGACGAATCGTTTGCATCACCTCGGTATCTGGGCTGATCGGCAACCGCGGGCAGGTCAATTACAGCGCATCCAAGGCGGGCGTGATCGGCGCCGCCAAGGCGCTTGCCGTCGAGCTCGGCAAGCGCCGCATCACTGTCAACTGCGTGGCTCCCGGACTGATCGATACCGACATGCTCGATGACGATCTGCCCATCGAGGAAATGCTCAAAATGATCCCTGCACAACGCATGGGCACACCGGAGGAAGTCGCCGGTGCGGTCAACTTCCTGATGTCGGACGAGGCCAGCTACATCACCCGGCAAGTGCTCGCCGTCAATGGCGGGTTGTGCTGATGAAGCGCGTCGTCGTCACTGGCATGGCCGGCATCACCTCACTGGGCAGCGACTGGGCCAGCATCGAGGCTCACTTCAGCAGCAACCGCAGCGGCATTCGCTACATGCCCGAGTGGGACCGGTTCACCGAGCTCAACACCCGACTGGCAGGACCGGTGGATGACTTCGCCGTCCCTAAACACTGGACGCGCAAGCAGTTGCGCAGCATGGGTCGGGTGTCGCGGTTGTCGGTAAAGGCCGCCGAACAGGCCCTGGCTCATGCGGGCCTGCTCGATGATTCATCAATCCGCGACGGGCGCATGGGCGTTGCCTGCGGCTCATCCACCGGCAGTACCGAGGAGATCAAAGCCTTCGGCAACATGCTGCTCAACTCGGTGGCCGACGGGCTGAACGCCAACTCCTACATCCGCATGATGCCGCACACTACCGCAGCCAATATCAGCATCTTCTTCGGCCTCACTGGCCGAGTGATTCCCACATCCAGTGCCTGCACCAGCGGGAGCCAGGGAATCGGCTACGCCTACGAGGCGATCAAGTTCGGCCGCTTGCCGATGATGCTTGCTGGCGGTGCCGAGGAACTTTGTGCCACCGAAGCCATGGTCTTCGATGCGCTGTATGCCACTAGCCTGAAAAACGACGCACCCGATACCTCTCCGCGCCCCTATGACGCCGGTCGTGACGGCCTGGTGATCGGCGAAGGTGCTGGCATGTTGGTGTTGGAAGAGCTCGAGCACGCCCTGGCCAGGGGCGCCACCATTCACGCTGAATTGATCGGTTTTGGCAGCAATGCCGACGGCCAACACGCCACTAAGCCGGAACAACTGACCATGTGCCGCGCCATGCAGCTGGCCCTCGAGGATGCCGGACTGCAGCCCGAGGCTATCGGCTACGTCAATGGCCACGGCACTGCGACCGAACAGGGCGACATTGCTGAAACCCTGGCGACTCAATCGCTGTTCGGCAGCCGCATGCCAATCAGCTCGCAGAAAAGCTTTCTCGGGCATACGCTAGGTGCCTGCGGCGCGCTGGAGTCCTGGTTCAGTATCGAAATGATGAACCGCGACCATTACATTCACACCCTGAATCTGGACAGCATTGATCCGCGCTGCGGTGAACTGGACTACCTCGTCGACGCGCCGCGCACCATGCAGCACGAATATGTGATGAACAACAACTTCGCCTTCGGCGGCATCAACACTTCATTGATATTTCGCCGCTGGGCTTGACCCCTTCAACCAAAAACACCGCAAGGAGAATGCAATGAAGAAAAACACATGGATCGGCGCAGCACTGGTGTTCTGTGTATTACCCGGAATCAGCCAGGCGCGCGACACCACGCATTACCTGCCGTTCGAGCAGGTCGTGGCCGAGGCAACCGCCTCTGGCAAACTCGACGGCAGCGTGAAGTTCTACCTGGCTGGCAAGACGCCCAAGAGTGCACAAATCATTCGCCGGGACGTTTCCACCAGCAAGAAAACCAACGCCTTCAACAAGACCGACGAGGGTGCCTGCAGCTGGGCGCTGCAATCGGCGCTGATCGGCATGCAGCAGGCCGCCAAGGCGGCAGGTGCCAATGCGGTGGTGGACATCGCCAGCAACTACAAGCACGTCGAATACAAAGACAGCCAGAAGTATGAGTGCCATGCCGGCGCAATCATGGCGGGGGTGGCAATCAAGGGCAACTTGGCGAAGGTCAAGTAACACCGCGGCGCTCGGGACCGCACAACGGGGCCGGGCGCGCTGCGCGGGCGATGACCATCCAACTGTCGTCGTTGCCGAACGAATAACTGGACCGGGGAGTCAACATACGCAGACCCTTCTACTTCAAGGAGCTGCCCATGTTTGGCAAGTCAACGCACAAGTTCGAAATCAATTACCTCTTCCAGAACGAACCGCGTAACCATCTCATCGATTCGGAAGAAGAGCGCATGTCGCAGGCCAGTGCCGCTCGGCATCTGATCGAATTGCACAATGGCGATGCGGAAAACAGCCTGGTCATGCCAGAGGCCGGGGCCGACGAGGGCAAGATTCTGGAACAGGCCGAGGTCATCGGTATCACCGATATCCGGGTGAGCAAGCTGGTCCATGAACACGAGCCGGGCACCACCCCAGGCCATCACCAACAGCCATGAATGAAAAGAGCCGCTAGAAGCGGCTCTTTTCATTTCAGCATCGGGTCAGGCGTGATATTGCGCCGAGAGTTCGTGAACCGACTCGATGAATGCGCCGGCGCGGGCCGGATCGACTTCCGGAGTAATACCGTGTCCTAGGTTGAACACATGGCCGTCACCATGACCGAAGCTGGCCAGGATGCGCCCGACCTCGGCACGTATCGCATCCGGCTTGGCGAACAGCACGCTGGGGTCCATGTTGCCCTGTAGCGCAACCTTGTCGCCGACGCGGGCACGCGCGACGCCGATGTCGCAGGTCCAATCCAGCCCCAGTGCTTCGGCACCGGTTGCCGCCATGGACTCCAGCCACAGCCCGCCGCCCTTGGTGAACAGAATGACCGGTACACGGCGACCGTCATGTTCGCGAATCAGCCCACCAACAATCTTCTGCATGTAGGCCAGAGAGAATTCCTGGTAGGCCGCGGCGGAAAGGCTGCCACCCCAGGAATCGAAAATCTGCACCGCCTGGGCACCGGCGAGGATCTGCCCGTTGAGGTAGCTGGTCACCGACTGCGCGAGCTTGTCCAGCAGCGCATGCATGGCGTGCGGGTTTTCGTAGAGCATCGCCTTGGATTTGCGGAAGTCCTTCGAGGAGCCGCCTTCGACCATGTAGGTCGCCAACGTCCAAGGGCTGCCGGAGAAGCCTATCAACGGAACGCGGCCGTTGAGCTCGCGACGAATGGTGCGCACCGCGTCCATCACGTAACCCAGATCTTTCTCCGGATCCGTAATCGGCAGCGCCTCAATGTCGGCCATGTTGCTGACGACCTTCTTGAAACGTGGGCCTTCACCGGTCTCGAAGTACAAGCCCAGCCCCATGGCGTCCGGCACAGTGAGGATGTCGGAGAACAGGATCGCCGCGTCCAGTGGGTAACGCTCAAGCGGCTGAAGGGTGACTTCACAGGCGAGTTCGGGATTCATGCACAGGCTCATGAAATCGCCCGCCTTGCTGCGGCTGGCCCGGTATTCCGGCAGGTAGCGGCCGGCCTGACGCATCATCCACACCGGGGTGACGTCGACAGGTTGCTTGAGCAAGGCGCGGAGAAAGCGGTCGTTCTTCAAGGCAGTCATGTCTGGGTTCCAGCAAAAGAGTGGCGGCATTGTCGCAAAGCGCAAAACAAAAGGCACGGCGAGCGCCGTGCCTTTTATCCGTGGGCTTGATTCAGGTCAGGCCCGTTTGGAGGCATGCTCCAAAGTAAAGTCCAGAATGGATGCCACGCTCACCGACCACCGTGAACCAGCTCGGTCTTCGGCAGCGCCTATCCACCCAGTGAATCAGACTTCCAGGTAGTCGAGGATGCCTTCAGCAGCCTGACGGCCTTCGAAGATCGCCGTAACGACCAGATCGGAACCACGCACCATATCGCCGCCCGCGAAAATCTTCGGGTTGCTGGTCTGATGCTTGAACTGGCCCATCTCCGGTGCCACTACACGGCCCTGGTTGTCGGTTTGAATGCTTTTGCCTTCAAACCAGTCAGCTGGACTCGGGCGGAAACCAAAGGCGATAACCACGGCATCTGCCGGCAATACTTCTTCGGAACCGGGAATTGGCTCTGGGCTACGACGTCCGCGCGCGTCCGGCGCACCGAGACGGGTCTCGACCACCTTGACGCCTTCGACCTTGCCCTCGCCGACTATGGCGATGGGTTGCCGGTTGAAGAGGAACTTGACGCCCTCTTCCTTGGCGTTCTTCACCTCTTTGCGCGAGCCCGGCATGTTCGCTGCGTCACGCCGGTAGGCACAGGTCACGCTCTTAGCGCCCTGGCGGATGGAGGTGCGGTTGCAATCCATCGCCGTGTCGCCGCCGCCGAGCACCACAACCTTCTTGCCCTTCATGTCGACGAAGTCTTCCGGCGCCTTTTCAAAGCCGAGGTTACGGTTAACGTTCGCGATCAGGAAATCCAGGGCATCGTGCACGCCCGGCAGGTCTTCGCCAGGGAAGCCACCCTTCATGTAGGTGTAGGTACCCATGCCCATGAACACGGCGTCGTACTCGGCGAGCAGCTGGTCGATGGTCACGTCCTTGCCGACTTCGGTGTTCAGGCGGAATTCGATACCCATTCCGGTGAAGATTTCACGGCGTCGGCTGAGAACGGACTTTTCCAGCTTGAACTCTGGGATACCAAAGGTCAGCAGTCCGCCGATTTCCGGATTCTTGTCGAACACCACTGGTGTAACGCCGCTGCGCACCAGTACGTCGGCGCAACCCAGGCCAGCCGGTCCCGCGCCGATGATGGCGACCTTCTTGCCTGTCGGCTTGACCTTGGACATGTCCGGGCGCCAGCCCATGGCGAAGGCGGTATCAGCAATGTACTTTTCCACCGAACCGATGGTGACTGCGCCGAAGCCGTCGTTAAGCGTACAAGCGCCCTCGCACAGACGATCCTGCGGGCAGACGCGGCCACAGACTTCCGGCAGGGTGTTGGTCTGGTGCGCCAGTTCGGCCGCAGCCAGGATGTTGCCCTCGGAAACCAGCTTGAGCCAGTTGGGAATGTAGTTGTGAACCGGGCACTTCCACTCGCAGTAAGGGTTGCCGCAACCCAGACAGCGGTGTGCCTGCTCGCAAGCCTGCTGCGGCTTGAAGGGTTCATAGATCTCGACGAACTCTTTCTTGCGCTGTCGCAGCAGCTTTTTCTTCGGATCCTTGCGCCCGACTTCGATGAACTGGAAGTCGTTATTCAGACGTTCAGTCATTTCAAAACCTCTTAACGGCAGTCGCAAGCCCAAGGCTGCTGACTGCGTGACAATCACGGAGCGGGGCAAGCCCCAGGCACATGGCCGAGGCTTGCCGCTTGAACCTGCTTTTTATTGGGGGTTGGCCCGAGTGCTCGACAGCAGTGACGCCAGGTTGGCCGCCTTTGGCTTGACCAGCCAGAAGCGACGCAGGTAGTCGTCGAGGTTTTCCAGGAGTTTCGCGCCCCATGCGCTGCCAGTTTCGGCGACATATTCGCGCAGCACGTCCTGGAGATGGCTACGGTGGGCTTCCATGGCCTCACCGGTGATGCGCTGCAGGTTGACCAGCTCGTTGTTCACCCGGTCGACGAAGCTGTTGTCCATGTCGAGGACGTAGGCAAAACCGCCGGTCATGCCGGAGCCGAAGTTGTAGCCAGTCTTGCCAAGGACGCAGACAAAGCCGCCCGTCATGTATTCGCAGCAATGATCGCCCGTGCCTTCCACGACCGCGTGCGCGCCGGAGTTACGCACGGCAAATCGCTCGCCGGCAGTGCCGCCCGCGAACAGCTTGCCGCCCGTAGCGCCATACAGGCAGGTGTTGCCGATGATCGCCGAATCCTGGGACTCGTACCCGCTGGCCTTCGGCTGGGTAACCACCAGCTTGCCGCCGGTCATACCTTTGCCGACATAGTCGTTTGCATCGCCTTCCAGATACAGATGCAGGCCGCCCGCGTTCCAGACGCCAAAACTCTGACCAGCGGTGCCCTTGAAGCGGAAGGTGATTGGCGAATCTTTCATGCCCTGGTTGCCATGCACCTGGGCGATCTCGCCGGAGACACGTGCACCAATGGAACGATCGCAGTTGCAGATATCCAGCTCGAACTCACCGCCGCTCTTGGCGTCGATGGCCGCACGAGCCAACTTGACCATTTCCTCGGCCAATAGCCCCTGATCGAACGGCGGGTTTTTCTCAACCTCGCAGAATTGCGGCTTGTCGGCCGGAATATGGTCGCTGCCGAGCAGCGGCGACAGGTCGAGATGGTTCTGCTTGGCAGTTTCGCCCGGAAGCAGTTCCAGTAGATCGGTACGCCCGATCAGTTCCTGCAGGCTGCGCACGCCGAGGCGGGCCAGCCACTCACGGGTTTCCTCGGCAACGAAGGTGAAGAAGTTGACCACCATGTCGACCGTGCCAATGAAGTGGTCCTTGCGCAGCTGATCATTCTGCGTGGCGATGCCGGTAGCGCAGTTGTTGAGGTGGCAGATGCGCAGGTATTTGCAGCCCAGCGCGATCATTGGCGCCGTGCCGAAGCCGAAGCTTTCTGCACCGAGGATCGCAGCCTTGACTACGTCGAGGCCGGTTTTCAGTCCGCCGTCCGTCTGTACCCGGACCTTGCCCCGCAGGTCATTACCGCGCAGGGTCTGGTGGGTTTCAGCCAGGCCGAGTTCCCAGGGCGATCCGGCGTAACGGATGGAAGTCAGCGGCGAGGCGCCAGTGCCGCCGTCATAGCCGGAGATGGTGATCAGGTCGGCGTAGGCCTTGGCGACACCAGCAGCGATGGTACCGACACCAGGCTCTGCAACCAGTTTGACCGATACCAGCGCCTTGGGATTGACCTGCTTGAGGTCAAAGATCAGCTGGGCCAGATCTTCGATCGAATAGATGTCGTGGTGCGGGGGCGGCGAAATCAGCGTGACGCCCGGCACTGCATAACGCAGCTTGGCGATCAGACCGTTGACCTTGCCGCCCGGCAGCTGACCACCCTCACCGGGCTTGGCACCCTGGGCGACCTTGATCTGCAGTACTTCGGCGTTGACCAGGTACTCAGGGGTGACACCGAAACGGCCAGTGGCCACCTGCTTGATCTTCGAGCTGCGCTCGGTGCGATAGCGCGACGGATCTTCGCCACCCTCACCGGAGTTGGAACGCGCGCCGATGCGGTTCATGGCCGCAGCGATCGCTTCATGCGCTTCCGGCGACAGCGCGCCGAGCGAGATGCCGGCCGAATCGAAGCGTTTGAGAATCTGCTCCAGCGGCTCGACTTCTTCAAGCGCAAGCGGCTGCTCCGACACTTTGAGCTTGAGCAGGTCACGCAGCATCGCCGCTGGACGCTGATCAACCAGTGCGGTGTATTCCTTGAAGCGGCCGTAGTCGCCTTCCTGCACGGCAACTTGCAGCGCCGCGACGAC
The DNA here is from genome assembly GCF_902506445.1 of Pseudomonas sp. 9Ag. NCBI lineage: Bacteria > Pseudomonadati > Pseudomonadota > Gammaproteobacteria > Pseudomonadales > Pseudomonadaceae > Pseudomonas > Pseudomonas sp. 9Ag. The sequence continues at coordinate 3,876,675 of NZ_LR733836.1, forward strand.
GTCGGGGTTGTAGGCGTGGTATTCGCCGCCGTAGACGAATTTCAGCAAACCGCCTTGCTGGATCGGCTTGCGTGCACTCCAGGCCTCGGTCGCCAATGCTTTCTGTTCAGCTTCCAGATCGACGAAGCGCGCACCTTTGATGCGGCTGGCGACTCCACGGAAACTCACGTCGACAATCTCGTCAGCCAGACCCACGGCTTCGAACAGCTGAGCGCCACGGTATGAGGTGATGGTAGAGATGCCCATCTTCGAGATGATTTTCAGCAGGCCCTTAGAGATCCCCTTGCGGTAGTGCTTGAACACCTCGTAGAGGTCGCCAAGTACTTCGCCAGTGCGGATCAAGTCGCCAAGCACTTCGAACGCAAGGAACGGATAGACGGCGGTCGCACCGAAACCGATCAGAACAGCGAAGTGATGCGGATCGCGCGCAGTCGCGGTTTCCACCAGAATGTTGCAGTCGCAGCGCAGACCGGTTTCGATCAGACGGTGATGCACAGCACCTACGGCCAGCGATGCATGCACCGGCAGCTTGCCTGGCTGGATGTTGCGGTCGCTGAGAATCAGCATGACCTTGCCGCTGCGCACAGCTTCTTCGGCTTGGTCCGCGATATTGCGCACCGCGGCTTCCAGGCCGAGGGATTCGTCGTAGTTGAGGTCGATCAGATGGCGCTCGAAACCGGGACGGTCGAGTTCCATGATTGTCCGCCACTTCGCCGGAGAGATCACAGGCGTGGTGAGAATCGCCCGATTGGCATGATCGGCGGTTTCTTCGAAGACGTTACGCTCTGCGCCGAGGCAGGTTTCCAGCGACATCACGATAGATTCGCGCAGCGGGTCTATCGGCGGGTTGGTGACCTGCGCGAACTGCTGGCGGAAATAGTCGAATGGCGAGCGAACCCGACGCGACAGCACGGCCATGGGGGTGTCATCACCCATGGAGCCGACGGCTTCCTGCCCCTGCTCCGCGAGCGGACGCAGCACCTGATCACGCTCCTCGAAGGTGACTTGGAACATCTTCATGTATTGCTTGAGCTGGTCGGCGTCATAAAACGCCGAGCCATGATCGTTATCGTCCAGGGTCGACTGGATACGCAACGCGTTCTGGCGTAACCAGGTTTTATACGGATGCTGAGATTTCAGGCGACTATCGATGTCGTCGGTATGCAGTACCTGTCCGGTTTCGGTGTCCACAGCCAGGATCTGCCCCGGGCCGACGCGGCCCTTGGCGATCACGTCTTCCGGCTTGTAATCCCAGACGCCAACTTCGGAAGCAAGGGTGATATAGCCATTTTTCGTCGTCACCCAGCGTGCCGGGCGTAGGCCATTGCGGTCCAGCAGGCAGATCGCATGACGGCCGTCGGTAAGCACAACGCCCGCGGGGCCGTCCCAAGGCTCCATATGCATGGAGTTGAACTCATAGAAGGCGCGCAGATCGGGATCCATAGTCTCGACGTTCTGCCAAGCCGGCGGGATGATCATGCGCAAGCCGCGGAACAAATCCATACCGCCGGTGACCAACAGCTCCAACATGTTGTCCATGCTTGAGGAGTCGGAGCCCGTACGGTTGACCAGCGGATCGAGGCCTTCCAGGTCCGGAAGCAGCTCATTGGCGAACTTCAACCGGCGCGCCTGCGCCCAGTTGCGGTTACCGGTGATAGTGTTGATCTCGCCGTTATGAGCCAGGAAGCGGAACGGCTGAGCCAGCGGCCATTGCGGCATCGTGTTGGTGGAGAAACGCTGATGGAACACGCAAATAGCGGTGGCCAGGCGTTCATCGCCTAGATCGGGATAGAACTGCGCCAAATCGGCCGGCATCATCAATCCTTTGTAGATGATGTCCTTGTCGGAGAGGCTGCAGACATAGAATTCCTTGTCGCTTGCCAGCGCCACTTCGGCCCGGCGGCGAGCGAAGAACAGCTTGATGCCGAAATCACGTTCGGACAGGCCTTCCGCCGAAACGAACACCTGCTCGATTCGCGGCAGGCGTTCCAAGGCAAGACGCCCCAGAACAGTGGTATCGACCGGAACCTCACGCCAGCCCACCAGGGTCAGCCCCTGGGCTGCGATTTGCTCGTTGAGGCTCGCGCGCGCCGTCTCGGCCTTGCCCGCGTCCTGGCTGAGGAAAATCATACCGACAGCGTAGAGCGAAGGCAGATCGGCATCGAAATGCTGCTTGGCCATGGCGCGCAGGAAGGCGTCAGGCTTCTGCATCAACAGCCCGCAACCATCGCCGGTTTTACCGTCGGCGTTGATGCCGCCTCGGTGAGTCATGCAGGTGAGGGATTGAATTGCGGTCTGAAGCAGGTGATGGCTTGCCTCGCCCTGCATGTGGGCGATCAGACCGAAGCCGCAGTTATCCTTGAACTCTTCAGGACGAAACAGACCTGCTCTCATAGGCACTCCACCAGCTAAATACGTTGTAAATCAACCCCTTATTGACGGCGCACAGAATCGCCCCGTCATACACGTGGGCAAAAGGGGGAGCAGTTTACAAAGCCCGGTAGAGAGGCACAATTTTATTTTTTAAAGCCCCAAGATGGGGCGCTGCGCACTGTTTTGGGGCACTCACTGGCGAGACTGCGAAATCTCCTGCTGCACGCTAGCAAAGCTCCGCGCCCAAGGCTTGCCTGCCTGCAGCGAGGCTGGCAGCTTCTTGATAGCCTCCAAGGCAGCATTACGGGTGGCGAAACTCCCGTAGGTCACAACGTACAGAGGCTTACCCTGATGTTGCTTGACGAAATAACGGAAGCCCTCGCCCTGTCTTTTCACCAATGCCTCAGCGTTCGCCTGGGTCCGCGTACCCAGTACCTGGACTAGATAGTTGGTTTTCGACTGGCTGGCGTACCAATTCCCGGCTGCAGCAGCCTCATCCGCGGCAATCTGACGCACAGGCTCCCGCGGCACCTCTGTTACCCGATTGGGTTGAGCCGCTGGTGGCTGCACTGCGACTGGGGCAGCGATCTCTGCAGGAGCCTTAATATCGTCGACAGCGGGCTCCTCAACAGGTAACGGCTCCTCGATAGCCTGAGTAGATGAATCAGCCGCTTCTCCGCTACCGGCAGCAGCAAGCGGCTCCCGGATAACCGGCTGAGCCGGCGCGATCTCCGGCACAGCATCGACGCCCTCATCAAGCGCCTCGGTTACGGGGGCCGTCCCCAGCGGTAAAGCGGTGGTAGCGGGCGCTGTTGATGGCTCATCCGCGTCACGCATGAGCAAGGTGACCAAGACAATGAGAACAACCGCAACCAGAGCCAGCAAATGCTTCATGGGTAGCGGCAGATTCCACCCAGCCGACTTCCGACGCCCTTTGGATTGCTGCATCGTTTCAAGAAGTTCATCTCTGGCTATCTGGTTTATGGCACCAGGCCAACCACCGGAATCGACATGGATTCGCTCGACCTGTTCCTCACTCAAACAGTCCAGCCCAGACCCAGCCCCTTCCAGGCGCAGCGCCAGATATTCCCGCGTCTCATCTTGCTCGTACGGCTGAAGCGCAATCACATGGAAGCGCTCTTCGCCGTCTACCAATGCCTCCAGACGCGCTACCAGTGCATGTTCGCCGAAGAGAAAGACATGCGGCCGCCCTTCCGGACTGCCTTGAGCCAATCGCAGCAACGTCTCAACGGCTGCCCCGGTTAGTCGCTCGGCATCGTCAACCAGCAGATACACCTCCTGGCCGGTCAGCGCCAGTTGAATGATCTGCGCCATGATCGAGTCGAAGTCGGCGCGCTGACAGCCGACCGCCTGAGCGATCTGCTGCAAAAGAATATTCGAATCGAGCGTTTCCAGTGGCGAGATGACCACACTGTGGACAGCCTGCTTATTGCTGCTGGCTACGAGAGCCTGACGCACCAGCGTTTTGCCACTTCCTTCGGGCCCGGTCACCACCAGCAGCAGCTGGCTGTAGCGGGCAAGGTGATGCAACTGCCCAAGCACCGGCTTGCGCTGAGCAGGGAAGAACTTGAAGCCGGGTACGCGTGCAGCAAAGGGATCATGACTGAAGCCGTAATGGTTCAGGTACGAATCGTCGGCAGACAAACTGGACATGGAAATCTCTTAGGTTCTGACTATTGCTTAAGCGCTTCGTAGTTGACGTTCAATGTGGCCTCAAGCACTTCCCTAGGGAAGTCGCTCGTCACCACAGCCTCCCCCAGGCGCTTGAGCAGCACCAATCGCAACTGGCCATTCAGCACTTTCTTGTCGACCGCCATGTGCTTGAGAAAATCTTCGGCGCTCATGTCAGTTGGGGGCACAACTGGCAGACCGGCACGCGACAGTAAATGCACAGCCCTGTCTCGCTCCGCGGTGCTTATCCAGCCGAGCCGATTCGACATCTCAAGAGCCATAACAGTGCCCGTCGACACCGCCTCACCATGCAGCCACGCCCCATAGCCCTGATGGGTCTCGATCGCATGACCGAACGTATGGCCAAGGTTCAGCGTGGCGCGAATACCAGCCTCGCGCTCGTCCGCGCCTACCACCTTGGCCTTTGCATCACAGGAGCGCTGTATCGCTTCGGTAAGCGCCTCCTGATTCAACGAACGAAGCTTGTCGACATTGTCCTCGAGCCAGCCCAGGAACGGCTCGTCACAGATCAAACCGTATTTGATCACCTCGGCCAGGCCTGCGGACAACTCGCGCGACGGCAGAGTCGCGAGAGTCGATGTGTCGATCAACACCGCCTGAGGCTGGTAGAACGCACCGATCATGTTCTTGCCGAGCGGATGGTTGATGCCCGTCTTGCCGCCAACGGACGAATCGACCTGAGACAAGAGCGTTGTCGGCACTTGAATGAAATCGACGCCTCGCTGATAGCTGGCAGCGGCAAAGCCAGCCATATCACCTATCACGCCCCCCCCGAGTGCGATGATGGTGGTATTTCGATCATGCCTCGCCCTCAGCAGCGCATCAAAGATCAACTGCAAGGTCTGCCAGTTCTTGTGCGCCTCACCGTCAGGAAGCACGATCGGAGTCACGTGGAACCCGGCAAGACTGCGCGAAAGGCGCTCCAGGTAAAGCGGTGCAACGGTGTCGTTGGTGACGATCGCAACCTGCTTGCCACGGATATGGCAGGCCAACAGCTCACCGCGATCAATGAGCTGCTCGCCAATCAGAATCGGATAGCTACGCTCGCCGAGATCGACCTGAAGAGTCTGCATAGGGGCCCCACAATTAAAGGGAGCTAGGATAGCGCAGATCGCCCCAAGCTTTCACGAGGCCCGGGAGACTGAAGCTGACTGAGAATTTCCTGTACGACGAGGCGTGGTGGACGCTCGTCCGTCTGAATGATGATGTCAGCGATTTCGCGATACAACGGGTCCCGCACAGCCATCAATCCGGTAAGCACTTCGCGGGGATTCGGCGCTTGCAGCAATGGTCGATTGCGATCCCGGGAGGTGCGATCAAGCTGCTGATCGACCGAGGTGCATAGATAGATCACTTGCCCCCCAGTCCGCAAAACCTCGCGATTGTCTTCCCTAAGCACCGCACCGCCGCCTGTTGCCAGCACGACGCCACGCATCTGACATAGATCCTGGATGGCGGCGTGCTCACGCTCACGAAAACCCTGTTCGCCCTCGACATCGAATATCAGCGGAATACTGGCACCGGTGCGCTGCTCGATCTCCTTGTCGGAATCCCGAAAGGGGAGGCGAAGCTCCTTGGCAAGCAGGCGTCCGATGGTGCTTTTACCAGCGCCCATCGGACCCACGAGGATAATATTTTTCAATGACGTTAACGATTCACGGCGATGGCCTGATGATTCAGGATTCTAGGTGTAAGGAACACCAGCAGTTCAGACTTGGCATCCGTCACGACATCGCGACGAAACAAGCGGCCAAGATAAGGCACATCGCCTAGAAACGGAACCTTGTCGACGCTTTTCGACTGGCTGTTGGAGAACACGCCACCGATCACGACGGTTTCCCCATCGTTCACCAAAACCTTGGCGTTGACTTCGTTCTTATCGATCGGAGGGACTCCGTTCACAGCATTGCGGAAATCTGGCGCATCTTTCGTCACCTTGACCTCCATGATGATGCGATTATCTGGCGTAATCTGCGGGGTCACTTCCAGTGACAAGGCCGCCTCTTTGAAGGAGGTACTCGTCGCACCGCTGGAACTGGCCTCTTGGTAAGGGACCTCGGTACCTTTCAAGATCTTTGCCGTTTCTTTGTCTGCCGTCATGACTTTGGGCTGGGATACGACTTCTCCATTTCCTGTTTTCTCCATGGCAGAGAGCTGAAGATCCAACAGGAGGTGATCCGAAATAAAGCCGATACCCACGCCGGACGTACTATTCAGCACTCCCATATCTACAAAGGGTACTGGCGCCAAGCCTTCGCCGAGCGTGAAACCACCAACGGTATCCGTACCCGGCAGCCGCAAACGCCCGTCATCATCGATAGATCTGCTGCCGTCCTTTCCGTAGGCACTCCATTGATCATTTACAACGCTCCCCCCCCAACGAACTCCAAGCGCTTTATCGTACCCAACGTTAGCCTCAACGATTCGAGCCTCAATCATGACCTGGCGAACCGGGATATCTAGCTGAGTTACGATGCGACGCAGCTCATCCAGTCGCTCTTGAGTCTGATAGGCGATGATGTTGTTGGTACGATCATCAACTGCAATGGAACCCCGCTCGTCAGACTGCCCATCAACCGAAGTCACCGACTGAAACAGCTGAGCGATATCCGCAGCCTTGGCGTAATTTACCTGCACGACCTCCCGCCGAAGGGGCGCCAACTCAGCAATCTGCCGCTTTGACTCTAGTTCCTGACGCTCGCGCGCGGCGATCTCGTCTGCCGGAGCCACCAGCAGAACATTGCCCACTTGGCGCTTATCGAGACCTTTGGTTTTCAGCACTAGATCCAACGCCTGATCCCAGGGCACGTTCTGCAAACGCAATGTGATGTTGCCCTGCACGGTGTCACTGGCCACCAAGTTCAGGTCGGTGAAATCTGCGATCAACTGGAGAACAGAGCGAACGTCAATGTCCTGGAAGTTCAGCGACAGCTTCTCGCCGGAATAGGTGAAATGCTCAGCCTTGCGCTGCTCGGCATCTGCCTCGCTGAGCGGCTTGACGCTAATGGTGAGCTTGTCGTCAGTCTGGTAAGCCAAGTAGTCGTATCGGCCGCTCGGCTCGATGGCGATACTGGCACCATCACCCTTGCTGCTGGAATCAACAAATTTGACTGGCGTGGCAAAATCCTGGACGTCCAGCCGCACACGCAGCGATTCAGGCAACTGCGTTTTGGCAAAGGAAACGCGGATTTTACCGCCTTGCTCTTCAATACTTGGACTGACCGAAGGGTCAGACAAGGTGATCACTACGTTGCCTGCCCCGTCTTCCCCACGGCGAAAATCGATGTTGCTGATCGATTTATCCGCAGCCATGGCGACGGCCGGCGCTACCGGCTTCGTTGAGACCACAGGAGAAGGCGTTGCAGCCCCGGAGCGCGCAGCGTTCTCGCCTAGCACCACGAACAGATTGTTACCGTCGACGCGGGTCGAGTAAGGGACCAGAGAGGTGAGGTTCACAATGAGCCGCGTGCGTCCCTGAGCCTCGACCACCGTCACGCTCCGCGCATTACCAACGCCAAGCTCATGGTTTTTCGATCCAAGCTTGCTGGATACGCCAGGCAGATCAAGAGCAATACGTGCAGGCTGATCAAGCGTGTAGCCACGCGGGGTCGGAACCGGCTCGTCGAAAGCCAGCTTCAGCTCAACGCGATCACCGGGCAACGATGCGACGTCAAGTGAGTTCAAATTTGCCGCCAGCAATGCAGGTGAAATGAAAGCTGCCAGCAACGACAAACCGAGACGAGTGAGAGTGGTATTCATAAAAGGCTTCCGTTGTGCAGACCGGTATAGGTTTTCCATTTTTGCCATGACTCAAGAACGCTCTTTCAAGGTCAGGCTACGCGGGCGCTCAAGCCACCCACCCTCTCCGTCCGGAACGATTTCAAGCACATCCACCTCGGCTTCGCTGATCTCAACGATACGGCCATGGTTGCGCCCCAGATAGTCACCGACCTTGACTCGGTGAACCCCATCACCACCTTTGATCAAGGCGTAGTTGCCTTCGCCCTTGGCCAGCGTCCCGACCATGACGAAGTTTTCAATATTGAATTCTTCAAGAAATTGCTTAATGCGGGTTTCGTCGGGCCGAATGTCTTTTGTACCTTTCTGCCGCTGAGTCAGATCAATCTTCATTGGCGGCTGGAAGGGGTGACGCAACGACGCTGCACTGTAGGTAAAGGCCTCGTATGGGAGAAACGCCGGCAGCGGCTCGATCGAACCTTTCGGTTTGGCTCGTACTTCATCCATGTAACTGCGCAGATCGTCGAAATCTCCGCTCACACCGCACCCGGTCAGCACCAGCGTGCCAAGGGTTATCGCTACAAGTCGGACTCCTCTCATTTCTGCAGCCCCTTGTCGTTATAGCGATATGTCTTGGCCAGGATGCTCATGTGCAGCTTGGATGACGAATCCTTACTGTTCGGCTTAATTTCGAAATCATGCAGCGTAACGATGCGCGGCAAGCTCGCTACGCCACTGACAAAAGTCGCAAGATCGTGATAGCTGCCAACGACCTTGATCTGTATCGGCAGCTCAATATAGAACTGCTGGGTCACTTCCGGCTGCAGCTTGATCTCTTCGAATTCGAGCCCGCTGCCCAGGCCAGTGCGGGTAATGTCTTCAAGCAAACCCGGCACCTCGGTATCACTAGGCAACTGCCGCAGCAAAGCACCGAAAGATGCCTCCATCTCGACCATCTGCGCCTTGTACGCTTCCAGGTTCGCAGCCTGAAATGCCTTGGTGGAGAACTGCTGCTTGAGCCTGTCCTCCTCGGCTATTTGCTGATCCAGATTGGCTTGCAGGTCGCTGAGGTAGAAGTAGTAACCACCCCCGAGCATCAGGGCCATCAGCAATATCGCCGCGATCACCTTTACCGCTGCTGGCCAGGACCCAAGGTTGTTCATGTCCAGATCGGACAAATCTACGCTACGGAGACTCTCCATCGAGCTAGCCAGACTCATGGCTTATCTCCTTCAACAGCAGCGGCCGGTTGTGTCTGTTGCACCGTTAGCTGAAACACATTTTCCTGATCAACCGCCCCAGCGGTGACAGCCTTCACTTCGTTCAGGTTCGGCGCATCCAGCCAATCAGAGCCATCCAAATTACGCATCAGATTAGAGACTCGGTTGTTTGATTCAGCCGCGCCAACGATCGCGATGTTTTTCCCGGTCATCTTCAGCCCGGTGAAATAGACGCCATCGGGAAGCGTGCGAACCAGCTGGTCGAATACTCGACCGATGATCGGGCGGTTACCCTGGAGATCCTGAATGATCTTCATACGCTCGAGCAGTTGCTGCCGACGCTCTCTCAATTCCTTGATCTCGGCGATCCGCGTATCCAGAACGGCAATTTCCTTGCGAACGAAATCATTCCGCGCATTCTGTTGCTCGATCGCATGGGTGAAGTACTGATCAGCAAGAAACAATAAACCCACTGCAACTACAGCCACCCCGCCCAGCGACACCAGGAATCGCTGTTTACGCTCTTCACGCTGCTGCTCGCGCCAAGGTAAAAGGTTAATCCGGGCCATCAGTCGAAACTCCTCAAGGCCAATCCACAGGCGATCATCATGGATGGCGCATCACTGGCGAGGGCACCTGCGTTGACCTTGCTGCTCAAGGCCATATCGGCGAACGGGTTGGCAACTAAAGTCTGGGTTCCGATTTTCTGTTGAATCAGACGATCCAGTCCCGGAACGGATGCCGTACCACCGGCCAACAGAATGTAGTCAACATCGTGGAACTGCCCAGCAGCGAAGAAAAATTGAAGAGAACGCGAAACCTGTTGAACGACTGCCTCCTTGAACGGCTGCAACACCTCACTGTCATAGTCGTCTGGAAGACCACCCTGCTTCTTAGCCAGACCAGCCTCTTCCATTGACAGGCCGTAGCGTCGTTGAATCTCCTCCGTGAGCTGACGACCACCGAACAGCTGCTCACGCGTATAGATAGTCCGGCCGTTGTGCAGAACGCTCAGCGTAGTCATGGTCGCACCGATGTCGACCAGCGCGACGGTCAGCTCATCGTGTCCGGCGCCTAATTGGGGCGCCAGCAAACCATAAGAGCGCTCCAACGCGTACGCTTCTACGTCCACGACCTTAGCCGTCAGCCCGGCCAAAGCGAGCGCAGCCTCACGTATTTCCACGTTTTCCTTGCGGCACGCTGCTAGCAGCACTTCAACCCGGCCGGGCGAACGCGCTGCAGGGCCCTGCACCTCGAAGTCGATAGCGACCTCTTCTAGAGGATAGGGAATGTACTGGTCTGCTTCGATTTTCAGCTGATTTTCAAGGTCGTCATCACTGAGCCCGGCTTCCATCTCGATGCTTTTGGTGATGACTGCTGAACCGGAGACCGCCACCGCAGCAGACTTGCCCCCGGTTTTCGCCTTTACCAATAGCCGGGAAAGCGCCTGCCCCACGCCCTCCAGTTCAGCAATATTCTTTTCAACCACAGCGTTAGGCGGAAGTGGCTCGACCGCATAGGACTCGACCCGGTACCGGGAACCTGAGCGGCTTAATTCCAGCAGCTTGACGGATGTCGAACTGATGTCGATTCCAAGCAGCGTGTTCGCTTTCTTAGTGAAGAGCCCTATCACGGCCGATTTCCTATCTCTATCCGCTACTTACGGATTAATTATGTTTGTCAGCATTAGATAACAGCCTTGACAGAAGCGCAAATGGCTCCTCCACAGAAAAACCGCTTATAATGTGACCGGTTTTTCCTTTCAGCACCGTCTGCGGCATACACCTCATTCCCCATCCTGGATTCAATGAACCCCGATGCGTTTTCTGAAGTTTTTCCTATGGTCGTGCTTGGCTATTTTCTGCGGACTGTTGCTTAGTCTAAGCGGCGCGTTTCTCTACCTCAGCCCCAATCTGCCGTCAGTCGACTCGCTACGCAGCATACAGCTCCAGATTCCGCTGCGTGTCTATAGCCAGGATGACAAGCTGATCGCCGAATACGGCGAAATGCGACGCTCTCCTATCAACTTCGATCAGATCCCCAAGGATTTCATCGCCGCGCTGCTCTCAGCAGAAGACGATAATTTCGCGAATCATTATGGCGTTGATGTTTCCAGCTTGATGCGCGCTGCCACGCAATTATTGAAAACCGGGCACATTCAGACCGGTGGCAGCACCATCACCATGCAGGTCGCGAAGAATTACTTCCTTACCAGCGAGCGCAGCTTTTCACGCAAGATCAACGAAATCCTGCTCGCTCTGCAGATCGAGCGAGAGCTCAGCAAGGATGAGATCCTTGAGCTCTACGTCAACAAGATCTACCTGGGTAATCGCTCCTACGGAATAGAAGCGGCAGCGCAGGTTTACTATGGCAAATCAATCGGAGAGCTAAGCCTAGGGCAGCTAGCCATGATTGCCGGCCTGCCCAAGGCTCCTTCGGCATTCAATCCGCTTGCGAACAAGGAGCGGGCCAAGGAACGACGTGACTGGATCCTTGGCCGGATGTACCGACTAGGAAAACTAAACGAGGCCCGCTATCAGCAAGCTTTGGCAGAGCCTGTCGATGCCTCCTATCACGGCTACTCGCCCGAGCTTGACGCACCTTATATCGCCGAAATGGCCCGTGCCGAAATGGTCGGTCGCTTCGGCAGCACAGCCTACACTGATGGGTTCCGCGTCTATACCACCCCAAGCAGCGAGCGCCAGATCGCAGCCAACCAAGCCCTCATCCAGGGGCTGATCGAGTATGACCAGCGCCATGGCTATCGTGGCCCAGAAGCTCATCTAACGGGTACGAATCAAGCGGCCTGGCTGAAACAGCTAGGTGATTATCGCAGCCAGTCTGGGTTGCAGCCGGCGGTCGTTAGTCGCGTGTCGAACGACTCCGTCCAAGCCGTCCTTCGGGACGGCAGCGAGCACAGCGTCAGCTGGGAAAGCATGAAGTGGGCTCGACCGTTCATTAATACCAATAGCCTTGGCCCCCGACCAAAGACACCGTCGGAGGTGGTCAAGCCGGGAGATGTCATCCGGATTCGCTTTGTCGACGGCGAAGCGCTTTTCAGTCAGATACCGCAGGCGCAGGGTGCACTGGTATCTCTCGATCCACTAGACGGGTCCATTGAAGCGTTGACCGGCGGCTTTTCCTTTGGTCAAAGCAATTACAACCGCGCCATCCAGGCCAAGCGCCAGCCTGGCTCAAGCTTCAAACCCTTCGTCTATAGCGCAGCGCTGGATGCAGGTTTTACCCCCGCGACGCTTGTCAACGACGCACCTATCGTATTCGTCGAAGAAGGGCTGGATCGCGTTTGGCGTCCCAAGAACGACAACAACACTTTCCTCGGCCCGATCCGCCTTCGAGAAGCACTGTACAAATCACGTAACCTGGTTTCGATTCGCCTGTTGCAAACCTTGGGTATTCCGCAAACCATCGATTACATCAAACGCTTTGGCTTCAAGCCCGAAGACCTTCCAGCGAACCTGTCGCTAGCACTTGGCACGGCAACCTTGACACCGATGGAAATCGCTACCGGCTGGACGGCATTTGCCAACGGCGGCTACAAGATAGAGCCCTATCTGATTGAGCGAATCGAGGACCGCGACGGGAAGGTGATATTCAGCGCGGACCCAGTGCGCGTGCCAGAGCGTGACATCGCTCAACAATCCTCGGCAGACGATAACGAGCAGACCGCCGTCGCCTACGCGCAGACAGACTCGTTCATTGACGACAACAGTTTTGAGCCAGCCCGCCAACCGCCTAGGCATGCTGAACAAATCATCGATGATCGCACCGCTTACATCATGACCAGCATGCTGCAAGACGTCATTAAGCGAGGCACAGGCAGACGAGCCCTGGCGATGGGCCGTGGCGATATTGCGGGCAAGACCGGAACCACCAACGAGTCGAAAGACAGCTGGTTCTCTGGTTATAACGCCGATATTGTCACCACCGTCTGGACCGGGTTCGATCAGCCACAGAGCCTAGGCCGCCACGAGTACGGCGGTACGGTGGCACTGCCCATCTGGATGAAATATATGAGCACGGTACTGGAGGGCAAGCCAGAGCACGCCCCCGCCGAACCCGAAGGTATTCTGACCCTACGCATTGATCCAGAGAGCGGTCGCGCAGCGGCCCCTGGAACGCCAGATGCCTATTTCGAAATCTTCCGAAGTGAAGATTCGCCTCCGAACATGGACGACGAATTGATTCCTGGAGCGACAATCCCTGGCAGCCCTCTACCGGCCAGCGAAACAGCACCAATGGATCTTTTCTAAAGGCCGCGGCTACGTTAGAGCGCAGCGGAGTTCCGTAAATTTTTCTACGGTGATCAATAACAAAAAACCGGCCAATGGCCGGTTTTTTACTGTCCGCCTTAACGCGGCGCTACAGGCAACCTAATCACCCACCAAATACGTCGTCGACTGACTTTAGCGGGTAGTGCGATGGATACGGCAGGGTCGCCACACCGCTTTCGATGGCAGCCTTGGCCACCGCATCGGAAACCAGTGTGATCAGGCGCCGGTCCATGGGCTTCGGAATAATGTACTCACGGCCGAACTCCAGACTGTCAACGCCATAGGCAGCCGCCACTTCAGCTGGCACCGGTAGCTTGGCGAGGTCACGCAACGCCAGCGCAGCCGCTATCTTCATTTCCTCGTTGATACGCTTGGCCCGGACGTCCAGCGCACCGCGGAAGATGAACGGAAAGCCCAGTACATTATTGACCTGGTTCGGGTAATCAGAACGGCCAGTTGCCATGATCACATCGGAGCGGGTCGCGTGCGCCAGCTCGGGGCTGATCTCCGGATCCGGATTGGAGCAGGCAAATACCACCGGGTTCGCCGCCATGCGCTTGAGGCCTTCAGCACTCAGCAGATTAGCACCCGATAGACCTACGAAAACATCAGCACCGTCTAGAGCATCATCCAGGGTGCGCTTGTCTGTCTCATGTGCGAACACCGCCTTGTACTGGTTGAGATCATCACGACCAGCATGGATGACACCCTTGCGATCGATCATGAAAATGTTCTCGATCTTAGCGCCCATGCTCACCAGCAACTTCATGCAGGAAGTTGCTGCGGCACCGGCACCAAGGCAGACGATCTTCGCCTGCTCCAATGTCTTGCCGGCAATTTCAAGTGCATTGAGCATGCCCGCTGCTGTGACGATAGCCGTACCGTGCTGGTCATCATGGAACACTGGAATGTCGCACTGCTCGATCAAGGTCCGCTCGATTTCGAAGCACTCGGGCGCCTTGATATCTTCCAGATTGATGCCGCCAAAGGTGATGGAGATGCGCTTGACCGTATCGATAAAGGCCTGGGGACTTTCCGCATCGACTTCGATATCGAATACGTCGACTCCGGCAAATCGCTTGAACAGTACGCCCTTGCCCTCCATGACCGGCTTGGACGCCAATGGCCCCAGATTTCCGAGACCAAGAATGGCGGTGCCATCGGAGATCACTGCGACCAGATTGCCTTTGCCGGTGTAACGATAAGCCAACTCAGGATCTCGGGCGATCTCCCGGACCGGCTCCGCCACGCCTGGACTGTAGGCTAGCGAAAGGTCGCGAGCAGTGGACGTGGGCTTGGTCAGCTCAACGCTCAACTTTCCCGGACGGGGCTGGGAATGGTAGTCGAGAGCGGCAGTTTTCAGGTCAGTCATGGGGCATTTCCGCTTATTTTTACTGGGACAGACAGGTGGTCGAGGATACGCCAAGATCAAGCGCCGTCACAAGGGAACGGGAAATCTGACTGTCAAGGCCTGGCGATACGACTTTTGGCGACCGTTTCAGGACAAAGGCACGAGCATCGACGGGTGGCTCAGCTTCAACAACCAACGCGCCCGCCGCGACCGATCACCACGACGCTTTCGATCAATGACCCACCCCCTGACCTCGAGATTCTTTCCAGCCAGGCCGCTGAGCGCATCATCGAAGGCGGCTACAGCGTGAGGAGGGATCTGCACCACAAGCGAACCACCTAGCTCCAACCAGACGCCTCCCCGGTTGGTCTCCATGCGTTCAACACGGGCCCGGACAATTGCAAAGCCACCGCTGCGCACGCGCTCCGCTGCGATCACCGGAGGTTTCCGCCAAATCCCTTTTCCAGCCGATCGCGCCTGTTGCTCTGCCTTTCGATGGCACTCGGCCAGAGAAACATTCGGTGCGATAGCGACAAAGAAGCCTAATCCCTCAGCAAGCATTAGTGCTTCCAGGTTTTCGCCATGCCTGTCGAAGACATGGGCAAGAACGCGGCCGTAATGGTCTTTGGACTGCTGGCCAGGACGCATAGCCACGTAACCGTCATTGGCGCTCACCAACGATTGCAGCCGGCTCCTGGCAGCCTCCGCAAACGGCTCGGCGTGGCGCCCGTTGCGGCCCATTTCGGTTGCGTTCAACCCAATGAGCCGCACGCTGCGCCCGTCGGCCAGCCGCAGCGTATCTCCATCTATGACCGTCGCCACCTTCATGCGAGAGAGCGGCTCGCTCACCGAGCAAAGCGCCGCTGCTTGCAAACTGAAGAAGACAGAAACGAAAAAGGCGCCCACTAGGGGCGCCTTTTTCAGCTCGAAGAATCTCATTGGATTCCCGTAGCGACGGCAGCTTATTACTTGGCGCCGAACACACCAAAACGCTGCTTGAAGCGGTCGATACGGCCGCCGGTATCCAGCACTTTCTGCTTGCCAGTGTAGAACGGGTGGCACTCGGAGCAAACGTCGATGCTCAGGTCCTTGGCCAGCGTAGAGCGAGTCTTGATGACGTTGCCGCAGCTGCAAGTGGCGTCGATTTCTACGTAATTAGGATGGATATCGGCTTTCATGGGTAAATCCTCTAGGACTTGTGCCGCCACCCGACCCTATGTCGAGTACCGCACGGAAGGGCGCGAATAATAACAGAGCAGCAAAGCGATGCAAGGGCAGCCGATCGGACAGACACCTGCAGCCTCTCGCATGCAACCAAACAGCCCGAAGCATAGGCAAACCTGCTACCCCGCCGGATCGTTTAACATCGGCATTCGCCGCCAAGGACTATCGCGTGCCTCGACCCATACTCCGCCTCGCGCTGCCATCGCCATTGCGCAGACTCTTCGATTACCTCCCCCCTGCCGGCGTTCACGACGCTGGGCTGCGGCCTGGGATGCGCTTGCGGGTGCCGTTTGGGCGACGCGAAATCATCGGGATACTCGTCGAGGTCGTCAGCCACAGCGAAGTCCCTGAGGCAAAGCTCAAACCGGCATTGGAACTGATTGATGCGCGATCACCTCTGCCATCGCCGCTGTTCAAGCTGTGCCTATGGACCGCACAGTATTACCAACACAGCCTCGGCGACACCTTCAGCTGGGCGCTGCCAGTTCTGCTACGCCAGGGCGAGCCTGCCGAGGCGAGGCAGGAGCGCTTCTGGCATGCGGCCAATGGCGCACGGCCCGAAGACCCCAGACTGAGCCGGGCGCCGCGCCAGCGTGACGCACTCAAGACCATCGCGCAGCATCCGCACGGCGTGGCGCACACCCTGCTTTCCCAGCTTCAGCTGAGCAAGGACAGCCTTGACCTGTTGCTGCAGAAAGGCCTGCTACGCGTCGAAACCCGGCGCCGTCACCAGGCCCAGCGACATCAGGGCAGCTGGCTGCTGCAACCGGAACTACCGTTGAACCAGCAGCAGCGTGCCGCTTTCGAAGCCATTCGCGCCGGCCTGGATGGCTTTCAGACGTATCTGCTCGCCGGCGTCACCGGGAGTGGCAAGACCGAGGTCTACCTGCAGCTCATCCATCAGGTGCTTGAGGCGGGCAAGCAGGCGCTGGTGTTGATTCCGGAAATCAACCTCGGACCACAGACCTTGGCTCGCTTCGAGCGGCGCTTCAATGCCCGCATCGCCTTGCTCCACTCGAACGTCAACGACCGCGAACGCCTGGATGCCTGGCTCGCGGCACGGGACGGCGAGGCAGACATCATTATTGGCACGCGCTCGGCACTGTTTACCCCGATGAAAAATCCCGGGCTCATCATCCTCGATGAGGAGCACGATGCTTCCTATAAACAGCAGGAGGGGCTGCGATATCACGCACGTGACCTAGCCGTGGTCAGAGCGCGCCAGGAAAACGTTCCGATCCTGCTAGGGTCGGCAACGCCATCGCTGGAAAGCTTGCACAATGCGCACAGCGGACGCTACGGACTGTTAAAGCTGACCGAGCGCGCCGGCGGCGCACAGCCGCCCCGCTTCCTTCGCCTGGACATTAAGAGCCGCCCCCTCGATTCCGGCATTTCCGGCCCGCTGCAGCAGGCCATGGCGCAGACACTGGCTGCCGGGCAGCAGGTATTGGTGTTCCTCAACCGGCGCGGCTTCGCCCCCTCGCTGCTGTGCCACGACTGCGGATGGATCGGCCAGTGTCCGCGCTGTGACGCCAGAATGACCCTGCATCAACGCCAGAATGAACTGCGCTGTCACCACTGCGGGCATGCCGAACGCCCACCGCACAGCTGCCCGGACTGCGCCAAGCTCGACCTGAGGCCCGTAGGCGCGGGTACCGAGCGTGCGGAAGAGCGGCTCACAACGCTCTTTCCTGACTACCCGGTGCTGCGCATCGATCGTGACAGCACGTCCCGCAAGGGCTCGATGGAGCATTTGCTGACCACCATCAACCGCGGCGAGCCGTGCCTGCTGGTGGGCACTCAGATGCTTGCAAAGGGTCATCACTTCCCCCGAGTGACCCTGGTCGCCATTCTTGATGCCGATGGTGGGCTGTTCTCGGCAGACTTCCGTGCGAGTGAACGCATGGCGCAGCTGATCGTCCAGGTAGCCGGCCGCGCAGGGCGAGCTGAAGAGCCCGGCAAGGTGATCATCCAGACGCATCTGGCTGATCACCCGTTGCTGGTCCAGCTGACGGAACAGGGCTATTTCGCCTTCGCTGAGCAGGCGTTGAGCGAGCGACGCGCGGCCGGCTTGCCGCCTTTCAGCCATCTGGCGCTATTGCGCGCCGAGGCGACGAAACCCGGCCAGGCCGAAGACTTCCTCGACGAGGCCTGCAGCCAGGCCGAACAGCTGATGGCGCAACTCGACCTGACAGGTGTCGAGTTACTGGGACCAGTACCCGCTCCGATGGAGCGACGCGCTGGACGTTTCCGCGCACAACTGCTGCTACAAGCCAACGCTCGCGGGCCTTTGCATAACCTCATGAACGCCTGGTTGCCGCAGGTGGAAACGTTGCCGGGTAGCCGCAGCGTTCGCTGGTCACTGGATGTCGACCCGATCGACCTGTTCTGATGTAGACCGGCCACAGAGGCTCCAGCGCAACTAAGCGCCTTAAGCCTTGAAGGTTCGCCCTCGTGGCACCGATAATGCCC
This sequence comes from Pseudomonas sp. 9Ag, assembly GCF_902506445.1. Lineage (NCBI taxonomy): Bacteria > Pseudomonadati > Pseudomonadota > Gammaproteobacteria > Pseudomonadales > Pseudomonadaceae > Pseudomonas > Pseudomonas sp. 9Ag. The sequence continues at coordinate 3,895,058 of NZ_LR733836.1, forward strand.
AGTTTTCGACCAAAGCCTACGGCCGACCGAGCACATCATGAAAGACAGCATCCGCCATCTGATCCAGCAAGCCCTGGCCCGTCTCACCGCTGAAGGCGTGCTGCCGGAGGGGTCGAACCCAACCATCCAGGTGGAGAACACCCGTGACAAGTCCCACGGGGACTTCGCCAGTAATGTCGCGATGATGCTGGCCAAGCCCGCCGGGATGAAGCCCCGCGACCTGGCCCAGAAGCTGATTGATGCACTGCCGGCAGACCCGAGCGTCAGCAAAGTGGAAATCGCCGGCCCTGGCTTTCTCAACTTCTTCCAGAACAGCGCCGCGCTGGCTCAACGCCTTGATGCCGCCCTTGCCGATCCACTGCTCGGCGTAAGCAAAACGGGCTCCAGACAACGCGTCGTGGTTGACCTGTCCTCACCGAACCTGGCGAAGGAAATGCACGTCGGCCACCTGCGCTCAACCATCATTGGCGACGCCGTGGCTCGCGTACTTGAATTCCTCGGTGATGAAGTAATCCGGCAGAACCACGTAGGCGATTGGGGCACGCAGTTCGGCATGCTGCTGGCTTGCTTGATGGAGCAGCCCAAGGGTTTCGACTCACCCGAACTGGCGGACCTGGAAGGCTTCTACCGAGCGGCAAAGCAACGGTTCGACGAGTCGCCCGAGTTTGCCGAACGTGCGCGCAAGCTCGTCGTGGAGCTTCAGGCCGGCGACGCCGAATGCCTGCGACTGTGGAAGCAATTCAACGAACTCTCACTCAGCCATGCGCAACAAGTCTATGACCGCCTCAACGTCCGCCTCACCCCGGAAGACGTCAAAGGCGAAAGCGCCTACAACGCCGAACTTGCCGATATAGTCTCGTCGCTCAAGGCCAAAGGTCTGTTGAGCGAAAGCAACGGCGCCCAGTGCGTTTTTCTCGATGAATTCAAGAACGCCGAAGGCAACCCGCTCCCGGTGATTGTGCAGAAAGCCGGCGGTGGCTACCTGTACGCGACTACCGACCTGGCGTCCATGCGCTACCGCAGTCAGCAGCTCAAGGCCGATCGCGCGCTGTATTTTGTCGATCAGCGCCAGGCGCTGCATTTCCAGATGACCTTCGAGGTGGCCAGGCGCGCTGACTTCGTCCGCAGCGACATGCAACTCGAGCATATGGGCTTCGGCACCATGAACGGTGCAGATGGCCGCCCCTTCAAAACCCGTGATGGCGGCACCGTGAAGCTGGTCGACCTGCTCGATGAAGCCGAGCAGCGTGCCTACAGCCTGGTTAAAGGCAAAAACCCGGATCTGGACGAAGGGGAGCTGCGGCAGATCGCCCGCGCTGTCGGCATCGGGGCAGTGAAATATGCGGACCTGTCCAAGCACCGCACCAGCGATTACAGCTTCAACTTCGAGCAGATGCTCAGCTTCGAAGGCAACACGGCCCCCTACCTGCTATACGCCTACACCCGGGTCGCCAGCGTGTTCCGCAAGCTGGGTACCGGCATGGATGGAGTCGGCGGCGAGATCAACCTGGAAGCCGAACAAGAGCAAGCGCTAGGCGCAAAGCTGGCTCAGTTCGCCGAGGTGCTCAACGGTGTCGGCGAGAAGGGTGTTCCCCACCTGTTGTGCAGCTATCTATACGATCTGGCAGGGCTGTTCTCCAGCTTCTACGAACATTGCCCGATACTCACCGCTGAGAACGAGACGGTCAAACAGAGTCGCCTGCGCCTGGCCGCCCTGACCGGCAAAACGCTGAAACAGGGCCTTGCCCTGCTTGGCCTGGAAACGCTGGAGCGGATGTAAGTGGCAGCCAGGAAGAAACCCGCCCCGAAACGTGGCGCGAGCCGCTACCAGGCACCTGCCAAAAAGCCGGTACCCGGCTGGATCTGGCTCGTATGTGGCCTGGTGATCGGCGGCTTCATCATGTTCCTGATGAACCTCGAACCTGGCGGCGATGAAATCAAGCGCACCAAGGACACAGCCAAATCCAAGGAGCAGCCGAAGCGTTCATCCCCCACCACGGGCCAGCCTGCGAAACCGAAGTACGACTTCTATACGCTGCTGCCTGAGTCGGAAGTGATCTTGCCGCCCGAGGCGCCAAAGCCTGAGCCGCCCAAGCCGGTCACACAAGAGGAAGCGGCCAAGATTGACGCCGCGCGCGCCGAAGCCGCTCTGAATGGCCAGGTCCCTCCGCCCCCGCCTACAGTGGCCAAGGCACCGGTGACTCAGTTCTTCTTGCAGGCCGGTTCGTTCCGCAAGAAGCCTGAAGCGGAAAAGGTCAGGGCGCAGATCATTCTGCTCGGCCAGGATGTACGGGTTGAGAACGTGACCGTGCGTGACGAGGACTGGTATCGGGTGTTGGTCGGGCCATTTGCCGACCGGGCAAGACTCGATCAGGCCCAGAAGACGCTATCAGCAAGCGGCTACAAGAACCTGCTGCTGCAACAGCGTCAGGCGCGCTGAACCGAGGCCTTCGAGCACAGCGCTGGAGACAGCGCTGCTTCTCCATCGACCTGCGGAACCCGCCCGGCGCTCAGCTTTTGCGGTCCCGAGGCGCGTAGGCGAATACGTCTGCACGCATCTGTTTGGCATCCATTCCCGCCTCCACCAACGCATCCAGCGTGCCATAGACCATGGCGGGAGAGCCGCTGGCATAGACGTGTACAGGCTCGAGATCGGTGAAGTCCTCACAGACCGCTTCATGCAGCATGCCGCGCCGTCCCGACCAGTCACCGAGGTCGCTGACGATCTGGTGCAGTGACAGATTGGGCATCTGCTGCCATTCCTGCCAATGCGGCAACTGATAGAAATCTTCCGGACGCCGCACGCCCCAGTACAGGTGTACCGGATAGGCGAAGCCCTCGGCGCGGCAATGCTCGATCAGACTGTGCATCTGAGCCATGCCGGTGCCTGCTGCAATCAACACCAGCGGCCCCTCCGGCAATTCGGCGAGGTGGGTATCACCAAACGGCATCTGCACGCGGGCCGTTCCGGTGCGCCTGATCAGCGCCAGCAGGTCGATGGCTGACGATTCGCGGGCCAGCACATGGAGCTCAAGCTCACGTCCGCGGCCTGGTGCGGACGCTAGCGAAAAGGCGCTGTACTCCCCGTCTTCCCGCTCCAGCAGTACGTATTGCCCAGCGTGATAGCGTGGCAATTTTCCAGCCGGTGCGCGCAGCAGCAGGCGAAACACGTCGCCGCCCACATCTTCGCAGCTGACGAGCTGGCAACTGAGCGTGCGCACCGGAAGCTCCCCCGGTGCGAGCACGCCATCCCACAGCAGAACGCAATCTTCTTCGGGCTCCGCCAGGCAGGCGAACACTTCTCCATGATCATGGCTTTCACCACGCTGACGCACCCGGCCGTCTACCAGCAGGGCAGCGCAGATCAGGCAATTACCGTTACGACATGCCTGCGGACAGTCGTAGCCCAGCCGGCGCGCAGCGTCGAGGATCAACTCACCGCGCTCGACGTCCAGCACTGCTCCGGAGGGTTGCAGAGTTACTTTCATCAATAAAAAACCTGAGTAAATGCGCGACTGGTCATCAGTCGATGCCCAGGTCGGCCCAGAGTTCGTCGACCCTACGCTTCACCGCCTCATCCTGCACGATGGCGCGTCCCCATTCACGAGTTGTCTCACCGGGCCACTTGTGGGTGGCATCAAGGCCCATTTTGCTGCCAAGACCGGACACCGGCGAGGCGAAGTCGAGATAATCGATCGGTGTGTTTTCGATCAGCACCGTATCGCGCTTGGGATCCATGCGCGTGGTGATCGCCCAGATCACATCATTCCAGTCCCGGGCATTGATGTCATCGTCGGTGACAATAACGAACTTGGTGTACATGAACTGCCGCAGGAAGCTCCACACGCCCAGCATCACACGCTTGGCATGGCCGGGGTACTGCTTTTTCATGGTCACCACCGCCATGCGGTAGGAACAGCCTTCCGGTGGCAGATAGAAATCAGTGATTTCCGGGAACTGCTTCTGCAGGATCGGAACGAACACCTCATTGAGCGCAACGCCGAGAATTGCCGGCTCGTCCGGCGGCCTTCCGGTATAGGTGCTGTGGTAGATCGCATCGCGGCGCTGGGTGATACGCTCGACGGTGAACACTGGGAAGCGGTCGACTTCGTTGTAGTAGCCGGTGTGATCACCGTACGGCCCCTCATCCGCCATCTCGCCAGGCTGGATGTACCCTTCCAGAACGATTTCAGCCCCGGCCGGCACTTGCAGGTCGCTGCCCCGGCATTTGACCAGCTCGGTACGGCTGCCGCGTAGCAGGCCAGCAAAGGCGTATTCGGACAGCGAATCCGGAACCGGCGTGACGGCGCCGAGTATCGTGGCCGGATCGGCGCCGAGCGCCACCGCCACCGGATAGGGTCGGTCGGGATATTTCTCGCACCACTCACGAAAATCCAGCGCGCCGCCTCGATGACTGAGCCAGCGCATGATGACCTTATTGCGACCGATCACCTGTTGGCGATAGATACCCAGGTTCTGTCGCTCTTTGTTGGGGCCTTTGGTAATCGTCAGGCCCCAGGTGATCAGCGGCCCAGCATCCCCCGGCCAGCAGGTCTGCACCGGCAACCGGGACAGATCGACATCATCACCTTCGATGATCACTTCCTGACAGGGCGCGTCCTTGAGGACCTTGGGCGCCATGCTGATGACCTTCTTGTAGATCGGCAGCTTGTTCCAGGCGTCCTTCAGCCCTTTCGGCGGCTCCGGCTCTTTGAGAAAAGCCAAGAGCTTGCCGATCTCGCGCAGCTCGGATACTTCGTCGGCACCCATGCCCAGGGCAACACGCTTGGGCGTGCCGAAGAGGTTGCCGAGAACTGGCATATCGAAACCGGTCGGATTCTCGAACAGCAGCGCCGGGCCCTGCTTGCGCAGAGTCCGATCGCAGATTTCGGTCATTTCCAGAACCGGGGAAACGGCGGTTGAAACGCGCTTGAGTTCACCGCGCTGTTCCAGACCTCGGATAAAGTCGCGCAGATCGCGATACTGCATGCTTGAGCCTCACAGGGGCCGGCAGGGGCGGAAAGTGTAGCCTTGGCGCAGGCCGATACAAAACCTGCAGACAGACAAAGGCCGGGTTTCCCCGGCCTCGGCAACAACCACAGACCTTATTTGCGCTTCATCGACATGAAGAATTCTTCGTTGGTCTTGGTGTCCTTGAGCTTGTCGAGCAGGAACTCGATCGCAGCGCTTTCATCCATCGGGTGCAGGAGCTTGCGCAGAATCCAGATGCGCTGCAGCTCTTCTTCGCTGGTCAGCAATTCTTCGCGGCGAGTACCCGACCGGTTGATGTTGATCGCCGGGAATACCCGCTTCTCGGCGATACGGCGATCGAGCTGCAACTCGAGGTTGCCAGTACCCTTGAATTCCTCGTAGATCACCTCGTCCATCTTCGAGCCGGTTTCCACCAGCGCGGTGGCGAGAATAGTCAGGCTGCCGCCTTCCTCGATGTTTCGCGCGGCGCCAAAGAAGCGCTTGGGCTTTTCCAGGGCGTGGGCGTCGACACCACCAGTCAGTACCTTGCCGGAGCTCGGGATCACGGTGTTATAGGCACGGGCCAGACGGGTGATGGAATCCAGCAGGATGACCACATCCTTTTTGTGCTCGACCAGACGCTTGGCCTTTTCGATCACCATTTCGGCAACCTGCACGTGGCGGGTCGGTGGCTCATCGAAGGTAGAGGCGACCACTTCGCCACGCACGGTGCGCTGCATTTCGGTCACTTCTTCCGGGCGTTCATCGATGAGCAAGACGATCAGGTGACACTCGGGGTTGTTGCGGGTGATGTTGCTCGCGATGTTCTGCAGCATGATCGTCTTGCCCGCTTTCGGCGGGGCCACGATCAGACCGCGCTGACCCTTGCCAATCGGAGCACAGAGGTCGATTACGCGACCGGTCAGGTCTTCGGTCGAGCCATTTCCGGCTTCCATTGTCAGTCGCTTGTTGGCGAACAACGGGGTCAGGTTCTCGAACAGAATCTTGTTCTTCGCGTTTTCCGGGCGATCGAAGTTGATCGTATCGACCTTAAGCAGCGCGAAATAACGCTCGCCTTCTTTTGGCGGGCGAATCTTGCCGACGATGGTGTCGCCGGTACGCAAGTTGAAACGGCGGATCTGGCTCGGCGAGACGTAGATATCGTCTGGGCCGGCAAGATAAGAAGAATCCGCGGAGCGCAGGAAGCCGAAGCCATCCTGCAGGATCTCCAGCACGCCGTCACCGGAGATTTCCTCACCGCTTTTCGCGTGCTTTTTCAGCAGAGAGAAAATCACGTCCTGCTTGCGCGAACGGGCCATGTTGTCGATGCCCATCTGTTCGGCCATTTCCAGCAGTTCGGTGATGGGCTTTTGCTTAAGTTCGGTCAGATTCATAGAGAGAGATCAGAAGGGATGAAGAAAGCGATTAGCTTGAGAAGCCGCGCAGCAGGAGACGAACAGGTTCGTTGTGCTTTATGAGGCTGAAGTGCGTCGGCGACGGAATGCAGAGGGCGACGGAGAAGCGTCGCAGGGCCGAATTTAGCACCGTGCAGGCGAAGCGTCCACCCTGCAGTCATAAAAAAGCCCCCGCAATTGCGAGGGCTTTTTAAAACAGCAGCGATGAATCAGATATTGCTATCCAGAAACGCCGCCAGCTGTGACTTCGACAGAGCGCCTACCTTGGTCGCCTCGACGTTGCCGTTCTTGAACAGCATCAGGGTCGGAATGCCGCGCACGCCGTACTTGGGCGGGGTTTCCTGATTTTCATCGATGTTCAATTTGCAGACTTTGAGCTTGCCTTCGTATTCCTTGGCGATTTCATCGAGTACCGGAGCGATCATCTTGCACGGACCACACCATTCAGCCCAGTAATCGACCAGAACAGGACCATCGGCCTGGAGCACGTCCTGCTCGAAGCTGCTGTCACTGACATTGTTGATGTATTCGCTCATGGAGTTTCTCCAGGGTCAAAATCAGAAGTGACGCCATCATAGCCCGGCTTGGTGCGGATCGAAAGTCGCAGCCTGTCGCTCGGGCAATAGACCATGGGCGGCACCATGGAATCGACAACGGCGGATGGTGGCCCAGCGCTGCGCGTTGGCGGATGTCGATGATCATGTCAGGATGTCGGGGTTTTGCACAGAGACCGCCCCATGCGCCCAACAGCCGCCGAACCCTTTCCGATGATTGCTGCCCTGGATCTCGGCTCGAACAGCTTCCATATGGTACTGGCCCGCACCAGCAACGGAGAGATGCGCATCCTCGAGCGGCTCGGCGAAAAGGTCCAGCTGGCCGCCGGCATCGACGAGAACAGACAGCTCGACGACGCTGCCATGCAGCGCGGGCTGGACTGTCTTCGCCGCTTCGCTCAATTGGTCAACCATCTTCCCCAGGGCGCCGTGCGCGTGGTCGGTACGAATGCCCTGCGCGAGGCACGCAACCGCGCGCAATTCATTCGCCAGGCCGAGTCGATCATCCAGCATCAGGTCGAAGTCATTTCAGGCCGAGAAGAAGCACGACTCATCTACCTGGGCGTATCGCATACTTTTCCCGCCTCGAGCGGCAAGCGCCTGGTCGTCGACATTGGTGGTGGCAGCACCGAGTTCATCATCGGGGAAGGTTTCGATTCGCAATTGCGTGAAAGCCTGCAGATGGGCTGCGTGAGCTTTACTCAGCGGTTCTTCCAGGACGGCAAAATCACCCCAGCCCGTTACGCCCAGGCCTATACCGCTGCAAGGCTAGAGCTGATGAGCATCGAGCACGGCCTGCGCCGGCTAGGCTGGCAGGACGCCGTCGGCGCCTCTGGCACCATCCGCGCCGTCGGCCTGGCAATCAAGAGTGCCGGGCTCAGTAACGGCGAAGTCACCGCTGATGGCATCGGCTGGCTCAAGCGCAAGCTGTTCAAGCTGGGCGATGTGGAAAAGCTCGACATGGACGGCATCAAGCCGGACCGCCGGGGTATCTTCCCCGCCGGGCTGGCCATCCTCGAAGCGATCTTCGACGCCCTGGAACTCGCCAGCATGGCGCATTCCGAAGGCGCACTGCGTGAAGGCGTGCTCTATGACCTTATCGGTCGGCATCACCAGGAAGACATCCGCGACCGCACCCTGAGCTTTCTCATGGAGCGCTACCACGTCGACACCGAACAGGCGGCGCGGGTAGAAGGCAAGGCGCTTGAAGCGTTCGATCAGGTTTCATCGGATTGGGGACTGGATGAGGAATGGCTGCGTGAATTGCTCGGCTGGGCCGCCCGAGTGCATGAGGTGGGCCTGGATATCGCCCACTATCATTACCACAAGCATGGCGCTTACCTGATCGAGCACTCCGACCTGCCCGGCTTCTCGCGGCAGGATCAGCAGATGCTGGCGCTGCTGGTTCGCGGCCATCGGCGCAACATACCGAGGCAGAAATTCGAAGAAATGAGCGAGGACGGCGTGAAGCTGACCCGACTCTGTGTGCTGCTGCGCTTCGCGATCCTTTTTCACCACATCCGCGGTCCGCAACAAGCGCCAGCGTTTCAGCTCAAAGCCGGCGACAATAGCCTGGACGTAGCCTTTCCTGATGGCTGGCTAGCCAACAATCCGCTGACCCAGGCTGATTTCGCCCTGGAAGCGGACTGGCTCAAGCGAATCGATTTCACCCTCAGCGTACGCTGAATCCAGCGGGCAGCGGAGCAATTCGCCCGCCGCCTCCTCTAGTAGCCGACTGCTTATCGCGCAGTCGGGCTACCCAGACGTTCCAGCAAAGCGTTCTGTACGTTTCGCGGATTCTGGTTACCACTCGGGCTGTTACGAAGATAACTGCCGTCCGGCTGCAGCACCCAACTCTGGGTGTTGTCGGTCAGGAAGCCCTCGAGCTCCTTCTTCACCCGCGTCACCAGCTTCTTGCCTTCGACCGGGAAGCAGGTCTCGACCCGGCGATCCAGGTTGCGCTCCATCCAATCGGCGCTGGACAGGTACAGCTTCTCATCGCCCCCGTTGAGGAAATAGAACACGCGGCTGTGCTCGAGGAAGCGCCCGATGATCGAGCGCACCTGGATATTGTGCGAGACCCCGAGAATCCCGGGGCGCAGACAGCACATGCCGCGGACGATCAGATCGATGCGCACGCCGGTCTGACTGGCCTTGTACAGCGCCCGGATCATTTTCGCATCGGTCAGCGAGTTGATTTTGAGGATGATGTGCGCAGGCTTGCCTTCGCTGGCGTGCTGCGTCTCCTGGGCGATCATGTCCAGCAGCGCCTTTTTCAGCGTAAAGGGCGCGTGCAGGAGTTTTTTCATGCGCATGGTTTTGCCCATGCCGATCAACTGGCTGAACAGCTTCGACACGTCTTCGCAGAGTGCATCATCCGAGGTCAGCAGGCTGTAATCGGTGTAGAGCCGCGCGTTACCGGCGTGGTAGTTGCCCGTACCGAGATGGGCGTAGCGCCGCAGTTCACCATTCTCGCGGCGCAGAATCAGCATCATCTTGGCGTGGGTCTTGTAGCCCACCACGCCGTAGATCACTACGGCCCCGGCCTGCTGCAAGCGACTGGCCAATTGCAGGTTGGATTCCTCATCGAAGCGCGCCCGCAGCTCGATGACCGCGGTGACCTCTTTGCCGTTACGCGCGGCTTCAACCAGTGCATCGACGATTTCCGAGTTGGCACCAGAGCGATAAAGCGTCTGCTTGACGGCCAGAACGCAGGGATCCTTCGCCGCCTCGCGCAGCAGGTCGATCACCGGAGTGAAGGATTCATAGGGGTGCAGCAGCAGGATGTCCTGTTTGCCAACCACGCTGAAGATGTTTTCGCTGTTCTGTAACAGCTTCGGGATCGCGGGCGTGAACGGGGTGTACTGCAGTTCGGGATGGCTCTCCAGCCCTGTAATGCTGAACAGCCGGGTCAAGTTGACCGGCCCATTGACCCGGTACAGCTCGCTTTCGCTCAGGCTGAATTGTTTGAGCAGGAAGTCGGCGAGGTGCTTCGGACAGGTATCCACTACCTCCAGCCGCACGGCGTCGCCATAGCGCCGAGAAATTAGCTCTCCGCGCAACGCTCGCGCCAGATCCTCGACGTCCTCGGTATCGACCGACAAGTCCGCGTTGCGCGTCAGGCGGAACTGGTAGCAGCCCTTGACCTTCATGCCATGGAACAGGTCATCGGCGTGAGCGTGAATCATCGATGAGAGGAATACGTGGTTGGCACCAGGCCCGCCGACCTCCTCTGGCACCCGAATAACGCGGGGCAACAACCGCGGCGCCGGAATGATCGCCAGCCCGGAATCTCGGCCAAAGGCATCGATCCCTTCAAGCTCGACGATGAAGTTCAGACTCTTGTTGACCAGTAACGGGAAGGGGTGAGTGGGATCCAGCCCGATGGGCGTGATGATCGGTGCGATCTCATCACGGAAATAGCGGCGCACCCACGCCTTGATCTTGGTTGTCCAGTTGCGCCGCCGGATAAAGCGCACCTGATGTTTGACCAGCTCCGGCAACAGCACCTCGTTAAGGATCGAATACTGCCGATTGACCTGTTCGTGAACCAGCTCGGAAATACGCGCCAGCGCCTGGTGCGGCTGTAGACCGTCGGCGCCGGCCTGCTCGCGCGCGAAAGTGACCTGCTTCTTCAGCCCGGCAACGCGAATTTCGAAGAACTCATCCAGGTTGCTGGAAAAGATCAGCAGGAACTTCAGCCGCTCCAGCAGCGGATAGGACTCGTCCAGCGCCTGTTCCAGCACGCGGATGTTGAACTGCAGCTGTGACAGCTCACGGTGGATATAGAGGCTGTTGTCGTCCAGATTCGGCGGCGGGGCCGGCGGTGCTGGCATCTCCTCTGTTTTATCCACCTCCGGCGCTGGCGGGGTCACTTCCTCGAGGGGTCGCGCCTCGATGGCAGCAGCCTGCAATTCACTTTCGCTGAGTCCCTGGTTAGTCATCGATCTGCCTCGGCAGGGCTCATCGCCCCTGTTTTAATTGTTGTGCCGCCTGTTTGGCGAAATAGGTAAGGATGCCATCTGCACCTGCGCGCTTGAAGGCGGTCAGCGATTCGAGGATCACGGCATCGCTAAGCCAGCCGTTCTGAATCGCGGCCATGTGCATCGCATATTCGCCACTGACCTGGTAGACGAAGGTCGGCACTCGAAAGGCATCTTTGACTCGCCAAAGAATATCCAGATAAGGCATGCCCGGCTTGACCATGACCATATCGGCGCCTTCTGAAAGGTCTGCGCCAACTTCGTGCAGCGCCTCGTCACCATTGGCCGGGTCCATCTGGTAGGTGTTCTTGCTGCCCTTGCCCAGATTCGCAGCCGACCCCACCGCATCGCGGAACGGCCCGTAGTAGGCACTGGCGTATTTGGCCGAATAGGCCATGATCCGCACGTTATGGTGATCGGCTACTTCCAGCGCTTCGCGAATCGCCTGGATACGTCCATCCATCATGTCCGATGGCGCGACCACCTGTGCGCCCGCCTCTGCGTGAGACAGGGCCTGACGGACCAGCGCATCGACCGTGACATCGTTCTGCACGTAACCGTTTTCGTCGAGAATGCCGTCCTGACCATGCGTGGTAAAGGGATCCAGCGCTACGTCGGTGATGATGCCGAGCTCTGGGAAGCGCTCGCGCAGCGCACGTGTGGCGCGCTGGGCAATGCCCTCGGGATTCCAGGCCTCTGCCGCATCGAGGGATTTCTTCTCCAGAGGGGTAACCGGGAACAGCGCCAGCGCCGGAATGCCCAGCGCGACCAGCTCTGCAGCCTCCTCTAGCAACAGGTCGATCGAAAGACGCTCTACGCCAGGCATCGACGGTACCTGCTCGCGACGGTTTTCGCCGTCGAGAACAAACACGGGCAGGATCAGATCGTCCACACTCAACCGATTTTCGCGCACCAGCCGGCGGGAAAATTCATCACGACGATTGCGACGCAGCCGAGTAGCGGGAAACAAGCGATTGGCAGGAACGAAACTCACAACAAACTCCTGGCCCGCCTGGCGGGCAATATGACGTTTATAAGCCGACAGCGTGACAGATTGATGACAGACCCATCAGCGTCGACCGAAGATGACCCTCATTGTCGCCACCCCGGGCAGGCTCTGCCAGTGCTTTGAACAGTCAACACCCGTAGCGACGGGCCTGGTCCAGACGCGCCGGCGGTTGAACACCCGTCGCGTTGAGGTATCCAACCATTATCGCGGCGGGCTTACCTTGAGCCTTGCCAAGGGCTAGCATCGAAGGCATTGGCCTGGCGCAATTGCCAGGCTGCTGAATCTGACCAGGAGTACCCTCAATGAATAGAAAGGTCGCCGTGATTCTTTCCGGCTGTGGCGTATACGACGGCTCGGAAATCTACGAGAGCGTGATCACGCTGCTGCGCCTGGACCAGCGTGGCGCCAAGGTTCAGTGCTTTGCGCCGGACATCCAGCAAATGCACGTGATCAATCACCTCACTGGCGAGGAAATGTCCGAAAGTCGCAACGTGCTAACCGAATCGGCGCGCCTGGCCCGGGGGGAAATCAAGGCGCTGCACGAAGCCAATGTCGAAGAATTCGATGCGCTGATCATCCCGGGCGGCTTCGGCGCGGCCAAAAACCTGTCCGACTTTGCCACCCAGGGCGCCGGCTGTACGGTGCTCCCTGAGGTATTGTCGCTGGCCAAGGCATTTGCCGAGGCCGGCAAACCGGTCGGCATGATGTGCATCGCGCCGACCATGGCGGCGCAGATCTTCGGCCGCGGCGTGGTCTGCACGCTGGGCAACGACGACGATCCCGCTGCCGCCGCAGCGCGGGAGATGGGCATTGAGCACCAGGCGTGCGAGGTCACCGAGATCGTTGAGGACTCTCGGCACAACCTGGTGACGACACCTGCCTACATGCTGGCGCAGTCCATCAGCGAGGCGGCCTCGGGCATTTACAAGCTGGTCGACAGGGTACTGGCGCTAACCGGCAAATAGGCCCCCGCCCCGCCTGCTCGCAACTCCCGCCCGACGGTGGGAGTTGTAGCACGGCCACCGTGGCGATCCAGCCAATCTCACCGGCGCTCCCGCCGCACCGCTGGTCAATCTCGTCGCCCTCCGGCAGCTTAGTTGGACCTGCCCGAGAGCCTGACGCATGAATCACCCGATCGACACCATCGAAGAACAACAACACGCCGTGCGTCAGCTGTTCGAACGCATTCCGTTCAATGAATACCTTGGCATCGAACTGGACGAAGTGTCCCGCCAGCGCGTGGTGATGCACCTGCCAATGAAACACGAGCTGGTCGGCAACTTCTTTCACGGCATTCTGCATGGCGGGGTGATCGCGTCACTGCTCGATGTCGTAGGTGGCGCCATGGCGATGATCGGAGCCTTCGAAAAGCATCAGCACCTGACGACCGAGGAGCGCGCCTTGCGCCTGTCGCGCCTCGGCACCATCGACCTGCGAATCGACTATCTGCGCCCAGGGCGTGGTGAACGTTTCAGTGCCGCCGCAACGCTGTTGCGTTCCGGCAATAAGGTGGCAGTGGTGCGCTCCGAACTGCACAACGAAGAAGGGGTGTTGATCGCAGTAGGTACGGGTACCTATCTCTGCGGCTGATCGGATATTTCGACCTGCAGCCTGATTCAACCGGCTACCGAGGTCGGTTAGCGGACACCCGTGCGGGAGAGCTGCGTTAATAGACGGTCCAACGCGTTGGCGAAGGCTTGACGGTCCCGCTCGCCATACGCCGCCTGCCCACCGCCCACTTGGCCCTGCTCTCGTAGATCAGTGAACAGATTGCGCACCGCCAGGCGATCGCCCATGTTGCGCTCGTCGAATTCACGCCCGCGCGGATCGAGGGCGGCCACGCCCTTCTTCACCAGGCGATCCGCCAACGGCACATCGCTGCAAATCACCAGCTCGCCAGGTTGCGCATGCTCGACCAGATAATCATCTGCGGCATCCGGCCCACTTGGCACGACGATCAAGCGAACACAGGCGAAGGCCGGTTTGGTCTGGCTCTGACCCGCGACCAGCAAGACCTCGAACTTGCGTTTGAGGGCGAACTTGATCAGCTGCTCTTTAGCGGCCTTGGGACAGGCATCGGCATCAACCCATACCCGCATCGGCGCGGCCGCCGTCATGCCACCGCCCGCCGCACCGTAGCCAACAAGGCTGCAGCACCGGCAAACATGGCGGCGAAACTGCGATTGACCAGGCGCTGCTGACGCGGCGTACGCAACAAGCGCAAGACTCGGGACGCCAGCCCGGTGTAGCCCGCCATGACGATCAGGTCGACTACCACCATGGTGGCGCCCATATGCAGGTATTGAAGTATAAGGTCACGCTGCGGGTCGAGAAATTGCGGCAGCACCGCGAGGATGAACACGATGGCTTTGGGGTTACTGGCGTTGACCAGAAAACCCCGAAACACCAACGCCAAAGGTCGACCGATCGGCCGCGGCGCAGCGCTGTCGTCGAGCATCGAAGGCACCGCCTGCCACTGCTTGAGCGCCAACCACAGCAGGTAGGCGACGCCGAACCATTTGATCAGGCTGAAGGCGAGCGACGAAGTCGCCAGCACGGCCCCGACCCCAGCGGCCACCACAGCTATCTGCATTGCCAGCGCGATCTGCAAGCCGATCGCGTTCCAATAACCGCGCCAGAAGCCGTACTGCAATCCGCAGGACATCGAGGCGATCGCTCCCGCCCCCGGCGACAGGCTGATGACCCAACAGGCAACAAGAAAGGCAAGCCAGGTTTCGAGCGTCATGATTGATCCTCCACGATGCTGCGCCTGCAGGCGCAGCTTGCAGCATTGCCTCAGTCCGGCATGTCTTTGCCGAGCTTTACCGGTTCCTTCAGCTTGCGCTTCATGGCCTTGCGCATGCGGATGTTCAGCGCCTCGACGCCCAGCGAGAAGGCCATGGCGAAGTACACGTAGCCCTTGGGCACATGCGCGCCGAAAGCTTCGGCCACCAGCAGGGTGCCGACAACGATCAGGAACGACAGCGCGAGAATTTTGAGCGTTGGGTGCTTCTCGATGAAGTCACTGATGGTTCCCGCGGCGAGCATCATCACGCCGACAGCGATGACGATGGCGGCGACCATCACCTGCACGTTGTCCACCAGGCCCACAGCCGTGATCACCGAGTCCAGCGAAAAGACGATATCGATCACTGCGATCTGCAGGATGATGCCAACGAAGCCTGCTTTGACCGCATCTCCAGTGGAGCCTTCCGACTCTTCTTCGCCCTCAACGCTGTGCCAGATTTCCATCGTGCTCTTGAACAGCAGAAACAGGCCGCCGAAAAACAGGATCAGGTCACGCCCGGACACACCATGCTCGAATACGGTGAACAAGTCATTGGTCAGGCGCATGACCCAGGCGATCGATAGCAACAAGAGAATCCGCGTGCCCATTGCCAGTGCCAGGCCGAAGAAACGCGCCTTGGGTTGCTGCTCTTTTGGCAAGCGTCCAACAAGGATGGAGATGAAGATGATGTTGTCGATACCCAGGACGATTTCCAGGGCGGTCAGGGTCAAGAATGCGACCCATATTTCAGGGCTGCTCAGCCATTCCATGCGTACTACTCGTGTGCGTTGTGATGAGGGGGCTGGATCTCGGTCCCGCGCCAGCGGCGCAATACTTTCTGGAAGAACAAGCTATTGGGCACCTGAACGATGGCACCCGTTCCGCTATCGGCGGACTCCTCCAGCGTGGTGTACAGCAGGTTTATATCGATCACGCGCCCTTTGACGATCGGCTTGTCGAAGCTTTCCACCAGCTCCACCATGTCGCCCAACCGGAACGGGCCAACGGTCATGATCAGCACGGCGCAAAGCAGGTTGGAGAGCACACTCCAGATTGCAAAGAAGGCCACCGCCGCCACGGCCACGAATCCGGAGAAGGCGGTCCAGATAACCGTTGCGGATACACCGAAGCGCTCGAGCACCATGATCAGCGCGCCACCGATGATCATCCAGCGGATGCCACCGCGCAGCGGCAGAAGCAATTCAGGCGGCAGCGGATAGCGACTGCCAAGCCGCCCGAGCCCGCGCACCACCAATCGCTGCAGGAGGTAGGCCGCCAGCAGAATCACCAGCACCTGCAACCCGAGCAACAAGGGATCGCGCCATTCCATCAGAAGTCGCTCGTTCATGCACTGCCCTCGAGCTCACCCTGCAAGGTTTCCAGCGCCTCGAGCGCGCCCAGCCAGGCCTCTTCCAGCTCGCTCTCGCGCACCTTCAGCTCCGCCTGTTTGGCCAGCAGCTCGCGCAGTTCGTCCTTGCGAGCGACCTCGTAGAGGGCTGCATCACCGAGGCGCTGCTCCAGGTCGGCCAGCTTTTCATGCACTCCGATGAGATCCTTTTCGAGCTTGTCAGCCTGACGTTTGAGCGGCGCGAGCTGCTGTCGCAGCGCAGCCGCCGCCTGACGCAAGGCGCGCTTGTCGGTTTTGTCGCCGGCCTGCTCGTTCGTGGTCACCGGCTGTTGCCGCGTGCGGTAGTCCGCTAGCCAGCGGGCATAATCTTCGAGGTCTCCGTCGAAAACCGCGACCCGTCCCTCGGCGACCAGCAAGAACTCGTCGGTCGTGCTCTTGAGCAGGTGGCGATCGTGCGACACGACCAAGACGGCGCCTTCGAAATCCTGCAGCGCAAGCGTCAGCGCCAGGCGCATTTCCAGATCAAGGTGGTTGGTCGGCTCGTCGAGCAGCAACAGATTGGGCTTACCCCAGGCGATCAGCGCCAGCGCCAGCCTGGCCTTTTCACCGCCCGAGAAATTGAGAACCGGCTCATCGCAGCGATTACCGCGAAAGTCGAAACCACCGAGAAAATCACGCAGTACCTGTTCACGTTCGCCAGGAGCGATGCGTTGCAGATGCAACAGCGGACTGGCCTTGGCATCCAGAGCATCGAGTTGATGCTGGGCAAAATAGCCGATAACCAGGTTTTCACCACGCTGCAGACGCCCCGCTAGCGGCTGCAGCTCGTTGGCAAGTGTCTTGATCAGCGTCGACTTGCCCGCGCCGTTGGGCCCGAGCAGGCCAATCCGGGCGCCGGGCACCAGCTGCAGCTTGACCTTGTCCAGCACCTGCTTGTCGCCGTAGCCAAGACGCCCCTCGGCTAGATCCAGCAGCGGGCTTGAGACTCGGTCCGCCTCGCGGAAAGCAAAGTCGAACGGCGAATCGATATGTGCCGGCGCCAATTCCTCGAGCTTTTCCAGCGCCTTGATCCGGCTCTGCGCCTGGCGCGCCTTGCTGGCCTTGGCTTTGAAACGCCGAATGAAGTCTTCCATGTGCTCGCGCTGTGCCTGTTGCTTTTCGAACGCCTGCTGCTGCTGCGCCAGGCGCTCGGCACGGGCCCGCTCGAAGGCCGAGTAGCCCCCGCGATAGAGCGTCAGCTTGCGCTGCTCGACGTGCACAACATGACCGACCACCTCGTCGAGGAAGTCTCGATCATGGGAAATCAGCATCAACGTGCCCGGATAGCTCTTGAGCCAGGCTTCCAGCCAGAGGATGGCGTCAAGGTCGAGGTGGTTGGTGGGCTCGTCGAGCAGCAGCAGATCAGACGGGCACATCAGCGCCTGCGCGAGGTTCAGGCGCATCCGCCAACCGCCGGAGAAGCTGCTGACCGGAAGATCCATCTGCTCGTTGGCAAAGCCCAGGCCGGCCAACAACTTGCGCGCTCGAGCGTCAGCGGTATAGCCGTCAGCATTGTCGAGCTCGGTGTGCAAGCGAGCCAGCGCGCCGCCGTCGTGGACGGTTTCAGCCTCGATCAATGCCGCCTGAACGCGGCGCAACTCGGTATCGCCGTCCAAGACGTAATCGACCGCCAACCGATCGAGCGTGTCGACCTCCTGGCGCATGTGTGCAATGCGCCAGTCCGGTGGCAGCTGACAGTCGCCCCCGTCGGGGGTGAATTCGCCACGCAGCAAGGCAAACAGGCTGGATTTGCCGGCACCATTGGCGCCAACCAGCCCGACCTTCTGGCCAGGATGCAGGGTCAGCTCGGCGCCTTCCAGCAAACGCTGGGGGCCGCGCTGTAGAGTCAGGTTCTGAAGTCGGATCATAATGGCGGCGGAGTCTATCAGGTCGCCCGGAAATCCATCCGGCTGCGCACGAAAAAAACCTTACAGATGAACAACGACGACCTCTGGAATTTTGCCCTCGCCTGCTATGCAGAGCCCGACGTGGAAAAGGCGTGCCTTGAGCTGCAAGCACTAGGGCTGGACGTCTGCCTGTTGCTCACCTGCAGCTGGTTGGAAATCCGGGGCGTCCGTCAAAATGCGCAGCGATTGGAGCAGCTGAAACAGCTCAGCCTGGACTGGCAGCGCGCAGTTGTAGTGCCCCTACGAAATCTGCGCCTGGCGTGGCGTGAGCAGGCACCCACCGACACCGAGCTCGAAGGCCTGCGAAAGCGCGTCAAGCGATTGGAGCTGGATGCCGAACGGGTTCAACTTGATCGCCTTCAACAGGCCACACAGCACTGGCGCACGGAGGACGGATCGGATGACTGGCTGAATCAGCTAAGCACGGGCGTCGACGGCGACGCCAGTGCATTACTGAACGTGCTGCGCCGTGCAGCTACTCAGCTGGACGCTGGCGGGGCGGATTGATCGGCACTACCAGCCTTGGCTGAGGCCGGCTTGCGCGCGGCGGCGGGTTTGGCAGCGCCCGAAGGTTTGGCTGTAGATGCTTTTGGCTTTGCGCGGCTACTGGCGGGCCGAGCAGGACGTTTCGCCGCGCTGGTTGCGGCGGCCTGGCCGCTGGAAGTGTTAGCAGCAGCGGATTTGCCACTCGCAACCTTGGAGGCTGCCGGTCGAGCGCGGGTTGTGGCTGCGGGCTTGCGCGCTGCCGTGCTCGAACTGCTGGAAGATTGTTTGGCTGGCGCTTGCTTGGTTGTCGCTGGCGCGGCCTTGCGTTGCGCGGTAGCCGAACGTGCCGGCGAGGCTTTGCTTCGCGATGCCAGTGCTTGCGCTGCGGCCTCTTCTACCTGAGTGACGCCTCTCGCCAGGCTCAAGCTCTGCTCAGCGTCGCGCTTGAGGTCGGCCAGGTAACTCAAGGTTTCGCTCTGCCGCGCCTGCAGCAAGGCGAGCATGTCATCTAGTTCGGCCAGCCTGGCGCGAGCCTTGCTTTGGGCTTTCGACTTGCCCGCATTGCCGGCCTCATCGAGCTTGGCTCTCGCTTTGATCAGTTTTTCCTGCGTCTTGCCCCGCTGCTTTTCGAGCTTGGCCAGGAGAATCTCTGCGTCCTTCTGTGCATCGGTGCAGGCTTTTTCCAGATGCACGACCAAACTCTTCGATAACTGCTGAAGCAAGTGCAGCGGAGTCGTGACCGCGTTTTTCTTTGCTGGCATGAAAGCGCCTCCTGGCGGGATTGGTGCAGCCATACTAGACGGGCTGCAGTGATCCGCCAACCGACCAGCGAAGCGTGCCGCAAGCAATCCTTCGCTCGCAGCTGACCGGCAGGTGCCGGTCAGGCGGTAGCTGCGGGCTCTTTGTGCGCGGTGTGCAGCACTTCGATCAGGCAATCTTCCAGCTCGAAGCGCTCATGCAGCAACTGACCCAGATGCTTCAGCTCTTCTGAGAGGCCAGGGCTTTCCAGGCAATCGCCCTTGTCGCACCGATCATTAAACGCCACTGCCACTTGGGTTATCGACTCGATACGAGGGTAAATCTGACGTGCCAGATCCAGCCCGCGCTTGTCACCAAAGGCTTCAGCTTCGTTGAGCAATTGCTCGTAGATCTCGAAATGACCCGCCGACACGTAGTCCAGCAGTATTTCGCAGAATTTTTGCAAGGCCGGGCGGGTAGCCGCTTCGGCACCCCCATGCAGCCCATCGAATGCGTTGATCAATGCGTGGCGTTCTTGCAGCCAGCGGTCGATCAGCAGGTGCACACCTCCCCAGCGTTCCTGGGCGTTCCGACAGCTCTCGAGCATGATGACCTCACTTTCCCTAATCGATGATGCCTGTTGCGCCTTCCGAGACGGTTTTTTGTCTTGGGATATCGGCCTTGGGTGAGTGACAGCGAAATTGGCAGAAAACCGACGCCGCCTGGGCAGACTAAGCTGCGCGGAACGAAGCATCAAGCAGCAGGGATGAATTTCATCTGGCCAGACTTGAGCATCAGCGCTTCGTCCTGCTCATTGACCATCAGGCGAGACGATCATTCGCTCGCCTCGTCAAAAAGCCTAGTCGCGACGCAGCAACTGCCAGAAACAGAACACAGCCATTGCAATGAATGCGAGCAATGTCCACTCCGGAATGCTCATACCGAGCAGTGTCCAGCTGACTTCAGCGCATTCGGCCGTGCCATGAAGCACCAGCCGGGCGATCTCCTGGAACGGCAGCGCATCCATCATGTATTCGAGACTGGGCAAGCAGCTCGGCAACTGATCGGCAGGCATGTTCTGCAGCCAGATCTGGCGTATCGCCGTACCCCCACCTGCCACGGCGAACAGGAGTGCCAAAGCTGAATAAACCCGGCGACCGGCCCTGCCCGGGCCGTGCAAGGCAGCGACCAGGCAGACCAGGCCAAAACCGATGACGCAGATGCGTTGAACGATGCACAACGGGCATGGCGCCAGCCCGACAACATGCTCGAGATAGAGGGCAGCGATCATCATCAACGCGCAGCCAATGAAGGCCAGAAGAAACAGCGAACGTGGGCTGGCCAGGTTCATGGCGACTCCGCAGACAGGAAAAGTTCGCTACGGTAGTGCGGCACGCAGCGGGCTGCAAGCCATACGCAAATCGCCGCAGCGGCGCGGGACGGATGTCACGACCCGAGCTGCCACGGCGACTGCTTTTGACTAGCTGCTGCTGGTTGTTTGTATCTGGTTGACGCCGGGGTGAGCAAGGAGCCCCAGGCCTTCCTGAAACAGCCGGTTGCTGCGCTCGTTGTCGCCCAGCTGGGCCAGCAACCGCGCCAGCTCGGCGCAGGTTTCCGGACGGTGCTCGAAACGCAGACTGGCCTCGAGGTAATCGCGCGCCTTGCCCCACAGCGCGTTGCGCATGCTCAGCCGACCAAGCGCGAGCAGCAGCTCCGCGTTCTCCGGATGAGCCTTGAGCCAGCCCTCTGCGTTCGCCAGCTGACGCGCCGCGTCCTGACCGCGGACGCGCCCATAGCGCTCGACCAGACGATCATCGAACTGGCGCTTGAGCGCTGCATAGAGCACTTCTTCGGCCTTGGCGTCCGCACCCAAACGGGACAGTCCGTCAGCGTAGGCACGAACCAGCAGCGACTCACTGCGCAACCCGGAAGGAACGGCCTGCCATTTCTGATTGAGGGCCTGCAGAGCGTCCTCATTGCTGGTCGTTGCGGACTGGCCCGATTGCTCAAGTGCTGCAGTCCAGGCCAGCAGCTCCAGCTCACTCAGGCGAGCCGGCGGCAAAACACGGTGCTTTCGCAGCTCAGGCAGCAAACGGCACAGCGCGGACCAGTCTTGCAGCTGAACGTAGAGCTGCTGGAGCAGGGTCAGCACATAGGCATGACGAGGATGTTCGCTGTGCAGGGCATTGAGCGTTTCCCGCGCCTCGCGGTATTGGCCCCTGGCAATTAGCAGCTGAGCCTGGGTCAAGCCAACCGCAAGCCCTGACTCGGGTTCACGCTCCCTCGCCTTGCGCAGCAACTCGTCGCTCTGCTCGTGCTCGCCCAACTCATTGGCGGCACGCGCCGCGCCGAGATAATGCACAAGCGGTTGGTGATCGTGCTCGGCCGCGGAGCGCAAATGGCCCAACGCGTGACTCCACTGTCCCTCCGCCAGTTCTCGCAAACCGCTTCGTGATGCCTTGCTGACACGCCGTTCGCGGTGGCGACGCGACCACGGATTAACCAGAGCCCCGGATGTATGCAAAAGGCCGAGCACCCAGTGCACCACCATTGCCAGCAACCAGAGGCAAGCGATCAGGCCCAGAAAAATCCAGAAACTCGATTCGTAGCGGAAGCGGTCGTAGCTGATCAGGACATAACCCGGATCCTGTGCGATGGCCCAGCCGAGAAACCCGACGATCGCTATAAGCAGGATCAGGACAAAGGCGAATCGCTTCATGCGCGCTGCCCCTCTTCGGTCGCGGCGCCGTCAGTAGCCGGCTGCTCCGGTTGTGGGCTCGCCTCTTCTGCCGGCTGTTCTGCTGGTTGTTCTGCTGGCTGTTCAGGACTGCTGTCAGCGGACGACTCGGCACCTTCGGACGATTCACGCTTCTGCACATAGATCTGCAACGCGCGGAGCGCCGGCGCCAGATCCGGCAGACTGACCGAGACCTGGCGCTTTTTCAGCTCTTCGATGCGGTCGCGCAGCCCTCGACTCTGACCGTTTTCTTCGCTGAAGAGGTCCTTGATCAACTGCGCCGCCTGATCGAGCGATTGCTGATAGACCTCTTCGTTGCCATTGAGCACGGCCCACTGTGCCTGCTCGATAGCCAGCGACAAGGCCAAGCGCACCTGCGCCAGGCTTTGTCCGGCAAGCAGCGGTTTGACGCTATTGCCGGAATCGAAGTCGATACGTACGTAGCGCGTCAGCTCATTCAACCAACGCTGCCAGCGACTATCAGCCTGTCCGCTATCAGCACCGGGTCCCGCCTCGAATTCCGGAGCCAGGCCGTTGAGCTGGTTGGCCTGACCACGCAACGCGCCAAGCTGGAGAAACAACCCGGTGCGGTCCAGCTCCGGCAGACTGCGCAACGCTTCAAGCCCTTCGAGCAACTTCTGCCGCGCTGCGTAAGCGCCGGGATCGTCCTGCTTGCGCAGGATCAGGTCCGCCTCGGCGAGCAGCGATTCGGCGCTGTTCACGTCCTGCATCGCCGACAGACGCAACATCGCCATGCGCAGCAGATGCTCGGCCTCGGCAAGCCGCCATTGCTCACGGCTAGCCCCGAGAACCTGTTCGACACGCCCCGCCAGCCGCTGCTGATCACTTTGCAGCTCGGAAAGCAAACGGCGACGATCCTCCAGCTGTTCGGCTGAGGGCAGTTGTTCCAGCTTGCCGAGACGGCTGGCCAGTTGCTGGCTGCGCTCACCCAACTGGCGGGTCTGTTCGCTCGTAGCCTGTGCCGACTGCTGCTGTTCCTGCTCCTGATCGGCGAGCTGCTGAGTCTGCCAGACGCTATAGCCCCCCGCAGCCAGACCGGCCAGGCCGACCAGCAGGGCCAGACCGGCCAGCCCCTTGCCGCCGCTACGCGCATCGGGCTTGGCAGCGGACGGCGTGTTTGGTGGCGGTGCCTTGGGCGCTTCTTTCGAATCCTTCTGCGGATCTTTCTTGACCGAATTCTGAGCTGCGACAGAGTCGTTGCCCTTGGGTTGCTGCGGTGCCTTGTCGGAGTCTACTTCGCTCACGTTTCCATCCTTTGCATCAGGAAGCGGGCCCGGGAGTGTCCCGGAGCGCCGCCAGCAAAGCCGCGGTTCCAGCACCGCGGCAGTCCACAATTCTTTTAGCACCCAACGCCGCGGCCATCTCGGCCACACGCGGGCTGGGTACAAACAAGGGTAGTTCACGCAGCGCTGACCAATCGAATCCTGCCAACTCGCGTAACGACTGCAAACCCTGTCCACTGCTGACCACCATGGCATTCAGCCGTTCCGAACGAACCAACTTCATAAGTCGGTCGCAGGGATAGTCAGGCAGGTATCTTCGGTACAGTTCGAGGCTGTCGACGTGCGCGCCGCGGGCGCGTAGCGTGTCGGCGATAAGCTCACGCCCGCCTTCGCCTCGAAGGATCAACACGTTTGGATGAGGCGCGCTTATCGCGTCGGCGAGCCGTGGCAAGGCAAGCAGGGCTTCGCTGTCATCGCCTAGGGCCGGCCAGCTAACCTCTAGTCCGTAATCGGCCAGTATCGCGCCGGTCGCGGCACCAACACTGAACCACGCCTGCCCTGCGGGCTGCTGCGGCCAGTAGCGACGGAGCAGCTCCAAGGCCAACCTGGCAGCCGGCTTGCTGACAACCACCACTGCAGCGTAACGGTCCAGCTCCAGCATGGTCGTGCGCTGCTGAGGTGTTTCGGCGAGCGCCTCGATGGCCAGGAGAGGCAGGCTTGCACTGTGAATTCGCTGCGCCTCCAGCGTGGCGGCCAGCGCCGCACACTCCTCAGCCGGTCGCGTCAGCAATAGACGCCAGCCGCTCACGCCTTGCCGGCCTCGCCATAAATATCCTGGAGGATCTTTCCAGCGCCTTGCTGCAACAACTCTTCAGCGATGCGCACGCCGAGCGCTTCGGCTTCAGCGTTGGGTGCGCGGCCTTCAGCGCGCAGGAGCAAAGCACCGTCGGGCTGTCCGACGAGCCCACGCAACCACAGCTGCTCGCCTTCGAGGACCGCATAACAGGCGATCGGAACCTGACAGCCCCCGTTGAGGTGGCGATTCAGCGCACGCTCGGCCGTGACGCGAAGCGCGGTATGCGGATCGTTCATGCATTGAAGCAGCTCATGCAGCTCGGTGTCGCCGGTTCGGCACTCGATCCCGACCGCGCCCTGCCCGCCCGCGGGCAGGCTGTCTTCGACACTGATGCTGGCGCGGATGCGCTCGCCGAAACCTAGCCGGATCAGGCCGGCCGCCGCGAGGATGATCGCGTCGTACTCGCCTGCATCAAGCTTGGCCAGACGGGTGTTCACATTGCCACGCAGAAACTGAATCTTGAGATCGGGCCGACGCGCCAGCAGTTGAGCCTGGCGCCGCAGGCTGGAAGTGCCTACGACCGCACCGGGGGGCAGCGCATCGAAATTCTCGTAGTGATTGGAGACGAACGCATCGCGCGGATCCTCCCGCTCACAGATGCAGTACAGGCCGAGCCCCTCGGGAAACTCCATCGGCACATCCTTCATGGAGTGCACGGCGATGTCCGCCTCGTTCTCCATCAGGGCCGTTTCCAATTCCTTGACGAAAAGGCCTTTGCCGCCAATTTTCGCCAACGGAGCATCAAGCAATTTGTCGCCCCGACTGACCATCGGCACCAGGCTCACCGTTATGTGCGGATGTGCGGCTTCCAGGCGCGCCTTGACGTATTCGGCCTGCCACAGGGCCAGGGCACTCTTGCGGGTAGCGATGCGAATTTCGCGGGACATGAGCAATTCCAGACAGATTGAACTGCCGGCGATGATAACAGGCCAGGAATGGCGATCGGGTTGGCAGGGATCAAGGAAAGCCGTCCGGTGGACGGTTGAGCTGGAACGCGGCGCCTGTCCCTAGCGCCGATACCGAATCAGATGCTTTGCATCAACTTGCGCACACCAGCGACATGCCGACGACTGACCGTCAGCGGCTCGCCTTCGAGCCCCTTGAGGAAAAGCTGAAAATGTCCAAGGGGCGTGCGCTGCAAGCGCTCGATACGGTCACGGTAGACCAGCGCATTGCGGTGGATGCGGACGAAACGCTCGCCGAACTCATCCTCGAGCGCCTTGAGCGGCTCATCCAGCAGCACCTCGCCACCTTCATGACGGAGAGTGACGTATTTGTGGTCGGCGATGAAGTAGATCACCTGTGGCAACGGGATCAGCTCGATGCCCTTGCGGGTCCGCGCACTGATATGGCTGCGCGGGCCGGTACCGCTCACTGCAGCGGGGCGCGTCAACGCCGCGAGCTGAACCCGGTTGGGCCGCTCGGCTTTCTTCAACGCTTCAGCGAGATGCTCGGGCCGTACCGGCTTGACCAGATAACCGACCGCACTCACCTGGAAAGCATCCAGCGCGAACTCGTCGTGGGCGGTGCAGAAGATCACCGCGGGCGGAGCGTCACGCTCGCACAGTTTGGCTGCGACCTGGAGGCCATCAAGCCCCGGCATACGGATATCCAGCAACACAACATCGGGGCGCAGTTCCTCGATCAGGGACAGCGCCTCTTCGCCATTGGAGGCGGAAGGTTCCAGGACACGATAGCCGTCAAGGTCACCTACCAGTCGGCTGAGGCGCTCGCGGGCTAGAGGTTCGTCATCGACAATCAGCACATTCATACAGTTCTGGCTTCCTGCTTTTGTGTCGCACACGGATAGCGTAGACAGGTGTAGTAACGGGCATTACGCCGCTCCACGCTGAGACTCGCCGCGGGACCGAAAAGTGCCGTTAGTCGTGCGTCTATATTGTGCAGCGCTTGCTGAGTCCCTCTAGATGGGAGCTTTGAAGCCGCTTCGTCAAAGGGGTTACTGACCTGCAAATGGAACACGCCGTCAGCATAATACGCCGCCACGCTGACCACCCCGCCCTCGATTCTTGGCTGGATTCCATGTATCAGCGCGTTCTCCAGCAGCGGCTGCAGCGTGAGCTGGGGAATCGGTAGATCATCCGGCACGGCGTCGACTTGCCATTCGACGCTCAGACGCTCGCCGAGCCGGTACTGTTCGATGGAAAGATACCGGCGTGACAATTCCAGTTCTTCGCGCCAGGGCACCAGAGTGCCGGGGCGGGCCAGGCTGGCGCGGAACAGATCGGACAGATCGAGCACGGCTTGCTCGGCTTTGGCCGGATCGGTGACCACCAGGCTGGCGATGCTGTTCAGGCTGTTGAACAGAAAGTGCGGCCGGATACGCGCCTGCAACGACTCGATGCGCGCGCGCAGCTCGGCCTGTTCCTGCCGCCGCCATTGGCTCTGCAGATAGAAATAGCGCAGCAGCAGGCCCGACATGATCAAACTGATCAGTGCATGACGCAGATAAAGATTCACCTCGCCGACGCGGGTCAGCGGGCCGCCAAGCTGGTAGATATCGGCGACCGCCGTGCACGCCAGCGTCAGCCCGACCACCATGGCACAGCAGGCAAGCCCAGCCAGCCAGGCCGGCAACCTCGCCAGCAGCGGTCGCAACTGACAGGTCAGACCGGCCGACAGCAACATCACCCATTGCACGAACAGGGACGACAACGCCAGGCGCATCCAGTTGAAGCCAGGCTGCATCGGCTCGGCGAGCACCAGCACCAACACCAGCAACTCAGCGAGCAACACCAGGCCAAGCAGGGCATCGGGCTGGCACAGCTCGGGCACGAAGAAGTCATCGACAGGGGCCGCGGGCCGCGTTCGATCGGTTTTTTTTGTTCGCATGCATCGAGTTTCCGCGCGGCGTGAGCGCAAAGCAAGGTGAGCCCGGCAATGCGGCGCCAGCCGTTGCGCAGAGGCAGCCTAGTCTATCGGCTCGGTTTAATCCGAAGGTGACGAGCGGTCGCCACTTCAAAGCTTCGGCAGTCATGAATGTGGCGCTTTCGGCCGATAAAAGGAGTTCTACGAACGCCTCGCTATAGCGCATGATGGCTTAATGATTGCATCACAGCATCAACTTCGCCCTTCGCTATCGCTGCCTCAGGAGTATTGACCCGTGCTGCTGTTTTCCTCTTTGCGTAGCCGCTTGCTACGACCAGTATTCCTGACACTGTGCGGCGCCGTGCTGGTGCAAGTCGTAGTTGCGCTCGCATTGACCCGGAGCACCATCGACGGGCTCGAGCACGACATCGAACGAAGCCTGAGTGAGGACTCCATGCGCCTGCTGCAAGCGCTGCGCACTGCTGATGCCGAGGTTGGCAGCGGGCTTTCCGGCCTGGCCAAACGCATGACGAATGACCTGTCCCAGGGCCTGACGCAGCGCTTGACCGAAGAGCAGGAGCAGCTAAAAGAAGTGCTTGAGCGACACCTCAAGCAGTCCGGCGACGACCTCGCCACGCTGCTCGCCGGCGTTGCGCCAGCAGCGATCTGGGACAACGACGTACCGGCGCTGACTGAATTCGTCAGGATGGCTCACCGCAACCCAGCCGTTGTTTTCGTCGTCTATTTCGATGCCAATGGCAACCAGCTTACCCGCCACCTGAATCGCCAGGATCCCCGAGTCAAGGCACTGCTGGACAAGGGCACGGGACGTACCGCGTTCGACAAGGTGCTGTCGGCCGCCGAGAACGACCCCACGCTCTATCTCGCCAAAACATCGATCAACCCCAAGGGCGCGGACATCGGCCAGGTCATGCTCGGCTTTTCCACCTCTGCGGTGAGCACCGAGCTGGCCGCCTTCGACAACCGCTTCCAGACACTGGTCGCCAGCGGAGCGGAACTGGTGGAAGCTGGACTTGCCACCACCGCCAGCGACAGTTCGAAGATCATGGCGTCAGGTCTGGCCGCTGCGACGGAGGTAGCACAAAGCATCGAGTCCAATAGCCAGAAGGCCGTCGAGCGCTCAGCTTCGGCGCTGTTATGGAAAATTAGCGTCGGCCTTGTTGTCACCGGGGCATTGCTGCTGCTCGCCGTCACGCTGGTCCTTGGGCGCCAGGTGCTGCGCCGGCTGGGCCTGCTCAACACCGCGCTGCGCGGGCTGTCGGCGGGCCACGGCGATCTCACCCAGCGCGTGAAAATCCACAGCGCAGACGAAGTGGGCGAAATGGCTGACGCGGTCAATCTGTTTCTGGCCAAACTTCAGCCAATCGTTCAGGAAGCGCGCGCTATCGCCGTGCAGACCGGAGCGGAAATCGACACCCTGGGCAACCGCAGCCGCTCTGCTGCAGCCGCTGCCGAGCGGCAACGTGACGAAGTCGCCGGAAGCCTCCAGGCACTGGCCGACATGACCCAGCGCGCGCAGGACGAAAGCAGAGCCATGCAAACCGCACTCGATCAGGTCGCCTCGATTCGCAAGGCTGCGGTAGACAACGAGGCGATTTCCGAGCAGGTTGGCCGCACGATCGAGGCGCTTGGCAGTGGCGTACAGACAAGCGCCTCAGTCATCGAGGAACTGGCCAATCAGAGCGAGCAGATCGAGGTGGTACTGACCGTCATCCGGGGCATCGCCGAACAGACGAATCTGCTTGCCTTGAATGCTGCCATCGAAGCCGCACGCGCCGGAGAGAGCGGTCGAGGATTCGCCGTGGTGGCTGACGAAGTACGAGCACTCGCCAGCAAGACTCAGCAATCCACCGGCGATATCCAGGCGCATATCGAAAGCCTGCAACGCGGTGCTCGCGATGCCGTATCGGCAATCAACACTGTCGGCAAGCAAGCTGAAAGCGGCCTGGCTTCCCTCGGCAGCAGCCGCGACCTACAGCGCGCGCTACAGACTGCCGTCGAGCAGGTGCATCAGGTGGTAAGGGAGACAACCAAAGGCGCAGAGCAGCAAGCCAGCGCGGCAACGGCCGTCCGTCAACGGGTCGAGGTCATTCTGACCGAAGCCGAACGCTCCGCCGATGCGGTGACTGCGACCGCAGCCAGCGGCAAGGAACTGGGTGTGCTCGCGCAAAGGCTCGAAGCCAGCCTCGGGCAGTTCAGGGCTTGATAAAGCCGCTCGCTGGGTAGGGCCATCGCAGAAGCCATGGCTAACCCTGTTATCATTCGGGCCCTTCAACTTGCCCATCTGATTCAGCGAGCGCATTCATGAGCACCGACAAGACCAACCAGTCCTGGGGCGGCCGTTTCAGCGAGCCCGTCGACGCCTTCGTCGCCCGATTCACCGCCTCCGTCGAGTTCGACAAGCGTCTCTATCGGCACGACATCATGGGTTCAATCGCCCACGCCACCATGCTGGAAAAGGCCGGGGTACTGACTGCAGACGAGCGCGACCAGATCATCGCCAACCTGAAGGATATTAAGGGCGAGATCGAGGCCGGCAGCTTCGACTGGCGCGTCGATCTGGAAGACGTGCACATGAACATCGAAGCACGGCTGACCGACCGCATCGGCGTCACCGGCAAGAAGCTGCACACCGGCCGCTCGCGCAACGACCAAGTAGCGACCGACATTCGCCTGTGGCTGCGCGATGAGATCGACCTCATCCTCGGCGAAATCACCCGCCTTCAGCAGGGCCTGCTGGGTCTCGCCGAAGCCGAGGCGGACACCATCATGCCCGGCTTCACCCACCTGCAGACCGCGCAGCCGGTGACTTTCGGTCATCACTTGCTGGCCTGGTTCGAAATGCTTTCACGCGACTACGAGCGCCTGGTCGACTGCCGCAAGCGCACCAACCGTAT
This sequence comes from Pseudomonas sp. 9Ag, assembly GCF_902506445.1. Lineage (NCBI taxonomy): Bacteria > Pseudomonadati > Pseudomonadota > Gammaproteobacteria > Pseudomonadales > Pseudomonadaceae > Pseudomonas > Pseudomonas sp. 9Ag. Next base: position 3,924,877 of record NZ_LR733836.1, read on the forward strand.
GCCGCTGGGCTCGGCCGCGTTGGCCGGCACTACCTACCCGATCCAGCGCGAAATCACCTGCGAGCTGCTCGGCTTCGAGGCCATCTCCGGCAACTCGCTGGATGGCGTCTCGGATCGCGACTTCGCCATCGAATTCTGCGCTGCTGCCTCGGTAGCCATGATGCATCTGTCGCGTTTCTCCGAAGAGCTGGTGCTCTGGACCAGCGCGCAATTTCAGTTCATCGACCTGCCCGACCGCTTCTGCACTGGCTCCTCGATCATGCCGCAGAAGAAGAACCCGGACGTACCGGAACTGGTACGCGGCAAGACCGGCCGTGTATTCGGCGCCCTGAGCGGCCTGCTGGTGCTGATGAAGGGCCAGCCGCTGGCCTACAACAAGGACAACCAGGAAGACAAGGAGCCGTTGTTCGACGCCGCCGACACGCTGCGCGACTCGCTGCGCGCTTTTGCCGACATGGTCCCGGCCATCAAGCCCAAGCGCGAAATCATGCGCGAAGCGGCGCTGCGTGGTTTCTCCACCGCGACGGATCTTGCCGACTACCTGGTACGCAAGGGCCTGCCGTTCCGCGACTGCCACGAAATCGTCGGCCACGCGGTGAAATACGGCGTGCAGACCGGAAAGGACCTGGCCGAAATGAGCCTGGACGAGCTGCGTCAGTTTAGTGACCAGATCACCGATGACGTATTTGCGGTGCTGACCCTGGAAGGCTCGGTGAATGCTCGCGATCATATTGGCGGCACGGCACCCGCACAGGTCCGCGCCGCCGTTCAGCGCGGCCGCGACTTGCTGACCAGTCGCTAAACCTTGTCACTTGGCAGGCGCGAGGCGGCTCGTGCTTGTCAGACCGGAGAGTTGCATGTCCCTGAACATCCGCCCCGCCAGTCGAGATGATGCCGCGCTGATCCTGCGCTTCGTCACCGAGCTGGCGATCTATGAACGCGCCGAGCATGAAGTAAAAACCGACGCCGCAGGAATTGAAGCCAGCCTGTTCGCCAAAGATGCCAGCGCCAGTGCGCTGATCTGCGAGCGCGACGGCCAACCAATCGGCTATGCGGTGTATTTCTTCAATTACTCGACCTGGCTTGGCCGCAACGGCCTCTATCTCGAAGACCTGTACGTCACCCCCGAGGCCCGCGGAACTGGCGCAGGCAAGGCGCTGCTGAAACACCTCGCACGCCTTGCGGTGTCACGAGGTTGCGGGCGCTTCGAGTGGTCCGTGCTGGACTGGAACGAGCCGGCGATCAGGTTTTACGAGGCGCTGGGAGCACGGCCTCAGGAGGAGTGGACCACTTACCGCCTGGCCGGCGACGCATTGAGGGCGCTGGCGGAGCAAGCCTGAGACAGGAGTGAGCGGGAACTCGACCGGACGGATCGCGCCAAACGCAATGTCGCCCAAGATTGCTCCCGCTTATGACCGACCTCAAAACGATTTTGCTAAATCAGGACACCCAAGGTGCTGAAGTATTCGACTCACCCAAGGAGCGCCTGAACTTCTATCGCTCGGAAATACACTTCGAGTCGACGCTGCTGGCCAGCCGCACCAGTGGCTACCTGTCCTCGCAGTCGTTTCTGATGATCGCCTTCGCCTCTTCCATGGCTAACACCAACCCCGACTGGGGCAGCCTGTTCCGGCTGGTTGTACCGAGCATTCTGGCACTGCTTGGACTGCTCACCTCGCTGCATGCGATTCCCGGTATCCGCGCAAGCTTCGACGTCATAGAGCGCTGGCACCACAAGCAGGCCGACCTGCTGCAAACCGAAGGCAATGTCGGACTGCTACCCAACCATGACTCGGCCTTGTTTGGCGAAGGGAACAGTCCCCCAGGTGGCCAACGCTACAAGCGCACCCTGCTGTTTTCCCTGCGGACGCCGATCATCTTCGGCAGCGTCTGGGCATTGCTGGGCGCGTTCTGCATCGTGCTGTACTTCTTCGGCTGATCAGAGCCAGTCACGAAACTTGAACCAGGCATAGGGAATGATCGCCGACACGATCATCATCGCGAGCGCCATCGGGTAGCCGAACGGCCAGTCAAGCTCAGGCATGTGATCGAAGTTCATGCCGTACACCGTGCCGACCAGCGTTGGCGGCAGGAACAATACCGCCGCGATGGAGAACACTTTGATGATCGCGTTCTGCTCGATATTGATCAGCCCCAGCGTGGCGTCGAGCAGGAATGCGATATCTCCCAACAGCCGCGCCTGATGCTCCCCCAGCGAACGCACGTCGCGCTCCAGCGCCTTCAGCAGCCCCTTGGCCACGCCCTGTCTGGGCTCATTGGCATGCAGTCGATAAAACGCCAACAGGCGGGTTGAGCTGAACAGGCTTTCGCCCAATTGCGACAGGAGCGAGCGATTCTGCCCAAGCTGCTGGATGATCTGCTGCAGGTCCGTTCGCTGTTCTTTACGTTCATCGAAAATGCACTTCGACAAGGTCTGAAGCTCGACCTGAACGCTTTCCAGAACGTCGGCAATCCGATCGACCACGGCATCCGCCAGGGCAAGGAAAATCTGGTGACTGGAGGAAAAGGTCGAAGGCTGCCGGGAACTCTTTGCCTCGAATTGCCGGAATGCACTGAGCTCGGTATAGCGAACGGTCACCAGACAACGCTTGGTCAGGACAAAGGTCACCTGAGCATTTTCCGGTCGCCGGTCCGCAATCCCCATCACCACTGTCGTGGTCATGAAGATGGCTTCATCCTCATCGTAAAAGCGTGAAGAATCCTCAATCTCAGCCAGTTCTTCCCGAGTCGGGATATCCAGCCCCAGGGCCGTTTCGATGAAGCGCTCTTCCTCCGAGTCGGGCGATAGCAGATCGGCCCACAGTACATTCGCTGGAAGCGTCTGCAGATTATCGGCAACACGCCTCACCAGCGCGCCGTTTTCAAGACAGTGAAAAATGATCATTGCTGTAGTCGCGTTCTCGATAAGTCATAGTAAGAATAGAAACCGACCCAAGCGAAGCGTTCAGCCGACCTTTCCGTAAAGGCAAGCTTGCCGGTACTCGCCTCGACACGCCATCCAGATTTCCCTCTACGAGAGTTGCGACATGAACAATGCCACGTCCGATGATGATGAAACCTTTGCCGAGGAAACCCTGATCCAGGCGATCGAAAATCAGCTTGAGGCCGGCGAACCCGCCGCCACCCAGGCTACGCTGAACAAACTGACCCTTGTCGGCTACGAGCGCGACGAGATCCTCAAGCTGATGGCACTCGTGCTGGCTCGGGAGATCCGGCTGATGCTTGAGCAAGACCGTCCCTTCGACATCGATGGATACGAAACGCAGCTGCGCAATCTACCCGACCTAGCCGAATAGTCTTAGACGGAGGCAGGCGCGCGCGCAGCATCTACACTTCGCAAACAGGGCCAAAGCCCATCACCCGAGGAGCAGACATGTCTTACACCCCAGAAGTGGTAGCCGAGCTGGAAATTCTTTGCCTGTTCAATCTCGACAACTCGCTCGAAGGCCTCAAAGTTCATCACGACGCCGGCCACACAGCCATCGCCGCCGCCGAACGCCTGCACAGTAAAGGTCTGACAACCTTGCCCGACGGCGGCTACCTGACGAGCCTTGGCCGCGATGCCGCGGAGCACGCCCAAGTGTTGCTGACAATCCTCTCGGAGACCGTTCCGGCTTAAGCTGAAGGCGCCTAAATCCTAGCCGAGCACGCCATTTGCCGGTTTGAGCACCGCACAGGCGCTCGGCTATACCAGCCGCTTACAGCTGCGCCTTTCGCTGTCCCGTGCTAGTTTTCGCCTTTCGCCTCGATCAACATGTCGGACAACATCGTTTGCCTGAACGAATCACTTCATGACGCGCCGCCAGGAAATCCGTCCAATCCTTGAAGAGGGAATCGATCGCAAGGTGCTTACCGCGCTTCGTGCTCGCTTTCTTTCATTGAATACCGCGCGCCTGGAACGTACACGCCTGGCCATGTCGTCCCGCCAACAAGCCGTGCTCACGCTGTTGCCGCTGCTATTCCATGTAAACCATCCGATGCTGCCCGGATACGTTTCCAGTCTCACGCCAGCGGGACTGGCGGGCTTCGAGCCTGACGCCGAGACGTTGGCCGAAGCCCAGCGCTTGAGCCGGTCGTTCAGCTACAAGCCTCTGCGCGGTAAGCCGCCGCAACCCATTCTCGGCCTGTTTCTGATGGGCAGTCTTGGCACTGTGGCGCAGGACGACCAAAGCGATCTGGACGTCTGGGTTTGCCATGATCCCCATCTCTCGGCAGGGCAACTCAGCGAACTGCAGCGCAAGTGCGAGCTCCTTCAGGGATGGGCAGCAACGCAAGGCAGTGAGGCACATTTTTTTCTGGTCGACCCGCTCCGCTTCACTCAGGGCGAGCGCGAAGCCAAGCTGACCTCCGATGATTGCGGAACCACCCAGCATTACCTGCTGCTCGACGAGTTCTACCGGACGGCGATCTGGCTGGGTGGGCGCACCCCCCTCTGGTGGCTCGTGCCTGATTATGAAGAGCACCGCTACCAGGACTACGTGCGCACCCTGCTGGACAAGCGCTTCGTGCGCAGCGACGAGGTATTGGATCTCGGCAGTCTCGCCAGTATCCCGCCCGGCGAGTATCTCGGCGCGGGCCTCTGGCAGCTGTACAAGGCCATCGAGTCGCCCTACAAGTCGCTGTTCAAGCTACTGCTGGTTGAGGTGTACGCCAGCGAACACCCGCAGGTGCGCTGTCTGAGCCTCGATTTCAAACAGGCGGTATATGCCAATCGACTCGACCTGGACGACCTCGATCCTTACATAGTCGCCTACCGCAGAATCGAGCATTACCTCGCCAGCCGAGGCGATCAGGAACGCCTGGCGTTGCTGCGTCGATGTCTTTACCTGAAGGTCAACAAGCCCCTCAGTCAGCCGCCCAGCGGCCGCAGCAAAAGCTGGAAAAGGCGTTTGATCGAGCGACTGACGGCGGAGTGGCAATGGGATCATCGCCGATTTGCTCAACTCGACGCGCGCAGCCAATGGAAAGTGCGGCGGGTTGTGGAGGAACGTCGAGCACTGGTCAACGAACTGACCTACGGCTACCGATTCCTCAGTGAGTTCGCGCGACGCCTGCAGATCACCAGCAGCATCAACGGGCGGGATTTCGGCGTGCTTGGCAGGCGCCTGCATGCCGCGATCGAACGCAAGGCGGGCAAGGTCGAGGCCATTAACCTGGGCATCGCGCCCGACCTTGCCGAGCATAGCCTGACCCTCATCCAGGGCTATGACGCTGCAGATGACGTCTACTGGGCGCTCTACGAGGGCAACCTGAATGCTCAGCAGCTCAGTAACTTTTCCCCGCTGAAGCGCTCCCGCGAGCTGGTTCCGCTGCTGGCCTGGTGCCATAGAAACGGCATTATCGATACGGCCACGCATGTCGCCTTGCACCCCGGCGACAGCGGCCTGACTGAAGCCGAGCTGTTCGCGCTGCTAACCGATATCCGCCAGGCATTCCCGATGCCGCCCACGGCGCTCGCAGACGAAGCGCTGCTGATCGCGGCCAGTCCCGTGAAGGTCCTGCTGCTGATAAACGTCGGGCTTGATCCATTGAATCCTCAGCAACCATTGTCGTTCGACGAGCTAACCGAATCGCTGCGACATGCCGTTACGCGAGACAACCTGGTGCTCAGCATCGATCAACTGACGCTGAACAGCTGGAGCGAACTGATCGCGACGCGCTATGAAGGCACATCCCCGTTGCCGGACTGCCTGCGTGACTTCTTGCAGGAACTACCCGTTCGTGGCGAGCGGCCGGACCTGCAGATACGCTGCTTCAGTCGAAACGCCGGCATGGCTCTCGCGCGACGTATCAACACTGTCTTTACCGATGCCCAGACGCTGTTGGACGAGCCGGGAGAAAGCCGTTATCTGCTGCAGGTCCGCCAGCACTACCACTTGCTCGATCTGGTGAGTGGGAATGTCCGGCATACCACGTTGAGTGACATGCCGGCCCTGCTGGAACATCTTGGCGAGGCTCACCACAGCGTCCGACCCATTCGCGTGGAGCGACACGCACTCGAAGGAACCGACCTGCCCCTGATCCTTGGTCAGGCCAGAGCGCACTGCATCCAAGTTTTCTACCGTGTTCAAGGAAGCCAGGCGGAGATCACCGTTCTCGATGAATTCAACGCGCTCTGGCGGCAGCAGCAACCCTATCGAGACGAGCAGCGGCTGCTAACGCCCTTGCTGCGCTTTTTGCAATCAGTGAGTTACCGCCGCAACACCCAGCTGCCGTTCGAGGAAAACCGGCTGGCAGCGATGGACATCCTGTTCTACCGACTCATGGCACCGGCAGCCGGCCAGGCACTGGACATCGAGCGCAGACCTTCCCCCCGGGAAAATGTCGGCGATCCTTTCTATGACGTGCAGGCCATTGTCGAACACAGCGAGCGAGGCCGCTCACGGGTGACCCTGTACTGTAACCATCAGGAGTTTTCGAGCCTGGAATACGGCGCCGAGCTGTTCGCCGCCGTCGCGCATTTCATTCTTGCGCAGCGGCGCGGTGCCGAGCGCTACCCCTGTTACATAACCGATCTAGACATGTCGGGCCTGCACGGTACCGGTCGGGCCCAGACGGTTCAGCACCTGCGCTACAAGGCGCATCTGGAAGCAGCACTCAACCAGGCGCTGGAGTCACTCTGAACCGTTGTGCGAACGCGCTTTGTCACAAACTTCTCAGAGATTGACGTCGCCCGCGGCTTCCGGCTGGTACTCGACAGCCAGCAGGGTCAGCTTGAGTACCTTGCCGCTGGGTGTTGGCCAATCGATGTGTTGGCCCACGGTCATGCCCAACAGTGCTGTGCCTACCGGCGCCAGGACCGAAACGGTTCCTTCCTTGCCGGCATCCTGAGGAAACACCAGCGTCAGATGATAATCCTTGCCGACACCCTCATCGCGGCAATGAACGCGGGAGTTCATCGACACCACGCCGGCGGGCAACTCGCTGCGCTCGACCACCTGGGCGCGGGACAACTCCTCTTCGAGCGCCTCGGCGGCCGGACCGTAGTCAGCCAGACCGTCGAGCAAGCGCTCGAGTCGCTGGAGATCGGGTTGAGTGATGATGATGGGCGGTGCGCTGGTCATGGGTGCGGGTCAGCTCCTGAAAAAAGTAAACAGACTAAAAAACAAAACCCCGCCCAAAGGCGGGGTTATTTAACCTGTAACCGACCCTATCACAGCTCATTAAATAAGCAAGGGCACCTGATTCGTGGCTTGGATCAGCTGCGCGCCACCCTCACAGGTCTTCGAACTCAAGCGCCTCGCCACCCTGCTGCTCGGTAACTCGGGACAAGAGTTCGCCGAGACGCTCATCGTTGGCATCAGAGATCCACAGCGAGCTGGACTCGTCGTAGTCGAAATGGAATCCACCGGAACGCGCGGCCACCCACAGCTGGCGCAGCGGGGGCTGACGACTGAAGATCAACTGGGTGCCGTTCTCGAAACGCACGGTCAGCACGCCACCGGAATTCTCCAGATCGACGTCCATACCGCTGTGGTCGAACACGTCCTCGATTTCTTCCTGCGCAGCGTCGACAAGATCGTGAAAGCGGGCTTCGCTCAGGCTCATGAATCCATTTCCTCGGTACGGGTTGCACGGTGGCACCGGGGGCCACCGACGATGCGGGCGAGCTTAGCAGGCCACCGCCGCGTCTAGCGAGCGGCGGTCCGGGCAGGCTTCCGATGTGGGACCGGCGAGCGCGGCCACATAGGCAATCCGACAGGTGCTGGGTATACTCCGGCCCATCGATTTTTCTAGGATTACCCCCCAATGAAGCGTCTGCTGCTTCCACTCATCGCATTGGCGGTTCTCGCTTCCGCGCTTACCGGCTGCGGCCAGAAAGGCCCGCTTTACCTACCGGACGACGAGGCAACTGCCAAAGAACGTTCCAAAGACCGATTCGAACTGTAAGGAGGCATTCATGGAGGCCTTCTCGTACCGCGACGGTCAGCTCTTCGCGGAGGGTGTGGCGTTGCCCGCTCTCGCGCAACGCTTCGGCACCCCCACCTACGTCTACTCTCGAGCACATATCGAGGCACAGTACCGCGCCTATGCCGACGCACTGCAAGGCATGCCGCATCTGGTCTGTTTTGCCGTCAAGGCGAACTCGAACCTTGGCGTACTCAACGTACTGGCCCGCCTTGGCGCCGGCTTCGACATCGTTTCGCGTGGCGAACTCGAGCGCGTCCTGGCGGCCGGCGGGCAGCCTGACCGCATCGTGTTCTCCGGCGTTGGCAAGACGCGCGACGACATGCGCCGCGCGCTGGAAGTCGGCGTGCACTGCTTCAACGTCGAATCGACCGACGAGCTCGAGCGCCTGCAGCAGGTTGCAGCCGAGCTGGGCGCCGTGGCACCGGTTTCGCTGCGGGTCAATCCGGATGTCGATGCCGGAACCCATCCCTACATTTCCACCGGCCTCAAGGAAAACAAGTTCGGCATCGCCATCGCCGACGCCGAAGAGGTCTATGCCCGCGCGCACGAGCTGGGCAACCTGGAAGTTGTCGGCGTCGATTGCCACATCGGCTCGCAACTCACCACGCTGCCACCGTTCCTCGATGCGCTCGACCGGCTGCTGGCCTTGATCGACCGGCTCGCCGTGCGTGGCATCCGCATCAAACATCTGGATCTTGGTGGCGGCCTGGGCGTGCGCTATCGCGAGGAGCAGCCACCGCTTGCCGGCGACTACATCCAGGCCGTGCGTAAGCGCATCGACGGTCGCGCCCTGGCGCTGGTGTTCGAGCCCGGGCGGTCGATCGTGGCCAATGCTGGGCTGCTGCTGACCCGTGTTGAATACCTCAAGCACACCGAGCACAAGGATTTCGCCATCGTCGACGCAGCGATGAATGACCTCATCCGTCCTGCCCTTTATCAGGCCTGGATGGACGTCGTACCGGTGCAGCCGCGTGAAGGCGAGGCGCGCCACTACGACATCGTCGGCCCGATCTGCGAGACCGGTGACTTCCTTGCCAAGGAGCGTCCGCTGGTACTCGCCGAGGGCGATCTGCTGGCCGTTCGTTCCGCGGGTGCCTATGGTTTCGTCATGAGTTCGAACTACAACACCCGCGGCCGTGCTGCCGAGGTGCTGGTGGATGGCGACGAAGCCTACGAAGTGCGCCGCCGCGAAAGCGTGCAGGAGCTATACGCTGGCGAAAGCCTGCTGCCTGCCTGAGGCCACAACGATGCTTTTGCGTTTTACCAAGATGCACGGCCTGGGCAACGATTTTATGGTCATCGACCTGATCAGCCAGCACGCGCACATCCAGCCCAAGCACGCCAAGCAATGGGGTGATCGGCATACCGGCGTGGGTTTCGATCAGCTGCTGCTGGTCGAGCCGCCGCATAATCCCGACGTGGATTTCCGCTATCGCATCTTCAACTCCGATGGTTCGGAGGTGGAGCAATGCGGTAACGGTGCGCGCTGCTTTGCCCGCTTCGTACTGGACAAGCGCCTGACCATGAAGCGGCAGATCCGCGTCGAGACCAAAGGCGGCATTATCGAGCTGAACATCCGTCCTGACGGGCAGATCAGTGTCGACATGGGCCCGCCTCGCCTGACTCCGGCCGAGATCCCTTTCCTGGCTGATATACAGGCCTTGAGTTATCCGCTAGACGTCGATGGCCAGCAGCTGAATATCGCCGCTGTATCCATGGGCAACCCCCACGCCGTGCTCCGTGTGGAGGACGTCGACAACGCTCCGGTGCACGGCCTCGGGCCGAAGATCGAGCATCATTCGCGCTTTCCCCAGCGGGTCAACGCCGGCTTCATCCAAGTGATCGACCGTCAGCACGCCAAGCTGCGAGTCTGGGAGCGCGGCGCAGGCGAAACCCAAGCCTGCGGTACCGGCGCCTGCGCGGCGGCAGTCGCCGCGATTCAGCAAGGCTGGATGGATTCTCCGGTGCAGCTCGATCTGCCGGGCGGCCGTCTGTCCATTGAATGGGCAGGCGCTGGACAGCCCGTTATGATGACCGGCCCCGCCGTTCGCGTATTCGAAGGACAGGTTCGCCTATGACCGAGCAAAACCAGGACAAGCCACAGCTGCCGGACGCAGAAGCCGTCGCGGCTTATCTGCGGGCTCATCCGGAGTTCTTTGTCGATCACGACGAACTGATTTTGGAGCTGCGCATTCCCCATCAGCCCGGCACTGCCGTGTCGCTGGTCGAGCGGCAGGTCAAACTGCTGCGTGAGCGAAACATCGAGGTACGCCATCGTTTGTCGCACCTGATGGATGTAGCGCGCGATAACGACCGGCTGTTCGACAAAACGCGTCGACTGGTGCTGGATCTGCTGGATGCGAACAGCCTGGAAGAGGTCATCGGCGCGGTGGACGAAAGCCTGCGTCACGAGTTCCAGGTGCCATTCGTGAGCCTGATCCTGTTCAGCGAAACGCCGCTGCCAGTGGGGCGCAGCGTCACCAGCGCTGAAGCCCAGCAAGCGATCGGCGGGCTGCTCGGCAGCGGCAAGACTGTCTGCGGCGTGCTTCGTCCGCACGAACTGGCTTACCTCTTCGGCGAACAGGAAAGCCGCAGCATCGGCTCGGCGGCGGTGGTCGCACTGAACCAGCAGCAGGGCATTCTCGCGATTGGCAGCGAAGACCCGCAGCACTACAAGAGCTCACTGGGCACCTTGTTCCTCGGCTACATTGCCGAAGTGCTGACCCGCGTCCTGCCGTCCTACTCCACACCGCTGCGCTCGGTGCGCTGAGCGACCAGCCTCCCGATACGACGGGCTACAGCCTGAGCGTCAGGCGCAGCCCGTAGCTAGCCGGCACTCCCAGGAAGCCGCTCATGCAAACCGACCTCGACGCCTACTTCGAACACTTGCGCAGCGAGCGGCAGATGTCGCCGCATACACTCGACGGCTATCGTCGCGACCTGGCCAAGGTGGTCAGCTTCTGTGACAAGCAGCGGCTGGCCGACTGGCAGCAGCTAAAAAGTCCGCATGTACGCCAGCTCATTGCCGAGCAGCATCGCCAGGGCCAATCCGGACGCAGCCTCGCTCGGTTGCTGTCGTCGATGCGTGGGCTGTATCGCTATCTCAATCAGGAGGGCCGCTGCGCCCACGATCCGGCTGCCGGCATCTCCGCACCCAAAGGTGAACGGCGCCTGCCGCGACTGCTCGACACCGACCGCGCCATGCAATTGCTCGATGGCGGTATCGAGGACGACTTCATCGGCCATCGTGACCAGGCGATGCTGGAGCTGTTCTATTCATCAGGATTACGCTTGGCCGAGCTGGTCGGGCTCAACCTCGACCAGCTGGACCTGCCCGACGGGCTGATTCAGGTTCAAGGCAAGGGCAACAAGGCGCGGGTGCTACCCGTCGGCCGCAAAGCGCGCGAAGCCCTTGAGGCCTGGCTGCCGCTGCGTGCGTTGAGCAACCCGTCGGATGGCGCCGTGTTCGTCAGCCAGCAGGGGCGGCGCCTGGGACCACGGGCAGTGCAGCTACGGGTGCGCCAGGCGGGCGTGCGTGAGCTGGGTCAGCACCTGCACCCGCATATGCTCAGGCACAGCTTTGCCAGCCACATGCTGGAATCCTCCCAGGATTTGCGCTCCGTGCAGGAGCTGCTCGGCCATGCAGACATCGGCACCACTCAGATTTATACCCACCTGGACTTCCAGCATCTGGCCAAGGTCTATGACCAGGCGCACCCACGCGCCAAACGCAAGCAAGGCAGTGAACCATGAGTATTCAACTGATCACCTTTGACCTTGACGACACACTGTGGGACGTCGGCCCGGTCATTCACAGCGCGGAGAACAGCCTGCGCGACTGGCTGGGTCAGCATGCACCGCGGCTTGGCGGGTTTCCGGTGGAATCGCTCGCCGCGATCCGCCGCATGTTGGTCGAGGCCGAACCTGGTCTCAAGCACCGTATCAGCGAGCTGCGCCGCCGCATCCTGTTCCACGCCTTGCATGACGCCGGCTACTTGGAAGGCGAGGCAGGCACCCTCGCCGATCAGGCATTTGAAGTCTTTCTCGAGGCGCGCCACGCCATCGACCTCTTTCCTGATGTACACCCTACGCTTGAGCATCTGGCCAATCACTACACGCTTGGCGTGCTGACCAACGGCAACGCGGACATCCGGCGGCTGGGCTTGGCCGACTATTTCCAGTTTGCCTTGTGCGCGGAGGAGCTGGGGATTGGCAAGCCGGACCCTCGACCGTTCCAGGAAGCGCTCGCGCGAGCGGGCGTAGCCGCCGAGCACGCCGTCCATATCGGCGACCATCCCGACGATGACATCGGTGGAGCGCAGCGCGCTGGCGTTCGTGCCATCTGGTTCAACCCGGGCGGAAAAGCGTGGCAGCACGAAGGCCAGCCCGACGCCGAGGTTCGCAGCCTGGCAGAGTTGCCTGCGCTGCTCGCCCGGTGGCGATAGCCTGACGCTCCCGCAGATACGACAAAGCCCAACACAACCGTGCTGGGCTTCTTAGCGGTCCCGCCTGGCGACGTGACCTATTGTCCAATCAGAACCTCTCGACGTTAGATAGGGCGGCTGCCGTATTTACTGTCGGGCTTCTTCGGCGGATCAGCGACGACGTTGGGTTCGACTTCCTGTACGCGCCCCCCGCGTGCCAGAAACTCTTCCATCGCACGAGCCAGCTCGTCCCGTTCCTTCTGCTTGGCCTCCAGACTTGGCAGCTCTTCGACAACAACCGCCTTGGCCTTCTTTTTACTGGCGGGCGTCGCACGGTCACTGTCAGTGCTTTCGTCGTCGGCGCTGTTTTCGGCTTCGCCGTCATCGGCAGCAGCCAACTCCTCGCCCTCGTCCTCGTCGTTTGTGTCCAGATCGTCTTGTTCTAATTCTTCGTCGCTCATGTTCAACCTCGTACTTGCCAAAGCGGAAGTTATAGCCCAGCGATGTGCTTTGTTCGCCATCGCCAAAAAAAATTCAACTTGCCATTCCGTGCAACGTGGCCAGTACTTGCCTGGCGCCACCTTGATCCCGGTGTTCCCCCAGATAGACGCCCTGCCAGGTCCCCAGCGCCAAGCGCCCCTCGCGTACGGGCAAACTCACCTGGCAACCCAGCAGGCTCGCCTTGAAATGTGCCGGCAGATCGTCCGGCCCTTCGTAATCGTGTTCGTAGCCAGCTTCGCCCTGCGGCACAAGACGGTTGAAAAACCGCTCGAAATCGCGCCGGACTGCACCATCGGCATTCTCATTGATGGTCAATGAAGCCGAGGTATGCCGCAGCCACAGGTGTAACAGACCGGCCTCGCATTGTTGCAGTTCCGGCAGCTGTGCAAGCAGCTCGTCGGTTATCAGATGGAAGCCTCGCGGCCTCGGGCGCAGCGTGATCAGTGTCTGTCGCCACATTCGCAAAGCCCCCTTCGGCTCTTGAACGCGCGCATTCTAGCGCGGCGCCAGAAAAAACAAAGGGCGCCCTGAGGCGCCCTTATCAACAGCGGTGAACTCAGCGCTTGTTGGTGAACTCCGGATAAGCCTCGAGGCCGCACTCGACAACGTCGACGCCCTCGTATTCTTCCTCTTCGCTCACCCGCAGCCCCATGACCGCTTTGAGGATGCCCCAGACGATCAAGCTGGCAATGAACACCCAAGCGAAGATCGACACCAAGCCCAACAACTGCGCGCCGAATGTCGCGTCCGCATTGGTCAGCGGCACCGCCAGCAGTCCCCACATGCCCACTACGCCATGCACCGAAATGGCACCGACCGGGTCATCGAGCTTGAGTTTGTCCAGGGCCAGGATGCTGAAGACCACCAGCACGCCACCCACGCCACCAATGAGCACTGACTGCAGCGCGCTTGGCGTCAGTGGCTCAGCGGTAATGGCAACCAGACCCGCCAGTGCACCGTTAAGGACCATGGTCAGATCCGACTTGCCGAACAGAAGACGTGCCGTGATCAGCGCCGCAACCAGGCCACCGGCGGCCGCCATGTTGGTATTGGTAAACACCTGAGCTACCGCGTTGGCGTCTTCGATGGTGCTCATCTTCAGCTGCGAACCGCCGTTGAAGCCGAACCAGCCCATCCACAGGATAAAGGCACCCAGGGTCGCCAACGGCAGGTTGGCGCCGGGGATCGCGTTGATCTGTCCGTTAGGGCCGTACTTACCCTTGCGCGGACCCAGCAGCAGCACGCCGGCCAGGGCAGCGGATGCGCCCGCCATGTGCACCAGACCAGAGCCCGCGAAGTCGAGGAAACCGGCCGCATCGAGGAAACCGCCGCCCCACTTCCAGAAGCCCTGTACGGGATAGATCACGCCAGTCATCACCACCGCGAAGGCGATGAATGCCCAGAGCTTCATCCGCTCGGCCACTGCACCCGACACCACTGACATGCAGGTTGCGGCGAAGACGACCTGGAAGAAGAAGTCGGCACGGGTCGAGTAATAAGGCGCGTCCTCGCCCCCTGCGGCGACTACGTCGACGGCGTTCTCGTCACCGATCAGGAAGCCCAGGCTCGGCAGGATCCCGCCGTCCGGGCTGGAATACATGATGTAGTAGCCGATCAGCAGATACATGATCGAAGCCACCGCGTAGAGCACGATGTTCTTGGTGAGGATTTCAGCGGTGTTTTTCGCCCGAACCAAACCGGCTTCGAGCATGGAAAAACCGGCCGCCATCCACATCACCAGCGCACCGCAGATGAGGAAGTAGAAGGTATCGAGTCCGTACTGGACGGGTATCAAAGCTGTGCTATCCATTTTTTTATCACCTTTTGCCGAGCGCCTTACAGCGCTGTTCGGTTAAGGCGCCCGGGTTGGCTCCGGGCGCACTCCGTGTGCTTACAGGTTGTAGCCGCGCTCGTTGTGCAGGCTGAGGTCCAGGCCGATGGTTTCTTCTTCTTCGGTGACACGCAGCCCCATCACCACATCGATCACCTTGAGGATCAGGAAGGTGACGATGGCGGTGTAGACGACGGTGAAGAGCACGCCCTTGAACTGGATCCACAGCTGCAGTGCGATGTTTTCCACCTCACCGAAGCCGCCCAGTGCCGGGGCCGCGAACACACCCGTCAACAGCGCGCCGACGATGCCGCCGACCCCGTGCACACCAAAGGCGTCCAGGGAATCGTCGTAAGCGAGCTTGCGTTTAAGGCTGGTGGCACAGAAGAAGCAGATGACGCCCGAGGCGAGACCGATAATCAGCGCGCCCATCGGGCCGACCGTGCCGGCTGCCGGGGTAATGGCAACCAGGCCGGCCACCACACCTGAAGCGATGCCCAGCGCGCTGGGTTTGCCGTGGGTCAGCCACTCAGCAAACATCCAGCTCAGCGCAGCCGCAGCGGTTGCAACCTGGGTAACCAGCATGGCCATGCCCGCGGTGCCGTTAGCAGCGAGCGAGGAGCCGGCATTGAAGCCAAACCAGCCGATCCAGAGCATCGCCGCGCCGACCAGGGTCAGGCCGAGGTTGTGCGGCGCCATCGGGGTGGTCGGAAAGCCCTTGCGCTTGCCGAGCACGATGCACGCCACGAGGCCAGCAATACCCGCGTTGATGTGGACCACGGTGCCGCCCGCAAAATCAAGCACGCCCCAGTCCCACATCAGGCCGCCGTCGCCGCCCCAGACCATATGGGCGATTGGCGCATATACCAGCGTGAACCAGACGCCCATGAATACCAGCATCGCGGAGAACTTCATGCGCTCGGCGAAGGCACCGACGATCAGCGCCGGGGTAATGATGGCGAAGGTCATCTGGAAGGTGATGAACACGCTTTCCGGCACGGTGCCGGTGAGGCTGTCGGGCGTCAGGCCGCTCAGGAATGCACGCCCGAGTCCGCCGACGAAAGAATTGAGGTTGGTGACGCCTGCTTCCATGCCCGCCGTGTCGAACGCCAGGCTGTAGCCGTAGACCATCCACAGGATGCTCATCAGGCCAGTGATGGCGAAGCACTGCATCATGACCGAGAGGATGTTCTTGGAACGGACCATGCCGCCGTAGAACAGCGCCAGGCCTGGAATCGTCATGAACAGCACCAGCGCAGCGGCTGTGAGCATCCATGCCGTATCGCCGGAATCAAGCGTTGCCTCCTGCGCCATGGCGATGCCTGGGCTTATCAGAGACAAAAGGGCTCCTAGCCCTGCGAATTTTCGCAGAGTCATGGTTTTACTCCTGGGGCGTGGGGTTCGTAGGCCTGCTAGGCAGGCAATCGCAAATGCTCGGGCGGTGCGTGGCGACGTGTCGGGCGTTACCGCCCGGTCAAACGTGCGCTACGCGCCGGAACGTCAGATTGCGTCGGTATCGGTTTCGCCAGTGCGGATGCGAATGGCTTGCTCCAGATTCACGACGAAGATCTTGCCGTCGCCAATCTTCCCGGTGTTGGCCGCCTTGGTGATGGCCTCGATCACGCGATCGAGCTGGTCATCGGCGATTGCTACGTCGATCTTCACCTTCGGCAGAAAATCGACCACGTATTCAGCCCCGCGATAAAGCTCGGTATGACCTTTCTGGCGACCGAAACCCTTGACCTCGGTGACCGTGATGCCTTGTACGCCAATCTCGGACAGCGACTCGCGTACGTCGTCCAGCTTGAACGGCTTGATGATGGCAGTGACTAGTTTCATGAAACTTCTCCCGTTTAGGTGGACTTGCCCCAGAAGTACGAACCCGGCTCAAGTCTAAGCGCAGTGTCTGGCTCTTGTAACGCGCCGGCGTTGCCGAGCGACCATCCGACACCATCAACCGATCCGACGAAACGTCCCGAATCGCCTATGCACCGCAACCTGCTGGTGCATACGTCACATGGACCTAAGCAGAATCAATGCCAGCTTTTTGCAATGCCCGGCCTCAGGCGCTCCGCAAAGGCCGCGCGAGCCCACGGCACAACCCGCCTGCCGGATCACGCACCATGCCGGTGCATGGCAGCGCAACGGCGTGCCCGCAATCGTGCACTGGCGCCGGCCGGACGGCTGAACAGCCCGTGCTACACTGCGCGTCGCTCAGAAACAGGTGATGCTCATGTTCCCACCCAAAGCTTTTCTCGACGCCGTCGGCGCCCAGGCCTCACGGCTTTTCAGCGGTGAAAACCCCTTGCCTCGCGCGGAAGTGGAAGCCCAGCTCAAAGGCATCGTGCAAGGTGCGCTGAGCAAGCTCGATGTGGTCAGCCGCGAAGAATTCGACAGTCAGATGGTGGTGCTTGCGCGCACCCGCGCGAGGCTCGAAGCCCTCGAAGCCAAGGTCGCCGAGCTGGAAGAGAAACTCGCGCCACCCGCCTCCGAATAGGCCGGCTGGCGTCACGATCAAAGGAGTGATCGGATGTCCCTCGCAATTGTCCACAGCCGCGCCCAGGTCGGTGTGGAAGCGCCCACTGTGACGGTGGAGGCGCACCTCGCCAACGGGCTGCCTTCGCTGGCTCTGGTTGGCTTGCCGGAGACGGCTGTCAAGGAAAGCAAGGATCGCGTGCGCAGCGCGATCCAGACGTCCGGCTTCGACTTCCCGGCTCGACGAATCACCCTCAATCTCGCTCCAGCCGATCTACCGAAGGATGGTGGCCGTTTCGATCTGGCCATTGCGCTGGGCATATTGGCGGCGAGCGGTCAGATTCCCGCCGACCGCCTCGACACGCTCGAATGCCTGGGCGAGCTGGCGCTTTCCGGCTCACTGCGACCGGTTCAGGGCGTGCTGCCTGCAGCGCTCGCGGCCCGCCAGGCCGGGCGTGCCCTACTGGTACCGCGAGCCAATGCCGAGGAAGCCAGCCTGGCCTCGGGATTGGTGGTCTACGCGGCCGACCATTTGCTGGAAGTCGCTGCACATTTCAACGGTGTGGCTCCGATCGACCCCTTCCAAGCCCAAGGGCTGTTGCGTCAGGTGCTGCCCTACCCTGATCTCGCTGATGTGCAAGGCCAGGCGGCAGCCAAGCGTGGGTTGTTGGTGGCCGCAGCAGGTGGCCACAACCTGCTACCTTTGTAGCCCTATACACCCGTCTTTTTACACCCGCGGAATGGCCTGGACACGGCTCCTAGGCACAGGCAACCTTGGAATAATCAATCACGCATCCACTGACACAATCATAAATCCACCATCAATAATTGAGTTCGCCGAGGGATGGCTAAAGGCCGCATGATGGATGACAGAGAATTTTGGAGAAATGAGCGAGTAGCTTTTTTAGCTTTGTCCGCTTTGAAAGGGCTCGGATTCTGGACGCTTCATAAACTAGCAGAGAGTGGCGTTGGCTTTAAGAAGGCGCTCAAGGACCCATCGGGGCATGGCATCTCGAAGCATTTTGTGGACGATGGCAAGGATGATGCTCAACAAGAAGCGTTATGGGCAAAGGGCTTAGAAACTGCTCGGGAACTAGCAAATATGGGGATTCGCCTATGCTTCAAAGGCGAACCGGAATTCCCAAACAAACTTCGATTAATCCCCGATTCACCACACTGGCTTTTCATTCAAGGAAACCTTGAAAATCTCGAGCGGCGCGCCGTAGCTATAGTCGGAACACGCAAGCCTTCAGAAGACGGTTTATTTCTCACCCGCTGCGCCGTTGCAAGCTTAGCTGGAGCAGATTGCATTACAGTCAGCGGGCTAGCAACTGGCATCGACCAAGCATGTCATCTCGAATCCATAAGGTATCGAATTCCGACAGTAGCAGTTCTAGGGACTGGCATCCTAAACAATTATCCGAAGGGTTCAGAGAGCATCCGGGAACAAATTATTGCTCATAACGGAACAATATTAAGCGAGTATCTACCAAACCAGTCATACAGCGCAGAGAACTTCGTCAGGAGAAACAGAATACAAGCCGGGCTTTGCGATATTTTGATACCCGCAGAATGGCAGATTAAAAGCGGCACAGCGCACACCGTAAAATTTGCACACAAATACAACAAAAAGATACTTAACATATTACTGCCAACTACAGACTACGAAAGGCCCGAACTTTCTTTCTCGGCAAAGGAATATGGCGCGGAATCGATTGAACTACCGATTCAGTCACTTGACCTATTGCATACCGTCGTCGGCTTTCCTGGAAGCAGCTCAGCTTCAGATGAACTAAACGAAGCCAGCGAGAGCCACATCACCGACTGCGACACTCGGTCAGAAGCCTCAGGTGAACTAGACAACGAACTAACCGACCCTCAGTTAAGCTTGATCTGATGTAGACGTCTAAGGAGTAAGGATGCTAATACTTATCACATCGCAAGCGGCCATTCATCACAACGGCCATCTGAACACTAACGTCATACAAGCATTAATTGGAGAGCAGCAGCGAGGCAACTATGTTTTCGTTGTATCGAACCATAACAAGCCCGACTGGTTTGACGAGTGCTTTAGGGGAACAGGAGTCGGATACGTACAAAACGAAGGGCGTCAGAATGGCAACATAGTTCGGGAAATTGCTGGCGCTTTGAAAAAGCCAACGTATGACGTTTTGGTCCTTGCAGCAAAGGCCGAAGATATTCAAATGGCGAAGAATGGTGAAGCCGTTCTAATTGCCGCAGGCTGGTCAAACGATAACCAAGTTAGGGCTCTTGGGGTGAGAATCGACACTCCACAAGAAGTTCGCAATGTGATTGATTTGACGGAAGGGTGGGACGGACATTGGTGGTTTGAAGGACAAGGCCAAAAATATTCAGTTAAAGCATTAACCGATCTATCCGGTTATGGCCGGGATGATGCTCAAGTTGTCTTTTCGCAGAAACTCACCAACACTGTCAAAAATGGTGGTCACCGGTTGACCGCACTTCTCATCGTTTGCGCCCGGTCTCTATTGATCGATGGAGTGGGCGGTACTGGTGCCCTCTTTTGGGCCGTATACCCGTCCTCAAAAAGCCGAAATGATGATACGGAAGTACTTTCATCGTTCACGCACAGACTGCGCACAATAGTGTCCCGGGTTCAGTTTGCGCGTTTATCTACCCCATTGTTTATTCGGCACACCCCGTCCGATAAGCGCTCTGCTGGGCGGGGCGGTAATCGTTGCGATCCTACCGGCCAGATAACGACCATGCACCTCAATCCCGCTTATGCAAAAAGCATTCGCGGGCGAAATGTGATCGTAGTAGACGACTGCACAACCTATGGCCTTTCGTTCGGGGTAGCGTCCGCCCTCCTTAGAAGGGCTGGAGCAAATACTGTGACAGGCGTAGCACTAGGTAAATTCGGCAACACCATCCAGCATTTTGATATTGAAATACTCGCGAACCCCTTCCAGCCGTTAGGCCCAGATGACTTTAGGCTTATTAACACATCAGCGATGGTCGGAAAGACCGACAGCTCCGCTCAGGCAGCGCTTCGCCAGCTGATTCGCTAGTAACTAACCCAAGAGCCCTATGCCGCGTCAAGTACAATGCCGCGGTTATGGGCCTTTTACATCAAAAGATATTCCCCACAACAGCCCCCCATCCGTTTTCACTGAAATGGCGTTCTATCATTTTCTCCGAGCCTTTTAGTGGCCTAGCAACTTTCTTTTTAAAAGCTGTTTAGAAAACGATTTTTTCGTGAGAGCATGAATTTGCAAGCGACGCCAATCCGCGCTCTGCACTCATTCTGCGATAACAAAATTACAGCCAAAGCTAGAGCATGCCAGGCATCCCGGGCGGAACCTTGTTGTATATTAGTAATATCTTATTAGATATCTATTACCAGTCACCAAGACCATCACCAACAAGAACATATAAAGCTATTGGAAAATAATTTTATAAAATATCAGCAGAGGATATTTAATCAAACAATAGAATTTCGTATGCGAATGCACATCACTTATAAAAATAGCTTCAAGAATCTTCCGGTCAATGCCAGCAAGGCCCTAAACCTCGGGCTGTACACTGAAATCCTCGAGTCAATACATTCGCAGCTCATGGCGATAATGAGTATGCATAGTCGTGTTTCCGTGCTGCGTTTTGATCTTCATTTCCCGCGAAAATCTTATTCAGACGCTAAGTTAGAAAACTCAGTCGTCAGCAGCTTCCTTAAACGGGTCAAGGACCATTTACGGTCAAGCAAGTGGGGAAAGCACAAGCACATAGTCACGGGCGCAGTCAGGGAAGTCGGCACCAGCAAGTCCGGACACTACCATGTTTTCATAGCGTTTAAAGCGATTTACAGGCGCCTGGGCGCGTTTTCAGGCGAAGGCCATAGCGGACTATGGGGCTTACTCGAAACAAGCTGGAAAAGCGCGTCTGGAGGCTCCATACACTTCTCGTTGCCGCACTTATTGAACAGGGGCGACCATACAGCTTTCGCACGTTGCTTTAGGCATTTAAGCTATTTGGCAAAAGTGCGAGACAAGCACTTTGGGACTGGAGAGCACCACAAAAGATTTTTCTTCACGCGCCTAAAAATTAAGAAGGCAGAGGCTACCGCAATTGCAGTGTGAACACTTCGGACATATCAATATTGGTATAGGGTGCTTAAGCGCACCCTATACACCTCTGCTTATTGAACCAGCGGCATGCCGTTACGCTTATTCAGCTGCTGTGACTGCTTGATAATATCAAAACCTGCTTCGCCCACCAGATTATTGGGTAGCACGAAAAGCTCTTTCCCATCAGCGCGAATTTTCGCCACAGTGTAAACTGATGGTTCTTTCCGTGCAGACCCACTTATCTGTGCCATCCGCAAAGCATTTACGTAGACTGTTTGGGGAGGAAGTAGCGTACATGCCCCGCGCTTAACCAGCGCCTCCCACGCGGCCCCCACTGCTGCCTGATCTTCAGTATTAGCCGCTACCTGGAACATTTCGAAAAAGTCCGTAGCCGATGAGCAAACTGGGGCTTTGTTTACCATATCCCTGGCAGGCCCGTATTCAATATCGCCGGTTAAGCTGGTAATTTCCGCATGGACTGCAGTTGACGCCAGCACGACAGACAAGGCGAAATATTTCCCTATGCTCATAACTACTCCATTAAAGGCTTTGGATGCTCAGTGATGATGCCGTATTGACATCAACGCATCAACTGCCTGTCAATATCTCCATACCTACCTATTCATCAGCCTTAGCACAAACCCATTTCCCACGAACAATCCCTTTCAACTCATCGACACTAAGCGTCCGATCACGCCTGCGATGAACCACTGCATGGCAATTTGCACAGAGGGTCACCAGGTCAGTTTCAGGATTCACGACTCTGGGCGCCTCGAATTCAGAAATGGGCTGCGTGTGATGGACGTGGATATAGCCCTTAGCGTACTCGCCGTACGCCTTCCCGAAGTCAAAGCCGCACGCCTTGCAAGCTAAACCGTGAATCGCAATTGCCTGGAGACGCAGCTTGGGGTCACGTTCGTAGCGAATTCCGTAGTAGGTCGATGGATTGCCCTCGGTGCGGGACTCGAAGCCCCATGTGGCTTCATTGCCACCGCTTTCGGTGGCCTGCGATGGCTTAATCTCGGCCTTAGCCATGATGCTATCGAAGGTGTGCTGTCCAATCTCACGAACCCCGCTACGCCAGTAGTTACTAGACCTCGATGGCGGTATGGATTCGAGGTAGCCAGACCCTTCCTTTGCCAGAACTGCCTGCTCAAATTGCTGGAAACTCTCGATCAACGCAAAAAGATCACCTTTCGAGCTTTTCGGGTCGGGGTAAACCTTGCCAATACGTGCAGCACCAAAGTAGTGCGGTTGAGCGCTGAGCCGCTGATCAGCGAAGGACTTATCTGTCATCCTGCCTTTGTAGTAGATCACCTGCACCCCAGGCTTAAGGATGGAGCTGTATCGCTTGGGATAGTGATAAACAGCTCCGGTTTCGTCGTCCCAAATTGACACATCGTTCTCAGCGATAACGGCGGGCATATCTCCAGAGTCCTTTCATGATGATTCCCGACAGCCTATCAGGCACCAACCCGAAATCGAACCAAGCAAGAGCTGTGGGAGGGCGAAATACTCCTATCAAACCTCTATACCCTTCCGAAAGCATGCCGCACGCATATCAGTCTCTATCAGAAGAGTACATTGACCAGGCAATGTGATAGAATTATCATCTTACTATCTGCCACATAGTTATCTGATAGGACAGCCATGCACAATGCCCGCATTTACCTTCGCGCCTCAACGAAAGAACAAGACTGTCGCCGAGCCGAAAGCAAGCTTGTCAGACTTGCTGAGGAGCTTGGCTTAAATATCGTCGGTGTTTATGCCGAGAACGCTAGCGGTACGAAGCTTGACCGCCCGCATTTGGTGCGATTGCTGAACGACGCTCATCAAGGTGATGTGCTTCTTTGCGAAAGCGTAGATCGGCTGTCGCGCCTCTCCACAGAAGAATGGAAGCAGTTGAGAACAACAATCGAGCAGCGCGATATTAAGCTGGTCGTGGCAGACTTGCCGACAACTCACATGCTAGCTTCAACAACAGATATCACATCTCAAGTTATGTCAGTTGTGAATTCGATGCTGCTTGACTTAATGGCCACCATGTCTCGCCTTGACCAAGACAAACGTGTAGAGCGCATAAAAGAAGGGATTGAACGCCGAAAAGCACGCGGAGAAGCAATTCCTAAACGGGGGAAGAATCAAGCGATTTGGCAAGCTGTCGAAACTGCGCAGCGTAAATTCCCTCGCGCATCGGCTGCGGAAATTGCTCGTCTAGCTGGCTGCGGAGTGGCTACGGTGTATCGCGTTAGGTCCGCTCTTTCTGAGAACCAAGACCAAAAGACTCTAGCAACTTCTCTTTAATTTCGGCATCTAACGGAATCTTCGCTAGACGATCAACTCCCTGGGCTTCCACTTTCAGCGCAGCTTCAGGGCTCACCTTATTCAATACCTCGAAAAGCCGCTCTTTACTATACGGGACAGCTAACGATGTAACATCCTCTTGATTGATCACCGCCTTCAGAGATTCAATACCCAAAGGAATATAAATCGGAGCATTCGCCATAACCTTCAATATGCCAAATTGCGGCATCTCCTTGCGGATAGCAACAAACATAATCTCCTTAGAGTCATTTTTAATAGCCACCTTAATATCGAGCCGCTGAAGATACAAGTTAGCCGCATAACGCCCCTCATACGACATTACGTCGAGCCTATCAAAAAACTCGCCCTTATCAATAACCTCTTGCATAGAGCTACTAATTTTTTCCTCTTCCAGCAACGATTTTAAATCATCTAACTCGGATTCCTTTTTTTGAATCAAAGTAGCAAGCATTACAGAAGGCGCTTCTTCCACTAAAGAAACTAGCTCGGCTAATTTTTTCTCTGCGGCCACTATACGCCCTTTCGTTTCTGCTAGTTTCTGGTCTTTTTGTTTTCTAGTATCTTCAACCAATGAGCTACTATTGAGCTTAGCAAGTATCTCTTTAAACATTTCTTCCGCATAATCCAGTCGCACACTTCTGTTATCGCACTTCCCCTTCACCCCTGCTGAACACCTGAGATAACGACCCCCTTTAGGGCTAGGTCCTTTGTTTACCAGGTGCATTGGCGACCGGCACTTAGTACAAATGGCAACCTTAGACCAAACATTGAAATTCGCCGCTTGCTTTGTTGACTGTGTCACCGCCCGCTGTTGCCTCGCGGCACTTGCCGCATAAAAAACGTTTTCATCAACTATGGCCGGATAGTAATCTTTAACTGGCTCACCTAAAGTTACTCTGATCCCGTCGATCAAACCGGTCGGCTGATATTCCCCTATAACACTTCGATTGCTAAGTATCTTCGCAATGGAACTCTTACCCCACAAACGGGATTTGTTTCGGCTAGCCGAGCCGAATACAGGAACCTCCTCCCAATTAAACAACTTCATTATTTGAATCTGGCCATAGCCTTGAGTTGTCAACTCAAACACCCTTCGTACCACATTAGCTCGATCTTCTATTACGCAGTATCGCCCTTCCTTATATTCAAGCCAGTACGGGCAGGCTCTCCCAAGAGGTCTTTTCTCTTCCCTTGCAAGAACTTGTTTATTGCGCCAAACCTTCGCTATTCGATCGCCTTTCTGAACTGACTCAGCATTCGCCCTACCCATCTGCACGATAGAATAAACCAAACTTCCAAGATCGGGATTTTTTCGATAAACCATGGAATCACTAAGCGTCACAACCACGATATCCGCGTTGAGCAAATCTAGAAACCGTGGCAACGCAGCCGCCACATCTTCGCGGCTTATTCTATCTAGCGACTCAATTAATAAATAAGAACCTTTTTCGATTTTCCCTGAAGCTACATAATCAAGAAATAACTTTAAGTTACTAGCATCGCTGCGATTCTTTCCTTTATATGCACTTACACCTTCGTCTAGAAAGATATGACCGGCCTCTTCGACAAGATCGAGATTTTCCTTTATGGCATATTCTCGGGCCGCAGCTAATTGACGTCGCTTACTGTCTCCTCTCGCTTGCTCGGGCGTTGAGAAGCGAATGTAGCTATAGGCTTTTGGGCGCATGTCTCGAATCCGGTATGTCTTTGGGTGTATTATGGCATAACCTGCTGTTGTCAGGGCCTCCTGGTACCGGCAAGACCTTGCTGGCCAGCCGGCTACCCGGCCTGCTTCCGCCTCTGGATGAACAGGAAGCGCTGGAGGTCGCCGCGATTCAGTCTGTCGCCAGTCAGTCACCGCTGGCGCATTGGCCGCAGCGCCCTTTTCGGCAGCCCCATCACAGTGCATCAGGGCCAGCACTGGTAGGCGGCGGCAGTCGGCCCAGGCCGGGCGAAATCACCCTGGCGCATCAGGGCGTGCTATTTCTCGATGAGCTCCCCGAGTTCGACCGCAAGGTCCTTGAGGTTCTACGCGAGCCGCTGGAATCCGGCTGCATCGTCATCGCACGGGCACGCGACAAGGTGCGCTTCCCGGCACGTTTCCAGTTGGTCGCGGCGATGAACCCCTGCCCGTGCGGCTACCTGGGCGACCCGAGCGGTCGCTGCCGCTGTTCGCCGGACCAGATTCAACGCTACCGCGGCAAGCTCTCCGGGCCGCTGCTTGATCGCATTGACCTGCATCTGACGGTCGCTCGCGAAGCGACAGCGTTGAACGCACCGCTGGCAGGCAACGAAACCACCCAGCGGGTCGCCGCCCAAGTGGCCGAAGCGCGGCGCATTCAGCTCAAGCGACAGGGCTGCGCCAATGCCTTCCTCGATCTTGCCGGTCTGCGCCGTTATTGCGCATTGCAGCCCGAAGACCAGCAGTGGCTCGAGCGCGCCTGCGAGCGCCTCGGACTGTCACTACGCGCTGCACACCGAGTCCTCAAGGTCGCACGCACACTGGCAGATATTCAGCAGGCCGAATCCATCGGTCGCGCGCACCTGGCCGAGGCCTTGCAGTACCGGCCCGGCAGCCAAGCGGGTTGAACTCAGGGACCGAACCCATAGCAGGCTCAACGGTGATGAACCTGGCTCACGCAGCCGCCTGAAAAGACCAAAAAAACGCTGCACATGGCTGCATCGTGCGGTCACATCCAGGCGCCCCACCCCCAACGCCAGGGTGCGGGCCCGGTCTAAAGCTGACCGATATGTTAGATTGCGTCCTCTTCGCCACAGGCGGCCACTCCCCAATCTGTAATCAAGGAGCGCAGCATGGAGGCCAACAAGTCTTCCTCTCCCACCCTCAATCCCCCGGTGTTCTACGGTTCTGCCGTGCTCATCCTGTTGCTGGTGATCTACAGCGTCGCTACCCCGGAACACGCTCAAGGCGTGTTCAGCGACGTCCAGGCCTGGATCATCGCCAACGTCAGCTGGCTCTACATTCTTGCTGTCGCGGTCATCCTGCTGATGGTCGTGCTGCTGGCGCTCAGCCGTTATGGCGAGATCAAGCTGGGCCCTGATCACAGCGAGCCGGACTACAGCTAT
Organism: Pseudomonas sp. 9Ag; assembly: GCF_902506445.1. Classification (NCBI taxonomy): domain Bacteria; kingdom Pseudomonadati; phylum Pseudomonadota; class Gammaproteobacteria; order Pseudomonadales; family Pseudomonadaceae; genus Pseudomonas; species Pseudomonas sp. 9Ag. The sequence goes on from NZ_LR733836.1 coordinate 3,951,558, forward strand.
CTGACCTGGTTTTCGATGCTGTTCTCGGCAGGTATGGGCATCGGCCTGATGTTCTTCGGCGTGGCCGAGCCGGTCATGCATTTTCTCTCGCCTCCGGTCGGCGAAGGCGGCACCGTCGCCGCCGCACGCGAAGCCATGAAGATCACCTTCTTCCACTGGGGCCTGCATGCCTGGGCCATCTACGCCATCGTCGCGATGATCCTGGCCTACTTCAGTTTTCGCCAGGGACTGCCACTGACCCTGCGCTCAGCCCTGTATCCACTGATTGGCGAGCGCATTCATGGGCCGATTGGGCATGCGGTGGACATCTTCGCCATCATCGGTACCGTGCTGGGGGTTGCCACCTCGCTGGGGCTCGGTGTCACCCAGATCAACACTGGGTTGAATCACCTCTATGGCCTACCCATCTCCGTACCGGTGCAGATCATGCTGATCGCCGGAACGACCGTCCTGGCCACCATCTCGGTGGTCACCGGCCTGGACAAGGGCGTACGGCGACTGTCCGAGCTGAACCTGACGCTGGCCGTCCTGCTGCTGATACTGGTGCTGGTCGCCGGCCCGACCGTGTTCATCCTGCAGACCTTCGTGCAGAACACCGGTAACTACTTCTCCCAGATCGTCACCGCGACGTTCAACCTCTATGCCTACGAACCGAACGACTGGATCGGCGGCTGGACCCTGTTCTACTGGGGCTGGTGGCTGGCCTGGTCGCCCTTTGTTGGCCTGTTCATCGCGCGCATTTCGCGCGGCCGTACTATCCGTGAATTCGTCACCGGCGTGCTGCTGGTGCCGACGGCCTTCACCCTGCTGTGGATGACGGTATTCGGTGACACGGCAATTCACATGATTCTCTGGGACCATGTCACCAGTCTGGGCGAAGCCATCGAGCGCGACAGTTCACTGGCATTGTTCGCCTTCCTCGAATACTTCCCCTTCGCCTCGCTGCTGTCGCTGATCGCCATCATCATGGTGGTGGTGTTCTTCGTCACCTCGGCAGACTCCGGCGCCCTGGTGGTGGACATGCTCGCCTCCGGCGGCATGGACAAGACGCCGACCTGGCAGAGGGTGTTCTGGGCCGCTTCCATGGGCATCGTCGCAATCGCACTGCTGCTCGCCGATGGGCTGACCGCTCTGCAGACAGCGACCATTGCCAGTGCCTTGCCCTTCACCGTGGTGCTGCTCTGCGCCATGTGGGGATTGCTCAAGGCGCTGCGCGTGGATGCCACCAAGCAGGGCCTGCGCTACCAGGCAGTCAGCACTACCCCGACCGCTCCGCAGTCAGAGGGTGGCTGGCGCAGCCGGGTACAGAACATGACCCGCTATCCGCGCCGTCGCGATGTAGAACGCTTCCTCAACGAAATCGCAGCGCCCGCCTGCGCCGCTGTCGCCGAGGAGTTGCGCAAGCAGGGTTATGGGGTCGAGCTGACTACCGGCGAGGACAACCGAACCGGACTGCATATCACCCACGAAGGCGCCCCCGATTTCTTCTATCAGGTGCGTCCACGCGGCTATCCGATGCCGAGCTTCGTCGCGACCGAGGAGGAGGATGGCGATGAGCCCACCTACTTCCGCGCCGAGGTCCATCTCAAGGAAGGCGGGCAGAACTACGATGTGATGGGCTGGAGCCGAGACGGCGTGATTGGCGACATCCTCGACCAGTACGAGAAGCACATGCACTTCCTGCACATGGTTCGCTGATGCACTGCGCCGGGCTCATGCCCGGCGCTTCGTTTCAACCGCTGGCTTCGGCCGCGTATCCGCCATTGAGAAAAGAGCCGAGCTCGGCCAGGGGCAGCGGCTTGCTGATTAGATAGCCTTGCACCTGGTCTGCACCGAAGCGCCGTAATTGGCCGAGCTGCGCCGCCCCCTCCACGCCTTCAGCCACCACTTCCAATCCCAGGTTGTGCGCCAGGTCGATCATTGCGCGAACCAGCCGGCCGTTCTGGGGCCGCGCGGCCATCTGGTCAACGAAACTCTTGTCGATCTTCAGCAGGCTGATCGGCAGTCGGCTGAGGTGTACAAACGACGAGAATCCGGTTCCGAAATCATCCAGCGAGAAACGCACACCTAGCGCGGCCAAGGCGTTCATGGTGCCGCGCACCTGATCGCTGCGCCGCATCACTGCGGTTTCGGTAAGTTCGAACTCCAGCCAGTGCGGATCGACACCGCGCTCCGCGATGAGCCGCTGAAGGGTTGTCAGCAACTGGCTGTCCTGAAACTGGCGGAACGACAGGTTGACGGCCATGTGCAGCTCGCCTGCACCGCTTTCGCGCAGGCTTTGCATGTCACGCAACGCCCGTGCGATCACCCAGTAGCCGAGCGGTACGATCAAGCCGCTTTCTTCGGCCATGGGGATGAATTCGTCCGGCCCGAGCAGACCACGCTCGGCATGCGGCCAGCGCACCAGTGCCTCCATGCCTACGATGCGACCTGTATCGATGCAGAGCCGCGGCTGATAGTGCAGCTCTAGGTCATCGCGCCGCAGCGCTCGCCGCAACTCGCCTTCAAGGTCGGCAAGGTGACAGGCGCTACGGTTGACCCGCTCGTTGTAGAGATACCAGGTACAGCCTTGATTCGCTTTCGCTTGGCGCATGGCCACCTGCGCCAGCCAAAGCAGCTGATCGGGGTCTGTATCGGCCTTGGCGTGCGCCAGCCCGAGACTGCAGCCAAGCATCAGGGTATCGCCGTCAATCCAGTAGGGCTCAGCCATAGCCTCGACGATTCGGTCTGCGATCTGCTCCGCACGATGCGGCTGACGCTCTGTGTCGAGTAACAACGCAAACTCGTCGCCGCCCAGACGCGCCAGGGTGTCACCCACTTCCAGCTGCGCCTTCAAGCGCGCCACGACCTGCAGAATCAGGCGATCCCCCGCCTGATGCCCAAGGGCATCGTTGACCCGGCGAAAGTTGTCCAAATCCAGGCAACCGAACGTCAGACCTTGCCCCTCATGCTCGGCCAGGCGCGATGCGAGCAACGCCTGAAAACCCTGGCGATTGGCGATGCCGGTCAGCGGGTCCTGTACGGCCAGCCTCTGCAGCGCGCCCTCCAGGTTGCACCGTTCGCGCGCATAACGCACACAGCGCCCCACCATGTCCGTGCTCAAACGAGGGCCGGGTAGCCAGTCGATGACACCTTCCGGCAGATCCGCAGGTTCATCTTCGAGCAACAGCACGGTAGGCCAGGGAAAGTGCGCCGACGCGGGACGACAGCCCGGCGTGGCAATTAACAGGGCGTGGCTGGACTCGGCAAGCAGAGCGGTGGCGGCCGACCAGTCTTCGGCCACACTCAGCCAATGACGGCCGTGCACAGACGAAAGGGCAACCTGAAGCTCTTCGGTCCACCTGGGCACATCGGCCAGCAGAACCAGACGCATGGGTTGTGTAGACGATCTCACGGTGTTTCCCCGGTTCGAACGGAGCTGGAGGTGGCTCGCCACCTCAACGGTTACACCTCCCTGTGTGAAGCGGGGCGGCAAGCTGAGCAGCCTAAAACGGGCGCCGCGCGCATAGACTAGTGCATCGTGACGAATAACCCAGCCCTGTCGGCGACGACCGGTAGCGCCAGTGCCCGGACGTTACCAATTAGCGGGGCCAGCCCTGCTAAACTCTCGCCCCCGCTTCAACAGACCAAACGAGAATGTCCCGACTCAATCCCCGGCAGCAGGAAGCCGTGAACTACGTCGGCGGCCCCATGCTGGTGCTCGCCGGTGCCGGTTCCGGCAAAACCAGCGTGATCACTCGCAAGATCGCCTATCTGGTGCAGCAGTGCGGCATCCAGGCCCGCCACATCGTCGCCATGACCTTCACCAACAAGGCCGCACGCGAGATGAGGGAACGCGTCGGCACGCTGCTCAATGGTGCCGAGGCGCGCGGGCTGACCGTGTCCACCTTCCATAACCTGGGCATGAACATCATCCGCAAGGAATACGCGCGTCTGGGCTACAAGCCCGGCTTCTCGATCTTCGATGACGGCGACATCAAGGCGCTACTCACCGACATCATGCAGAAGGAGTATTCCGGCGATGATGGCGCCGATGAGATCAAGAACTACATCGACAGCTGGAAGAACGACCTGATCCTGCCTGACGAGGCCCTGGCCAGCGCGCGCAACCCCAAGGAGCAGACTGCCGCCATCGTCTACCTGCACTACCAGCGCACGCTCAAGGCGTACAACGCAGTGGACTTCAACGACCTGATCCTGCTGCCGGTCAAGCTCTTCCAGGAGCACGCCGACATCCTGGAGAAGTGGCAGAACCGCATCCGCTACCTGCTGGTCGACGAATACCAGGACACCAACGCCAGCCAGTATCTGCTGGTGAAACTGCTGGTCGGCATGCGCAACCAGTTCACCGTGGTCGGTGACGACGACCAGTCGATCTACGCCTGGCGCGGCGCGCGCCCGGAAAACCTGATGCTGCTCAAAGAGGACTACCCGTCCTTGAAAGTGGTGATGCTGGAGCAGAACTACCGCTCTACCAGCCGCATCCTCAAATGCGCCAACATCCTCATCGCCAACAACCCGCACGTGTTCGAGAAACAGCTTTGGTCGGACATGGGCCACGGCGACGAGATCCGCGTGATCCGCACGCGCAACGAGGACGCCGAGTGCGAGCGCGTGGCGCTGGAGATCCTTACCGAGCACCTGCGTACCCAGCGCCCCTACAGCGATTTTGCCATTCTTTATCGTGGTAACTACCAGGCCAAGCTGATGGAGCTGAAGCTTCAGCACCACCAGATTCCCTATCGCCTGTCCGGCGGCACCAGCTTCTTCGCCCGCCAGGAGGTGAAGGACCTGATGAGTTACTTCCGCCTGCTGGTGAACCCGGACGACGACAACGCCTTCCTGCGCGTGATCAACGTGCCGCGCCGCGAGATCGGCTCCACCACCCTGGAAAAGCTCGGCAACTACGCCAACGAGCGCAAGATCAGCATGTACGCCGCCGCCGACGAGATCGGCCTGGGCGAACACCTCGACGCTCGCTTCACCGAACGCCTGGCGCGCTTCAAACGTTGGATGGACCGCGTGCGCCAGGAGTGCGCGCAGAACGATCCGATCGCCGCCATTCGCAGCATGGTGATGGACATCGACTACGAGAACTGGCTACGGCAGAACGCCTCCAGCGACAAGGTGGCCGATGCACGCATGGGCAACGTCTGGTTCCTCGTCGATGCGCTGAAAAGCACGCTGGAAAAAGACGAAGACGGCGACATGACCATCGAGGACGCCATCGGCAAGCTGGTGCTGCGCGACATGCTCGAGCGCCAGCAGGAAGAGGAGGAAGGTGCCGAAGGCGTGCAGATGATGACCATGCACGCCTCCAAGGGCCTGGAATTCCCCTCGGTGTACATCATCGGCTTCGAGGAGGAGATCCTGCCGCACCGCTCCAGCATCGAGTCCGACACCATCGAAGAAGAGCGGCGCCTGGCCTACGTCGGCATCACCCGCGCCAAACGCAACCTGGCGCTGACCTTTGCCGCCAAGCGCAAGCAGTACGGCGAGGTGATCGACTGCACGCCGAGCCGCTTCCTCGACGAGCTGCCACCCGAGGATTTGGTCTGGGAAGGCCAGGAAGACGCACCGGTCGAAGTCAAAGCGGCCCGCGGCAACGATGCGCTGGCGGCGATGCGAGCGATGTTGAAGAAGTAGCGGAGCCTTCGCAGCTCAACAGACGTATGGCGGATCACGCTACATCGATCCACCGGGTGGTGCTCCACCGGCACTTCACGGTGGATGTAAGAAGCGACATCCACCCTCCGGCACCTCAACCGCTGACAATCGCCTCGAGCTCCCCGGCCGCCACACGCAGGCGCGGCACGAACGCCAGCAGCGACTCCATCGAGCAGCGAATCACCGGCGCATGGGTGAACAGGCAGGCGCTTAGTTCGCCACGGCCATCGCGCACCGGCACGGCGCAGGCGACCATGCCGTCGATGAACTCCTCCGAATCGGTGGCCAGCTCCTCTTCGCGAATCCGCACCAGATCGTCACGCAAGGCACTGAGGTCAGTCAGCGTATTGCGCGCCAGCTGCCGAATCGGCAGGCGCGGCAGAATGCGTTCGAGCTGATCATCCGGCAACGAAGCGAGATAGAGCTTGCCGCTGGCGGTGCACCAGAGCGGCGTGTGGCTGCCGATGGGCAGGTTGATTTGCAGGGGCCAGTTGGTCTGCACCCGGTCGAAATAGAGCATGTCCAAACCATCGGGCACGGACAGGCCGCAGGTTTCGCCAATCTCGTCGGACAGCTGGCGCAGGATTGCCTGACGCAAGGCCTTATGCCGACCACTGCCGAGGATATTCACCGCCGTGGCGTGCAGCCGATCGCCCGGCAGCAGGCCGCCACGCAGGCCGAACTGCAGAAAACCCTCTTTCTCCAGTGTCTGCACCAGGCGATGAGCGCTGGCCTTGGGGATGTCTAGCTTTTCGGCCAAAGCACTGGGCGTCAGCGGCTCCGTTGCGCCAGCCACGGCTTCGATGATTTCCAGCACACGGGTGATGGAAGAGCCTTTTTCGCGGGAAGTGCTGCGCATCGTCTGCCTTGTTGTTCAGAAAGTGGACCGCCATAGCGCGGAATGAGCGTATCGACGCATGTGGGCTGAACACGCTGGTGGGCTGAAGCCCACCCTACGCGCGTCTATTCATGATCCGCATCGAGAAATTCGCACCCAGGGCGGATTACCTCTGCCCGCACCATGACGATCTTCACCGCGGAAGAGGGGCGCACCTCCGCCACCCGTGCATGCCCGGTTCGGTAGGGTGGGCTTCAGCCCACCAAGACGCCCCCCCTGCAAATGCCTACTTCATCGTCGGCATCGAGAAATCCGCCCCGGCTCGGATGCCGGTCGGCCAGCGCCGGGTCACGGTCTTCATCCGGGTGAAGAAACGCACGCCGTCCGGACCGTGCATGTTCAGCGGGCCGAAGATCGAACGCTTCCAGCCACCAAAGCAGTGGAATGCCATGGGCACCGGGATCGGTACGTTGACGCCGACCATGCCAACCTTCACCTCCTCCTCGTACTGCCGTGCGGTGTCGCCATCCCGGGTGAAGATCGAAGTGCCATTGCCGAACTCGTGGTCGTTGACCAGCTTCAGCGCTTCGTCGAAGGACTTGACGCGTACGACCGCCAAGACCGGGCCGAAGATTTCCTCCTTATAGATGCGCATCTGCGGGGTGACTCGGTCGAACAGGGTCGGACCGACGTAGAAGCCGTTCTCGTAGCCCTCGACCTTCAAGCCGCGCCCGTCGCAGACCAGGGTCGCGCCCTCTTCCACGCCCAGGTCGATGTAGCCGGACACCTTCTGCTGATGCTCGCGGGTGACCAGCGGCCCCATGTGCGGTTCGGGCTCGACACCCGTGCCCGGGCCGGTGCGCATCTGGCCAATTTCGCCCTTGAGCATTTCGACCAGGTTGTCGGCCACTTCGTCGCCGACGCAGACCGCCACCGAGATGGCCATGCACCGCTCACCGGCCGAACCGTAGGCGGCGCCCATCAACGAGCTGACCACCTGCTGCGGATCAGCGTCGGGCATGATCACCATGTGGTTTTTTGCGCCGCCCAGGGCCTGGCAGCGCTTACCGTGCGCCGAGGCGGTGCTGTAGATGTACTCGGCAATCGGCGTCGAGCCGACGAAGCTGACCGACTGCACACGCTCATCGGTCAGCAGCACGTCCACCGCTTCCTTGTCGCCGTTGACGATGTTCAGCACGCCCACCGGCAGTCCGGCTTCGGCCAGCAGCTCCCCAAGCAGCATGGTCGCGCTCGGGTCTTTTTCCGACGGTTTGAGGACGAAGGTATTCCCGCAGGCGATGGCCACCGGCAGCATCCACAGAGGCACCATGGCCGGGAAGTTGAACGGGGTGATGCCGACGCAAACGCCCAGCGGCTGCATCAGCGAGTTGGAATCGATGTCGCGCCCGACGTTGGGCGAGAACTCGCCCTTGAGCAGATGTGGGATGCCGCAGGCGAACTCCACCACTTCTAGACCGCGCGTGACTTCGCCCTGAGCGTCTGAAAAAACCTTGCCGTGCTCCAGAGAGATCAGCCGGGCAACATCATCGCGACGCGCTTCAAGCAGCGCCTTGAAGCGGAACATGACGCGGGCACGCACCAGCGGCGGCGTCTTCGACCAGCCTTCAAAAGCAGCCTGGGCCGCGCCGATGGCCTCGCGGGTTTCATCCGCCGAGGACAACGACACGTACAGGCGCGGCTCGCCGGTCGCCGGGTTGTAGACGGTCGCGTGGCGTTCGGAGCGGCCAGCGACGGCCTCGTTGTTGATCAGGTTGCCGAGGGTCTGCATGGGTCACTCCTGGTTCCAGACGGTTTCGTAGAGGTCGATGATTTCCGCTTCGGTTGGCACACGCGGGTTGTTGCCGGGCGAGCCCGAAGCCAGCGCCTGCTTGGCCATGGTTTCGCGCAGTTCGAAAAAGCGCTCGCGGGTAATGCCGAACTGCTCGGGGCTGGGCACCTGCAGCTCCTTGTTGATTGCGCGCAGCTCGGTCAGCAGCTTTTCATTGGCCGCTTCGACGCTGTCGGTCTGCGCCGCCACGCCCATGGCGCGGGCACAGTCGGCATAGCGTTCAGGCGCGGCGGGAATGGAAAACGCGGTGATCGCCGGCAGCAGCATGGCGTTGGACAGTCCGTGTGGCACATGGAAAAACGCACCGATGGGTCGGCTCATGCCATGCACCAGCGCCACCGAAGCGTTGGAGAATGCGATGCCCGCCAGTGTCGCGCCGAGCATCATCGCCTCACGGGCCTGGCGGTTGCCGGGCTCGTAGAACGCCGGTCGCAAGTTCGGCGCCAGCAGACGCATGGCCTCAAGCGCCTGGGAATCGCTGTAGAGACTGGCCTTGCGGCTGACGTAGGCCTCGATGGCATGGGTCAGCGCATCGATGCCGGTATCAGCGGTCACCCGTGGCGGTAGCGAGAGGGTCAGCTCAAAGTCGATCAGCGCGGCCACCGGCATGAAGCCAAGGCCGGCGCAGAGCATTTTCTCATCGCTGGTTTCGTCGGTGATGATGGTGAAGCGCGTGGCTTCCGAGCCAGTGCCCGCCGTAGTGGGAATGGCAATCAGCGGCAGGCCCGCTTCACTGACATCGCGTGGGAATCGGTAATCACGCATCTCGCCGCCGAACTTGCCAAGGATGCCGATGGCCTTGGCCGAGTCGATCGGGCTGCCGCCACCGAGGGCGATGATCGAGTCGTAGCTGCCCGCACGCACCATCTCGACGCCAGCTCGGATTGACGCGGCGGTCGGCTCAGGCAGGGTGTCGGCGAAGCAGTCGCTGGGGATATCGGCCTTGGCCAGGGTTTCGCTGATCCGCGCGACATAGCCCAACTCGACCATCATCCGGTCGGTGACGATCAGCGGCCGCTTGCAGCCGAGGTTCTGGAGTACGGAAACAATCTGCTGACTGGCGCCGGCGCCGACTTCCATCAGGCGCGGCAGGACGATGCGATGGCTCATGGTGTTCTCCGGGGGGCGGTCACGGGACGTACTACACCGGCGATAGCGCCGAACGAAGCCCGAGATGACGCGGGTCTCGATTGTTATGTTGAGACAGTTCGTCTCACTTGGCTCTGAGACTAGAAACAACCCACGCAGCCGTCAACCTAAAACGAGACGTTTTTTCTCGTTTTAGATCACCATGCGTTTTGTCGAAGCAGGCTATGGGCTTTGGGTTGGTTAGCCAGCAAGCTGGCTCCCTGCCCAAGCGAGCCGGCAGCGGTCTTGATAACCAAAACGGCCATCGGCTCGTAGGAGCGAGCTTGCTCGCGAATATTAGGCAAACTCCAAACACCAAGCGCGACGGACGAGCAGAAGCCGCTGAGCTTCCAAGACGGCTTGGGGAACCGCTACCTGCCGGGATCGGCCAGCCGCCGCAGCAAATCGTCGCCTTCGCTCTGCAGGCGTCGGCGTGTCTGCCCGGCCTGTTCACGTGTCGCTCCGCTGTCGAGGCTCGGCATATCAGCATCGACGTTGATCAGCGCCGCGCTGAGCCCCGCATGAATCAGCACGGCCCCTGCCTGAACATCGCTTTGCACGTTCGGGTCGGTAAGCGGCCAGGCATCGACGGCAAGTTCGAGCGCCTCCAGGCAGCAATGCGCCAGGGCCAGCGGCACTGCACAGGCCTGACGCGCCGCCGCCTGCTTGTCCTCGACTTCGCCTTCACGGGCAGCGCTCAGGTAGTCACTGAACGCCTGCATGTCGTCGTCGGCAAAGGCTCCCGGTCGGCCCAGCAGCGCTTCAGCGGCCTGTAGCGCTTGCAGGCGCGCCGGGTTGGCACCGTGCGCCTCACTGATGCGCAGCCCCTTCACCACCAGCGCCAAGCCGATATCGGCGGTGACAGCGGCGGCCGCACCGCAACCGGGCGTCGGCCTGTCAGCCGCCGCCGCGGCGCGAAAGTCTGCCAATGGTTGCGCCCAGATGCCCTCGCCTCTGCTCATGCGTCTACCTTCAGCTAGCCTGCGCCTTGCCGTCGCCCCAGTGCAGCAGCACATCGAGCATGCGGTTGGAGAATGCCCATTCGTTGTCGTACCAGGCCAGCACCTTGACCAGATCACCCTGCACGCGGGTATGGCTGAGGTCGGCCACGCACGAGGTCGGATGGCCAAAGAAGTCGCGGGATACCAGCGGCAGGTCGTTGCACTCCATAACCCCGAGCGGCATCTTCTGCGCACCGTCGCGCAAGATCTGGTTGATCGCCTCGACGCTGCCCGGTGCACGTTCGGCAGTGAAGGTCAGGTCGACCAGCGACACATTGGGCGTTGGCACCCGCACCGCCAGGCCGTCCAGCCGTCCGGCCAGTTCGGGCAGCACCAGACCGATGGCCTTCGCCGCGCCGGTGGTCGAGGGAATCATCGACTCCGCGGCCGCACGGGCGCGGTAGAGATCCTTGTGCGCCTTGTCCAGCAGGCTCTGGTCGTTGGTGTAGGAGTGCACCGTGTTGAGCAGGCCCTGGCGGATGCCCACCGCTTCGTGCAGCACCTTCGCCATCGGTGCCAGGCAGTTGGTGGTGCAGGAGGCATTGGAGATCACCTTTTGGTCGCCCAACAGCTCGTGATTGACGCCGTAGACCACCGTGAGGTCTGCGCCATCGAGCGGGTGCGAGGCAAACACCCGCTGCGCACCCGCCTGCAAATGCTGGTCGATCAGGTCTCGCTTCTTGAACTTGCCGGAGCATTCCAGCACAACGTCAACGCCCAGCTGCTTCCAAGGTAGCTGCGTAGGGTCCCGCTCCTGCAGTAGGCGGATCGACTGGCCGCGGATCTGCATCACGTCATCGCGCAGATCGACCTGGCCGTGGAACCTTCCAAAGGTGGTATCGAAGCGCGTCAGGTGGGCCATGGCCGACCGCTCGCTGAGGTCATTGATCGCTTCGATGTGGATCTGATTTTCCAGATTTCGCTCGAACAGGGCTCGCAGTACAGCTCGGCCGATACGGCCATAACCGTTGATAGCAATACGCAACATGGCGGTCTCCTGGTGTCGTTGAGGCTGGTGAAGGTTAGTCGGAGTATCCTGGGTCGCGTTCAGTACCGTCCGACGGAGATCAACGAATAGGGGAAACCGGAGCACCGCTCGTCAGTCGTAACTCTCACAGGTCCGTTGCGCCGGGCTTGCCGCACACCGGAAAAGGGCTACGAGCAATGAGCGAGTCACCCCAGGCACCCTGGTGGAAAGGCGCCACCATCTACCAGATCTACCCGCGTTCCTTCGCCGACAGCAACGGCGACGGCATCGGTGACCTCAACGGCGTGCTGCGCCATCTCGATCACCTGCAACAGCTGGGCGTCGACGCCCTGTGGCTGTCACCGATCTTCCGTTCGCCGATGGCCGATGCCGGCTACGACATCAGTGACTACTGCGATATCGACCCGCTGTTTGGCTCGCTGGCCGACATCGACCGGCTGATCGCCGAAGCACATGCCCGCGGCATTCGCGTGCTGCTGGACTTTGTGCCCAATCACACCTCAGATGAGCACCCCTGGTTCGTCGAGTCGCGCAGCTCGCGGGACAACCCCAAGCGCGACTGGTACATCTGGCGCGATCAGCCAAACAACTGGCGTGCCGCGCTGGGTGCCGGCAGCGCCTGGACCTGGGACGAGCACACCCAGCAGTACTACCTGCACCTGTTTCTGGCCAAGCAACCGGACCTCAACTGGCGCAACCCGGAGGTGGTCGAGGCCATGCACAACGTGCTGCGCTTCTGGCTCGATCGCGGCGTCGATGGCTTTCGCATCGATGTCATTCACTGCACGGGCAAGGATCCGAGCTTCGCCGATGACCCGCGCTGCCAGGCCGGTCAGCCACTGTCGGATTTCAACGACCAGCCCTACAGCCATGAAGTCCTGCGTGGCCTGCGCCGGCTGGTCGACAGCTATGCCGGCGACCGCATGCTTGTGGGCGAGGTGAATATCCGCTCGACCGAGCGCGTGCTGCAGTACTACGGCGCCGGTGACGAGCTGCACCTGGCCTTCAACTTCAACCCGCTCGACGCGCCTTGGGACCCGGTGCTGTTTCGCACCTGCATCCGTGAGGTCGAACACTGGCTGCAACCGTCCGGGGCCTGGCCGACCTGGGTCCTGTCCAACCACGACAACGTGCGCCAGCGCAGCCGCTACAGGGGTTCCGAGCAGGCCGCCCGCGCCGCGGCGGTGCTGCTGCTGACGCTGCGCGGCACACCGTTCATTTATCAGGGCGAGGAATTGGGGCTGGAGGATGCGCTGATCACCGCCGACACCCGCGTCGATCCGGGCGGCCGGGATGGCTGCCGTGCGCCCATTCCCTGGCAAGCGGAGCCACCGCACGGCTGGAGCGGCGCCGAGCCATGGCTACCTTTCTCACCCGAAGCTGACGAGCTCGCTGCAGAACGCCAGACCGGTGCTGCCAATTCAGTGTTCGCGCTCTACCAACGCCTGCTGGCGGCACGCAAGGCCAGCCCGGCGCTGCATCACGGCAGTTTCGAAGAGCTACCGTCACATCCTGAAGTGCTGGTCTATCGCAGACAGCTCGGCAATGACTGTCGGCTGGTCTGCATCAATTTCGCCGAACACTCCCACGCTTACCCGCATGCCGGTGCCTGGCAAGTAGAAGTTGCCAGCGATGGGGTCGGCGAAGGCGAGCCCAATAGCGGAACCTTGAACTCGCTGCAGGCGGTCATCCTGCGCCCTACGGAGGGTTGAGCATGCGTCCACTCTGGTATCGCAACGCGGTGATCTATCAGGTCGATCCCGCTCTGTTCCGCGACAGCAACGGCGATGGCTGCGGTGATCTGAAAGGCATCACCGAACGCCTGGACTACATCCGCGGCCTGGGTGCCACCGCGGTCTGGATCATGCCCTGCTATGCCTCGCCGTTTCTCGACGCCGGCTACGACGTCACCGACCACCTGCAGATTGCGCCCCAATTCGGGGATCTCGCCGACATGGTCGCGCTGCTGGAAAAAGCCGAGGAGCTGGGCCTGCACGTGATTGTCGAATTGCTGGTGCAACACACCTCCAGCGAGCACAAATGGTTCCAGGAGGCGCGCCGAGATCGCGACTCACCCTACCGCGACTACTACATCTGGGCGGACGAGCCCGACGACTCAATGGCGCCGATCTTTCCGACCGTCGAGGACAGTATCTGGACCTGGGACGAGGAAGCCGGTCAGTACTATCGACATCTGTTCTACAAGCACGAGCCGGACCTGGACCTGGCCAACCCGCGGGTGATCCACGAGATCGAACGGATCATGTCGTTCTGGCTGCGCCTGGGCGTCTCCGGCTTCCGTATCGACGCCGCGGTGCACATGGTGCGCCAGGCCGGCGGCGGCGATCTCAAAAAGGGTTACTGGCTGCTCGAACACATGCGCGATTTCGTCACCATGCGCCGGCCGGAGACGGTACTGCTCGGTGAGATCGACACCGACCCGGAAAAGTACGTGGAGTACTTTGGCGACGAGGCCGACCGCGTCACCCTGTTGCTGGATTTCTGGACCAACAACCACCTGTTCCTGGCCCTCGCGCGGCAGCAAGCCGAACCGCTGACCCGCGCGCTGAATAGCCAACCGCTGCCGCCCAGCCATTCACAATACGCGTTGTGGATTCGCAACCACGACGAGCTGAGCCTGGATCGCCTGGAAGAAAACGAGCGCAATGAAGTGATGGACACCTTCGCGCCCGACCCGAAGATGCGCGCCTACAATCGCGGCATCCGCCGGCGCCTTGCGCCCATGCTCGACGGCGACGAGCGTCGCATCGCGGCCACCCACGCGCTGCTGTTCTCGCTGCCCGGCACGCCGATCATCCGCTACGGAGAAGAGATCGGCATGGGCGACGACATGGAGCGTCCCGAACGCCAGGCCGTAAGAACCCCCATGCAATGGTCCAACGAGCCCAACGCCGGTTTTTCCTGCACCACGGGTGAACTGGCGGCGCCGCTGATTGATGAAGGTCCGTTCAGCTTCGAGAAGGTCAACGTCTTCGCCCAAACCCTGCGCAGTGACTCATTGATGGCCCGCACCGGCAACATGATCCGCACGCGCATTGGCCTGCGCGAGATCGGCATCGGCAAACGCTCTACCGTCGAGGTCGACGACCCGGCGGTGTTTGCCATTCGCCATGACAACGGCTCGACGGTGCTTATGCTGGTCAACCTGGCGGATCAGGAAACGACGGTGACTATCGAAGCCGATGACCTGCAAGACATGGTCGACGTGCTCGCCGATTACGACTATGACCAGCCCGAAGGCTCGCCGCTAAAGATTCAACTCGGCCCGTATGGCTACCGTTGGCTGCGGCGTAAACAGCAACTGTTCGGATAAGCACATGATCGAGCGACTCGACGCGTCTCAGTGGCGCGCCTGGCACGGCGACGAATTTCCCATTGATTGCTGGCGCGCAGCGGGCGACGAACTTCAGGCCATCGCAGGCACGCGCCGGGTCGACCTGATTTCACGAGAGCGCTACCGCGACTTTGTGCTACGTCTGGAGTTTGCCTTGCCAGTAGCCGGCAATTCCGGGCTGTTCTGTCGCGTCGAAGAAGAGGCGCAACTGAGCTGGCACAGCGGTCCGGAGATGCAATTGCTCGACGACCGAGGCCATCCCGATGGCCGCGAGCCGAGGACACGCAACGGTGCGCTGTACGGGTTACTGCGGCCTGAGCTGGAGACGCCGATCGAACCCGAGCAGTTCATCGAGGCCGCCTTGAGTGTGCGCGACGGCGAGGTTTAGCACTGGCTGGACGGGCGACGCGTATTGCGCTATCGCCTCGATGATCCGACCTTGCATAAGCACATCGCCAACAGCAAATTCAGCGGCTATCCGCGCTTTGCCCAGGCTGCCGAAGGACACCTGGCGCTGCAACACCACGGCGAAGCGGCGCGCTTTCGCCGCCTGTCGATCGAAATAGCGGACTGAACGGTCCACTTGGACCCGCGCACCGAAATGAGCGAGAATGCGCGGCTTTCCAGGCCGCGGTAAGCCGTGATGAACGGACGCTGGATCGAAACGAGCTGGGCGCTCGCCTCCATGGCGCAGCGCCCAACTGGTTTTCAGCGCCCCGATTCATCAGGCAAACCCGGCCGCTCACGCTTGAGGTAGCGCGTTCGTGGAACAGCTGAAACAGAAGATCCGCAATGAAGGCATCGTACTTTCCGACCGTGTACTCAAGGTCGATGCTTTCCTGAACCATCAGATCGACCCCGTGCTGATGCAGCAGATCGGCCAGGAATTCGCGCGCCGGTTCCGCGACGAGAAGATCACCAAGATCGTCACCATCGAAGCCTCGGGCATCGCGCCGGCGATCATGGCAGGCCTGGAGCTGGGCGTACCGGTCATCTTTGCCCGCAAGCATCAGTCCCTGACTCTGACCGATCACCTGCTGACCGCCTCGGTGTACTCCTTTACCAAGCAGGTCAAGAGCACCATCGCAATCTCCACCAATCACCTGTCGCCCAACGACCGGGTGCTGGTCATCGACGACTTTCTCGCCAACGGCAAAGCGGCCAAGGGTCTGATTTCGATCATTCAGCAGGCGGGCGCGAGCATCGCCGGGCTTGGCATCGTCATCGAGAAGTCGTTTCAGGCGGGCCGTCAGGAACTCGAAGAAGCGGGCTTCCGCGTCGAGTCCCTGGCTCGCGTGGCGGCCCTCAGCGACGGTCAGGTGGTATTCGTCGAGTAAGCGCCGAGCGCTGCTGCCTGCGGCTTACTCTTTGCGCCACAGATCAACCAGCGCGCCCTGCGTGCCAGCCACCGGATCGCTTACCGGTACGCTGACCCGCTGAGCGCGCGCTTGCGCCTCGTCATGACTGCCTTCATCCGGCCGCAGCAGGTCGTATTGCTGCTCTAGCGGGTAACCGCCGACCACTTCGAAATCATCACTGGCGCTGAGCTGGCAATGGCCGGTCCCGGCTGGCAGCACCAGCGCATCGCCCGCACGCACCTCGACTTCCTGCCCCTGTTCGCCGCCGAGCTTCAACCGCGCCGAACCACAGGAAACGCCAAGCACCTCGTGCGCGGTGGAATGGTAGTGATGGTAGTCATACACGCCGGCACGCCATTGGGCGGGCCACAGATGACTGTTGAACAGATTTTCGAACGCGCCGGCGTAGTCATTTCCGGCTAGCGGCAACTGCCGGTACACCAGCACCGGATGCGAGCTGTTTGGCGTACGACCGTCACTGGAAAAGTGCAGTTGTTCGGGTTGCGGGGCGGAGCTGGGCATGGGCACCTCATCTGCTTGCCTAGACCAGCAATCGCCTTGGCCCAGGGAACGGGTTTCAAGTTTCGACCCGCTGCGGCGCCGCTTTTCTCCCCTCCAGACACGACAAAGCCGCCCGGAGGCGGCTCGATCTGACCGGCTGAAGCTTAGAGGCCGGACATCTGCTTGATTGCAGCCATCAGCTCGTCATCCGAGCAGCTGGCGCAAGTGCCTTTCGGCGGCATGGCGTTGATACCGGTGATGGCGTTGGCCAACAGCGCATCCAGACCGCCCTTCTCATCAGCACGCGCTTGCCAGGCCGCCGTATCGCCGACCTTTGGCGAGTTCAGCAGACCGGTGCCGTGGCAGGCGTTGCAGAACTTGCCGACCACTTCTTCACCGCTCAGCGCGCCGCCACCAGCGGCAGCAGCTGCCGGACCGGCCGCTGCGCACTCTTCACCTTGAATACAAACCTCGCCCACCGGCTTGAGGCGCTCGGCGATGTCGTCGTTGGTCGCAGCCTGAGCGCTCACTGCCCACAAGGCCAGTACGGCAGTCTGTGCTACCAGGATCTTCTTAATCAGGTTCACCTTATACCCTCATGTGGCTAGACACGCCCGCGGCCACGGTATCGCGAGCGGCGGTCAGTATAACGGCAAGCCATGCCCGCCGAAACAATACGAAAGGCCCTGTCATCCCCAGCGACGCTTTGTCGCACAGATCGACTGAACGAGGAATGGACCAGCGGTACCGGCTAGAAGTTGGCCGGCGTGGTGGCACTGATCAGCTTTGCCGGCGCGTCAAACGGGTTATGGAAGCGATGCGGCTTGCTGCTCTCGAAGTAATAGCTGTCGCCTGTTTCCAGCAAATAGGTCTGGCCGCTCACCGTCAGCTCCAGGCGACCCTCGACCAACATGCCTGCTTCTTCGCCCTGGTGCGCCAGCATGTCGGTGCCAGTATCGGCGCCAGGCGGATAGGTTTCGGCAAGAAAGGCGATCGCGCGCCCCGGATGTGCCTTGCCCACAAGCCTCATGCTGATAGCGCCGTCGGAAATATCGATCAGCTCCCCAGCCTTGTAGACCACCTGGGTATCACTGTCCTGCTCAAAATCAGGGGAGAAAAACTCGACCAGCGACATCGGGATGCCGCTCAGCACCTTCTTCAGCGAACTGATCGACGGGCTGACGCTGTTTTTCTCGATCATGGAAATCGTGCTGTTGGTAACGCCCGCACGTTTGGCGAGCTCACGCTGGGACAAACCCTTGAGCTTGCGGATGGTTTGCAGTCGAACACCGACGTCCAATACGGGAGCCCCCAATAAGAGCGAATGCTGAGGGCGCTATGATGGCGAGGGCGTTCAGTATTTTCAACACAACGGGACGAAATGACAGATCCTGCCATGCAGCGATCCGGTTATGCCGGCAACGCAGCCACCACTGATAGTTCGACCAGGATCTCCGGCTCGCACAACTTGGCTTCGACCGTGGCCCTGGCCGGGGCGACTCCCTCTGGCAACCACTGGTCCCAGACGGCGTTCATCCCGGCAAAATCGGCATCGATGTCCTTCAGGTAAATGGTCACCGAAAGGATGTGCTGCTTATCAGTACCCGCCTGCCGCAAAAGGCGTTCGATGTTGTCGAGGGTCTCGCGGGTCTGCTGCTCGATTCCCGCGCTCATGTCCTCACCCACCTGACCGGCCAGATAGACCGTGTTGCCGTGAATGACGATCTGACTCATGCGAGCGTTAGTGTGCAGGCGCTGTATGGGCATGCTTGTGCGATTCCTTGTTGGTGCCGTAGCGGGAAATATCGAGGCCGTCGGTACTGATCTGCGTGCGCTTTCTCGCCAGCATATCGGCCAGCAAGCGGCCAGAACCACAGGCCATGGTCCAGCCAAGCGTACCGTGCCCAGTGTTCAGATACAGGTTGCGATAGCTTGTACCACCGATGATTGGCGTGCCGTCCGGCGTGGCCGGGCGCAGGCCTGTCCAGAGTTCGGCAGTGGCGGGATCGCCACCCTGTGGAAACAGATCGCCGACAACCATTTCCAGGGTCTCGCGACGCCGCGGATTGAGCGAAAGATCGTGGCCAGCAATTTCGGCCATACCGCCAACCCGTATGCGTTGATCGAAGCGGGTGATGGCGACTTTGTAGGTCTCGTCGAGCACGGTTGAAACTGGCGCCATCGCAGGGTCACTGATCGGCACGGTCAACGAATAACCCTTGAGCGGGTATACCGGCGCGCGAATGCCGAGCGGCTTGAGCATCTGCGGGCTGTAGCTGCCCAGCGCCAGCACGTAGCGATCGGCCGTTTCCAGCTTGCCATCGATCCAGACGCCTTCGAGCCGGTCACCCCCGAACTGCAGTCGCTGAATGTCTTGATTGAAGCGGAACTCGACGCCCAACTCGCGAGCCATTTCGGCAAGTTTGGTGGTGAACATCTGACAATCGCCGGTCTGATCGTTAGGCAGGCGAAGCGCGCCACTGAGCTTGTCCGAAACCCTGGCAAGCGCCGGTTCGGCCCGCGCAATGCCGGCGCGATCGAGCAGCTCATAGGGCACACCGGACGCCTGCAGCACGGCGATGTCCTTGGCCGCGTTATCCAGCTGGGCCTGGGTCCGGAACAGCTGGGTCGTGCCGCATTGCCGGCCTTCGTAATCGATACCGGTTTCTGCACGCAGCTCGTCGAGGCAATCGCGACTGTATTCTGACAGCCGAACCATGCGCTCCTTGTTCACCGCATAGCGCGCCGCCGTGCAATTGCGCAGCATCTGCGCCATCCACAGGTATTGCTGGGTATCGCCGGTGAGCTTGATGGCGAGCGGCGCATGGCGTTGCATCAGCCACTTCATGGCTTTCAGGGGCACACCGGGCGCGGCCCAGGGTGATGCGTAGCCAGGGGAGACCTGGCCGGCATTGGCAAAGCTCGTTTCCATCGCCACGGCTGGCTGACGATCGACTACCACGACCTCGAAGCCCGCTCGCGCCAGATAGTAGGCACTGGTGGTGCCAATCACGCCGCTACCCATCACCAGAACACGCATCGCTGCCTCCCACCCGTGCTACCGGGCTTTTTCTAATCACTGTTACTGCGGAGTATAGAAAGCGGCGTGCAGTGTATTTCGCTATATAAACGGCTATATTTGCGATTTATTCACGCCATAAACAGCGATAACAGAGGCGATACGCCTATGCGAACCAAGCACCAGACCCGCCGCGAACTGGACAAGATCGACCGGCAAATCCTTCGCTTGCTACAAGCCGAAGGGCGCATGCCGTTTACAGAACTGGGCGAGCGCATCGGTCTGTCGACCACGCCATGCACCGAGCGCGTCAGGCGCCTGGAGCGGGAAGGCATCATCATGGGCTACACCGCGAGGCTGAATCCTCAGCATCTGAAGGGCGGGCTGCTGGTATTCGTGGAGATCAGCCTGGCCTACAAGTCAGGCGACATTTTCGAGGAGTTCCGCCGTGCCGTGCTGAAACTGCCGCATGTGCTGGAGTGCCACCTGGTGTCAGGCGATTTCGACTACCTGATCAAGGCCCGGATCTCGGAAATGGCGTCGTATCGCAAACTGCTAGGTGACATCCTGCTTAAACTGCCGCATGTGCGCGAATCCAAGAGTTACATCGTCATGGAAGAGGTAAAGGAGTCCCTGGAACTGCCCGTTCCAGATTGACCCGAAACGCTGCGCTTTTGCCCAGCGGCACCAGTCCGGTCTACCCTTCGGCCAGGCAAACCGTCCAAGGCTCAACCATGACTAACCGCCACCCGGCCTCCAATTCCCACGATCACGCCGCGTCCTACTACGCCGCCACTGCCAATCAGCCGCTTGAGTTCGCGCCCTTGCAAGGCGAACAGAGCGCCGACGTCTGTATCGTCGGCGGTGGCTTCAGCGGACTCAACACGGCCATCGAACTGGCCGAACGCGGGTTTTCCGTGGTGGTGCTGGAAGCCCACCGCATCGGTTGGGGCGCCAGCGGCCGCAACGGCGGGCAGCTGATTCGGGGCGTCGGGCACGACGTCGAGCAGTTTCAGCCGGTGCTGGGTGACAGGGGCGTGGACGATCTCAAGCGCATGGGTTTTGAAGCGGTAGACATCGTGCGCGAGCGTATCGAGCGTTACACCATTCAATGCGACCTGACCTGGGGTTACTGCGATCTTGCAACGAAACAGCGTCACCTTGACGGCTTCGAAGCGGATTACACCGATCTTCAGCGCCTGGGCTACCCGCATCCGTTAAGACGGGTACCGAAGGAGGCCATGCGCGAGGTCATCGGCTCCGATCGCTATGTGGGCGGCCTGATCGACATGGGGTCGGGCCATCTTCATCCACTCAACCTGGCACTGGGCGAAGCGGCTGCGGCACAGTCGCTCGGGGTCCGGCTCTACGAGCGATCCGCGGTCGAACGGATCGACTATGGCCCGCAGGTCCGCGTGCACACAGCGCAGGGCAGCGTGCGCGCTGACCAGCTCGTGCTGGCCGGCAATGCCTACCTGGGTTCGCTGAACAAATCGCTGGCCGGCAAGGTGCTACCCGCCGGCAGTTACATCATCGCCACCGAGCCGCTGCCTGAAGCGGTCAGACAGGAATTGCTGCCGCAGAACATGGCGGTCTGCGATCAACGCGTAGCGCTGGACTACTTTCGCCTGTCGGCCGACGGCCGACTACTATTTGGCGGCGCCTGCCACTACTCCGGACGCGACCCAAAGGACATCGCCGCCTACATGCAGCCAAAAATGCTTGAGGTGTTCCCCCGCCTGCGTAATACCCGCATCGATTTCCAGTGGGGCGGCATGATCGGGATTGGCGCCAACCGCCTTCCTCAGATCGGGCGATTGCCAGACCAACCAAACGTGTACTACGCCCAGGCCTATGCCGGGCACGGTCTGAACGCCACGCATCTGGCCGGGCGCCTGCTGGCCGAAGCCATCAGCGGACAACTCGAGGGGCGCTTCGACCTGTTCTCCCGCGTGCCACACCCGACCTTCCCTGGTGGTCAGCGGCTGCGTTCACCGCTCCTTGCCTTGGGCATGCTCTGGCACCGGCTTAAAGACGAGTTCTGAATTTCGCCGTTGCGCTGGCGTCCAATCCGTCGAGGAAACATAACAATCGACAGGAGTGAAATTGCGCATGCGCCTGCTACTTGTGGCAGTGCTGTTACTGGCTGGCTGTGCCGGCCAGGTTACGCCCACCCCTACGTCTTACGCGCTGCCCGCTCAGGATTCGGTTCTGACCCAACGAGTCGAGGCGCTGGCAGCAGCGCAGCCTGCGGGGACCTCCGGATTTCGCTTGCTGTCCGACAGCGCCGAAGCCTTTGCAGCGCGCATGCAGATGATTCGTCAGGCCAGGACGAGCCTCGATGTGCAGTATTACATCGTCCACGATGGCCTCAGCACACGTGCGCTTATAGAGGAAGTCCTGCGTGCGGCCGACCGTGGCGTCAGGGTACGTCTGCTGCTCGATGACACCACCAGCGATGGCAGCGATTACCAGATCGCCACGCTGGCAGCACACCCGAATATCCTGATCCGCGTGTTCAATCCGCTGCATATCGGCCGCAGCACCTCGATTACCCGTTCGCTGGGTCGGCTGCTCAACCTCGCCCAGCAACATCGACGCATGCATAACAAACTGATGCTTGCTGACGGCAGCCTGGCCATTGTCGGCGGGCGCAACCTGGGCGACGAATACTTCGATGCCGACCAGAGTTTCAACTTCACCGATATCGACCTGCTCGCCGCCGGCCCGGTCGCCGAGCAGCTGGTGGTCAGCTTCGACCAGTACTGGAACCATTCGCTGAGCGTGCCGATCCAGCAGTTCTTGCGCGATCCCCCCAGCAAAGCGGACCTGGAGCTTGCCCGCCGCGATATCACTGATTATCTGCAGGCTGAACGACGCAAGAACGAGCGCCGCTATCAGCACCTGATGAGTGAGCTGCAGACCGCGCCTAGTCACTGGCTGAGCGATCTCATCTGGGCACCTGGCGAAGCGCTCTGGGATCACCCTGACAAGATCGAAGCGCCCGGCATCCCGGATGAAAGCCTGCTGCTGACCACCCAGCTTCAGCCCAGCATGGATGGGGTAAGAAGATCCCTGACGTTGATCTCAGCCTACTTCGTACCCACCGAGCAAGGCGCCGACTACCTGGCAGAACACGCCAGCCACGGCGTTGCAGTACGAATTCTGACGAATTCCCTGGAAGCCACCGACGTGCCCGCCGTGCATGGTGGTTATGCGCCCTACCGCGCCGAGCTGCTGAAAGCAGGAGTGAGATTATTCGAGTTGCGCCGACAACCAGATCAGGAAACGGCTTACAGCCTCACCGGCGATTCCGAGTCCAGCTTGCACAGCAAAGCCGCCGTGTTCGATCAGGAAAAGGTCTTCCTCGGCTCGCTGAACTTTGATCCTCGCTCAGTCCTTTGGAACACCGAGGTGGGCATCCTTATCGACAGTCCCCAATTGGCCAGCGAAGTACACGAGCTCACGCAGGAAGGTACTTCGCCCGCCGTCAGCTATGAAGTGCGACTGATCGAGCGCAACGACAAGGCGCGGTTGATCTGGATCGCTGAAGATGACGGGCAACGAAAGGTATTGCTGCACGAACCGGGCGGTGCGTGGCGACGGTTCAATGCTTGGTTCAGCCGAGTGATCGGACTGGAGCGAATGCTCTGATACTGCAATAAGCGCAAGGGGTTTCGTGTCACTTCCGCCAATCTTGCCGCGCAAACGGCCTTCCCAGCAGAATTAATTCCTTTGTGTGATACCAGAGCGCCACCCCTTAGCTAGGCTACCGAGCCTATGCCGTGCTGGTTCTACAGCCTGGCACCTGCTTCTATAAAAATAAAAAGGGAGCGCAACATGACTCATCGCAAGTGGCTATGGATGGTGGTTTTGCTGGGGTGCTGGTTTCCAGCGCTGCTCAATCCTGCCCACGCTCAGACCTTCACCGCGCTGGAAAGCATGCAGATCCATGCCAACCGCGCCACCAGCAGCCTGTTGCTCTATCGGGGCGAAGGCTTTCAGAAAGCGCACCTGGCCCGAATGGAGAGCGATCTCAGTTCGCTCGCTGAGACCGTCGACAGCTTTCCCGGCGCTCGCAATGACCTGCACCAATTGCATCAGGTCCTGCAGACAACGCTGCGTGAAGGCGCGAGCTTCGGCCGTGAAGAGGACGACATGCCCTGGGGCTGGCCGTTGCAGATGAGCAAGGCGCTACGCGATTTCCTGACGGCGGTGCGTAGCCAGCAAGGCGCCGACGTGCGTGCCGAGCTTCCGGCCAAGGTGGAATACCTTACCGTTCAGTACCTGAGCCGCGCCTATGTCGGCTCTTTCGAAACCGCGCGCGAACAGCCGGACACCTATCTCGGTCAGGATGAACGCCGCCTCGTACCGTCGATCGACGAGCAACTGGCGGCGCTGGACGGGAAGTCGAATGCGGCCATCGCCAAGTTGAAGACGCGTTGGGAATTTCTCAAGGTTGCGCTCGAAGACATGAACAGCGGCAATAACAGCTTCAATACCGCCTCAGGCCGCGCTTTCGCCCCGATCATGGTTGATCGCCACGCTCGCAGCCTCAGCAACCAATGGATGGCGCTCGCACCCGACTGAGCACTCACCATTCATGCATCAGCCGCCTGCTGTCGCAGCTGCACAGGGCCAACCCGCGCCTCGATAGCGTGGCGCAGTGGCTCGCGCAGACCCAGCATGAAGCCCAGTTCAGCCGCCACGAACAGCGGCCCGATGATCAGTCCGGTCAGGTCGTCGACAAATGCGGGCTTGCGCCCTTCGAAGTAATGACCGATGAACTGAATGACCCAGCCGACCACGAACAAACCGGCCCCGGCGGTCAGCCATAGCGTTGTCGACTGCTGGGCAAGCGCTGCGCCGACCCAGACGCAGAGCAGCAGCACCGCCCCCATCAGCACGCCGAAGCGCAGGTCCAACCGCAGATAGAACAGTGTCGAGGCTAATGCAACCAGCACAACCGGGCTTATCCACAGTCCAAACGCGTCCAGACCTGGTCGCGATAGCAGCACGGCGACAGCCAGGACGATCATCGGAATGCCGATAAAATGACTGAGCAGGTTGCGCGGGTCTCGGTGATAAGCCGCGTATTGGGCGAGGTGATCGGCGAGTGTTTTCACGGGACGAACTCCGAATAGCCTGACCTGCAAGCTTAGCCAGCTCGGCAAGCCGCCGCGCGGTTTCGTGCGGTGGTTGAGCGCCAAAGGTCATGGCGCTTGCGCCATTCAGCGGCTCGGCTATGGCTCCGGGCGGTAGCCCAATCGCAGACCACCCCAATGGCGCCCGCCAACCATGATCGGCACCGAAAGGTCATGCATCAGCTCGCCGGTATCACGGCTGTAGGTCTGCAACAGCACCTTGCGCTCGTGGCTGCCGCAGCGCGCGCCGGTGCGGTCATTGAACAGGCGTTTGCTGCGGCTCTTGACCTTGTCGATCTCAGGATCTCCCACCGGCGGCTGGCTAAAAGCACGGTTGTGGGTCGGAACGTAGCCGTCGGGTGTGGTGGCGATGGCGTAAACCAACGCCTCGCTGCGCGCGAGCAAGGGCTCCTGAATCGCAGGTAGTACGTCGTCGGCATAGCGATCGAAGCGGGTGTTGTAACGAATCGGGTTGGTGCCCGGCTGCGCCCGGTAATTACGGTCGAACAGATCTTCGAGAGTCAAGCGCCCGGCTTGCAGGTCCGCCTCGAAACGCGCACCGATGGCCGCCGCGCCTTCGCGCGCCAGGTCGAAAACGTCCTGATGGTAGGCATCCAGCTGGACCTCGGCGAGCTGTTCGCTGACCGTTTCCGCCTGCTCGACCAGCTTCTCTGCCGCCTGTTCGAGCTGGCGCGTCTGGGTCTCGCTCTCCAGTGCGTCGCCACGCAACTGCTCTAGCGCGACGAACAACTGCGCCAGTCGCTCATGATTGCTTGCCGTGCCGGCCGCAATCTCCGCCACCTGGGTTTCGACATTGCCAGCCAGATCAGCAATTCCGCTCAGCTGCGTACCCGTCCCTGCGATCTGAGCGGCGGCCTCGTCCAGTTCACTGGCCTGCTTCTGAATATGGCTGACCACCGCGCCACTTTGCTCGCGGATATCGCTGACCATCCGACCGACCTCTTCGGTGGCGCTACTGGTGCGTCCGGCCAGGTTGCGCACCTCATCAGCGACCACGGCAAAGCCACGCCCGGCTTCACCGGCGCGCGCGGCTTCGATCGCGGCATTGAGCGCAAGCAGATTGGTCTGGCTGGCGATGGATTGAATCACCTCGGTGATCTGACGGATCTCTTCGGTACGGGCCGAGAGCCCATCAAGCAGTTCGCGGCTGGCCTCGGTCTGTGCGCTGAGCTGCTGCATGCGTTCGATAGCATGTTGGAGCTCAACGCGGCCGGTATCACTGCTGCGCCGCACGGCCTCGGCCGCCTCCAAAGCCTGCCGCGCTCGGACAGCGCTGTCCTGCTCCGTCGCGGTCATCGCCTCGGCGCCATTGGCAATCTCGCTGACCGCGACCAGCTGCGACTGTAGCCGTGCCGCCAGTTGTTCAGCACTGAACGACACCTGAGCGGCCGACAGCGCGTTATGGCAGGTATGCCGGGAGAGGCTCTTGCTCAGCGCAGCGGAGCTCAGCTCGCTGGCGTCTTCAGCAACCGGGGCTTTCGCCGCTGTGCGCCACGGCCCCAGCCAGGGCCAAAGGGCCAGTAGCAGAACGGAAATCGCCGTCAGATAGAACGGCAGCTCCATCCAGCCATGAAACAGCAGCAATCCCAACAACGCCGTCGCGTGCAACAGACAGGCCTTGGGGTGTAGGCGGAAGGTTGGGCGCATCGGTGGCCTCTTGTTTTCATCCGGTAAAAAGGCGTTGTACCACCTCTGCCAACAAAGAACATTGTCCCTTGGTGGCACATGGCCTTGCCGAGCACGGTACGATTGCTCAAAACGCTGCAATCGTCCGGCGCGGCAGACTTACCGGTTTAGCGGCTGGATGCAGCCAACCTTAAGCGGCGCTTAGTCTGAACTTGCGCTCAGGCGTTCGCCTTAGCGCGCCTGATCCGGCGCCGTCAACGACAGACCGAGCTGCACCCGGCGCCGCAACCAAGGGCTTGGGCGATAGCGCGGTTCCTGCCCGTAGCAGCGCTGCATGCCCTCGAGAATGGTCAGGATGCGGGCCGGGTTGTAGTGCGCAGCAAACCCCAGCGGACCCTTTGGATAGCCGAGGGCCACCGTTACAGCGCGGTCGAGTGTTTCCGGAGAGGCAATGCCCTTCTGGGCGATCTCGCACCCCAGATTGACGATACTGGCCACGATGCGCTGACTGACGAAGCCCGGCGAGTCGTTGATGACTTCTACGGGCACACCGTCGGCCCCTAACGCCTGACGTGCCTGCGCCTCCAGCCCCGGATCGAGCGCGGGCTGACGCATCAGCACGCGGCGTTTGTCGAGATCGCTGAACGGGTCCAGGGCAATGGTGCGCACCGCGGGCAGCGCCAGCCGCTCGATGCAATGGCTGGCATCCTCACCCAGCGGCGTGATCAGGCAGATCGCCTGGCCCGAAGGCTCGGCACCCTCCTCCAATACCGCGCCGGCCTGCTGCAGGACTGAGCCAACCTGGCTGCGCAGCTCGGGCTCGATACTGTCGAGCCAGAACGGTCGATCAATGATCACCGGCTCGTAGCGGGGCTCCGGCGTGCGGATCTGCTGCCCTTCTTCGTAGCGATAGAAGCCCTGGCCGGTCTTGCGTCCGAGCAACCCGGCCGCCACCCGCTGAGCAGCGAGATAGGACGGGGTGTAGCGCGGGTCGTAGTAGAACTGGTCATGCACCGACTCCATCACCGCATGGGATATATCCAGCCCGGTCAGATCGAACAACTCGAACGGGCCCATTCGAAACCCTGGGCCGTCACGCAGGATGCGGTCGATCTGTTCCGGCGTGGCGATACCCTCGCTGAGAATCCGCTGCGCCTCAGTGCCATAAGCGCGACCGGCGTGGTTGACCAGAAAACCGGGGGTGTCCGGGGTGATGGCGGGAAAGTGCCCGGCGTGCTCGGCCAGTTGCACCAGCCGCTCGATCACCGACGGATCAGTCCGCTCGCCGCGAACCACCTCGACCAGCTTCATCAGCGTCACCGGGTTGAAGAAGTGGTAACCCGCCACTCGCTCGGGCCGCTTGCAGGCACTGGCGATGCGGGTGACTGACAGCGACGAGGTGTTGGTCGCGAGGACGGCATCGGCTGCGATCAAGCCTTCCAGCTCGACGAACAGACTCTGCTTGGCTTCCAGGTTTTCCACGATGGCTTCGATCAGGAGGTCGCAGCCGGACAGTTCGGCCAGCTGATGCGCCGGCTGCATGCGCTCAAGGACTGCTGTCAGCTCATCGGCACTGATGCGCCCCTTGGCTACGCTGCGCTCGAGCAGCTCGCGATTGAACTGCAAGGCCTGATCGATGGTTTCGGGGCGACTGTCGTAGAGCCAAACCTGCTGGCCAGCGCTGGCGAAAAGCTGCGCGATGCCGCGCCCCATAGCGCCAGCGCCGATGATGCCGATACGGGAAAACATGGAAACCTCCTTAATAGAGATGGCGTTGCAAGCGACCGCTTATACTCAATCTTTATTTCGCACTGCGAAACGTTATTCCATCTAATTGACCACGAGCCTAAAGACTGCCAGTCTCCTTAGCAAGCCATCCGTGATCGAACGCCATGTCCGCAACCGACTACTCATCTGACCAACTGCTGCAGGTCCACGCCTCCGTTACCGGCTTCTTCCAGGACATCGGCTGCGAGCTGCTGGCTTATGGCCCTGAGCACGCCACCCTCGCCCTGGATCTGCTGCCACGCCATCTGAACAATGCCAGCAACATGCACGGCGGCGTCATGGCGACCTTGATGGATGTCGCCATGGGCTTGTGCGGCACCTGGGAAGCCGACCCGGCCGACTGCCGGGTGGCGCTGACGCTGTCGATGAACATCAATTTCAGCAGAGCGGCCGCTGCGGGCAGTCGCGTCAGAGCCCAAGCCAGGTGTCGTTCGTCCGGGCATAAGGTGTTCATGGCCAGCTGCGACTTGCTGGATGAACAGGATCGGCTGATCGCGTTCGGCGAAGGCGTGTTCAAGCGTGGCGCTCTTCGCCGGGAGCTGCCCGCCTAGATGACCGCACTATTGCCACTGGCTCTATTGTTCGAGCTGTTGGCGCTGATAACGCGAATCCAACCGCTGAGCGTGATCAGCGGCGCCCTGCTGGGCCTGTTCTTCGTCTGGCACTGGCGCTCGCTGATGCCCTATCCGCGGCGCCTCGGAATAGTCACCGCGGCGCTACTCGGGTACTGGCTGCTGTCAGGCGATGCAAGCTGGCAGCAGGGCGCGCGCATACTGTCGTCGGCCGCCTACTACGCGGCCTTTATCGGCGCGCTGGGCCTGATGCATTGCCTGGTCAAGCGTCTGCACCAACTCAGCGAGCTGCATCGCCTGCTGCTGGCAGGCCCGCGGGCGTGGCTCTACCCAGGCTATCTGCTGAGCACCTTCGCGATCAGCTCGGTGCTCAGTTTCGGCATGCTTAACCTGATATGCGGCTCGCTGGAAAATCACCTTGAGCGCCGCCCCTACAACGACACTCAACGACGCGAAGGCCGCCGTGGGGTAATGGTTACCGCCTTGCGCGGATTCGCGCTGGTGCCCTTGCTCGCGCCGACCAGCGTTGCGGTGGCGATCCTGACCCGCGAACTCCCAGGCCTCAGCTGGAGCACGCTGCTTCCCTTCGGGCTGCTTGGCGGGCTGCTCCTGCTGCTGTTCGGATGGCCAGCCGAGAACCGACGCTTGCAACAGCTGGCCGAGGCCCCTGACGCCGACCTCGGCGCACAAACACAGCAGCCCGGCGGTCGCCTGGGTGGATTGCTGATCGGCAGCCTGATCGGTATCAGCCTGATCGCCCTGCTGGCAGCGCTGACTTGGCTGTCCGCCACCCAGGCAGCCATGTTGCTGGTCCCAAGCGCCGTCATCTTTATCCTGCTCTGGCAGCGAATCGCGCCGCGCCAGGTGTTCCGCGAGGTAAGCGAAACACTCATCGGCATGCGCAACGAGACGTTTATTTTTGCCAGCTCAGCATTGCTCGCCGGCCTGGTAGCCGCCGTGTTACCGGTGCATCACCTGGCGGATCAGCTGGGAAACACGCCGCTGATACTGTTCGGGCTGGGTGCGGTCGGTGCCCTGTCAGTCATGGCGATGGCGCTGCTCGGCGTCGCACCATTGATATCGCTGAACGTGTGCGCAGCCTTGTTGGCACAGCTGGCTAGCCAGGGCTTGGCGGTAACGCAGCCGGCCGTGGCGCTGCTGTTCGGGTTTTCGCTGGCGATGCTACTCTCGCCCTACGGCCCCTCTGCGGTATTACTGGCGCGCCACGCGCAGCTCTCGCCCTGGCGCATCGCCGTCGGCTGGAACGGCCGCTTCGTCCTTAGCGTGTTGGTCCCGTTGCTGCTGATACCGCTGCTGGCCTGAACATGGCTGGCTCACATCCAGCCATATTCGGCCATGGACAGCGGCTCGCCATCGCCGACGATGAAATGATCGAGCACCCGCACATCGATCAGCCCCAGCGCATCGCTGAGCCTGCGCGTCAGTTGCCGATCAGCCTGGCTCGGCTCGGCCACGCCCGAGGGATGATTGTGGGCCAGAATGACCGCTGCGGCATTGTGCGCCAGCGCGCGCTTGACCACTTGACGGGGATACACACTGGCCCCGTCGATGGTGCCGTGAAAAAGCACCTCGAAAGCCAGCACCCTGTGTTTGGAGTCAAGAAACAGACAGCCGAAGAGTTCGTGCGGCTCATGCCGCAGGCGTGCCTTGAGGTAATCGCGCACGGCCTGCGGGCTTTCCAGCGCCGAATCCCGCCGGATGCGCTCCGCCAGGTGTCGCCTCGCCATTTCCAGCACGGCTTGCAGCTGAGCAAATTTGGCCGGCCCCAAGCCCAGGTGTTCACTGAACTGGACGAGATCACTTTCCAGTAAAGCCCGCAGACTGCCGAACTCATTGAGTAGATGCCGCGCCAGATCCACCGCGCTTTTCCCGGCCACGCCGGTGCGTAGGAATATGGCTAACAGCTCCGCATCGGACAGGGCCGCTGCGCCCTGCTCCAACAGCTTTTCCCGCGGCCGTTCCGCCGCTGGCCAGTCACGAATGCTCATGTCACCTCCATGTCGAGCGAGCCCCTCGTCCTCTGAGGGCGCTGTGCTATCTTAGCGGCCTTTTATCCACGGCAACCGGCCTTCGCCGGAACCAGTTCTCACCCCGTTACAAGGCAGGCCTATGCAGCGGCTTTATCGTAAACGCATCGTCCTGGGCGTCGGCGGCGGCATCGCCGCTTACAAGAGCGCGGAGCTGGTACGCCGGCTACGCGACCAGGGCGCCGAAGTGCGCGTCGTGATGACCAGCGGCGGTCGTGAATTCATTACGCCGCTAACCCTCCAGGCCCTGTCCGGCCATCCTGTGCACATGGATCTGCTCGACCCTGCTGCAGAAGCAGCCATGGGGCATATCGAACTGGCGCGCTGGGCCGATCTGGTACTGGTGGCGCCCGCAACTGCCGACTTGATGGCACGTCTGGCGCAGGGCGTCGCCAACGACCTGTTGACCACCCTCGTGCTCGCGACCAACGCACCGGTCGCCCTGGCGCCCGCGATGAATCAGGCCATGTGGGCTGATCCTGCCACCCAAGCCAACCGCGCACTGCTGGAGCAGCGAGAGATCCGCCTGTTCGGCCCCGCATCCGGCAGCCAGGCCTGCGGCGATGTGGGCCTCGGCCGTATGCTCGAAGCGGATGATCTGGCTCAGGCGGCTGCTGATTGTTTCGAACGCAGTCTGCTGACCGGAAAGCATCTTTTGATTACTGCCGGCCCGACTCAGGAAAACATCGATCCGGTGCGCTACATCACCAATCACAGCTCTGGGAAGATGGGGTTCGCCCTGGCCGAGGCCGCCGCCGAGGCTGGTGCACGCGTGACCCTCGTTGCCGGACCGGTGTTTCTGCCAACCCCCGACCGCGTTCAACGCATCGATGTGGTCAGCGCCCGGGACATGCTTGCCGCGTGCGAAGCAGCGATGCCGTGCGATCTGTTCATTGCCGCCGCAGCGGTTGCCGACTATCGGCCAGAAGTGGTCGCACCGCACAAATTGAAAAAAGACCCAACCAAGGGCGACGGCTTGCTTCTGCAGATGGTCCGCAACCCCGACATCCTTGCCACGCTGGCCGGGCGGACAGATCGACCGTTCAGCGTCGGCTTCGCGGCCGAGACAGAGAACTTGCTGGAGTACGCCACGCGCAAACTGCGTGACAAGAACCTCGACCTCATCGTGGCCAACGACGTCGCCAACCCGAGCATTGGCTTCAACAGCGAAGAAAACGCCGTCACGGTGATTGACCGCCAGCAACACGAAACCCGCTTCAGCCAAGCCAGCAAGGGACATATCGCTCGCCAGCTGATCGCTTTTATCGCCGACCGTTACCATCAGGCCTGACCATGCACAAACTTCAAGCGAAGATTCTCGACCCCCGTCTTGGCAAGGATTTCCCGCTGCCTGAGTACGCCACCAGCGGCTCTGCCGGACTTGATCTGCGCGCCATGCTGCAAGCCGATACGACACTGGAGCCTGGGCAGACCTTGCTGATCCCTACCGGCCTGTCCATTCACATTGCCGACCCAAACCTCGCGGCGCTGGTCCTGCCGCGCTCTGGCCTCGGCCACAAGCATGGCATCGTGCTGGGCAATCTCGTCGGCCTGATCGACTCCGACTACCAGGGCGAGCTGATGGTCTCCTGCTGGAACCGCGGCCAGACCAGCTTCAACATCGCCATAGGAGAACGCATCGCCCAACTGATGCTGGTCCCGGTGATCCAAGCGCAGTTCGAACTGGTAAATGAGTTCGACAACAGTGAGCGTGGCGCCGGCGGCTTCGGCCACTCGGGCAGCCACTGAGATAGTTCTCGCCTTTTTTCAGGACGAACCGAGGGGCTCCATGAAACTCTTCAAGCGCACCGCCAAGGACGACACCGTTCTCAATCCTGCCGATGCCGCCGCACCCCGCCCGCGCCGAAGCGTCGGTCTTAAGACCCTCGCACCCGGCCTGATCCCAGGACTGCTGGGCCTTGTGGTGGCGGGTGCGTTGCTTTGGACTGCCCAACAGAACAGTCAACAGCAGCAAGCCAGCACGCTTGCCGAGGCATGGGGCCAAAGTCAGGCTTCGGCGATCAATCAGGCCCTGCGCCAACTGGCCGAAGACACGCGCGCCGCCGCCAGCGATCCGCAACTGCTCGAGGCGCTGCGCAGCGAACAGCCGCAGCAGATACGCGCCGTCGAACGTGAGCTGAACTATCGAGACGGCGTCATCGATGCCCACCTCAGCCTTCGCGGCCAGGCGCGAACGGATGCCGGCCGGCCCGGGCCCCTGAATTTTGCCGCGCTGGATATGCTGCAGCGCGCCGAAAATGGGCAAACGCCTGCTACCGAAGCCTTCAAGGTTGGGTCACGCTGGCTGCTTTACAGCGCCGCCGCATTGCGCCCGAGCCCTGAGCAGCCGGTTCAGGGCACACTGCTGCTGGTCACCAGCCTGGAACGCTTCCTGGCGACCCTGCCGCATCTGCCAAGCGAAGCCGGGCAGCTGCGGCTGGCTCAAGAATTCAGCGGCGCCCCGACACAGTTGCTGGTGCAGCGTGGCGGAGCGGGACTGGACGGTTCCGCGATAGACCTGCCGAGCAACAACCCGAACTGGAAGATCAGTTTCCTGCCGGCACCGGCGCTTGGCGCAGCGGGCCTTTCGCCAGTACTCGTCCTAGTGGCGGCGCTGGCGGCATTGTTCGGCTTGCTGCTCGGCCTCCAGGCAGTGCTTAGCGCACAGCAACGGAGGCTTCGCGAAGATGTCTTGCATCTGGGCCAGATGGTTCAGGAACTCTCCAACGGCAAGACCATCAAAACACCGACTTTGAGCCTGCCAGTGCTTGATGCACTGGCGAAAAGCTTGGTCCGATTGCCGCTTCGCACCGCCGGAATGGCGTCGACCAAAGCACCGACCAGAGAGCAGGCCGCGGTCAGGCAACCCCCATCTACCGAATATGTCGACCCTCTTTTCCAGGACACCGACATTCTCGATATCGACATTCTCGACGAGGACCAGGACTGGCTTGGCCTCGATACCAAGGAGCGAGAAACTGCAATGAGCGCCGCTAAAGCCCCGCAACTGCCTGCAAGCATCTTCCGCGCCTACGACATCCGTGGCGTGGTCGGCGACAGCCTGACCACCGAAACCGCGTATTGGATAGGCCGGGCAGTAGGGTCCGAAAGCCTGGCTCAGGGCGAGCCAAATGTATCAGTCGGCCGCGACGGACGCCTGTCCGGCCCTGAGTTGGTCCAGCACCTGATCCAAGGGTTGGTGGACAGCGGCTGCAGCGTCAGCGACGTCGGCATGGTCCCGACCCCTGTGCTCTACTACGCCGCCAATGTTCTGGCCGGAAAATCCGGCGTGATGCTCACCGGCAGCCACAACCCGCCTGACTACAAC
This sequence comes from Pseudomonas sp. 9Ag, assembly GCF_902506445.1. Lineage (NCBI taxonomy): Bacteria > Pseudomonadati > Pseudomonadota > Gammaproteobacteria > Pseudomonadales > Pseudomonadaceae > Pseudomonas > Pseudomonas sp. 9Ag. Next base: position 3,985,789 of record NZ_LR733836.1, read on the forward strand.
GGCTTCAAGATCGTCATCGCGGGCGACACCCTCGCCAACGAGCAGATCCAGGCGCTACGCCAGCGCATCGAAACCGGCAACCTCAGCGAAGGTGTCGGCCAGGCCGAACAGGTCGACGTGCTGGAGAGCTACTTCAAACGAATCCGCGACGATATCGCCTTGGCCAAGCCGATGAAGGTGGTGGTGGACTGCGGCAACGGCGTCGCGGGTGTCATCGCGCCGCAACTTATTGAAGCGCTGGGCTGCAAGGTCACTCCGCTGTTCTGCGAGGTCGATGGCAATTTCCCCAACCATCACCCGGACCCAGGCAAGCTGGAGAACCTCGAGGATCTGATCGCCAAGGTGAAATCAGAGAATGCAGACCTCGGTCTGGCCTTCGACGGCGACGGTGATCGCGTCGGCGTGGTGACCAATGCGGGCAGCGTAGTATTCCCCGACCGCCTGCTGATGCTGTTCGCCAAGGATGTCGTGTCGCGCAACCCCGGCGCCGACATCATCTTCGACGTCAAATGCACACGCCGCCTGACACCGCTGATCAGTGGCTACGGCGGTCGTCCGGTCATGTGGAAGACCGGGCATTCACTCATCAAGAAGAAAATGAAGGAAACCGGTGCGCTGCTCGCTGGCGAGATGAGCGGACACATCTTTTTCAAGGAGCGCTGGTACGGATTCGATGACGGCATCTACAGTGCCGTGCGCCTGCTTGAGATCCTCAGCCAGGACAAGCGCAACGCAGAGCAAGTCTTCTCGGCTTTCCCGAACGATATCTCGACACCCGAGATCAATATTCAGGTCACCGAAGAAAGCAAGTTCACCATCATCGAGTCGCTGCATCGCGACGCCCATTGGGGCGACGCCAACATCACCACCCTCGACGGTGTGCGGGTCGATTACCCGAAAGGCTGGGGCCTGGTGCGCGCCTCGAACACTACTCCGGTACTGGTGCTGCGTTTTGAAGCCGAAACCGAGGAAGAACTCAAGCGCATACAGGACGTCTTCCGCGCCCAGCTCTATACTGTCGCGCCTGATCTCACCCTGCTGTTCTGACTTGCGGAGCCCTGCATGACCCTCAGCCGTGAAGCCGCCACCCAATTCGCCCAGGTCCTTTCCGAAGCGCTGCCCTACATCCGCCGATTCGTCGGCAAGACGCTGGTCATCAAGTACGGCGGCAATGCGATGGAAAGCGAGGAGCTGAAGACCGGCTTTGCGCGCGACATAGTGTTGATGAAAGCGGTAGGTATTAACCCGGTGGTGGTGCACGGCGGCGGCCCGCAGATCGGCGATCTGCTCAAGCGTCTGAACATCGAAAGCCGCTTCATCGATGGCATGCGGGTCACCGACAGCCAGACCATGGACGTGGTGGAGATGGTGCTCGGCGGACAGGTCAACAAGAGCATCGTGAGCCTGATTAACCAGCACGGTGGCGCAGCCATCGGACTGACAGGTAAAGACGCCAAGCTGATCCGCGCGAAGAAGCTTAAGGCCACGCGTCAGACACCTGAAATGACCTCACCGGAAATCATCGACATCGGTCAGGTTGGCGAAGTCACCGGGGTCAATACCGAGCTGCTGGAAATGCTCGTCCGCGGCAACTTCATTCCGGTCATTGCGCCCATCGGCGTTGGTCCGGACGGCGAGTCCTACAACATCAATGCCGACCTTGTCGCCGGCAAGGTCGCTGAGGCGTTGCAGTCCGAAAAGCTGATGTTGCTGACCAACATTGCCGGCCTGATGGACAAGCAGGGCCATGTCCTGACCGGGCTGACCACCGCGCAAGTCGACGACTTGATTGCCGACGGCACGATCTACGGCGGAATGCTGCCAAAGATTCGCTGTGCACTGGAAGCGGTCCAAGGCGGCGTGCACAGTGCACACATTATCGATGGCCGCGTTCCCAATGCGGTGTTGCTGGAAATCTTCACCGACATCGGCGTGGGCACGCTGATCACCAATCGAAAGGCTTCAGCCCCTCACTGAAAAAGTCATGAAAGAGCCCGGCTTCTCGGATGAAAAGCCGGGCTTTTTTTCGTCCGGGTTTACCTGCTACTCCGACTGCCCGAGCAACTCTGCCACTCGCTCACGCTCCCGACCGTAGCTCACTTCGGCCTGCTTTCGGGTTTGCTTGTAGCGTTCGACATCCCGTCTCAGACTGGCCTGTTCTTTGGCGAGATTGTCGATCTGTACGAGTAGTTGCTCGGGCACTTTCCGACCAGCACGCTCATGGTTGGCCGCCTGACTCTGCAGGTTCGCCTGCTGCGTCCGCAGCGACTGGAGGTTGCCGCGGGTGATGCCAATAATGCTGTCGAGTTCTGACAGCCTGCGCGCCTTGGCACGCTCCACATCAGCGACACTGGCATACAGTCTCAGCAACTGTGCATCAGTCTCAGCTCGGGCTTTGGCTTCCAGCAGCAGTTTGCGTTCCTGCGCTGTCGGCGCTGGTGGCACTACCTGCGTCACGCGGCCCTGGTCGTTGAGGACTTCATAACCGCGACCGATGAACTGCGGCGGCACACCATGTCGATCAAGGACCACAACGCCCTTGTCATCGACATATCGGTACAGCTCAGCCTGCGCTGCCGTCGAGGCCAGTAAGCCCAACAGCAACAGTGCGCTGCTCCCTATTCGCATACTTCAGCCTCTTCCGTATCGGTGCATGCGGCACTGCGAGTCCCAAATGCCTGTTTCTTCTTAATGCCGAAGGGTCTCAGCTTATACAAACCCCGTCACAGTTGCGCAGCAATAAGCACACCAACTGCGCGGACCTGTCCGTTGGTTTTTAAAGCAACGGTCAAGCGTGAGTCGCAAGGTGCTTGGCTGGACCACGCCAGACCGAAGCGGCCCGGCTAATTACACTAGGGAGCCGGCCGGCTACCACAGCGCCGCACTGACGACCGCTTCCGGACGCCGGGGCAGCCACAGTTGGTCAATAACTGACAAAAATCAGGACACAGCGGAAACCCGTTGATCAGCTCAACTTAACAGGCCTGACGGGCCGCTCTCAGATGCCATATTGATCGCGGTACGCTTGGACGGCAGGTAAGTGCCGCTTGAGCTGCTCATCCTGCCCCAGGAACTCCAGCACCTGAGCGAGAGAAACAATGCTCACGACGGGCATGCCGTAGTCCTGCTCTACTTCTTGAATGGCAGACAGCTGGCCCTGGCCCCGCTCCTGTCGGTTCAGCGCAATCAGCACGCCAGCGGCTTGCGCACCCTGGGTCTGAATGATCTGCATGACTTCGCGAATAGCGGTCCCTGCGGTAATCACGTCATCGACGATCAGCACGCGACCATTAAGAGGCGCGCCGACCAACGTACCTCCTTCGCCATGGTCCTTGGCTTCCTTGCGGTTAAAGCACCAAGGCAGGTCACGCTGGTGATGCTCAGCCAGGGAGATAGCCGTTGCCGCCGCCAGAGGAATACCTTTGTAGGCTGGCCCGAATATCACATCGAAATCGATGCCGCTGTCGGCAACGGCTGCGGCGTAGAAGCGGCCCAATTGTGCCAGCGCCGCGCCAGTGTCGAACAATCCGGCGTTGAAGAAGTAGGGGCTGGTGCGCCCGGACTTCAAGGTGAACTCACCGAAGCGCAAAACCCCGCGCTCGATGGCGAAGCGAATGAAATCGCGCTGGTACGCCTGCATGAAGAATATTCCCGGAAGACACTGATTTAGCTAATTGCAAAGAGCTTGGGTTATCATACACGCACGTGTTTTTAGGGGCCATTTATGCGGATCATCAGCGTCAACGTGAATGGCATTCAAGCGGCGGCGCAGCGGGGTTTGCTCAGCTGGCTGCAAGCGCAGAATGCCGATGTCATCTGCCTGCAGGATACCCGCGCCTCCGTAGTAGAACTCGACGATCCGGCCTACCAGCTTGACGGCTATTTTCTCTATACCGTCGATGCTGAAATCCCCGAACAGGGCGGTGTCGCGCTGTACTCCAGGCTGCAGCCGAAGGCTGTCATCATGGGCCTCGGATTCGAGACTGCCGACCGTTACGGCCGTTATCTGCAGGCCGACTTCGATAAGGTCAGCATCGCCACGCTGCTATTGCCAACCGGCCGTGGCGGGGATGAAGACCTGAATCAGAAATTCAAGTTCATGGACGATTTCGCCCATTACCTCGACAAGCAGCGCCGCAAGCGTCGCGAATATATCTATTGCGGCTCACTATACGTCGCGCATCAGAAGCTGGATGTGAAGAACTGGCGCGACTGCCAGCAGGCGACTGGCTTTCTAGCTCCCGAGCGTGCGTGGCTGGATGAGATTTTTGGCAACATGGGTTACATCGATGCGCTGCGCGAAGTCACCCGAGAGGGCGATCTCTACAGCTGGTGGCCCGATACCGAGCAGGCTCAGATGCTCAACCTCGGCTGGCGATTCGATTATCAAATCCTGACATCCGGCATGCGCCGTTTCGTCCGTAACGCCCGCCTGCCACGCCAGCCGCGCTTCTCCCAGCACGCCCCATTGGTCGTGGATTACGACTGGACGCTGAGCCTCTAACTACTTAACAAGCACGCGCCCGACCTAGGCGCGCGCTGTCTGGGACAATCTGAGCTAAACCCTATTTAACGATCCGCCAACAGAACGGATAACGATAGGGTTTGCCCTCGTTGGCACGGATGCCAGCAATCACAACCAGTACCAGAGCTACCACGCTGATCAGCGCCATTAACGGAAAACCGATCAGTATCCAGGCCAACACGCCACAGATCATCAGCAAAATACTGAAGGTGATCTGAAAGTTCAGTGCCTCCTTGCCCTGCTCATCGACGAACGGATCCATATCCTTCTTCAGCTGCCAGACGATCAACGGCCCCAGGACGTTGCCGATCATCGGCACCAGAAACCAGAAGAACGCCGAGTAATGACAGAACATGGCCCATTGCCGCGCTTGGGCAGACGGTACCGGAATCAATTCTTGGTCAGACATGGCGTTCTCCTTCTGATTAGTCGGCCAGCGCGGCCTGCTGCAGAGCGAACAGCTCCTGCATACCGGCCTGAGCCAAACCAAGCATGGCATTGAGCTCATCTGGCTGGAACGGCGCGCCCTCTGCGGTGCCCTGCACCTCGATAAAACCGCCGCCGCTGGTCATCACCACATTCAGGTCCGTCTCGGCGGCCGAATCCTCCAGGTAATCAAGGTCCAAGACCGGCTCACCTTGATACATCCCTACCGAGACAGCCGCGACCATCTGCTTGAGAGGATCACCGCCCTTCAACCCGCCGCGCTTCTTCAGCAACTTCAGCGCATCGACCAGCGCCACCATCGCTCCGGTAATTGATGCAGTACGCGTACCGCCGTCCGCCTGAATCACGTCGCAGTCGATATAGATGGTGTTCTCGCCCAGCTTGCTCATGTCCAGCGATGCCCGCAGCGAACGGCCGATCAATCGCTGGATTTCTAGGGTGCGCCCGCCCTGCTTTCCGCGACTGGCTTCACGCTGGTTACGCTCGCCAGTAGCTCGCGGCAACATGCCGTATTCCGCAGTTAGCCAGCCCTGCCCCTGCCCCTTGAGGAATCGCGGCACGCCATTCTCAATACTGGCGGTGCAAATCACCTTGGTGTCGCCGAACTCCACCAGAACCGAACCCTCGGCGTGCTTGGTGTAGTTGCGAGTAATGCGGATCGATCGCAGCTGATCGGCAGCGCGGCCACTGGGACGCTTCATGAGGCTTTCCTGATTCTGAGTGAATTGATCTGCATTATAGAGGCCTGACCTACGGTAAGGGCCACCGTCGAGCCACTCGACTCACGAGCCAGCGACTGAATCGAGCATCCTATACGCCAAACGGCCTTGACGGCAGTTAACTATGCACCGGCGTCACTGACCGCGTTTTCCTTTACAATCCTCCGCCTTTCGCCACCGCATCGAGAGGTTCACCATGATCTACAGCATGACCGCTTTCGCCCGTGCCGAGCAGGCCGGCGAGCACGGCACCCTGAGCTGGGAGATCCGCTCGGTCAATCACCGTTACCTTGAACCGCACCTGCGCCTGCCCGAGTCCTTCCGCGACCTCGAAGGCGCCATTCGCGAAGCACTGCGCAAGGGGCTATCCCGCGGCAAGATCGAATGCACCCTGCGCTTTGCCGAAGATGCAGCAGGTCGCTCCATGCAGGTCGATCACCAACGGGCAGGCCAGCTGATCGCTGCCGCTGAAAGCGTCGCGGCAATGATCAAACAGCCCGCGCCGCTGAACCCGCTGGAGATTCTCTCCTGGCCAGGCGTGCTGGTCGGCGACGCTGCGGACCCGCAAGCACTCAACAACACCGCTCTGCAATTGTTTCATCAGGCGCTGGAGCAGATGAAAGCCGGCCGCCTGCGCGAAGGCGAAGAACTTGCCCGCCTGATCAACGAACGCCTTGATGCCATCGGCACGGAAACCGCCACACTCCGCAGCCAGGTTCCACAGATGCTCGCGGCGCAGCGTCAGAAACTGCTGGACCGCTGCGTGGAAATGCGCGTCGAACTGGACCCACAGCGCCTCGAGCAGGAGCTTGTGATGCTGGCGCAGAAAAGCGACGTGGCCGAAGAGCTTGATCGTCTTGGCACCCACGTCACTGAAGTACGCCGCGTTTTGAAGTCCGGCGGAGCGGCCGGTCGCCGTCTGGATTTTCTCATGCAGGAACTCAACCGCGAAGCCAACACACTGGGCTCCAAGGCATTCGACACGCGCAGCACCCAGGCAGCGGTCAATCTCAAGGTACTGATCGAGCAGATGCGCGAGCAGGTCCAGAACATCGAATAGCAACTAAGCTTGGCCTACTCGACGGGCCAAGACCGCCAGATCCTAGTCAGCAATCCGCAAAGAGAATTACATGTCAGCCTCCACCGGTACGCTCTACATCGTTTCCGCGCCTTCCGGGGCCGGCAAGACCAGCCTGGTCAAGGCCCTGCTCGATGCGCAACCGCAGGTTCGGGTTTCGGTTTCACATACGACTCGGCCTATGCGTCCCGGAGAAGTGGATGGCGTCAACTACCACTTCGTCAGCCGTGAGGAGTTTCTGGAACGCCTGGAGCACGACGAATTCCTCGAACACGCCGAAGTATTCGGGAACCTGTACGGCACCTCGCAGCGCTGGCTTGAGCAGACGCTGAGCGAAGGTTTCGATCTGATCCTTGAGATCGACTGGCAGGGCGCGCAGCAGGTTCGCTGTCTGATGCCCCAAGCCAAATCGATCTTCATCCTGCCGCCCACCCAGGAGGCCCTGCGCCAGCGGCTGACCAACCGCGGCCAGGACAGCGATGACGTAATCGAAAAACGCATGCGTGAAGCCGTGAGCGAAATGACTCACTACGTGGAATACGATTATCTGGTGATCAACGACGACTTCGCCCACGCACTGATTGACCTGCAGGCCATCTTCCGCGCCAACCAGCTTCTACAGACCGCACAGCAGCAGCGCTTCGAAGCGCTGCTCGGGCAACTGCTCGCCTGAAAGCGGCGACTGCAAAACTTTAAACAATGTGAGGGGCGGCTGGCGCCGAGGAGCAGTAGAAGCCTCTCGCTTCTGCTTGAGCCTGGATGTCCGGAGTGGCTTTGCGCTTTTACCGCTTCCCTATTGGCTGGTGATTTTTTAGACTATCCCGTCCGCTCGCCCATTCGGGCACGCTTTACCGTTATTGATGAGGAACACCATGGCCCGCGTTACCGTTGAAGATTGCCTGGACAACGTAGATAACCGCTTCGAGCTGGTCATGCTCGCGACCAAGCGCTCGCGCCAACTGGCCACCGGTGGCAAAGAGCCCAAGGTAGCCTGGGAAAATGACAAGCCGACCGTCGTGGCACTGCGTGAAATCGCTTCTGGCCTGGTGGACTATGACGTCATCGCTCAGGACGACATCGTCGACGACGAACCGCTGTTCGTTCAGTACGAGGAAGAGCCCAACGAGGCCCTCTGATTAAATGCCAGGTCGAAGTCGAACCGCAGTCACAGTGCAGCGCCGGCGAGGAGCAATTCCTTGCCAGCCATAGACGCTCTCGCTGATCGCCTGTCGACCTATCTCGGCGACGACCAAGTCAACTTGGTCCGCCGTGCCTATTTCTACGCCGAGCAGGCCCATGATGGTCAGCGTCGGCGCAGCGGTGAAGCCTACGTCACCCATCCCCTCGCGGTAGCCAACATCCTTGCTGACATGCACATGGACCATCAGAGCCTGATGGCCGCGATGCTGCATGACGTCATCGAAGACACCGGCATTGCCAAGGAAGCGCTCACCGCACAATTTGGTGAAACCGTCGCCGAGTTGGTGGACGGCGTCAGCAAGCTCACCCAGATGAAGTTCGAAACCAAGGCCGAAGCTCAGGCCGAGAACTTCCAGAAAATGGCCATGGCCATGGCACGCGACATTCGCGTGATTCTGGTCAAGCTCGCTGACCGCCTGCACAACATGCGCACCCTTGAGGTGCTGGCAGGCGAGAAGCGTCGACGCATCGCCAAGGAAACCCTGGAAATCTACGCGCCCATCGCCAACCGGCTGGGTATGCACGCCATGCGCGTGGAATTCGAGGATCTGGGTTTCAAGGCCATGCACCCGATGCGCTCGGAGCGGATCCGCGCCGCGGTGCGTCGCGCGCGCGGCAATCGCAACGAAATCGTCGAAAAGATCGAGCAGTCGCTGACTCACTGCCTTGAACGCGACGGCCTGGCAGGCGAAGTCGTCGGCCGCGAGAAGCACCTCTACAGCATCTACAAGAAGATGCGCGGCAAGCGAAAGGCGTTCAACGAGATCATGGACGTCTACGCCTTCCGCATAGTGGTCGACAAGGTCGATACCTGTTATCGGGTACTCGGCGCGGTACACAGTCTCTACAAGCCCCTCCCGGGCCGCTTCAAGGATTACATCGCGATCCCCAAGGCCAACGGCTACCAGTCTCTGCATACCACGCTGTTCGGTATGCACGGGGTGCCCATCGAAATCCAGATCCGCACTCGTGAGATGGAAGAGATGGCGAACAATGGCATCGCCGCACACTGGCTGTACAAATCCAACGGGGAAGAGGCTCCCAAGGGCACGCACGCACGCGCACGCCAATGGCTCAAAGGCGTGCTGGAGTTGCAGGAACGCGCCGGCAATTCGCTGGAATTCATCGAGAGCGTCAAGATCGACCTCTTTCCCGACGAGGTCTACGTCTTCACTCCCAAGGGCAGCATCATGGAGCTGCCGAAGGGATCCACCGCAGTGGACTTCGCCTATGCGGTGCACACCGACGTCGGCAACACCTGCATCGCCTGCCGCGTCAATCGACGCCTGGCGCCGCTTTCGCAGGCCCTTGAAAGTGGCTGCACCGTTGAGATCGTGACCGCGCCGGGCGCTCGCCCCAATCCGGCCTGGCTGAACTTTGTCGTCACAGGCAAGGCGAGGACGCATATCCGCCATGCACTGAAGCTGCAACGCCGCTCGGAATCGATCAATCTCGGGGAGCGCCTGCTGAACAAGGCCCTGACCGGTTTCGAAACCAGCCTTGAAAGCATTTCCCAGGAGCGCATCCGCACGGTACTCAACGAGTACCACATGGAGGTCATCGAGGACCTGCTCGAAGACATCGGGCTGGGCAATCGCATGGCCTACGTGATTGCCCGGCGTCTGCTCGCCAGTGACGGCGAACAGGCACCGAGCGATGAAGGCCCGCTGGCTATCCGTGGCACTGAGGGCCTGGTGCTGAACTATGCCAAGTGCTGCACGCCGATTCCTGGCGATCCCATCGTCGGTCATCTGTCGGCCGGCAAAGGCATGGTGGTGCACCTCGACACCTGCCGGAACATTGCCGATGTACGGCACAACCCGGACAAATGCATCCAGTTGTCCTGGTCGAAGGACGTCACCGGCGAGTTCAATGTCGAGCTGAGGGTCGAGCTGGAGCACCAGCGCGGCCTGATCGCGTTGCTGGCGGGAAGCGTCAATGCTGCCGACGGCAACATCGAGAAGATCGGCATGGACGAGCGCGACGGCCGCATCAGCGTGGTCCAGCTGGTGGTCAGCGTTCACGACCGGGTACACCTCGCCCGCGTCATCAAGAAGCTTCGCGCCATCAAGGGCGTCATGCGCATCACCCGGATGAAGGCCTAGCGACTCCGCCCGTTCCACGCTCGTCACGGGGCTTTTGCCCGCTCGCTTCAGCCCGTATCCTCTGGGGCCGCACTCTTCTATCGGAGCACCCCATGAGCAAGACCGTGATCCACAGCGACAACGCACCCGCCGCCATTGGCACCTACTCCCAGGCGATCAAAGCCGGCAATACCGTTTACATGTCCGGTCAGATCCCGCTGGATCCCAAGACGATGGAGCTGGTTGAAGGCTTCGAGGCCCAGACCGTGCAGGTCTTCGAGAATCTCAAGGCCGTCGCCGAGGCCGCTGGCGGATCGCTGAAAGATATCGTCAAGCTGAACATCTTCCTCACCGATCTCGGCAACTTTGCCACCGTCAACGAGGTCATGAGCCGTTACTTCCAGCAGCCCTACCCCGCCCGCGCTGCCATCGGCATCGCTGCACTGCCCAAGGGCGCGCAAGTCGAAATGGACGCCGTTCTGGTACTCGAGTAATCGGGCCAGCCTGTCGGCCGGTTGCAGGGAGCGCGACTGATGACTCTACCCGGCCGCTTGGCACCACGCCTGCTGCTTGCCAGCGCTGGCTTGCTGGCAGCATGCGTGCTCTACCTCACCGAACCGATGCTGCTGCAAACACTGCGCAACAGCCTGTTCGACCAGTATCAGCGCTGGCAGCCTCGGCCGGCGCCGGCACAAACCAACGTGCTGGTCCTGGACATCGACGAAGACAGCCTCGCGCGTCTCGGTCAGTGGCCATGGCCCAGGGACCAGATGGCGCAGGTGCTGGACCGGCTGCGTGAGGCTGGCGCTGCCGTTGTGGTATTCGACGTGCTGTTCGCCGAACCGGACCGCAGCTCCCCGACGCAACTCCACGAACGGCTCCCTCGCGATCTCGCTGCGCAACTGAAGCAACTGCCGGATCATGACCGGCTGTTCGCCGAAGCACTCGAGCGCCAGCCCAGTGTTCTCGGCTTTGCAGCGACGCGCGCGCCGACCCGGTCCACGCCCATCAACCGCTTCGCCGTGCGGCTGCAGGCTGATGGGCGTAGCCCCGCCTTTCCGATCTACGCCGGCACCGCCACGGCATTGCCAGAACTGGAATCGGCAGCAGCAGGAAGCGGCGCCATGACGTTCCAGCCGGACGGCGACGGCGTGGTAAGGCGCGTGCCGCTGATGATCAAGGTTGACGATCATCTGCTGCCATCGCTTTCGGCCGAAGCGATACGCGTCTTTCTAAAGCAGAACCTCTACCGGGTCGACGCCGATTCACGCGGTGACGTCGCTCAGGTCAGCATCGGCCGTATCGCTCTGTCGACCAATCGTCGCGGCGAACTCTGGGTGCACTATCGCGCCGACATGAGCGCACAGAACTTGCCGGCATGGCAGCTGTTCGAAGGACGTCCCGACCCCAGACTGCAGGGCGCTGTCGTGCTGGTAGGCAGCTCGGCGCAAGGGCTGCAGGACCTACGCTTCAGCCCGCTTGGCGGCATGCTTCCCGGCGTACAGGTGCATGCGCAGGCGATCGAGCAAGCTCTGTTTGGAGCACCGCTGCAACGTCCTTACTGGGCCAACCCGATCGAGGCTGTGACTCTCCTTCTCGCCGCCCTTGTGCTCTGCGGCATTACGCTTACCACCGGAGCTCTGACCGGCGCCTTGGTATCGGCTGGGCTGCTGGCGACGCTGAATGTCATTGCCTGGTGGGCCTACTCACGCCATGGCTTGCTGTTCGATGCGCTCAGCCCAAGCCTGGGTCTGGCCATCACCTACCTTGGCGCCAGCATTGCTCGCCATCGTGCCAGCGAACAGCAGCAGCGCTGGGTACGCGCAGCCTTCTCCCGCTATATCTCACCGAACCTCGTCGAGCATCTGTTACGCCACCCGGAACAGTTGCGCCTGGGTGGCGAGCGGCGCTGCTGCAGCTTCGTCTTCACTGACCTGACAGATTCGACCCGGCTGATGGAGGGACAACCGCCAGAGCGAGTGGTAAGCATGCTCAATGAATATCTGGAGGGCATCATCCAGATCGCCTTCCGCCATCACGGAACGCTGGAACGCATCATGGGCGACGGTATGGCTATTCTTTTCTCCGCACCGTTGGCGCAGCCCGACCATCAGCAACGCGCACTCGCCTGCGCTTTGGAGATTCGCCGGTTCACTCGAGAGCATGCCGCCGCCCAGCACACCGCCGGAATTGCGCTTGGCCCCACTCGCATTGGCGTGCACAGCGGCGACGTAGTGGTAGGCAATTTCGGTGGCTCGACGCTGTTCGACTACCGTGCGCTCGGCGACGCGGTCAATGTCGCAGCGCGGATCGAAGGTGTGAATCGTTATTTCGGCACAGAGCTGTGCGTGTCGCAGGCGATTCGCGATGCCAACCCCGACACGCCGATGCGACCGGTCGGTAATGTATTGCTCAAGGGTAAGGAGCAGCCGCTCCGCCTTTACGAGCCTTGCGAAACGCAACCGGACGCTCTGTACGAGGCGGCACACAAACTACTGTCAGAGGACGAGGGCGACGCCCTCGAAGCATTCGAACGGCTGGATATTCAGCGGCAGGATGATGCGCTGGTGCGCTACCAGCTCGAGCGGTTGCGCAGCGGGCAACACGGTGAGCTCATCGTGATGACAGATAAGTAGATCTCTTAACGGACGCTGACTTCCACGCGACGATTGCGCGGCTCGGACACGCCATCACGGGTTTTGATCAGCAGGTTGCGCTCACCATGCGACGAAACCCTGAGATCGATCACATCGATATGACGCTTACGCAACATCTCGGCGACTGCCTGGGCCCTGCTCAGCCCCAGTTGCTCGTTCCAGCGTGGGCCGCTGAGCGTGTCGGTATGACCTATCACCGAGACCGCAGACGGACCGCGCTGACGGATCGTCTCGAATACCTGGTCGATGGCCTGCTCAGACTCTTCGGTGAGTTCAACGCTACCGATCTTGAAGTACAGCTGGAACCGCTGAGGCAACGCTGGCTGTGCAGCCAGCGCGGCGGAAAAATCGCGAGCGATGCGCATGTCGCCAACCTCGAAAGGCCCAGAGCCGAAGCCCCGTGAACCGATCACGGCACCCTGATGCTTGCGATCAAGACGCGTCTGACCCTGTGCATCTTCGATGACCACGGCACCGGTGGTGCCATCGGGACTCTCCAGCAACACCACATAGTCGCCCGTCGCGCAGCCTGTCATCAGCAGCGCTAGACACAACAGCGCAAACGTTCTCTGTAGCATTCGCCTCACTCGCTGACCTTCACCAGAAAATGCGTACCCCGTACTCCGATGGTCCCGGTCGGCGTTTTCAGCTCGACCGCCTCGGGTTTCAGCTTTGCGATCACACCGGAGATGAAGTTCAGCGTACCTCGGCTGATTTGCGCGCTCAGCTTCAGCTCTTCGTGAGCTGGCTCAAACTGGTACTCATCCAGCGTGAACTCGCTGTTGGGGCCGAACGACATCACCGTGTTGTCGCTCAACGTGACGCCCATCGACCCCTGGGCACCGGTGCGCAGTGTCGCCCCGATGATGACCGCCTGCCCTACCCGCGCCTCGATGGTCTGCCCACGGCTGGTCATGGTCGCCTCGCCCTGGACTTTCATGATGTAACCAACGGGCTCGCTGATGTCATCCGCCACTGCCAGCCCAGAGGCCGCCATAAAGCCAAGGACAAGCACAGTTCGGGCAATTTTTACCACTGGGGCGCTTCTAGTGGCCATGATCAATGTAACCTCCGTGGTCGGCCAATGGCCTGCGAATCGGTGCACAGCGTTTCTATCTGCGCTCACCGATGTTTTCCTGGCATTTCCGTCAAGTAATCGCCGCAGGATGCAGTATGACCTCTAGCAAATACAAGCTCAGCTACGAGACCTGGGCCTCAGCGCTGGTGACGATGTTCATTCTCGTACCCACCGTGCCGGTGCTTCTGCTGGCCGGCTTCGAGTGGCTCGACTTGCGCGGGGTGCTGCTTGTCGAGCTGCTGTTGATGTTTCTCAGCCTGCCACTGCTGTTCGTGTGCCTGGCGAGCATCCGCCGCTCGCTGGGCGCACTGGCAGAAGACACACGGCGCATCCGCGAGCTCGATTTCAGCCCCCACAGCAGTCCTCACTCGCCGATTCGCGAGCTCGACGAGCTGCACCGCCAGCACGACAGCATGCGGCGCTCGATCCACACACAGAACCAGGCGCTGGAAGAGGCTCAAGAGAAACTGGCGAGCCTGGTCGAAAACGGCATGCTGATGTCTTCCGAGCGCGACAAACACCGTTTGCTCCAGCACATCCTGATGCAAGGCAAGCGGATCTGTAACGCCGATGCCGCCACGCTCTATCTGATGACCGACCACGACAGCTTGCGCTTTACCCTGCGCTCGAAGGCTGACCAATTACCTGCATTCGAACTGCCGTTGCACGATCCGGACACCGGCACGCCCAACGAGCGGCACGTGTCGACCTATGTGGCCCTGCGCAGGGAAACCGTGATCATCGACGACGTGTACAGCGAGACGCGCTTCGATCTCTCCGGCACCCGCCGCTTCGATATGGAATCGGGCTACCGTACGGTTTCGATGCTCTGCGTACCATTGGTTGCGCACGGCGGCGAAGTGCTCGGTGTTCTGCAATTCATGAACGCGACCGATCCCAACAGTGGCGACGTCACCCGCTTCAGCAGGCAGAACCTCCGATTCGTCGAAGCACTGGCCTCCCAGTCGGCCGTCGCACTGGAGAACCACAACCTCATCGACTCTCAAACTGCGCTGATCGACGCGATGATCGAGATCCTCGCAGGCGCAATCGACGCCAAAAGCGCCTATACCGGCGGCCATTGCGCCCGCGTACCTGAGCTCGCGCTGATGCTGGCGGAACAGGCCAGTGCGACGGCGGAAGGTCCGCTGGCGGACTTCCGCTTCGAAACCGACGAGCAGTGGCGGGAGTTCCGCATCGGCGCCTGGCTGCACGACTGCGGCAAGGTCACCACTCCCGAGCACATCGTCGACAAGGCAACCAAGCTGGAAACGGTCTACAACCGCATCCATGAGATCCGCATGCGCTTCGAAGTCCTGCTACGCGACGCCATGATCGAGCGTCTCGCCGCCTTGGCGGCCGGCGAACCAGCAGAAGCTGTCGAGACCCGACACGCCGCCGAGATGGCGCGTTTGCAGGAGGAGTTCTCCTTCGTGGCCGAGTGCAACATCGGCGGCGAGCTGATGGCGCCGGAGCGGATCGAGCGCTTGCAGCGCATCGCCGAACAGCGCTGGACACGTCACTTCGATGACCGGCTGGGCCTTTCCCATGAGGAGGAGACGCGCCTGGAAGGCTTCCCGGCCACGCCGCTTCCGGCATCCGAAAGGCTATTGTCGGACAAGCCAGAACACCTGATGCCACGCGCCGAAACCAAGGCGCTGGACCCCAAATACGGCTTCAAGATGAGCGTACCCGAACATCAGTTCAATTTTGGCGAGCTTTACAATCTGAGCGTCAGCCGCGGCACCCTGACCGCCGAGGAGCGGTTCAAGGTCAACGAGCACATCGTGCAGACCATCGTCATGCTAGAGAATTTGCCGTTTCCCAAGAACCTCCAGCGCGTGCCGGAATATGCCGGCACCCACCATGAAACCTTGCTTGGTACCGGCTATCCGCGGCAACTGGGGCCCGATCAGCTATCGATACCCGCACGAATCATGGCCATTGCCGACATCTTCGAGGCGCTGACCGCCTGCGACCGCCCCTACAAGAAGGCTAAACCGCTGAGTGAGTCGATCCGCATCCTGGCGCGGCTGCGAGATCGCGGCCATATCGATGCGGACCTCTTTGCCCTGTTCCTCTCATCGGGACTGCACCTCAGCTATGGCCATCGCCATCTCAAGCCCGAGCAACTCGATCAGGTAGATATCAGCGAGTTTCTGCAGCGTCCCACTGCAGCCGCCAGCTGACGGTCACTTACCTTTGATCAGCTGGCGACGCGACCATCCCATAGTTCCTTGTCGTCGAGTTGGCAGGTGTCGACGTAGCGCGGCATGCCGCCGATCTCCTCCAACTCCGTCATGCCGGCGAGCTGGCTGACGATGCGGTAACGCTTGCCTGCGGTCTTGTCTTGCAATGGATAGAGCGCGGCAATCTGCTGCGCCAACTCGGTCAGGGTGGACATGGTGCGGGTAATGCTCTGGGTGCGAAAAACCAGGCTATTTACTACGAATCCTCTCTGATTGCGCGGGGTAGCCGACGTCCAGCAGGCCGCTCATCGGAACGGCGTGTTTTTACAGATAAATCTCGCTCTTCAGAGCTGCGTGGGCGCTTTTCAACTACAGCGTGCGCGCGGCCGGGCCAGCCGAATGGACAAGCGAAGATCATGCGCGAGTGACCACACCTCACGGTGTCGTTCAAGAATACGGCGCTTGATCTGGTCGGGTGGCGGGCTACGGCTTGCGTCCCCGCCCCAGCCGTTTCGTTCCACAACCAAGCGGTCATTCGTCGAAAACTGGCCTGCCATTCGTCGTGCAGCCGCTTGTATGGTGGCACTTGCCGTATTCTCGCCGGCTATCGGCGTTCAGCAACCCGATTCGCAGTCCGGCATATAAATCGCATCCAACAAGCCCGAACTGTACTGCGCCACCCAATTGGCGCCGCGGGACTTTCCCGTGAACAACTGTGGTCCGCCCTCCGGCGGTTGTTTGTCGAACATCGGGCCCTCCCGATTGGATGTGAAATGAAAACACCACGTCTGCTACAAGGTCGCCGCGGCCCTGTGCTCTCTGTTTTCCTATTACTGCTGATCGCCGCGTGCGTGGCCTTCTGGCAGTTGCGGCCAGCTGCTCCCTCCACCCCTGCGACTGGCGCTGCCGCCAGCATGCTCGAGGCCCTGCAGCAATCTACCGATCCCTGGGAAGCCAATCGCCGCGATCTTTCGGTGTTGATGGCCGACCTGCGTGGCGCCAGCATCAGCAGCGCCGCGCTGGGCAAGGATGCGGTCTTTATCAGCCTGCACGATGGGCTTCGTTATTGGGTACCGGACCAGTCCGGGCGTGTCGCTCAGCTGCTGCTCGACCAATACGCCAGCAGCAGAGGCGAGCTGTTCCCGCTGTCCATGTTTGAAACCGACGGCGAAGCGCCCTGGTACAAGCCGGTCGTGCCCTACGCACCCTTTATTCTGTTGCTGATCGGCGCCCTCACCTACCTTGCGATCAAGAGCCAGGCCTTCCCGATCCAACGCAAAGGCAGCGGCATCAGCTTTGCCGATGTGATTGGCGCCAGCGAAGCCAAGCAGGCGCTTAGCGATGTCACCGCCTATCTGCGCGATCCGGCTGCCTACACCGCGCTGGGCGCGCGCCCGCCAAAAGGCGTGTTACTCACAGGCGAGCCGGGCACCGGCAAGACTCAGCTGGCCAAGGCACTGGCCACCGAGTCCAATGCCAGTTTCATTCAGGTGACCGGCAGCGATTTCTCCTCGATGTATTTCGGCGTGGGCATCCAGAAGGTCAAGGCGCTGTTCCGTACCGCGCGCAAGCAGGCGCCGTGCATCATCTTCATCGACGAGATCGACGGCATCGGCAAGCGCGCTGAACAGCAGCGCTCTAGCGATGCCGAGAGCAACCGCATCATCAACCAGTTCCTTGCCGAGATGGACGGTTTCGACGGCGCCAACGGTGTACTGGTGCTGGGTGCGACCAACTTTCCGAACTCGCTGGACCCGGCGCTGGTGCGCGAAGGCCGCTTCGACCGCTCCATTGCCGTGGGTCTGCCAGGGCTGAACGACCGCGAGGCACTGTTCCGCCTGTACGCCGCCAAGATCCGCGCCGAACAGGATCTGGACTACGCACAATTGGCGCGCAACACCGTGGGCCTGACCCCCGCCGCCATCGCCTACATCGCTAATCATGCGGCCCTGCTCGCCGCACGAGGCGCCGCGAAGTCCGTGAGCATGGCGCATTTCGTCGACGCGGTGGAAACCTGCCGCATCGGTGAGCAGCCTTCCGGCGTGACGCCCATGTCGCCTACCGACCGCAAACGCATCGCGGTGCACGAAGCCGGTCATGCGCTGGTCGCTGCCGCGCTGAAAACCGGTCGGGTGGAAAAGGTCACCATTCTGCCGCGCGGCCAGGCGCTGGGGGTGACGCTGGTAACGCCCGTCGAGGACAAGCGTCTGCACATGGAATCCGAACTGCGCAACCGCATCCAGATGCTGCTGGCTGGCCGTGGGGCCGAGCAGCTGTATTTCCACGAAGTGTCCTCGGGCGCCGGCCAGGATCTGCAGGAAGCCTCCAAGATCGCTCTGTCGATGGTTGGCGCGTTGGGCATGGGCCCAAACGGTTCGCTACTCAGTCTGCAGGCGGTACGCGACGCGCATATCGAGTTCGACTCCGGCGAATCCATCCGCGCGGCCGACAATCTGCTCAAGCAGCTCGACCGTGAATGCATGGCCCTGCTGCAACAGCTCAAGCCGGCGCTGGATGAGATCGCTGACAAACTCTTGGCCGAGGAAACCGTGCCGGGTGAAGAGGTCCTCGCCGCCATCGCGCGCTTACCCGAGCATCATCATGAGGCCCGCGTCAGCTCGATCATCGGCCATGCCATGAGCAGCATCGACCGGGTGGCCGCCAGCGCCATGGAGAACGACGGCTTTATTGATCTGGCACCGGTCGAGCAACCCGAGGACGACGGCCCCGGAATGCTCTGAACCAGACGCCCGCGATTACTCACGCGGGTTTCTTGGCGACCGCTACTGCGTCGTATGCCAAGCGGCTCAGTGCGGTTCTGCTGCCGTGGCCTGCATGGTCGCCACCCCGGCCAGACGGCGCGCCAGCACACCGAAACGTCGCCGGTACTGCGCCGGCGTCATGCCCACCTTGCGCCGGAACAGCCGACCGAAAAAGCCGGCATCCTGATAGCCGACCTCCCAGGCGACCGCTTCAACCGGGAGATCTCCGCTTTCAAGTAATTGCTTGGCTTCCTCCAGTCGCAGCGTATGCACGTAGTCCAGCGGCGACAGCCCGGTCGCCTGGGCGAAACGGCGCTGGAACGTCCGCTCCGGCAGTCCACTGATCCGCACCATCTCCGCCACCGGCGCGTCGGCTTCGTAATGTTGAGCAGCCCATTCCTGACAATGGGCAATGACCGGATCGGCCAGTTGACTGGTGCGCATCATCGCGGCGTAGGCCAGCGGACTGGTCGCATCCCAGTCGAGCAGATTCATCCGCGCGACCTCCATGGCTTCCGTGGCGCCAACGAAGCGGGCAATGAGGAACAATCCCAGCGCATGCCAGCTGCTGCCGCTGCCCGACATCACCAGCCGCTGGCCGACGCCAGCGGTAACCAACGCTTTGTCCGGCTGCCAGTGAACCTCAGGGTATTCCCGCCTCAGGCAATCGTAATAACCCCAGTGCGAGGCACCTTCGCAGCCTTTCAGCAGGCCGGTACGCGCCAGCAGCAGGGCTCCGGAGCAGGCCGAAGCCAGCGTCGCACCGGCCTCGTAACGCTCGCGCATCCATTGCGCTTCGCGGTCATAGCGATCATCCAGCGGCGCCCAGGGGCTGATGGCCAGATCACTGACAATCACCACATCGGCCGAGACCATGCTGTCCAGACTGGCGTGGGCGTGCACGAGGACATCGTTGTACACACGCAACGGCTGCCCGTCGCGGCTGACGATCCGCGGCAACAAAGGCGCATCGACACTGGTCTGATTGATCAGATGCTGCCAGTCGCGGCGGGCACCCGACAGCAGATCGTAGAGACCGAACAGCGTCGAAGCCGTGCTATCCGGTGTCGCCAGGAGAGCGACAGTCAAGGGAGGCAGTCTTTCAGCATGATCTGAGCGTGTCATGGCGGAAATGGCCGTTTTGTTTCCAGGATGGCTTTAGTCCGACCGGCCCCATACCCCGACTATGGGCTCCGTTGGCACCTGCCAACGAACTGGACTCATGGAGCATAGAACAATGAAAGACGCACATGGCTACCAACTGACCGGCTGCAACGGCCAAGCGCAGGCGTTGCTTGACCAGGCGCTGGAGCAGTTCCGCTGCCTGCGCACCGCCTCGCTGGCGAGCACCGAAGCCGCACTCGAAGCTTCTCCTGAACTGGTGATGGGCCACGTCCTAAATGCCTGGCTCTATTTACTAGGCACCGAAGCGGCTGGAATCCCCGTTGCCCAAGCCTCGCTGGGCCAAGCCCGGGCTCTGCCGCAAAACGACCGGGAGGCGCGCCATATTCAGGCGCTGCAACTACTGATCGACGGCCGCTGGCACGCGTCCGGGCGCATGCTGGAAGACCTCAGCCTCGAGTATCCGCATGACCTGCTGGCATTGCAGGCAGGCCATCAGCTGGACTTCTTCACCGGGGATGCGCGCATGCTGCGCGACCGCATCGCGCGGGTATTGCCGGACTGGTCATCCGCAGTGCCGGGCTATCACGCCGTGCTCGGCATGTACGCCTTTGGGCTGGAAGAGTCTGGCGACTACCTGCACGGCGAGCGCGTTGGCCGCGAAGCGGTGTCACTGCAACCCGATGATGCCTGGGCGCAGCACGCCGTCGCACACGTGCTCGAGATGCAGGGCCGGCGTGAGGAAGGCATCGCCTGGATGCGAGGCAATCCGGCCTGGCAGCAGGACAGCATGCTCGCGGTGCACAACTGGTGGCACCTCGCTTTGCACTATCTTGAGCACGAGGATTTTGAAACCGTGCTGGCCCTCTACGACGGCCCGATCGATGGCCATCAGGGCAGCCTCGCAATGGAATTGATCGACGCCAGTTCCCTGCTCTGGCGCCTGCAATTGCGCGGTGTGGATGTCGGCATTCGCTGGACGGGCCTTGCCGAACGCTGGGCCGCGATGGCCAATGACGGTCGTTACGCCTTCAATGATTTTCACGCGGCGATGGCGTTTGCCTGCAGCGGTCGTACCGACCTGCTCAACGGGCTAAGCGAAGCGCAGCGGCGCGCCTGTCAGCAGGACGACGACAATGCACGCTTCACAGCGATGATCGGTGCTCCAGGGGTCGAAGCAGTGACGGCGTTTGTCGATGGGCAATATGCGCGTTGCGTAGATTTGCTCAGGCCAGTCTGCAGTCAGGCTCATGTCTTTGGCGGCAGCCACGCCCAGCGCGACCTGATCGACCAGACCTTGCTCACCGCCGCACGCCGCAGCGATCAGCACAGTCTGGCGAGAGGTCTGCAGCGCGAACGCGAGCTGCTTGCTCGTCAGCGCAGCGCGGCTTGAGGCAGGAGGGATGTCGGCAGTGCCGGCATCCCCGGCTTCAGGGCAGCACCACCAGGTGGTTCGGCAGCTCGTTGCGCTCGTGCGTTGCCGGGACGTGCTGCTGGAGCAGCGTGCCGCAGGCGTCGATGCAGCCGACAAAACCCTCCAGCACCCGTCCGTTGCGTACATGGGCGGTAAAGGTCTCGACGATCGACTCCCAGGCGCTGTTGTCGATGCGGCTGGAAATGCCTCGATCCACCAGAATTTCCACATAACGCTCGGCTTCGGAGACAAAGATCAGCATCCCGGTGCCATCGTCGGTGTGATGCAGGTTCAGTTCGATGAACTGCCGCCGCGCCAGGTTGCAGGCACGCCAGTGCCGTACCGAGCGAGGAATCGATCGACTGGTCACTTTGGGGATTCGAAACAGTACCGCCAGCACCAGGAAGGTCAGCCATTGCACCAGCAACAACTGCCAGCCTGCCAGCCAACCGGTAAAGAACAGCAGCGCACCGGGCAGCACCAGCGCAATCAAGCTCGCCCAGAGTAGCGGGATATAGCGATAGTCATCGGACTGGCCGGCCAGTACGGTCACCAGCTCGGCATCCGTTGTGCGCTCCACTCGGGCGATGGCCTCGGCCACCTGCTGCAGTTCGCTTTCGCTCAAAAGGGTCATTGCATGTCCATCATTGATGAGGCTCTTGTCGTTCTGATCTGAAGGGGCGAGCCTGCATGGCAGGCCCCATCGAGTTCACGTGCCGGCTACCAGCCACCGGAAGCGCCGCCGCCGCCAAAGCCGCCGCCACCGCCGCCGAATCCGCCGCCACCGCCAAAGCCGCCGCCGCCGCCACGGCCCATGCCACCGAGCAGCGCACCGAGTAATACCGCGCGACCCGCACCTCGTCCGCCTCCGCGACCACCACGGCCGCCACCGATGACGAAGATCGCCACCAGCATCAGAAAGAAGCCAAGAATGCCGAGCCCGCCCGGCTGCTGCGCCCCCATCGGCATGGCCGGCGGCAGCGCAGCGGATCGCAGCGGATCGCCACCCAGCACCTGAATAATGGCCGCTGCACCTTCGGTAATCCCACGGGTGAAGTCGCCCTCGCGAAAGGCGGGTGTGATGATGCGATTGATGATTACCGACGACTGCGCATCGGTCAGCCGGCCTTCCAGGCCATATCCGACTTCAATACGGACTCGGCGATCATCACGCGCAACGATCAACAGCGCACCGGTGTCCTCGTCTTTCTGCCCGATACCCCACTCACGCCCCAGCTCGACACCAAACTCTTCGATGCTGCGGCCTTGAAGATTCGGCACGGTGACGACCACCACCTGCTCGCCGCTGGCCTGTTCATGCGCGGCGAGCATGCTGGTCAGCCGCGCCTCGGCCTGCGTATCGAGCAGTTCGGCCTGATCTACCACTCGGCCGGTCAGCGCAGGCAGCTCGACGCCCTGGGCGGCGATGCCACTCGCCCAGAACAACAGCGCGAGGATCAGGGGGAGCGTACGCATCATTGGAATTGCACTTGCGGCGCCCGTTCAGCGTTCTCGGTTGTGGCCTCGAAGTTCTCGCGGATGGGCATGTCGCCGTACATCAGGGTATGCCAGATGCGACCGGGAAAGGTCCGGATCTCAGTGTTGTAACGCTGGACGGCGGCGATGAAATCGCGACGTGCGACCGCGATACGGTTCTCGGTGCCTTCGAGCTGCGACTGCAGCGCAAGGAAGTTCTGGTTGGATTTCAGATCCGGGTAGCGCTCGGACACCGCCATCAGCCGGCTCAATGCTCCAGTCAGCTGGCTCTGCGCCTGCTGGAACTGCTGCATCTTCTGCGGATCGTCGAGGTCATCAGCGCTGATCTGGATCGAGGTTGCCTTGGCGCGCGCCTCGGTCACTGCAGTGAGGGTGTCCTGTTCCTGACGGGCGAAGCCCTTGACCGTCTCGACGAGGTTGGGAATGAGGTCGGCGCGGCGCTGGTACTGGTTCTCGACCTGAGCCCAGGCCGATTTCACCTGCTCGTCATACTGCGGAATGTTGTTGATGCCACAACCGGCCAGCAGCCAGGACATGAACAGGACAACCGTCAGTTGCCAGGTGAATCGATAACGCTGCATCTGCATGATCCGCTCGTCCTTCCAAAAATCCAGGGTACAGGATAAGGATAGCCGAGCGGTCCGAGAGTTCAGGTTGTAACGACCTCAGATCACGCCGGCACGACGCAGCGTGTCGATCTGCTCGGGCGCACAGCCCAGCAGCTGCTGCAGCAAGGCTTCGCTGTGTTCGCCGAGCAGCGGCGGGGCCTTGCGGTATTCCACCGGCGACTCGGACAGTCGAATCGGGCTGGCCACCTGGGGCACGCTGCCCGCCAAAGGATGCGGCATCTCGACACGCAGTCCGCGCGCCTGCACCTGCGGATCAGCAAACACCTGAGCCAGGTCGTTGATCGGTCCGCAAGGCACGCCAGCCTGCTCCAGTATCGCGACCCATTCCGCCGTGGTGCGGAACACCGTGACCTGGCGGATCATCGGCACCAGCTCCTTGCGATGCGCCACGCGCGCCTTGTTACTGGCGAAGCGCGGATCATCAGCCCATTCGGGGTGCCCGGCCACTTCGGCGAACTTGCGGAACTGACCGTCATTGCCCACGGTGAGAATGATGTCGCCATCGGCCGTCGGGAAATCCTGATAAGGCACGATGTTGGGATGGGCATTGCCCATGCGCTTGGGCGGCACGCCGGTGGTCAGGTAGTTCATCGCCTGGTTGGCCAGGCAGGCGACCTGCACGTCCAGCAGGGCCAGTTCAACGTGCTGGCCAAAGCCGCTGTGCTCCCGGCGATTGAGCGCCGCCAGCACGCCAACGGTAGCGTAAAGCCCGGTGAGGATGTCGGTCAGCGCCACACCGACCTTGACCGGCCCGGCGCCCTCTTCGTCTTCGGCGCGCCCGGTCAGGCTCATCAGGCCGCCCAGGCCCTGAATCATGAAGTCGTAGCCCGCACGCTGGGCGTAAGGACCATCACTGCCAAAGCCGGTGATCGAGCAATAGACCAGTTTGGGATTGATTGCTTTCAGGCTCTCGTAATCCAGCCCGTAGGCCGCCAGCCCGCCGACCTTGAAGTTCTCCAGCAGCACGTCGCATTGGGCCACCAGCTCACGAATGATCCGCTGGCCCTCGGGCTGGGTGAAATCCAGCGTGAGCGACTGCTTGTTGCGATTGGCCGACAGGTAATAAGCGGCTTCCGACGTGTTTTCGCCCTGCTGGTCTTTCAGGTATGGAGGCCCCCAGTGGCGGGTGTCGTCGCCCGTGCGCGGGCGCTCTACCTTGATCACCTCGGCGCCGAGATCACCGAGGATCTGCCCACACCAGGGGCCTGCGAGCACACGTGACAGGTCGAGGACGCGGATATGAGAAAGGGCGCCGGGCATGAATGAAGCCTCAAGGTGTTGTCGCCGCCGCGGGAAACGAGCCTGCAGCTGTGCGAGGAAAACGTAGGGTGGATGACGCGTTACCCATCCACCAAGCGGAGCTGAAGTTGTCGGCGTAGCCGAAGGTGGATGAAGTAGCGCCATCCACCCTACGGCACCGCTTAGAAGAACGCCTGAATGCCGGTCTGCGCACGGCCCAGAATCAAGGCATGCACGTCATGAGTGCCCTCGTAGGTGTTGACCACCTCGAGATTGACCAGATGCCGAGCCACGCCGAACTCGTCGCTGATGCCATTGCCGCCGAGCATGTCGCGGGCGAGGCGCGCCACGTCCAGCGCCTTGCCGCAGCTGTTGCGCTTCATGATCGAGGTGATTTCCACCGCCGCGGTGCCCTCATCCTTCATCCGGCCGAGGCGCAGGCAGCCTTGCAGCGCCAGGGTGATCTCGGTCTGCATGTCAGCCAGTTTCTTCTGGATCAGCTGGTTCGCCGCCAGTGGGCGACCGAACTGCTGGCGATCCAGGGTGTACTGGCGGGCGGTGTGCCAGCAGAACTCGGCGGCACCCAGGGCACCCCAGCTGATGCCGTATCGGGCGGAGTCCAGGCAGGTGAACGGGCCACGCAGGCCGCGCACGTCGGGGAAGGCGTTCTCTTCCGGGCAGAACACGTTATCCATGACGATCTCACCGGTGATCGACGCGCGCAGGCCAACCTTGCCGTGGATCGCCGGAGCAGACAGCCCTTCCCAACCCTTCTCCAGCACGAAACCGCGAATCGCGCCCTCGTCATCCTTTGCCCATACGACGAAGACATCGGCAATCGGGCTGTTGGTGATCCACATCTTGGCGCCGGACAGGCGATAGCCGCCATCAACCTTCTTGGCCCGCGTGACCATCGAGCCCGGGTCGGAACCGTGGTTCGGTTCGGTCAGGCCGAAGCAGCCGATGAACTCGCCGCTGGCCAGCTTGGGCAGGTACTTCTGCTTGGTTTCTTCATTGCCGAACTCGTTGATCGGCACCATCACCAGCGAGGACTGCACGCTCATCATCGAGCGATAACCCGAATCGATGCGCTCGACTTCGCGAGCGATCAGGCCGTAGCACACATAGTTCAGGCCACTGCCGCCGTAGGCTTCAGGAATCGTCGCGCCAAGCAGACCGGTATCGCCCATCTCCCGGAAGATCGCTGCATCGGTGCGCTCGTGACGAAAGGCTTCGAGGACCCGGGGCGCCAGCTTGTCGGCGGCGAACTGCTGCGCGCTGTCACGCACCATGCGCTCTTCATCGGTGAGCTGCTGATCGAGCAGCAGCGGGTCGATCCAGTTGAAGCTTGCTTTGCCGGCCATGGGTGGTCCTCTTGTCGTAGACGATCAACCGGGCGCAGGGCCCGGTGCAGCATTGGATGGATTGATAGTAGAAGCTGCCGGCGCACCCAGCAAACGAGTAATTCGCATCAATCTGTGCGATTTACTCACTCCAGCGTATGCTGATCGGCCTGAATATCCAGCTATTAGTGAGGTAGCCGCATAATGCGCCGCAAGATTCCCAGCACCGCCGCGCTGGTCGCCTTCGAAGCGGCAGCACGTCATCAGAGTTTCACCCGTGCCGCCGAGGAGCTGGCGCTGACCCAGAGCGCCATCTGCCGACAGATCGGCGGGCTGGAGGAATTTCTTGGGCTGGAGCTGTTTCGCCGCTCACGCCGAGGCGTGAAGCTGACCGAGGCAGGCCAGTCTTATGCGCGCCGCGTCGCCACTCAGCTCGATGCGGTGGAGCGCGACACCCTGTCGGTCATGGGGCAGCAAGGCGCTCAGAATATTGAGCTGGCGCTGGTGCCGACCTTCGGAACCCAGTGGCTACTACCGCGCCTACGTCAGTTCCAGGCCTTGCACCCGGAAATCACCGTCAACCTGACCAATCGCACCCGCCCCTTCCTCTTCGCCGATACCGAGTTCGATGCGGCCATCTACTTCGGCGACGGAGACTGGTCCGGTACTGTGGCCCATCGCCTCATGCCGGAACATTCACTGCCGGTGTGCAGTCCCGCCTTGCTCGGCGATGCGGGCCAACTAACTGTCCAGACGATCGCCGAGATGCCGCTGCTGCAGCAGACCACTCGACCCTATGCCTGGCGTCAGTGGTTCGATTCGTTGGGATTGAAAGTCGCACGGGACATGACCGGTCCCCGCCTCGAACTGTTCTCGATGCTGGCCCAGGCTGCCGAGCATCAGATGGGCATCGCGCTGATTCCGCCGTTTCTGATTCAGCGCGAACTTGCCGAGGGGCACCTGGTGATTGCACACCCCCACTCGTTCCGGCGCGAGGATCAGGCCTATCACCTGATAATCCCCGAGCGACGCGTGGAATCGGCCGCCCTGAATGCCTTCCGCGACTGGCTGCTCGACGAGGTGCATGCCTGGATGGCTCAGCAGACTAGCCGCTGACGTGCTTGCCGACCGACTGGTGTGCTCCCCGGTCAGCCTGGAGTAATAGCACATCGCCGGACAGGCACAGCCGGCGAATCAGGCCGCTTCCGGCTTCTTCTTTCGCGGCTTCAGATACTTCGTCAGGCCCTGAAACCACATCACCAGCGCGGGGTTGCCCTGGATCTGGATGTCTTTGTTCTGAATGCCCTGCATAAAGGCGAGCTGCTTGTTCTTCGCGTTCATGGTGTCGAAACCGTAGGCGCTGTCCTTGAACCCTATGGCGAAGGCAGGTTCAACGGCAGGGCCGCCGTGGCTGGTGACGCGCTGATCCTTGACCCGGTAGTGGCGAGCCACTTTGCCGTCGAGGGTATGCAATTGGAAGGTCAGGTCTTTGTCGCCGAGTTGTTTCTGAAAATCTGGGTTGTTGCGGCTGGCCTTGGCCATCAGGCGACCAAGCATCCAGAGAAGAAAGCGAAATTTCATGATTGACCGACCGTTGGCGGGAAAAGCGGCATTGTAGCGGCTGGTCGGAGCGGCGGAAGCAGGAGAACAGAGGGGTCTGGAGAGGACTGCTCGGTCAGGTTGACCCGGAGCCTGGGTGGCCCCGGGCGGCGCGACGTTTAGTTGATCGCGTCTTTGAGCATCTTTCCCGGCTTGAAAGCCACTGTGTTGCTGGCCTTGATAGTGACGGGTTCGCCCGTTTGCGGGTTCTTGCCTGTACGGGCCCCGCGATGTCGTTGTACGAAGGTGCCGAAGCCAACCAGGGTGACACTGTCCTTGCGGTTCAGTGCGCTGGTGATTTCATCCAGTACGGCGTTGAGTACACGGTTGGCCTGATCTTTGGTGAGATCGGCCTTATCAGCGATAGCGGCTGCGAGTTCCGGTTTGCGCATAGATAGCCTCTACATATTTATTGTTTTTTTTGTTTCGCTGCTCTCCGAACAGCGTTCCATACCGCCGCAGCAGCTCTAGGCTGCACCAGCGGGTCAACGGAGCATGGCACGCTGCTAGCACTCGCGCCAGTCCTCGCCAGCGCTTTGCCGAATCATTGCGGAGACTTTAAGGACAGAATTTGGGGCAGTTCAGCCAACACCGGCGGTAGCTGCTTGTTGAGCGCCAAACGCTGCTGCACGGCCGTTCCGGTCAGGGCGTAGCCCAGCAGGCGGCCTTCGCGATCCTGAAACAGCGCCGTCAGATCATTGCCTTCACCCTCGACGCTCCAACGGCCTTCGCTTCCGGCGGCCGGCGGTGAGACGACCAAGGGGCAAACCGGCGTCTTGACCGTGATTGGCATGGGCCCGTAGGTAACGGGTGTCGGCTGACCGGTGAGGGTTCTGGCCAGCGCACGAACGCCGCTCATCAGCGGCATCACATAAAGGAGGTTGAGCCCTTCAACCTCGGCACAATCACCCAGGGCGTAGACGTGCTCCGCCGAGGTCTGCAGCAGCCGATCGACTTCAATGCCACGGCTGACCTGCATGCCCGCAGCTTCGGCCAGCTCGGTGCGCGGCCGCAGTCCCACGGCACTGACCACCAGATCGCACGGGACTTTCTGGCCGTCTGAAAGCTGCGCCACCAGCCCGTCATTGTCGCGCTCCAGCCGCTCTAGCACCGGCCCCAGATGGAAACGAGCCCCCAGAGATTCCAGCCCGCGCTGTACTGCAGCTGCCGGCTCGACCGGTAGCAGTGACGGCATGATCTGCTTGCACGGCGCGACCAGCTCCACCTCATAACCACCGTGCAGCAGGTCATTGGCAAATTCGCAGCCGATCAGCCCGGCGCCGAGGATCAGCACGCGGCGCTTGCCTTGTGCAGCCTCGCGGAAACGGCCGTAGTCGAGCAGATCGTTGATGGGGAAGATGGCGTCCTGCGCATCACCGGCAACCGGCACGTTGATGGTTTGCGCGCCCCAGGCAATGACCAGATCACGGTAGGGCACGGGCTCGCTGCCGATCCAGACGCGACGGTTGGCCGGGTCAAGGCGCGTCACCTTGGTGTGGGTGCGAATCTCGGCGTTGAGCTGGATGGCCATCGGCCCGGCCACCGTCATGCCGAGCGCGTCGGCATCCTTTTTCATGGCGAAGCCGGTGGAGAGCATCGGCTTGGAATAGGAGCGACCGTCGTCAGCAGTAATCAGCAGCAGCGGTGTCTCGGTGTCGAGCTTGCGAAATTCGCGGGCGAGGTTATAGCCCGCCAGCCCGGTGCCGATGATCACCAGAGGCAAGTCTTTATCGTTCGAGTCGTTCATATCAGCCGATCGCGATCATTTCGAAGTCAATCTTGCCAACACCGCAGTCGGGGCACAGCCAGTCTTCCGGCACATCTTCCCAGGCGGTGCCAGGAGCGATACCTTCGTCCGGCCAACCTTCGGCCTCGTCGTAGATGAAGCCGCACACCACGCATTGCCACTTTTTCATCGTTCACCTCGATCAGTCTCGGTTGCGCTGCACGCTATACCAGAACACCGCGTACCGCCAAACACCGGCGGCCTGGTGATAGACCGCGAACCTGTAAAGATTTTCCGGACAAACAAAAACGGGCGGCCTGAGCCGCCCGTCCGGGTTCACGCCGCGTTAGCGAGCGGTCGCGATACCTACCAGCGGATCACTGATACCCATCACATAAAAGCCAATCAGACCGATGCTACCGGCCATCACAAGGTAGTACAGCGTTGGTAGCATGGTCTTGCGCAGCGTGATGCCTTCACGCCCCAGCAGGCCAACCGTGGCCGAAGCCGCCACCACGTTGTGAATGGCGATCATGTTGCCCGCCGCCGCACCCACCGACTGCAGCGCCACCATCAACGCGCCGGAGAGCCCCAGCAGGCTGGCGGTGTTGTACTGGAACTGCGAGAGCATCAGATTGGACACGGTGTTGGAGCCCGCAATGAAGGCCCCCAGCGCGCCGACCGCAGGCGAGAAGAACGGATAGACACCGCCCACGCTGTTGGCTACCAGCTGCGCCATGGCCACCGGCATGGACACCAGATCCGAGCCATTCACGCCCGAGTTGATCAGGATCCGCACCATGGGAATGGTGAAGATCAGCACGAAGCCAGCACCGAGCAGTGTCTTGCTCGACTCAGAGATGGCAGCGCCCAGCTGAGCGGCCTTCATCCGATGCAGGAAGAAGGTCACCAGCACCACCATGCAGAGAATCCCGCCTGGCAGATACAGCGGCTCGAGGGTACCGGACACGCCGGTTTCGCCAAGGATGTCCTTCCAGCCGAAGCTGACCGACATCAGCGCGGCTTTGAGCTCAGGAAAGATACGAGACATTACCAGGAAGATCGCCAGCAACAGGTACGGCGCCCAGGCCATCGGTACGGAGATCGGTGTACGTCCAGCGACGTCGTCGATCTTCATCTCGATCTTGCCCATCCACTCCACCGGCCACTCGCTGGCCGGGGCGAAGTCCCAGCTAGTCTTGGGCAGCAGGAAACCCGCCTTGGCGGCCGGAACCACGATGGCCAGACCGACCAGGGCGCCGATCATCGACGGGAATTCCGGACCGAGGAACACACCCGCGGCAGCGTAAGGGATGACGAATGCCAGACCGGTGAAGATGGCAAACGGCGCCATCGCCAGCCCTTCGCCCCAAGAGCGGTTGCGACCGAAGAAGCGCGTCATGATGCAGATCATGATCAGCGGCATGAGGATGCCGCACAGCGCATGAATGATCGCCACACGCGAGTAGATCAGCTGGAAGAACACGTCCCAGCTGCTACCCAGGGTCGTCATTTGCCCGCCAAGGGTGGCCTGATCCAGACCGCCGGCGACGCCCACCAGAATCGGCGTGCCCACCGCACCAAAGGACACCGGCGTCGATTGCACCATCATGCCCAGCACAACGGCCGTCAGCGCCGGGAAGCCCAGTGCGACGAGCAGCGGCGCAGCCACCGCAGCCGGCGTACCGAAGCCCGAAGCACCTTCGATGAAGCAGCCGAACAGCCAGGCCACGATCAGCACCTGGACGCGCTTGTCCGGGCTCACGTTGGCGAAGCCGCGACGAATCGAAGCGATGCCCCCGGAGTGCTTGAGCGTATTGAGAAGAAGGATGGCGCCAAAGATGATCCAGAGGATCGCGGCGGTAAGAATCAGGCCTTGCAGCGTGGAAGCCAGGACCCGGTTGAAGGTCATGTCCCAGGCCAGCAGGCCGATCAACGCAGTGAGGACGAAAACCAGCGGCATTGCGTACTTGGCCGGCCAGCGAAAGCCGATCAGCAGTACCCCCGCCAGCACCAGCGGCACGAAGGCCAATATGGACAGCAGTGTCTGACTCATTGTTGGGTTCCTTGTTTTTTGTTGTGAACCGCTTCTATCCGGGAACATCCCGGTCCCACGCATGGCTGAAATGAACAACTCACTCCAGTCCGAGCGACTGACCAACAGGTCACATTGGCCGATCCCTCATGCTCGAAAGCCCCGGGCACTTGAAGCGCCCGGGGCTCGTCAACCTGAGTTGGCGGTCGGCCCTAGCCGACCGCCAACTGGACAGCTACCGCTCAACCGACCTGCTGCTTGAAGCGCTGACGCCAGGCGTGCAGCAGCGGCTCGGTGTAACCGCTCGGCTGCTCGCGCCCCTTGAACACCAGATCGCAAGCCGCTTGGAACGCCGCCGAGCCAGCATAGTCAGCCGCCATAGGACGGTAGGCCGGATCGCCAGCGTTCTGCTGATCGACCACCTTGGCCATGCGCTCGAGCGTCTCGCGAACCTGCGCCTCGTCGACCACGCCGTGACGCAGCCAGTTGGCCAGGTGCTGGCTGGAGATACGCAGCGTGGCGCGGTCTTCCATCAGGCCCACATCATGGATATCCGGCACCTTGGAGCAACCAACGCCCTGCTCGACCCAACGCACCACGTAGCCGAGGATTCCCTGGCAGTTGTTATCCAGCTCCTGCTGGACTTCCGCGGCCGACCAGTTGCGCTCCGGCGCGACCGGAATGGTCAGCAAGTCGTTGGTCAGCTTGTCGCGCTCGGCGGCGAGGTCGATCTTTTCCAGCTCGGCCTGAACGGCCTGCACGTCGACCTGGTGGTAGTGCAGCGCGTGTAGCGTGGCGCCGGTCGGCGACGGTACCCAGGCGGTGTTGGCGCCGGCCTTGGGATGAGCAATCTTCTGCTCGAGCATGGCGGCCATCAGGTCCGGCATGGCCCACATGCCCTTGCCGATCTGAGCCTTGCCACGCAGGCCGCAGTTCAGGCCGACCAGCACGTTGTTGCGCTCGTAGGCCTGGATCCAGGCAGTGCTCTTCATGTCGCCCTTACGCAGCACCGCGCCGGCTTCCATGATGCTGTGCATCTCATCGCCGGTGCGGTCGAGGAAACCGGTGTTGATGAAGGCCACGCGGTTCTTCGCCGCGCCGATGCAGGCCTTGAGGTTAATGCTGGTGCGGCGCTCCTCATCCATGATGCCGACCTTCAGCGTGTGACGCGGCAGGCCGATCAGGTCTTCGACGCGACCGAACAGCTCGTCGGTAAAGGCCACTTCGGCCGGGCCGTGCATCTTCGGCTTGACGATGTACATCGAGCCGGTGCGCGAGTTGCCCTTGCGCTGCTGGTCATGCTTGGCGATCAGGCTGGTGACCACGCCGTCCATGATCCCTTCGGGAATCTCGTGACCTTCGCCGTCGATAATCGCCGGGTTGGTCATCAGGTGGCCAACGTTGCGGATGAACAACAGCGAGCGGCCGTGCAGCTTCAGGCTGGAGCCGTCGGCCGCGGTGTATTCGCGATCCTCGTTGAGACGGCGGGTGATGCGCTTACCGCCCTTTTCCAGGTCTTCGACCAGATCGCCTTTCATCAGGCCCAGCCAGTTGCGGTAGACCAGCACCTTGTCGTCGGCATCGACCGCGGCGGTGGAGTCCTCGCAGTCCATGATGGTGGTGACGGCGGCTTCGACCAGCAGATCCTTGACGCCGGCGGCATCGGTCTGGCCGATGGGGCTGTTCGGGTCGATCTGGATCTCGACGTGCAGGCCGTTGTTCTTCAGCAGGATCGCGGTCGGTTCGACGGCCTCGCCCTGATAGCCGACGAACTTCTCGGGCTGCTGCAGCCCGGTGACGCTGCCGTTTTCCAGGGTGACCTTGAGCCCGCCGTCCTGCACGCGGTAGCTGACCGACTCGGCATGGCTGCCTTCAGCCAGCGGCGCGGCCTGATCGAGGAAGTTGCGCGCAAAGGCGATGACCTTGGCGCCGCGCACTTCGTTGTAGCCCGGACCCTTCTGCGCGCCGTTCTCCTCGCTGATGGCATCGGTGCCGTAGAGCGCGTCATACAGCGAGCCCCAGCGGGCGTTGGCGGCGTTTAGCGCATAACGCGCATTGCCAATGGGTACGACCAGCTGCGGCCCGGCCTGGGTGGCGATTTCGCTGTCGACATTGCTGGTGCTGATCTTCACCTCGCCCGGCTCGGGCTGCAGGTAGCCGATGGACTCGAGGAAGCTGCGGTAAGCCGGCATGTCGCTGATCGGGCCGGGGTTACTGCGGTGCCAGTTGTCCAGCTCGACCTGCAGGCGGTCGCGCTCGGCCAGCAGGGCGCGGTTCTTCGGTGCCAGGTCATGAACCAGCTCATCAAAGCCTTTCCAGAAGGCGGCTGCTTCGACACCGGTGCCCGGTAGAACTTCGTCTTCGATGAAGCGTTGCAGGTTGGCCGCCACTTGCAGGCGGCCCAGGGTTACGCGCTCGGTCATGTTGTTCTCCTATCCCGAATCAGTTGGCGACAGCGGCAACGCCGGCCTTCGCGACCTGTGCATCCTGAGCGGCGGTCACGCCAGAGACGCCGACCGAACCGATCACCTGGCCCTCGACGATCACCGGCACGCCGCCTTCCAGCGAGCAAACCACCGGAGCGGACAGGAACGCATTGCGCCCGCCGTTGACCATGTCTTCATAGCCCTTGGTTTCGCGACGGCCTACCGCAGCGCTGCGCGCCTTTTCGGTGGCGATGTAGGAGGCGATCGGCGCGCAGCCGTCCAGACGTTCCAGTGCCAGCGGATGGCCGCCGTCGTCAGCGACCACGATGGTCACGGCCCAGCCGTTGTTCTGCGCTTCGCTGCGCGCTGCGGCCAGGATGGCGGTCACTTCGGTCTGGGTCAGCATGGCTTTGGTTTTCATGTTCTCTCCTGTCGATCGATTCGATGTGCGTCACGGCGCGTTTGGGTTTGGGGTTAGTGCATCGCCTCTTCGACGATCTCGATCCAATGCCGCACCGGGGTCCGCCCGGCGCCGTCGAGGTGCGTCTGGCAACCGATGTTGGCGGTGACGATGACTTCCGGTTTGCCGCTTTCCAGCGCGTTGAGCTTGTTGTCGCGCAGCTGGTGAGAAATCTCCGGCTGGGTGATCGAGTAGCTGCCCGCCGAGCCGCAGCACAGATGCGCGTCGGGCACCGCGGTGAGGTGGAAGCCGAGGCGGGTGAGCACGTCTTCGACTGCGCCGCCGAGCTTCTGTGCGTGCTGCAGCGTGCAGGGGCAATGAAAGGCCATGCGCTTGTCGGTCTCGACCTTCAGCCGCTCCAGTTCGGCGCTGCGCATCACTTCCACCAGATCCTTGGTCAAGGCACTGACCCGGGCGGCCTTGGTCGCATAGGTCGGGTCGTTTCGCAGCAGATGGCCGTAGTCCTTGATGAAGGCCCCGCAACCGCTGGCGGTCTGCACGATGGCTTCGGCGCCGCCTTCGATGGCTGGCCACCAGGCGTCGATGTTGCGACGGGCGCGGTCGAGACCGGCTTCCTGGGCATTGAGGTGATAGTCCACCGCGCCGCAGCAGCCCGCTTCACGCGCGGTTATCACGCTGATGCCCAGGCGATCGAGTACCCGCGCCGTGGCGGCGTTGGTGTTGGGCGACAGGCTTGGCTGCACGCAGCCCTCGAGAATCAGCACGCGACGCGCATGCACGGTCTGCGGCCGCTGTTTGGCCGGGGTGACCTGGCGCGGCATGTGTGCCTTGAGTGTCGCCGGCATCAGCGGACGCAGCGTATTGCCGGCGCCTAGCAGGGCCTTGAACAGGCCCGGGCGTGGAATCACCGTGCGCAGGCCGGTGCGCAGCAGGCGCTCGCTCGTCGAGCGCGGCACCTGCTGTTCCATGAAGTCGCGGCCGATATCCAGCAGGTTGTGGTACTGCACGCCGGAGGGGCAGGTGGTTTCGCAGTTGCGGCAGGTCAGGCAGCGGTCCAGGTGGGTCTGGGTGGCCTCGGTGACTTCACCGCCCTCGAACATCTGCTTCATCAGGTAGATGCGCCCACGCGGCCCATCGAGCTCGTCGCCAAGCAGCTGATAGGTCGGACAGGTGGCGTTGCAGAAGCCGCAGTGCACGCAGGAGCGCAGGATGCTTTCGGCTTCCTCGGCACGGGGCAGTTTCTTCGCGGCTTCGCTGAGATTCGTTTGCATGGTTAGAACTAGACCTCGGAATACATGCGGCCGGGGTTGAAGATCCCCTGCGGGTCGAGCGCCGCCTTCAACTGGCGGTGATAGCGCAATAGCGGTTCGGCCAGCGGCTGGAACGGGTTCGCCGCTGCGCCAGCGGTAAAGCAGGTGGCATGACCGCCCACTTCGCTGACGACGGCGCGGATGGCCTCTGCATCGGCATCAGACTTGAGCCAGCGCTGGGCGCCGGCCCAGTCGATCAGCTGTTCGCCCGGCAGGGCCAGCTCACCGGTATTGGTTGGCAGCGACAGTCGCCACAAAGAACGCGCATCACTGAAGAAGCCCAGGTGCTGTTCGCGTAGCTGGTTCCAATAATCGGCATCCAGCGTCTCGCCACCGATCCGGTCGCAAGCAGCATTGACCGAACCTTCGCCGCCTTCGAGGCGCAGGTGCAGGGCCTGGCCGTCATGGCTCGCCGCCGTGATCGGCACCGGCTGCTGGCCCCATTCGGCCAGTTTCAGCAGCGCGCGATCGACCGGCATTTCTACCCGCAGGCTGCGCGACAGGCGCGGTTTGGGCAGCACTTTCAGCGAGACTTCGGTGAGCAGGCCAAGGCAACCAAAGCTGCCGGCCATCAGGCGCGACAGGTCGTAACCGGCCACGTTCTTCATCACCTCACCACCGAAACGCAGGTGCTTGCCGTGCCCGGTAATGACCCGCGAGCCCAGCACGAAGTCGCGCACCGAGCCGGACCATGGCCGCCGCGGGCCGGACAGACCGGTTGCGATCATCCCGCCGACGGTGGCGCCTTCGCCCAGGTGCGGCGGTTCGCACGGCAACATCTGGTTGGCCTCGTCGAGCGCGGCCTCCAGTTCGGCCAGCGGCGTGCCGGCACGAACGCTGATCACCAGTTCGGTCGGATCGTAGGTCACGATGCCGCGATGGGCGCGGGTATCAAGCGGCGTGCCCTGGACTTCGCGACCGAGAAACGCCTTGCTGCCGCCACCGTGAATACGCAGCGGGGTGTTGCTGGCCAACGCCTGGTTGACCTGATCGAGCAGCTGCCCGCTGTCGTCGAAGGAAACCGTCATCAGAAGCGCTCCAGTTCAGGGAAGGGCAACTGCCCGCCGTGGACGTGCATACCGCCAAATTCTGCGCAGCGGTGCAGCGTCGGGATGTTCTTGCCGGGGTTGAGCAGACCGCTGGGGTCGAAGGCCGCCTTTACCGCGTGGAACAGCGTCAGCTCGTCTGCGTTGAACTGCGAACACATCTGATTGATCTTTTCGCGACCGACGCCGTGCTCGCCGGTGATCGAGCCACCCACCTTCACGCACAGCTCGAGAATCTTGCCGCCCAGCGCCTCGGCGCGCTCCAGCTCACCTTCGGTGTTGGCATCGAAGAGGATCAGCGGGTGCATGTTGCCGTCCCCTGCGTGGAACACGTTGGCCACGCGCAGTCCGTATTCGTCGGACAGGTCGCTGATGCCCTTGAGCACGCCCGGCAGCTCGCGGCGCGGGATGGTGCCATCCATACAGTAGTAGTCCGGCGAGATGCGCCCAACCGCCGGGAAGGCGTTCTTGCGTCCAGCCCAGAACTTGACGCGCTCGGCCTCGTCCTTGGCCAGCCGAACTTCGGTGGCGCCAGCCAGCTTGAGCACTTCGCCCACGCGGGCACAGTCGTCGTGCACATCGGCTTCGACACCGTCCAGTTCGCAGAGCAGGATCGCCTCGGCGTCCACGGGGTAGCCGGCACGGATAAAGTCTTCGGCAGCGCGAATCGACAGGTTGTCCATCATCTCCAGCCCGCCGGGAATGATGCCCGCGGCGATGATGTCGCCCACCGCGCGACCGGCCTTCTCGACTGAGTCGAACGCCGCCAGCAGCACCTTGGCCACCTGCGGTTTGGGCAGCAGTTTGACCGTCACTTCAGTGACGATGCCAAGCATCCCTTCGGAGCCGGTGAACAGCGCCAGCAGGTCGAAGCCCGGCGAATCCAGCGCGTCGGAGCCGAGCACCATGCGCTCGCCCTCAACGGTGAGAATGTCCACCTTCAGCAGGTTATGCACGGTCAGGCCGTATTTCAGGCAGTGCACGCCGCCGGCGTTCTCCGCGACGTTGCCGCCAATGGAACAGGCAATCTGCGAAGACGGATCGGGGGCGTAATACAGCTCATAGGGCGCCGCTGCCTGGGAGATCGCCAGGTTGCGCACGCCGGGCTGGACGCGGGCGAAGCGACCGGCCGGGTCGACCTTGAGAATCTTGTTGAAGCGTGCCATGACCAGCAGGATGCCCTGCTCCAGCGGCAGCGCGCCGCCGGAAAGTCCAGTGCCGGCGCCACGCGCCACCACCGGCACGCCACGCTTGTGGGCAATCTTTAGCAGGGTTTCGACCTGCTCCACGCGCTCGGGCAGTACCACCAGCATCGGCGTGGTGCGGTAGGCCGACAGGCCATCGCACTCGTAGGGCTTGAGGTCTTCACCGCGATGGAGGATGTCCATGCCGGGCAGTTGCGCCTGCAGTTCGGCCAGCAGCGCCGCCTTGTCGACCTTGGGCAGCTCACCGTCGACACGTTCGTCGTAGAGGATATTCATGGCAGTCAGGCTCTTCTTTCGTTCACCGTCAGCACGGCCAGCTGCGGTGGTTTGACGCATCATTAGCCCGACAGCCCCTCATCGTCTATCTCGAAAACCACTGGTCCTACCAGTTTCTTTCAGAAACCTTTCAACCGAGACCGCCAGTAGCCCCGTATAACAAGGGCTGATGCATCTACCGGGCTCGGTGAGATAGACTCCCGCCAAACTGGTCCTACCAGTTACGGAGGCGAAACATGTTGATCGAGAATACGGAACGTCGCCAGCTGGCGGACGTGGTGGCCGAGCGTATCGAGCGGCTTATCGTCGACGGTGTGCTCAAGGTGGGCCAAACGCTGCCGTCGGAACGTCGCCTGTGCGAAAAACTCGGCATTTCGCGCTCGGCCCTGCGCGAAGGGCTGCGCGTACTGCGCGGTCGCGGCATTATCGAAACGTCCCAGGGGCGCGGCTCTCAGGTCGCCAAGCTGTCCGGCGAACAGGACGCCAGCCCGCTGATGCACCTGTTCAATTCGCAGCCGCGCACCCTGTACGATCTGCTCGAAGTCCGAGCCCTGCTCGAAGGCGAATCGGCGCGACTGGCCGCGCTGCGCGGCACCGATGCCGACTTCGTTCTGCTGCGTCGCCGCTATGAAGAGATGCTCGCCGCGCACACCGCCGAGGAGGCCGATCCGCGCGAGCATGCGCGCCTCGACCACGCCTTTCACCTGGCGGTCAGCGAGGCCTCGCATAACCCGGTCCTGGTGCACACCCTGCAGTCGTTGACCGACCTGATGCTCTCCACCGTGTTTGCCTCGGTGAACAACCTCTATCACCGGCCGATGCAGAAGCGGCAGATCGATCGCCAGCACTCTCGCCTGTTCCACGCCATCACCGAGCGCCTGCCCGATCAGGCCCAGCGCGCGGCGCGCGATCACATCCACAGCATTCGCGACAACCTCAAGGAGATCGAGCAGGAGGAGCAGCGGCTGGTGCGCGCGACCATGCGCCTGGAGGGATGGGCGTAATCGCTGCTCTCCAACAACGTAGAGGATCAGTACCCCTTCTCGATCCGTCTGGCATGGCTGTTTGCGTCATGCCTCGCCGCCTGACAGCCGGCAACCCAGATAGACCGCTCTGTCAGCCGGTCGAGCCAAACCGAACAATTCGCTGAACTGTAAAAGCCACACCCTGTCGACTTTAGTAAGCGCGGACGAACCGTTGCCACGGCGGCGCATAGGCGTTGCTGTCTTGGGGAACCCGCGTCATTGCTAGCCATTCGGAGGACGTTTGCATGAACAAATCAACCAAATTAGCCGTCGGCGGCAGTCTCTTGGCACTCATGCTGGGCGTAGGCGGTTGCACCATCGAAAAGGAAGAGTCCGGCCAGTTGCCCGACGTTGATGTTCAAGGCGGCAACATGCCCGAGTATGACGTCAAAGATGCGGACGTGGATGTCGGAATCAAGGAGCGGTCCGTGCCGCTTCCAAATGTCGACGTCGAAACCGAGCGCTAGCACCTGAAGCCCCGGGCTTAGCGCCCTTACAAAGGAGGAACAGTGCGAAACAGTCACTGCTTGTCTCGCCAGCCGCAGCAATCAGGCGCGCTGAGGGCCACACCGTGATTGCCCAGCAGAACCCCGACCACTACCTGTGAGGAACGAACAATGAACGCATTGAACAAGAAGCCACTAGCACTCGCCACTGCCCTGATGGCCGCCAGCCTGGCGCTGCCCGCCGCCGCTCAAGAGACGCAAAAGAGCATGCAGACTCAGCAGGCAGGCGCCTCCATTCGAGTTGGCCATAATGTCGTTGATGCCGTTGACGATGTGCGCGAAAACGTTGCCGACCTGATCGGTTCGCTGCGCCATTCCGGTGTCTCCATGGGCGTAGCCAACTGGCAGCAGAGCGATTCCCAGCTGGACAAGATGGAGCAAAAGCTCAATCAGCAGATGGAGCATCGCCTGGACGAGAAAGCCGAGCGTACTGACGACGATTGGTCGACCTGGATCACCGGCGATGACTACAAGGTCAGCGTGACCCAGCAGGTCAACGAGCTCGCCAGCAATCTCGATGAAGTGGCCAAAATGCTTGGCGGGGCGAAAAGCCAGAAAATGCAGGAAATCGACAGCGCCGACGTGGCGAATCAGGTCGATGACTTGCAGGAAACCGTCGAGGATCTTGTTCAGGCGCTGGAACGTATGGATGGCATGAGCGTCAACAAGCCTAACCTTCAGAAAGCTCAGCAGCGTCTGGACGTGATGGAGAAGGAACTGGATCGCCAGACCGAGATGGCTGAAGAAGAGTGGCGCCCATACGCCATGGGTGATCAGTTCACGCCAGGCGTTCAGAAAAACATCACCGAGCTTGCGCAAATACTGCGGAGCCTGTTCCAGCAGAGCTAACCCAGTCCCAAGGACTCGGTTCGCACCAGACCCCGCCTGCGGCACAGGCCGCAAGGCGGGGCTCGCGCCGCCCGTGAACTGCGACATGCGCTCAACCGCGACACTGCAAATAACAGCGTATTTTTTCGCTGCCCCCCTCATCTCACCGCGTTAAGCGCTGGCCGTCTCAAGGCAAACCCTACGCCTTGACGCCGCTTGACAGCCCCCATGCTAGACTCGCCGCTTCTCTCTGCTGCCCGTTATCGCCCGTGCCCGATTCTCAAGCCTGGCTGCCTGCCGACCATCTTTCCGCCCCGCCCGCCCCTGAGCTGCACGACTGGCTTTACGTCGACCGGGGATCGCTCACCCATCGCCTGACCGACCTCGCCAACGGTGCGTTCAGCGTCGAACCGCTGAATGAAGGTTGGCAGGTCATGCGCGCCGATGAGTGCGCCGCATTGGACGTGGCTGAGGGCAGTGAGGGCTGGGTGCGCGAGGTCTACCTGCGCGGCCACCACGAGCCCTGGGTATTCGCCCGCAGTGTCGCCGGCCGCCACGCGCTGGAACGATCCGGGCTGGACCTGCCACACCTGGGCAGCCGCTCACTCGGCGAACTGCTGTTCAGTGATCCGGCGTTCAGCCGCGGACCGCTGCAAGCCCGCCGCTATCCGACCGCCTGGTTGCCGCAGGATGTGCGCCAGTCCCAGCTGTGGGCGCGCCGGTCCTGTTTCAGTCAGGGCGATCTGCGTGTGCTGGTCGCTGAAGTGTTTCTGCCGGCCCTGTGGCAGGCCGCACGGATCGCGACCTGAACCCGGCACACACTGCCCCGCAACCGCCCTCACCGATCGGAGCCCAGCTGATGTATCAAAAGCTTCTGCAATCGAGCAATCGCCTTCATCCGCGCGCCTGGGACTTTATCCAGCTGATGCGACTGGATCGCCCGATTGGTACCTATCTGCTGCTGTGGCCCACGCTCTGGGCGCTGTGGATCGCTGGCGAGGGCTCGCCCAGCGCGAAGAACGTCGCGATCTTCGTACTCGGCGTCATCCTCATGCGCGCCGCCGGATGCGTGATCAATGACTTCGCCGACCGCAATCTGGACGGACACGTCAGCCGCACCAAGGGCCGTCCGCTGGCGACGGGCAGGGTCACCTCGAAGGAAGCCTGGATCCTGTTTGCCGTTCTCGTCGCACTGAGTTTCGGCCTGGTTCTGCTGACCAATACAGCGACCATCTTCCTGTCTTTCGGCGCG
Organism: Pseudomonas sp. 9Ag; assembly: GCF_902506445.1. NCBI lineage: Bacteria > Pseudomonadati > Pseudomonadota > Gammaproteobacteria > Pseudomonadales > Pseudomonadaceae > Pseudomonas > Pseudomonas sp. 9Ag. The sequence continues at coordinate 4,027,427 of NZ_LR733836.1, forward strand.
CTCGGTGTCGCGTCGCTCTACCCCTTCATGAAGCGCTACACCTACTACCCGCAGGTCGTGCTCGGCGCAGCCTTTTCCTGGGGCATGCTGATGGCCTTTACGGCTGAGCGAGGCGAGCTGCCGCCGGAAGCCTGGTTACTGTTCATCGCCAACGTGTTGTGGACAGTGGGCTACGACACCTACTACGCCATGGCCGACCGCGAGGACGACCTGAAGATCGGCATCAAATCCACCGCAATCCTCTTTGGCGAAGCTGATCGGGTCATCATTGCCACGCTGCAGGGCCTCGTCCTGTTCTGCCTGATCCTTGCCGGGCTACGCTTCGAGCTCGGGCAGTGGTTTCACCTCGGGCTGACCATCGCCGCGGCCTGTTTCGCCTGGGAGTTCTGGAAAACACGCTCGCGCAAGCCACAGGTCTGCTTCCAGGCTTTTCTGCACAACCATTGGGCGGGGCTGGCGATTCTTGTGGGGATCATGCTCGACTACGCGACGAGAGCGGCCTAGCCGCCGCAACACGCAGCCTGACCGAAGACCGCCCCCTCGAAACCATCTGCTAGAGCGGGTCGGGCACCAGCCCCTGTTGCAGCGAGTCACTTCCTGTCACATGGCTGCAACATTTCCGTTATCTAATGCCGAGCGACAATAAAACGGACCGAGAGCGGACATGAACGGCAAATGCATACTGATCGTCGATGACGAAGCGCCGATTCGGGAAATGATCGTGGTAGCGCTGGAGATGGCCGGCTACGAATGCCTTGAAGCGGAAAACGTCCAGCAGGCCCATGCGCTGATCATCGACCGCCAACCGGACCTGATCCTGCTCGACTGGATGCTGCCGGGTACCTCGGGCATCGAGCTGGCACGACGCCTCAAGCGCGACGAGATGACGGCCAACACACCGATCATCATGCTTACCGCCAAGGACGCCGAGGACAACAAGATCCAGGGCCTGGAAGTGGGCGCCGACGACTACATCACCAAGCCCTTTTCGCCACGTGAGCTGGTTGCGCGCCTTAAGGCCGTGCTGCGCCGCGCAGGCACCAGCGACAACGAAACGCCTATCGAGATCGGCGGTCTGCTGCTGGACCCCGTCAGCCACCGGGTAACCATCGACGGCACGCCCGCAGACATGGGCCCGACCGAGTACCGTCTGTTGCAGTTCTTCATGACCCACCAGGAACGTGCCTATACCCGCGGACAATTGCTCGACCAGGTCTGGGGCGGCAATGTGTACGTCGAGGAGCGCACCGTGGACGTGCATATCCGCCGCCTGCGCAAAGCATTGGGCGAGACCTATGAAAACCTGGTGCAAACCGTGCGTGGCACCGGATACCGTTTCTCCACCAAGAGCTGAACAAGCCGCAACCGCCGGGCATTCGCTGGCGTTGTAGATTCATTCTGGCCGGCCCCAAGCTGCCTCAAGGAGCGTTAGCGGTGAATCAAGACTGGCAAGGCGCCCTGGTGCGCCGCCTGCTGTTGATATTGGCTGGATGCCTGCTGGCGGGCCTGGTCACAGGCGAATATGCCTGGGCGCTGGTCATCGGCCTCACCGGCTACCTGGCCTGGACCCTGCGCCAGATCCGCCGTTTGCTGCTGTGGCTGAAGAGCGATCAGACCGACCAGCCGCCGCCAGACAGCCATGGCATCTGGGGCGAAATCTTCGACAACCTGTACCAGCTCCAGCGCCGCGACCTGCGTCTGCGCGCCCAGTTGCAGTCGGTGATCGACCGGGTACAGGGCTCAACCACTGCACTCAGGGATGCGGTGATCATGCTCGACAGCGACGGTAATCTGGAGTGGTGGAACCCTGCTGCCGAGCGCCTGCTGGGCCTGAAGAAGCCGCAGGATACCGGCCATCCGGTAACCAACCTGGTGCGCCACCCAAGCTTCAAGGAATACTTCGAAAAAGGACGCCACGAAGAGCCACTGGAGCTGTCCTCGCCCGTCAACGACAGGCTCTGGCTGCAGGTCACCATCACCCGCTACGGCAACAGCGAGCACCTGATGGTGGTGCGCGACATCACCCGGCTGCATCTGCTGGAACAAATGCGCAAGGACTTCGTGGCCAACGTATCCCACGAGCTGCGTACGCCGTTGACGGTGATCGCCGGCTATCTGGAAACGATGCTCGAACATACCGACGAAATGCCCGCCCGCTGGCCGCGTGCGCTGAACCAGATGAATCAGCAGGCCGGGCGCATGCAGCACCTGCTCAACGACCTGTTGCTGCTGGCCAAGCTGGAGGCAACCAATCCACCGACCAACTCACAGCCGGTAGCTGTCGCGACATTGCTGCAGTCGATCAAGGGCGACGCCCAGGCACTGTCGGCCGAGCGCAACCATCGAATATTGCTGGAAGCAGACCCAACCCTGCTGCTCAAAGGCAGCGAGAGCGAACTGCGCAGTGCCTTCTCCAACCTGGTGTTCAATGCCGTGAAATACACGCCAGACCATGGCGAAGTGCATATTCGCTGGTGGTGCAACGAACACGGCGCCCACCTGGCGGTGCAGGATTCCGGCATCGGCATCGAATCCAAGCATCTGCCGCGCCTGACCGAACGCTTCTACCGAGTCGATTCCAGTCGCGCCAGCAACACCGGCGGCACCGGCCTCGGCCTGGCGATCGTCAAGCACGTGTTGCTGCGCCATCAAGGCCGCCTGGACATCAACAGCACGCCCGGCAAGGGCAGCACCTTCACCTGCCACTTCCCGTTGAGCCAGGCCACGGTGCAGTGACCGCTGCGCGGCCGGCCGAAACCTGACGCCCAATGGCGCCTTGAAATAACCCCGGGCCGGCCCCATCCTTGGGCCGTCTTCGACTACCCGACACCCTAATGGACCCTTCCCCCGCTAGTTACGCCGCTTCATCCTATTTCGCCGACTTCGGCATGATTCTGTTTGCACTTTTCCTGGTCTTGCTCAATGGCTTCTTCGTGGCGGCCGAGTTCGCCATGGTCAAGCTGCGCGCGACCAAGGTCGAGGCCATCGCCAAGCAGCATGGCTGGCGCGGGCATATCCTGCGCAAAGTGCACAGTCAGCTGGATGCCTACCTCTCGGCCTGCCAGCTGGGAATTACCCTCGCCTCCCTGGGTCTCGGCTGGGTCGGTGAGCCGGCCTTTGCTCACTTGCTGGAGCCGGTCATGGCTGCCGTTGGCATCCAGTCCCCGGCGGTCGTGCATGGCATCGCCTTTTTCACGGCGTTTTTCATCATTTCCTATCTGCATATCGTCATCGGTGAGCTGGCGCCCAAGTCTTGGGCGATCCGCAAGCCCGAGCTGCTTTCGCTGTGGACGGCCGCACCGCTGTACTTGTTCTATTGGGCGATGTACCCCGCCATCTACCTGCTCAACGCCAGCGCCAACGCGATTCTTCGGGTAGCCGGCCAGGGTGAGCCCGGCAGTCATCATGAACACCACTACAGCCGCGAAGAGCTGAAGCTGATCCTGCATTCGAACCGTGCCCTGGACCCGGCCAACCAGGACATCAAAGTGCTCGCCTCGGCAGTCGAGATGAGTGAGTTGGAGGTGGCGGACTGGGCCAACTCCCGGGAGGACCTGGTTCAGCTGGAACACAGTGCCTCGCTGGCAGAAATCCTCGACGTGATCCGCCGCCATAAGTACAGCCGCTACCCTGTATATGACAGCGAGCAGGGTGACTACATCGGGCTGCTGCACATCAAGGACTTGCTGCTGGCGTTAGCCAGCGACGACCAGTTGGCCCAGCACTTCGTGCTCAGCGACATACTGCGACCCCTGGAACGGGTGCCGCGCTATCTGCCGCTCAACGTGCTGCTGGAACAATTCCGCCAAGGCGGAGCGCACTTCGTGCTGGTTGAAGAGGGCGACCATAAGGTAGTGGGCTTCCTGACCATGGAGGACGTGCTGGAAGTGCTGGTCGGCGACATTCAGGACGAGCATCGCAAGACCGAGCGCGGCATCCTCGCCTATCAGCCTGGCAAGTTGCTGGTGCGCGGCGACACGCCGCTGTTCAAGCTGGAGCGCCTTCTCGGTATCGACCTGGACCATATCGAGGCCGACACCTTGGCAGGGCTGATCTACGAAACCCTCAAGCGCGTCCCGGAAGAAAACGAGGAGTTGCTGGTCGACGATCTGCAGATCGTGGTCAAGAAGATGCGCGGCCCGAAGATCGTGTTGGCCAAGGTGTTGAAGCAGGAATAGGCCAGCTAGCTTTCAGCTGCGGTTCGAGCGCTAGCGTCGGGCTTTTGCTTTCGACCCATGACTAGGAGCTTGCAGCTACCCTTAGTCCCCACCAACCGCGAAATTCGGCAGGCTGTTGACTGGCTGGGCGAAATCGAAGGGGATCGACTCGACCGCCAGGCCGACGTTGCGCTGGACGACGAAATGCAGATGCGGGCCGGTGCTGTTGCCGGTATTGCCCGAGCGCGCCAGCAGGGAACCGGCTTCGATGCGCTGACCTTCGCCAACACTGACCGAGCCTTTCATCAGGTGCAGGTAGACGCCCATGGTGCCGTCATCATGCAGCACACGGACGAAGTTACCGGCCGGGTTGTTGCCTCGTCCGCTCTGGGCGTTCTCGATCTTGACCACCATTCCGCCCCGCGCCGCGATGATCGGCGTACCCTCGGGCATGGCGATGTCGGCGGCGTACCGACCTTTCGGGGTGAAGTGGCTGTACTTGCCGTTGGCGCCCTGAGTCAGGCGGAACGGGCCGCCGCGCCAGGGCAGCGGATACTTGTAGGGCTTGGGTAACAGGCGTGGATCGCCGAGCGCGTGGCGCAGCTTGGGGGTGTATTTCAGCGGCTTGGAAGGGTCGAGTGGGGCCAGGGTCGCCAGGCGGATCTGGCTGCGCGGCGGCAGCACCCAGCGGATTGGCTTGTCCGGTGCGCCGACGGCGTTCTGCACGCCCGTCAGTTTGAGCTCCACATCGACCGGGGCGAACAGGTCGTTGCGCACCACGAGGGTTTCGCCGCCGGCATGCTTGCGGGTTTCCAGCTTTACCTGGGTGTCGAGCTTCTCGACCATTCGATCACTGAAGGTGAACACGCGCGCACCCGGTGCAGCCTGGTCGCTGTAGGTGACCACGCCGTTGGCGTCGGTGTACTTGTAGATGGTGAGGGCCGAGGCAGGCATGGCCAGCCAGAACAACCCAAGAGCAAGAAAGGTGCGCCCCAACATAACGGCAGACTTCATGTGGTTATGTGTCAGAGGACGGCAGACTAACAGCGCAGCGGTGTAAGCGCGAGCCACCGACTGTCAGCCTGTGAAATGGTTCATCGCATCAATGGGTTTTTCGGACAGTCGGTCGCACTGCTCGCATTCTCAACCGCCTCGGCGGTCCTTAAGCGCCCGGCACGAAGTGACGCTGAGCGGTGCCCCGAGCGATCAGCCGGGACAGGTAATCGAGCTTTTGCGGATCGCGATCGACGAAGCGAAAGGTCAATTGCAGCCACTCACTGTCCGGCTTGGGTTCCAGCGCTGCGACCGCGTGCAGATAGCCATTGAGGCGCGCCACCTCCCCGCCTTCGCCCTGCTCCAGATCGAGCACTGCGCTCTCCAGCACCTGCGGTAGCGTCTCACCGCGCCTGACCACTAGCAGCCCCTCTTTAAGACTGAGGGCCTTGATGACGCACGCAAGCGTCCCGCTCGCCAGGCGCAGCTGGCCTTGGCCGCGACCGCCACTGGCTGCTGTTGGTTTGGCTGCGCCCGGCTGCACGAGCGGCGCGGCGAAACCGGGCGCCGGTGACACGGCCGCCGCAGCGGATGCCGGCTTGATGACTTCAGCCTTACCGCCCGTCAACGCAGCCAAGGAATCGTTAGCCATGCCGGTGTTGGTCGGCCGTGCTGGTGCGCTGGCAGCCAACGCACCGAGCTTGCCGGCCCTTCCAAGGGCCTTGCGGACCTTGGTGGTCAATTGTTCGTTGGAGAATGGCTTGCCGATGAAATCGGACACACCGGACTGGATCGCCTGCACCACGTTTTCCTTGTCGCCACGGCTGGTGACCATGATGAACGGGGTGGTTTTGAGCTTTTCCTGAGCGCGGCACCAGGTGAGCAGTTCAAGGCCGGACATTTCCGGCATTTCCCAATCGCAGAGGATCAGGTCGAAAGAATCGCGATCGAGCATCTGCTGGGCCTTACGCCCGTTCACAGCGTCCTCGATACGAATCCCCGGGAAGTGGCTACGCAACCCTTTCTTGATCAAATCCCGAATGAAGGGTGCGTCATCCACCACCAGCACACTGACCTTGCTCATCACTCGCTCCTGCATGAATGGCCGCCAGCATAGCGTCAGCAGCCCGATGAAAAAAGCGTTCCAGATCAAAGCGGCGGCCAGCCTCTTTTTTGTGCACACAAAGGACACCTGCTCCTGATCAGGACAACGCCTGGATCTGCCCGGCATACTGCAGCCATTTCGCTCAGCAAACCGCGAGGCCGCCATGGTTCAGCATATTCTTGTCGCCCACGATCTCAGCCCCGAGGCCGACCTAGCCTTGAGCCGCGCGGCGCAGTTGGCGCAGCAAACCGGAGCCCGACTGAGCGTGCTGCACGTTCTGACAGGCCAGCCGGACGCGAAGGAGCAGCAGCATGCACAGGTTTATCTGCACACAACGCTTGAACGCCACGGCCTTGCTCAGCTGCAGCCCTGGATCCGCGAGGGTCGCGCAGCCGAGGAAATTCTTACCCAAGCCGCTGGGCTGGAAATCGACTTGCTGATAATGGGCCGCCACCACCGGCAGTCGCCGCAAGGCTTCGCCGGCACCACGCTGGAGCAAGTCCTGCAGCGCTGCCCCGCGCCGCTACTGTTGGCGGTCACGCCGGCAGCCCCCTACTCACGCGCGCTGGCTGCGCTGGATTACTCCGGCTGCGCCAGTCGCGCACTGCAGTCGGCGTGGCAGCTGATGTCCGCCGGGAGTGCTCTCACCGCACTGAATATCTATGAGTCATCGGAAGTGCGCCCGCCGGAATCAGCCGAGCTGACGCTGCAGCACGAACTCTTCGATCAGCTTGTCGCGGATCTTCGCCGGAACTTGGCCGATACCGGTGCCCAGTTGCAGTCGAGCTTACGGTACGGTGAGCGCAACAATTGTCTAGACTCGGCCATTGCGGCGGTGCAACCACAACTCCTGGCACTGGGCAGCCACAGCCGTGGCACGATGAGCGAAGCGCTGCTCGGCAGCCTTACACGAGAGTATCTCGACCAGCCCCCCTGCGACGTGCTGATCGCTCACTGACGCCCGGGCGGGCCAATAGATTTTGCGAGCGGACAACTCTGACGGAACCGTCCCGCTGCGCGCTGCGGTTGCGCCTGCACAAAACCTTGCGACGTTTAGCGCTAAACAAGAGCGACGCGCCTTGGCCGCCGCATCGAGGCGCGAAAAAGCAGTCCGTGAATTTCGATCAGCCCGCGTTTTCCAGATATGCGTGCAACTCGACGAACTGCTGCGTCAGCTTGTGCCGTGGGTCGAGGTGGATCAGCGGCGTGCATACCTGATGCGACTCACGCATGCGCACCGAACTCATCAGGTGCACCGGTAGTACGGGTAGCCCCTCGGCCAGCAGTTCGTCGATCATCTGCTGCGGCAGGGCCGCGCGCGGCTGGAACTGGTTGACGACGATACCTTCGACTCGCAGCGCTTCATTGTGGTCTTCCTGCAGCTCCTCGATTTCCTCGAGCAGGCTGTACAGCGCCTGCCGGGAAAAGCTGTCGCAGTCGAACGGTATCAGGCAGCGGTCCGCAGCTATCAGGGCCGACAGGGTAAAGAAGTTCAGCGCCGGCGGCGTGTCCAGATAGATGCGCTCGTACTCTTCAGAGAGGCTTTCCAGCAGCTTTCGCAGCTTGTTGATCTTGTGCTTGGCTTCGAGCTTGGGCTGCAGATCGGCCAATTCGGCGGTGGCGGTAATCAGGTGCAGGTTTTCGAAGCGGGTTTCGGTGATCGGTGGGCGAGCCTTTTTCCCTGCGGGCCCTCCCGCCAGGATCTGCTTGAAGTAGTCGGCGATCCCCGTCGGCAATTCGTCGCCGGTCAGGCCGGTGAGGTAATGGCTGGAATTGGCCTGCGCGTCCAGGTCGATCAGCAGCGTGCGATAGCCTTGCGCTGCGCTGACTGCAGCCAGGTTGCAGGCAATGCTGGACTTGCCGACACCGCCCTTTTGATTGAATACGACCCGTCGCATGCTCCGTCCTCTGATCATGGTTTCACCGGAGTCTATACAACGCAGATGGCACTCTGGCGACTTTCCTGGACCGAAGGCGCCGCAGTGCTCCCGCCTAGCTTTGCTACCCTTGGCGCATAACGACAACGAGGAAAGTCATGTGCCGAGGTTTCTGATCGTTTTGCTGTTCGCCTTATTGAGTCAGCAGGCCACTGCCCAGTCACAAGGCGAGGTGTTGCGTGTGGGCATCACAGAGGTGCCGCCCTTCGTCATTCAGGAGGCCGATGGCCGCTGGAGCGGCATCAGTATCGATCTGTGGCAAGCCATCGCCGAGCAGGCCGGATATCGCTACGAATTGCAGCCCATGGCGTTCGATCAGCTGCTGCCAGGACTTCAGCAGGATCAGCTGGATGTGGTGGTCGGCGCGCTGACCATGACCGCCGAGCGCGAGGCGCTGGTGGATTTCACCCACCCGTTCTACCGCACGGGGCTGGCAATCGGCGTTCCGCCAGCCCAGCAGGGCAGTGGCTGGGGCGCCGTTCGAGCCCTGTTTTCCTGGCAATTCGCGAGCCTGGTGCTGGGCCTGGGCGCGTTACTGCTGCTGGTCGGCGCGCTGCTCTGGCTGTTCGAGCGCCGGCGCAACCGCGAGCAGTTCGGCGGCAGTTCGGTCGAGGGGCTAGGCAACAGCTTCTGGTGGGCAGCGGTCACCATGACCACCGTCGGCTATGGTGACAAGGCGCCGGTTACCCTCGGCGGTCGCCTGATCGCCATTGTCTGGATGTTCGCTGCATTGATCATGGTGTCGACCTTCACCGCGGCCGTGACCAGTACCTTGACGGTTGGCAGCCTGAAAAGCGGGCTGCAAGGGCCGGACGATCTGCGCGGCGCTCACGTAGCGACGGTAGACGGCACCGTCAGCTCCGACTATTTACAGCACCACCGCGTGCGCACCACCGCCTTTTCCGACCTCAGTCAGGCGATTCAAGCCGTGATCGATGGAGAGGCCGACGCTGTCGTCTACGACCAGCCGATCCTTCAGTACCGAAACACCGAGCGGCAGGGCGAGGACTTACGACTGCTGCCCGGCACCTTTGAAGATCAATCCTATGCCTTTGCCGTGCGCGCTGGCAGCCCGTACCGGGAGCGGCTGAGCCAGGCGATTCTGGATATCACCAACAGCCCCCGCTGGCCGGACATGCAGGCACGCTACCTGGGCGGGCAATAGAGCAAGGGCGTCTCAGACGGCAACCGGGGCCTTGATGTGTGGATGGGCTTCGTAGCCGACCAGTTCGAAGTCCTCGAAGCGGAAGGCGAACAGATCCTTTACCTCGGGGTTGAGCTTCATGGTCGGCAGCGGCAGCGGCTCGCGGGTCAACTGCAGGTCGGCCTGCTCCAGGTGATTGGCATAGAGGTGGCAATCACCGCCGCTCCAGATGAATTCACCGGGCTGCAGGTCGCACACCTGCGCCACCATCAGCGTCAGCAATGCGTAGCTGGCGATGTTGAAGGGCACTCCGAGGAAGATGTCAGCCGAGCGCTGGTAGAGCTGGCAGCTGAGCTTGCCGTCCGCCACATAGAACTGGAACAGCGCATGGCATGGCGGCAGCGCCATCTGATCGACCAGCGCCGGGTTCCAGGCTGACACCATCAGGCGCCGCGAATCCGGGTTTTTCTTGATCATCTCCACCAGCTTGCTGATCTGGTCGACCGACTCGCCGTTGGGCGCCGGCCAATTGCGCCACTGGTAGCCGTAGACCGGGCCGAGCTCACCGTTCTCGTCGGCCCACTCGTCCCAGATCCGCACCCCATTGTCCTGCAGGTACTTGATATTGGTATCGCCCTGCAGGAACCACAGCAGTTCGTGAATGATAGATTTCAGGTGGCACTTCTTGGTCGTCACCAGCGGGAAACCGTCCGCCAGGTCGAAGCGCATCTGATGACCAAATACGCTATAGGTGCCAGTGCCGGTGCGATCGCTCTTGAAGGTGCCGTGCTCGCGCACATGGCGCATCAGGTCGAGATACTGTTTCATCGATGGGCTCGAAGCGGGCGCCGGGGCGCGGTGAGAGAAATGCTGCAAATAGTAAAAGCCGACGTCCGGCTTGTCGCGCTCATGGCGACGAAGCCGGACGGTGTGCGATCAGGCGGCCGCCTTTACCGGCTCGTGACGGTAGCCCCAGGCAATCATGCCAAGACCGATTAGGATCATGGGGATGCACAGCACCTGCCCCATGGTCAGCCAGCCAAACGCCAGGTAACCGAGCTGGGCGTCGGGTACGCGAACGAATTCGACAATGAAGCGGAAGATGCCGTAGCACACGGCGAACAGGCCGGACACCGCCATGGTCGGCCGCGGTTTGCTCGAGTAGAGCCAGAGAATGACGAACAGGGCCACGCCTTCCAGGGCGAACTGGTAGAGCTGCGACGGGTGCCGCGCCAGCTGTTGCGGATCGGTCGGGAAGACCATCGCCCAAGGCACATCGGTCGCCTTGCCCCAGAGTTCGGCATTGATGAAATTACCGATGCGCCCGGCGCCCAGCCCAATGGGGACAAAGGGGGCAATGAAGTCCATCAGCTCGAAGAATTTCTTGCCGTTGCGCCGGGCGAATATCCAGGTGCACAGCAGTACGCCCAGCAGACCACCATGAAACGACATGCCACCCTTCCAGACCTGGAAGATCAGCGTCGGATCGCTGATATAGGACGCCAGATCGTAGAACAGTACGTAGCCCAGCCGACCGCCGACGATCACGCCCATGGCCACCCAGAACACCAGGTCGGAAAGCTTGTCCTTGTCCCAGGTGGGATCGAAACGGTGCAACCGACGCGATGCCAGCAGCCAGGCACCGCCGATGCCGAACAGGTACATCAGGCCATACCAGTGGATTTGCAGCGGGCCAAGCGACACGGCCACAGGGTCTATCTGCGGATAAGGCAGCATCCGGGTTTTCCTCAGATCAAGAAATTGATACCTACGCCCAACAACAGCAGCGCGAACAGGCGCCGCAGCATTGATGCGGACAATCGATGCGCCAGATTAGCGCCGACACGGGCAAAGAACATGCTGGTGATGGCGACGCCGACCAGCGCTGGCAAATAGACGTAGCCGACGCTCCAGTCAGGCAGATGCGCATCGTGCCAGCCAACAACCGCGAAGCTCAATGCACCGGCGATGGCAATCGGCAAACCGCAAGCTGCCGAGGTGCCCACTGCCTGCTGCATCGGTACGCTGCGCCAGCTGAGGAAGGGCACGGTCAACGAACCGCCGCCGATCCCGAAGATGGCCGATGCCCACCCTATTACTGCGCCTGCAGCGGCCAGCACTGGCCGGCCCGGTACACCGGCACTGGCCTTTGGCTGCAGTGAAAAACCCATCTGCACCGCCATGGCGATGGCGAACAAACCGATGATCTTCTGCAGCAGCGGGCCTTGAATCGACGCCGCCGTCAGGCTTCCCAGCGCCGCGCCGAACAGAATGCCAAGCGTCAGCCAGAGCACCACGGGCCACTGCACGGCGCCCTTGCGATGGTGCGTCAGAATCGAGTTCATCGAGGTAAAGACGATGGTTGCCAGCGAGGTGCCGACTGCCAGATGGGTAAGGATCTGTGGGTCGAAGCCCTGCGCTGTAAAGCTGAACACCAGCACCGGAACGATGATCAGGCCACCACCGACACCGAACAGCCCTGCCAGTACACCAGCGAATCCGCCCAGAAGCAGATAAAGCGCGAACTCCATCGAGCCACCTTGAAAAACAAAGCGGCATGTTAGCGGAAAAACGCTAGCGGGGCGGAACGCGGCAATCCTCTGAAACGTAACCAGCGTCCTGCCGATGTGGCGTGGGCGCTGCGTTTTCGTCTAGCCTCGACGCGTCCTTGCTACTGAGTCCGGTTTCTCATGTGCTTGATCGTATTCGCCTGGCGCCCCGGCCATGCACAGCCGTTGATCGTCGCCGCCAACCGTGACGAATTTCATGCGCGCCCCAGTCTGCCGCTGGGGCATTGGAACGACGCGCCGCAGGTCGTAGCCGGTCGCGACCTGCAGGCAGGCGGCACCTGGATGGGTGTAACCACGGATGGACGCTTCGCTGCGCTGACCAATATTCGTGCGCCCGGCGCCCCTCTTGGCGAGCGCTCGCGAGGCGAGCTGCCCGAAAGCTTCCTGCGGGGCGCGCAATCGCCGGCGCACTATCTGCAGGAGCTGACCCGCCGTCTCGGTCAGTATTCCGGCTTCAACCTACTGGTCGGGAATCTCACCGAGCTCTGGTATCTCAATTCAAAGGAAGCAACGCCCCGCGCTCTATCGCCAGGCGTGTACGGTCTGTCCAATGCCGCCCTGGATACGCCCTGGCCAAAGCTGCTGAGCACTCGATCGGCGATAGAGGCCTGCCTCGGTGCGCCGAAACGCGACCGGTTGCTTGAGATCATGAGCGACTCACGGCCCGCCGAGGATGCCGAACTGCCCACTACCGGCATCTCGCATGAGATGGAGAAGCTGCTGTCGAGCGCGTTCATTGCCAGTCCGGACTACGGCACCCGTGCCATCACCCTATTGGTCCGCCGCGCGGACGGTTCCATGAGCATGACCGAGCGCCGTTTCGACGCGAAGGGTGTGAGCGGTGAAACAGAGATAGACCTGCCGCCGACGACAACTGAGCCCGCAAAGGTGTCGGGTTAGATCGCGGCAGATGGATTAACCATGCGATCAAGACCGAGATTGCGCAGCGTCAGCTGCACGGTGGCGTGGATGACCTGCGGGCTGTCCATCTTCATCACCTTGGCCAACAGCTCATTTGCCGTAACCGAACTGATCTGACGCAGCATCCACTTCACCTTTGGTAGGTTGGTGGCGTTCATCGACAGGCTGTCGAAGCCCATCGCCAGCAGCAGGATGGCGGCACCGGGGTCGCCGGCCATCTCACCACAAATGCTGACCGGCTTGCCTTCCTCGTGGGCCTCGCGAACCACCCGTTGCAGCGCTTCGAGCACAGCCGGGTGCAGGTAATCGTACAGGTCAGCGACGCGCGGATTATTGCGGTCCACCGCCAGCAGATACTGAGTCAGGTCGTTGGAGCCTACCGAGAGGAAGTCGACCTGACGCGCCAGCTCGCGGGTCAGGTAGACAGCCGCTGGCACCTCGATCATGACGCCCACCGGCGGCATTTCGACGTCGGTGCCCTCATCGCGTACCTCGCCCCAGGCACGATGGATCAGGTGCAGTGCCTCTTCCAGCTCGCGGGTGCCAGAGATCATGGGCAGCAGAATGCGCAGGTTGTTCAGCCCGGCGCTGGCCTTGAGCATGGCGCGGGTCTGCAGCAGAAAGATTTCCGGATGATCAAGGGTGACGCGAATCCCGCGCCATCCAAGGAAGGGGTTTTCTTCCTTGATCGGGAAGTACGGCAGGCTTTTGTCGCCGCCAACGTCGAGGCTGCGCATGGTCACTGGCAGCGGGTGGAAGGCCTGCAGCTGTTCGCGGTAGATCGCCATCTGCTCCTTCTCGCTGGGGAAGCGCTCCTTGATCATGAAGGGCACTTCGGTGCGATACAGGCCCACGCCTTCGGCGCCGCGCTCCTGCGCGCGCACCACATCGGCGAGCAGACCGGTATTCACCCACAACGGGATGCGCAAACCATCGGTGGTCTCGCATGGCAGCTCGCGCAGCACGTCGAGCCCTTCGGACAGCTGCCGCTCCTGCTCGGCCAGAACCAGGTATTGCTCGCGCAGGACCTTGGCCGGGTTGGTGATGATCTCGCCACGGGTGCCGTCGATGATCAGCTCGATGCCATCGACCTTCGAATATGGCAGGTCAACCGCCCCCATCACCGTGGGAATTCCCATGGCCCGCGCCAGGATCGCCACGTGTGAGTTGCTAGAGCCGAGGACCGAAACCATGCCCATCAACTTGCCTTCAGGCACCTCGCCGAGCATCGCCGGGGACAGCTCCTCGCTGACCAGAATGGTGTTGTCCGGGTAGGTCAGGGTCTGCTGGCGGGCCTGCTGCAGGTAGCCGAGCAAACGTCGGCCGATGTCCTTGACGTCCGAGGCGCGCTCGCGCAGGTAGGCATCGTCCATCATTTCGAAACGGCCGACGTGGTCGCTGACGACCTGACGCAGCGCGCCTTGGGCCCATTGGCCCGTGCGGATAACCTTGGACACCTCGCCGCCGAGTGCGGAGTCATCCAGCATCATCAGATAGACGTCGAACAGCGCACGCTCTTCCTTGCGCATCTGGGTCGCTAGCTTTTCGGACAGCGCACGCATATCGGCTCGCACTGCTTCGAGCGCAGCCTCGAACAGCACCAGTTCAGCCGGGATGTCCTCAATCGTCTTGTCCGGCACCACATCGAGGTCAGCGGGTGGCAGAACGACGACAGCGGTACCCACTGCCGCGCCAGGCGCGCCGGGAATACCGATAAAGCGGGTTTCCTGGATGCCCTTGCCCTGCCGGCCGAGGCCGCGGATCGACCCGGTCGCCTCGGCATGAGCGATAACACCGGCGAGCTGTGCACTCATTGTTACGAGGAAGGCTTCTTCACCCTCGTCGAACAGGCGTTGTTCTCTCTGCTGGATGACCAGAACACCCATCACCCGCCGGTGGTGGATGATCGGTGCGCCGAGAAAGGAGGCGTAGCGTTCTTCGCCGGTTTCAGCGAAATAGCGATAGCGCGGATGCTCACACGCATGCTCCAGGTTGAGCGGTTCCTCGCGCGTGCCAACCAAACCGACCAGACCCTCATTCGGCGCCATGCTGACTTTGCCGATGGCCTTCTTGTTCAGGCCTTCGGTGGCCATCAGGACAAAACGCCCGGATTCGGGATCGAGCAGGTAGACCGAGCAGACGTGGCTGGCCATGGCCGCCCGAACTCTCAGCACGATAATGCCCAAGGCCGCCTTGAGGTCCTTGGCAGCGTTTACTTCCTGGACGATCTTGCGCAGCGTGCCGAGCATGCTCAGGGGCTTTCTCCCGTCAGTCCCGCGCCAGGAGGCGCGGAGCGAGTTCTTTTAAGGCGCGACGGTAAACCTCGCGCTTGAAGGTGACCACCTGCCCCAACGGGTACCAGTAACTGACCCAGCGCCAGCCGTCGAACTCGGGCTTGCCGGTCAGATCCATACGAACCCGGTCTTCGGCACCGGTAAGGCGCAGCAAGAACCATTTCTGCTTCTGACCGATACACAGCGGCTGACTATGAGTACGCACCAGCCGCTGAGGCAAGCGATAGCGCAGCCAGCCACGGGTGCAGGCGAGAATCTTGACGTCCTGCTCTTCCAGGCCGACCTCTTCGTTCAACTCGCGAAAGAGCGCCTCCTCCGGCGTCTCGCGCGGGTTGATTCCGCCTTGCGGAAACTGCCAGGCATCCTGATTAATCCGCCGGGCCCACAGCACTTGCCCGACATCATTGGTCAGGATGATGCCGACATTGGGGCGAAAACCATCGGAGTCGATCACGGCATACAACCTCGCAAACGCATATCGCGGCATTGTTCCACAAAAACGTGAAAAGCAGAAAGCGCGCATGGAAGCCATTGATCTACCGGCTCCGATCCTCGATCCGAACGCTCGCCGGCTGCCATCTATCGAGCGATACCGCTATGCTTCACCCCCCTTTATCCCCCGAGGAACGCAGCGTGCGCCTGGCTCTTTTCGATCTTGATAACACCCTCCTGGCCGGTGACAGCGACCACGCCTGGGGCGAGTTTCTCTGCCAGCGCGGGCTGGTCGACGCCGAGGCGTATCGCGCCCGCAACGATGCCTTTTATCAGGACTATCTAGCCGGCGCGCTGGATGTTCAGGAGTATCAGAATTTCTGCCAGGAGCTGCTGGGCCGCAGCGAGATGCCGCAGCTGCAGCAGTGGCACGCCGAGTTCATGCGCGACCACATCGAGCCCATCGTCCTGGCCAAGGGTGAGGCACTGGTGCGTCGGCATCATGAAGCCGGCGACCGGGTGGTGATCATCACTGCCACCAACCGCTTCATTACCGGGCCAATCGCCAAGCGCCTGGGCGTCGATACGTTGCTGGCCACCGAGTGTGAGATGCAAGAGGGACACTACACCGGTCGATTGACCGACGTGCCCTGTTTTCAGGAGGGCAAGGTGACGCGCATTGAACGCTGGCTCATGGAAAATGACCAGAGCCTGGATGACAGCTATTTCTACAGCGACTCGCGCAACGATCTGCCGCTACTGGAGCGCGTCAGCCATCCGGTAGCGGTCGATCCGGACCCGACCTTGAAGGGCATCGCCGAGCAACGCGGCTGGCGCATCATCAGCCTGCGCTGACCTCAGCCTTAGACCGGCTTGGCGCCCATCAAACCCATGATGGCGACCAAAATCAGCAGGATCAGACCCGCATAAACCAGCGCAAAGCGCGGCAGGCGCGCCGGCGCTGGGGCATCGCCCAGCGCTTGCCAGGCACGCAGGCGGCCGCTGAGCAGCAGGCCTAGTGGCACCAGAACCAAGAACAGCACCGAGCTGGCCAGCAACCATAGCTGACCGAGCGGAAAACCTGCCAGGTGCGCCAGCCACCAGCCGGTCACCGGAAGCAACAAGGCAAACACCGCCAGCAATGGCAGCGACATCAACCGGGTGCGGCGCAGCTTGTTCTGCAGCACCACCGGATCGGCCCGCCGCCAGGCTTTCCACAGCATGATGATGTGGGCAATCAGCCCCAGCGTGAGGAGAATCGCCAGAGCGGCGTGCGTCATGTTCAGCAGTTGGTAATGTTCCATCGATCCCCGCGGTACGGCTGGTCAGCCGAGAAAAAGTTGGTAGGCCGGATTGTCTGTTTCGTCCCAGTAGCGATAGCCGATCTTGTCCAGTGCGGCCGGCAACAGGTGACGGTCTTCGGCAGGTACCTGCAGGCCGGCAACCACCCGCCCGTCAGCCGCGCCGTGATTGCGGTAGTGGAACATCGAAATATTCCAGCGCCCGCCGAGATTGTTGAGGAAGTTGAACAGCGCGCCCGGACGCTCCGGGAATTCGAACCGATAGACCACTTCATCACTGACGCCAGAGGCGTGCCCCCCGACCATGTGCCGGGTGTGCAGCTTGGCCAGTTCGTTGTCAGTGAGATCAAGCACGGGGAAACCCTTCGCCCGCAACCCATCCACCAAGGCCATCCGCGGATCGTTTTCCGGATGGGTCTGCACACCGACAAAGATGTGCGCCTCACGGTCTTCGTGGTAGCGGTAATTGAATTCGGTAATCTGGCGCTTGCCGATGGCCTCGCAGAATGCCTTGAAGCTGCCAGGCTCCTCGGGAATGGTCACCGCGATGATCGCCTCGCGCTTCTCGCCAAGCTCAGCGCGCTCCGCCACATGACGCAGCCTATCGAAATTCACGTTGGCGCCGGAATCGATGCCGACCAGCACCTGATGCTCAATGCCCTCGCGCTCCACATAGCGCTTGATACCGGCCACTGCCAGCGCACCTGCTGGTTCGGTGATTGAGCGGGTATCGTCGTAGATGTCCTTGATCGCCGCGCAGATCTCATCGGTGCTGACCGTGATCACCTCATCGACGTAGTGCTGGCAGATGTCGAAGGTGTACTGACCGATCTGCGCCACCGCCACCCCATCGGCGAACAAACCCACCTGCGGCAGCACCACACGCTCGCCCGCAGCCATCGCCTGCTGCAGGCAATTGGAATCGTCCGGCTCGACGCCAATGACCTTGATGTCTGGCTTGAGGTATTTGATGTACGCAGCGACGCCAGCAATCAAGCCGCCCCCACCGACCGGCACGAAGACCGCATCAAGCTGACCCTGATGCTGGCGAAGGATCTCCATCGCCAC
This sequence comes from Pseudomonas sp. 9Ag, assembly GCF_902506445.1. Classification (NCBI taxonomy): domain Bacteria; kingdom Pseudomonadati; phylum Pseudomonadota; class Gammaproteobacteria; order Pseudomonadales; family Pseudomonadaceae; genus Pseudomonas; species Pseudomonas sp. 9Ag. The sequence goes on from NZ_LR733836.1 coordinate 4,045,349, forward strand.
GGTGCCTTGCCCGGCAATCACGTGCGGGTCGTCGTAGGGGTGGATATAGACGTAACCCTTTTCCTCGACCAACTTCAGTGAGTAGGCCAACGCCTCGGGAAAGGCATCCCCGTGAAGCACCACCTTGCCTCCACGTGCACGCACGCCCTGCACCTTCAGTTCCGGCGTGGTGCGCGGCATGACGATGGTCGCCTTGATGCCCAGCTCACGGGCCGCCAGGGCCAAGCCCTGCGCATGGTTACCGGCCGACGCAGTAACCACGCCGCGCGCCAGCTCCTCGGGTGACAGCTGTGCCAGCTTGTTATAGGCACCGCGAATCTTGAAGGAGAACACCGGCTGCAGATCTTCGCGCTTCAGCAAAATCTGATTACCCAGCCGTTCAGAAAGCTGGCGGGCAGGCTGCAACGGGGTTTCCACCGCAACGTCATAGACGCGCGAGGTGAGGATCTTCTTGACATACTGTTCGAGCATCGTGAGCTATCTTGGCGGGCCTTGCGGGGCAGACGAGTCTACTCTGCGAAAAACGCCGCGACCACCGGCAATCCGCGCACAAAACAGCCGTACAGTCTCGCAGGCAAGACCCGCTGACGAGCCCCCGCTATACTCTCGCCCCACGACTTACTTACCGACCGGACCTTTACGCCATGACCCAGGATCAACTCAAGCAGGCCGTCGCCCAGGCCGCTGTCGACCTCATCGTGCCGCAGCTCACCGACCGCAGCATCGTCGGCGTCGGCACTGGCTCCACCGCCAACTTCTTCATCGATCTGCTGGCCAAACACAAAGGATTCTTCGACGGCGCCGTAGCCAGTTCCGATGCCACCGCCGAGCGCCTGAAAGGCCATGGCATTCCGGTCTACGACCTGAACTCCGTAGCGGATTTGGAGTTTTACGTCGACGGTGCCGACGAGACCAACAGCCATCTGGAGCTGATCAAGGGCGGCGGCGCAGCCCTGACCCGCGAGAAGATCGTCGCTGCAGTGGCCCGCACCTTCATCTGTATCGCCGATGGCAGCAAGCTGGTCGAACGCCTCGGCGAATTTCCCCTGCCGGTGGAAGTAATTCCGATGGCCCGCAGCCACGTCGCGCGCGAACTGGTCAAGCTGGGCGGCGACCCCGTCTACCGTGAGGGTGTGGTGACCGACAACGGCAACGTCATCCTTGACGTGCACAATCTCATGATCGGCTTCGCCCCGGATGTCGAAGCGCAGATAAACAACATCGTGGGCGTGGTCAGCAACGGGCTGTTCGCCGCCCGCCCGGCCGACGTCCTGCTGCTGGGCACAACGGACGGGGTTCAGACGCTCAAGCGCTGACCTCTCGCGGCAGGCTCCATCAGCCCGGTGCGCGCCCCCACGGCCGCATCCGGCGCCGCAAGTGGTCATCGCTGATCACCTTTGATGGTAGTAGTTATGCTTCGGCGATCTGAATCGGAGGTCAGCGTCGCCGACTGAACACATAGAAGCGGTTCGGCTCCGCTACGACGTAGATGTTGCCTTGCCCGTCCATGGCTACACCTTCAGCCTGGTCGATGCCCTCCACCAGACCATTGAGACCGCCGAGCAGCCTGATGAAGCTGCGTGGCCGCCCCTGCAAGTCAAGCTCGACCAGCAGACGCGACTCGTCGGAAAGCATCAGGGTATGCCCGGTACGCGGGTCGATGGCTACCGACGAGATATCGCGTACCAGCAGCGGCTGGTCAGGGAGCGACTCAAGGGCGCCGGCAGCGCCGTCTTCTCCAGGGAAGGGCAGTTCGAACAAGCCCTGCGGATCGCGCTCCTTGGCCAGCAGCATGCGCTGGGTGCGCGGATTCCAGGCCAGTCCTTCGAAGCCTTTGTTTCCGGCGCCGTCGAAACCCAGGTCATAGGTGGCGAGATCCTCGAGATCGAGGCTCTCCACCCCAGGCGCCAACCGGAACACTGCAACCAGTCGGCGCCGCTCATCGACGATACCGAGCTGTCCGTTATCCAGAGCTTCGACCGCCTCAGGATCCGAGAATCCGGTCAGGGTGATGCGCCGCAGCACCACGCCGCCGGGGGAGAATTCCACGAGCTGGGGGTTTTGTCCGGTGACGGTGAACAGCGTCCCGGTCTCTGCGTTCCAGGTCAGGCCTGAGGTTTCGTCTTCCTCGAGGCCGGACAAAGTGGTCTCCAGCGCCAGTTCATAGTCCGGCAACCAGATGCTCGCCGCGCGGGCGCTGGCATCGACAGTTTGCTCCTGCCAATAGAGCTTCAATTGGTCATTCCAATGCAGCATCCAGCCGGCCAGCAAGGCCATTGCAATGGTAAGAAACAGCGAAGTGTAGAGGAACAGGCGTAGGCGGGAACGTCGGACGGCAGACTCAGGCATGTAGGCAAACCCAGGGAGAGCGTGCGATTACAGCATGACCGTCACAGGGAGGATAGAGCGCTGCGGGCCGGATACGTCAGGCGTACCCGGCTCATATGCACGTTAAAGCACGCGGCTCTCGAAGCGCGACAGCCCGACCAGCTCCACTACCAGGTCGTCGCCCTGATTGAGAGGACCGACCCCCGCCGGCGTGCCGGTCAGCACGACGTCGCCAGGCTGCAGGCTGAAGTGCCCGGCAATGTGCTGCAAAAGCGGCAGAATGGCATTGAGCATCTGGCTGCTGTTGCCGTCCTGACGGACTTCACCGTTGATGGTCAGGCGGATACCGATGTCGCCGAGGTCATCCACCGCATCGCCCGGCACGAAGGGTGCCAGCACACAGGCGCCGTCAAAGCTCTTGGCGATCTCCCACGGGTGGCCCTTTTCCTTCAGCTTGGCCTGCACGTCGCGCAGGGTCAGGTCCAGAGCGGGAGCGAAACCGGAGATCGCATCGCGAACCTCCTCTTCGTTCGGCTTGCGCGACAGCGGCTTGCCGATCAACACGGCAATTTCCGCCTCGTAGTGCACGGAACCACGGTCCGCTGGAATGCTGAAACCACTGTCCAGCGGCACGGTGCAGCTGCCGGCCTTGATGAACAGCAATGGCTCGGTCGGCACCGGGTTGTTCAGCTCTTTAGCGTGCTCGGCGTAGTTTCGGCCGATGCAGACGACCTTGCCCAGCGGGTAGTGGATGGTCGTGCCGTCGGTGTACTGGTGCTTGTAGGTCATGGAGGGTTCCTGTCTGTTCAAACAGCGAAGATCTTGCCCGGATTCATGATGCCGTTCGGATCGAAGGCAGCCTTGACCGCCTTCATGTACTCGATTTCCACCGGCGAGCGGCTGTACTCGAGGTAGTCGCGCTTGGTCATGCCCACGCCGTGCTCGGCGGAGATCGAACCGTTGTACTTCTGTACGGTTTCGAACACCCACTTGTTGACGGTGGCGCACTTGCCGAAGAACTCGTCCTTGTCCATCGCATCCGGCTTGAGGATGTTCAGGTGCAGGTTGCCGTCACCAATGTGCCCGAACCAGACGATCTCGAAATCCGGGTAATGCTCACCGACGATGGCGTCGATTTCCTCGAGGAAAGCCGGCACCTTGGCGATGGTCACCGAGATATCGTTCTTGTACGGCGTCCAGTGGCTGATGGTCTCGGAAATGTACTCGCGCAGTTTCCATAGGTTCTGCAGCTGCTGCTCGCTCTGGCTCATCACGCCGTCGAGCACCCAACCTTCGTTGACACAGTGCTCAAAGGTCGCCAGCGCCTGATCGGCGCGCTCGTCGGTGGTGGCTTCGAATTCCAGCAGCGCGTAGAACGGGCAATCGGTTTCGAACGGTGCCGGCACGTCGCCACGGCCGAGCACCTTGGCCAGTGCCTTGTCGGAGAAAAACTCGAAGGCGGTCAGGTCCAGCTTGTCCTGGAAAGCGTGCAGCACCGGCATGATCGACTCGAAGTCCGGCGTGCCCAGCACCAGCGCTGTCAGGTTGGTCGGCTGACGCTCCAGGCGCATGGTCGCCTCGACGACGAAGCCCAGCGTGCCCTCGGCGCCGATGAACAGCTGGCGCAGGTCATAGCCGGTGGCGTTCTTGATCAGGTCCTTGTTCAGCTCGAGCAGATCGCCTTTACCAGTGACGACCTTCAGCCCCGCCACCCAGTTACGGGTCATGCCGTAGCGAATCACCTTGATGCCGCCAGCGTTGGTGCCAATGTTGCCGCCGATCTGGCTGGAGCCGGCCGAGGCAAAATCCACTGGGTAGTAGAGCCCCTTGTCTTCGGCAAACTGCTGCAGCTGTGCGGTGACCACCCCCGGCTGGCAGACAGCTGTGCGATCCATCTCGTTGAATTCGAGAATCTGGTTCATGTAGTCGAACGAGACCACCACCTCACCATTAGCGGCGACCGCGGCAGCAGAGAGACCGGTCCGGCCGCCAGATGGCACCAGCGCGACCTTGCGCTCATTGGCCCAGCGCACGATCGCCTGCACTTGCTCGATGCTCTTCGGGAACACGATGGCCGAGGGTGCCGGGGCGTATTGCTTGGTCCAGTCCTTGCCGTAGGTATTCAGCGAATCGGCATCGGTCAGCACCTTGCCAGGCTCGACCAGGGTCTTCAGCTCGTCGATCAGGGCGAGATCGGTCATCATGGGAACTCTCATTCGATTCATGGTCACCCTGAGCACGCTTCAGCTCAGGACAGGGGGTGTTTCGAGGGGCCTGTATGCTAGCATACGCACCCTTTTGAAACGTGCCTCGGCAGCTCCCGACACCGCTGATACCGGGTCGGCCAGCCTTCGCTGGACACTTCGTCCTTCACTCCGGCCTTAAGGTTTTAATGCAGATGAGCCAGACCTCTCTCGACAAGAGCAAGATCAAGTTCCTTCTTCTCGAAGGCGTGCACCAGAACGCTGTCGACACCCTCAAGGCCGCCGGTTACTCCAACATCGAGTACCTCAAGACCGCGCTGACCGATGCGGAACTGAAGGAGAAGATCGCCGACGCCCATTTCATCGGCATCCGTTCGCGCACCCAGCTCACCGAAGAAGTCTTCGACGCGGCGCAGAAACTGATCGCCGTCGGCTGCTTCTGCATTGGCACCAACCAGGTCGACCTCAATGCCGCCCGTGAACGCGGAATCGCGGTGTTCAACGCGCCCTACTCCAACACCCGCTCGGTGGCCGAACTGGTGCTGGCCGAAGCCATCCTGCTGCTACGTGGCATCCCCGAGAAGAACGCCTCCTGCCACCGCGGCGGCTGGATTAAGTCTGCGGCCAATTCTTTCGAGATCCGCGGCAAGAAGCTGGGCATCATCGGTTACGGCTCCATCGGCACGCAGCTGTCGGTGCTCGCCGAGAGTCTTGGCATGCAGGTCTTCTTCTATGACGTGGTGACCAAGCTGCCGCTGGGCAACGCCACTCAGATCGGCTCGCTGTACGAACTGCTGGGCATGTGCGACATCGTCTCCCTGCATGTTCCCGAACTGCCGTCCACTCAGTGGATGATCGGTGAAAAGGAAATCCGCGCCATGAAGCAAGGCGCCATTCTGATCAACGCCGCGCGTGGCACCGTTGTAGAACTGGATCACCTGGCCGCCGCGATCAAGGATGAGCACCTGATCGGCGCCGCCATCGATGTATTCCCGGTCGAGCCCAAGTCCAACGACGACGAATTCGAGAGCCCCTTGCGTGGTCTTGACCGCGTGATCCTGACCCCGCACATCGGCGGCTCCACTGCCGAAGCCCAGGCCAACATCGGCCTGGAAGTCGCGGAGAAGCTGGTCAAGTACAGCGACAACGGTACCTCGGTGTCCTCCGTCAACTTCCCTGAAGTCGCCCTGCCCTCGCATCCGGGCAAGCACCGCCTGCTGCATATCCACGAGAACATCCCGGGCGTGATGAGCGAGATCAACAAGGTGTTCGCCGACAACGGCATCAACATCTGCGGTCAGTTCCTGCAGACCAACGAAAAGGTCGGCTACGTGGTAATCGACGTGGACAAGGAATATTCCGACCTGGCGCTGGAAAAGCTCCAGCACGTCAACGGCACGATCCGCAGCCGCGTACTGTTCTAAACACAGCACTGGCGGCACCGAACGGGAGGCTCAGGCCTCCCGTTTTCGTTTGCCGCTTGGGCTGAAACAGATCCGCCTCGTTTGATCAGTTAGAGGCTGGGTCCCGATTCTCGCTCGAGCGGGCGTCTGGCCGAACAGGTTGCGACGGGTTCTCGACCGGGATTACCGGCGGCGCCTCAGGCAGCGACTCCAGCGTTGGTGGTCGTGGCTGGCCGTGACTTTCACCCTCGATCACGCCCTGGCGTGGCTCACGTGAGTCCAACGGATGCTCGCGAGCCTTTTCCGGGTGCGTCGGGCCGGTTCCGGCGGCGATCGCCAGCGGCGCTGTTATCAGTATCGATGCGCATAACCAGATGCGTGTGACCATGATCTTCTCCCCATCATCAGCCCTCTACGGCCAGCCGCGACGGCGGGCGCTGACGGCTGCGCAAGAAAAAAGCCCCAGCAGGGCCGGGGCTTTTCATCTAGCTGCGACGGCAAGTCAGTTGCCAGTGGCACTGTTCCCCGTAGCGGTGGTATTGCCGACACTGGTACCTGTCTCAGCACCGGGGCCTGCCGTCTCACCGTCAACTGTGGTGCCTGCTCCGGTTGTCAATCCAGTGCGGTCGGTGTCGTCGGTGGTTTTGCCATCCATCATGGTGTCGTCATGAGCGCCATCCATCTTGCCGTCATGAGTGCCGCTTTTCATTGCACTGCTTTTCGAATCGTAGGCGTCCTTGTCGTGCATGGCGCCGTTATCAGTAGTGCCAGCAAAAGCAGAAGCAGACATCAGGCCGGCCAGTGTCAGCGCGGCGAGCTTGGTCGTTTGCATGATCGCTCTCCAGTTCAAGGGGTTCACCTAATACGGCAATGGTGGTGGAAATAAATTTCACCTTGCTGCATGACAGGATCTTTCAGAACCGATGAAGGCCTTATGCGGCGGGCCTCACGGGCATATCGCCATTGGTCGCCAAGCCAGGGCAAAACCGTTCGTCGGCTGTTGACCAGCGGTTTGTTATGGCGCGTGTGGCTGGGGACTAATCGCTGACGGTCGATGAGGCCACAGACGAGACAGTAGGCTGGTGGACATCCCTTTCATGCAGCGTTGTCAGGCTATCTAGCCCCCGTAACAGACCACGCCAGTCGGCGAAGCCGATAGATCGACAGGTTTAACGACCAGCCGGCATTCACCTCACAGGAGATGCTTGAAGGCTTCAACACAAGACCAAGCAGCAGACCGATGAGTGAAGTGCGCACTAGCAGTTCGTGCGAGGGGTATAGATGCAGGCTCCATCGAACGGGTGATTGACTCGACATGGATCGTTTGGTCCGCCAAGCCGCTTATTTAACCGTCTGTCGGGTTGTCATCCTCAGCGCGCAGATGCCGGCCTAATCCCAGCTGGAACGCTGAACTTCGTCATTTCTAGCCGGTCGTTTAGTAACTTTTCTATGCAGCATAACGGCACCCCAGACCAAGGATTGAACATGGACGAAGCGGATTTCACCCACCGGGAACGTAACCGGCCTACTGTCACCCTGCTGACCGGCAATGAGCTACTGGGACTGTTCTTCAAGCACTTTCTTGGTGAGCAGGCTCAGCTAGAGGTAGCCCTGGCGCGGCTCGAGAAAATCGTTCCGGGCAGCACCGATCTCTATCTACTCGACTCTGGAAACAGCCAGACCGAGCAACTGTCGACGCTGCTTGATCAGCTTGATGAGCAGACGCCCGTTGCGCTGGTCAATATCGCGCCGGAACAGGCCGAGCAGCTGGTCGACAAGCATCCCACCATTCGTGGCGTGTTTTACAGTCATGCCACGCGCGAGCATCTGCTCGACGGCATTCAGGTCCTACTGGACGGCGGCGACTGGCTTCCTCGGGTTCTGACCGAACGGCTGCTCAGCCAATGGCGACGCATGCGCCAACTCGCCGGCAGCAAGCCGTCACTGACGTTGCGCGAGCGCGAAATTCTCAGCCTGGCCGGCAAAGGCCTGTCGAATGCCGAGATCGCCGAACAGCTGTGCCTGAGCCCGCACACCATCAAGAGCCACATCCATAACCTGTTACGCAAGATTGGCGCCTCCAATCGGGCCGAGGCGGCCTTTCTGCTTCGCGGCCGGCTGGATTGGTCCGAGTCGTGCCACGCCTGACGCTGTGCCTGTTGCTGCTGAGCCTGGCTGGCCCCCTCCAGGCCGAGGAGCCGCTCAGCCAGGCGCAGGGCGAGGCCGAGCTGAGTGGGCTGATCATCGACAACACCATCACCCGCTTCGGCCATGATTTTCACCGCTACCTCAGCTTCCAGCTGCAGGACGCCAGCGCTCTAGAAGGCGATCTGGTGGTGCGCGAACGCCCTTCGGCGCGCTGGGGCAGCCTGGTCTGGGTGGAGTACGGACAGCTCACCGTCTACCGGCGGTTTCTGCAGCCCAACGTCGCGGAGATAGAGGAAATCGCCACCCAAGCCGCGCAGTTGATATTGGAAGAGGTCAACCGAAGCAAGCTGCAGAACTTGCTTCAGGACACTTTCGACATGGACCGGGGCGAATTGTGAGCAACCGAGGAGTTAATCCCTCCCGTTCATCACGTAGCGCTTGTTTTGCACCGTTCGATGGATGTTCAGCACCCGGCCCGCAGACAAGAATCCGAGCACTACTTCGAGGTGCCTGCATGGATCGTCTAGCCCTACTGCGCCGCGGCTTTCTCGCCGCCCTTCTGCTCACCGGTCACGCGGTTCATGCGGCCGATCTGATGGACAACGGGGATCTTGCAGACGGCTCGCTGAGCCTTGCCAGTCCGGCGGGGGCCGCATGGCAGCTGCCCGACATGCAGGTCGCACGGGTGCTGCAAACAGGCAGTGACAACCTGGCCGACGTAAGCCAGACCGGCACAGCTCAGCTGGCGAACATCGTGCAACAGGGCAGCGACCAGCAGGCCTTCATTCTTCAGCAGGGCGAAAACCAGATCGCAACCATTCTGCAGATCGGCGAGGGCAACCTGGCGGATATCAGCCAGATCGGCAGCGACAACCAGGCCGCCATCGCTCAGATCGGCTCAGACAATGCTGCCAGCATCGAACAGTTCGGCAGCGGCTTGAGCAGCAGTGTCACCCAATACGGCAGCGGCCAAAGCGTCCAGATCGTCCAGCATCGCTAATAAGAAGGTAACCCTATGCGCAGTCTGCATCTCCTCGCGTCAGCCGCTTTGCTGTCCGTCGCCATTGGCGCCCATGCCGACAACAACGCCAAACTTGTACAGACCGGCAGTGATAACGACGCCACGATTGATCAGACGGGCGTGCTGAACGAGGCGACAATCCGGCAGAACGGTACGGCTAACAGCGGTTCGATCTACCAGGGCGTAATTGCTGAGCAGAATGTGGCCAGCATCGTCCAAATCGGCAGCAATAACGCCTCTGTCTACCAAGGTGATGAAACTTACTTTTCCAGCGCCAGCGTCTATCAGCAGGGCACCGGCAATCGCGCCGAGGTCGAGCAGACCTGGTATGCCAATGACCTGCGCCTCAGTAGCATTCGCGACAACAACGTCATTACCGCAACCCAGCAGGGGTTTGCCCAGGCCGAGGCGTATCAGATTGGCAACGACAATTCGCTGGTAATGACCCAAGACGGCTTTTACCACGGCACCACGCTGGCGGTTTACCAGGTCGGCGATGAGAACCAGGTGACCATCGGGCAGGGCGATGGCGGCAATATCAAGCTGGCCCAGAACGGCAATCTGAACACCGCGACGATCTCGCAGTACAACCTGTTTGGGGAGGTCGAGTTCAATCAGGCAGGCGACGACAACCTGCTGACAGCTGAACAGAGCGGGCGTAGCAATTCGTTTAGAGGGTCCTCAACCGGAAACAGCAACAGTGTCGAGTTGGTGCAACGGTTCGACGGCAACCAAGCCAGCGTCGTGCAGTCCGGCGATGACAACATCGCCGCCATCAACCAGCTAGCCGGATACAACGAAGCCCGAATCAACCAGGTCGGCATGGCAAACCAGGCCTCGATCACCCAGAACGCTGAGCTCATGAACGCAGTCATCTCGCAGACGGGGACCGGCAACATGGCCACCGTTACCCAAAAGTGACCCCCTCCCTTGGCCTTCGCTTATGCTCACTGCGACCCTCGCCGCCATGCTGTTAGCCTCTGCCGCCGGCCCGGTTGACGCTCGCCTGGAGCTAGTGCCTGAAGCCGACCGATTGAATCTGCGGTTGTGCTTCAGCAGTGCCAAAGTCCATAAGCTCAGCTATCAGCTGGAAGTGCGCGCTCAAGGCCGAGCCGGCACCAGTCGCAGCCGCCAATCAGGCGAGCTGACCAGCGCCCCCCAACCCCAATGCCCGCTGAACAACTGGCTGGGCGTGGCGCCCGATAGCCATATCGAGGCAACCGTCACCTGGACCATCGACGGTGAAGAGCAAACACCTTTGCACCAGAGCTACCCGTCCACCGAACCCGCGGGTGCTCCGAAGCCGGCTCCTCGCCAGTCGCCGGCAGCGGAGAGCATGGTCGCCAGGTCCGCTTCAAATCTGCGATAGCTGTCGCGGCTGGTGACGTGAGAGCCGGCGCCCCAGCTCAATGCCCTTCAGCTCCACGTAGTGGTACGTCAGGCTCGATATCGCCAGCACCATTCCCAGCTCGAGCAGGGTGAGCAGATCGTCGACCACGACGCTGCCACTGCTGATGTAACGCATGATCTGCTCGCTTCCTGGCTGCTGCAGAATCGTGGTGTATTCGGTGCCGGAAAGCTTCGACAGCACCACCGCCGCACTGGTGAAGGCAAAGATGACCGCTGCATGGGTCAGGTAGATTGAGAAGGACAGTTCCCCCAGGCGGGCGAAGCCGCGGCGCTGCAACAGCTGCGAAACCGCACCGCGCTCGCTGGCGAAAACCAGCACCACCCCACAGAACAGCAGGCTGGCGATGATGCCCTGATGCGGCGATTCGTGAGTCAGTGTGCGGTACACCAGCAACAGGCAAAGCAGCTCGAGCACACTGAAGAACAGCCGGTCTTCAAAGCGGCTGATGGCTGGCTCCAGCTTCTGGTAGAGCAGATAGGTCAGCGCCCCGGCAAAGAAGCAGGAAGCGCCGCGCCAGATGAAGGGCTTGATCACGTCCAGCTCGACATACAGCGCCGCGAAGGACACCAGCGTTGCCAGTGCCAGGATCTGTGCGCAGTACCGCGGCATTGCCAGCAGCACCATTCCCAGCACCATGTATAGGTAGTACTCGATGCTGATGCTCCAGGCCGGCGTGTTGAACGACAGGCTGTTGAAGTCGCCAATCCAGCTCTGCAGCAACAGGGCGTTGGGCAGGATTTCGCCAGGTGCCGTCTTGCCAGTGAAAGCCGCATCATTGAAGGAGAAGCCGTGGTGCTCTGCCCAGAGTTTGCCGAACTCCAGGCCGATGAAGACCAGCAGCATCAGCAGGTGCAACGGATACAACCGAAAGGTGCGGCTGATAACGAAACGCCTAAGCACAACGGGGCCGAACTCGCGCCCGCCGTAGGCGTGAAACATCACAAAACCGCTAAGCACGAAAAAGAACTCGACGAACAAGTCGGCGTGCCGGAAGAAACTCAGTTCGGAAAAACTCAACATGATCTGGGTATGGAACAGCACCACCGCAATCGCACAGATACCGCGAAAACTATCCAGCACAACAAAGCGTTTCATTCCTGCACCTAGCTCGATATCGAGGCATACCACGGCAAGAGACTAATGCCGGCGTCTTGATCAAATGGGGGATGCGGGAGGAGTCTCCCAAGCGAAATTGAGAGCAATTGGCCATCAAAAGAGTTCCGAAGAATCTGAAACATTTGTACATATTTCCTCCGGACTCTCGCCGATCAAAGAGGCCGGGAGCAATCGAGTAGCCGCCCTGCTCTTGCTAGCCCCCACATCGACGACCTGCCTCCAGCCAAACCAGCGCTGCCATCCATCGCCTGCCCGGAACCGGAAGCGGGGCCGCGGCTTCTACCGAGCCCACCCCATCGCCGCTATTCGAGGAGACCCGATGCGCATTTCTCTCAAACCCTTGCATGAGCAGGTCATCGTCATTACCGGCGCTTCGAGCGGTATCGGCCTGGCCACGGCCCGCCTCGCCATCGAAAAGGGCGCACGCGTGGTGCTGGTGGCGCGCAACGAAGAAGCGCTGTTCGAAATCGAGCGAGAGCTTAATGCGGGGAATCGCGTCCTTCACGTCATGGCCGATGTGGGCGAGCGTGCGCAGCTGGAACGCGTCGCCAGCGAGACGATCTCGCGCTTCGGTGGCTTTGATACCTGGATCAACAATGCCGGCAGCTCGGTCTGGGGCCGCTTCGACGAGGTCAGCGATGAAGACCACCAACAAGTCATGCAGACCAACTTCTGGGGCACGCACTACGGCTCGTCCATCGCGGTGAAGCATTTGCGTGATAAAGGCGGTGCGCTGATCAACATCGGCAGTGTCGAGTCGGCCAATGCCCTGCCCTTCCACAGCAGCTACAGCGCCAGCAAGCATGCGATCAAGGCGATGACCGATGTGTTGCGCGTCGAGCTGCAGAAGTCGCGCACACCAGTATCGGTGACCCTGGTACGCCCCTCGTCGACCGACACCCAGTTCATGGACCACTCCAAGAACTACCTGCCCAGTGCTCCGGTGTTTCCGCCGCCCGTCTACGCGCCGGAAGTCGTCGCCCGCGCGATTCTGCATGCTGCCGAGCATCCGCAGCGCGACGTCTATATCGGCAATGCCAAGCTGCTCTCGCGGCTCGCGCAAAACGCACCGCGCCTGGCTGACTGGGTGAACCGCACCTTCGTTTACGACACCATCAAAAGTGGCCGCCCGGATCGACACCCGCACGGCGCCCTCCATGCCAGCGATGTCGGCCGTGCAGGCGACGGCAGCGCCAGCGGTAACTATCCCGGCAGAGTGCTGACACGCAGCCTCTACACCCGCGCCACGCAGCATCCGGTCGCGACCACCGCCGCTGTAGCCGTGGGTGCGGCAGCACTGGTCGCGCTCTTGGGCCGTCGCGGGCGTTAGCGAATGGCCGGCGCAGCTCAGGCTACGCCGGCTGCATGGTCGTTCAGCTCAGGTTCAGCCAGGGTTCAGGCGCCGTTCAGCGGTGCCTAGGCAGGATGGAGACGTGAATTTCCACGCCTGCATTCCACGCCTGCAAAGGAGCGACAGATGATAAAGCTGCATACCCTGGCCATCGCTACTACCCTGAGTGTCTTCAGCCTCGGCGCCCAAGCCGCCGACAACTTTGCCGGTCTTACCTGGGGCAAGAGCACCGTCAACATCGACCGCTCCAGCACCCTGAAGCAGAACATGCCGGGCGCGAATCGCTTCGATGACACCATAAAGAACAGCGGCACCAGGGGCATCCGCGCCGGACAGATGACCGACGAGGCGCGCTACTATGCCACCTACGAAAACGTCTCCGACGACTACGGCAGCTCACTCAAGCTGCGCCAGCAGAACCTGATCGGCAGCTACGACCTGTTCTTGCCAGTTGGAGATACCACCCGCTTGTTCGGTGGTGCCAGTGCCGGTCTGACCAAACTCGAGAACGAGTCCAGCGGTTACCGCCGCGACAGCGATATCGGCTATCTGGTTGGCCTGCAAGCCGGAGTGTTGCAGGACGTCGGCCACAACACCTCGATCGAAGCGGGTTACCGTTACCTGCGCAGCAATGCCGGCACCGAAGTCGCCGAGCGAGGCGTAGGCAAGGTGGGTTCCATCGACCTGCATAGCACCAAGCAGGCCTACCTGGGCGTGAACTACAAGTTCTGAGCCAGCGGCGCCAGGTCGCAAGTTGCATCAACAGGAACACGGCCGGGATTGTCCCGGCCGTTTGCATGACAGGAGCCGGAAATGAAAGTGCTGGTGGTGGAAGACGAGGCGCTGCTGCGCCACCACCTACTGACTCGCCTGAGCGAAAGTGGGCACGTGGTCGATGCGGTAGCCGATGCCGAAGAGGCGCTGTACCAGACCCGCGAGTTCAATCACGACCTGGCGGTGGTCGATCTTGGGCTGCCAGGCATCTCCGGCCTGGATCTGATACGCCAGCTGCGCAGCAATGGCGAGCGTTTCCCCATCCTCATCCTCACCGCGCGCGGTAATTGGCAGGACAAGGTCGAAGGACTGGCCGCCGGCGCCGACGACTATGTCGTCAAACCCTTCCAGTTCGAGGAGCTGGAGGCGCGGCTCAACGCGTTGCTGCGGCGCTCGTCCGGCTTTACCCAGGCAAGTATCGAGGCCGGCCCACTCAAGCTCGACCTCAACCGCAAGCAGGCGCTGGTCGATGACGAGCCGCTGCCTCTGACTGCGTTCGAATATCGCATCCTGGAATACCTGATGCGTCACCAGCAGCAGGTTGTGGCCAAGGAACGCCTGATGGAGCAGCTCTACCCGGACGACAACGAGCGCGACGCCAACGTCATCGAAGTCCTGGTCGGACGTTTAAGGCGCAAGCTGGAGGCGCACGGCGGGCTGAAACCCATCGATACCGTTCGCGGCCTGGGTTATCTGTTCACCGAGCGCTGCCGATGAGTCTTCGTTGGCGACGCTGGCGCGTAATGGCTCGGACCGCCCGCAATGGCAACCTGTCACTGCGCCTGCGCCTGATGCTGGGTGCCACCTGTCTTGCCATCTTGTTCATGCTTGCCCTGCTGCCGGTGCTGCAGGCTGCGTTCAGCCTCGCCTTCGAAAGGGTCATCGAAGAGCGGTTGGCTGCCGATGCCAATACGTTGATCACCGCATCGCGTATCCAAGCTGGCCAGCTGCTGATGCCGGAGCGTCTGCCCGACGAAGAATTCGACCTGCCCGATGCCAGGCTGCTGGGCTACATCTACGACCCGCAAGGCAAACGGCTCTGGCAGTCGCGCTCGGCTGAAGATGAGTCCATCGACTACCAGCCGCGCCTGCGGGGCGATGTCACCGAATTCCTGCGCGTTCGCGATGCTGAAGGCGCCGAATATTTCGTCTACGACGTCGAGCTGCGGCTGAACAATGACCAGCGCCAAGCGTTCAGCTTCGTCACCATGCAACCCACCAGTGAATACCGCAGCCTGTTCGAGGAATTTCGCAGGCAGCTCTATCTCTGGCTTGGCGGCGGCCTGCTGGTGTTGCTGACGCTGCTCTGGCTGGGCCTGACCTGGGGCTTTCGCTCGCTCAAGCGCCTGAGCCACGAGCTTGATCAGGTTGAGGCCGGTAGGCTGGACCGCCTCAGCGACCAGCACCCACGAGAACTGCTGCGCCTGACCCGCTCACTGAACCGATTGCTCGATGGCGAGCGGCGACAGCGTGAGCAATACCGCAACTCGCTCGGGGATCTGGCGCACAGCCTGAAAACACCCCTGACGGTGCTGCAGAGCGTTGGCGAAGTCATCAGTAGCCAACCCCACAACCGCGACCAGTCCCGAGTCATGCGGGACCAGATCGAGCGCATGAGCCAGCAGATCGGTTATCAGCTGCAACGCGCCAGCCTGGGCCAGAGCGGCCTCATTCGCCACCGGGCTGCGCTGCAACCTTTGCTGGTGCGCTTGTGCAGTACGCTGGACAAGGTCTATCAGGACAAGCGCGTGCAGGTCGAGCTGCAACTTCCGGCCAACGCCACCTTGCCGCTGGAACAGGGCGCACTGATGGAATTGCTCGGCAACCTGCTGGAAAACGCCTACCGGCTCTGCCTCCATCAGGTGCGCATCAGCCTGCAGCAGGTCGACGAACAGCTGATCCTGAGTGTCGAGGACGACGGGCCTGGTGTACCGGCTGACCAGCGTGCACGTATCTTGCGTCGCGGTGAGCGGCTGGACGCCCAGCATCCTGGCCAGGGCATCGGCCTGGCGGTGGTGAAGGACATCATCGACAGCTACGGCGGAGAACTCAGGCTGGATGATTCCGATCTGGGCGGCGCGGCGTTCCGGCTACACCTGCCGCTCGACTGACCCGACGAAGGGCTCTGAGGATGGATGCCAGCGGCGGGTACTGGCTGCTACAGTTTCAGGCCAAGTCACCTACCGGATGCGACAGATGTCACTGGACGACAACAAACGGCTGGTCCGTCAGCACATCGACCTGAGCTGGAACCGCGGACACCTGGCCCTCGCCGAGAAGCTGCACAGCAAGGATTTTCTCTACAAGAGCTCCTTCGTTGGCCACGCGATGGCCAGCCCCGCCTTTGCCGCGATGGTCACACAGATCCGCATTGCCATGCCTGACCTTGAGGTGGTCGTCGAAGACTGCGTTGCCGAAGGCGACAAGGTGGTTACCTGGAGCACCCTGATTGGCACCATCGAAACACCCGCGCTCGGCTATCCGCCCAGCGACAAGGTCTTGAGCATTTCGGCCATGGCGTTCTGGACCCTGACGCCCGGACAGCAGATCCGCGAAATCTGCACCATGTTCGACATGGAAAGCTTCCGCGCCCAGCTTGGGCTGGCGACCCGCACCTACGCTGAGAAAGCCCTGCCCTGACGGCAACTACCTGCCAGGAGGGGACCGTTCAGTTATTCGCAGCAGTCATCGCCCCGGTTTCGCGGTCCATTGCACAGGCCCCGATTCTGAAAAGGCAGGTTGAATGCACCGCCCGCTGTTGCTCAAAACCCTGGTTTGTCTCGTTGTACTGGCGTTGATGGTCTCCGCGATCGATCCGCATGACCGCACCACCTGGCTGCTGGAAGTCTTACCGGTGGCCATCTTGCTGCCGGCGCTGGTCTACAACCACCATCGATTTCCGCTTTCGTCCCTGCTGTATCTGTTACTGGCTGTCCAGGCGCTGGGGCTGGTTGCGGGCGGGCATTACACTTTCGCCCGCGTGCCGGTGGGCTTCTGGCTACAGGACTGGCTGGACCTCAGCCGCAACCACTACGACCGTATTGGGCATTTCTTCCAGGGCGTTGTGCCTGCGCTGATCGCTCGGGAACTGCTGGTGCGCAAGGACCGGGTTCATGGCAAACACCTGTTGCCGTTTGTTTGCGTGAGCATGGCCATGATGCTCAGCGCGGTTTACGAACTGGTCGAATGGGCGGCGGCCCTTGCGCTTGGTCAGGGGGCCAAAGCCTTTCTCGGCATGCAGGGTGATCAATGGGACACCCAGGCGGACATGTTCTGCGCATTGCTCGGCAGCCTCACCGCCATGACGCTGCTGGTGCGTTTACACGACCGCAGCATGGCCGCCATCGGCAGGCCTCAACCGGTACGCTCAGCCATCCAGGGCGAAACCGCGAGATAAATGACGGCCACTCGCTATCGATCTAATTGAATAAAAGAACTGGCTGAGTGAATCAGTAAAACGCTGTTTTCCGGGTTATCACATACGTCGATTTGTACTATTGATACGCTCACGTTTGTCCCGTTCGTCCTCGCTCGTAGCATAGGCCCCGTACCCCTACTACCGAGGACACTCTCATGAAAAAGCTACTTGCAAGTGTGATTCTGGCCAGCGTCGCGTCCACTGCCTTGGCAATCCCGCCAAGCCATCCTCAACCTATCCTGGGCGAAGCGCAGGGCGCCGAAACCGTGCAGAAGCACGTCATCACCGATCGCAGCGTTTCAGAAAACGGCTTTGATCGCACCCCGCTTAGCGAACAGTTTGCAGAAGACGGCTTCGACTTCACGCCACAAGCGGAGCAGCTCGCCGAAGATGGCTTTGATCACACACCGATCAGTGAGCAGGTTGCCGATGATGGTTTCGACCGTACTCCACTCGGGCAGCTGGTTGCCGAAGACGGCAGCGACCGCACCGGACTCGGTACGGTCTGAAGTTAAGGCTTCAAATCAAGGCGCCGTTGGCGCCTTTGTTATAGCCCGACACAACGCCAACGCTTTTTTACGTATATCAGGCCAGATGCCTTATTGCCCTCTGTACCCTTTACGCAACTGAAGCGCAATCCGCACTGTGATAGCACGATCAGTCGGAAAGCCGATCACCCTGAAAGACGACGCCGAGCCAGCCTGTACGAGACCTGTACACCCCGCTACCAAAGTACAGTGTTGGTAATATCTAAACGCCACCATACTGCCCGCACAGTCAGTTCATGGACGAGCCTCACACTATGCGAGCACGTCATGAACCTAACCGTAAAACTAAAGCTCGGCCTGAGCTTTGCAGCGCTTACCCTTATCGTCCTGCTGGTCTCCGCCCTGGCCATCGTTGAGCTGGCGAAATTCAACCGCGCGTTTTCCGACTACGTCGAGGGCGTCAATGCTCGCGAGGAGCTGGCCTCCGCGCTGCTCATTGCGGCTCAGCGCCGCGCTGTCGCGGCCCGTAACCTGGTGCTGGTCACCTCTGAAGCAGACCTGAAGCTCGAACATGCGGCCGTGCTAGATGCACACCGTGATGTTCAGACCCATCTCGGTGACCTCAAAACGGCCGTAGCTCGATCAACGAGCGCCGACGCCAACGAAGAAAAACAGCTGTTTGCAGAGATTGCTCGCGTAGAAAGCCTCTACGGTCCAGTGGCGCTGGATATTGTTGAGCGCGCCGTAGCCGGGCAGCGTGAAGAAGCCATCGTGCGGATCAACCAGGATTGCATACCCCTGCTCCGTCAGCTGCTTGCAGCAGGTGAAGCCTATATGCATCACAGCCGTGAGGCGGCAAACGCCGAAGTGGAGGCCGAGCGCGCGACGTATGAAACCCAGCGCAACCAGATGATCGGCGTCTGCGTGATTGCCGTATTGCTCGCGCTGGGTCTGGGCATCGGCATCGTGCGGAGCCTGCTGCGCACCCTCGGTGCCGAGCCACTTGACCTTTCCGCCGCAGCCCGCCGAGTAGCATCTGGCGACATGCGCAACATGCCGGGTATAGAGCAGGCGCCTGCTGGCAGCGTCATGGCATCCCTTGGCGAGATGCAGCGCAGTCTTGGTGAGCTGATCGGACAGGTACGTCGCTCTGCTGAAACCATATCATCCGCCGCAGAGGAGCTGTCTCAGTCAACTGAGCAAGCGAGCGCAGGCGTGATATCGCAAAAGCTAGAAGTCGATCAGGTGGCCACCGCGATTCACCAGATGGCTGCAACGGTGCTTGAGGTCGCGCGTAATTCCGAGGAAGCCGCGAGCGCCGCAATTTCGGCCGATCAACAGGCTCAGACCGGCGAAGCCACCGCGCGCCAGGCGGTCGTGCAGATCAAGCAGCTTGCCGATGAGGTGGATAAATCATCGGCGGCGATGGCACGCCTGAAAAACGAAAGCGAGCGGATCGGCGGCGTGCTGGATGTCATCAAGTCGGTGGCCGACCAGACCAACTTGCTCGCCCTGAACGCCGCTATCGAGGCGGCTCGCGCGGGTGATGCCGGACGAGGCTTCGCTGTGGTCGCCGACGAGGTGCGTACGCTGGCACGCCGCACCCAGGATGCGACGGTCGAAATTCAGTCACTGATCGAGGGGCTGCAGCGGATTGCCGAGGAATCCGCCAATACCATGCAGGGCTGCAGCGAGCTGACAGCGCGCACGGTGGCCGGGGTCAACGACACAGGCACTGCAGTGGCGGACATAACCCTCATGATCGCCGCCATCCAGCAGATGATGCAGCAGATCGCAACGGCCGCCGAAGAGCAGAGCGCCGTGGCTGAAGAAATCAGCCGCAGCGTGACCCGAGTACGTGATATCGCTGACGAGTCCGCCACCTCAACCGAGCAGACGGCCGCTTCCAGCGTGGAGCTCGCGCGGCTCGGCAGCACGCTAAGCCAGCAAGTTCGGCGCTTCGAGGTCTGACCCAAAGCTTGATCAAATCAACTACTGCAGCTGTGAGGCCGGAGCAATTCGGCCCTTACTTAGGCTGGGTTGCAGGGTAAGGCGCCACGGCAGCCTGTCACCACAACCACCCCAACCACAGCAAAGCGGTTAGCAGCCAGGCGCTCATGGTCAGTGCGCTGGTGTTCCAGAAGCGGTTCCAGCGGCGCTCCCGTTGGCGCCAGCGCGGGGCATCGGGCTGGACGGTTGGTACGGGCATTGGCGGCCGTAGGGTCAGACGTCGCAGTCGCAGCGACAGCGTCAGCGCCGGGTTGGGCAAATTGGCCAGGCGTGTCGGAACCGTCCAGCCACGCTTGAGCGCCACGCCAGCCAAGCCCAGCGCCAGCAGCAGCGGCCACAGCGCCGCCCAGATGCCACCGGGATAGAGGCCATGCAACATAGGCTCGCGCAAGGCGGGCCAAAGCCAAGGCAAGATCAACGAGCAACCGCTAAGCAGCGCCCAGGGCAGTAGTTGGGTTAACGGCGGGCGGTTCGCCGGGGCGTCGCGAGCATCCCGACGTAACAGCGATAGCGCGCGGATCAGCAGCAGGGAGGTAGTTAGGCTGCTGAGGCTCAGCCAGATCAGCCAGCCGTCGAATTCACCAGCATGCCAGACGTCTTTCAAAGCCGTTTTGACTGCCCCGCCGCTGGTCAGCGGCAGCCCCACAATCGCCAGTGCCGGCAGCGCCAGCAGCACCCAGCCGATACGAGAGAGACGACCGGCGTGAATCAACCCTGCGGCTAGAAACAGGGCCCCCTTGGCCAGGCCATGATGGACGCCGTAGAGCATCAGCACGACGGTCATTGCCGTCAATTGCTCGGGATGCCGCCAGGCGAGCGCCAGCAGCATTACCAGATAACCCATCTGACTGACCGACGAATAGGCCAGCACTGCTTTGGCCTCTCTCGCAACGAGCCCGAGCAGGGCCGGATAGACGGCACCAAAGATCCCCATGGCAAGTAACACGTCCGCCCAGCTCGACAGCAGCGGATCACTTTCGGGCAGGCAGCGCCAGATGCCCAGCAGCCCGGCTTTGAGCATTGCGCCGGACAACACCGCACTTGCCGGTGCTGGTGCGGCCGGGTGCGCCAGGGGCAACCAGACATGCAGCGGCCAGAACCCTGCTTTCAAGCCCAGACCGATCAGCAACAAGATCAGCGTCAGGCCGTCCATGGGCAGCGCTTGCCAGGAGGCGAACGAGAAATCGCCGTCTGCCGCATGGCTGCGCAACATCAGCCCGGCCAACAAAGCCATCTCGCCAGTGATTGCCAGTTGCAGATACAACCGCCCGGCACGCCGCGGTCTGGGCCCGCCCTGATGGACGATCAACCCGTAGGCGGCGAGGCTCATGGCACTGAATCCGAGATAGAAGCTCAAGGCGTCAGTAGCGATGATCAACAACAGATTGCCAGCCAGGGCCAACAGCCAGAACGTCCAGAAGCGCAGCCGCTTCGGGTCGTCTTTCTGGCTGCTGCTAGCGAAGATGCCTGCGCAGCCCCAGAGCACGGCGGTGAACCCCAGCCAGGCGCGGCTGAGGTCGTCACTTGCGCCCCAGCGCACGCCCTCCCATAACATCGGCAGATCTAGCAGCGCCACTGGCTGGACGACCATCGCAAGCGCCGGCACGCAGGCCAGCCACAGCCAGCCGATGGCGCGCTCGCGCCAGATCGCCAGGCTGGCCGCAGCCAAGAGCGGCGCCAGCGGCACCAGTAACCAGAGCCAGGCGCCACTCATAGCGCGAACTCTCGGTTGACGATCAGTTGTGCCCAACCCAGCGGGCTCAAAGCCGTACCCGCCAACATCCCCACCAGCACCGACAGCATGGCCGTGAACAGCGCAGGCAAGAGCAGCATCCAGTGCGTTTCCCAGCGTTCCTCACGCCAGTTGTCATCGTGCCAGTCGGCGGGCGGAGAGAACCAGCCACGCCACAGCAATGGCAGAAAATAGCCGGCGTTGAGCAGTGCCGAGCCCATCAGCACCAGCAGCACCCAGTCCTGGCCGACCTCCAGCGCGCCCATGCCCAACGCCCACTTGCTGACGAAGCCGGCAATCGGCGGGATGCCGATCATGCCTAGCGCACCGATGCTGAATGCGGTCATGGTCAGCGGCATACGTCGGCCGACACCGTCCATTTCACGGATGCGATGAATGCCCAGGGTTTCGGCGAAGTTGCCGGCGCAATAGAACAAGGTGACCTTCATCAGGCCCTGATGAACGAGGTGGGCCAGCCCGCCAACCGCCGCAATGGGGCCGAGTAACGCAACGCCCAAGGTGACATACGACACCTGACTGATGGTCGAGTAGGCCAAGCGTTTTTTCAGCTCTTGTTGCTGCAAGGCGCGCACCGAGCCGTAAAGGATGGTTGCCGCGGCCAGCCAGAGCAGCGGTCCGGCCATGTCCAGTTGATCCATGGCCTCGGCGCCATAGACGTCATAGACCACCCGGATGATCCCGAACGCACCGGCCTTGACCACCGCCACCGCATGCAACAGCGCACTCACCGGCGCCGGCGCCACCATCGCTTTCGGCAGCCAGCCGTGCAGGGGTATCAACGCGGCCTTTACGCCAAGCCCCGCCACCAGCAGGACGAAGGCGACCCGCAAGGCCAGGTCGTGCTCGCCCACCGCTGGCAGCAGGTAGCCGCCCGGCTGGAAGTCCTGCCCGCCGGCCAAGCCATGCAGCAATGCCACCCCCATCAACACCAACGCCCCACCGCCGACGGTATAGGCCAGGTAGACGCGCCCGGCGCGCAGCGCTTCGGCCGTACCGCGATGCACCACCAGCGGGAAGGTGGCCAGGGTCAGCATTTCATAGAACAACAGAAAGCTGACCAGATTGCCCGCCAGCGCGAGACCTACGGTGGCACTCACGCACAGGCTGAAATAGCCAAAGAAGCGCGATTGCAGCGGGGAGTGTTCCAGGTAGCCAATCGCATAGATGGTCGTGGCCAGCCACAGCACCGAAGACAGTGCGACGAACAGCAGTGACAGCGCATCGCCCTGCAGCACCAGCGGCGCACCGGGCAGGAACGGCAGACTGAAGCGAAACTCCAGTCCGCGGCTGACGCCGTAGATCATTGCCGATACCAGCAACAGTTTGACTACCACCCCTGCGAGGTTGAGCGTGACCCGCAAGCGACGCTGCTCTTCGTGCAGGGTGAATATCAGAAGGCCCGGCACCAGCGAGCTGAGCACGATGGCCAGCGGCAACCAATGGGTCCAGTTCATCGCGCCACCCCGCCAATCCAGAGCAGCAGCGGTTCGCTGATCAGCGCCAAGCCGAGCACCAGCAGCGCTGGCAGCATCGCCAGCCATTGCGCGACCGAATCAGGTTTGATGCTGGGCGGATTGGGCCGCGCACGGTCGAACCCCAGCGCGACCACACGGAATACATAGGCCGCCGACATCAGCGTGCCGAGCAGCACACCGAAGGCCCACGGCCAGTGCTGCGGCTGCTCGAACAGCGGCTGCAGCAGCAACCACTTGGCGAGAAAGCCTCCGCTGGGCGGCAGACCGATCAGGCTGCCGCCCGCGACAGCAAAGGTCGCCATGGCCACCGGCATGTTCTGGCTGGCGCCTTTCAGCGCCCGCACCCGCCGCGTACCCAGAACCCGCTGCAGCTCGCCGGCGGCGAGGAACATCGACACCTTGGCCAAGCCGTGAGCAAGGATGAACAGCCACAGCGCCGCTTCCATTCGCGGTTCCTGCCAGTGCAGCAACAGGCCGAGCGCCAGCAGCGCATAGCCCAGCTGGGCAACTGTCGAATAGGCCACCAGCACCTTCAGCCGCGGCGCGCGCAGCGCCGACCAGCCCCCGGATATCAGCGCGAGAATGCCGGCTCCGGCGAACAGAAACCCCGCCTGGCGGCCCAGCTCCGGTGGCGCGATCTCGCTCCAGATAAGCCAGAGGATGTAGATCGGCCCCTTGACCACCAACGCCGAAAGCAAGGCGCTGACCGCTGTCGGGGCGCCCGAGTGTGCCGGAGGCAACCACAGATGAAGTGGCCACAATGCGGCCTTGAGCATCAGCCCGACACTCATCAGTAGCAGCGCCAGCCGGGTCGTCTTGTCGGCCTCGGCCAACTCGGCCAGCACCAGAACGTCCAGCACGCCGTAGCGGCCATAGAACAATGCGACACCAAACAGATAGGCGAGCGAACCGGCCAGCGACAGCATCAGGTAATTGAAGGCCGGTCGATAAGCCTTGCGCCCGGCTAGCGCCACCAATGCCACGGCACTGAGGCTGAGCAACTCGAGCGTCACATACAGGTTGAACAAGTCCCCCGACAGCCACAGCGCCGCCAGCGAGGCATGCAGCAGACAGGACAGGGGCCAGTAATCCTCGCTGCCGGTGGCGTGGGGGCTGCGTGCCGCGTACAAAGCCACCAGTAGATGCAGCCCTGCGGTGAATACCATCAGCAATGCAGTCAGCGGGGTCAGCTGGAAACGGATCGCCAGTGGCGTTTCCCAGCCGCCGATCTGCAACAGTTGTGGCCCGAGCTGCATCGTCTGCTGCAAGGCAAACGCTGCGGCGATCAGGCTGGCAGCACTCATCCCGATCACGCAGAGGCCACTGCGACCGGGCCGCAGCAACACCAGCAGCAGGCCCGCCACCAGCGGTAATGACAGGCTCAGCAATGCCGCATTCATTGCCGCGGCTCCTGCTGGTGTTCCTGCGATTGAGGCTGGCTGCCATGCGCCACACTGGCCAACCGCAGCGCCAGGGCAGTCGCACTGATCGCCACCACCAGCCCGGTTACCACCAGCGCGACCAGCAGCGGATCACTCGGCTGGCTGCGCGTGGCCAGGGCGATCATCACCAGGAACACACCGCTGCCCATCAGGTTGAAGGCGATAATCCTGCGCAGCGCCTGGCGCAGGGTCAGCAGCCCGTGCAGCCCAAGCAACCACAGCGCGGCTCCGATGATCATCCAGAACAGGCTGCTGCTCATGAGGAGACTTCCTCCCCTTCGCCCACGACCAGCAGACTGAGGCTTGCCGCGATCGACAGCGTCGCGACCGTCTCGATCATCAGGATGATCTGTTTGGCCGCCCCGCCCGGGTACGCCAGCCAACCCTCACCCAGCCAGGCCGTCGCCACTGCAACACCGACGAACACCAGCAGGCCACCCAGGACCAGCAAGCGCAACGGCATGAACGACCAGCGCAAGCGGGGCAACAGACCCGATAACCGCAGCAGCACCACACCTGACGCCAACAGCGCACCGGCCTGAAAGGCGCCACCCGGCGCACTGGCGCCCCGCCAGAGAATGTAGCCGGCGGCCAGCACCAGCAGCGGCGCCAGCACCCGCGCCCAGGCCCGCAGCAGCGGCCAGGGTTCGGCCAGATCCAGCGGTCGCGGCCCGAGTTGCCGGGCGCCGAGCAGCGCCAGCAACAGGACGGCCAGTTCGAGCAAGGTGTCCCAGGCGCGGTAGTTCAGCAGCACCGCCGTCACCGGATGGCTGACGCCAGTTTCGTCCAGATGTCGAGTGATCAATGCTGGCAGACGCGGCTCGACCTCACTCAGCGGCGCGAGCCCTTGCACCAGCAGGATCAGCATCGGCAGCACCACAGCCGCCGCGCCGAGGCGCAATCGCGTGCCGGTGGCCTCCGGCAGATCTGCAGGCCCAGGCTGGCGCGACAGTGCGGTGAACAACAGAACGCCAGTAAGCCCCGCGCCGATGGCTGCTTCGGCCAACGCCAGGTCTGCCGCGCCGAGACGCGCCCAAATCAACGCAAGCGCCAAGCCGAAAGCAATGAACAGCAACACGCTGGCGTAGAGATTGCGGCCATGCAGCGCGCCGAAGGCAAGGCCGAGCACCAGCAAGCCGAGTACCCCGTCGAACAGCCACTCAGTCATCGCGTGGCTCCTCGCCAGCCTGCCGCGCCAGCAATTGGCACGCCGTGGCGCTGGAGGCCAGCAACAACAGCCAGATCAGCAGCATCTGCCCGACCTCCCAGAGGCTGTCGGCACGAAGCGAGAGGCCGGCGATGACCAGCCCGAGGCCCAGGGTGTCGGCCTTGGTCAGGGCATGCAGGCGGCTGACCGTATCGGGAAAGCGCAGCAGACCGATGCTGCCTGCCACGAAGAACAGCAGGCCACCGATCAGCAGCAGCCAGCTGAGGCCATTCAACAACGGCTCAGTCATGCCGACTCCTGCGCAGCAACTGCACCAGCGCGGCGCTCGCGACTGCGGCGAGCAACCCCAGCAGCAGCGCCACATCACGCAACGCCGGCTGCTCTTGCCATTGCGCCAGCACCAGCAGCAAAGCCGTGCCGGTGGTGCCGAACAGTTGAATGGCCAGCAGCCGGTCTACCCGTGCCGGCCCCAGCACCACGCGCCCGAGCCCAATCATGATGGTCAGCAGCAACAAGGCGGAATACAGCGCCATCAAGGCCTGTCTCCAGGCGCAAGCAATCGCTCCAGTCGCCGTTCGAGGCTGTGCACGGTGGCCTCCCAGGGCTGTCGCTCATCGAGCACGTGCACGCGCATCCGGTCACCCTCTACCTGCGAGGCCAGAGTGCCCGGCAGCAGGCCCACCAGCGCCGAAAGCACCAGCCTTACCTGCGATGAAGAAGACGTGAGGGAGTAATCAAGCCAGGCCGGCTGCAGCGGCCGATTGGGATGCAGCGCGCGCAATGCCACATCCCAGGCGCCTGCGGCCATCTTGCCAAGAAAGAACCCGAGAAAACCCGGCAGCGCAGCCAGCGACGGATGCCAGGGCCGCTGACCCAGCCAGAGCGACAGCCCGGCAGCGAGCAGGATGCTCGGTACGCCCAAGATCCAGCCGGCCCCTTCGGTGAACAACGCCCAGACCAACGCATACAGCGCCACCCAGCCCAGCCCGTCGAGCCAGCGGCGCTGCCCTCCGAGTTCGCCCATCGCTGTATCTCCTTGTTTGACCACGTTCTGTATTGAACGTGGCCGGCGCTGCGGCGTTCCGCTGTCCCGACGCTCAGGCTTGTTTCAATGCGTTGCCAACAGCTCAGCTCGTCGACTGGCAACGGATTTCAAGCGATTCGCCCGGCGCGAGCTCGCGCTTTCCTTCAGCGTAGTGCAACGGCACCGGGGCGACGTTGGCGGAATCGGCCCGTACCACCAGCGCGCCATTGGCCAGTTGCAGATGCAGGCGCGTCTGCCGAAACAGCAGCGACAGCGAGACCGGCGGCAGCGAAGCCGGCGGCGACGGGAACAGGTGCAGCCCATCGAGTTCCAGCCGAACGCCCAGGTAGTGACGCTGCAACACGTCCAGCGAACCGCTCATGGCGCCGAGATGCACGCCCTCTTGGGTGCCGCGATTGCCTGGCGATCCCAGGTCGGTGGCCAGCGCCTGCTGGTAGTAAGCCCAGGACGCCTCAAGGTCGATGTCGGCGAGCGCACCGGCACACACCACTTTGGAAAGACTCGACTCGTGGGTGATGCGCGCCAAGTGGTAGGCCAGGGTGCGCCGCGCGCTGGCGGCGTCATGGGGATAACCAAGACGCTGGAGGATCCCCTGCAGGGTCTGTTGAGGCACCAGGTAGTAGGCCATCAGCACATCGGCCTGCTTGGTCAGCTGGTAACGGTCGCAGCTGTCATGTCGCGCTTCGAGCATCCAGTCCAGCCGCGGACGATCGCCGTGCAACCATTCCTGCGGCGGTGGTTCCAGCCGGTCGAATCCCTCGAACTGACTGAGCAGCTGGTCATCGACAAACGGCAGGTAGAGGCCCTCGGCAACCGTCTGCCAATGCTCAGGCTCGTCCGGCTCCATCACCAGACGCTCCCGCAGAGCATCCGCATCCGCCTCGCTGAGCAAGGCCAGCACCTGCCGCGCACGGTCCAGCGTCCAGGCGGCCATCAGATTGGTGTAGGTGTTGTTGTTCAGGCCGGGCTCAGCCGCGTCCGGGTAGCCGTTGTGATACTCGTCCGGGCCGATCACGCCGCAAATCAGGTAGCGCTGTCGCGACGCATCGAACTGCGCAATGCTGGCCCAGAACCGCGCCACTTCGATGATCAGCTCGCCAACGGGGCCGGCCAACAGCGCCTCGTCAGCGGTTGCCAGGTAGAGTTGCCAGGCATCGTAGGCCACGGCGGACCCGATGTGCCGCTGCAGACGTGTGTGGTCGGCCATCCAGCGCCCCGACATCGGGTTGCACTGCCAGGGCGGCGTCTCCTCCTCGCCGGATTGGGCGCTGCGCCAGGGAAACATGGCGCCACGCAAACCGGCTCGGTGCGCCCGTTCGCGCGCCTTTTTGAGCCGAGCATAGCGGTAATCCAGCAGGCTTCTGGCCAGCTCCGGCCAATGGGTCGCGAGCACCGGAAAAGCGAACAGCTCATCCCAGAACACCTGACCGTAATAGCCTTCCATCCAGCCTCTCGGCGGAAAGCCAAGGTCGCGGCCGACACTGTGTGGCGAAACTGTTTGCAGCAGGTGGAAAGCATGAAAGTGCAAGGTTCGCTGCAACTCTGGATCGTCCGAGGCGAGTGCGTGCCCCCGCCACAGGGTTCTCCAAGCCTCGGCGCTCGCCTGTTCCAGCTGCTCATACTCGCCGCCAGGCAACTGTCGCCATGCCTCGCTACGGGCATCCTTATCGGTAACCGGGCACTCCTCGTCAATCAGCACCACCACCCGCTTTTCCATGATCAACCGACCGTCGTCCGGCACCACGCAGCGGGCGTCCTGAATCAGTCGCTGTTCGTAGGTGGTGCTACGCCATTGGAGCTGTCGCCCAGGCGTCCGGAGCTGCATCGCCATCGCCAGGCGCTGGCGATGATCATGCAATCGGGCGCTGAGGGTGGTAGTGCCGTTGTCGTCATGGTCGAACGCCAGGTGCTGCAGACGGCGCCCTTCATAGGCGCGGTTGCGCTCCACCCCGGCGTTAACTACGCCACCGTCGAGCACTGAGCGCAGGCGCACTTCGAGACCTGGCGGCAACTGCAACTCCCAGCGCAACACGGCGAGATTGGGCGTTGCCATGCTGACCAGACGACGCTCCAGCAGCTCTACCCGATGCCCCGCCAGCTCGAAGCTGAGTTGCCGCTCGAGCGCGCCATCGTTCAGATTCAGCGCTTGCCGATAACGCTGCAAATCGACCCCATCGAAACTGAACCAGTCGCCATCCCCCAGCGCAAAGCTGAGACCGAACGGATCGGGCAAGTTGACCAGCGCCGCCATGTGCACCGTATCGCCATTGACCTCGCGCGGCGCCTGGTCATACCAGCCGGCGCGGTAGAAGCCGGCGTAGTGCTTGCTGTCGTCCGCATCGGACATTGCCGCAGCTTCCGGCGCACTGGCCCGCCACGACAAGACGCCGTTGCCCAAGGCCAGCAAGGCTTCGCGACGACGCTCGTCATCGCGGTCGTAATGTTCGAAGACGATCTGGGACGCCGTGTTCGATTCAGCCATCGAGGACCCTCGCCTTGTCGAGCAGCGTCCGCGCCAGCTCGACCACCTGCTGCCGATCAGGATACGCAGGCTGCGAGCCGTAACCGGTGACCGCCAGATTCGCGGCGGCCACGCCCCACGCAGCGGCCTCGCGCGGCTCAAGGCCTTCGAGCAAGGCCACGGCGAACACGCCGGTAAAAGCATCGCCCGCGCCAGTCGTATCGACCGGCTCCACTTCACTCGGCGGGATGTGCAGGGTCTGGTCAGTTGTCGCCAATACGCAACCGCCGTCGCCCAGCTTGATACATACGATCCCCGGCCCGTCGCGTTGCAGCTGGCGAGCGGCATCGGCGAGTTTGTCCATAGAGTCGAGCGAGTGGCCGACCAACCCCTCGGCTTCCGAGACGTTTGGTGTGATTGCATGCAGCTTGGGCAACAGCCCCTTGTCGACCCGGTCAGGGAAGGATGGATCGAGCACCGCCGGAATGTCCTTTCGATCCGCTGCCTCCAGCGCCTTGTTTACCACTCGCGCCGGCACTTCATAGTCGAGCACCAAGCAGGCGGGCGTTTCGCAGCCGTCGATCACGGCAATCATGGCGTCGATGGCAGCCTCGTCCCAACAATCGTTGGCATTCGTCGCCAGGACGATGTTCTTCTTCGCGTCTGGCGGCACCATGATCATCGACACGCCAGTGGACTGGCCGGCTGCGCGCCCGACGTGACAGACCTCGACGCCGACCTGGCGCAGCGGGGCAAGCGCTTGTTCGGCCAGCTCATCGTCGCCGACGCGTCCAAGCAACAGGCTGCGATGACCGAAACGAGCACCGATAAAAGCCGTATTGCTGGCCTTGCCGCCAGACAGGCGACACAGGTCATGGGCCAGCTGGGTCTCGCGGCTGCCAGCAGGTTCGTCGACCCGCACCTGGAAATCGGCGTTAATGCTGCCAAGCGACAGCAGGGTGAGGCGTTGCATAGGCATGCTCCGACGGCTCAGGCTCGTTCTTCAACGGACCTGAACCGTCGGCGAGGGTTCGCGTTTCGCTGAGTGCAAGGATTCAGCCGAGCCGGAACCGCGCGATGTTCTGCGCCAGGCGGCGCGCGCCTTCAGCAAGCCGATTAGCCACACCGTCTCCGGCCTGTGCGCCGTCCAACAGGTGCAGCGCGGCTTGATTGAGCGCCTCGACGAGACCCGACACGCTCATTCTCTGCGCACCCAATACAGGCAATGCCCCATCCTGGCGCAAGTCATTGGCACCGCGCTGCGTTGCGGCGGATTGAATGGCGCCTTTTTCATACCTTTGCTCGTTGCCCCGCTCAACGGTTAGCCCGCAGCGCGAAGTAATGCTGGAGCTTCTCTGCAAACGGAATAGAATTCGCATCCCCCAAGGCGCAGCCCACCATCCCGGCGCTGCGTTTGCCGAATGCCCTACCCGGGTGGCCGGCCTGATGCTGGAGATACACGATGTCTACCGAACCCGTCACCCTGATGGTGGCCCGCCGCGTGCGCGATGGCCGTTATCACGATCTTCTCGCCTGGCTGCACGAAGGCGAACAGCTGGCCGCGGACTTTCCCGGCTACCTCGGCTCCGGCGTATTGGCCCCCCCGCCTGGCGACGATGAGTTTCAGATCGTCTTTCGCTTCGCCGACGAGCAGACCCTCGACTCCTGGGAGCATTCGGCTTCGCGTCGGGCTTGGCTGCAGCGTGGCAGTGAACTCTTTGGCCAGCCGCACGAGCAGCGCGCGCGTGGCATCGACGCCTGGTTTGGCGGTACTGACAGCCCGCCGCCGCCACGTTGGAAGCAGAGCATTGCGATTTGGCTGGCGTTCTTCCCGGTCTCGCTGCTGTTCAACCTGATGTTTGGCGGCGTGCTCGCCGAGCTGAGCCTGGTGATGCGGATATTGCTCAGCACCCTGGCGCTGACGCCGCTGATGACCTACCTGTTCATCCCGCTCTCCACGAGGCTGTTGGCACCCTGGCTGCAAAGCTCGCCACGGCCACGGGTAGTGTCCGCTAAACACCCGATCACTGCCCGCTGATCGGAACGATGGCGGCAACATGACAAACCTGTTGCCGTCATTCATCTGACGCCATTAAAGTGCCATCACTGCCTGTCGACAATATGACTGGGCGGTCGCGCCTGAGTGCGCCCGCCCGGCGCACCGCAGAGCACGAAATCCAGTCGAGGCGACCCGCAACAATAAGCGGTGCCACGACGGTTCGATAAGGACATGCCGCAGTGGATGGACAGCCTGATGAACAACCTGAAACCACTATTCCGAGCCCCGGCCGCCCTGCTGGCCCTGGCCTGCGTTCTGTTTCCGTCGACCGCCCCGCAAGCGGCTCAGACCCTGAACTTGCTCAATTGGGAGGAATATCTCAGCGAAGCGGTAATCGAACGCTGGGAAGCCGAAACCGGCGTGAAGATCGAACAGGTGTATTTCGACAGCGGTGACAAACGCGACGAAGTCCTGGCTAAACCAGACCATCTGATCGACATTGCCCTGACCGAGCGGATCAGCGCCTCGCGGTTCGGCCAGCGCGGGCTGCTTGATCGGGTCGATGAACAAGCGCTGCCCAATCTCAAGCACATTCCTAAGCGTTGGCGCGACAGCTGCGGCATGCACGGTATTCCCTACCTCTGGGGAACCCTGGGCATCGCCTACCGAGCTGACCGCCTGCCTGAGGCACCACAATCCTGGGCGGACCTGCTCGAGCCGGCCAACCGCAACGAGCCGCACATCATCATGATGGAGGATCACGAAGACATCCTCGCCGGTCCGCTGCTCTATCAACAGCGCTCCATCAACACCTCAGACACCGACGAACTGAAGGCAGCCTTCAGGTTGCTGCAGGCGCAATCGCCTGCGGTGCTGACCTACGAATACGTGATCACCTCGTTGCGCAGCCAGCGGTACCTCAACAAGGCCGACATGGCGCTGGCCTATAGCGGTGACCAGCAAGTGCTCAACGCCGTGGAAGGCATCGACGGCGAACCCTGGCAGTACATGGTGCCCAAGGAAGGCACGCTGCTATGGGTGGATTGCCTGTCCGTTCCGGCCAAGGGCGCGCAGAAAGCATTGGCCTATCGCTTCCTGAATTTTCTTAATAACCCGAAAGTTGCGGCGCTGAACAGCGCTGAGCTCGGCGTCGCCACCACCAACGCCGCCGCCAAGGCGCTGCTGCCTGAGGCGACACGCCAGGACCCGACCATCTACCCACCCGAAGCGGTGCTGCAGAACAGCCAGGTGTACGAGACGCGGCCGCTGAAAGCGACGCAGACCCGGCGCCGCATCATCAGCGCTCTGATCAACGCTCATGACGCTCGGTAAGCGCGCACTGCTGGTGATCTTTCCGGTCATCCTGATCGTCCAGCTGCTGGCCGCCACGACCGCCTATATGACCCAGCGCGCATCGCTGCTGGGTCTCGAACAGGCACGCCTGGCGCAACGGCTGTCGGCCCTGAAATCGGCTTATCTGGATTACCAAGCGTTCAATCGCAGCGCGCTTTACTCGATCACCGATAGCGAAGCGCTGCTGGCATTCCTGCGGGAATCGAACATCGCCTACCGCAACGAAACCCTCGGCCTGCGCATTCAACAGAGCATCCGCTCACTATCCAGTGCGCGCCTGTCGTTCGTCTCCTTTGCCATCGTCGAGCCGGATGGCGACGTCGCCTATTACTTCGAAAGCAGCCTGTCGCCGTTCGCCAGCATGAATGCCACCCAGCAGCGGATCGTGAGCGAGGCCAAGCAGGCCGCCAACACCGACGAAATGGTTTATGTAGAGAACGCTGAAGGCGGACCGCTGCTGCTGGCCACCGATTTCATCCTGCCGGCCTCGGCCACCCGCCCCTTGCCCAGCCAGCGCGAGGAGGCGTTCACCCTGCAACTGGCCGTGCGGCCGGAGCAGTTCATCGCTCTGAAGAACCAGCTCGAGGCCGACTACGATGCCGCGGTCGAGATCGCCCCGACGCTGGACGCTACGTCGTCACGCCTGTCCGCGGACGTCGAGCTGTCGGCATCGGTGCAGGCACGCCTGACGCCTCCGCCGCACTACCTCGCCGAGCGGCTGCGCAAGCTCAGCCTCGCCTTTCTCATCGGCGGTTCGCTGATCTGCCTGATCACCAGCGGGTTGTTGTTGCTGCTGATCCGCCGCTACGTCACCGACCCCATCAGCCACTTGGACAAACAGCTCACCGACCTGCTGCTGTGCAAGCGGACAGCGCTCGACGACCCCACCGACGGCGGAGAAATCGGCCGTCTGACGCTGAACATGAAGACGCTCCACGAGCGCAACACAGAAGCACTGCAGCGCATCCAGGAAATCTCCTGGACCGACAGCCTGACCCACATCAGCAACCGCGCCCACTTCGGCATCTTGGCTGCGGCCATGCATGCGAAGTGCGAGCAAGGCGGACAGCATCTGGCTCTGCTGTTTCTAGACCTGGACAACTTCAAACAGGTCAACGATCAACACGGCCATGATGCCGGTGATGCGCTGCTGCGGATCTTTGCCCTGCGTGCACAGCGCGCGCTTGAACGGCATTGCGAATCCCGTCCGGAGACCGAAACGGCCTTCGCCCGGCTCTCCGGTGACGAGTTCGCCGTCCTGCTGTTGTCCCCGGCCGCCAACGACAGTCTGACCGAACTTACTGACGCCTTGCTTGGCTTGTGCCGCGGCGGCTTCCGGGTGGACGACCGCCTTTATCAGGTCAGCGTCAGCATCGGCACCGCCCGCTATCCCGACGACGCCGCCTCGGTCACCCAGCTGCTGACGCGCGCCGACAGCGCGATGTATCAGGCCAAGGCCATGGGCAAGAACTTTGCCGTGGCGTTCTCGGCAGAGCTGGAGCAGCGCGATCAGCGCATCCGCCTGATCGAAGAACAGTTGCGCACCCTCAACGGCGACGACCAATTTCGTCTGGTGTACATGCCGGCGGTGGACCGTGAAGGTGCGGTGGTCAGCTGCGAGGCATTGCTGCGCTGGCATTCACCGCTGCTGGGGACGGTCTCGCCTGGCGAGTTCATTCCCATCGCCGAGCGCGCAGGCCTGTTCCCGAAGATCGACAGCTGGGTGATCGACCACGCGTTGGGCGGTTACCCGCAACTGGTCAGCCTGTTCGGCGAGGGCGTCATCCTGGCGATCAACGTATCGTCGGCGCAACTGGACGATGACCGCCTGTGCAGCTACCTGACTGAACGCGCCGCGCACCATGGTATCTGCACCAGCCTCATCGAAATCGAGCTCACCGAAACCTTCGCCGCTGAACTCAGCAGCAGCACCATGGCGGCGGTGAGTGCCATTAGGATGGCCGGGTTCCGTGTCGCCATCGACGATTTCGGGGTCGGCTACACCTCGATCCAGCAATTGCTCGAATACCCGGCCGATACCATCAAGCTGGACATGGCGATCATCGAGCGACTGACCCGCCCGGAGATGCAGCAAAGCCTCACCGCGATCGTCGCGTTTTGTCAGGCCCAGGGCAAACGGGTCAATGCCGAGGGTGTCGACAGCCTGGAAAAACAATCCGCGCTGCTGCAGGCCGGCTGCGACCTGTTCCAGGGCTACCTGATTTCGCCGCCGCGTACGGTAGCGGCGCTGGCAGAGTGGGTAGCGGTGCGTACTCGGTCGGAGACCGAGTTGCGTCTGGAACGGTTGCCGCCGCGCACGGCGGTGCAGCCCAGCTAACCGGTGCCTCACCGCGAGCGACTCGTTTCGGGCGCTTGCGGACGATTACTCTCAGCCGGCGCATTGTCTGCCTTTAAAAGGTCCGGCACTGCTGCATCAGCCATTGTCGTCCTGCTCCTTTTCGCCCAGGCGGCGGTACAGCGTTCGCCGGCCGATGCCGAGCAAGGCCGCAGCGCGGCGCTTGTTGCCCTCGACCCGCTCCAGCACGTGCTGGATGTAGCGCAATTCCAGCTCGTCGAGGGTCGGCAAGAGGGGGCCGTCGATCATCAAGCCGAGCAGTTCGTCAGCCTGGCGCTCTGGCGGGTTGTCCTGAAAATTGCCGATGCGTGCCGGCAGGTGCTCCAGTTCGATACTGCGGCCATGGCAGAAGGTCACCGCCCGCTCCATGGCGTTCTGCAGCTCGCGTACGTTGCCGGGAAAGGGATAGCGCCTGAGCTGCTCCAGCGCCGCGGGGGACAGGCCCCGCACCGGGCGACCGTCACGTGCGGCAAAATGCGCGACGAAGCCGGCGGCGAGCAGTTCGCGGTCTTCCTCGCGATCGCGAAGCGGCGGCACCTGCAGGATGAAGGTTTCCAGACGAAAGAACAGGTCCTCGCGAAAGGACTCCCGGCCGGCGGCAGTTTCCAGCGGCCGGTTGCTGGCAGCGATGATGCGCACATCCACGTTCAATTCGCGCTCGCCACCCACCGGCCGGATGGTGCCCTCCTGTAGCACACGCAGCAGCTTGGCCTGCAGCGGCAGCGGCATCTCACCAATCTCGTCGAGAAACAGAGTGCCGCCATCGGCCTGCTGAAACAGCCCCTTGTGGGCGCGGCTGGCTCCGGTGAAAGCACCTGCGGCATGACCAAAAAACTCACTTTCCAGCAGTTCGGCCGGCAGCCCGGCGCAGTTGATGGCGAGAAACGGGCGCCCGGCCCTTTCGCTTTCGGCGTGCACGGCGCGCGCCACCAGCTCTTTACCGGTGCCACTTTCGCCGATCACCAGGACCGGCCCGGCGGCACGGGCCAACTGGCGGATTTGATCGAACAGCCCGCGCATCACCCGGCTGCGCCCGAGCATGCCGTGGAAACGGTCGTCGCTGAGCAACTGCTGAAAGCGCCGCACCTCATCGCGCAGATGGCGTGTTTCCAGGGCGCGCGATACGGCGAGGCCGAGGTGGTCGAGGTCCAGCGGTTTGGTCAGGAATTCATCAGCGCCTTCCTTGAGCGCCGCCACCGCCTGCTGAATGCTGCCGAAGGCGGTGATCACCAGAAACGCGGGCGCCGCCTGCATCGACTTGACCCGTCGCAGCAGCGCCATGCCATCGGCACCTGGCAGGCGCAGATCGCTGAGCACCAGATCCGGCTCCCAACCCTCCAACAACGGCACCGCCTCCTCGGCGCTGGGCACGGCTCTTACGCTGAGTTCACGATCCTCCAGCTCCTCGACCAGCAGCTGACGCAGGCCATCGTCGTCTTCCACCACCAGCACCCGCTGCGGTGTGCTGTCATCCATTTGCATCGCCATCCTCCTCACCGGCCAGCGCCAACGAAATACGAAATGCCGCGCCACCGAGCGAGCTCTCGACCAGTTCGATCCGCCCGCCGCACTCAGCAACCACGCCGTGCGCCACGGCCAACCCGAGGCCGCTGCCCTGACCCACCGGCTTGGTGGTGAAAAACGGCTCGAACAAAGCCGCACGGTGCTGCTCGGCGACGCCAGGACCGTCATCCTCGACCTGGAACAACAGACAGCCCTCTTCCCGCCACCAGCGCAGCAACACCTGGCCGCCGGGGCTGGCCTGGGCGGCATTGCGCAGCAGATTGGTCAATGCCTGCTCGAAACGAGGCGGATCGACCTCGCAGAACAACGGCTCGGGCGCTGCCTCCAACTGCAGGGTTACGTTCAGGACGGCCAGCTCATCCGCCACCGCGGCAGCCGATGAGTGCGCCAGCACCTCAGCAGGCATGCGTCGAACAGGTCGCCCGGCGGCACGACCGAAGTCGAGAAGCTGGCGGACAATCTCGCTCAGGCGCTGTACCTGGCTGCGGATCTGTAGCAGCCCTTTGCGCTGGCCATCTTCCAGCGTCTCGCTACGCAGCACCCGTTGCGCTTTGCCATCGATCACGCTGAGCGGGCTGCCCAGCTCATGGGCAACGCCTGCCGCCAGCCGCCCCACGGCGGCGAGTTGCTGGGAGCGCCGCAAGCGTGCTTCGAGCTCCGCCTCGCGCGTTTTCTGTTCGGCCATGCGCTGCTCGGAATCGGCGATGCTGTCGAGCATCTGATTCAGCGCCCGGCCGAGCACCGCGATTTCCTGCGGGCCGCTGCGCGGGGCGCGGTGTTTACGATCACCGTCAGCGACACGAGCCATGCTCTGCGTCAGTTGCTGCAGATGG
This sequence comes from Pseudomonas sp. 9Ag, assembly GCF_902506445.1. Classification (NCBI taxonomy): domain Bacteria; kingdom Pseudomonadati; phylum Pseudomonadota; class Gammaproteobacteria; order Pseudomonadales; family Pseudomonadaceae; genus Pseudomonas; species Pseudomonas sp. 9Ag. The sequence goes on from NZ_LR733836.1 coordinate 4,082,430, forward strand.
CGGCCTATGGCCGACCAGTGCCCGAGCAGGACGATGCAGACGGCCGCCAGCGCCAGCACCGCCGCCGATATCCCGGCGATGAACCTAAGCCTTCGGGTGTCACGTTCGAAGTCGTTCCAGCGGCGGGTCACCTGCAGCAGCCCGTTGATGCGACCACCGCTCTGCTCTAGCGGCAGAAAGTAGGAATACACCTCACGCCCACGGATGCGCTGATAGCCGCCGCGGCGTTTGCCGTCGGCAGTGAGCTCCTGAATCGAAGTCTGGTCCTGGTCGGGCTCGATGGCGCCGGCGAAGGCCACCAGCTCGCCCTGATCGTCGTAGAGGTAGGCACCGTAGACACGACCAACGCCGAGAACGGATTCCAGCACCTGCTGCGAGGTGCGTTCGTGTTTCTTCTCCAGACTGTCACTCAGCGGCAGCCGAACCGCCCGCGCCACCAGCTCGACCTCTTCCTGCAGACGCCGCTCGCTGTTGCGCTCGACCGTCCACAGCATCAGATAACTGAAGCCGAGCATGATCGCGACCAGGGGAATCACCACCTTCAACAACAGCGCGCCGCGCAGGGTTGAGGTTCTTTGCCAAACTGCTACATGTGCCATTTTGGCACCATACAGAGCACCTCTCAGCCCGTCGAGGCAAACGGGACGAGCGGTGAAACTGCCTGCGAATCAACAGGTTATCTATTTATCATTGAGCTGGCATGGCTGATGCAACGCCCTAATCGTCTTTTTCAGAACCAGGATCAAGCTCATGACCATGCTCAAATCTCGCGTCGTTTCTGCCAGCCTTCTAGCCCTGTTCATGGCTGCGGGCAGCTCTCAGGTGTTGGCGCAGCAGGCCAGCCAGCCGCAGGCGCCGCAGACCGCACCAGCCATGCAGACCTCGGAAATCAGCGATAAGAAACTGGAGAAATTCGCGGAGTCTCTCGATCAGATCATGGAGATCCGCCAGGACTTCACGGCCAAGCTGGAGAAAACCGGCGACCCGGCAGAAGCCCAGCAGCTGCAGCAGCAGGCCAACGAGAAAATGCTGGAGACGGTGCAAAACAATGAGCTGAGCATCGAGGAATACAACGCCATCAACCAGGCGGTACAGAACGACCCTCAGCTGCGTGACAAGGTCATTTCGATGATCCAGAGCTAAGACTCGTCAGCGTGACCAAAAGCCCCGCTCATCAAAGCGGGGCTTTTCCATGGGCGCTCGACAGGCGTTCAGTTGGCCCGCTGTGCCAGGCCCTTGAGGAAGTTACGCAGCAACTGATCGCCACAGACACGGTAGTTGCTGTGCCCGGCCTTGCGGAACAGCGCGTTGAGTTCCGGCTTGGAGACCGGGAAGTCGACCGACTGGAGGATCGCATGCATGTCGTCTTCCTTCAGCTCGAAGGCGACGCGCAGTTTCTTCAGCACCATGTTGTTGGTCACCGGCAGCTCGATAGGCGGCGTCGGCCGGCTTTCATCCTTGCCGCGCTTGTAGATCACAAGGCCATCGAGAAAGTGCGCCATGATCCGATCGGGACAGGGTTTGAAGCCGTCCTCGTCTTCTTTCTTCAGGTAGGCCACCGCTTCGCTGTCGGGAATCTCGCAACCCGTAAGCCGAGTGATCTCGGCGATCTTGGCGTCGTTGACGTTGAGGATGTAGCGCACGCTGCGCATCACATCGTTATTGATCATGGGTCGCTCCGACTTCAGAACCTAAACAAGGCCCGCATGGTGAAGTTCGTTAACCAGAAAGGGAAGCGAAAAGCTCGCCGGCCCAATAACTGCCACACCCCGTCGGATCAGGCGAACACGGCCGGGCTTTGATCGACAAAATAGAAAGCAGTGAAAAAGCTGCAGCACCTGCGCCCCGAAACCATTGCGGCCGTGGATACCAACAGCGGACGACATCGAATATTGCCAGGCCGAAGATGGCAGCGCAGATACCCGAGCCGAGGAGAATCGACATGAAAACAATCACCCCGTCATTGGCCACCCTGTTGTTCTGCACCAGCGCGCTCGCCGTCACCCCCGGCACGCAATGGGATTACTCAGGCGAAAAAGGGCCCGAGAACTGGGCGACGCTCACCCCTGAATTCAACACCTGCGCCGGCGAAAATCAGTCGCCTGTCAACTTGCAGGGCTTCGTGGAAGCGGAGTTGAAACCCTTGGCAGTCGACTACAAGGCCGGCGCCAGCGAGGTCGCTAACAACGGCCATACAGTGCAAGTGGCCTACGAGCCGGGCAGCACGCTCACGCTGGATGGCGAGACGTTCCAGCTCATCCAGTTTCACTTTCATATGCCCAGTGAAAACCACATCAAAGGCCAGTCGTATCCGCTGGAAGGCCATCTGGTGCATGCCGACGAAAACGGCAAGCTGGCGGTCGTGGCAGTGATGTTCAAGGAAGGCCAGCAAAACGCTGTACTCGCCGACCTCTGGAGCGCACCACCGACAGGCGGTACGAAACAGCCCGTGGCGCAACAGGTGAACATCCGCGACATGCTGCCAGCGGATCTGGATTACTACCGGTTCAATGGCTCGCTGACCACACCGCCCTGCTCGGAAGGGGTTCGCTGGCTGGTGCTCAAGCAGCCCATCGTCGCCTCAAGCGCGCAAATCCAAGCCCTGACCGAGGCCGTTGGGCATGCCAACAACCGCCCACTACAACCGGTGAACGCTCGGGTAATCCTGCAGTAGCTTCCCGCTTAGGCGACCGGCCATCGCGTCCGCGGCGGCCGGCCCGCCTCACTCGATCCTCGTTCATGACAGTCTGACCCGCCGCAGCTAAACTGCGCGCCGCGCGAGCCACCCGGTTTCGCTGCGTCGCCACCTCACCTCTGCCGGGGCCACCGGCCAGGACCTGTCATGATTCGCATCAACGAACTGCAACTGCCGCTCGACCATCCCGCCGAGGCCCTTCGCCACGCCATTGTGGCGCGGCTGGGAATCAGCGATACCGAGCTGCTCGACTTCACGGTGTTCAAGCGCAGCTACGACGCGCGCAAGAAGAACAGCGAGATCACCTTTGTCTACATCATCGATGCCAGCATGGCGGACGAGCCGAAGGTGCTGGCGCGCCTGGCCGATGACCGCAACATTCGTGTTTCGCCAGACACCGGCTACTACCCGGTCGGCCAGGCGCCAGAAGGGCTGAGCGAGCGCCCGCTGGTGATCGGCTTCGGCCCCTGCGGCCTGTTCGCCGCGCTGACGCTGGCGCAGATGGGCTTCCGCCCGATCGTGCTGGAGCGCGGCCGTGATGTGCGCAGCCGCACTAAGGACACCTGGGCCTTGTGGCGCAAGAAGGTGCTGAGCCCCGAGTCCAACGTGCAGTTCGGTGAAGGCGGCGCGGGGCTGTTCTCCGACGGCAAGCTCTACAGCCAGATCAAGGACCCGAAGTTCTACGGCCGCAAGGTGATGCACGAGTTCGTCCGCGCCGGCGCGCCGGAAGAAATCATGTTTGTCAGCAAGCCGCACATCGGCACCTTCCGCCTGACCGGCGTGGTTTCAACGATGCGCGAAGAGATCAAGGCGCTCGGCGGCGAGGTGCGTTTCGACAGCCGCGTGGTCGATTTCATCATCGAAGACGGGCGCATCCAGGGCGTGCGCATGGCCGATGGTGAAGAGTTGCGTAGCCGCTACGTGGTACTTGCGCTGGGTCACAGCTCCCGCGACACCTTCCGCATGCTCCACGAGCGCGGCGTCTATATTGAGGCCAAGCCCTTCGCCGTGGGCTTTCGCATTGAGCACCCGCAGTCGCTGATCGATAACGCGCGGCTGGGCAAGTATGCCGGCCACCCGGAACTGGGCGCGGCCGACTATAAGCTCGTCTACCACGCCAAGAATGGCCGCGCGGTCTACAGCTTCTGCATGTGCCCGGGCGGCACGGTGGTGGCGGCAACCTCCGAGCCGGAGCGCGTGGTGACCAACGGCATGAGTCAGTACTCGCGCAACGAGCGCAACGCCAATGCCGGTATCGTCGTGGGCATCAACCCGGACGAGGATTTCCCTGGCGGCCCGCTGGCCGGCGTCGAGCTGCAGGAACGGCTCGAGTCACGCGCCTTCGAGCTGGGCGGTCGGGATTACTGCGCGCCGGGGCAGCTGGTGGGCGATTTCATTCGCGGCAAGCCGTCGAGCGAATTTGGAGAGGTCGAGCCGTCCTACAAGCCCGGCGTTAAGCTGGGCGACCTGGCGCCCTCGCTGCCCGACTACGTGATCGAGGCCATCCGCGAAGCACTGCCGGCTTTCGGCAAGCAGATTCGCGGCTTCGACCGCGCCGATGCGGTGCTCACGGGCATCGAGACACGCACCTCTTCGCCGGTGCGGATCAAGCGCGACAACGAGTCCCTGCAAAGCATCAACACCCGCGGCCTGTATCCCGCCGGTGAAGGCGCTGGATATGCCGGGGGCATCCTCTCGGCAGGTGTGGACGGCATCAAGGTCGCCGAAGCGGTCGCCACGGCAATGCTGGCCGATCTGCAGAGCTGACACCATTCAGCACGGGCGACGGCGATGCCGTTCGTCCGTGCTCCGTTCTCTGTTGCCTGCCCATCAAACCCTTTCGCTGCGCGCGGCGGCGGCGCTAACGGCTGCGCGCAGCGAGACGGCACGGCAAATTTGCAGTGACCTTTTTCGGTCCGTGAGAGGTCGACACCTTTACACGGCTGCTCCCGATGCAGCTGACCCTCTCTAAAAGCGCGAGCGGACCGGATCAGGAGGCAAGGGTGGCGAAGGCAGCAAAAATCATTGGCATCGTGCTGGCGGCCCTGGTGCTGCTGGTGGTAATCGCGGCAGTACTGGTACAAACCCAGTGGGCCCGCGAAAAAATCGAAGCCCAACTGAGTCAACGTCTGGATGGGCGCGCCGTTGAGATCGGCAGCCTCGACGTCGATTGGGGCTTTCCGCTGGGGATCAGCGTTGGCGACGTACAGGTCGCTAATCCCGAGTGGGCCGAACACCCCTATATGCTCAAGCTTGACGCCATGCAGGCAGAAATCGATGTGGGCGCACTGTTGACGGGTAACCTCAGTCTGCAACTGCTTGAGCTCGACAATCCCGAGGTTCATCTCGCACGACAGGAAGACGGGCGCTCCAACTGGGCAGCCTTGACCGGCAGCGAAAGCGACAGCAGCGAGCCGCCCATCCAACCGGAGACGATCCGCATCCAGAACGGCCAGCTGACCTATCGCGACGCCAAACTGGACGCACAGGTAGAACTCGACATCGAGACGACCGATAACGGCCCGGGGCAGCGCCAGTTGTCTATCGAAGGCAACGGCAATGTGCAAGGCAAGCCACTGACCCTGAGCCTGACGGGCGAGCCCCCGTCTCAGGCATTGGCCAGCGGTGCTCCCTATGCGGTATCGCTCGATGCGCAACTGGGCAAGATTCAGGCAAGCTTCAAAGGTGAAGCCAAACAGCTTCCAGCGCTTGATGCCCTACAGGGCAAACTGACGGTGAGCGCGCCAGACTCAGCCGAACTGATGAGCTTCGACAGCCCAGCCATCGACGTGCCGGCCTTCGACTTCAACGCCCAGCTCAAGCGTGATGGGCAGCGTTGGGCGTTGCAGGACATGGACCTCAACACGGGCGAAAGTCACCTCGCCGGCTCGCTCGTCCTGGAGCGTGGCGATACGCCCGAACTGACCGCAAAACTGCAAGGCAACAGACTCGACCTCAACCGTTGGGGCGTGATGCGCTTGCTCGACTCCGCACCGAACGGCGCACAGTCGCAAGCCAAGGACAACGAGCAGTCGCTGCAACAAAGCGCTCAAAACCTGCTGCAGCCTTTGCGTCGCTATCGCGGTGAGCTCGACCTCAATCTGGAGGAGCTCCTGTATGGCGATGCCGCACTGAGCGACATCGTGCTCAAGGCCAATCTGGCCGAGCAGCAGTTGAAGATCGAACGCCTGCACGCAGCTCAAGGCGAAGGGACTGTTGATGCCAGCGGCTCGCTTGATCTGACCAAGAATTCGCTGAGCGGAACGGTCGATCTGATCGTTGAACAGCTGGACTTGGGCCGCGCCCTTGCACCCTTGGGCTATCCCAGGCTCGGTACGCTGGACGGGGAACTGCACACCCGGCTGGCGCAGAACTCTGCCCGTCTCAACGACACGCACCTGCGCTATGAAAACCCGACACGGGATCTGCGGGTCGAGGTCGACGCGACTTCCACCGACTCCGGCCTGCAACTGACGGGCGATGCCTGGCGCAACGACGTACCGCTGCAGTTCGAGATCGATGTCGGCGCGCTGGAGGAACTGTTCGTTGATCAACCCTACCCCGTCGAAGGCACGGTCAAGTCGCGCGAAAGTCGGCTGACCGTAAAGGGCACGGTCACCAATCCATTGCAGTTGGAAGCGGCGGATCTCGCGATTTCGCTTGAGGGGCCGAACCCGGCCAACCTCAATCCTCTGACCGGGTGGAGCCTGCCGTCACTGGCCGGCTATCAGCTGAACGGTCAGCTGCTGTGGGAGAACCAGCAACTGCGCCTGCAGGATCTGCGCGCCAACTGGGGCGATAGCGACGTGAGCGGCGACGTTCGCCTCAGCCTTAGTGGCCGCCCGATGCTCTGGGCCAACCTGCACTCCGACACCCTCGAGACCTCTGATTTGAAGGCGCCCGATACGCCAACAGACCCGAATGACGGCCAGGTATTTTCCAGCGAGCCGCTGGGATTGGATGCCCTTCGCGACCGCGATGCCATCATTCGCTACGAGGCCGATCAGGTACTCGCAGAAGCAATTCCGTTGAATGCTGTCGACTTCAAAGCCGAGCTGGACAACGGTGTCTTGGTTGCCGAACCCCTGACCCTATCGATAGGCAAAGGGAAAGCCAATGGCCGGCTGCGACTGGACGTTCGTCCGCAGCAACCCACGGGCGAGCTGCGCCTGGATATCACCAGCGTCAACCTCTCCCCGATTCTGCGCGAGGCCGACCTGTCCAAGGTCGCGCAAGACTCCGCAGGCACCATCGGTGGGCAGCTGGACGTCACGCTCGAGGGGCAGTCGCTGGGCGAGATGGCGGCCAACCTCGACGGCAAACTGGAACTCGCCATGTCCGGAGGCAAGCTCGACATGCTGGCGGTGGAGCTGCTTGGCCTGGATGCAGGCGAAGCGGCACTCGCTGCCCTAGCCGATTCGGATCAGGTGGATATGAACTGCACATACCTGCGCTTCGACTCAACTGCCGGCACCGCCAAACTGGAGCAGTTCTTTATCAGCACGGCCGACAGCAACATCACCGGCGGCGGCACCATCAAGCTCGACAGTGAACGACTGAATCTTGCGTTCGAAGCTCGCGCCAAGGACTTCAGCCTGCTGTCCGGCAACTCACCCGTAGAACTGCAGGGCACCCTGAGCGACCCGCAGGTCAGCGTTGTGACTGGCGAGCTAGCCGCCCGTGCCATTGCCAGTGTGGTCGGCGCACTGGTCGCGCCGCCGTTGGCCATCTTGCCGTGGCTGGAAGCGGGCCTCGGTGAGGGCTCCGGCATCGGCTGTCGCAAGGCGCTCAATGAATTCGAGCAGAGCGGTAACTGAACCCGCAGACGACAGGTAGCGACGGTCAACGCGAACCGCCCATGAGGCGAGCGAGCGTACCGTCTGCCTGCAGCGTTTCGAACGCGGCCTGCGTGCGCAGGACGGTGGCATCGTCGGTCTGACGGCTGAACGCCATATACAGCTGCGTCGAATTTCCGGGGGAGAGCGTGCGCTCGACCTCGCTAGGATCCAGGCCGGCCTCTTTGCACTGCGCAAGCATGTCTCGCTCGGGCATCGGTATCAGATCAACCTGACCATTGAGCAGGCGTTTGAAGTTGTCGCTGTTGTGCGCCGTCACCACGATCTTCTTGAAACCGTTGGCCTGCAGATACTGATGGCGCACATCGTCGCGCAACACACCGACCCGATAGGCTTTCGCTGCCTCCAGGTCGGGCACCTTGATATCGTCTCGCTCACGTAATTTGTAGAAGTGATAGTCGATGCGCATGATCTCCCCCACCCAGCGGAACAACGCCTCGCGCTCCGAGGTGCGCGCGATGAGGTAAATCAGCACGCCAGGCTCCTGCAGCGCCATGTCGTAGGCACGCGCCCATGGATACAGACCGATCTGGTAATCATCCAGCCCTGCACGCTGCAAGGTCGTCTCGACCACTTCGGTGGCCGCGCCACTGACCTTGCCCGCTTGCAGGTAGCTGTAGGCCGTCTCCTCGGTCACCACCCGCAACGGCCCGGCATGTGCGACCGCGCCAAGTAACCCCAGGGAAACAGCGATCCAGGCAATTGGGCGCATCATGCGGTCCTCGCGATCATCAGTCGGAAATACGGTTGCGGCCCTGCGTCTTGGCTCGATAGAGAGCCTCGTCGGCGCGGCGCAGCAGTTGTTCGAATTGGTCCATGCTGTCCGCGTCGAAGCCGGCGAGGCCAACACTCAGCGTGACATGGGGCGAAACGGCCGAGGCCTCATGTGGCAACGCCCGCTCGGCCAGCCGCTGCTGCAGCCTTATCGCCGAACGATGCGCGGACTCGGCATCCACACCGGGCAGCAGTACGACGAATTCCTCGCCGCCGAGCCGCGCGACCACCTCGCCGGCACGGGCAAACACGTACCTGAGCGTATCGGCTACCCACTGCAAGCATTGGTCGCCCTGCGCATGGCCGTAGTGGTCGTTGTAACGCTTGAAAAAATCCACGTCGCACATCAGCACGGTTAGAGGCTGGCCGAGACGCATCGCGCGGCGGAATTCGACTTCCTTGATTTCGTCGAAATGCCGGCGATTGGCCAAGCCGGTCAGCGGGTCACTACGTGAAAGCTCTTCCAGCAGCACATTGGCAGCCCGCAATTCGGCAGTACGTTCCTCGACCAGCTCGGCGAGGCGGTCGCGGTGCGCGGCCAGTGCCAGCTCGTCCTGATGTTGCCGCTCGAGGTAAGCCGACAGTTTTAGCTGGACACTGTTGATGCCCGACTCCAGCAGGCTCAGCTCATCCTGGCGTTTTACCGACCGATCGAGGCGCAGGGTCTGGTCGAGATTTTCCGGAGTCAGGCGGGTGAGGTGCTGGGCGATCCGACGCACGTGCAGCGTGACCGTGCTGTTGAACATCCACATGATCAAACCGGCCAGCAGGAGCGACTGGATGACCTGGGTGATGATGATCTTGGTCACGTCGTCAACGAGCCGTTTCCAGAGCAGCCCTTCGTCGCCTTCGAGCCTGAGCTCGCCCACCGTCTCGAGGGCCCCGGCGTAGGCTTCGTAGGTCAGACGACGCTGCAGCACCGGCGCGCGGTGCTGAGGCTGCTGCTGCGGGCGTTGGCGTTGGATGACTTCCGGTGCGCGACCGGCGCGGAAGATCCGCAGTTCGACGCGGCCAACCGGCTCAGCCATGGCCACGCTGTCCAGCTGCGTTTCCAGTGCATCGCTGTCCATTTCCCAGATGGCTTTGGCCAGATTGCTCTGAAATACCTGGTCGATCAGCACCAACTCGGCATTCATTGCCGAGCGGCCATCCTCCCAGGCCAGCCAGGTCCGCAAACCCACGGTCGCGGCGGTAAACAACAGACAGAAGCCGAGCGTCGCCAGTACCAGACGACGCCCAAGCGAGCTGCTGGGCCGCTGCGCGCTCGCTGAGGTGACGGAGGCCGGTGTATTGACGTTCATTCCAACCAGCGTGCGGCGATAGTGTCATAGCGGCCATCGGCACGGACCCGCGAGAGCGCCTGGCGAAAGCGCTCGACCACCTCATCCGGCGTGTTGCGACTGAAGGCCATGCACAAGCCGTTCGCGCCGCCGAGGTCGTCCAGATTCAGTTGAGGGACCGCAGTATCGCCAGGGCTGCCACTGGCCTGACGGACCAGATAATGAGCGTTCAGCTCGTTGGAAATCCACAGGTTCACACGCCCAGCCTTGAGCTTTTCGTAGTTGTGCTCGTATTTGTTGCTCGACTGCAGGTTGCGGCCGATGACGAACCCCTTATCGATCAGGTACTGCTCACCGACATCCTCTTTCACGGTGGCGATCTGGTACTGGCGGGCGTCGTCGAGACTCTTGAGGTTGAACTCAGTGCCAGGCAGCGAGAACAGGAACCAGCGCGTGGGCGCGATAACACCTACCCACTTGAACAGACCCTCGCGCTGCGGTGTGCGGGCAATGGAGTAGATAAGAACATTCTCCGAGTTCAGCGCGATGTCGTACGCGCGTGCCCACGGCATCGATTGGATGCGCACAGCCTCTCCCACTTCATCCAGAACAGCCTGCACCACCTCGGTGGCCATGCCGGTGAGCTTGCCGTCAACTGTCATGTTGTAGGGTGGCAGTTCCTCCGTGACGACCGTGACACCGTGTGCACAGGCGGCCTGGACGCCGAATAGCGATGCGACTATCCACAAGGCTAGTGTCAGGCGGCGGAGCGAGGTTCGAAGCATCGGGCGACCTCCCGGACGACTAACGTCCGGCGAGCAACAGGAGAGGGCCATCATGATGGCATCATTCAAACGGCATCTGAGCACTCTTTAGTCGGCACAAGCGGGGCTGACTTGAACGCTGGGACGCTTCTACTTCAAGCCCGGCGACGGGCGGGAGGTGTGATCGTTCGAACGATCTGGAAAGAGCGCCCCGAGGCGCTTCTACACAACTTTACGGACTGCTCGGCCGGTCGCCTTTGCTTAACGCAATGTATGCCGTACCAACGTCACGATGGTCGGCATCCAGGCTCATCCGTCGTCGCAACGAAGTAGCAGCTCCGCTCAGCCCTCACACCCGTGAACGCACCTGCCGCGGACTGATGCCGAACTGCCGCTTGAAAGCAGTAGCAAAGTTGGCTGGGCTGTTGTAACCGGCGCGCCAAGCCGCTTCAGTGACAGTTGCGCCTTCTCGCTCCAGTGCCTCGCGTGCGCTATTCAGACGCCGCCCGCGCTGGTATTCGAATACCGTCATGCCCTTGAGCGAGCGGAACTGGCGCTGCAACGTCGTCGCGTTGACGCCCGTTTCGCGTGCGATGTGATCAAGGCTCCAACTGTCGGCTTCGCCGCTATCAAGCAGATCAACGAGGCGCTGCAGCCGGCGGTATTCCTGGGGCCGCAAACCGTGTTCTACCACGGTCGTCGCCTCGCCAAGGCTGGCAAGCGCTTCGCAGGCAATGTCCAGCGCCCGGCTTTCCAGATACAGGCTGGCCAGTAAGGCGTCGTAGCCCGGTGGATTGAGCATCTGGTCAGCCAATGTCAGCAGGCGCGACGAGGGTTTCCAGACACGAGGCGTCAGGTGACTGCCCATGAAGCGTCGAATTGCTCCGTCTGTCGCACCCACGCCTTCGCCACGCCCTTCGAACCAGTCGGGCGTCAGGCTCACCACCAACTTCCGAATATGACTACCGCGGCGAGCCTGACGGCGGAACTGAACCGGCTCGTTCATCGATACTGCGACGCCCTCAGGCGCATGCCGGCTTGAGGGATGACCGAGCGTCAACGAAAGGTCGTCATAGCTGACCTGACTCTGCCCCTGAAGAAAGAGCACAAAGGACACTCGCGGATCCACGGTGTTTTCGGTAACGAAGTCCTGCAGTTCCTCGCAATCGGACCAGTGCAGGGAAAGACCGTCACGCAGCTGTGCCCATTTCACCCGGCCATAGAACAGGCGGTCATCGCCGCCGTCTGGCAAGTGCAGACCAGTCCGGCTAGTCGCCGGCAGCTCGTCGCCACGGATGATGTGATCGGGTTGGTTCATGCAGCACTGCCTCTCGCACGCAATTGCAAAGCAAATACTCGGTTGCGCAAAGGTTCGCAAACCGGACGCATGGCAGACTACGCGCCGACATCTTTTGATGCAAATCGTTATCATTAAGCGCCGCGAATCTTTGCCATTTGCGCATTGCCCTGCGGCAGGAGCCGACCCATGGACAGAACCCCTCGCACCCTCAGCCTCGGACAACGTTCGCGGCGCCTGCTGCTGGCCGGCTTGCTTGCGCCTTTTCCGCTAAGCGCGCTGGCACAAAGCGTTTCCGTGCAGAACGAGCCGGTCGAATTGGAAAGCATCACGGTCGAGGGCAACCGCCTGTACGACATGCCGTCGTCGGAGCAGACCGGCGGCTACACGGTGCAAGCAGCAACGGTTGGCACAAAAACACCTGCCGAGCTGCGCGATATCCCGCAGTCGATCACCGTTTACACAGACGATTACATCAGGGATCGCCAGTTCGTGAACCTTGACGACCTGGCCAAGTACACCGCGGGCCTACGTACCCTGACCAACGACAGCGGTCGTTCGTCGATCTATGCCCGCGGCTATGAGTACGACGAGTTCAATATCGACGGTCTCCCTGCACCCATGGCCAGCATCCACGGCACGGTTCCATCGCTTTCGCCGTTCGACCGGGTAGAGATCATGCGCGGCCCTTCGGGCCTGTTCAGCAGTACCAGCGAAATGGGCGGCGTCGTCAATATGGTACGCAAGCGCCCAACGAGCGAGTTCCAGGGCAGCCTGACTGGCCGCTACGGCAGTTGGGACCAGAACTATCTGGAAGCCGACCTCTCCGGTCCGCTCGATGAAGCAGGCCACATACGCGGACGCACAGTTGTCTCTCGCGCCGACAGCAATGGCGAGGTGGATTACAACGAGAACACGAGTGAAAGCTTCTACGGCGCGCTGGACATCGACCTGAACGACACAACCTCGCTTTCGCTGGGACTGATTCACCAGACCAAGGACATCGCTCCCCACAATGGCTACCCCACCGATTCGGCCGGAAATTTGCTCGACTGGAGTCACTCGACCTACTTGGGCGTCGACTGGAACGACTTCAACGGTCGCACCACCGATGCAATCGCCGAGCTGACTCACCGCTTCGATACTGGCGGCTATGGCCGACTGGCCGTGCGGGGCTCCACGCGTGACACAGACTATCTGTACGCCTATACCGGCAGCGCTGTGGCGGCCAACGGCAACACGCGAATGGTCGCCGCCGGGCGTGACTTTCAGCAGGACGCACTGGCCGTCGATGCCAGCTACAGCCAGCCGTTCGAGCTGCTGGGCCAGGTCAGCGAATTCGTGGTCGGCAGCGATTTCAAACGCTACGACAGCGACTACCGCAACGGTAGTGCCGTCCTCGGCACGGTCGATATCTTTGGCTATCAGCCCAGGCGCTTTGCCAAACCGAACCTGAGCTATTCAACACGCCTCAGTAGCGACGATCAGGAAGCAGGTCTCTACGCCAAGCTGACGTTCCGGCCGATCGAAAGGCTGGCACTCATCGGTGGAGCTCGCGTCAGCTGGTATGAAGGAGACGCCACCTCAACGAATCTCAAAACAGGCGTCGTTGCCTCGGATGAGCAGCATGAGAACGGCCACGTCACGCCTTACGGTGGCTTGGTGTTCGACCTCGACGAACGGCATTCGCTGTACGTCAGCTACTCACAGGTCTTCAAGCCTCAATCCGAGACCGACGCTAACGGTCAGCTCATCGACCCGCGCGAAGGCGAGCAATATGAAGTCGGCATCAAGGGCAGCTATTACGGCGGGGATCTGAACGCCCGTGTCACCGCCTTTCAACTGACCGACGAGAACCGCGCTACCGATGCCGACGGATTGTCCGGAACTGCCGATTACGCAGCGGCTGGCAAGGCGCGTATCCGCGGTGGTGAATTTGAGGTCAGCGGTTACCTGACGCCTCAGTGGGAGCTGATTGCGGGCTACACCTACATGGAGACTGAAAACCTTGCAGGTGACGAGAACGTTCTGTTCGTACTCATGCCCACACACCAGGCTTCTTTGTGGAGCAAGTACACCCTGGCGGGCGGACCGCTACGTGGATTAGGGCTGGGCGCAGGTATCAGCGCCATGAGCGACTTTTCCTACGAACGCCAAGGGATAACCGTTAGCGCACCGGGGTATGCCGTGGTCGACGCCAAGCTGTCGTACCCGGTCACCGAGCAGCTCACTGCGACTTTCGATGTAAACAACCTGCTCGATCGCGACTACGTTTCGCGCGTTGGCAGCACCTCGACCTTCAATTTTCAGGGTCCGTCACGCAATTTCACCATCGGAGCGCGGTACGAGTTCTGATCCACTCGCCGCCGGCTTAGGTGTCGGCGGCGCTTAACGGAGACATTCATGCCCAAGTTTCATGCCCGCGTCGCAACACCACGCGCATCACGCAACATGACCCGCCTGTTCAAGCACTTTGCCCACAAAGGCGAAGTCCGACTCGAAGATCAACAAGCAGAGGTCGTGTTCGTCTTTGGTGAGTGCCGCATGTTTGCCGGACCTGATCAACTCTTGATCGATTGCCAGGCAGCGGCTGGGGAGGCAGAAAAACGCCTTCGTTTTGTGATAGCCGATCACCTCAACCGTTTTTCCGGTGACGAGGCGTTGCAGGTCGAATGGCAGGATGGCCCCCAGCCGGATGCGCCTGCCGAGTGGCCAGCATGAATGTCTTGATGGCGCTGCTGATTGCCAGCCTGGGACTCGGCTGTGCATCGGCTCGAGCCGCCGAGGCGGGCGGGTGGAAGCCAGTGGTGCTACCGCAAGCTGAACAACGCGACATACATTCGCACAACACCGGCGACGATTACAGGATCTTCATTTCCCAGCCTCAGCAGCCGGCGCCACCGGGTGGCTATCCGGTGCTCTACGTGCTTGATGGCAATGCGTTGTTTCCAATGCTGGCAGTTCAAGCCAATGCTCGTGAAAGCCGCCCGGATCCCGCAACACGCGCGTCGGTGGTAGTGGTGGGTATAGGCTATCCTGTCGACGCGCTGTATGACGTCGACAGACGAGCCAGAGACTACACTCCCCCAGCCCTAGCGGCGAATCATGAAAGGGACGATGCGCACTACGGTGGAGCCGACCAGTTTCTGGCTTTCGTGCAAACCGAACTGAAACCTCTAATCGAAGCCCGATACCCGATTGATCCTCATCGGCAGACGCTGTTTGGGCACTCTCACGGCGGACTATTCACGCTGTATACTCTGATGAACGAGCCTGACGCTTTCCAGAATTACCTGGCGGCCAGTCCCTCGATCTGGTGGAACGATCGTCAGCTGCTAGAACAGAGCGGCCCTCCGCTCTCCGAGTCGAACCTACAATCAAAGCGTCTGTGGATGACTGTCGGAGAGGCTGAGGAACCAGAACCGTTACTGGGTAAAGTTGCTACATCCGAGCGTGAGCAACGCCTTGTTGCCCGACGGATGCGCAGCAACGTCCAGGGATTGTTCGAGCGCTGGGCATCACTGGAGGGCCACGGTCTGAAGCGCACCCTGACCATCCACCCAGGCGCCGGCCATGGCGAGAACGCTACGCTCACGGCAGCCGAAGCGATCAATTTTGCACTGCAAGCTGACGCGCCTCTTCGCTAGGCGCGGTCTGCGAACCTCCAATCGCTCCTCAGCCAGCTGCCGTTCGCCCTGAAGCTCTATAAAGCGCCATTCACGGGCTACCAACTCACCAGGCTCGATGAATTCGAACGCCATGACGTGCAGGATCGCAGCTCGCACAAGCCTCTCCACCACTTCGCAGCGGTCGTGGCGCTGGCCGTTAGGGATCGACAAACACCGGAAGTGAGGTACAGCAAAGTGAGCGGCGTATCGCTGGCACGCTTGCTCGCCATCAAGCAGGTTTATTGCCGAAAGTCCTAGATCTTGGCGGTAACGACGCAAACTTGGGTGGCCAATACCGGTCCCATGTGATGTTAGAGTCGCAGCCCTCAACCATCCGTAGGAGAAACCATGCGCGCATTGTTTACCGCCGCCTTCCTGACATTGCCGATGACCGTTGCGTCGTTTTGCTTTGCCGCCGAATCGCCAGTCGGACGTTGGCAGACCATTGATGATGAAACCGGCAAGCCCAAGTCCGTCGTCCAAATACAGCAGGCGGCTGATGGTTCGCTTAACGGTGAAGTGGCGGAGATTCTGCGCTCCGAGCAGGGCCCGAACCCCTTATGTACGGCGTGCGAAGGTGAGCGCAAAGACAAGCCAATCGCAGGAATGACTATCCTATGGGGCCTGCAGCCGGATGGCGAGGGCGTCTGGAGCGGCGGCACTATCCTCGACCCAGCAAAAGGCAAGACCTATCGCGCCAAGGTCACCCTGCTTGAAGGTGGAGACAAGCTTGAGATGCGCGGTTACATCGGCATCGAAGCGTTGGGCCGCACCCAGACATGGGTACGTCAGTAGCTGGGGAGGCCTCGAGCCCAGCCGGTCATCCGGCATGGCCTGAACAGCTCAGCGGTGCTCCGCACGGCATAGCCGGTTCGCGGTCCAATTTGCATGCATTACTTCCCTTTCGCCCCGAAGCAGAGCCGGCAGGCGACGTATCGTGCTCTATGCATCCTATGCCTGCTCTGCATTGCTCCAACGTCCGTCGCAGACGAGAAGCTTGAAGCAATCGTCGATAATGCTGAACGGCTGGAGCAACTTGAGACGTTGATAGTGGCTCGTCATGGCGAGGTGCTGGCCGAGCGGGGTTACCGCGGTCATCGAACGAACTCTCCGACTAATATAAAGTCGGCGTCCAAGACGATACTCTCAGCCTTGGTTGGGATAGCCATTGATAAGGCTGTTCTTTCAGGCACTGACCAGCCGATCGCTGATCTGATCGGAGGCGATTTCCCAGCGAAGCCGGACGCTCGACTGCTGCAGGTCACTGTAGGCAATCTCCTATCAATGCAGGCCGGCCTCGGCTCACCTCAGGGCCTAATTATGGGTTATGGGTGGCGAGTCCGAACTGGGTACGCGCGGCACTGGCGCGACCGTTTGAGGCTGAGCCTGGCGAGGCAATGATTTATTCCACCGGATCAAGCCACCTGCTGTCAGCAATTCTCACCCGCAGTACCGGAAAAGCCACTCTACAGCTTGCGCGCGAGTGGCTGGCACCACTCGACGGCTTTGAAATCAGCGCCTGGACACGAGATCCGCAAGGCATCTACCTGGGCGGTAACGAAATGGCGATGACCCCTCACTCGCTGTTGGTCTTTGCTGAGCTATATCGACGCGGAGGCATAACAGCATCTGGGGATAGGCTGCTGTCACAGGACTGGATCGAAGCATCCTGGACGCCCCGCACCCGCTCGCGGTACACCGGTCATGGCTATGGTTATGGTTGGTTCATTACCGAGTTGGGCGGCGAAGATATCCGTTATGGTTGGGGCTTCGGCGGGCAGATGCTTTACGTGGTTCCGGGGCTCGATATGTCCGTCGTAATGACCTCTGATACCCGACCTTCCAGTGGCGCCTCAGGGCACCGCTACGCTCTGAATCAGCTTCTCGGCGACATTATTGAGGCGGTGCGCTCCGACAGTTAGAGCACCTAGGAACGGAAGCGCTGAGTTAGCTACAGCGCAACCAACGCCGCTCAACATAACTGTAACGCGCAGCCGCTTTAACTAGCTCAACCCAAAGCGTGCGCCTTCTAGCTGGCCGCGGGCCTTAATGGGACCATGTTCAAGCAAAAATGACCTCATATTTTTTACGCTCAAAGACAAACCCCCGATCCTCTTACGAAGATCGGGGGTTTGGTGTAGAAGCTTGACGATGACCTACTCTCACATGGGGAAGCCCCACACTACCATCGGCGATGCGTCGTTTCACTACTGAGTTCGGGATGGGATCAGGTGGTTCCAACGCTCTATGGTCGTCAAGCAATTCGGTTGGGGAGTCGGTGTTTAGTCGCTTCCCCTAATTGGGTATGTGATGGTGTTNTCCGGAAAACAAATCGTCTGTGCAGCGATGCGCAAGCTGCTGCACATCGCCTATGGGGTACTTAAATCGGGCCAGCGTTTCGACCCTCAACTGGCCCTTGCTCGGTAATGGGGAAGACGGTATCTACGCTACCTCAGGCCTGCAGCGCCTTGTCCAGCGCACGCTCGATCTGCGCCTGAACACTGGCGCCCATGGCCGACATCAGCAGGCCGAGGTTGAGCAACACGCGCACACGGTCTTCCTCGACCTCGATGCGGCCGTCCGCGCCGCTGCGGCGCACTTCCAGTACGTCACCTTGCCACTCGCAGCGCACGCCGAAATCGCGTTCCAGCTTCGCCGCCAGCTGCTCGGCCTTTACACGGGCGGCGTCCCGGCCAAGGCTGTGGTTGCGCTCGACGATGATGCGGGCCATGGCGACTCCTGACTGCTACTAAAAAAGGCGCGCACTATAGCAGCTGCCCAGCTGCCAGCCTGCCTCCGGTCAGCCATAGGCTGCGCTGACTTGCCGCTCGCGGCTTGGCGCTCGACGATGCTTTTAGGTTTAGAATGCGAGCACATTCTTCCGGTGACAGTGACATGACCGATCCCCGCAAAGAGCGTGACGCAGAAGCCACCACCCACTTCGGCTACAAGAACGTACCGGAGAGCGAAAAAGCGCAAAAGGTGGCCGAGGTATTCCATTCTGTAGCCGCCAAATACGACCTGATGAACGACCTGATGTCCGGCGGCGTGCATCGCCTCTGGAAGCGCTTTACCATTGAGCTGTCCGGTGTCCGCCACGGCAATCGCGTGCTAGATATCGCCGGCGGCACTGGTGACCTGGCACGCCAGTTCTCGCGCATCGTCGGCCCGACTGGCGAAGTGGTGCTTGCCGATATCAACGCCTCGATGCTCAAGGTCGGCCGTGACCGTCTGCTGGACAAGGGCGTGGCCGACAACGTCAAGTTCGTCCAGGCCGATGCCGAGAAGCTGCCGTTCCCGGACAACCATTTCGATGTGGTCACCATTGCCTTCGGCCTGCGCAACGTGACGCACAAGGAAGACGCCATCGCCTCCATGCTGCGCGTGCTGAAGCCCGGCGGTCGCCTGCTGGTTCTGGAGTTTTCCAAACCGACCAACCAGCTGTTTTCCAAAGCCTACGACGCCTACTCGTTCAGCCTTCTGCCGATGATGGGCAAGCTGATTACCAACGACTCCGAGAGCTATCGCTACCTGGCCGAGTCGATCCGCATGCATCCGGATCAGGAAACCCTTAAAGGCATGATGGCCGACGCCGGATTCGAGCGCGTCACTTACCACAACATGACCGGCGGCATCGTCGCTCTGCACCGCGGCATCAAGCCCTGATGTTGCGCGCTGCCCTGCTGGCCGGCACTGAGCGCGGCCTCAATGGCGTGTTGCGCCTGGACCCGACCGCCTTGCCGCGGCTGGCCAAGCTCAGCGGTCAGATCATAGAAATCGACTGCACGGCACCGGCGTGGAAGGTCTTCGTCCTGGCCGATGCCGATGGGCTGCGGTTGGCAACGCAATGGGGCAGCGAACCGGATTGCCGCCTGCGCGCTTCCGCCACGGATCTGCTGCGCCTGGCCACAAGCCGCAAAAAGACAGCGATCCTGCATGGTCCGGATGTCGAAATTGACGGCGACAGCGGTGTACTGATGAGCCTCGCCGAAGTGCTGCAGGATCTCGAGCTGGACTGGGAGTACGAGGTGTCGCGCTGGCTGGGTCCGGTCGGTGCGCATCTGCTCGGCTCCAGCGTTCGGCGTCAATCCGAATGGTTGCGACGAAGCGCTGACAGCCTGCAGCAGAACCTGGCTGAATACCTCAGCGAAGAATCACGCGCGCTGGTCGGCACAGACGAAGCTGAAACGCGCTTCGCTGAACTCGACCGCCTCAAGCTCGACCTCGACCGTCTCGACGCCCGCATCGAGCGGCTCACCCACTTCCAGAAACCAGACCGATCCGAATGAAGCTGTTCGCCGCGGCTCGCCGCCTGTTTCGCATCCTGCTGGTGGTGATCCGCTACCGCCTGGACGACATCATTCTTGACCTGCCGATGCCGTGGTGGCTGCGTGCGACCAGTTACCTGCTGCCATGGCGCTGGCTGCCACGCCGGCGCACCGAGCTCTCTCGAGGCGCTCGCCTGCGCCTGGCACTGGAGGGTCTGGGGCCAATTTTCATCAAGTTCGGCCAGATTCTTTCGACCCGACGCGATCTCCTGCCGCTCGACATCGCCGAAGAGCTGGCCATGCTTCAGGATCGGGTACCGCCGTTCGACTCGGCAGTCGCCACAGCGCTCATCGAACGGGAGCTGGGCGCTTCGGTGGGCGAGGTGTTCGCCCGGTTCGACAGCAAGCCATTGGCGTCCGCCTCCGTCGCCCAAGTGCATGCGGCCAAACTGCGCAGCGGCGAAGAGGTGGTGGTAAAAGTGGTGCGGCCGAACCTTCGCCCAATCATCAGCCAGGACATTGCCTGGCTGTTCCTGCTGGCGAAAACCGCCGAACGTGCATCGAACGAGGCGCGCCGCCTGCACCTGGTTGAAGTGGTCGACGACTACGCCAAGACCATCTACGACGAACTCGATCTGTTGCGCGAGGCGGCCAACGCCAGCCAGCTCAAGCGCAACTTCCAGGGTTCGCCTCTGCTCTACGTCCCGCAGGTTTATTGGGATTACTGCCGCCCGCAGGTTCTGGTAATGGAGCGCATCTACGGCGTGCCGGTGACCGACATGAAGCGCCTGGCCGAGCAGCGCACCGACATGAAACAGCTGGCCGAGCGCGGGGTGGAGATCTTCTTCACCCAAGTCTTTCGCGACAGCTTCTTCCATGCCGACATGCACCCCGGCAACATCTTCGTCAGCACGCATCAGCCATGGAACCCACAGTACATCGCGGTGGACTTCGGCATCGTCGGCAGCCTTACTCCAGAAGATCAGGACTACCTGGCGCGCAACCTGATGGCGTTTTTCCGTCGCGACTACCGCAAGGTGGCGCAGCTGCACATCGATTCGGGCTGGGTCCCGGCGGAGACCAAGGTCAACGAATTCGAGGCGGCGATCCGTACGGTCTGCGAGCCGATCTTCGAAAAACCCTTGAAGGACATTTCCTTCGGCCAGTTGCTGGTGCGCCTGTTCCAGGTCGCCCGCCGCTTCAACATGGAGGTCCAGCCTCAGCTGGTGCTGCTACAGAAGACGCTGCTGAACATCGAAGGGCTGGGTCGCGAGCTCTATCCTGAGCTGGATCTGTGGACCACGGGCCAGCCATACCTTGAGCGCTGGATGCGCGAACGGATGAGCCCCAAGCAGTTGCTGAAGAACGCCCAGGTGCAGATCGAACAGCTGCCGCACCTGGCCGGCATGACCCGCGAGCTGCTCGAGCGCATGTCGGGGCCCCATGCGAATAACCTGCCGCCGCCCTGGCGCGAGCACCATCACCACTGGCCACTGCGTCTGGTTGGCGCTGCACTGCTAGCCGGGGGCGCCACGCTGGCCGCAGCCGCTGAAAGCCTTTCCGTGCTGGCGACCTGGCCTGCCTGGTTGATGCTGGCGGCCGGCATCTACATCGTGGTGCGCCGATAGCCAGCGGTCGGGCAGGCTGGCACACTGCGCGTACAGAGGGGAGAATCCGATGAACTGGCTGGACCAAATCAACTGGAACGAAGATGGGCTGGTACCGGCGATTGCCCAGGACCATCAGACCGGTCGCATCCTGATGATGGCCTGGATGAACCGCGAAGCGCTGGAGCTGACGGCCGTGGAGAACCGCGCCATCTATTGGTCACGTTCGCGTGGCAAGCTGTGGCGCAAGGGCGAGGAATCCGGTCATGTGCAGAAGCTTCACGAGCTGCGTCTGGACTGCGACGCCGATGTCATCGTGCTGATGGTAGAGCAGGTCGGCGGCATCGCCTGTCATACCGGGCGCGAGAGCTGCTTCTACCGCGTCTTCGCGAAAGGCGATTGGAAAACCGTCGAACCGGTCCTCAAAGACCCGCAGGCGATATACGCGGAGCCCACACATGAGTGATACCTTTTCCCGTCTGGCTGAGGTGCTGGAAGCCCGCAAAGGCGCCGCGGCAGACAGCTCCTATGTGGCCAGCCTCTACCATAAGGGACTCAACAAGATTCTCGAAAAGGTCGGCGAAGAGTCGGTGGAAACCATACTGGCGGCAAAGGACGCTGCAGCCAGCGGTGACGCCAGCGACCTGATCTACGAAACCGCCGACCTCTGGTTTCACAGCCTGGTGATGCTGGCTGCGCTGGATCAGCACCCACAGGCGGTTCTGGACGAACTCGACCGGCGGTTCGGTCTCTCTGGGCACGCGGAAAAAGCCGCTCGCCCGCAATCCTGAAAACAACTTTCGGAGTACTGCAGCATGGGTTTTGGTGGAATCAGCGTCTGGCAACTCCTGATCGTTCTGCTCATCGTGGTCATGCTTTTTGGCACCAAGCGCCTCAAGGGCATGGGCTCGGATCTAGGCGATGCGATCAAGGGGTTCCGCAAGTCCATGGGCACCGATGAGGAAAAACCCGGTGTTGATGAGAAACAAAACCACACCATCGATGCCGAGGCCCGCAAGGTCGAAGAACCGACGAAGAAGAACTGAGGCGCTATGTTCGATATCGGTTTCACCGAACTGCTGCTGATCGGCCTGGTTGCGCTATTCGTACTTGGCCCGGAGCGGCTTCCCGGTGCCGTGCGTACCGCTGGCCTGTGGATCGGCCGGGCCAAGCGTAGCTTTGCCAACATCAAGTCGGAGGTCGAGCGCGAGATTGGCGCCGACGAGATTCGTCGCCAGCTGCATAACGAACGCATCCTCGACCTCGAGCGCGAAATGAAGCAAAGCATCATGCCCAGTTCGCCCAGCACCAACAGCACGCCGTCCCCGCAATCAGCCACACCGCCACCGGATGCCAGCCATCTCGAAGACGCAGCGCTCGCTGAAGCCAAACCCGCCGATACGGCGCCCGTACCTCGCCCGGACAAATTGCCTGAGCCATGAGCAATACTTCCACTGATGACCAGGAAATGCCGCTGGTTGCCCACCTGACAGAATTGCGCAAGCGCCTGCTGCGCTGTGTGGTGGCCATCCTGTTGCTGTTTGGCGGGTTGTTCTACTTCTCGCAGCAGATTTATGCGTTGGTGGCCGCGCCTCTGCGCGCCTACCTGCCGGAAGGCGCAACGATGATCGCCACTGGCGTGGCCTCGCCGTTCCTGACGCCGTTCAAGCTGACCATGATGGTCGCTCTGTTCCTGTCGATGCCGGTCATCCTGCATCAGATCTGGAGCTTCATTGCCCCCGGTCTGTACAAGCATGAAAAACGCGTAGCGGTGCCCTTGCTGATCTCCAGCATCTTCCTGTTCTACGGCGGCATGGCCTTCGCCTACTTCGTGGTGTTCCCCATCATGTTCGGCTTCTTTGCCAGCGTGACACCTGAAGGTGTGGCGATGATGACCGACATTGGTCAGTACCTGGATTTCGTCCTGACGTTGTTCTTCGCATTTGGTGTCGCCTTCGAGATTCCGGTGGCGACCTTTCTGCTGATCTGGGTAGGAATCGTCGATGTCGCGACCTTGCGCAAGAGCCGCCCCTACGTAGTGGTCGGCTGCTTTGTCGTCGGCATGGTGCTGACGCCGCCTGACGTGTTCTCACAGGCACTGCTCGCCATACCTATGTGGATACTGTTCGAGGCCGGGCTGATCTGCGGCAGCATGGTGAAGAAGCGCGAAGAGGAATTTCGCGGCGACGCCGATACTAGCGAGCCTCACCCCGGCGACCAGCCGCCCGCTTCACGTCCGTGAACCTGTTGCTGCTAGAGGCGGCCGACTTCGTCGCCGCCGATCGGGTAATCCTGCGTGACCGGCGCCTGAAGCACCTCCAGGAAGTTCACCGCGCGGAGGCGGGCGAATCCCTGCGGGTCGGGCTGTTAGGCGGGCAGATGGGCCAGGGGCAGCTGCTACGTCTGGATGCCCAGGAAGCGGAACTTGAGGTCCAGCTGCAGCAGGCACCACCCGCCAAGTTGCCCGTAACGCTGGTGTTGGCCTTGCCTCGACCAAAGATGCTGCGCCGCGTGCTACAGACAGTCGCCAGCATGGGCGTGCCCCGGCTTGTACTGCTCAACAGCTATCGCGTGGAAAAAAGCTTTTGGCAGACACCGTTTCTTGAGCCCCAGGCCATCCGCGAACAGCTGCTGCTGGGTTTGGAGCAAGCCCGCGATACCCTGTTGCCTGAGGTCATCATCGAGAAGCGCTTCAAACCTTTCGTCGAGGACCGTCTGCCACAGCTGGTCGCCGGCACTCTGGGCCTGGTGGGTCACCCAGGTGAATACCCTCCCTGCCCGCGCGCACTGAGCGAACCGGTGACACTCGCCATCGGTCCCGAAGGCGGCTGGATACCCTATGAAATTGAGAAGCTGACCGAAGCAGGGCTGCAGCCCGTGCAGCTTGGTGATCGCATTCTGCGCGTTGAGACCGCTGTCAGCGCCTTGCTGGCGCGCCTGTTCTGAAGAGTCGCTAGCCGAGATGCGACGCAGTACCGATGAACGTAGCGCACGCAAGCGGTGCACACAGGTCAGAACCTGTGAACCCCTCAATCATAGTTGTAGCCATGCGACCTTTGACTATAGATCTTCACCGTTTGGAGTACGCGCTGGAAAACCGTGATGCCAGTGAGCATTACCTGGACTTGGAGTCCGGCCAGATTCAGGCGGTTTTCCCAGGAGAAACCGTCCCGGGGGCCGACGAAAAATATGACGTGCAGGAGGATCGCTACCTGCATATCGAGCCACTCGGGCTGCCCCAGTCTATTGCGATGCGTGAGGCGTTCCTGTTCACCCAACACGACCCCAACGCCCATACCGTTCTCGCTCATGCTCTGCAAGGGCGCAAGCCGCTGCGAACCTTCGATTTCAAGCTGGAAGACTTCCCGGATGTTCGCCAAGCCTGGCTGGACTACCAGACCGTTCAGCTACGCGAGTACGCCATCACCTGGCTGCACGACAACGGACTCGAAGCCTCAAGCCGCTGACCGCCCCTGGCGTCGCTACCTCAGGCCCCCAGCAGGAAGGTCACCGGCCCATCGTTTTGCAGATACACCTGCATATCGGCACCGAAGCGGCCGCAGGCGACTTTCGCGTGCTGCAGGCGCGCCTGAACGACAAGATAATCGTAGAGTTCTTCGCCAAGTGCCGGAGGGGCTGCGGTTGAGAAGCTCGGCCTCAGACCACTGCCTGTGTCTGCCGCCAAGGTAAATTGAGACACCAGCAATAAACCACCACAGACGTCTGACAGCGAGCGGTTCATCTTGCCATCTTCATCGCTGAACACCCGGTATCGCAGTAGTTTGTGCAAGAGCTTATCGGCACGCGCCCGATCATCTTCTCGCTCTACACCGACCAACACCAGCAGCCCCTCATCAATCGAGCCGACCACCTCGTCTGCCACCTCGACCCGCGCCTGTCGCACGCGCTGGATCAATGCCTTCATCAGGCTTCCTCAGGGGGAAGGTCGAGCAGCCGTTGCGCTATATCGGCAGCAGCACGGACCAGCGCATCGCAGATGCCCGACTCGGAAGCCGAGTGCCCTGCTTCACGGATGATCTGCAGCTCGCTGTTGCTCCACGCCTCGTGGAGCGCCCAGGCATTATCCAGCGGGCAGATGACGTCGTAGCGGCCATGCACAATGATGCCTGGCAGGTGCGCGATCTTGTGCATGTCGCGCAAGAGCTGATCGGGCTCCAGAAAAGCCTGGTTGACGAAGTAATGACATTCGATACGTGCCATTGCGAGTGCACGATGTGTATCGGAGAAGCGGTCGACAACCTGGGTGTTTGGCCGCAAGGTGGCGGTACGCCCCTCCCAGCATGACCAGGCTTTGGCCGCATGCATCTGGGCGATCTGGTCGGTCCCAGTCAGACGCTTGTGGTACGCCTGCATCAGGTCACCGCGCTCCTCCGGAGGAATCGGCGCAATGAAATCCTGCCAATAGTCCGGGAACAGTCGGCTGGCACCATCCTGATAGAACCACTCGAAGTCCTTCGGCCGGCAGAGAAAGATGCCCCGCAGGATCAGCGCATGCACGTGTTCTGGAAAAGCCTGGGCGTAAGCAAGTGAAAGGGTTGAGCCCCAAGAGCCGCCGAACAGCACCCACTTATCAACACCCAGGAATTCGCGGATGCGCTCCATGTCGGCGATCAGGTGCGCTGTGGTGTTATTTTCCAGGCTGGCGTGCGGGGTCGAGCGACCGCAACCACGCTGATCGAAGGTAATGATGCGGTAAAGGTTGGGGTCAAAGAAACGACGACTCAGCGCATCACAACCACCGCCTGGCCCACCGTGGACGAAGACCACAGGCAGGCCCTCCGGCGACCCACTTTCGTCGACATAAAGCACATGCGGCGCTTCGACCGCCAGCTCATGTCGGGCGTAGGGTTTGATCTCCGGATACAAGGTTTGCATGGCACACTCCATGATCGGTACGCGGGTGAGGACCGCCTGACGTTTCCGGCATCATAACGAGGTTCGAGAGGTTAGGCATGCCCGTATGGAAATTAGCCGCCGCGTTCGTGGCGGTAGCGGTACTGCTGGTCGGATGTGGTCGCGATGATCCGGAAGCTGCGCTGCTGGCGGCGGTTGAATCGCTGCAGGAAAGCATCGAAAACAAGGACACCTCCGGACTGATGGACCTCATCCACGACGAGTTCAGCGCCAACCGAGAGTTGGACCGAGACTGGGCACGACGCACGGCTGCCTTGATGTTCCTGAGTCACCGCAACGTGGGCGTCATCGCGCTTAATCGCCGAAGTTGGCTAGATCCAACCTATCCGGACAAAGGCTACAGCGAGGCACAGGTCGCACTGACCGGCGCTGAGGGCTGGTTACCGCAGCGCCTCGGGCACTACGACGTGCGCCTCGAGTGGTGGCTTACGGACGGGGATTGGAAATTGGCACGATTGGACTGGGAATAGCTACGCGCTACATGACAAAGGGGATAAAGCGTTTGCTGTGCTGCATGTACCGACGGTAGGGCTCGCCGAAATGTGCCAGGCACTCCTCCTCGTCACGCCTCGCGGTCAACAAGAGGAAGAGGCTCGCGGTGAGCCCGCATAACAGGCCCATCAAGTCGATCTGTTTAAAGAAAATGCCCCATGTCAGCAGCAGCAGCGAGGTGTAGAGCGGGTGGCGGATGTAGCGAAAAATGCCGGTAGTGACCAAGGTCGAGGTTTTCTCGAAGGCGAACAGTTCAGGGTCGGCCCGGCTCCGGTCCGGCTTGCCAAGGCGTTGCAGCAGCGTTAAACCTGCGACCAGCACGCCAATCGAGCTGAACAGCAACGCCCATGAAATCAACTGATGCGGCGCGAAACGGTCTTCGAACCAGACAGGCGCATTGAGCACCAGCAGCGCCAGAATCGCTTCCCAGGCGAAAAATCGATAGAAGCCATGCGATTTCGGCTGCCTAAAGACCGAGCGTGAGAGCCAGACAAGCACGGCCGAACCCACCACGAACACTCCCAACTGCAGCATTGCTTGTCCTCTTCTACGACCGGCCCGGAAGCAAACCCCCTCAAGCCGATCTGCTACACTCCGGCCCCGCCTTTCCCAGCGCAGCCATGACGATGGATCGAACCCGCCTGCTCAGCCTGCTACCGCACCAGGGCCCGGCCCTGTGGCTGGATCGGGTGCTCGAACATGACGCTACCGACATCTGCGGCCTCACCGCCTGGTCATACCTTGAGCCATTCGGCGTCGATGCGTCGCCCTGCCTGCTGTTCGAAGCTGCCGCACAGTTATGCGGCGCGCATGGTGCCCTATACGGTGCCGACAAATCCATCGAGACGGCCCTGGTCGCCAAACTCAGTGCCGTGCAGCTGCATCATGAGCCAGTCGAGCGCCGCGGTGCGCTGCAGGTCAGAGCTAGACAGGAATCCCTGAGCCCGGCCGGCGCGCTCTATGCGTTCAGCATCTACAGCCATGACCGAATGCTCGTCGACGGCCGACTATTGCTGGTGCTGACCCATGCTTGAGCTGCGTGGCGTAGGCTTCAGCTATCCGAATGCCGAGCAGCCGGCCCTGGCCGATATCAACCTGCGGATCGCGCCGGGTGAATGCCTTGGCCTACTCGGCAGCAACGGAGCAGGCAAAACCACCCTGCTTTCGCTGATCGCTGGCTTGCGCCAGCCACAACTAGGTGAAGTTCGCTGGAGTGATCAGCGCAGTATTGGCCTGATCCCTCAGCAGCCAGCGTTCTACGGCGGACTTTCGGTACGTGAAAACCTGCAGCTATTCGCCGACCTCTACGGTTTGCGCAGCGCGAAGCGCGCGGCCCGCCTGGCGGCGTGCTTGCACAGCACGCGTCTGGAAAAGCTGTTGGAGCAGCGCGCCGCCAACCTGTCCGGTGGTCAACAGCGCCGCCTCAATTTCGCTATCGGCTTGCTACAGCCCGCCGCCCTTTACCTGTTCGACGAGGCCACGGTCGGCGTCGATACGCAGTCCCGTCAGCTGTTGCTCGAGGCGGTGGAACAGCTGACCGGCGAGGGTAGCGCTGTGATCTACACCAGCCATTACCTGGAGGAAATCGAGCGCTTGGCACACCGCATCCTGATCCTCGATGAGGGCAAGGTGCGCCTCGATCTGGACAAACGCCAGATGCTCGGCGACGACCACGGCCTTCTGCTCGAATGGCCTGGAGCCGCGCCCGGTGGACTCGATGCGTTGTTCGCCGAACTCAAACTGCTGCCTTTGGCGACGCCCAACGGCTGCCGTATCGAGCGCATTGATGCAGCCCAGTTGGCGTGTCTTTGTCAGTTCATCGCCAGCCAGCCACAACAGCCCAACCTGCTGCGTTTCGGGCGCCCCTCACTGGAACAGCTTTACCTGCATATCAACGGAGGCCAGGTATGAAGCTATGGGCGCTGGTACGTAAGGAATGGCTGCTACTGACTCGCGATTACCATGCCCTTGGCGTGCTGTTTCTCATGCCGGTGCTTTTCGTGCTGTTGATGGCCTCGGCCCTCGGTGAGATCAACCAGGACCGGCTACCCGCGCTACGCCTTACTGTTGAAGTGCCTTCGCCGGGGGAGGAAAGCGCCTTCTTTGACGCTGCACTGCGCCAGCAGCTGGATGACAGCGACGTAGTGGATGGTACAGACGAAGCCATTCCGCGCATCCGTCTCGCCGATAAGTTTGCAGAACAGCTGCTAGATACCGAACGTGTCAGCCTGAGCCTGATCTTTCCCGCCAGCAGTGATGCTATGACCCGCCAGCGCCTGCGTAGCGCAGCCGAGGTCGCGCTGGCACAGACACGCCTGATGGTGTTTCTGCTCGACAGTGGCGAACTGGACCCTGACGCCACGCTCAAGGAGCGGCTGGAGTTGATCAGACAGCGTACTGACATCCGCGTGGACGAGCAGATCCAGCTCGCCAGCGGAGAGCTCGACCACCGGGCCAACGCCACCCAGCATAGCGTGCCGGCCTGGCTGATCTTCGGCATGTTCTTTGTCATGCTGCCCATGGCCAATAGCTTTCAACGCGAGCAGCAAAGTGGAACCCTGCTGCGTTTCCGTAGCCTGGGGCTGGGCATGGGCACATTGGCGCTAAGCAAGCTGTTGCCGTATCTGGCAATCAACCTGTTGCAATTTGTCCTGCTGTTGGCAATCGGCGTCTGGGCTTTGCCGCTGCTCGGCCTGCCAGCTTTGCTATTACCGGGCAGCATCGCGGGCTACGTGCTGCTCGCCTTCAGCTTATCTGCCGCGGCCTGCTGCCTTGGGCTGGCCATCGCCAGTCTTGCCCGCAGCGGCGAACAAGCGTTGATGCTTAGCGGCGGTATCAACCTGATTCTCGCCGCGATTGGCGGCGTCATGGTGCCCAAGAGTGTAATGCCCGACGCCATGGCCCGCCTCGCAGAAGTGTCGCCTATGAGTTGGGCGCTGGACGCCTTTCTGGCGCTGCTGGTCGGTCAGGGAAGCCTGTCCGATGTAGCGTCCGACTGCGCCCGTCTACTCCTGTTCGCAGCCTTGGTCGGCATTGCAGCGCTTTCCCTGTTTAAGAAGAGATTGAACGACACCCAATGGACGACACACGGCTAAAACAAGCACTCAAGCAACTGCTGATTCGCGAATGTGACAAGCAGGACGACATCGACTGGCAAAGCATCGAGGATAGCGAGCCCCTGTTCGGCCAGCAGAGCCGCGTACAGATGGACAGCCTGGATGCCCTGCAGGTATCACTGGCCCTGCAGCAGCATTACGGTGTGCGTATAGAAGGCGCCAAGGATGGCCGCCGCGTTCTCAATACCATCGACAGCATCGCTGCATTCATCCGGCAACAGCAGCCGTGACACCGGTTTATCTGGCATCTGCGCAACTGTACAGCGCGCTGGGCGCCGATCTGCAAAGTGCCGCAGCAGCCTGCATCGAAGGTCGTTTGCCTACACCTGAATGGTTCATGCTCCGCGAGTTCAACCAGCAGCGTCCGTACCTGAGAGCGGTCGGCGCAGGAG
Source organism: Pseudomonas sp. 9Ag (assembly GCF_902506445.1). Classification (NCBI taxonomy): domain Bacteria; kingdom Pseudomonadati; phylum Pseudomonadota; class Gammaproteobacteria; order Pseudomonadales; family Pseudomonadaceae; genus Pseudomonas; species Pseudomonas sp. 9Ag. The sequence goes on from NZ_LR733836.1 coordinate 4,112,574, forward strand.
TGCCGCTGCGTCAGCGACTGGGGACAATGATTGCCGAGCATGATGATGGCGGATTATCAGACTGCCTGTTGATACTCGCCTCGACTACGCTGGATATCTCAGGCATCGAGTGCCGAGTTGCTGCGGGCGAGACGCTGGGAAACGATATGGCCCCAGCGCTCGATACGCTGGCTGATGAGCTGCGCGGCGCCTGGGGTTTCGCCTCGGCATTTACGCTCAACACCGCCTGCACCAGTGCCGCAAACGGCCTCCTCTACGCTGCGCGTCTTGTCGCCGAAAATCGCTACAGACGTGCCTTGGTACTGGCTTTCGAAAGCCCGAGCCAAGTGACCCGACAGGGCTTCGCCGTGCTCGAGCTGACCAGTGCCAGTGGCGCTTATCGGCCCTTTCATCCCGAGCGCGACGGACTGATTCTCGGCGAAGCCTATGCGGCTGTCATGCTCAGCCGCGAGCCTGGCCAGGCGCCGCTGGGGCGCCTGCTTGGAGGGTTCAGCGCCTGCGATACCAGTAGCCTGACCAGCACCCTCGAAGACGGCAGCCACATCGACTGGGTCATACGTCGAGCATTGCAGGATGCAGAGCTAACGCCAGCGCAAATTGGCGTAGCCAAGCTGCATGGCACCGCGACCCAGGCCAACGACCGTGCCGAGAGCAATGGCATGCGACGCACCTTCGGAGAGGCATTACCGCCGATGTGTGTGCTGAAACCTTACTTGGGCCATACCCTAGGAGCCTGTGGTCTGAGCGAAACCTTGCTGATGCTTCAGGCGCTGCGCCAGGGCCCATTGCCCGCGGTAGGCTATGGCGAGCATGCGCTGTTGCCGCTAACGGCAGAACCACTTCGCGTGCCCGCCGACAGCCTGCTGCTGGCCAACTATTTCGGCTTTGGCGGCAACAACGCGAGCTTGGTGTTGCAGGGAATTGCAGCATGAAGGTGGTAGCCGCCTCACGTATAACCGGCCGAGGCGTTTCCGACGCAGCGCTGAAGCAGGGCCTGAGCCCATACGTATCAAGCCCTCCCCGCCGGATCGACCGTCTCTCGCTGTTGGCGTTACTTGGCGCGGCCCCGCTTAAGCCCGTGCTGCAGATCGACAGCGCGGTCTATCTCGCGGCGACTTACCCGGCGCGACCAAACATGTTCGCCTTGCTCGATGCCGTGTGCGTGCACAACAGGCTTCCCAAACCCTTTGAGTTCGTTAACAGCGTCAGCAATGCGGCCGGGTTTCATGTTGCTCAACAGCTGGGGATCAACGGCCCAAACCTCTTTATTGGTGCGGGGGCTCAGGTGTGGCGCGACCTACTTGAACTCGCCAGCTGCGACCTCGAGTCGGCCCAGGTCCAGCAGGCACTGTTGCTGCTCGTCGACGAAGATCATGACGAGGGGTTCAGCGTGCAGAGCCTGGTGGTCGAAAGCGGTGGGGACGCGCTTGTCAGCGACAGCTTCGAGCGGCTGACCAGGGGTATCGAAGTGCTGCGTTTCGAATTGGGCGGCGACACTTGATCAGCGGCGCTTCACCCAATCAGCCAACTGACGCACCAATGCCCGCTCCTGCAGCGCGATGGCATCAAGCATGGTCGCGATAGCTGCAAAATCTCCACCGCCGTCCTTGTTGCGACACTGCCGGACGCAAGCAGAGGCAAACTGACGCCAGTCATCGCCAATCGCCGTCAGTCGGGCAGCGGCTTCGTTGAGTGTCGCATCACCGAGCAGGGCGCCGGATTCCTGCAGGAAACTCGCGTACATGAAGCGGAAACCGGCACCACCGGTACCAATCTCTTCCTGCATGCGCACGATATGGGTCAGGTAGAGCCGGTTGTGTTTGACCTGGTTCGGGTCGAGCTTGCGAACCTGGGTGGCGAGATGGCGAATTCCACGGATACCGATCCAGGGCAGCGGCATGCCGTCGAGGATACGTGTGGTGGACAACACGCTCCGACGAATCAGACGCTCCCAATCCGGCGCTTGAGGCACGTCATCAACCCAGTACATCAGCCCTTTGGCCGCCAGCGCGCCCTTGGCGAAACGCGCTTTCTGCAAGTCCACTGCAGGACAGCGCACCGGCTCCTCGAACACTGGGTCGCTGAGCAGGTAATCGTCCCCGTCGCGCCCGTAGGCCAGCAGGTTGTGCGCATTGAAATGAAAGCGCATCTCCGGCGGAAAGTACGGTAACCAGAACACCGAGCTTTGCAGACCAGCCAGCCGTCCGGCGGCCAGCGCATGGTCGAGCGCCAGGCGGCCTTTCTCCGGATCGTTGAAGGTCGCGGTGTGCAGCCTGGCACCGAGGCGTTTGCTCAAGGTCTTGATGATGTGTTTCGGCGGCATGCGATAGGCAATCAGCGGCATGCCGCCAAGCTTGATGATCGGCAGGTAGGCGAACGCCAGCCCAGACGCCAGGCCGAAGGCCATCGGCTCGCTCATCGGCAGGCCAGCGTGGGTGAGCAGATTGGCCATCACCCCGCTTTCGCAGTGGGCGCTTTGCCGGTGCTGAAAAGCACTCATCGTGGTGGCTCCTGCTGATAGCGGATCAGATCGGCGACATCCAGGCCAAAGGCATCGGCGTAGCGCCTCAGAATGCCGACACCGAGACGGCGGTAGTCGGCAGGACGGAAATGCCGGCGGATGCGCCACTGCCAGAGCCCGGTGATCTGTGCCAGCGCAGCCTCGTCGAGGCGATAGCGATACATCAGACACTTGAGCGGTGAGGCTTGTCCTGCCTTCCATTCGGCAAGGGCGAGGGCTTCCTGTTCTTCCAACTCACTTACGGCAAGCTGGGTAGAAAATGCCTCGGCTTCCCAGCCGTCGCTACGCGTCTCGCAATAGCGGCCTTGTTCGTCAGTGGCATACACCAGCTTGCGATGGCCACCGTAGGTGCTGCTGTGGTCCTGCGGAACGTCCTCAAGCCTCATCGAGGTCGCCCTGCACAACGGTCATCTGCAAAAACGCACTGGAGAATCGCCCGCTTTCAGGCACATAGCCGAGCAAGCGCTGGCCGGGCTCGAGCCGGCCGCTGTGAAACAGCTCTTCAAGCATGATGAAGAACGAGGCCGCGCCCGTGTTGCCCTTGCTGGTTAAGTTGGTAAACCAGCGCGACTGCGGTATCGCAAAGTCTATGCGGGCCAGGCCGTCAGCAAGCCGATCGCGGAAAAACTCCGATGAATAATGAGGTAGGAACCAGTCGATATCACCAGGATCCAGATCGCGGCGCTTGCGAATACGCTGCAGCGCCTGCTCAACGGTCACCTCGACGATGTTCTCGTTGAGCAGTTTCACGTTCTGCTTGATCGCCATCACCGAGCGGCGGTTGCGCTCATCGCCATCCATGCGGCTCCAGCCGACCAGCTGCTCATCCTGCATTTCCGCGCCAGCGTACATACAGGCTGGAAACTGATCGGCGAACGAAAGGATGTCGATCCAGTCGATGCGTAGACTTAGACCCGTAGCGTTCGGCTGATTCTCGAGCCACACCGCGCCGGCACCATCGGAAAGCATCCAGCGCAGAAAATCCTTTTCGAAGGCCAGTTCGGGGCTGCGCTCCAGATCGTCGGCAACGCTGTCGATCTCGCTGGAGAAGTTACGTGCCTGCATCAAGGCCGAGGCGACTTCCGAGCCACAGGCCACGGCGTTACTGCTCTCGCCGCTGGCGACGCTGAGCCAGGCATATTTCAGTCCGCTGACCCCACATAGGCAGATGCCGGCCGTGGTGACCACCTCACAGGGTGGGTTACCTAGCTCGCCATGCACCATCACTGCGTGGCCGGGCATGATCTGATCGGGGGAGGAGGTGCTGGCAACCAGGCACTGAATATCCTGCAGCTCGGCTGGGCTCGCCAGGCCACGAATGGCAGCGGCGGCGAGTTGGGCATTGGTCATGCTCGGCTGGCCACTAATCGGATCAATCACATAGTGGCGCTGGCGGATGCCGTTGCGTCGCAAGACGATGGAACGCGCGCGCGATGGACGCTCGCCAACCTGGCCGAGACGCGCCTCCATGTCTTCGTTGCTCACAGGAGCATGAGGCAGACAGGCACTGATGCGGTTGATGTAAACGGGGCGGGTCACTGGCGGCAGTCCTCGATACGGTTACTCACCGGATGGCGCGGCGAAGTAGGCTTTTTCACGCTTGATCCGTTTCTGGGTCAGCGGACTGAGTAAGCGCTTGAGCAGGGCCGTGATCGGAACCACGGTGACGATCAGGCTCAGCAAGAAGATGATGTAGACGATCAGCCCGACACGCCGACGCAGGCTCCGTTGCGGGCCGAGGGCTGCCAACAACGTGCCCCACGCTTTGAAGCTGCGCGTGCCGACACGCTCGCTGGCGATCAGTTGTTCATTTATCCGAACCGCACCGAGCCCCTGCAGCATGGGTTGTTCGATTGCACCGGGTGAGGCCAGACGGTCGGCGATGGCAATGCCAAAGCGCTGCGCCCCAGCGATTTCGGCCTCACTGATTCCCGCCTTCGGCAACCAGGCAATGGGCTGGCGGCGTCCGGTGAACATCCACAGCGGTGTCGCCAGAAAGCTCGCGGCGCTGCCACATTCATCGACCAGCGCGATGTTGTCGACCAGATGCGCGCCCAGTTCGTCGAGACGGCCCTTGAGTTTTTCCTGAGCCATCAACCACATGTTGCGACAGCCAATCAGGGTGACCACCGGCGTGTCCCGGAGCAGACGCGACGCTTCTGGAGACGCGAGAAAACTGGTGATCGGCCGCGACGGTGCAAGGAACCAGACCTGGTAAGCGAGGATGATCAGGTCATAACGCTTGTCAGGGTCGACCTGCAGGGGCTGCAGCGGCTCGGGCCGCATCAGTACCGTCTCGGGGAAGATGCTGAAAAAGGTGAGAAATGGCCAGGGAAAGGGGTAAGGTGTCGCCGGCTGCACTGTCAGATAGTCCACCTGCAGACCGTCGTGCCGCATCAGCGGCGCGCAGACCGACCGCACTAGCCGATCGAGCTGACCCGTTTGCGAATAGTGGACGACCAATACCTGGCGCATTGAACTTTCTGACCCTGAAAATGGTCGCGATTATGCCACAGCGCTTTCATCGAAACGTAACGTACCGCTTGCTGGCGCTCTGGCTACCGACGCTCGGTACGTCCGCAGCACAGGCCGCCGACATTCGCGTGCAACTGAACGGCGACCGTCCCGGTGTCGTGCATGCCTCGCTGCACGCAGCAGACGACCACGACTGGACGTCGCCACTGAGGCAGATCCGAGGTAACAGCGACGGCATTATTTTCGAGGACGTATCGCCGGGCCGTTATGCCGTTCAGCTGTTTGTCGACAGCAATGGCAACGGGCAGCTCGATGTCAGCCCGCGCGGTATTCCGCAGGAGCCGGTGGGTTTTTCAGGAAATCCAGGGTTATTCAGAGGCAAGCCCGACACACAAGGAAGCGCATTCGAGCACGGCGACGGAGAGAGTCAGGTCGCTATCAGAATGCGTCAGCGGCGACCGGCTGCTCCTGCCCGCGCGCAGCCGGGCCATGGCGGCTGAAGCTCAGCCCGCCTCGCCACGCCAGATCAGCTCGCTGGTGTCATAGCCCCGCTTACGCGCTTCGTCGAGCAGCTTGTCGCGCGTATTGGCGTCGATTTCTTTGTCTCGCGACAGTAGCCAGAGGTTGTCTCGGTCCGGGCTGCCGACCAGTGCGACGCTGTAGTCGTCGGCCAGATATAGGATCCAATAGTGACCCTTGGTCAGGCCTGGAAAAATATTGCTGAACCAGTTGTCGAAGCGAACCCAGAGCTTGTCTGTCTTGCCTTGCTGCTGCGGCACGGCCTCACCGCGCGCCTCTTGCTGCTCACCGTCTTCGGTTTCGCAACGATTGGTCACCGCCACACTGCCGTCGTCCTGCAGGCGGTAGTTCGCCTGCGATCGCACGCAGTTGCGCTGAAAAAACATCGGCAGGCGCGCCTGCTCGTACCAAGTGCCTTGATAGCGTTCCAGATTGACCTTGCCAGCGGTTTCCGGCTCGTCCGCACTGCTACCGGCACCGGCGCATCCGGTGATCAGCAGTGCAGAAAAAAGCGCAGCGCCCAGACGCATAGGGACTCCCTATTTCAGGCCTTGGCCCGAAAACATCATGACTTTGTCACCAGCGAACTGGATGCTGATAAAACGGTTTTTCTGCCCCCAGGTACAGCTCGACATGCCTAGCGCGCCAGCGCACTCGCCCGGTTTGCCTAGCACTTTTTCGACCTCGGCACGGGACATTCCCGCCTGCAGTTTGGCGAAGTTTTCCTGGGTGACCGGGCTGCACGCAGCCAACAGCACAACAGCAACGATCAACGATAGATAACGCAACGACATGGCAGATTCCTTTATTCCGAGTCAGCGGCGGGCCTTGCTTGGCCTTGCCTTGCGGTAACAGATAGAAAACAAGCCGCCCAGGAAGGTTCCTCGGCAAAGCTAGAAGCGGGAGCCAGGCTCAGTGAGAAAAGCCCGTTCAGCCTCGCTAGAGCTGCGCCCAAGAATCGCATTGCGATGGGGGAAACGGCCGAAACGCGCAATGACTTGCCGGTGGCGCTCAGCGAAGTCGAGAAAGCCGGCAAAAAGGTTTTGCTCATCGGCATCGGCTATGCCCAGAAGCTGCTCGAACTGCTGCACGGCCTGATCCTGCACGCTGAGGTTTTCAGCGTGTTCTAGCACCAGATAGATGAATACTCGCTGGAGCGGCGCCAGCAGAACATCGCCGCCATGAGCCATGCCCTCCCGCACGAGCTGCAGCGCTCGTTCGTCGCCGGCATAGGCCCTCGGTGTGCCGCGATAGATCATGCGTGGGAGTTGATCAAGCATAAGGACGAGCGCGAGCCAGCCATGCGGCGACTCAGCCCACTCGCTCAACTCACCAGCGAGCGCGCGCTCAGTCAGATCACCGAAACGCTCGCGGGCTTCGGCATCCTGTTCGGGCTTGTAACCGAACCAGAGGCCGTTTTTTGCGTCAGCTATATCACGAGCGGTAGCGCCCTCACCGAACCACCAGTCCAGCAGGTCCTGCGAGGGCAAGCTCACCTGTCAGGCCTTGTGGTAGGCAGTGACGCGCTCGACTTCTTCCTTCGAACCCAGGAACACCGGCACACGCTGGTGCAGCGACTCGGGCTGAACGTCGAGGATACGCTGAATGCCGGTGGTTGCTGCGCCACCGGCCTGTTCGATGATGAAGGACATCGGGTTGGCTTCATACATCAGGCGCAGCTTGCCAGCCTTGCCCGGCTCGCGAGAGTCCTTGGGATACATGAACATGCCACCGCGGGTCAGGATGCGGTGCACGTCGGCCACCATCGAGGCGATCCAGCGCATGTTGTAGTTCTTGTTCAGCGGGCCTTCGTTGCCGGCCAACAATTCACCCACGTAGCGCTGAACCGGTGCCTCCCAGTGGCGCTGGTTGGACATGTTGATAGCGAATTCAGCGGTGCTTTCCGGAACGCGGATGTTCTCATGGGTCAGCACGAAGCTGCCCAGTTCGCGGTCGAGGGTAAAGCCCATGACGCCGTTGCCCAACGTCAGCATCAGCATGGTTTGCGGTCCGTAGATCGCATAACCCGCAGCGACCTGCTTGGTGCCCGGCTGCAGGAATGCTTCCTCACCGAGCGCATCGTTCTGCGTGAAGCATTCACCGGGGCAGCGCAGCACGGAGAAGATGGTGCCGACCGACACGTTGACATCGATATTGCTGGAGCCGTCCAGCGGATCGAAGACCAGCAAATAGGCGCCTTTCGGGTACTTGCCAGGAATCTGGTAAGCATTGTCCATCTCTTCAGACGCCATGCCGGCCAGATGGCCGCCCCATTCGTTGGCCTCGAGCAGGATCTCATTAGAGAGCACGTCGAGTTTCTTTTGGACTTCGCCCTGGATGTTCTCGGTTTCGGTCGCGCCGAGAACGCCGCCCAGCGCGCCCTTGGAAACGGCGTAGCTGATCTCCTTGCACGCTCGAGCCACTACTTCGATAAGGAAGCGCAGATCTGCAGGGGTGTTGTTGCTGCGGGTCTGCTCAATCAAGTAGCGACTCAGGGTTACGCGTGACATGGAATGGCTCCGGAGGATGGATAAGCCCGCGCAGTTTAGCAGGCCGGGGGGAAACTAACCCTCCCTCAGACCGTCCGACAGGCCCCAGAGTTCAGCGAAGCGGCAAAGTGCCTGCAGGCACCCTTTCGCCAATCTGGAGCCACGTCCCCTACGCGGAGGCGGCATCGGTCCAAGCAGCCATGCCGACAAGCCGCCCCACATCGCCCGTCAGAGCACCTTCCAGATCTCCTGAGCGTACTCACGGATAGTACGGTCCGACGAGAACCAGCCAGTACGCGCCGTATTGAGCACTGCCGAGCGCCACCAGCTGTCGGCGTCGCGCCAGCGCGCTTCAACCTCCAGCTGCGCCGCCCAGTAGGCTTCGAAGTCGGCACACACCATGAAGGTGTCGTGCCATTTCAAGCCGTCAATCAAGGCGGTATAACGACCCGGGTCTTCAGCCGAGAAGGCGCCGTTGCGGATCGCCATCAGGACTTCGTTGAGCCGCGGCGAACCGATAATGGTGGCTTCGGCGTTGTACTCGTTGGCCTGTTTGCGCGCCTCGACTTCCTGCGCGGTCATGCCAAAGATGAACATGTGGTCGGCACCAATCTGCTCGCACATCTCGACGTTGGCGCCATCCAGCGTTCCGATGGTCAGCGCGCCGTTGAGGGCGAACTTCATGTTGCTGGTCCCCGACGCCTCGAGTCCGGCGGTGGAGATCTGCTCGGACAGATCCGCGGCGGGGATGATGCGCTCGGCCAGACTGACGTTGTAGTTCGGCAGGAACACGACCTTCAGCAGACCACGCACGGTCGGATCATCGTTGATGGTCCGCGCGATATCGTTGGTCAGTTTGATGATCAGTTTGGCCGTGTGATAACTGGCCGCCGCCTTGCCGGCAAAGATCTTCACGCGCGGCACCCAATGGCCGCCCGGATCCGAGCGAATCGCCTGATACAACGCGACGGTATGCAGCAGGTTCAGCAGCTGACGCTTGTACTCGTGGATGCGTTTGACGTGCACATCGAACAGCGCATTTGGGTCAACACTGATCCCCAGCCGCTCCTGAATCATGCGCGCCAGCAACTTCTTGTTGCCCAGGCGCTGGGCGGCGAAGCGGGCGCGGAAGTCCGGCTGATCGGCGTAGGGCTCCAACTGACGTAGTAGTGTCTCCGGCGAGTCGAGCAGTTCCTCGCCGATATGCTCGACCAGCAGACGGGTCAGCTGCGGGTTGGCCTGATACAGCCAGCGGCGGAAGGTGATGCCGTTGGTCTTGTTGCTGATCCGCTTGGGGTACAGCGAATGCAGATCGGTGAACACCGTTTCGCGCATCAGGCCGGTGTGCAGCGCTGATACACCGTTGACGCAATGCGAACCGAGAAACGCCAGGTTGCCCATACGCACGCGACGGCCGTGGCCTTCTTCGATCAGCGAGACCGAGCGCAGCAGGTTGACGTCATGGATGCCGCGCTCACGCAAGGCATCGAGATGCTGGGCGTTGATCAGATAGATGATCTGCATGTGCCGCGGCAGCAGGCGCTCCATCAGCCCGACAGGCCAGGTTTCCAGCGCTTCGGGCAGCAGCGTGTGGTTGGTGTAGGACAGGGTGCCAACCGTCAGCTCCCACGCCTTGCGCCACGGGATGTCGTGCACGTCCACCAGCAGGCGCATCAGCTCGGCAACGGCAATGGCCGGGTGCGTGTCGTTGAGCTGGATCGAAGCGAATTCGGGCAGGTTCATCAGTGTGCCGCGCTGGTCTAGATGCCGGCGCAAGAGGTCCTGCAAGGATGCCGCAACGAAGAAATACTCCTGCCGCAGGCGCAACTCCTGCCCGGCTTCGGTGCTGTCGGCGGGATACAGCACGCGCGAAATACTCTCAGCGCGTGCTTCCTCGGCGACCGCACCGATGTGATCGCCCGCGTTGAAGCGCTCCAGATGGAAGTCCGCCTCCGCCCGCGCACGCCAGAGGCGCAGCGTGTTGACGCTAGCACCGCGCCACCCCACCACGGGCGTGTCATAGGCAATCGCGCGAACCCCTTCGGCCCAATGCCAGAAATGCTTGGGTTGATCGCTGCTGCTGCCATCGGAGGGCATCGCCGCCACGCTGCCGCCAAAGCCGATCAGGTAGCTGACTTCCGGACGCTCGAACTCCCATGGATTGCCGAAGTTCAACCAGGTTTCGGTCTGCTCGTGTTGCCAGCCGTCGACGATGGCCTGGCGGAACAGGCCATGGTCGTAGCGGATGCCGTAGCCATGCGCGGCCACACCGAGGGTCGCCATGCTTTCCATGAAGCAAGCCGCAAGCCGACCCAACCCACCATTGCCCAGTGCAGCATCAGGTTCCAATGTACGGATGCGCTCGAAGTCGATGTCTACGCCGGCCAGCGCCTCGCGCGCCACATCGAGCAGGCCCAGATTGCTGAGACTGTCGGTAAGCAGGCGGCCGATGAGAAATTCCAGCGAGAGGTAATAGACCCGCTTCTTCCCTTCACGGTAACCCTGCCGAGTACGGTCCATCCACTGGTCGATCATGCGGTCACGCGTCGCCAGCGCCACCGCCTCGAACCAGTCATGGTCGGAGGCATGCTCGGGGTCCTTGCCGATCGAGTAGGTCAGCTTGCTGATCACGTTTTCCCGAAAAGCGGCGACCTCGTCAGCGTTGGGAGCAGTCGTTTCTTGCGTCATGGACAGACCTCATGCAGCGGGTGAAGGGATATGAAGGATTCATGGCAGCGCCAGGCCACCTCGGAAAAACCGCACTACAGACAGGTTTGCAGGTTTCTGCAGCATCCGGGCGACCGTCTGTCCGGCGTTCGACTCGTTGGTTTCACTGGAAATTCCACCCCGTGTCGCTATGATCGCGCGCCGCCATTACCGATACCCTCGCCGTGAAGACACGTTTGATCGCCTCTGCCGACCCCGAACGCCTGGAAACCTGGGCGCGCTACAGCAACGGCCTTTGCCGAGATTGCCACGCCACGTGTTGCACTTTGCCGGTCGAAGTACGCATTGATGACCTGATCCGTCTCGAGGTGGTCGATGCCTTCGAGCGTGACGAGCCGCTGAAGAGTGTTGCCAAACGCCTGGGCAAGGAAGGCCTCATCGAACACTTCAATCAGAAGCACGGCATTTTCACCCTCACGCGACTGGCCAACGGCGACTGTCTCTACCTCGATCGCAAGACTCGCTTGTGCACGGTCTATGCCAAGCGCCCGGACACTTGCCGCAACCACCCGCATGTCGGTCCACGGCCCGGCTACTGTGCCTATCAGCAGAAAACCGCAGCGCGCTGATTGCAGCTTGCGGGTCATCCGGAACGGCGACTCGAGGTCGCCAAAAAGCGTTGCGGAAACTGGCAATATCGTGACTCAGCAGTCATGCTTGACGTCTGCCTGTATCCGCACACGTTAGGAATCCACCCGGCATGAGCCGCGATAGCCGCTACCTGGAAGCCATTCTGCACCACGACATCCCACTGACCCGGGCGATGGGCCTGCGCGTCGAGCATTGGGAAAACCATGAGCTGCGTGTAAAGGTGCCGCTGCAAGCGAACATCAACCACAAAAGCAGCATGTTCGGCGGCAGTCTTTACTGTGCCTCCGTACTGGCTGGCTGGGGCTGGCTGCACCTACGCCTGCGCGAGGCCGGGATCGACGACGGTCATATCGTCATCCAGGAAGGCCAGATCGACTATCCGTTGCCAGTGGTGGATGATGCCACTGCTATCTGCTCGGCGCCGGACGAGGGTGCCTGGGAGCGATTCGAGACGATTTACCGTCGCCGCGGCCGCTCACGCCTGACCCTGCACAGCCGCATTCTCGCTGCGGATGGCCGCGACGCGGTGCGCTTCACCGGCCAGTTCGTGCTGCATAAGTAATCGCCCAGCCGTTCCATCTGCACTGCCGGGGTGCGCGCAGCTTGTTGAGCGCGCGGACGCCCCGGCGTCGCTGAATCCTCGGGCGCCACCGCAAACGCTTCAATGACGCATGATTACCGCTGGCTGCGCTGCGATCTGTTGATTATGCCCGCCTCGCCTGCGCTCACCCTCCAAGCGCTGGCATGCAAGCCCGCAACAGACTACGCTCCAACCGCCAACAATAAAAAAAACAGCGTCAAGGAGCCGATGCCATGGGCCTGCCCCGTATAGCCATCCTATTGCTCAGTATTCTGCTCGCCATCAGCGGTGAGGCGCATGCCGAGTTACCGAAGAACTATCAGATCATCCTGCAGACCGACAACTTCCCACCCTTCAACATGGGGCCCAGCCACAAGAACTTCGCACGTGGTGATGAGGTTCAAGGCATCGCCACCGACACCGTTCGGGAAATCTTCAAACGTGCCGGCATCGGCTATAGCCTGACGCTGCGCTCCCCTTGGGACCGCGTCTACACACAGACATTCACGGACAGCGGTCATGGGCTGTTTTCCGTCGCCCGTACGCCGCAGAACGAAGGGCAGTTCAAGTGGGTAGGCCCCTTGGCCCGCTATGAAAGCGTACTGCTCGCGGCCGCAGACAAGCGCATCGACCTGAGCACCCTGACGCAGGCCAAGGGGTTGCAGATCGGCGCACAGAAAAGCAGCGGTGTCAGCCAGTATCTGGAGAGCCAAGGCTTGCGGCCGACCGACAGTCTCAGCGAAGAGGAAAACCTGCGCAAACTGCTCAGTGGCCGCCTCGATCTATGGGCCACGGCCGATCCAGTCTGGCGTTATCACGCCAAGGAGCAGGGAGCAGAAGGCCTCACGCAAGTGCTGAGTTTTCGCGCTGAAGACCTGTACCTTGCGCTGCACAAGGACACGCCTAACGAAGCCGTCGAGCGTTTGCAGGGCGCCCTCAATGAGGTGATCGGTGAGGGGTATGCCGGCTGCAGCAAGACCCCTGACCTCTGCTACCTGATCCGTGACCGCAAGGTGCCGTGACCGCAACGGGTCACTTCAAGCTCACACGTAGCGCGACTTGGGCGTAGCCATGGGCAACGGGCCGTCGCCGATCAGACGGAACTCGCCCTTGGACGCATCATAGGCGCGAATTTCGCTGGTGCCGATGTTGTAGACCCAACCGTGAATGAACAGCTGCCCACTGGCCAACCGCGCCGCGACCGAAGGGTGTGTGCGCAGGTGATCAAGCTGCGCAAGGACGTTTTCCTCGGTCAGCACGCCCAGCGTGTTGTGGTCGGCGCAGCCGCAATTTTCTTCGACCACGGTGCGGGCCACTTCAGCGTGACGCAGCCAGCTGCGTACGGTCGGCATGCCGTCGAGGCTCGAAGGGTTCAGCACCGCTTTCATCGCGCCGCAATCGGAATGCCCGCAGACAATGATGTGATGCACACCGAGCGCCATCACCGCGAACTCGATGGCGGTCGACACGCCGCCGTTCATGATTCCGTAGGGCGGCACGATATTGCCGACATTGCGGGTCACGAACAGGTCGCCCGGCGAGCTCTGGGTGATCAACTCGGGCAGGATGCGCGAGTCTGCACAGGTGATGAACATCGCCCGCGGCGTCTGCTCGTGGGCAAGCTTGTTGAACAGCTCACGCTGCTCCGGATAGATGTCTTCGCGGAACTGAATAACCCCTGCGATCAGGTTGTCGAGCGCCTCCTGCGCTGTTTCGGTCGTCTTCTCATCGAGACTCATAACACGATCTCTCTTATGGTTTGGTTAGGTACGACGTTGCACGTTCAAGGCCGGACACTGCACAGATGTGACAGACCGTAACGAACGCCGGAGCCTGGCCCGGCGTGATGAATTAGAAGATAGACCAGCCAATGCGCTGCGAGAGCTTCTCCAGTGCCGCCATGCCAATCAGCGAATTGCCTGCCTGGTTCAGCTCCGGCGACCAGACGCAGACCGTGAAGCGCCCCGGCACGACCGCCACGATGCCACCGCCGACGCCACTCTTGCCGGGCAACCCGACGCGGTAAGCGAAGTTGCCAGCCTCGTCATACAGGCCGCTGGTGGCCATGATCGCATTGACCTGTTTCGCTTGGCGCGGCGTCAGCACCGGCTCGCCGCCCGCCAGGCATGCGCCGTCGCGGGCCAGAAAGCCAAACGCGCGGGCCAGGTCGACGCAGCTCATGCGCAGCGCGCAATGGTGGAAGTAGCTGCGCAACACCGCCTCGACATCGTTATGGAAATTGCCGAATGCCTGCATCAGATACGCCATCGCGGCGTTACGCGCACGGTGCTGGTACTCCGAATCAGCCACTACCGAGTCGGAGATAATCAGTGGGTTGCCCGACAGATGCCGAACAAAATCACGCATGGACAAGGCGGGTACGGCGAAGCGCGACTGGTTGATGTCGCAGATCACCAGCGCCCCGGCATTGATAAAAGGGTTACGTGGCTTGCCGCGTTCGAACTCCAGCTGCACCAGCGAATTGAACGGTTGCCCTGACGGCTCGTGCCCCAGCCGCTCCCACAACGACTCACCACCATGCTGAATCGCCTGCACCAGGCTGAAGACCTTCGAAATACTCTGGATCGAAAACGGCGTTTTCGCATCCCCAGCTTGATAGAGCTCACCTTCGGCGCTGTACACCGCGATCCCCAGCTGATCAGCCGGCACGTGCGCCAGCGCCGGAATGTAGCTTGCTACCTTGCCCTGCCCAAGTAACGGGCGGACTTCAGCAAGGATTTCACTCAGCAGGTCCTGCATGACAACCCCATGTAAGTTGCACGAAACACATTAGGCTACTAGACGCCAGAGCAGCCCCGGTCATCACAGTGCGAACAGATGCGCCTGTTTCCATGAATCGTTCTCCGCCGCCTGCTCGCGACCTACCGCCTCGCACCTTGAGCAAGCGCGGAAGACCCAGCGCTGTTGAGAAGTCACCGCACACCGGCGGGTTTGTACGACATATAGCACCCTGTTTTCGCGATCGTGATGGGCTCCGGTATAGTGCCGCCCGCTTCACGGGGCACGGCCTGTGCCTCGGGCATCACGACAAGGAAAGAAAACAGATGAAACTGAAACGTTCGGCGGGCCTGCTGGCGCTCGCGATCGCAGTCAGCGGCTGCTCTACCGCGACTTACTTCAAGCTGCCCGAGAACAGCAAGGTCTCCGTCTATGAGCGGCCTCAGCAATACCCTCAAGGACTGGTCAAGACGCGTCCGTTCTTCTGGACCGCCGCTGGCGGCATTCCCTACAAACTCAGCAGCGAAAACGGAGAGCTGCTGCAGCAAGGCAAACTGCGTGCGCGCTTCCGTGTCGCCTCCATTTTCTGGCCGCCGGGCGGCATCATCTATTGGCCGATGGGCTTCGGTCAGCGCTGCTACGACCTGACCGGCGCCGCGCCGCTCAGCTGCACTCAGGGCGACCTGAAGGATCTTCGCAGTCAGCGCCGTCTCGACCGCTAGCTCCAGCGGCGCATCGCCCCGGCACACACCGGGGCGGTGCTCGATCCAGCCGTCGACCCGCGAACACGCGCATCAAATCGTCTAAAACTTTTCAGGCCGCAACACTTCAACCTCAGCCAGATAGCTGACCATGGCGAAGTTATCGTAGTAGCGAACCTGCAGGTGCTCGGCGATGCGCTCGGCGAGTTCGCGGTTGCAGATGACTTCCAGCCGTATATTGCTTTCGGTGTCCCACTCGGCACTGCGCACGCCGCGACTGCCGCGGCCGCGCGCTTCGGACAGGGTCCAGCCCGGTGCGCCGAGGTGGTCGAGATCGGCTACCAGTTTCTTTTCCAGTGCTGCTTCGCAGATCACAGTAAGCAGCGTTCGGGTCGCGGTCGTCATGTCAAAGTCCCCAGGCGATCAAGGTTTCGGCCAGCGCGAGATACAGCGGAATACCAATCAGGATGTTGAACGGAAAGGTAATCCCCAACGACGCCGTCAACGACAGCGAGGGATTGGCTTCCGGCAATGCCAGGCGCATGGCAGCCGGCACGGCGATATAGGAAGCGCTGGCAGCCAGCGTAGCGAGCATCGCAGTGCCGCCGAGCGACAGGCCCATCAGCCGAGCCAGCAATGCACCGATCACCGCGCCAATCAGCGGCATGCCAAGACCGAACACCGCCAGACGCAGGCCATAACGCTTCAATGAGCCCATCTGGCCGGAGGCGATAAGCCCCATCTCCAACAGAAAAAGCGCCAGCACCGGCTTGAACATGCTGGTGTAGAACGGTTCAAGCGGCTTGATGCCTTCCTTGCCGGCGATGGCGCCAATGATCAAACCGCCCAGCAGCAGCATGATGCTCTTGCCCAGGAAGATCTCGCGCCCCAACTCCTTCCAATGGGTATCACGGCTGATGCCCTTGGCGAGGATGATGCCGATGAGAATCGCCGGGATTTCCAGGATCGCCACGAACAGCGGCATGTAGCTCTCAAAGGCAATCTTGTTGGCCAGCAGAAAGGCGACCACCACGGCGAAGGTACCGGCACTGACCGACCCGTAGTGCGCCGCGACGCTGGCTGAGTCGACGCGAGAAAAGCCCAGCAGGCGCAGCAACGGAAACGCCAGCAGCGGCAGCATACAGCCAAGCAGCAGGACCAACGCCGACTGGCCCAGCAATGCCGCACTGGCCTGCTCGGCCAGCTCGACGCCGCCGTGCAGACCGATGGCCAGCAGTAGCAGGATGGACAGCGTTTCGTACAACGCCGGTGGCAGTTTCAACTCACTCTTCACCAACCCGGCAAACAGGCCGAACAGGAAGAACAGCACTACTGGGTCGAGCCCCATCGATACCTCCCGGATGCGTTAAACAGGCAAAAAAAGGGAGCCTTTCGGCTCCCTGGTGACAATTGCTTAGGCCTCGATCTCGATCAAAAGATCGCCGGGAGTCACCCGATCACCCTTGGCCACGTGCACCGCTTTCACCTTACCTGCAATCGGAGCCTGAATCTCGGTTTCCATCTTCATCGCTTCGCTGATCAGCACGGCCTGGCCGGCCTTGACCGTGTCGCCTTCCTTGACCAGCACATCCACGACATTGCCCGGCATGCTGGTGCTGACGTCGCCTGGGCCATTGGCCTGCTTGCGCTGACCACCGCTGCTGCCACCAACGAAGTTGTTCAACGGCTCGAAGACCACCTCTTCCGGCATGCCGTCGATGGAGAGGAAGAAATGTCGCTTGCCCTCGCCTTTGACGCCTACACCAGTGATATCGACGCGGTAGGTCTCGCCGTGGACGTCGATGACGAACTCGGTGGGCACGCCTTCGCCGCTGGCCGCAGTCGCCGTGCTGCCGTCGGGAATCGGTAGCAGTACCTCCGGCTGCAAGGTGCCGGCCTCGCGTTCCTCGAGGAACTTGCGCCCGATGTCGGGGAACATGGCGTAGGTCAGCACGTCTTCTTCGCTATGAGCCAGCGCACCGATTTCCTGGCGCAACTTGTCCAGTTCCGGCTTGATCAGGTCGGCCGGGCGCACCTCGATGACTTCCTCGCCGCCGATGGCCTGGCGCTGCAGTTTGGTGTCGATGGCGCCCGGCGCCTTGCCGTAGCGGCCCTGCAGGTAGAGTTTCACCTCGTTAGTGATGGTCTTGTAGCGCTCGCCCGCCAGTACGTTGAAGAACGCCTGGGTACCGACAATCTGCGAGGTCGGGGTTACCAGCGGCGGATAGCCCAGATCCTTGCGCACGCGCGGGATTTCGGCGAGCACTTCGTTCATGCGGTTGAGAGCACCCTGTTCCTTGAGCTGGTTGGCCAGGTTGGAAATCATCCCGCCCGGAACCTGATTGACCTGCACGCGGGTATCGACACCCGTGAATTCGCTCTCAAACTGGTGGTATTTCTTGCGCACCGCATGGAAGTACAGGCCGATCTCCTGGATCAGTTCCAAGTCGAGACCAGTGTCATAGGGCGTACCGCGCAGCGCGGCAACCATGGATTCGGTGCCCGGGTGGCTGGTGCCCCAAGCCATGGAAGAAATCGCCGTGTCGATATGATCGGCGCCGTTTTCGATGGCCTTGAGCTGACACATGCTGGCCACACCGGCGGTGTCATGGGAGTGGATGAACACCGGCAGGTCGATTTCGGCTTTCAGCGCCCGCACCAGATCGCCGGTGGCAAACGGCGTGAGAAGGCCGGCCATGTCCTTGATCGCAATGGAGTCGACGCCCATGTCGCGCATCGCCCGGCCCTGCTCGACGAACAGCTCGACGGTATGCACCGGGCTGGTGGTATAGGCGATGGTGCCCTGGGCATGCTTGCCGGTCTTCTTCACCGCCCGGATGGCGGTTTCAAGGTTACGTACATCATTCATTGCATCGAAGATGCGGAACACGTCGATGCCGTTCTCGGCCGCCTTGGCGCAAAAGGCCTCGACCACGTCATCGGCGTAGTGCCGGTAGCCAAGGAGATTCTGTCCGCGCAGCAGCATCTGCAGGCGCGTGTTGGGCAGCGCCGCTTTGAGCTGGCGCAAACGCTCCCAAGGGTCTTCCTTGAGGAAGCGCACGCAGGCGTCGAACGTCGCGCCGCCCCAGACTTCCAGCGACCAGTAACCGACGCGGTCGAGCTTGTCGCAGATCGGCAACATGTCTTCGGTGCGCATGCGGGTGGCGATCAGCGACTGGTGGGCGTCACGCAGGATGGTGTCGGTAACGGTAATTTTCTTCTGAGCAGTCATTGGTTCGTTCCTCACAGGCCTGCGTGGGCGGCGATGGCGGCGGCGATGGCCAGGGCCAGTTCGCCCGGCTTGCGTTTGATCGAGTAGTTCAGCAGTTCCGGATGGTTATCGACGAAGCTGGTATTGAACTGCCCGCTGCGGAAATCCGGATTTTCGAGAATCTTCTGGTAGTAGCTGGCGGTGGTTTTCACGCCCTGCACGCGCATGTCGTCCAGCGCGCGCGAGCCACGCGCCAGCGCCTCTTCCCAGGTCAGTGCCCAGACGATCAGCTTCAGGCACATGGAGTCGTAGTACGGCGGAATGGTGTAACCGGTATAGATTGCCGTATCGGTGCGCACACCCGGCCCGCCGGGGGCGTAGTAACGCGTGATCTTGCCGAAGCACGGCAGGAAGTTGTTTCGCGGCTCCTCGGCGTTGATCCGAAACTGCAGGGCGAAGCCGCGGTACTGAATGTCTTCCTGCTTCACCGAGAGCGGCAGGCCGGAGGCGATACGAATCTGCTCGCGGACGATGTCGATGCCGGTGATTTCCTCGGTGATGGTGTGTTCCACCTGCACCCGGGTATTCATTTCCATGAAGTACACCTCGCCATCGGCGAGCAGGAACTCCACGGTACCGGCGTTCTCGTAGCCCACCGCTTTGGCCGCGCGCACCGCCAGGTCGCCGATGTAGGCGCGCTGTTCCGGGGTGAGTTGCGGGCTCGGGGCGATCTCGATGAGCTTCTGGTTGCGGCGCTGAATCGAGCAATCGCGCTCGAACAGGTGCACGGTGTTGCCGAACGAGTCGGCAAGAATCTGCGCCTCGATGTGCTTGGGCTCGACGATGCACTTTTCGAGGAACACATCGGCGGAACCGAAGGCCTTCGTCGCCTCGGAGATCACCCGTGGATAGGCCTGGGCCAACTCGTCCCGCGAGTTGCAGCGACGAATTCCGCGGCCGCCACCACCGGAGGTCGCCTTGAGCATGACCGGATAGCCGATGCGCTCGGCCTCCACCAAGGCTTCGTCGACATCCGCAACGTTGCCTTCGGTGCCCGGCGTGACCGGCACACCGGCCTTGATCATGCTGCGCCGCGCCTCGGTCTTGTCGCCCATGCGGCGAATCACTTCGGCGCTCGGGCCGACAAAGCGGATACCACGCTCGGCGCAGATTTCCGCCAGTTCGGCGTTCTCGGACAGAAACCCATAGCCGGGATGCAGGGCATCACAGCCCGTTTCTACCGCCAGGTTCACCAGCTTGCGCGGGTTGAGGTAACCGGCAAGTGGGTCGTCGCCAATGAAATGAGCCTCGTCAGCGCGTTTGACATGCAGGGCATGGCGGTCGGGCTCGGCGAACACCGCCACCGAGCGCACGCCCATTTCGGCACAGGCCCGCACGATGCGGACGGCAATTTCACCGCGGTTAGCGATCAGCAGCTTCTTGATCACGCTGTCATTCCCTCGGTCGATGAGCAGAAGGCCGCCGGGTGGGGCCACGTCACGCCTGCACATCGTGCAGGCCTATAAACCCTACGCCTGCCGGTACGATTACTGAAAATGAATAATAGTTTGACCTTGGATAAGTAATTACTTATACGTCCAGCCAGGGCTGGGATAGGAAGGCTTGAACGGCTCTTTCATTTAAGACAGATGCAGCAGATCACAGACAAGAGCGGCGGCAGCGATGCGAAAAAGCATGATGCGGATAACCTTGCGCCAGCTGCAGGTGTTCCGGGCGGTATGTGAAAGTCGCTCTTACAGCCGAGCGGCAGAAGAGATGGCGCTGACCCAGCCAGCGGTGAGCTTGCAGATTCGCCAACTCGAGGAGCTGATCGGTCAGCCCCTGTTCGAGTATCTGGGCAAAAAACTCTATCTGACGGCAGCAGCCGAAGCGCTCCAGCGCGCCAGTACCGACATCTTTGGGCGTCTGGACAGCCTGGACATGCAGCTGTCCGACATGCAGGGCTCGCTACAGGGCCAGCTGAATCTCGCGGTCGAGTCGAGCGCCAAATACATCACGCCGCACCTGTTTGCCGCCTTCAAACGAAAGCATCCGGAGGTCAGCCTGGAGCTGGTCGTGGTCAACCACGCGCAGGCGGTCAAGCGCCTGTCGATCAGCCGTGACGACCTGCTGATCATGTCGCAGGTGCCGACCGACATGGACCTTGAATTCTTGCCGTTCCTGAACAACCCGATCGTGGCGGTTGCACCGACGGATCATCCGTTGAGCCAGGCAGACACGCTGACGCTGCAGGACCTGACCGCCTATCCGCTGCTGATCCGAGAGCCCGGCTCAGGCACCCGCAAGGCGGGTGAGGATTACCTGCGCCAAAAGCGTGCGCATTTTGCTCAGACCATTCAGGTGGCGTCGCTGGATGCCCTGCGTGAAAGCGTCGTGGCGGGGCTCGGCGTGGCGCTGATGCCACGCCATGCAGCTCACTTAGAACTGACTCATGGCCTGTTGCGAGAGCTGCCGGTCCAGGAGCTCCCGCTGTACCGCAGCTGGTGTGTGGTGCATCCGCGGGGTAAGCGGCTGAGCCCGGTGGCTCAGGCGTTCTTCTCGTTTATCCGTGAAGAGCGTGCCCAGATCAGTGCCCTGGCTGCGCGCTTTGATGGCGCACAGGCAAACCCTCAAGCAGCGGGCTGACCATCAATAGATCAGGAAACTCCACCAGTTGTGCGTGCAGCTGGCGCTGCTCGTCGTAGCTTTCAATGGCGCGGCGGAAGTGCATGCGGCGCTCGTCCTGTAGTTTGCGGCGGGCACGGGCATCGAGGTTGACGTAGGCTTCACGGTGCTGGGACATGCGCGGTCTCCGGAACGGGTGTCGGGAGAGCCCAGCATCTGAGGCCTGGGTGACGCTATGAGGTCAAACAGATGACGGAGCGATGAACACCGCTCCAGCGGTCGTCGGTCACCGTCAGTCGTCGTGGTGCTTTGTCGACTTAGGCGACAGACGAAGGCTGCGCAAGCTGCGCTTGACGCTCTTGAGGTGGTTGACCAGGCTCGGTCCTCGGGCCATGGCGACGCCCATGGCCAGCACATCAATCACCACCAGATGGGCGATCCGCGAGGTCAGCGGGGTGTAGATCTCAGTGTCTTCCTGAACGTCGATGGCCAGGTTGATGGTGGCCAGCTCAGCCAGCGGGGTCTGGCTCGGGCACAGAGTGATCAGCGTGGCGCCGGACTCGCGCACCACGTTGGCGGTAATCAACAGATCCTTGGAGCGCCCAGACTGGGAGATACAGATCGCCACGTCGGTGGGTTTCAGCGTCACCGCCGACATCGCCTGCATGTGCGGATCGGAATAAGCCGCCGCGCTGAGCAGCAGGCGGAAGAACTTGTGCTGGGCATCGGTAGCAACTGCGCCGGACGCGCCGAAGCCGTAGAACTCCACTCGTTCAGCCTTCGCCATCGCCGCAACGGCGCGCTCCAGCGCATCGGAGTCAAGCTTCTCGCGCACTTCCATCAAGGTATGCAGAGTGGTGTCGAAAATCTTCAGCGCAAAATCGGTGACCGAATCGTTCTCACTGATGGCGAACTGGCCAAAGCTGGCGCCGGCAGCGAGACTCTGGGCCAGCTTCAACTTGAGATCCTGAAAGCCCAGGCAACCGATGGCGCGGCAGAACCTCACGATGGTGGGCTCGCTGACCCCGACCGTATGGGCCAGATCGGCCATTGAGCTGTGCATCACGGCAGCCGGATCGAGGAGCACATGGTCGGCCACCTTGAGCTCCGACTTGCGTAACGAACTTCTCGATTGGGCAATGTGTTGCAGCAGGTTCACGTGGGGGACTCGCTATGATCAAAACTCGGCAAGAATGGTCGAACGCTGCGGGTGTGCTCGCATCCGTCCAGCCGGCTGGGTTGTAGTGGGCTTGTAGTTATACTACAAGCTTCGCAGTATCGCCCACCTATCGAGTCTGTCCACCTTCTAGGAGTGACGCTGTGTCCATTTCCTGCGACATGCTGGTATTTGGCGGTACCGGCGACCTGGCGCTACACAAACTCATCCCTGCGCTGTATTACCTGCATCGCGAGCATCGGCTGCATGCTGATGTCCGCATCCTGGCGATCGCCCGTCAGGACATCGACCGCAATGCCTACCTGGCGCTGGCCGAGCGTCACCTCCGAGCGCAAATTGCGCGCACGGACTTCGAGGCTGAGATATGGAAAGCGTTCAGCCAACGCCTCGACTACTTCCCCATGGACGCCACTCAACGGGGTGAATACATCCGCCTCGCGCACCACCTTGGAGAAGCCGAAGGTCGCGTACGGGTGCATTACCTGGCGACCGCGCCCAACCTGTTCGAGCCGATTGCCTCGAACCTCGAAAGCGCGGGGCTTGCCGGAGAAGACGCGCGCATCGTCCTGGAGAAGCCCATCGGCCATTCCCTCGAATCAGCCCTTGAGATCAACGAGGCCATCGGTAACGTCTTCCCGGAGTCGAGGATCTATCGGATCGATCACTACCTGGGCAAGGAAACCGTGCAGAACCTCATGGCGCTGCGCTTTGCCAATGCGCTGTTCGAGCCGATCTGGCGCAGCGGCCACATCGATCATGTGCAGATCACCGTCGCCGAGACCCTTGGCGTGGAGGAGCGCGGTAGCTACTACGACCATGCCGGCGCCATGCGCGACATGCTGCAGAATCACCTGCTGCAGCTGCTCTGCCTGGTGGCGATGGAAGCCCCGGTGCGCTTCGACGCCAAGTCGATACGCGGTGAGAAGGTGAAAATTCTCGAAGCGCTCAAGCCCATCACAGGCAATGACGTGCAAGACAAGACCGTACGGGGCCAATACGCAGGTGGGCGCATCGGCGGTCATGACGTCCAGGCCTACTATTTCGAGAAAGACGTCGATAACGACAGCGACACCGAAACCTTCGTCGCTGTGAAAGTGGAGATCGACAACTGGCGCTGGGCAGGCGTGCCTTTCTACCTTCGTACCGGCAAGCGCATGGCGAAGAAGCGCTCGGAGATCATCATCACTTTCAAACAGGTACCCCACATGCTCTTCACCAAGGGCGAGGTCAACCGCCTGGTGATTCGCCTGCAGCCCGAGGAGAGCATCAGTCTGCAGCTGATGGCCAAGGCACCGGGCAAAGGGATGCAGCTGGAGCCCGTGGAGCTCGACCTGAACCTTGCGCACGCATTCAGCAGCACGCGTCGCTGGGAGGCCTACGAGCGGCTGTTGCTGGACGTGATCGAAGGCGACTCGACCCTGTTCATGCGCCGTGATGAGGTGGAAGCGGCCTGGAACTGGGTCGACCCGATCCTTTGCGGCTGGCAGAGCCATTACCGCAAACCCAGACCTTATCCGGCCGGAACCGACGGTCCTGAGCAAGCGCACCAACTGATCGAGCATCAAGGACGCCAATGGTGGCGCTGAGCCAGCCGAACGACTCAGCGGTCACAGCACCGGCACGAGTTGCAGCACCCGAGCTAGAGCTGTTCTGCGCGAGTAGCTGCAACTAACGCATAGGCGTCTCACAACTACCGTATGAACTTCGCAGTCTCGGCATATTGTTGAGCTGAAAGAAAAAATTAACCAAATGCGATGAAGTCGCCATCTCCGCGAAGCGGATCGCCGATATCCAGCCCCGATATCGGCGATTGAACTTGCCACGACAGCCTCGATAATTCAGCCCTCGATCCAGGTGGAACTTCGGCGAGTTCCAACCTCGTTACCCCGCCCGTTATCCACATCGCACCCGGCCTCGCATCAACCCGCGCAAAGCCCCGTTTCATGGGAACTAAGCCCTGTTTACTGCAGGCCTTGAGGCGCTCTTGCGGCGCAACTGAATCAAGTAGCGCAACTACCCCAGCGGAGACGTTTGATTTGACGCTGATATTCGCCGATATATCCGCGCCCAGCCGGCGGGGAACATGGCGACCGGCGAGCAAGTTCAACTTTCGCGATAAACGGTGAACTTCGGAGATATCAGCGGCGAATCAATGCCCATGATCGGCGACTTGGGTTGAGATTAATTTTTCGATGTGTTTATTCTAGAAAAGGATTTCAATCAGCAACCCCAAAGGTCTTGTTTTGAGTATTCCTACCGTAACGCTCCGTCGCCCAACCGACGGCGACGGTTATCCCCTTCATGAGCTGGTAGCACGCTGCCAACCTCTGGACACCAATTCGGCGTACTGCAACCTTCTGCAATGCTCCGATTTCGCCGACACCTCCATTGCCGCCACAAACGCGGATGGCCAATTGGTAGGTTTCATTTCCGGTTACTGCCCCCCTGCTCGCCCAGACACCTTGTTCGTCTGGCAAGTCGCCGTCGACGCTTCGATGCGCGGCCAGGGTCTGGCGCTGCGCATGCTGATGGCATTGATCGCACGGGTCGCCAGAGAGCAGGGCGTCGCTAACCTGGAAACCACCATCTCGCCGGACAACGGGGCATCCCAGGCGCTGTTCAAAAAGGCCTTCGCCAAACTTGGCGTCGACTACAGCACCCGCACCTTGTTCTCCCGCGCCGAACATTTTGCCGGCAAGCACGAAGACGAAGTGCTCTACCGCGCCGGCCCGTTCGCCGCACCCAATTCAGAAGAAGAACTAGAGGAAAACGCATGAAAACTTTCGAACTGCACGAATCTGGCGTTCGCAGCTACTGCCGCTCCTTTCCAGTGGTCTTCAAGCAGGCCCGTGGCGCTGAACTCACTACCCGCGAAGGCAAGACGTATATCGACTTCCTCGCCGGTGCCGGCACGCTAAACTACGGCCACAACCATCCGGTACTCAAGCAGGCGCTGCTTGATTACATCGAGGCCGACGGCATCACGCACGGCCTGGACATGTACTCCGAAGCGAAGGAGACCTTTCTCTCCACCTTCGATCGCCTGATCCTCAAGCCGCGCAACATGGACTACGTCATGCAGTTCACCGGCCCGACCGGCACCAACGCGGTAGAAGCCGCGCTGAAGCTGGCGCGCAAGGTGACCGGCCGCAATAACATCATCAGCTTCACCAACGGCTTCCATGGCTGCAGCATCGGCGCGCTCGCTGCGACCGGCAACAAGCATCACCGTGGCGCCGCCGGCGTTCCGCTGACCGACGTCAGCCGTATGCCCTACGCCAACTACTTCGGCGACAAGGTCAACACCATCGCGATGATGGACAAGTTGCTGACCGACCCATCCAGCGGTGTCGACAAGCCGGCTGCGGTGATCGTTGAAGTGGTCCAGGGCGAAGGCGGTCTGAACGCCGCCTCGGCCGAGTGGGTGCGCAAGCTGGAGAAGCTGTGCCGCAAGCACGAAATGCTGCTGATCATTGACGACATCCAGGCCGGCTGTGGCCGGACTGGCACCTTCTTCAGCTTTGAAGAGATGGGCATCAAGCCGGACATGATTACCCTGTCCAAATCGCTTTCAGGCTATGGCCTGCCATTCGCCATGGTGCTGCTGCGCAAGGAACTGGACCAGTGGAAGCCGGGCGAGCACAACGGCACTTTCCGTGGTAACAACCACGCGTTCGTCACCGCTGCTGCTGCCATCGAGCACTTCTGGAAAGACGACGAGTTTGCCAACAGCGTCAAGGCGAAGGGCAAGCGCATCGCCGACGGCATGAACAAGATCGTCCGCCGCTACGGCCCTGACTCTTTGTTCGTCAAAGGTCGCGGCATGATGATCGGCATCAGCTGCCCGGACGGCGACACCGCCGCCGCCATCTGCCGTCACGCCTTCGAAAACGGCCTGGTCGTTGAAACCAGCGGCGCTCACAGCGAAGTGGTCAAGTGTCTCTGCCCGCTGATCATCAGCGAAGAGCAGATCGACAAGGCCATGAGCATTCTGGACAAGGCGTTCGCCGCCGTGATGTCCGATCAAGCCGCCACTCAGGCCTCTTAAGGAGAATCAGATGATCGTACGTACCCTGGCCGAATGCGAGCAGTCCAACCGCAAAATCAAGACCGACACTTGGGACAGCACCCGGATGCTGCTCAAGGACGACAAGATGGGCTTCTCGTTTCACATCACCACCATCTACGCCAACACCGAGACGCACATCCACTACCAGAACCATCTGGAATCGGTGTACTGCATGAGCGGCAACGGTGAGATCGAAACCATCGCAGACGGCAAGATCTACAAGATCGAGGCCGGCACGCTGTACATCCTCGATAAGCACGACGAGCACCTGCTCCGTGGCGGCAGCGAGGACATGAAGATGGCCTGCGTGTTCAACCCGCCGCTCAACGGCAAAGAAGTGCATGACGAAAGCGGTGTGTATCCGCTTGAAGCCGAAACCGTAGTCTGATGCGACTCCGCAGGGCGGCTGCACCCCGCCCTGCGACACCCGATTCAAGGAGAGTTTAAAGTGAACCCCGTGCAAGCCGACCTGTACCCTTCGCGCCAGCACGACGAACCCAGCTGGCAAGAGCGTCTGGACCCGGTCGTCTACCGCAATGACCTGGCTAACGCCCCAATTCCTCCGGACCAGATCGAACGCTTCGAGCGTGACGGTTACCTGGTCATCCCCAATCTGTTCAGCGCCGAGGAAGTCGCGGTATTCCGCGAAGAGCTCGACCGCATGCGCCAGGATCCGGCCGTTGCCGAATCCGGCAAGACCATCAAGGAACCCGATAGCGGCGCGATCCGCTCGGTGTTTGCCATCCACGCCGATAACCCGCTGTTCGCCCGTGTCGCCTGTGACGAGCGCATTGCTGCTATCGCCAGTTTCATACTCGGCGGTGACATCTATGTGCACCAGTCGCGGATGAACTTCAAACCCGGCTTTACCGGCAAGGAGTTCTACTGGCATTCGGATTTCGAAACCTGGCATGTCGAAGACGGCCTGCCGCGCATGCGCACCCTGAGTTGCTCGATCCTGCTGACCGACAACGAAGCTCACAATGGTCCGTTGATGCTGGTGCCGGGATCGCACAAGCACTACATCCGCTGCGTCGGCGCGACGCCGGAGAACCATTACGAGAAGTCGCTGCGCAAGCAGGAGTTCGGCGTACCCGACCATGACAGCTTGACCCGCTTGGCGGACCGTTACGGCATTGACACGGCCACCGGCCCGGCAGGGAGCGTGGTGTTTTTCGACTGCAACACCATGCACGGCTCCAACAGCAACATCACCCCCAGCGCGCGCAGCAATCTGTTCTATGTCTACAACCATGTAGATAATGCCGCGCAGGCCCCGTTCTGCGGCCTCTCGCCACGCCCGGCCTTTGTCGGTGAGCGCGAGAATTTCGAGCCTCTGCAGATCAAGCCACAACAGTATCTCTGACGTATCCATCAGGCCCGCATACCGGGCCTGATCTTTGTTGGCGGCCGAGAGGCGGCCCAGGGATGAAAATTCACCCCCAAGACGGGACGATGAATCGATGCATACCGTAGAAAAGATCGGCGGCACATCCATGAGCCGCTTCGAAGAACTGCTCAACAACATCTTTATTGGCCATCGCACAGGCGACGAGCTCTATCAGCGCGTCTTCGTCGTATCGGCCTACAGCGGCATGACCAATCTGCTGCTGGAACACAAGAAGACCGGAGAACCGGGCGTCTACCAGCGCTTCGCCGATGCCCGCAGTGAGGGCGCCTGGCTTGATGCACTGGAAACCGTGCGCACACGCATGCTCGACAAGAATGCCGAGCTGTTTAGCGCGTTCGAGCTGCGCGCTGCCAACCAGTTCATCAACTCGCGCATCGACGATGCCCGCGAGTGCATGAGCAGCCTGCAACGTCTCTGCGCCTATGGCCACTTCCAGCTCGACGAGCACCTGATGAAGGTGCGCGAGATGCTCGCCTCGCTCGGCGAGGCGCACTCAGCCTTCAACTCGGTGCTGGCGCTCAAGCATCGCGGCATCAACGCGAAGATGGTCGACCTCACCGGCTGGCACCGCGACGCACCGCTGCCCTTCGATGAAATGGTGCGCCACAGCTTCGAAGAGGTGGACCTGTCCCGCGAACTGGTAGTTGCCACCGGCTACACGCATTGCAGCGAAGGCCTGATGAACACCTTCGACCGCGGCTACAGCGAGATCACCTTCGCGCAGATTGCTGCTGCCACCGGCGCCCGCGAAGCGATCATCCACAAGGAATTTCACCTCTCCTCCGCCGACCCGAATCTGGTCGGCGCGGACAAGGTGGTCACTATCGGCCGCACCAACTACGACGTGGCCGACCAGCTGTCGAACCTGGGCATGGAGGCGATCCATCCGCGTGCAGCGAAGACCCTGCGACGCGCCGGCATCGAGCTGCGCATCAAGAATGCCTTCGAACCCGAGCACGCCGGCACCCTCATCAGCCAGGACTACAAGAGCGAGCGGCCTTGCGTCGAGATCATCGCCGGGCGCAAGGACGTCTTCGGCATCGAGGTGTTCGATCAGGATATGCTCGGTGATGTCGGCTACGACATCGAGATCAGCAAGCTGCTCAAGCAGCTGCGTCTCTATGTGGTGAACAAGGACTCCGACGCCAACAGCATCACCTACTACGCCTCGGGGTCGCGCAAGCTGATCAACCGCGCCGCGCGGTTGATCGAGGAAAAGTACCCGGCGGCGGAAGTGACCGTGCACAACGTCGCCATCGTCTCGGCGATCGGCTCTGACCTCAAGGTCAAAGGGATCCTTGCCAAGACCGTGGCTGCACTGGCCGGCGCTGGCATCAGCATCCAGGCGGTGCATCAGTCGATCCGCCAGGTCGAGATGCAGTGTGTGGTCAATGAGGAAGACTACGACGACGCCGTCGCAGCCTTGCACCGCGCGCTGATCGAGCCAGAAAACCACGGAGACGTGATTGCCGCGGCGTAACCACTCCGCCCCCGCAACACCGACCGCCGGATCTGGCTCGCGCTAGCTCCGGCGGTTTGCCGTCTGCCATTCGCTGGCCGATTCGGACAGCTTGCGGCGCCGATACCAGCCGGCGAAGAACACCAGCGCCAGGATCAGCTCGGCCAGGTCGCCGCCGTAGTACATCAGCTGCGCCGCCGCTTCGATCTCGGCCAGTTCAAGGCCCGCGTCTCGGGGAAATCCATAGGCATACATCAACTTGCCAAGCACCGCGTGAGCGGCGATAGCGGCGAACAGTACGAGCAACCGCAAACGCATCCCCGGCCGATGGGGCGCCGGATCCGGGCCGGCAATGGACCAGCTGAACAGATAGCCGGCAAGCACGAAGTGCAGGTGCAGCCAAATGTGCAGCGAGGGCTCACTGAAGCTCAGCTGAAACAGCGGCGTAAGGTAGAGCAGGTACAGCGCACCGATATCCAGAAACAATGCAGTGACAGGGTGGCTCAGGCAACGCACCGGCACCGTCGCCGCAAAATCGGTGATGCGTCGTGCGGTGGTTACCGGCACGCTGCGCAGCAACAGGGTGCCCGGCGCCCCTAGCATCAGGGCGATGGGGGCGAACATGCCAAGCAACAGGTGCTGGGCCATGTGCCCACGCAGATCCGAGTGCCCCCACTCGACCATCGGCGGCGAGAAGGCCACCACTAACAACCCGCACCCCAAGCTGAAACTGGCCAACCGCCAGCAATGCCAGACCTTGCGACGCCTGCGTTGTGCACGGACGCCCAGCACATAGGCAAACCACAGCCCTTGCGTCACCAGCACCAGCATGAAGGTCCCGGCGAGAGTCAACAGATGAGCGTCATGACTCACAGGCTGCTTACCCCGCGCTGCTGCAAGCTGGCGCCGGCCCTACGCCAGATAAAGAACCCAACCGCCAGCAGCAATACGCCGAAGCCGTTCCAGGCCAGGTCGTATGGCCAGAGATTGTCGACGTAGCGCACCTGGTGCAAGCGCAGCACCTTGTGATCGACAATGCCGTCGAACAGCTGGAAGCCTCCGGCTCCGAACAACAGCCCCGCCCAGGCGTGCCAGCGCGACACCGTTTGATGACGAATCAGCCGAACGAACAGGTAAAACCCGGCCGCCAGCATCAGCAGCTCAGCCGAGTGCAACAGGCCGTCGGACAGGATCGAGATCGCAGGCGTTGAGCGGTCGAAAAAATGGTGCCAGGCGAGGATCTGGTGAAAAACGATCTCATCGATCGCCGCCATCAGACCAATCCCGAGAAAGCTCGTCGCGGTCAGGCTGCCTCTGGCATCGACAGTGTTAGCGCTCAAGATGGCCTCCGGTGGTAACGGGTTGGCCTGCATCGGAACTCGGTGCGCTCGACTCAAGCCCTGTTTAAAAGTGACTGGGGCCCGCCGCAGGAGTTCGCCATCGAATTGACCTGACGGGGCGAAAAGCGCGGGCCAACTCAGTAGAATCCGCACACTTTTTGTCGGTATACAGAGCCACCGCACCATGACTCACCCTCACACCGAACTGCTGTCGCCCGCCGGCACCCTGAAATCCATGCGCTACGCCTTTGCCTACGGCGCCGACGCGGTCTATGCCGGGCAGCCGCGCTACAGCCTGCGCGTGCGCAACAACGAGTTCGATCACGCCAACCTGCGTCTGGGCATTGATGAAGCGCACGCCCAGGGCAAGCAGTTCTACGTGGTGGTCAACATCGCGCCACACAACGCCAAGCTGCGCACCTTCATCAAGGACCTGGAGCCGGTGGTGGCGATGGGCCCGGATGCGCTGATCATGTCCGATCCCGGCCTGATCATGCTGGTTCGCCAGCATTTCCCTGAGATGACCATTCACCTTTCGGTCCAGGCCAACGCGGTGAACTGGGCCAGCGTCGAGTTCTGGCGCCAGCAGGGGCTGACCCGCGCGATCCTTTCCCGCGAGCTGTCGCTGGAGGAGATCGGCGAGATCCGTGAAAAGGTGCCGGGCATGGAACTGGAGGTCTTCGTCCACGGTGCGCTGTGCATGGCCTACTCAGGACGCTGTCTGCTCTCGGGCTACATCAACAAGCGCGACCCCAATCAGGGCTCCTGCACCAACGCCTGCCGCTGGGAGTACAAGGCTCACGAGGGCAAGGAAGACGAGCTGGGCAACATCGTCCAGCAGTACCAGCCGATTCCGCTCCAGCAGCTTGATCAGGGTCGGAACCAGCCCACACTCGGCGCGGGTGCGCCCACCGATCAGGTATTTCTGCTGGAGGACAGCAGCCGTCCCGGCGAGATGATGGAAGCCTTCGAGGACGAGCACGGCACCTACATCATGAACTCCAAGGACCTACGCGCTGTGCAGCACGTCGAGCGGCTCGTGCAGATGGGCGTGCATTCATTGAAGATCGAAGGCCGGACCAAATCGCACTACTACGTGGCGCGCACCGCACAGGTCTACCGCAAGGCCATTGACGACGCGGTCGCTGGCAGACCCTTTGACAAGTCGCTGATGGACACCCTGGAGTCCCTGGCCCACCGCGGCTATACCGAGGGCTTCCTTCGTCGTCACGTGCATGACGAGTACCAGAACTACGAGCGCGGCTTCTCGCTGTCGGACCGCCAGCAGTTCGTCGGCGAACTGACCGGCGAGCGGCGCAACGGGCTGGCTGAGGTGATCGTCAAGAACCGCTTCGCCGTTGGCGACCGCCTGGAACTGATGACACCTCAGGGCAACCTGAACTTCCGCCTGGACGCGCTGGAGAACAAGCGCGGCGAACGTGCGGAAGTGGCACCCGGCGACGGACACGTGCTTTACCTGCCAGTCCCGGAAACGGTGGATCTGCGGTATGCCCTGGTGATGCGGGAGCTGGACGGCGGCACCACCCGCGGCTAGCCGCCAGCACGGCGCCGGCTCAGGACCCGCTCCGCCGCCGCCGCGTGGCGGGTTCTGCGGCGACAACCGTAGGGTGGGCTTTAGCCCACCAGCAGTTGGTGTGACGCAGAGCAAGCGGTGGGCTGAAGCCCACCCTACAGGCAGAAAAAGACCATCAAACCAAGAGTTTGACGAACTCCTCAGGCGGCACTGGCCGGCTGATCAGGTAACCCTGCATCTCGTCACAGCCGTGAGCCTTGAGGAAATCCGCCTGTGCCTGGGTTTCGACACCCTCGGCGACAACCTTCAGTTCCAGGCTGTGGACCATGGCGATGATGGCTCGAACGATGGCCGAATCCTCGCCGACCTGATCCAGTTCGGAAATGAAAGACCGGTCTATCTTCACGTAGTCCACCGGGAAGCGCTTGAGGTAACTCAGCGAGGAATAGCCGGTACCGAAGTCGTCGATGGCCAGCTTCACGCCCAGCGCGCGCAACTGGCGGCTGATGTTGATGGCATTGTCGATGTCATCGAGCAGCTGGCTTTCGGTCAGTTCCAGCTCGAGCCGGTCGGCTGGCAGCCCGGTCTCCTCCAGCACCTGGCGCACCAAGCTGACGAAATTACCCTGGCGTAACTGCTTGACCGACAGGTTCACCGAAACCCGAATCGCGGCCAGTCCGTCGAGCTGCCATTGACGCGCCTGCCGGCAGGCCTCGCGCAGCACGAACTCGCCGAGCGGGATGATCAGCCCGGTTTCCTCGGCCAATGGAATGAAAAAGCCCGGCGCAATCAGGCCTTTCTGCGGATGCCGCCAGCGCACCAACGCTTCGGCCGCATCCAGGCTGTCTTCCTTCACGCTCAACCGAGGTTGATAGAAGACTTCCAGCTGGCCTTCCTCGACGGCGCGACGCAGCTGGTTTTCCAGCTTGAGATTTTCCAGGCTCGACACCTGCAAGCGCTCGGTGAAGAACTGCAAGGTGTTGCCGCCCAGATGTTTGGCATGCTGCATGGCCATGTTTGCCTGCAACAGCAGCGAGGTCGCCTCCCGTGAGTTGTCTGGCATGAGGCTGACACCAATGGACGCACTGATGACCAGCTCCTGATCGTCGATCTGAATGGGTTTGCTGATGCGCGACAGCAGACGGCTACCGCTGTGCGCCAGGCTGGCCAGGCTACCGTACCCTTCGAGCACCACCACGAACTCATCACCGGACAAACGGGCAATGGTGTCGGCGTCTGACAGGGTGTGGGACAGACGGCGCGAGACCTCACGCAACAGCTGATCAGCCGCCTCGTGCCCCAGGCTTTCATTCAGCGTCTTGAAACGATCGAGATCGATATAGAGCACCGCCAGCCCACGGTTACTGCAGCGACTACGCTCACAGGCGCTGTGCAGACGTTCCTTGAGCAAGCTGCGATTGGCCAGCCCGGTCAGCTCGTCGAAGTGGGTCAGGTAACGCAGACGCTCCTCGACCTGGCGCCTGACGCTGAGGTCGGAAACAAATGCGACCACGTTGCAAACGTTGCCTTGCCGGTCGTGCACCACGCGCATCTGCGCCCATTGCGGGTAGACCTCGCCGTTTTTGCGGGTTTCGATCAGCTCGCCTTGCCAGCTGCCGTGCTGCGCCAGGCTTTCGCGAATCACCGCATATTGCTGGCGACTGTCCTCGGAGCTGGCCAGCAGGGCGACGCTTCTGCCGATCAATTCGGCTCGGCTGAAACCGGACAGGTCGCAGCAAGCCTGATTAACCGCGAGCAGATTGAACTCGGGGTCCATGATCGCCATGCCCTCACCCGCCGCCTCGAACACCGTCGCGGCCAACCGCAATTGCTCGGCCTGACGATGGCTCTCGCTGATGTCTCGCCGGGTTCCAATCATGCGCAAGGCACGGCCACTGGCATCGCGCTCGGTGACGCGACCACGGTCTTCGATCCATACGAAGCTACCGTCGCTCAGCATCGCCCGATATTGCACGGCATAGCTGTCGGTCTTGCCCTTCAAGTGATCGATCATGTCCTGCCGGACACGCGGGCCATCTTCCGGATGCACCTCAGGACGCTGCTGGTCGACCAGCAGCAGTCGGTCACTCAGGCCTACACCAAAAACCACGTCCATTCTCGAATGGAGGACCTCGCCATTGGCCATGTCCCAATCCCACATGCCCAGCTCGCTGGCTTCCAGCGCCAGGCTCAGGCGTGCCTCGCTTTCATGCAGCGCAGCAGTGCGCTCGATCACGCGCCGCTCCAGCCCATCGAAAGCCTCCCGTAGCCGGCACTCGGCATGACGGCGTTGCTCGATTTCCCGGCCCAGTTCGCCGTTCAGCTCGATGGCTTGCCCGCGCATGTTTTCCAGCCGCCGGATCAGCAACTGATTGTGCAGACGCTGGGCCAGGCTGGCCGTAACCACTCGGTTCATTTGCCAGGCGATCATACTCAGCGTGAGCAACACGATCGCCGCCAGCACACCCCATCCCTGCAGTTGGGGCTCACCGCTGCCCAGCAGCACAACCGCTGCGGGAAGCAGCCCTGGGATGGCAAACGCGCCGAACGCCCGGAGCGACACGCCGCAGGCCACGCACCCGGCAAAGAACACCGAGGCAAGCGAGCCGAGCAGTATTGTCTGCTGTAAAAACGGCCCGTCCAGCGCCAGCTCGATGATGGCGTAGTCCAGCGTCATCGCACTGGCGACACTGGCTAGTAGAAAGGTTCGATACCAGCGAGGATGCTGCTGCTCCTCTGCGCTGGCTTTGGCAAAGCGGCGCGTCTGCTGCAGCCGCAGCAGGGCGAGCGCAAAAGTCACACCCGACCAGATCGCCGTTTGCAGCTTCGGCCCTTCCGCCCAGAGCACGACGGGAAACACCAGGCTGGTGATGATCATCAGCAGCAGCGCGAGTCGTGAGCCCTCATAGAGCAGCCGCGTGCGCTCGGCCCGCTGGTCGCTCTCTGCAAGATTGAAAGCGGCGTGGTCCTCCATGGCCATTGACGCCGACGGATTAGCTTGTGCGGAATCGATCATCGGGCTGTTCTTGTAATGGATGTCTGGAGCATTAAGCGTGCCTTGAGGTACGCCCCGATAATGGCACGATGCTAGCGCCCGGTCATCGTCTGTCCGACCAAAGACCATATTGACGATACGCAGGTATGGATCAGCTGGATATTTACAGGCTCTGTGATCCAGGGCCGGCCCGGCGCATGGCGCTGTCTCGGCTGTAACAGACAAGCCCGCACTCTGCCGTTGACCCTCTAGCACCCCATCCGTTGCACGAGCGGGTCAGTCAGATTTCCGGCTAGAATGGCGCCCATGCATGACGATCTCTCTCTTCTCCTGAACTCCCTCAACGATGCCCAGCGCCAGGCCGTAGCCGCGCCGCTGGGTCGTCAATTGGTCCTCGCCGGTGCCGGCTCGGGCAAGACCCGCGTGCTGGTGCACCGTATCGCCTGGCTGCACCAGGTCGAGCGCGCATCTTTGCACTCGATTCTTTCAGTAACCTTTACCAACAAAGCCGCCGCCGAGATGCGCCAGCGCATCGAGCAGCTGATGAAGGTCAACCCGCAAGGCATGTGGGTCGGGACCTTCCACGGCCTGGCCCACCGCCTGCTGCGCGCGCACTGGCAGGAAGCCAAGCTGGCGCAGAATTTCCAGATCCTCGACTCCGACGACCAGCAACGGCTGGTCAAGCGGGTGATCCGCGAACTCGGCCTCGACGAGCAGCGCTGGCCGGCGCGCCAGGCCCAATGGTGGATCAACGGGCAGAAGGACGAAGGCCTGCGGCCCAAAAACATCCAGCCCAGCGGCGACCTGTTCCTGGCAACGATGCTGAGCATCTACCAGGCCTATGAAGAAGCCTGTGCCCGCGCCGGGGTCATCGACTTTTCCGAGTTATTGCTGCGCGCGCTGGACCTCTGGCGCGATAACCCAGGCCTGCTGGATCACTACCAGCGCCGCTTCCGGCACATCCTGGTGGACGAGTTCCAGGACACCAACGCCGTGCAGTACGCCTGGTTGCGCCTGCTGGCCAAAGGCGGCGACAGCCTGATGGTGGTGGGCGACGACGACCAGTCGATCTACGGCTGGCGCGGCGCTCGGGTGGAGAACCTGCACCAGTTCAGCGAAGACTTCCAGGACGCCGTAACAATCCGCCTCGAGCAGAACTACCGCTCCACCGCTTGCATCCTCAAGGCCGCCAACGCCCTGATCGCCAACAACCAGGGCCGCCTCGGTAAGGAACTGTGGACCGAAGGCTGCGAGGGCGAGCCGATCAGCCTCTACGCCGCCTTTAATGAACACGACGAAGCGCGCTACGTCGTCGAGAGCATCGAGAAAGCCATCCGCGAGGGCATGAGCCGCAGCGAGATCGCCATCCTCTATCGCTCCAACGCCCAATCGCGGGTCCTCGAAGAAGCCCTGCTGCGCGAACGCATTCCCTACCGGATCTACGGTGGCCAGCGCTTCTTCGAACGTGCCGAGATCAAGAACGCCATGGCCTACCTGCGCCTGATCCAGGCGCGGGACAACGACGCGGCACTGGAACGGGTAATAAACGTGCCGGCACGTGGCATCGGCGAGAAAACCGTCGAAGCCCTGCGCCAGCTGGCGCGCCAGCAGGAAACCTCGATGTGGGCCGCGCTGCACCAGGCGGTCGGCACCAAGGTGGTATCGGGCCGTGCAGCGAGTGCACTGAACGGCTTTGTTGAGTTGATCGACGGTCTCGCCCTGAAAGTCGAGGGCATGCAGCTGCACAACATGGCGCAGCTGGTCATCGAGCAGTCCGGACTGCTGGCCTACCATCGTGACGAAAAAGGCGAGAAGGCTCAGGCACGGGTGGAGAACCTCGAAGAACTGGTCTCCGCTGCGCGTGCTTTCGACAATTACAGCGAAGATCAGGATGACGAGCAGACCCCGCTTGCCGCCTTCCTCGATCACGCGTCGCTGGAGGCCGGCGAGCAGCAGGCCGGCGACCACGAAGACAGCGTGCAGCTGATGACGTTGCACAGCGCCAAGGGCCTGGAGTTTCCGTTGGTGTTCCTGGTCGGCATGGAAGAAGGCCTGTTCCCACACAAGATGAGCCTGGAAGAACCCGGCCGCCTCGAGGAAGAACGCCGCCTGGCCTATGTCGGCATCACCCGCGCCATGCAGCAGCTGATCGTCACCTATGCCGAAACCCGTCGGCTGTATGGCAGCGAGACCTACAACAAGATCTCGCGCTTCATTCGCGAACTGCCGCCCGCGCTGATCAGCGAAGTGCGCTTGAGCAATACCGTCAGCCGCAGCTTCAATACCCGCGGCATGAGTGGTGGCTCGCTGTTCGATGGAGCCAATGTGCCGGATACCCCGTTCAACCTTGGTCAGCGCGTGCGTCATTCGCTGTTCGGCGAGGGCACCATCCTCAACTTCGAAGGCTCCGGGGCGCAGGCCCGGGTGCAGGTGAATTTCGAAGACGAAGGAAGCAAGTGGTTGATGCTCAGTTATGCCAAACTGGAAGCGCTATGACGTTTACGTCAACCTGTACCGATACTAATAAAATTCGCCAAAGGAAATAGCCATTCATGAAACGCCGTCACTTGTTTGGTGTTGCCGCTGCCCTGCTTGCCTCCCTCAGCCTTGCAGGCTGCAACGACGAAAAGAAAGTCGAACCCACCGCCGAGCCCAAGGCTGCCGCCAGCGAAGCGCCCGAGACTTATAACTGGAAGATGGTCACCGCCTGGCCAAAGAACTACCCGGGTCTGGGTACTGCCGCCCAGCGTCTGGCCGATCGGGTCGAGGCCATGAGTGATGGCCGCCTGACCATCAAGGTCTACGCCGCCGGTGAGCTGGTCCCCGCCCTGGAAGTATTCGACGCCGTTTCCCGTGGCACCGCCGAACTCGGCCATGGCGCGGCCTACTACTGGAAGGGCAAGGTGCCGACCGCGCAGTTCTTCACCTCAGTGCCGTTCGGTCTGTCGACCAGCGAGATGAACGCCTGGCTGACCCGCGGCGGCGGCCAGGAATTCTGGGACGAAGCCTATGCGCCCTACGGTGTGAAGCCGATGGTAGTCGGCAACACCGGCATGCAGATGGGCGGCTGGTTCAACAAGGAAATCAATTCACTGCAGGACCTGCAGGGGTTGAAGATCCGGACCCCCGGCCTGGGCGGCGAAGTGCTGACCCGTCTCGGCGCGACCACCGTCAACATGCCCGGCGGCGAAGTGTTCACCGCCCTGCAGACCGGCGCCATCGACGCCACCGACTGGGTCAGCCCGTACAACGACCTGGCCTTTGGTCTGCACAAGGCTGCCAAGTACTACTACTACCCCGGCTGGCAGGAGCCTCAGGCCGTGCTCGAGCTCCTGGTCAACCAGAAGGCCCTCGACAGCCTGCCGGACGACCTGCGCGCCATCCTCACCGAGGCCGCCGGCGCCGCCAGCCGCGATATGATCGACGACTACGTCTACAACAACGCCATGGCACTCGATCAGCTCAAGCAGCAAGGCGCGCAACTCAAGCGCTTCCCTGACGAAGTATTGAGCGCCATGCGTGAGCAGTCTGATGTCGTTCTAGGCGAACTGGCCGCACAAAGCGAGCTGAACGGCCGTATCTGGGCGTCGATGAAGGCGTTCCAGGCGCAGGTCAAGCCGATGCAAGAGATCTCCGAGAAAGAACTGTACAACTGGCGCTGAGTCAGATGAGCCGCTGTGCTTGCCTAACCCGGTAAGCGCAGCGGAGCAAAAGCCCGAAACACTCTGCAACTGGCGCGCCCGCACTGGGGCGTGCACCATCCGCTTCGTATCTTCGTCCAACCCAGGAATACCAAATGCAACGTGTGCTCAGCATTTTCATGGCGCTGTGTATCGGCCTGACCCTCAGCCTCGACGTTCATGCCAAGCGCTTCGGCGGTGGTAAGAGCTTCGGCTCGGCGCCCAGCCATCAAACGCGCCAGGCGCCGCAACAGACCCAGGCCGCGCCAAACCAGGCAGGTCGTCAGACACCTGCCGCCGCCAGTGGCGCCTCGCGCTGGTTGGGCCCGCTGGCCGGCCTCGCCGCCGGTGGCCTGCTGGCATCCATGTTCATGGGTGACGGCTTCGAAGGCATCCAGTTCATGGACATCCTGATCTTCGGCGGCATCGCCTTCCTGCTGTTCCGCTTCCTTGCCGCGCGCCGTCGCCAGCAGCATCCGGCCATGGCCGGACACGGGAATGCGCCGATGCAGCGCGAAATGCCTGCACAGCAGTCGATCTTCGGCGGCAGCAGCGCCGCTCGTCCGGCTGCTGCTCCAGTGATCAACGCCCCAGCCTGGTTCAACGAGCAGAACTTCGTGACGGCCGCGCGCGAACACTTCCTCTC
This sequence comes from Pseudomonas sp. 9Ag, assembly GCF_902506445.1. Lineage (NCBI taxonomy): Bacteria > Pseudomonadati > Pseudomonadota > Gammaproteobacteria > Pseudomonadales > Pseudomonadaceae > Pseudomonas > Pseudomonas sp. 9Ag. The sequence continues at coordinate 4,152,063 of NZ_LR733836.1, forward strand.
GCTGCAGCAGCATTGGGACGCCAACGAGATGGACAAGATCAGCGAGTTCGTCACGCCGCAACTATTCGAGTTCCTCAAGCGTGAGCGCGCCGAGATCGGCGATGCGTACCAGTCCACCTACGTCGACGACCTGCAGATTCAGCTTGATGGCGTAGACGACCAGGCCGACAAGACCGTTGCCACGCTGACCTTCGTCGGCGTGTCGAAGAACTCACGCTTCGACCAGGGCGAACCGTTCAGCGAAAGCTGGCGCATGGAGCGCGCCCAAGGCGAGAACCAGCCTTGGCTGGTGGCCGGTATTCGCCAGAACGCCTGAGCCGCTACCTGGGACGACTCCGCTCTGTTCTGAGTCGCTCGCAAAAGCCTCGCCGCATGGCGGGGCTTTTTTGTTTCTACACCACCGCTGTTTCCCGAGCGCAACGAACGGGCCGCGCCGTAGCGTTGAACGGGGTCGACCGCCCTGCTCGAGTGCACCAATGGCCGAATAACCTAGCCCTAAGGCAGCAACTTGCACGCCCATCCGCACCACCGCGAATGCCTCTATCCTGTGCCCAACGTGGCAAACATCGGCTGAACCCTGCTCGCAAATGGGCGTCTATGCTGTTCGGATAACAGTAATAGTCCAGAGGTCCTGCGTGTCAGGCAGCATCGAAACAAGGAATGGAGCCGCCGCTGCGCTCGTTCAGGGCGACCTGCCCACTGCACGCCAATCCACGATGACCAGCGTTCGCCTGCCTTCTATCGACAAGCTCCTGCGCGCGCCCGCCTGCGCCCCGCTGCAGCAGCGTTATGGCCGCAACGTTCTGCTCGACACGCTGCGCGACCTGCTCGACGAGCTGCGGGAGCCGGCTCGCCACGGTCAGCTGGCCGCGCTTGAGCTGTCCGAAGCCGTGCTAGCCGGCCGCGCCGGTGAACGTCTCGCCAACCAACACCGCAGCCGCGTGCGCCGCGTGTTCAATCTAACTGGCACAGTGCTGCACACTAATCTGGGTCGCGCCCTGTTGCCGGATGAGGCCATCGAGGCGATCACCCTGGCGGCGCGCTATCCACTGAATCTGGAGTTCGACCTGGCCACCGGCAAGCGCGGCGATCGCGATGACCTCATCGAAGGGCTGATTCGCGAGCTGACCGGCGCCGAGGCCGTCACGGTGGTCAACAACAATGCAGCGGCCGTGCTGCTGGCATTGAACAGCCTTGGCGCCCGCAAGGAAGGCATCATTTCCCGTGGCGAGCTGATCGAGATCGGCGGCGCTTTCCGCATCCCCGACATCATGGCCCGCGCCGGTGTGAAGCTGCATGAGGTGGGCACCACTAACCGCACCCACGCCAAGGATTATGAAGCCGCAATCAATCCGCGCAGCGGCCTGTTGATGCGCGTACACACCAGCAATTACAGCGTGCAGGGTTTCACTGCCAGCGTCGGCACTGCCGAGCTGGCGCAGATTGCCCATGCGCACGGCTTGCCGTTGCTCGAAGACCTCGGCAGCGGCAGTCTGGTCGACCTTTCCCGCTGGGACCTGCCCAACGAACCCACCGTGCAGGAGGCTCTGCGCGACGGCGCCGACATCGTCACTTTCAGCGGCGACAAGCTGCTCGGCGGCCCGCAATCAGGGCTGATCGTCGGCAACCGCGAGCTGATCCAGAAGATCAAGAAGAACCCGCTCAAGCGCGCCCTGCGTGTCGACAAGCTGACCCTCGCCGCGCTGGAAGCGGTACTCAACCTCTATCGCGACCCGGATCGCCTGGCCGAACGACTCACCAGCCTGCGCCTGCTCAGCCGGCCGCAAGCGGATATCCGCATCCAGGCTAAACGCCTGGCACCCGCGCTGGCCAGCGCTCTGGGCGAGCCCTGGCAGGTCACTGTCGAGGAGGCGCTGGGCATGATTGGAAGTGGCGCACAACCGGTGGCGCGCCTGCCCAGCGCAGCCTTGTGCATTCGCCCGCAGCAGCCCCGGCGCCTGCGCGGCCGCAGCCTGCGCTTGCTGGAAGAGGCGCTGCGCGAATTGCCTATCCCGATCCTGGGCCGGGTCGCTGACGACGCGCTCTGGCTCGACCTGCGTCAGCTGGACGATGAGCCGGCGTTGCTCGCCCAGCTTTCGCACCTGCAGCAGGCGCTGGTGCCATGATCATCGGCACCGCGGGGCACATCGACCACGGCAAAACCGCCCTGCTCCAGGCATTGACCGGACAGGCAGGCGACCGTCGGCAGGAAGAACGCTTGCGCGGCATCACCATTGATCTCGGCTACCTCTACGCCTCGCTGGGTGAGCCCGACCTGACCGGCTTCATCGACGTCCCCGGTCATGAACGCTTCGTGCACAACATGCTCGCCGGCGCCTGCGGTATCGACTGTGTGCTGCTGGTCGTCGCCGCAGACGACGGCGTGATGCCGCAGACCCGCGAGCACCTGGCGATCGTCGAGCTGCTGGGGATTCGCCGGGCCCTGGTGGCGCTCACGAAAATCGACCGGGTTGAGCCATCCCGTATCGCCGAAGTCCAGCGGCAGGTAGAAGCCCTGCTGGAAGCTGGGCCGCTGTCCGGTGCGCCGATTTTTCCCGTGTCCAGCGTGTCCGGCGAAGGCATCGACGCGCTTCGCGCCCGCTTGCTCGAACATGCGACCGAAGTGCAGGCGCGCCGCGAAGACGGACATTTCCGCCTGTCCATTGACCGGGCATTCAGCGTGACCGGCGCAGGCGTGGTCGTAACCGGTACCGCCATCGCTGGTCGAACCCACGTGGGGGACGAACTGAGCCTGGGGCCGTCCGGCCGCAAGGTTCGCGTCCGCGGGCTGCATGCGCAGAACCAGACAGCCCAGGCGGCTCAAGCGGGCCAGCGCGTCGCCCTCAACCTCAGCGGCGAGCGGCTTTCAGTGGCCGATATCAGTCGCGGCGATTGGCTGGTAACGCCCGAGCTGCAGGATGGCACCCAGCGCATCGATATCGAATTCACGCTCTTAGCCAGCGAAGCCCGCGAATTGCGCCACTGGACGCCGGTGCACATCCACCTCGGCGCCCAGGATGTCACCGGCCGCATCGCCCTGCTCGAAGGCGAATGCCTAGCGCCCGGTGGCCACGTGCACGCGCAGCTGCTGCTCAATGCGCCAGCCCATGCGGTGCATGGCGACCGCGTGGTCCTGCGCGACCAGTCCGCCCAGCGCACCCTCGGCGGCGGCCGCGTACTCGACCCTTTTGCGCCGCCCCGCAACCGTCATCGTCAGGCACGCCTGGCGGTGCTACGCGCGCTCGCCGGGGACACGCTGGAAGATGTGTTGCCAGGGCTGCTGCCCAGCGCCCTCAACGGCCTCGATCCGGCCTTGCTGGAACGACAGTTCAACCGACCCCGGAAAACCTGGCGGCTTCCAGACGAGGCGCTGGAGATCACCACGCGGCTCGGCCCTAGACTGTTCGAACGCGGCACCTGGGACTACCTCGGCAAGAGCCTGGTGGCCGCCCTGCAGCGCTTTCATGACAGCCAGCCGGACGAGCTCGGCCCGGATCGCGACCGCCTGCGCCGGTACGCTCTGCCGTTACTGGAGCGTCCTATATTCATTGCCTTATTGGAACAGGCCCTGGCCGAGGGCAAGGTTGAAGCCAGTGGCCCCTGGCTGCACCTGCCTGGCCACCGGGTACGCCTGACCGACGAGGAAGAGGCACTGAAAGCCCGACTCTGGCCGCTGCTTGCCGCCAGCTGCTTCAACCCGCCCTGGGTGCGCGACATCGCCCGTGAGCTGGACGTCGAGGAAGAGCAGGTCCGCCAGCTGTTGCGCAAGCTGGCTCGCCTTGGCGCGCTGCAACAGGTAGTGAAAGACCTCTTTTATCCCGAGCAGACCATCCGCCTGCTGGCCAGCCAGGTTCTGGAGATGGAACGCCAGAGCGGCGTCATCCGCGCCGCAGCCTTCCGCGACCAGATCCAGCTCGGCCGCAAACGCAGCATCCAACTGCTCGAACATTTCGACCGAATCGGCTTCACCCGCCGGTTCGGCAACGAACGCAAGGTGCGACGAGACAGCGCCTTGGCCTCAGAGGATGAGGTCAGTTAGGCTGTCGCACGTTTTGTGACCAACAGGCCAACGTCATCTTGGAAGGCAATCGCACCCGGTGGTGCGGCCGGGCTTCAAACCCGGTTGGGGGCGGCAGCCGTCCCTGGGTGGGTTCGACTCCCACTGCCTTCCGCCATTCCTGCCTTTCCGTGTTCGTATCAGTGGCACATCGACTCGGCCGGCTCCGAGGTAACGCTGACGCTGAACCAGCAACGCCACATAATTTGTCGAACTTCAAAAATTTGACCGGCGGCCGACGAAAGGTGAGATTGCCCTGGAAACAGCGGTTGGCCGTTCTGGCTAACCGCAGCTGTCTTTCAAAAGTTCGTCAAAGGTGCAGATCTCGCCGCACTTATCAGGCGCATAGCCGGCCAGCTTGTCGATGTCTGCCAGAAACTCGTCCGATGTCATGGCCTGTAGCAACTGGCGCACGTTGTGCTGGCGTAGCTGCGTTTCGTGGCAGACCAGCAGGTAGTGTTCGGTCGCCAGGCTGATGAACTCCAGCCCGAACTGCGCGGCTGCCGCCTCGACACCGAAGCCGACATCGGCCATGCCCGCTGCGACGTAAGCGGCCACGGCGGTGTGGGTGAATTCTTCCTGGGCACCACTGGCGATCTGGGCTTTATCGATCTGGTGCTCTTCGAGCAGCAGGTTGAACAGGACACGGGTGCCGGAATGCTCGTCGCGATTGATGAAGCGAATCTCAGGACGGGTCAGATCAGCCAGTCCATGCACGTGCTTGCGCGTAGAGGCGCGCAAGATCAAGCCCTGCCGCCGCGTCACGAAGCGAATGACGCGAAGGTCCTGGCCGGCGAGGAGTGCTTGATAAACGGCTAAGACTCGCTTGGCCAGCGGAGGGAACGTGGGGAGATGGAAGCTGGCAAGGTCGCAGTCTCCCCGGTTCAGGGCACTGAGCGCTTCCTGCGGATTGCAATAGCGCAGGTTCAGCTCTCCAGGCAGATCAGCCAGGAGGGCGACCGCGTACCCATGACTCGCATGCAGCCGCAGCACCGGATGCGCGCCCTCAAGCAACTGCTGAAGCTGGTGGTTCAACTCGGAGGCCATGCTGTCGAGCTGAGGCTCCAGCCGCGCGCGCAGGCGTTGTTCGGACCACAGCAACTGTTCTCCCAGCTGCGATAACCGCGTGCCGTGCCCCTTACGCATCAACACCATGGGCATGCCGAAAAATTGCTCGCCACGGGTAAGCAGATTCCAGGCATGACGGTACGAGATATCCGCCTTATGAGCCGCCTGGGTCAGCTTGCCGGTGTCATGGATACCTTCGAGCAAGGCAAAGATGATCGGATCCAGCAATTCGCCGTTGCCATTTCTGAATAACCAGGTGGGCGTGATATGCAGCCTTGAGTTAAGCATTTTCGTTCATATTTTTTGGGTCAAATGGGTATGTTAGTTTGCTGATCACCTGATTAAAGCTTAACCCAATTAAGAATAATTATTCATATCTGATCGAACACAAGCTGTCGGTTGCCTGACCCTGACCGGCACGTTCGACTACCTGATGAGGCAACCAGGTCATGTCCACTACCATCTCGTCAGCTACCGGTGCCTGGACGCCGGCCCTGATCCAGCAAGTGATCGACGACCATAAGTCGATGCCCGGCGCCATGCTCCCTACTCTTCATGCCATTCAGGATCGCTTCGGCCACATTCCGGACAGCGCGGTTCCGCTTATTGCCGACTCCCTGAGCTGCACGCGGGCCGACGTACACGGCATCATCAGCTTCTATCATCACTTTCGCACCCAGCCTGCAGGGCGCAACGTGATCCAGATTTGCCGCGCCGAGGCCTGCCAGGCCGTGGGCAGCCGTCAGCTGGAAGCGCATGTCAAAGCCTCGTTGAAGGTGGATTATCACCAGACCACTCAGGATCGCGAAATTACGCTGGAGCCCGTGTACTGCCTGGGCAACTGCGCCTGCGGTCCCGCCGTGCAGATCAACAACGACGTCCATGGCCGCGTAACGCCAGAGCGTTTCGATGAACTGGCCGATGAGCTGAAGACTGTTGCGGTGGAGGTGAAGTGGTGACTATTACCGTTTATGTACCTTGTGATACCACGGCTCGTTCGCTGGGTGCCGACAAGGTTGCTCAGCGTATCGAGCGCGCCGCTGCAGCTCGCTCGCAAGAGCTGCGCGTTGTGCGTAACGGCTCACGCGGCCTGTTCTGGCTGGAGCCACTGGTTGAAATCGATACGCCAGATGGTCGGGTCGCCTACGGGCCGGTAACCCCCGAGGCGGTAGAAAGCCTCGTCGAGGCCGGTTTGTTTGAAGGCCGGCAGGACCATGCCCTGGCGCTCGGGCTTACCGAGGAGATCGAGTACCTCAAGCGTCAGCAGCGGCTAACCTTTTCGCGCATCGGTATCACGGACCCGCTATCGATCGACGATTACACGGCACTGCGTGGATTCAATGGCCTCAAGGCTGCGCTCTCCCGTAACGGCCAATCCATCGTCGACGAAGTCAAAACGTCCGGCCTGCGTGGCCGTGGCGGCGCCGCCTTCCCGACCGGCATCAAGTGGCAGACCGTGCTCAACGAGCCCGAGGGTCAGAAGTACATCGTCTGCAACGCAGACGAAGGGGACTCGGGGACCTTCGCCGACCGCCTGGTGATGGAATGCGACCCTTACATGCTGATCGAAGGCATGACCATCGCCGGTCTCGCTGTCGGCGCCGACCGCGGTTACATTTACCTGCGTTCGGAATATCCGCTGGCCAAGGCGATTCTTGACGAGGCCATACGCCGTGCAGTCAAAGCCGGCTACCTGGGCGATGATCTGCTGGGCTCCGGCAAGGGGTTCAACTTGGAAGTCCGCCTCGGCGCGGGCGCCTACATTTGCGGCGAAGAAACCTCGCTGCTCGAAAGCCTTGAAGGTCGCCGCGGTCTGGTGCGCGCCAAGCCACCGCTGCCGGCCATCGTTGGGCTGTTCGGTCGCCCGACCGTGGTCAACAACGTACTGTCCTTCGCCGCTGTGCCGTACATCATGGATCAGGGCGGCCAGGCCTACGCCGATTACGGCATGGGTCGCTCGCGTGGCACGCTGGCCGTGCAGCTAGCGGGCAACGTGAAGCGCGGTGGGCTGATCGAACTGGCATTCGGTATCAGCTTGAAAACGCTGATGGAAGATTTCGGCGGCGGCACGCGCAGTGGCCGCCCGCTCAAAGCCGTTCAGGTGGGCGGGCCTCTTGGGGCCTACCTGCCGGAAAGCCAATGGGACAACCCGCTCGACTACGAAGCCTTTGCCGCATTCGGTGGAGTGGTAGGGCATGGCGGCGTCGTGATGTTCGATGACACCGTCGACATGGGCGAGCAGGCCCGTTTCGCCATGGAGTTCTGCACTGTCGAATCCTGTGGTAAATGCACGCCGTGCCGGATCGGCGCCGTTCGCGGCGTTGAAGTCATCGACCGGATCCGTGCTGGTGAAAATGCCGAGATGAACCTCGAACTGCTGTCGGATCTGTGCGAGACCATGGTCGATGGTTCGCTCTGCGCCATGGGCGGCATGACGCCGTTCCCGGTGCAGAGCGTGATGAAGCATTTCCCTGATGATCTGACACCTCGACACGCCCTGGTGGCGGGAGGCATAGCATGCTGAACCATTTCGATCCCAAGCAATATCTGAAAGGCCAGGTCAACAGCTTCGACCCGGCCCTGTTCGACCGTGACCTGGGCACTCCGGCACGGACGTCCGAGACGACCATTAGCCTGGTAATCGACGGCATTCAGATCAGCGTGCCGGAAGGCACCTCGGTCATGCGCGCTGCCGCCCTGGCAGGCATCACGGTGCCCAAGCTGTGCGCGACCGACAACCTGGAAGCCTTCGGCTCCTGCCGGATCTGCGCGGTAGAAATCGAAGGGCGCCGCGGCTATCCCGCTTCGTGCACCACGCCGGTCAGCGAAGGCATGTCGGTCACCACGCAGAACGGCAAGCTGGCCAAGCTGCGTCGCAACATCATGGAGCTGTACATCTCCGACCACCCGCTGGACTGCCTGACCTGCCCAGCCAACGGTGATTGCGAGCTGCAGGACATGGCAGGCGCCGTCGGCCTGCGCGAAGTGCGCTACGGGTTCGAAGGTGCCAACCATCTGCATGCCGAGATCGACAACTCCAACCCCTATTTCAGCTTCGATCCGAGCAAGTGCATCGTCTGCTCGCGTTGTGTGCGTGCCTGCGCTGAAGTTCAGGGCACCTTTGCCCTGACCATCGACGGCAGGGGCTTCGACTCGACCGTATCGGCCAGCCAGAATCAGCCGTTCATGGAGTCGGAGTGCGTATCCTGCGGGGCGTGCGTGCAGGCGTGCCCGACCGCGACCTTGATGGAAAAGAGCGTCATCGAAGAAGGCGTGCCCGAGCACAGCGTAGTCACCACTTGTGCCTACTGTGGCGTGGGCTGCTCGTTCGAAGCGCAGATGAAAGGCGACAAGCTGATCCGCATGGTGCCTTACAAGGGTGGCGACGCGAACCACGGCCACTCCTGCGTCAAGGGGCGCTTCGCCTTTGGTTACGCGACCCACAAGGACCGCATCCGCGAGCCGATGATTCGTGATTCGATCGATCAGCCGTGGCGTGCCGTTTCCTGGGACGAGGCGCTGACTTTCGCTGCGCGGCGTCTGCGTGAAACCCAGGCGACCTACGGCCGGGACAGCGTCGGCGGCATCACGTCCTCGCGCTGCACCAACGAAGAAACCTATCTGGTTCAGAAACTGATTCGCGCCGCCTTCGGCAACAACAACACCGACACCTGCGCCCGTGTCTGCCACTCGCCGACAGGCTATGGCCTCAAGGCTACCCTGGGCGAGTCCGCTGGCACCCAGACCTTCGACTCGGTGATGAAGTCCGACGTCATTCTGGTTATTGGCGCGAACCCAACGGACGCGCACCCGGTCTTTGCCTCGCAAATGAAGCGCCGCCTGCGCCAGGGCGCCACCCTGATCGTCGCCGATCCACGGCGTATCGACCTGCTCAAAACGCCGCACGCGGAAAAGGGTCTGCACCTGTCGCTCAAGCCGGGCACCAACGTCGCGCTGGTCAACGCACTGGCACATGTAGTCGTCACCGAAGGGCTGGAAGACAAGGCATTCATCGAAAGCCGTTGTGAAACCAACGCCTACCAGAAATGGCGCGACTTCATCAGTGAGGCCCGCCATGCACCGGAAGTCTCCGAAGCGGAAACCGGCGTGCCGGCCGGACTGGTCCGCCAGGCAGCCCGCACCTACGCGATGGCCGGCAATGGGGCCATCTACTACGGCCTGGGCGTGACCGAGCACAGCCAGGGCTCCACCACCGTCATGAGCATCGCCAACCTAGCGATGGCGACCGGCAACATCGGCCGTGAAGGCGTGGGTGTGAACCCCTTGCGCGGTCAGAACAACGTGCAGGGTTCCTGCGACATGGGCTCTTTCCCCCATGAGCTGCCGGGCTACCAGCACGTTGCCGATCCGGAAGTGCGTCAACGCTTCGAGAGCGCTTGGAATACCACGCTCGATGACGAGCCGGGCCTGCGTATTCCCAACATGTTCGATGCCGCCGTGGCAGGCACCTTCAAGGCGCTCTATGTGCAGGGCGAGGACATCGCTCAGTCCGACCCGAACACTCAGCACGTCGAGGCGGCGCTGTCGGCGCTGGATTGCCTGATCGTTCAGGACATATTCCTCAACGAGACCGCCAAGTACGCCCACGTGCTGCTGCCCGGAGCGACCTTCCTCGAGAAGAACGGGACCTTCACCAACGCGGAACGACGCATCAACCGGGTACGTCGCGTCATGCCGCCGGTTGCCGGCATGGAGGACTGGGAAGTCACCCAAGCGCTTTCCAATGCGCTGGGATACCCCATGAACTACAGCCATCCGTCCGAGATCATGGACGAGATCGCGCAGCTGGCACCGACCTTTACCGGCGTCAACTACAGCAAACTCGAAGTGCTGGGCAGCATCCAGTGGCCGTGCAACGATGACTACCCGATGGGCACGCCGACCATGCATGGCGTGGACTTCCCGATCGGCAAGGGCAACTTCGCCATTACCGAGTACGTGGCCACCGAAGAGCGCGTCAACCGTCGCTACCCGCTGTTGCTCACCACCGGGCGCATCCTGAGTCAGTACAACGTGGGCGCTCAGACCCGTCGGACCGCCAACAGCGCCTGGCACGATGAAGATGTGCTGGAAATCCACCCGAACGACGCCGAGGATCGCGGCCTGAAAGATGGCGACTGGCTGGGTATTCGCAGCCGGGTCGGGCATACCGTGCTGCGTTGCCTGGTCAGCGATCGCATGGCTCCGGGCGTGGTGTACACCACCTTCCACCACCCAGGCAGCGGTGCGAACGTCATCACCACCGATAACTCGGACTGGGCGACCAACTGCCCCGAGTACAAGGTGACGGCCGTTCAGGTCGAGAAGGTAACGCAGCCCTCAGACTGGCAGCAGCGCTTCCAGGACTTCGATCAGAAGCAGCTGGGTTACCTGGAAAATGCCGAGACTGCGGAAGTGGCACTCAAATGAGTGCCCGCTTCATGGGCGATGGCACCGGACAGGAGGATGCCTCGAATGAATGAAATGGATACGCTGATCAAGATGTTGAATCAGATCACCGTGAACAACCGGCATCATCAGGACGATGCGGCAGCGGCCGAACAGATCGCGCTGCACCTGAAGAAATTCTGGGCGCGTCGGATGAAGGAACAGATCATCGACTACGCCGAGAACGACGGCAGCGCCCTGGAGCCGATTGCTCGCCTGGCCGTGCTGCGACTCAAACGGATGTCGGACGAGGTTCGAGACTGGGCCGAGACGTCCGATGCGGGATAGCAGGTTGTAGAACAGTTTTTTTGGCCACCTACAGGTGGCCTTTTTTTGTCTGGACGTCCAGCGTCAAGCATGGGGCAGAGTAAGAGAGGGAACGCGGAGCAAGGCGCCTGAGCGTCTGGTCGTGCAGGCACGACAGATCCAACACCCATCACCTGAAGCCCATACCTGGGCTGCAACCCGGCACATGTGGGCAAGCGCCCCGCTTCAACGCGTCAGCATTTCAATGGCTGTCAGGAGAAAGCGGCCTGCTCCGGCCCCTTCAACGCCAACTGCTTTGGCCAGTCTCGGTGGTTGAACACCTGACCCTCTGCGCGTATCCGAGCAAGCTCACGCAGGTCGAGGGTCGCAAACACCCAGTTCGCCTCATCATCCGCGCCTTCGACCAGGATGCCGTTATCCGGAAAACCATAATCCACCGGCGTATACACGCTGGCGCGGCCCGTATTGATATCAACCGCTTCGGACCAGGGCGCAAGGCCGGTGGTAGGCGACTGGACCACATAACACTGGTTTTCCAGCGCCCGTGCCTGGCAACCGATACGCACCCGATGAAAACCGGCCTGGGTATCGGTGCAACTCGGAACCAGCAGCAGCTCGGCACCGGCCGTAATCTGCTGACGGGCAATCATCGGGAATTCCGAGTCATAGCAGATCAGGATGCCGATACGGCCGAGTTCTGTATCAATGACACCAATACGTTCACCAGCACGAATGCCCCATTGCTCGTTCTCGAAACGAGTCATGATGAGCTTGTCCTGATGACCCAGGATCCCTTCTGGCCCGAACAGCGTCGCCCGGTTCACGACATGGCCAGCCTGCAATTCCGTCGGGAATGAACTGGCCAGAATCAGGACATCGTGACGGCGGGCCAGCGCCTGATGCAGGTCGCGCCACTTCGGCAGCAAGGTCTGCATCGCCTGGAGCTGCTGCTGCAAATCGCTGTACACCGCTTGGCCGAATAGCGAAGCCAGTTCCATGCTGCCGTATTCAGGAAATACCAGCAGCTTGGCATCTTGCTGTACGGCACTGGCGACCCAGCGTTCCAGCTTGGCCGTGAAGTCATCCCAATGAGAGAAAAAGCCGATGTCGTATTGGGCTGTCGCCAGGGTAAACGCACTCATGGCAAAGGCTTCATCCAGAAGGTCATGGGTTTGAGCGACTCGTGTGAATCGCCGAGGTCTTTCCAGCTGAACTGCGTGGCCAGTTCTGGGTGCCTTTCGTACCCACGGTGCTGCCAGAACTCATCCAGTGGCTGATAACCTGCAGGCCGAGCTGGGTGCGTAACAGGCCGCTCCACCGCACAGAAGCATGAATGCTTCATGCCGCCAGTCTCGCGCGCATGGTCTTCACGGTGTTCGAAGAACGCCACACCGGCACCCTGCCCTCGGTAGTCGGGCAGCAATACGGATTCGCCACAATAGAAGATCGTCTCAACGGCATAATCCGCCTCGCGGAAGGGCTGCTGGACCTCCTCCGTTTCATGAATCAGCGGCAGCCCCGAAGAAGCGCCCACCACCCGGTCGCCATCGAACGCCAGCACGATCACGCTGTGCGGCGCCTCGACATAGGTTTGCAGATAGCGCGCCTCGTATTCCGGATCGCCGTCGTACAGGTACGGAAAGTCTCGGAATACACGCATGCGCAACCGGGCCAGTTCAGGAATGTACCGATGAAGCGTGGCGCCGGATAAGCGCTGGAAGGTCAGCCGGGCCATCACGCGGACACTTGAGCAACCCAGTCTTCAAGGTTGTAGTAGTTGGTCACTCGCGCCACCTGCCCATCCCGAATGGCGAAGAATGCCCCCGCCGGGAGCCGGTAAGTCTGGCCGTTCGCTTCCGGTAGCCCTTCATCGGTCGCCAGGTATTCGCCCAGTACGGTGAACTCGACGGCCGCCCGGTCACCCGCTTCGTTCGTGGTGATCGAAAGATCCACAATTTTCTCCCGGTAGTTGCGGTTCATGCGCTGCATGAACTGTTCAAAGGCCGGCTTACCCACTTCTCGCCCGCTCTGATTGATGTCATGGATCACGTCATCGGTGAGAAGCGACAGGAAGGTGACCATGTCACCCGCATTGAAGGCGTCGTAGTAGCGTTGCAACAGCTGAGCGGTGGCCTGGTGCATCGAAAAATCTCCTGAAGGGGCGGAAATTTCGATAGTAGACAGTCTCGCCAAGCTGACGAAAGCGCGACACAAGGTGACTGGCAGAATCAAGCATGAGGCGGTCGTACCTGGAGATATCGACGGTCGTGACCAGCCTTGCCGTCCTATTCGGCGCTTTGGATAGGTAGCGCGTCGATTCAAGGCTGATGCCGTCTCAGCCATTCGCCAGCAACCTGTCCCATGGTCTTGGATGTTCCATCTTTCACCCAGGCCATGATGTCCTGATCAAATCTGAAGCCGGGCCCGCACGCCTCGATCATGAATCTTCGTACGTTCTGCGTGTTTCGATAGGTGTCGGTTACCGGTGTTTCATCAGTTATCCGGTCCTTATGCCAATCAAATTTCATCGCGGTCACCTTCGTATGCCAGACGGGTGCGAGAAGGTAAGCGGCAAGAGCGACGCAGAGATCTCGCTTCCGGCACAACGGCCCCAGGGCTATGCCTGCAAAGGTCCCGCGTCGCGATTCTGATGAATAGCCTTTCTCCCATGGTTACATAGCAAAAAACAATCGAACGGACGGCTGCAGGTCTCGCTCCTTCGTCTACCTTATTCGGAATGCTTGGAAGAGGAGCATGCGCATGTTGACCACATTGCTGCCAGCCCTTCGAGACTTGGAATTGCCTTTGCGCCTCAGGCTATGGGACGGCAAGGAAATCGACATGGGGCCCGCGCCCAGTGTGACGCTGGAGATTCGCGACCCAGGGCTGATACCTCGCCTGGCTCATCCCAGCCTGGCGCTGTTAGGCGGCGCTTATGTCGAGGGAAAGCTCGATCTGCACGGGCCGCTTGAAGAGGTGATCCGCATCGGTGACGAGATCAGTCGGGCATTGGGAGACGCACATCCGCAGCTGCCGGTGCGTGAAGCCCATGACAAGGCCACTGACGCCGAAGCGATTTCCTATCACTACGACCTGTCCAACGCCTTCTATCAGCTCTGGCTCGACCGCGACATGGTCTACTCCTGCGGCTATTTCGAGACGGGCAGCGAAGACCTCGATCAGGCGCAGCAGGCCAAGCTCCGGCACCTGTGTCGCAAGTTGCGCCTGCAGCCCGGCGATCGGCTGCTGGATGTAGGCTGTGGCTGGGGTGGTCTGGCGCGGTTTGCGGCGCGGGAATATGGCGCTGAGGTGGTCGGCATCACGCTCAGTCGCGAGCAGTTGAAGCTGGGCCGCGAGCGGGTCGCCGCCGAAGGGCTTGAGCACCAGGTACGGCTGGAGGTGATGGATTACCGCGATCTACCCAAGGACGCCCAGTTCGACAAGGTGGTCAGCGTCGGGATGTTCGAACACGTCGGGCACGCGAACCTGCCGATGTATTGCCAGCAGCTGGCCGCGGTGGTGCGCCCGGGCGGTCTGGTCCTCAACCATGGCATCACTTCGCGGCATACCGATGGCCGGCCGGTCGCACATGGCGCGGGCGAGTTCATCGACCGCTACGTCTTTCCTCACGGCGAGTTGCCGCATCTGGTAGAGATGGGTGCCTGCATCAGCGAATCGGGACTGGAAATCGTCGATGTGGAAAGCCTGCGTCTGCACTATGCGCGCACGCTGCAGCTATGGAGCGAGCGCCTGGAGTCACGGCTGGAGGAAGCGCAGCAGCTGATCCCCGAGCGGGCGTTGCGCATCTGGCGGGTATACCTGGCAGGCTGCGCCTATGGCTTCCGCCGCAACTGGATCAACCTGCACCAGATCCTCGCCAGCAAGCCGCTGCCCGACGGCTCCCACGAGCTGCCCTGGACGCGCGCGGATCTCTATCAGTAGCACTGCAGCCTCGCACCGATGCGCCAGGCTGACACGGACTCAGCGCAACAGCAGGAGCGGCGTGGTGGTCGAGCGAATCATGCTAGTGGTGGTGCTGCCAACGAGGAACTGACGAATCCGTGAGTGCCCGTAAGCGCCCATCACCAGCAGGCCAATACCGTGCTCGGCCTGGTAGGCATGCAGGGTGGGTTCGACTTCGCCGCCACGAATTGCGATCTGTACCTCGAAGCCTGCCGCCGACAGGGCATCGCGGGCCGCATAGAGCAGCGCGCGGTTGTCACCGGTGTCCTCGCCGACCATCACCAGATGGATCGGTATGCCTTTGAACAGCGGACTGGAGGCCAGCATTTCCACACCTTTGCGGGAAGTGGCGCTGCCATCAAACGCGAGCATGACGCTTGTCGGCACGGTGAAGCTGGCCGGGGTGACCAGGATCGGCCGGTGCAGGGTGCGAATCACGCTTTCCAACTGGCTGCCAATCAGCTGCAGGTCGGTGCCGCTGTCCTCGCCCTGCTTGCCGATCACCAGCAGCCGGGTGTCGGATTCCAACTCGCGCAGGCTTTCCACCAGATCGCCGTGCCGTTGCCGCACCTCCGGCTGCACCACCCCGGCAGTCAGGACGCGCTGCTTCGCTGAGTCGAGCATCATCCGGCCTTCTTCGAGCGCCAGCTTGCTGCGCTTTTCGTCCAGTGCGGCGAGTTCTTCGAGCAGGTATTCGCGGCTACCCAGGCCGATGATGCCGCTGAGGTTGCCGGCTGCCGGGTACTGCTGCTGGTCGAGGACATGCAACAGAGTCAGCGGTGCATCCAGCTGCAGACTGGCCCAGGCGGCGCAATCGCAAACGGCCGCAGCCTGAGGGGAACCGTCGATGCAGGCCAATACGTTGTTCATTGTTGTGCTCCTGGTCAGTGGCTCATCAGATCGTCGATGGCTTCGGGTTTGTCGTGCACACCGAAACGGTCGACGATGGTTGCGCTGGCTTGGTTCAACCCCAGCACTTCGACCTCGGTGCCTTCACGGCGAAGCTTGACGACGACCTTGTCGAGCGCCGCAACGGCAGTGATGTCCCAGAAATGCGCATGGGTCAGGTCGATGATGACGCTCGAGAGCGCTTCCTTGAAGTCGAAAGCGGACGTGAATTTGTCGGACGAGCTGAAGAACACCTGGCCGACCACACGGTAGGTGCGGCGGTTGCCTTCGGCGTCCAGCTCCGAACCGATATGCAGGTAATGGCCGACCTTGTTGGCAAAGAACAGCGCCGCCAGCAGCACACCGGCCAGCACGCCGAACGCCAGGTTGTGGGTAAAGACCACCACCACTACGGTGACCACCATGACGATGTTGGTCGACAGCGGATAGCGCTTGAGGTTACGCAGCGAATCCCAGCTGAAGGTGCCGATGGAAACCATGATCATCACCGCGACCAGCGCTGCCATGGGGATCTGGCCGACCCAGTCACTGAGAAACACCACCATCAGCAAGAGCACGACACCGGCAATCAGCGTCGACAACCGCGTGCGGCCGCCGGATTTCACGTTGATCACCGATTGGCCGATCATCGCGCAACCCGCCATGCCGCCGAACATGCCGGACACGATGTTGGCGACACCCTGGCCCTTGCACTCGCGGTTCTTGTCGCTGCCGGTATCGGTCAGGTCATCGACGATGGTCGCCGTCATCAGCGACTCCAGCAGACCGACCACAGCCAGGGCTGCGGAGTAAGGAAAGATGATCGCCAGCGTCTCGAAATTCAGCGGCACTTGCGGCCAGAGGAAGATCGGCAGGGTGTCAGGCAGCTCGCCCATGTCGGCGACAGTGCGGATATCCAGCCCCAGGTACATGGCGACGGCGGTCAGAGACAGGATGCAGACCAGCGGCGACGGGATGACCCGGCCAATCTTCGGCACATAGGGGAACAGATAGATGATGCCCAGGCCCGCCGCGGTCATCGCATAGACGTGCCAGGTGACACCTGTCAGTTCCGGAAGCTGGGCCATGAAGATCAGGATCGCCAGGGCGTTGACGAAGCCGGTGACCACCGAGCGCGAAACGAAGCGCATCAGCGAACCGAGGCGCAGGTAGCCGGCGCCGATCTGCAACAGACCGCAGAGCAGCGTCGCCGCCAGCAGGTATTGCAGGCCGTGCTCGCGCACCAGCGTCACCATCAGCAGCGCCATGGCACCGGTGGCGGCGGAAATCATCCCCGGTCGGCCTCCAACGAAGGCGATCACCACGGCAATACAGAAGGAGGCGTAGAGGCCGACGCGCGGGTCGACCCCGGCGATGATGGAGAAGGCAATCGCCTCTGGAATCAGCGCCAGGGCAACGACGAGGCCGGCGAGCACGTCGCCGCGGATGTTGCAGAACCAGTTTTGTTTGAGCGAATGAAGCATGGTGAATTCCGGAGCAAAGGCATCACCGGCAGACCGGAGGCGGCACGCGGTTGATACAAGGCTAGTTTCTGGATTTGAACAGGGTGCAATTGCGTGCATGAAATGCGACGCGCAGGCTACCGACCGCCTGTATGGCAAGGTGGTCGCGCTGGGGTGACGACAGGCGCTAAGGCGGAGTGGGCAGCCGGATCATGCGAAGAGACAGACTCGATTTAGGGCTCAGATCGCTCGAAGCCGCTTGAAACAGGCCGCGGATGATAGCGCAGCAAGCCCCCTGGCGCGACCCAAAGGGGCAGCCCAGGCGCCGCCGGCTGTCATGCCAGAGGCGGCCGAGACGCCGGTTTGTGCTCGCCCAGACAGGCGTCAGGCCTACCGCCAGAAGTCGTCGAGATTGTTGAAGCCCCATTGCGCCGGATCTTCGCGCCCGACGATGCGGTCATTCGACCCCCGCCGCGAAAGGTCCAGGTCCAGCTGCTGGATCGGCGTCTTGGCTTTGGCCGAAAAGAACACCCGCACCAGCGGTTCGGTGAGCTTTTCCGGGTGCTGATCGATCACCACGCCGAGCCGGCCAGACTCCAGGCGCACCAGGGAACCGAGCGGATAGATACCCACCGAGCGCACGAAGGCATGAAATATCTGGGTATCGAAGTGGCCGGTCCACTGCGCCATGCGGGCCAGCGATTCGGCCGGGTTCCAGGCTTTCTTGTAGGGACGGTTGGAGGTGATGGCGTCATACACATCACACACAGCGCCCATTCGCGCGAACAGGCTGATGTTCTCGCCGGCCAGCCGGAACGGGTAGCCGCTGCCATCGAACTTCTCGTGGTGATGCAGGCAGACGTCCAGCGCCGAGGCAGGCAGCGACCCCGCCGCGAGCAGCAGCGCATGCCCCCGCTCGGGATGGCTGCGCATGACAGCAAATTCGGCATCTGTCAGCGCGCCTGGTTTGTTGAGTACCTCTGTCGGCATGACCATCTTGCCGACGTCGTGCAGCAGCCCGGCCAGCCCGGCCTCGCTCACGGCGTCCTCGTCGAGGCCCAGCTGCCGGGCCAGGGAGACCATCAAGGCACAAACTGCGACCGAGTGCAGGTAGGTGTACTCGTCCTTGTGCTTGAGCCGCGCCAGGCCGATCAGTGCGGAGCTGTTGCGCGCCAACGAGTCGCTGATATCCGCGACCAGCGGCAGACAACTCTCGACACTGATGGCATTGCCCAGTCGCGCCTCGTTGAACAGCTCAGTGATCGCCTTTTTTGAGCGGCTGAGCACGCGAGCGGCGCGCTGCAGTTCATCGCGCGCACTGCACCGCGCAACGGCTGGAGCGCGCGGGTCTTCAGGCGGAGGAATAGAAGCCGGCGTTGACAGCACAACCGCCTGGTCGGCCACGTCGACGCCCTTGCTGATGTTGATCCAGACGCCCGTCAGCCCGCTCTGGCGCAGGCGCTGAAGATCTTCAGGGTCATCGATGATGAACTTGTTTTTCCAGAACGGATGCGCCAGCCAGCTGCCTTCGATGGCATGGAGATACATGCCTAAACGCACCGCATCAGTAGGAATTTTCTTCAGCATGGGCGCCTCGAGACGACAAGGGTTGGTCGAGCTGATCTCGTTGTAACCTGGCGTCCCTGCTGGCCGGCCCATTGTTTCGGGCGTCAATGACGCTAAAGTGCCACCATCCAGCCGTACTTGTACATTAGTCGAAAGATGTACACGTCTTGGAATCCGACGCACGGCCTGCTTTACCATGCGATTCCGCTATCGCGAGCCGATCATGATTGCCCTGTCCAGCCGCTACCGCGTCGCCCTCATCATCTCGCTGATTCTGGCCGGCCTGCTGCTGAGCATGTACTGGGCTGGGCGCATCGCCGAGCAACGCGCCTGGACCGAGCGCAGCCAGGAGGCCGCCGGCCAGCTCGAACTCTACGCCCAGGCGATTCATATCCAGGTGCAGCGCTTCCGTTCAGTTCCGGCGCTGCTGGCGCTCGACAGCGATATCCAGACATTGCTGAACAACCCCGGCAATCAGGCCCTGCGCGAGCAACTCAACCACCGATTGGAAGAGCAGAACCAGGCTGCCGGCTCCTCGGTGCTCTACCTGCTCGACCGCCACGGCGAAACCCTGGCGGCCAGCAACTGGCGCGACTGGAGCAGTTTCGTCGGCAATAACTACGCTTTCCGGCCCTATTTCATCGATGCGGTAGCGAACGACTCGGGGCGATACTTCGCGGTCGGCGTGACCACCGGCATCCCCGGCTATTTCCTCTCCAGCTCGGTCAAGAATGCCGAGGGCGAGGTGATCGGCGTGCTGGTGGTCAAGCTCGAACTCGAAGACATGCAGCGTGAATGGGTCGGGCAGTCCGGTATCCTGCTGATCTCCGACTCACTGGACATCGTCATCCTGACCAACCGTCCGGCCTGGCGCTTCCGCTACCTGCGCCCGCTGAGCGAGGCGGTGCGCGACCGTCTCGTCGCGGTCCGCCGCTACGCCGAACAGAATCTGCAGCCGTTGACGAGCCAGAACCTGCAGCAGATCGACGAGAACAGCGAGCGGCGCCTGGTCGACGGGCCCGATGGCCGCCGCGACTACCTCTGGCAACGTCTGGAACTGCCCGAGGAAGACTGGACCCTGCACCTGCTGCAGGAGCCGCAGCTGGTAGCCGCCAACGTCCGCAGCTACCGCCTGGCCGCTGCCGGCGTCTGGATGACGCTCGCGTTCCTGCTGCTGTACCTGGCCCAACGGCGCAAGACCCGCCGCGTGGAACGCCGCAGCCGCAACGAGCTGGAGCGTCTGGTAGAAGAGCGCACCCGCGAGCTGAACACCGCGCAGGATGAACTGGTGCATGCCGCGCGGATGGCCGCGCTGGGGCAGATGTCTGCCGCCCTCGCCCACGAGATCAACCAGCCCCTGACCGCCCTGCGCATGCAGCTCGCCAGTCAGCGGCTGTTGCTCGACAGCGGCCGCACCGACGCCGTGCGCGAAGGCATCGGCCAGGTTGAAGGCCTCCTCGAGCGCATGGCGGCGCTGACCAGTCACCTGAAAACCTTCGCCCGCAAGAGCCCCGCCGGGCTGCGCCAGCGTTTGAGCCTGGCCGAGGTCTTGGACCAGGCGCTGCAGCTGCTCGCCCCGCGCATTCGCAGCGAAGGGGTTGCGGTGGTGTGTCAGGTGCCGCACCAGGCCTGGGTCAGTGGCGATGCGATTCGCCTGGAGCAGGTGCTGATCAACCTGCTGACCAACGCCCTGGACGCCATGTGGAACGCCGAGAGCAAAGCGCTGCGCATCCTCTGCCAGCCAGAAGGCGACGGCTGGACGCTGAGCGTTGCCGACAGCGGTGGCGGCATCGCCGAGGAACATCTGGATCAGGTGTTCGAGCCCTTTTTCACCACCAAGCCGGTTGGCCAGGGGCTCGGCCTCGGGCTTGCCGTTTCCTACGGCATCGTGCGCGACCTTGGCGGCAGCCTCAGCGTGCACAACGATGCGCAGGGCGCGGTGTTCGAACTGCATATGCCAGCGGCCGAATCGCCCGGCGCCGAGTAGACTGGCCACTCGCAGGAGGAGTGACAGATGAGCGGTCAGGTGATTTTCATCGATGACGAAGCGGCAATCCGCCAGGCGGTGCAGCAGTGGCTGGAGCTGTCCGGCTTCAGCGTGCAAACCTGCGCCCGTGCCCACGAAGCGCTGGCTATCGTCGACCGGGGCTTTCCCGGCGTGCTGATCAGCGACGTGCGGATGCCGGACCTGGACGGCCTCGGCCTGCTGGAAAAGCTGGTGGCGCTGGACCCGGAGCTGCCGGTGATCATGGTGACCGGCCATGGCGATGTGCCGATGGCGGTGCAGGCGCTACGCCAGGGCGCCTACGATTTCATCGAGAAACCCTTCACCCCGGAACGCCTGCTCGACAGCGTGCGCCGCGCTCAGGACAAGCGCCGGCTGGTCTGCGAGAACCGTCAGCTGCGCGAGCAGTTCACCCGCAAAGGCCGCATCGAATCGATGCTGCTGGGCGTCTCGCGGACAATGGAGAACCTTCGCCGTCAGGTGCTGGAACTGGCCGGCACCGACGTCAACGTCTTGATTCGCGGCGACACCGGCAGCGGCAAGGAGCAGGTCGCGCGCTGCCTGCATGATTTCAGCCCGCGGGCACGCAACCCTTTCGTTGCACTCAACTGCGCGGCGATTCCGGAAACCATCTTCGAAAGCGAGCTGTTCGGCCATGAGAGCGGGGCGTTCACCGGCGCCCAGGGCAAACGCATCGGCCGCATCGAACATGCCCACGGCGGCACCCTGTTTCTCGACGAGATCGAGAGCATGCCGCTGGCTCAGCAGGTCAAACTGCTGCGCGTGCTCCAGGAAAAGACCCTGGAGCGGCTGGGCTCGAACCGCAGTATCGAGGTCGACCTGCGGGTGATCAGCGCCGCCAAACCGGATTTGCTGGAAGAGGTACGCGGCGGGCGCTTCCGTGAGGACCTGCTGTACCGCCTGAACGTCGCCGAACTGCACATTCCGCCGCTGCGAGACCGACGCGAGGATATCCCGCTGTTGTTCGATCACTTCGCCACCCAGGCCGCGCAACGCCACGGCCGAGATCCGCTGCCGGCCAGCCCGGCCGAACTGGCGCAGCTGCTCAGCCACGACTGGCCGGGAAACGTCCGCGAACTGATCAACGCCGCCGAACGCCATGCCCTGGGCCTGACCCCGCCTGCACCCGCCACGGCCCCAGCCGCCGTCGCCGGCACCTCACTGGCCGACCAGATGGAAGCCTTCGAAGCCCAGTGCCTGCACAGCGCCCTGCAACAGCACAAAGGCAACATCAGCGAAGTCATGGCGCAACTGCAGCTGCCCCGCCGCACCCTCAACGAAAAGATGCAACGCCACGGGCTGAGCCGCAGCGACTACCTGCCGGCGGGTAGCAACGACAGCTGATCCCGCACCCGGGACCCTGCATAGCGAATGTGGTGGGAGTGTCGATACAGGGCGATTGATCGTGGCGATAACCGCGGACTCATGAAGATCCCTAGCGCTGCTTCGGGAGCGTCATCCTTGTAGGAGCGAGCTTACTCACGATCGCTTTCAAGCCTTGCGCTGCTCGGCATCCAGCTCATCGAGGCGCTGCTGCAAAAAGCGCTTTTCCGGCTCCAGCTGAGCCAGGCCCAACGCGGTTCGGTAGGCTTCACGGGCTTCGTCCAGGCGGCCCAGTCGACGGCAGAAGTCAGCGCGGGCGGAGTGCAGCAGGTGGTAATCGCGCAGTCCGCCGCGGACCAGCAGTTCGTCGATGGCAGCCAGCCCGACCCCGGCGCCGTCACGCATCGCCAGGGCTACCGCGCGGTTGAGTTCGATGACCGGCGACGGGCTGATGCGCAGCAACAGGTCGTAAAGCCCGACGATTTGCGCCCAATCAGTCTGCGCAGCACTGTGCGCCTCGGCATGCACGGCAACGATGGCGGCCTGCACGGTGTAAGGGCCGAAGCGCCTGGAGGCGAGCGCCCGCTCTACCAGCGCGGCGCCTTCAACAATCTGCGCCTGATTCCAGCGGCTGCGGTCCTGCTCATCGAGGCGCACCAGCTCGCCCGCCTCATCGGTACGCGCGGCGCGGCGGGAGTCATGCAGCAGCATCAGGGCCAGCAACCCCATCAGCTCAGGATCGGGCAACAGCTCAAGCAGCAGACGCCCGAGCCGGATAGCCTCGGCGCAGAGGTCGGCACGGGTCAGCTCGCTGCCGCGGGAGGCGGAATAGCCTTCATTGAAAACCAGGTAGATCACCCGCTTCACGTTATCCAGCCGAGCCGGCAGCTCTTCGTGTGTGGGTACTCGGTAGGGAATGCCCGCGTCGCGAATCTTCTGCTTGGCGCGGACGATGCGTTGGGCAATGGTGCTGGGTGAGGCAAGAAAGGCTCGGGCAATCTCTTCGGTCTTGAGATCGCAGACTTCGCGCAGCGTCAGCGCCACCTGCGCATCGGCCGGTAACGCCGGGTGGCAGCAGGTGAAGATCAGCCGCAGGCGGTCGTCTTCGAGGTCTTCACGCTCCCACTCAAGCTCGTTGTGGCTGTCCAGCTGATCGGCCAGCAGGCTCAGGGATGCATCGAAACGTGCCCGCCGGCGCAGCCCGTCGATGGCCTTGAAGCGACCAGCCGAGACCAGCCAGGCACGAGGATTGGAAGGCAGACCGTCACGCGGCCACTGCTGCACCGCCGCGATAAAGGCGTCATGCAGGGCTTCCTCGGCCAGCTCGAAATCGCCCAACAGGCGGATTAGCGTCGCCAACACCCGCCGCGATTGCGTGCGGTACAGGGTGTCGATTTCGGCCAGCGTCGGCCCAGCACCGATGTGCTCGGTCGAGGGCGGCCTGCCCCGCTCAGGCATCGATCAACGATCAGGTAACTGGCGCAACGGGCGAACTTCAATGCTGCCCAGCTGCGCGGGTGGGATCTTCGCCGCCAGGTGCAGCGCTTCATCCAGATCCTGCGCTTCGATCAGATAGAAGCCTGCCAGTTGCTCGCGGGTTTCGGCGAACGGGCCGTCGACGACCGACACCGCGCCCTCACGAACCCGTACGGTTTTGGCAGTACGCACTGATTGCAGCGGCTCGCCGGCCAGGAACTGGCCGCTTTCCTTCAGCCGCTCACTGTTGGCAACGCATTGCTCGACCAGCGCCGCCCACTGCTCGTCAGTCATTGAATCCACACGCTGCTCGTCGTAATAGATCAGGCACAGGTATTTCATGTCCTTCTCCGGTAGCGCCCGCCGGCTGCCGTGCGGGCAGCGACGGGACGAAGGGGTCGATCAGCTGGCGATGCCAGCCCGTGGTTCGGGTTCGATGCCGAAGTTGACCTGACCACTGGCCATGTCGAATGGCATCGAGAAATGCTCATGGACGACCTTCCAGTCGCCGTCCTGCCGACGCCAGCAACGGCTGCCGCGCATCCATCCGGACTGCATGTCGCCTTTTTCATCGGTGCCGCCGCAATGGCTCAGAAAATGACTATAGGCCAGGTCTCCGCTGACGTTGACTTCGAGCTCACTGATTTCGAAATAGCCCTCGCCCTGGCAAAAATCAAAGCAGTTCTGCCAGTGCTGGCGGTACGCATCGGCGCCCTTGAATTGCAGCGGACCGACCGCATCGAAGGCCCGTACGTCTGCGGCGTACTGCGCCATGATGGTGTCCAGGTCCTTGCGTACAGTGGCCTTTTCGAAGGTTTCGGTGAGTTGGCGAATCCGGGTTTCGTCCTGCGTTTGGCTGGGGCTGTTCATCTCGCTGTCCTCTTGGTTGATGATTCGGCTCAATCACACTCGCGGCGTATCAAGGCGGCGCCCGTGCCCCCAGCGCACGCACCTCGACGCTGCCCAGCCGTGCCGCCGGCAGGCGCGCGGCCAGACGGATCGCATCATTGAGGTCCTGGGTCTCGAACAGATAGATCGCCGCGGGCTGCTCGGAGCCGTCGCGCACCGGCCCGTCGCGCAGGAGCAGGCGGTCGCCCTGGCGGCGCAGGGTGGTAGCGCTCAACACCGGCTGCAGCGCTTCAGCGACGATCAGCTCGCCGCTGCGCCGCAGCTGCGCGTGGTACTCACGGCACTCGGCATCGAGCGCGGCGTGAAGACCTGGCGACAGTGCCGCCACGGCGTCTTCATTCAGGTAGACCAGGCACAGATAGCGCATCGCGGCATCCCCGAGGACGATTGCTGTTTTCTCTGGTCGACCGGCGATGGGAGAAATCGACAATGTCGGGAAAACTTTTTCCGCTTCCGCGCTCCAATCCAGATCAGGGGCGCACGCCCCATCGACATGACGGGAGCAGCCCATGCGCAGTCCATTGCGCGGCCTACTGCGGCGGCAACGCCTCGGCATTGCCGCCGCCCTCTTGGCATTCAGCACCTCGGGAGCAGCAGCACCCATGTATCAAGTATTGATCGGTAGCTACACCAGTGAAGGCAACAGCGAAGGGATTTACCGCATGCAGTTCGATGCCGAAACCGGCCTGATCGAACCGCAACCGCTGCAGGTCGTACGGACCCACAACCCGTCCTGGCTGACCCTGGACCTGAACCGCAACCGGGTCTACGCGGTAAACGAGAACGGGCCGGGACACCCTGACCCGGTGGGACGTGTGAGCGCTTTCATCCTGGCGCCGACCAGCGGCAAGTTATCGGTTCTGGAGCAGCAGATCACCCTGGGCGACGAACCCACCCACCTGAGCCAGAGCCGTGACGGACGCTACCTGTTCGTCTCCAACTACGGCTCGCGAGCAAACCCGGGTGGCAGCCTCGCGGTGGTGCCGCTGGCCAAGGATGGGACGCTTATGCCGGTCACCCAGATCGCCACGCACAAGGCCAGCGAAGCGCACCCGGAGCGCCAGCAATCGCCTCACGTTCATTCGGCGGTGATGTCGCCGAATGGCAAGACCCTGTTCGTCAGCGACCTGGGCGCCGACAAGATCTTCGTCTATCGCTACGACCCGGCCAACGCCGAGCGCCCGCTGTCGCCGGCCGATCCAGCCTTCATCAGCCTGCCGGACGGCAGCGGACCGCGTCATCTGGTGTTCAGCCCGGACGGCAGCCAGGCCTACGCAACCCTGGAGCTGAGCGCTCAGGTGGCGCGCTTCGACCATGTCGACGGCAGCCTGGTGCAGCGTCAGCTGGTGGATCTGGCGGCCGGCGGCGACGTCAGTCAGCATTCGCCCGGCGCCATCCATCCTTCGCCGGACGGTCGCTTTCTCTACGTCAGTGACCGCGCCGAGAAGAACCGCATCATGGTCTACGCCATCGAGGAGAACGACACCCTGCGCGAGATCCAGCAGCGCGACAGTGAAGGCCGCGAGCCGCGGGAGTTCGCCATCGACCCGAGCGGCCAGTTCATGCTCATTGCCAATCAGAAGAGCGATGCACTGGTGGTACTGGCGCGCGACCCCGACAGCGGCAAGCTGGGCGATACCGTGCAAACGCTGCCGATGGGCCGGCCTTCGGATGTGAAATTTATCGATCGCACCGGGCCCTAACAGGCCCGGCGCAGCATCGATCAGGAGAGCAGACTGACTACCGCAAAGCGGCTGATGGTCGCCTGTGCCACAACGGTCTGGGTGACCGCCGCGTAGCTGGAAGGGCTGCGCTGCATCAGGTTGAACACCGAGCGGGAGAAGTCCATCGCCCACTGCTTCTCATCGGCATGAGCCTGACGGGCAAGAAACTCGCGGATTTCCTGCTGGCGGTTGCTCAGCTGCTCGCGCAGCGAGGTGACCTTGTCGAGCCCGGCCACCACCGAGTCAAGCAGTCGCCGCAGTTCGCGGAAGGAGTCGAGCTGCAGCTCTTCGGGGAAGCTCAGCAGTTGCTCGTCCTCGCTCTGCACGCGGACGTATCGGCCTTTGTCGAACAGCTTGCCTTCGCCCTGCACCGCCAGTTGATCCTTGAGCTTTTGCCAGTCGCCTTCGCGGGCGGAAAACATCAGCTCGCCGTTCTGATCCAGTTCGGCGCGAATACCAGCCTGGCCCAGGCTGCCGTTGAAACGGCGCAGAATCTGCTCGTCGCTCATCTCGTCGTCGAGCACCACGGCCACCGGCTCGGCCAGTTGCCGACCGCCACTGAACAGCAGCGTCTCGCGGCCGGACTGGCGAATCTTGTCCAGCGACTCCAGCCCTTGCAGACTGAAACGGCTGCGCACCGGCTCGGTCAGTCGCAGTTTGAGATTGGCGTCCAGGGAATTGCCGGAGCGTTTGCTGCGCTCTTTGAGCAACTCGCCGACCTGCTGCACGGTCTGGCGAATGCTCTCCTCGCCGTTGGGCTGCGGCGAGCTGATCTGGCGGCTGAGGTTGAGCTTGAGTTGCGACAGACGCGTTTGCAGATCGCCGAGGTAGCTGTCGGCCGACTGCATCGAGGACAGTTGCTGATTGAGCTGCAGGCTGAAGCTGGTGTTCTTGCTGGGCGTCGTCTCGGTGTGCGGCGTTTCGGCCGGCGCACCGGCCCGCAGCGGCGCAGGCGCATCCCTCAGCAGCGCCTCGCGGCGTTCCTGTGGGTTGATTGCGGAAACAGCGGGGAGCTGCTTGCCAATCTTCATTCACGCTACCTCGGTCAGAGCATGCCGAACAGCGACAGCCCGTTGATCTTCAAATAGGTTTTCTGCGTCGCCTGCAGCGACAGCTGATAGTTGTTCAGGTCGATGCTGGCCGTGGCGTAATCGAGTTGCGACAGCTCGCCGTCGATTTTCTGGTTTACCAGCGAGACGTCCTCGTTGCTGCTCGACAGCAACGTCAGGGTGTTCTGCCGCCCGCCCAGCTCCGACACTGCACCGAGCAGGTCGCCGTGGGTCTTGTCGAGGCTGTTGAGCGTGGCGCTGATCGAGGCCTGCACCGCCGGATCGTTGGCGTCCAGCGCCGGATCGGCGAGCATTTTCACCAGGGTGTTGAGGTCGTTGAGCATACCGACGCCGCCACCGAACACCTGCGCAGCGGTGACATTCTCCTCGACCAGTACACCATTGGCGACTGCCGCCTGGCGGTATTGATCGTTGCCGGTCAGCCCGTAGCTCTGGGTGGCAGCGTCGAAGGTAATGGCCGGTCGGTCGCTGAGGGTGCCGGAGAAGAGGTAACGACCTTCTTCGTCGCGCACGTTGGCGAAGCTGAGGATGGTCCTTTCCAGATTGCCCATTTCGTTGGCGATGGCGGCCAGGTCTTCACTGGTGTTGCTGCCGTTGGCGGCCCACAGCAGCAGGTCGCGCACGTTGAGCATGGTGTCCGACGCCGCCTTGAGGTTGGCTTCCTGCTTGGACAGGTTGCCGGACACGTTGGCGATGTTGGTGCGGTACTGGGTCAGCGTCGCTTCTTCGCGCTGGATGCGCAGCACGCGTACGGCGGAGATCGGGTCATCCGAGGGCATCAACATGCGCTCGCCGGTGGCCATCTGCTGCATCAGCTTGCCGAGCTTCTCGGAGCTGGTGTTCATCGAGCCGTGCATCATGGCGGTGATCTGGGCGTTGGAGATGCGCATGGTGTCTTTCTCGTCAGTCGAACCGGCTCGCGCCGGCTCAGAACATCGCCAGTACGGCGTTGAACAGATCGTTGGAAGTGCTGATGACTTTCATGTTGGCCTGGTAGGCCTGCTCGTAAGCCATGAGGTTGACGGCCTCCTCGTCCAGGTTGACCGCGCTGACACTGTCGCGCTGGGCCTGGGCCTGCTCGGCCACGGTGGTCGCAGCGCGCAGGTCCGCCTGGTTCTGCCGGCTGGCACTGGCAACGCGGCCCACAAGGCCGGCGTAGGCGTCGTTGAGCGGTACGGTGTTGCCGGCAACCGTGACACCCGCCGACTTGAGATCAAGCATGGTGAGCAGGGTCTTGTTGTTGCCGACTTCGCCAGCGGCGCCGGAGAACGCCAGTTCCGAAGCGCCCAGGGCGTTGACCGCCAGCATGCCGCTGGTGCTGCTGGCGTTGTAGCTGAACAGGGGCTGGCCGGGATTACCGTTCAAATCGAAGCCACCGGCAAGGGCGTCATTGATCATCGTCGCCACGGCCGAGGCCATGTCGTGCAGGTCCTGCTGGGCCGGGCGCAGCGCGCCGTATTCCATGTCGTAGAGGCCGCCGAGTGAACCACCGATGCCCTGCTGGTTGAGCGGAAAGGTGGTCTTGGCGAAGACCAGCGTCATCTCCTGCTCACCGGCGAGGTTCGCGTTGATCTTCAACTGCCCCGCCGTTGCCCCGGCCACCAGTGGCTGACCGTTGGCCAGCGAGACATTCAGGGTGCCGTCAGCGGCTTCCTGCACGCGGATACCAGCATACTGGCTGAGATCCTTGACCAGATTCTCGCGGTAGTCGCGCAGGGTCGCCGTGTCGCGGCCCGAGGATTCCATTTCGCGGATTTGCGCGTTCAGCTCGGCGATGTTGCCGGACAGCCCGTTGATCTCGCTGGTCATCGCCACGCGCTGGCCCTGCAGGGCGTTGAGCTGGGTGCCGATGTTGCTGTTCAGCCCGTTGAAACGCTGCGCCAACTGCTTCGACTCGCCGATGATCTGCTGGCGCAAGGCGATGGATTCGGGGGTCGAGCTGGCTTCGCTGAGCGCGGCGAAGAAGTTGTCCAGGCCAACGCTGACGCTCGAGCCTTCGCTGTCGATCAGGCCTTCGAGGGCGGTCAGGTACTGCTGGCTGGTATTGAAGTAGTTCTGGTCGGTGCCGGCGCGCCAGAGCTGCTGATTCTGGAAGTCGTTGGACAGGCGCCGGATGCTGCCGACCTGCACGCCGCCGCCAATGCTGACCGAAGTCTGCCCGCCGAGCGATTGCAGGTCTGGTCGCAGGCGGCTGAAGCCGGGCGTGTTGACGTTGGCGATGTTCTGCCCGGTCGCCGAGAGGGCGATCTGCGAGGCGCGAACGCCGCTGTAGCCAATTTGACCAAGAATACTCACGACACGATTTCCTTCGGCTCGATCCGGATCGGTTGCGCAAACGCCACCGAGAGGTGGGCGCCAGCAACACTGCGCCCTGTAGAAAGAGCGACCGGATCGGCGACGGAATTAAGCGGCGATGGAGCAACAGGCGGAACGGCCTGCAACTGGGCCCGTGGTTCGCTCGGCGCCGGCGAAGCGGCACTGAGATCGTTGAGGATGTTGCGGGTGTAATTTCGCGTTTCCGCAAAGGGGATCTTCTGCACCCAGGCGCCCGTGCCGATCTCGCCCTTGCGCGGGTCACCGTGGCTCTTCAGCCATTCGTCCACCCGCCCGGGACCGGCGTTGTAGGCCGCCAGCGCCAGCGCCTGATGACCGTCGTAGCGATCGAGCATCTTGTTCAGGTAAGCGCTGCCGAGACGCTTGTTGTATTCGGCGTCGGTGGTCAGCCGCGCCTCGCTGAAGGGCAGGCCGAGCTCGGCTGCCATGTCCCGTGCGGTGCCGGGCATCAGCTGCATCAGGCCACGCGCGCCCTTGGGCGAGACGGCGGCGATGTTGCCACTGGACTCATGCTTGATCACGCTGTCGACCAGCGACTTGAAGCCGGCCTTGCCGCTTTCCCAGGCGCTGTCCAAGGCATCGACGCCGCGCTGCCAGGTGCCACGCAGCGCGTGCAGGCCACCGCTTTGCAAACCACTGCCAGCGTGACCGGCCAGTGCCGTCGGCGCGGGCGCGCCGACGGCCTCACCACTGAGCTGCTGCACCAGCATATCGGCGATCCCGGTCTGGCGTTTGCCGGCCAGGGTGTCAGCAAGGACTTCGTCGTAGAAGTCGCGCATGGTGTCCAGCTCGCGGCTGCGCATCGGGTTGCCGGCACCGAGCACATCGCCGGCCTTGCGCATCTGCTTGAGGATTTGCTGCAGGAACATCGCCTCGAACTGCTCGGCGACGACTTCAAGCTGCTGGCGCCGGGCTGCGGTTGGGCCGTCCTGGCGGTTGCGCAGGGTGTTGAGGTGTTGGGGGAGGGATACGATGCTCATAGTCGTTACATCACGATCAGTTCGGCGTTCAGTGCGCCGGCGCGTTCCAGCGACTGCAGGATGCTCATCACGTCGTCGGGTGTGGCGCCGAGACTGTTGATAGTGCTGATGATGCTTTCCAGACTGGCACCCTCGGGCCACTTGAACATGGCCTTGCGGTCCTGCTCGATGGTGACGTCCGACTGCGGCGTGACCACGGTTTCGCCGCCGGCAAAGGCATTCGGCTGGCTGACCTGGGGGTTCTCGCTGATGGTGACCGTCAGGCTGCCATGCGCCACGGCTGCAGCCTTGACCCGTACACCCTCACCCACCACCACCGTTCCGGTACGGCTGTTGAAGACCACCTTCGGCCGGGTGCGCCCTTCTTCCACTTCAAGGCGTTCGAGCATGGCCATGAAGCTCATGCGCTGGGTGCTGGTGAGCGGTGCCCGGATCGACACCTTGGTGGCGTTCAGCGCAGTCGCAGTGCCTTTGCCAAAGTAGGCGTCCACCGCATCGACCACGCGGGTAACGGTCTGGAAGCTAGGCTGGCGGACGTTGAGCATTACCTCGGGGCGTTCGGTAAAGTCGCTGGGAATCATCCGTTCAACCGTTGCGCCGTTCGGGATCAGGCCGGTGTTGGAGGTGTTGATGGCGACCTTGGAGCCACTGGCGCCCTCGGCATTGACGCCACCGACGATCACCGCGCCCTGTGCAAGCGCGTAGATCTCACCGTCGACACCCTGCAGCGGCGTCATCAGCAGCTGGCCCCCTCGCAGGCTCTTGGCATCACCCAACGAGGATACGGTGACGTCCACGGTCTGGCCGGCGCTGTAGGACGGCGGCACGGTGGCGGTGATGGTCACCGCGGCGACGTTCTTCAGTTTGGGGTCGACGTTCGGCGGCAGGTTCACGCCGAACTGCTTGATCATGTTAGTCACCGACTGGCTGGTGAACTTGACCTGATTCTTGTCGCCGGTGCCGTCCAGGCCTACTACAAGCCCGTAGCCGATCAGCTGGTTGCCACGGATGCCCTCGACATCCACCAGATCCATCAGCGGCACAGCATGGGCCGGCAGTTGCCAGCACAGCGCACAGGCGGCGAGAAACAGCTTGAGCGATTGCATCGGGCTACTCATGTTCAAGGCTTAAAGAGGGAACAGCGGCGACGCGAAGAACCGCGTCAGCCAGCCGGCCGAGTTGCTGTCGTTGAGCACGCCACGACCAGCGTAGGAAATCTTGGCGTTGGCCACGCTCTGCGAGGACACCTGGTTGTAGCGGTTGATGTCGTCGATGCGCACCAGCCCGGTCAGGCGGATGAATTCGTCCCCCTGGTTCAGGCGCAGGGCTTTTTCGCCCTTGATCAGCAGGGTGCCGTTGGGCAGCACGCGGTGCACGCTGACGGCGATGGAGCCGCGCAGGGTGTTCTGCTGTGAACTCTTGGCCGAGCCCTTGAAGTCGCGTTCGGCACCGGCAGAGGTCGCCACGTCCGGATAGGCCTTGCCGAGCACCGTCGGCACGTCGACGCCGATGCTCGATTCCTTGCCGAAGCTGGTGCCGGCGCTCTTGCTCGACTGGGTCGATTCGTCCAGCACCACGGTAAGGATGTCGCCCACTCGCACGGCACGCCGATCGCTGATCAGCGAGCCGGTGTAGCCGGAACGGAACAGGCCGCCACCAGTGGTCGGCGGCAGGCTGTAATCCAGCTCCAGCGGCTCGTACTCGGTCGAAGGCGCTTCCGGCAGCATTTCGTTGAAGCTGGCGCAACCGCCGAGCAAGGCCAGCACGACGAGCAGAATGGGCGTACGCATCACGATTCTCAGACGGTCTGGTTGAGGAACTGCTGCATGCCGCTGGCGGCATCGAGAACCTTGGCGTTGGCCTCGTAGGCGCGCTGGATGGCGATCATCGCCACCATGGCCTCGACCACTTGCACGTTGGAGCCTTCCAGTACGCCTTGCTTGAGCTGGCCGAGGCCTTCTTCGCCCGGTACGCCTTCGACGGCTTCGCCGCTGGCAACGCTTTCGCGGTAGAGGTTGCCGCCGAGGGCTTCCAGGCCACCCGGATTGGTGAAGTTGACCAGCGTGATCTGGCCCAGC
This sequence comes from Pseudomonas sp. 9Ag, assembly GCF_902506445.1. NCBI lineage: Bacteria > Pseudomonadati > Pseudomonadota > Gammaproteobacteria > Pseudomonadales > Pseudomonadaceae > Pseudomonas > Pseudomonas sp. 9Ag. The sequence continues at coordinate 4,184,703 of NZ_LR733836.1, forward strand.
TCCGACGGCAGGGTGTCACCGGCCAGCACAGCGGTAACGATGCCATCGGCGCCGACGGTGAAGCCGGTACTGCCCTGCGGCACTTCGATGGCCGGCGCCAACGGCAGGCCTTGAGCGTTGACCATCACACCTTCAGCGTTAAGCTGGAACTGACCGTTCTCGGTGTAGAGGATGTCACCGTTAGGCGACTCGACCTGAAAGAAGCCTCGGCCGACAATCGCCAGGTCCATCGGCTGACCGGTGGTCTGGATGCTGCCTTCGGTGAAGACCTTCTGGGTGCCGGCAACACGCACGCCGCTGCCCAGCTGGATGCCCGACGGCACGGTGTTGATCTCGTCCGCCTGAGCGCCGGGCTGCTTGTCGATGCTGTAGAACAGGTCTTCGAAGACCGCGCGGTCGCTCTTGAAGCCGTTGGTGTTGACGTTGGCCAGGTTGTTGGCGACGGTCGCCATCGCGGTGTCCTGGGCGGCCAGGCCGGTCTTGCTGACCCAAAGTGCGGAATTCATGCGTTATCTCCCGATCAGCTGCCGCGGATCATTCGGTTGCCGGCGTCGGAGAGGTCCTCGGCGGCTTTCATCATCTTTACCTGGGTTTCGAACAGGCGGTTGAGGCTCATGGTCGAGGCCAGTTCGTCGATCGCCGAGACGTTGCTCGACTCGAGATAACCGCTGGCCAGGCGCACGTCTTCGCTGGGCGCGGCCGGTTCGCCGTTGCGCGTCACCAGCAGGCCAGCCTCGTTCTTCGTCAGGTCGGCAGCCGCAACGTCGACCAAGCGGATGCGGTCCACTTCGGCCATCATCCAATCGCCCGGCGCCATGATCGACACGGTGCCGTCGTTTCCGATTTCTACCCGCTCATGCTCAGGCAGTTCGATCGGCCCGCCCTCGCCCATAACGGCGCGACCGTTCAGGGTCAGGCGACCTTCAGCATCGATCTGCATGCTGCCCTGGCGGGTGTAGGCCTCGCCTTCGCCATCCTGCAAGACGATCAGCCCGTTGCCCTTGACCGCGAAATCCAGAGCGCGCCCAGTGGCGACCATCGGGCCAGCCGCCAGGCTCACGCCGTTGTTTTCCACCACGGCCATGTGTCGGCTGTCATAGCCGTAGCCTTCGACCGCCACGGCCTCGGCGCGCTCGAGGTCTGCACGAAAACCCGGTGTGTTGACGTTGGCGAGGTTGTTGGAGCGCACCTGCAGCGACATCATCGTGCGGCTGGCGGCGGTCATCGCCGTGTATCCCAAACGATCCATGGATCAGCCTCAGAGTGCGCTAAACAGAACCTGGGTCAGTTCCTTGTTAGTGGAAATGACCTGGGTGTTGGCCTGGTAGTTACGCTGGCCTTCCATCAGGCCTACCAGCTGCTGGGTGAGGTCGACGTTGGAGCTTTCCAGCGCGCCGCTGGCCAGGCTGCCGTACTGGCCGACGCCCGGCGCACCGAGCATGGCCGCGCCGGAAGCAGCGGTTTCAGTCCAGGCGGTGCCGCTGATGTTCTTCAGGCCTTCGGCATTGACGAAGCTGGCCAGCACAACCTGGCCCTGGAGCAGACGCTCACCGTTGGAATAGCTGGCGTAGACCTTGCCGTCCTTCTCGACGCTCATGCCGGTCTGCTCGCCCGCCGAATAGCCGGTGGCGCGGTTGCTGGTGACGCTGAATTTCGAGCCGTACTGGCTAGTGCCGCTGTAGTCGAGCTGAATGGCCAGCGGATCGACGCCGCCGGTCAGAGCGGCGTTCAGCGGGACCTTGCCAATGGGCGCGGCCAGCGTGCCAGCGCCGTCAAAGGTCAGCGCTTGCGGGCCGGCGATGGCGGCGCCGTCGACGTAATAGTGAGCGTTCCAGCTGTTGTCAGCGGTCTTGGCGAAGTACTGCGTCAGGGTATGTTCCTTGCCCTGGGAGTCGTACAGCTTGGTGGTGTAGGTGGAGTTGTAGCTGTCGGCAACCAGCGGATCGAAGGCTACTGCCGGTACGTCCTGGTTAGCATCCAGGTTGGCGACAAAGCTCAGCTCGTCAGTGGCCTTGGCGGGCAGTCCGCCGGCCTTGAGCTGCAGGTCGCTGACGGTACCGGTTTGCAGGTTGCCGGTGGCGTCGGCCGGGTAGCCCTGCAGGCGCTGGCCGAGGCTGTTGGTCAGGTAGCTGTCCTTATCGGTGCCGAACACCCCGGCACGGGTGTAGCTCACATCGCCGTTGCTCGCACGGGTGACGAAGAAGCCGCCGCCGGAAATGGCCAGGTCCATGCTGCGGTTGGTGGTGGTCAGGGCGCCGCCCTGGCTGATGCTCTGGCTGGTGCCGGTGACTTCGACGCCCATGGCCTGGCTCTCGGCGTAGAGGCTACCGAAGTTGGCGCGCGAGGACTTGAAGCCCACGGTGCCGGCGTTGGCGATGTTGTTGCCAATGGTGTTGAGTTGTTCGTTGACGGCGGACAGGCCGGTCAGGGCGATATTGAAGCTCATGGGCTGATCTCGTACTTAAAAGGAAATGAAGACTGGCGAGCCCAGGGGACTCAGCCGCCGAGCAGCCCGGCGTCAGCCTGGGCGAATTCGAGGATGTTGTAGAAAGGCACCGAACCGACGCCCTTCACTTGCAGCACCGGGCCTTCGGCGCTGACGCGCACGTTGGAGACCTGACCGGCGACTTCCACCTGGGGGAATTCGCCGTTTTCCGACTCGATGCTGATGCTGTACTGGCCGTCGCGCAGGCCGTGCTTGGCTGGATCGATGACGAAAGGCACCTTGCCAGCGGACTGCGCGCCCAACTCGATACGGGTCTGGGTGCCATTGGAGTCGGTCAGCAGCAATGCGGTGCGGGGCGAGGCATGACTCAGGTCGAAGCCGCCTCTGACGGCCTGCCCACCGAGATCCAACGACTCGACTGCAACACTGACTTGCTGGCCAACCAGGCCAGCGGCCGTCAGGGTCTGCAGGTTGTCGGTCAAGACCAGGTTGTTCTTCGCCACGGTGGCGAGGTTCTCCATGCTCTTGACTTGGGACATGGCCGAGAACTGGTTGAGAAACTCGGTGCTGTCGACCGGTTTGGTCGGGTCCTGGTACTTGATCTGCGCAACCATCAGGCTGATGAAGTTGTTTTCCATCTGTGTGGAATCGCTGACGTTCACCGCCTGCTTGGGCAGGTCACTGGCATGGCTGCCGGACAGACCGCTGCCCTGAAGGTTATTGGTCACCGCCATCAGGATTCTCCCAGCCGCAGCAGGCTCTGCTGCATGCTTTTGACCCGGTTGAGTACCTCGACACCAGTCTCGAAGCTGCGCGTGGCCGACATCATGTCGGTCATCTCTTCGATCTCGTTGATGTCGGGGTAGTAGACGTAGCCTTTGCCATCCGCCAGCGGATTGCCCGGCTCGTAGCGGCGCTTGGGCTCGGCGCCGGAGGTGACCACGTCGAGTACCTGCACATGAGCGCCGCCGAGGCCGACGCCGCGGGTCAGCGAGTTATTCTCGTACACGGCCGCGAACATCGGCTTGCGCGCCTGGTAAACGTCGGCGGCGTTGTTGGCGGCCGAATCGGTGTTGGCCAGGTTGCTCGCCACCGTGTTCAGACGCACGGTCTGGGCGTTCATTGCCGAGCCGGCGATGCGGTAAATGGAATCGAATGACATGACTTAACGGCCCTCGATGGCTTGCTTCAAACCACGAAATTTCATCGTGACGAAGGTCAGGCTGGTCTGGAAATCCATCGAGTTGCGCGAGAACTGCGCCTGCTCGGTCGACAGCTCGACGGTGTTGCCGTCCTGCGAGGCCTGTCCCGGCACGCGAAACAGCAGGCGCGGATCGGTTCCGGCGAGGCTGGCGCGCGGCGAGGTGCTGCTGTCGAGCCGCTGCATTTCCTTGCTGAAATCGATGTCCCGCGCCTGAAAGCCCGGGGTGTCTTCGTTGGCCAGGTTCGCCGCGAGAATCTCGCTGCGCTGCATGCGCAAACCGAGGGCGCGCTCGTGAACGCCCAGCGCCTCATCAATCCGTATACTCATTTACCGATACCCTTTGCAGCCTGTGCAGGCTGAACCCAGCCCGCTGCTTTCAAGACGTTTTGCAGAAAGCGTGCCGAACCCACAGATACAGGTAAGCCATTGATTTACAAAGCTGAAAAAGCCACCGAACCAGAACGCAACAAGCGCTTTCTTCCGCTTGGCGAAGGGCAAGCATGCGGAAGCGGAAAAGCGTCTTCCGCATGGTCGGTCGTCATCCTCCTGCTGTTGAGTGTCACGTCGCAGGCGCACGCGGACGCCACAACGCAGGTTCAGCAGGCAGTGGAGAATCACCTGCGACTGATGCTCGAACAGCAGGCCGCGCGTCAGGGCTGGCAAGGCATGCAACTGCGCTACGAAATCAGCGTGCCGGCCAGCGCAGCCAACCTGCCGCCTTGCTCTGACGTACTGCGGGTCCAGGCAACAGGCGAAGCGCCGTCTGCCATGGAACGACAGAACCTGCAGATTCGTTGCGTCGACACACCCGGCTGGTCAACGAACGCCACAGGCCAGGCCCATGTCTTCCTGCCTGCCGTTCACGCCGAAGGCATCATCGACCGCGGCCAGACGCTGACGGCGGGCGACCTCAAGCTGCAGCGCATCAACGTCGCCAAGGCCCGGCGTGGGTACTACAACCGAATCGAAGAGGTGGTCGGCCTCGCTGCCAAACGCCGCATCCGCGCAGGACAGACCATCACCCCGGCGCTGCTCGAACAGGCCATGGCGGTCAAACGCGGCCAGCCGGTGAAGATCGTCGCCAGCAACGACGGCATCCAAGCCTCCACCTCCGGCGAAGCCTTGGCCGATGGTCAGCCAGGCGACGTTATTCGGGTTCGCAATGTCGGTAGCGGCAAGGTGATCGACGCGAAGGTGATTGAGAGCGGGGTGGTCACTAGTACGTTTTAGAACGGACTCGGAAAGAGGCCGATCGTGGAGCCCCCTCTGGTAACGCCCATGTACGGAGCATCATCAACGCTCTAAAGCATGCCCTGCAGGCGCGACCTTGCTCGCGATGATCGGAGCGGCAGCTCCAATCGCCAGCAAGCTGGCTCCTACATGAACGAGAATTGACGCCGTTTTTTGCATCGGACAAACAAGTCCCAACCGACTGATTGGACCTGTCCAACACCAACTAACAATATTTTTTGACGTCAGGATTTAATCCCTTGCGCGGTGCTGTCGCCCTTCCCTTTCAGCAGGCAGTCAAGCCAGCTCCTAACAGCCCAATGCAAAAAGGATCATCTTCATGGCACTGTCCATTCACACCAACTACTCCGCGCTGACCACTAACACGGCACTGAACAAGTCGAACAGCTCCCTGGCCACCAACCAGCAGCGCCTGGGCACCGGCCTGCGCATTAACTCCGCTGCCGATGACGCCGCCGGCCTGCAGATCGCTACCCGCCTGAACGCTCAAAGCCGCGGCATGAGCGTCGCCATGCGCAACGTAGGCGACGCAACTTCGATGTTGCAGACCGCAGAAGGCGCCTTCAGCGAAGTCACCGACATTCTGCAGCGCATGAAGGATCTGTCGACCCAGGCCGCGAACGACACCAACGGCGTATCCGACCGCACCTCGCTGAAGTCCGAGTACGACGAGCTGGGCAAAGAGCTGGTCAACATCGTCAGCAACACAAAGTACGCCGGTGAAGCACTGTTCGCAGCTGGCGGCAAGTTCTCCGCAGCAGTCAACTTCCAGATCGGTGCTTCCGCTGCCGAGAAGCTGACCATGGACGTTACCGCCGACATGACGGCACTGCGCACCGAGCTGACCACTACTGTCCAGGCCGGCACCATGGACACAGCGGCAAACGCCGGTACCACCATCACCGCATTGGAAACAGCATTGAACAACGTCGGTTCGATGCGTGCCAAGTTCGGCGCCAACATCAACCGTCTGAACCACACCAGCAACAACCTGGCGAACATGAAGGACAACACTGATATGGCCAAGGGCCGGATCATGGATGCCGACTTCGCCATCGAAAGCGCCAACATGAGCAAGAACTCGATGCTCATGCAGTCGGGTATTTCCATGCTCAAGCAAGCTGGCCAGATGCCGGGCATGGTCATGGGCCTGCTGGGTTAAAACCACCCGCTCGCGGCGACCCCTCGAATGGTTCGCCGCACCGCGCTTTTACGAGCTGAACGCTCGCTAATCAGAAGGATTTAGACCATGGCACTGTCCATTCATACCAACTATTCCGCGCTGACCACCAACACCGCGCTGAACAAGTCAAACAGCTCCCTGGCCACCAACCAGCAGCGCCTGGGCACTGGCCTGCGCATTAATTCGGCAGCTGATGACGCCGCTGGTCTACAGATCGCAACCCGGCTGAACGCCCAGAGCCGCGGCATGGGTGTCGCAATGCGCAACACCGGCGACGCGACCTCAATGCTGCAGACCGCCGAAGGCGCCTTCAGCGAAATGACCGACATTACCCAGCGCATGAAGGACTTGGCGACTCAGGCTGCCAACGGCACCAATGGCGTTGCTGACCTCAAGTCGATCCAGTCCGAGTACGACGAACTGGGTAAAGAGCTGCTGAACATATTCAAGAACACCAAGTACGCCGGTGAAGGCCTGTTCAGCAACGGCACTACTAATGATGGTGCCACCGGTAAATTCGGTCTGGCCGCAGGCGTGACCTTTCAGATTGGCTCCAGCGCAAGCGAGACGATGGTAGTCAATGCTTCTGCCAAACTTGGCACGCTGGCTACCAACTTGGGTGCCGCATCCGCTATTTTCACTGCAAACGGTGCCGCTGCAGTGGGTACCGAAATCGCCACAATCACTGCTGGCCCGCCTGAGACAGCAGTCAACAACGCCAACGCCAGCATTACCAAACTGGAAACAGTGCTTAACTCGCTCGGTGAAGTGCGTGCGCAGTTCGGTTCGAGCATCAACCGCCTGAACCACGTAAACAACAACTTGGCGAACATGAAGGACAACACCGAGATGGCCAAGGGCCGGATCATGGATGCTGACTTCGCCATCGAAAGCGCCAACATGAGCAAGAACTCCATGCTCATGCAGTCGGGCATCTCCATGCTCAAGCAAGCTGGTCAGATGCCAGGCATGGTCATGGGGCTGCTGGGCTAAGCGGTACACAACATCGCCGGTCGCTATTGACTGGCAACGAAAAGCCCCGACTCGTCGGGGCTTTTCGTTTCTGGGAATACCCGAACGGGCATGCTCCGACAAACGGCTGTGATGATTGAGCGAGAGAACACATCACAATATAGGCCGAATTAAGCCGCTGACGGCAGCTGTAGCACCTCTATCTGCCCTGTTTCACTCAGCATTTGCTCTGCAGACTCGATGGCCGTTCGGCGCCTTTTTGGTGCAACCGCCTTGCATGATCAAAAAAACGGCGCCAATATGCCGCCGTCTCGTTTTGCCAAGGTGATCACACCGGTAAAACCTTGTCTTCGCGAAATCCGAACCTAGGCGCTCATGTCCTCATCTCTGACCCCTCCGGCCATCGATGCCCTTGTCTGTCCCTTGTTGAAAACGGGCCGGGCCAGCTGTACAGCGCGCTTCGATCGCTCGCTGTTTCAACTCGTGCGGGTCGACGATGAACACGAAGATACACTCGACTTGGGTTTTTCCGGCAGCCGTGTGCTGGAGCGTCTGCTGCAGGCGCCCGGCGAGGTTGTATCCCGTGAGGAGCTGATGACTTATGCCTGGGAGGGACGGGTTGTTGGCCAGGGCAGCCTTAATCAGCAGATCTACACGCTTCGCCAGGCCCTGTTCGATTCTGGTAATCAGATCATCCAGACGTTGCCGCGCCGCGGCTACCTGTACAACCCGCAATACCTGAAGGATCAATTGCAGCCTTCAATCGAAGCCGCGCCTGTAACGGTCGTTCCGGCGGGCGCCAGCGCGGTAGTGGTGAAGTCGCCAGCCCCGAGCACCCTGCCAATCACCGAGCAGCCCAAACCGGCACGCCAGCACCGTTCATGGCAGACCTTCGCGCTTGCCGGTACAGGCATGATGGTGCTGCTGGGCCTGGCAACGCTTGGCTTTCGCCTGGCCAGCAGCTCGGCACCCTCGTTCATGCAGACGGTCGATGCTGGCGCGCTCGAGGTGCTTTACGTGGAGAAGAGCCAGCACCTGCTCGACTCGCTGGTTAAGGAAACCCGACCTCTGGTCGATACCATGGCCAACATGAGTGCCGAACCGGCCCGTCTTATCGTCAACATGTCCCCGGGTTTCTACGAGATTCGTTGCCTGCAAGATGACGGCCGGGTCAATTGGCTCAAGGTTCACAAGAGCCGCGTCCAGACGATTCCCAGTGACCATTTACAAGAGTGCCTGCAATGAATAGCCAGAACGAGACCGGCGCAGTCGGCAAACGCATGCTGCGGGTGATGGCGCCTGCTGCGCTGCTGCTATGGGCGTTCGTGGCGATGGGCACCACCGGAACGGCTTCGTCGAGCCTCGATGGCCACTACAGTTCCAGCGGGCGTGTACTGCTGAGCGACGGCACAACCCTCAAGGTCAGCCAGAGCCTGGTCTTCAACAAGGGCCGTTTCTATTCCATGACGCGCAACGCGCCGGCCATCGTCGAGGCGTCCGGTCGCCTGGAAACCGATCTGCTCGGACGGGCATCGCTGGTCGTGGAAGAAGGCCAGGTGCACGGCCTGGGATCAAAGGACGAAATGGACGATGACCTGGTGTTCAACCTGTTTTACGGCTCGCACAAAGGGGCGCGCATCACGCTCGAGCAGGTCGGCTCGTGCCTATACGGCGTAGAAACGCGACAGGTTTATTGCGCGGACGATCACCCCAACCGCGGATGAAGCAGGGCTGCCAGCAATTGCGATAACGCGTGGTAGTAATGGGCTGTCGGCGTCATGATGAATCCGACGCTAGACGCGATGCCGGTAGCTGGCTCGTACGGGTGGGATCTTCGCTAGATAAAGTGCCGAAGCCGATACTTGCATCGCGCACTTGCAGGCGCGAGCCTGCTCGCGAATGAGGGTGCGGCGTGCATCGAGGATTGCGGCATCCTCGACGCCGATTCGCCAGCAAGCTGGCTCCTACAAACGGCAAATTCCTGGGTTCGAATCAAGGAGCCTCGTCCCGGCGCTGCGGCCTGCATTGCCCTACCTGTTTGGATTGAGCTTGCTCGCAATCAATGGCTGAGGCGCTCGCTCCGTAGACCTGCAACCCACCACGAGCGGGCGCCCAATGACCTATCAATTTGCAGCCGCTCCGCTATAGCTCGCGCCGCTCTCGGAGAAGCGGACCTTGCCGTAGCTGTCACCGAACAATTCCTTGTACAGCGCCTCGGCCGAAGCGGTGAGTAGCAGAATTTCCACTCGGCGGTTAGCACCGTTCTGCGGATCTTCAAGCTGCAGCGGCATGACGTCGGCCTGAGCGGTCACCTGCAGCACCGCGCGTTCACCGAGACCGGCATCGACCAGCGCATTGCGGGCGCGTAGGGCACGATCCCCGGACAGATTCCAGTTGTTGTAACCGTTCTTCTGCCGATAGGGCGTGGCGTCGGTATGGCCGCTGATGATCAGTTTGTTATCCACCTTAGCCAGTACGCCGGCGAGTACGCCCAGCAGCTTCTGAAAATGCGGATTGAGGGTCGCGCTACCGCGCTGAAACATGAAGCGCTGCTGGTCGTCCTTGATAAGAATGCGCAGCCCCTGCGGGACCACGTCCACTTCCAGGTTCGCTAACGCATCGACTTCGCTGGCGACCTCACGCATCAACTCAGCGAGCTTTTTCAGCTCTTCGGTCGAACCGTAGTTATGGCTGCCGTCCTGGTCGGTTTTCCCTACCTTGCGCTCGGTTTCGTCAGCCTGCGGTGGGCGCACCGGTACGCCGTCAAGTTCCAGCGGTGAGGTGCTGGTGCCGTCGAAGATACCCGCCCCGCCATCGACCAGCGGATTACTCTCCATCTCGCCATAGGACGGGTTGGTCTGATTCATCTGCGGTTGGATGATCCACAGCACCATGAACAGCGCCATCATCGCCAGGGTGAAGTCGGCGAAGGCCACCTTCCACGCACCGCCATGCTCGTCGCCGTGACCCTTCTTGCCGCGGCGCTTGATGATGATCTCGTGCTCGCCGCCGCCCTTGTTCTTGTCCCGGCTCCTCATGCGGCGTCCCTTTCTTCCTCGTACTGGGTCACCCATTTTTCCAGCTGGCGGAAAGCGGGCTTGACGTCCTGCTCGATCAGCTTGCGACCGGCGTCGACCGCCAGCAGTGTGGGCTTGCCGGCGACATGGGCAACCAGCGTGGTGCGCACGCATTCGAGCGCCGAGAGTTCGGTCTTGATCCGCTGGCTCATGGCGTTCGAAAGCGGATCCATCAGGCAGTAGCAGAAGAAGATGCCGAGGAAGGTCCCGACCAGCGCTGCCGCTACGTGCGCGCCGATTTCCGCGACGCTGCCACCGATGCTGCCCATGGTGATGATAATGCCCATGATCGCTGCGAGGATGCCGAAGCCAGGCATGGCTTCGCCGATCTTGTGCAATGAGCGCGCCGGCTGCAGCAGGGCGTGCTCCATGGCTTCGAGCTCCTGCTCAAGAAAGCCTTCCAGCTCGTGAGCGCTGATCTTGCCCATCGCCATCAGCCGGAAGTTGTCGGCGATAAAGGCCATCAGGTTCTTTTCCTGAAGGATCAGCGGGTAGCGAACGAACAGATCGCTTTGCTCCGGCTCCTCGATATGCGAATCGAGCACCTTGAGGCCGCCGACGTCGACCATTTCCAGCAGTTCGTAGAGCAGCATCAGCAATTGGCGCTGAAACTCCTCGCCACGACGCTGGTAGGAGAAGACGCCCTTGATCTGATGCAGCATCTCGATCAGCACTTCCTTGGGGTTGCCGACCACCAGACTGCCGAGCGCGGCACCGAGAATGATGACCACCTCGGCCGGCTGCCAGAGCATGCGCATGTCGCCGTGCGCCATGGCGTAGCCGCCCAGCACGCAGCCGATGATGATGAAGGCGCCTAATACTTTCTGCATGACTACTGACTTCTCTCGGTTAGGAATCGGCAGGCCTTGCCGATCGCCTGTTTGCTCAGCTGACAGACCCGGGCATCGCTGACTTCCAGCACCAGGGCAATTTCCTTCAGGCTCAGTTCGTGCTGGTAATACAGCGTTAGTACGAGGCGCTCACGCTCGTCCAGCCGTGCCAGCGCCTGCGCCAAGACGCGCTCCTTGATCAGGCGCTCCTCGAACAGCTCGGTGGTGTCCGGGAAATGCTCGTGGCCGCTCTGCAGCAGCTCATCGAGGCTTTCGATGGCCTCTGATGAATCGGCACAGAGGAACGCCTGGTATTCCTTTTCATCAAGGCCGGTGTGGGCCTTGATTTCCTCGTCGCTGGGTTCGTGGCCCAGCTGTCGTGACAGGTCGCGGATCGCATCGCGCACCTTGTGTGCTTGCTGGCGGACTTGGCGCGGGCGCCAGTCCTGGCGGCGCAGCTCATCGAGAATCGCGCCGCGGATACGCAGGGACGCGAACTTGCCAAAGCCTTCGTCCGGCTCGCCGTAACGACGCAAGCCTTCGAGCAGCCCCATCATGCCGATCTGTTCCATGTCCTCACGGTCGAGCACCTGGTTGGCCTGCAGTGACAGCTGGCGAACAATGCGTTTGACCAGCGGCAGGTACTGCATCAGCCAGCGCTGCTCGACCGCCGGCGCGAACACCGAAGGGGCAGCCGGCGTAGCGCCGTAGTAGTCGATGGGGCAAGTGGCACTCATGGCGGGGCCTTTACTGCACGATCAGCTTGTTGACCAGCACGTGCTCGAAGGGCACCGCTGCGTTCTTGCTGGCGAAGTCGGCGAAGAGCGCCTTCTCCAGACGCTCCTGCAGCTCGCCGATCTTCAACCCACGCAATTCATCGAAAGGCAGGGACGACAGGTAGCCCACCACCGAGTTACGCACGATGGGCTCGGCCTGCTCGAATTTCGGTGGCTCGTCAGATACCTCCGCCTGCAGCGCCAGGTCCAGCACGAAGTAGTGCTCACGTCCGTCGCCGCGCACGCTGACGATGATCTTCTGCACCGGGAAGAACACGTACTCCAAGGGCTCGACCGGTTCAGCCTCCGCGACTTCGCCCGAGCTGGAGCCTTCCAGGCCGGGCTTGAGCAGCCAGTAGCTGGCGCCAACGCCACCGGCAACGGTCAGGACGTTGAGCAACAGCATCAGCAGAACAATACGGGGCGTCGACATAACACACTCACAAATGGCTAATTAGGTTGAATCGGCTCAGACCGTCACCAGGACATCACGGGTCCGGGCACTTTCGCGTTCCGGCGCTTGCTCCTGCGGGCGGGCCGCCAGAGGTGTTTCTTCCCCTGCCAGCACCGGGCGTTGGCGCTGCTGGCCCTGCTGACCGCCGCCGTCGGCGCCGACCTGCACGTTGACCTGGACGAAATGCTGGCCCACCAGCTCCTGGCGCAGACGGTCACTGGTTTGCTGCAGCAGGCGCGCCACATCGGCGTTCGCTGCGGACAGTTGTACGTTCAGCCGGCCCGACTCGTGGTTGAGCAGGATTTCCATGCTGCCCAGTTCCGGCGGATCGAGGCGGATGGTGGCGCTCTGGATCTTCTGCTGGATTTGCAGATCGACGTTTTCGCGCAAGGCGTGGAGCATCTGCTCGCCCCACTTGGCCTCCGGTGCCTGCAACTTCAGCGCACGGTCCGCAGACTGCAGCGGCGCGCTTTGTCCGCGCTCGACCGTCGCGGCCAGAGGGTCGCCCGCTTCCAGTGGCTCAGCGACCTCCAGAAGCGAGTCCAGCGACGCGGCCGGCATGGCATCGGCCGACGTGACTGCGGCGGCCAGGGATTGGCCGACACTCATCTCAACGATGGGCTTGGGCATGGCTGTCGCCACCGGGTTCAGCTCAACGGTGCGGCCCTGAACAGCCATCTTCGCAATGTTCAGCGAATCGCCCGGCACGGCATTGAGCGGGGCGTCAGTCATCTGGATCTGCCCCGGCAATGCGCTCAGCAGATCGTCGGGGGTCGCTGTGGTGGCCTGCGGAAGCGCCTGTGGCGCAGGCGCGGCGCCCGGTTGTGCAGCATCACGCGCCTGAATTTCGGCCAGTTGCTGATCGATCATGCCCAGCAACCATTGCTCAGGGGTCAACTCCTGGGGCGCTTCATTGCCCTGGCTGACACTGCCGCCTGCCTGCAGCACCTGGCCCTGCTCAGCAGCCAATACCGGTAATGGGCCTTGCAGCGAGGAGGCAGAAATTTCGGAAGACAGGTCGTCACCCGCGCTCGACGCCAGCAGCATGCGCTCGCCGAAACCGCGCATGGCACTGCCAGCCATGGCTTGACCAACAGTGGCCTGCCCGCCCTGGCTCGCACGCGCAGCAACCGGCACCGCGGATTCGCCACTGGCTGCCGTACGCGTTGCTGATATCGACTGGATCATCATCCCCTGTCTCCGGCTTGGAACATATCAATGCGCTGGTAGGCGGCACGCCCTTCGGCGTGCTCGAGGTGGTTCAAGAGCAGCAGGCGCAGACGCTCGCACTCTTCGGCGCAGGCTTGCAGGCCTTCCCCGTGGAGCTGCTTGAGGCGGCTCTTGGCCGCGTGCGTCGGCTCGTCCAGTTCAAGCCGACCGGCCAGTGTTTCGAGACACTGACGAATCGCCGCATCAACCGTGGCCACGGCGGTCCAGTCATTGCTCTGCAACGCCGCCTGCAATTCGCCGTGCAGCGCCATCAGGCGCTCGCTGTCACTTACGGGCGGCACTGACGCCCTCCCAGCCCTCGCGGAGAATGCCGAGCAGGTTGATCACTTCGTCCAGCCCTTCCAGCGACAGCGACACGCTGACGTCCGAGAGCCGGTAGATGCAGTACTCGTACAGCCGTGCCAGCCTTTGAACCACCTCGCCGCCGCCCTCTTCATCAAGCGCACCGTTGAGGCCGTTGAGGATGTTCATACACTTTTCCAGCGATACGCCCTTCTGCTGGTACCGTTTGTGCTCGATGTGGCCGCGGGCGCGGGCCAGCTCGTCCAGCAGGCCGTCCATCAGCACCAGCACCAGTTCGTAAGGCGAAGCCGAGGCAGCACGTGCCTCGAGGTCTACCGAGCGGTAGCTGTCATAACTGTCGTTGGGGTGATAGCTGTTCATGAGAACAATCCGTTAGCTTGCGATGTGGTGGGCATCGAGAACATTCCGCTGGTCTGCTCCATGCTCTGCATGGTCTGCATCATGCTGGTGAACTGCCGCAGGTAGCGGCTGTAATGGGTGTCGTACTGCTGCTGGAGCGTCTCGAACTGCTCGTCGATGCGGCGCAGGCTCATGTCCAGCGTGTCCATGCGGTTCTTCAGCAGGCCGTTGGTGCTGCTGGTGTAGCTGGCGACAGTCTTGTCCATGCTCTCCAGCAGCTTGTCGGTGCCGGTGAACAGCTCCTCGAAGCCCGCAGGATCGTTGGCGACGGCGGCCTCGAAACGCTTGGCATCGATCGTCAGCTTGCCGTTACGGTCGGCGCTGATGCCGAATTCGATCAGGCTCTTGCCGCCGAAGTCGGCACGCAACAGGCTGTTGAGGCGGCTTTCGATGGAACGCACGCTGGAATCGCCGGCCAGTGCGCCGCGTTTGGCGCTATCGCTGCCGCTGGCGGTCAGCGAATCGAAACTGGTCATCAGGGCGTTGAAGGCGTCGATGAATGTCTGCGCCTTGGCCTGTGTGCCAGCTTTGTCCTGGCCCACCGTGACGGTCAGCGGGGTGTCGGTCGCCGCATGCGTCTTGCTCACGGTCAGGCTTACGCCGTCGATGACGTCGGTAAAGGTGTTGCTGGCGCTGGTCAGCTCGATGCCGCCCGCGCCATAGCTGCCACCCATACGAACCATCGCGTCCTGGGCAGTCGATAGCGCGGTCGTGGTCGCGGCAGCGTTGCCTGTCATCGTGAGGCTGAATGCATTGGCAGCGCCGGTTTGCTCACTGCTGACGACCAGACTGACCGCGCCGTTGCTGCGCACCAGGGTCGCTTGCACACCGAGACCGGCGTCGTTGATCGCCGTGGCGGCATCGCCAAGCGTGGCGTACTGGCTGAGGTCGAACGATTGGGCATTCAGCGTCAGGGTGCCGCTCAGGCTGCCATCGACCAAGCCCTGTACCGCGACCTGCTGCTTGCTGGCCAGGCGCTCGACGAAAAAGTCATAGGTACCGGCCGTTGCGGTAGTGCCCACGCTAGCCGTGGCATAACCCTCCTGACTGAAGGTTGCACTGTTGGTCAACATGCTCGATGTGCTGCTGTTGAGCTTGGTGATGGCGGACTTGAAGGTCGTCATCGACGTGCGCAGCGAATTCAGCGCTTCACGCTGGGCCTTGTAGCGGGACTCGTTGCGGTTAAGCCGATCCAGCGACGACTGAACTTCGTAAGTCGCCAACTGCGTCGACATCTGCTGTACGTAATCGGAATTTATAGCCATCACCATCCCCTCTTGTTGTTTCTAGAGCAGATTGCATGCCAGGTCTGAAACGCCCGCGATATGGGCCTTCCAGCAAACGGCATGCAGAAAAAAGGCTTCCGCAACGTGACAGGACCAGGAAACGGGGAAGTGCCGTTTCCGCCTCGACGCGGGCGGAGCATCTGTCTGTAAAGGCGACGTCAACAGTGAGGTAGTTAAAGGCCAAACCGAAAAGGATTAATTCCTTGATGGCGACGATAGGCCTGTCGCGGCAAGGCGCCTCTTACACGCTGTCGTGGTGTGGATCGCAGTGGCGTACGGCTGAAGGGAGCTGTGGCTGAAGCCACTAACGGGAGCTGAGAATCCGCAGAAGCGCGGACGAATGTCTTTGCGCCTCAATAGGCCTGCGGCGAATACAGCCGCGCATCCTGCCCACCGGCGAGCAGCTGCTGAAGAATGTCGTGATGCATGGCGAGCAGCTTGCCGTTGTGCTCGTTGAATTGCTGACATTGCACAGCGAGATCACCGACTTGCCGCCAATGCTGCTGAAGGGAGTCACCGCGCTCACCCGTGCAGCTGGACAGCAGGCGGCGCATGCCAACACCCGAGGTTTCCAGACCGAAAGCCGCGAGCACCTTGCTGCGTCGCTGGGCGCGCGCGGCGATGGCTTCGACACGCACGGTGATCTGCAGGTTGATGCGGTCGATCTCCGGCACGTCGCGCTCGAGCAGACGTCCGTAGAGCGCCTGCATCAGCTCGCGCAAGGCGAGGTAATCGCCGCAATCCTGCTGGAGATCGTCATCGACGACTGCCAGCAGCTTATCGCGCTGGCTCACGCATCGTTTCCGCGGTGGTAGCTGAGCATGCTGCTGGCCAGATCACCCACGTCGGTAGAGATCTCGCCGCGCTGCAGCGCTTGCTTGATGGCCGCCACCCGGTCCAGATCGACCTCGGGCATGGCGCGCAGGGCGTCGTGCATCTGCTCCAGCGGCAGGCTTGTGGCCGGACGCGCAGCAGGCTGGGCCGTGGGGCGCGCACTGGCCGGACGCGCCGAAGCGGTCTCGGTGGGCATTGCAATGGCGGGCTTGAACTGCCGGCTGATTTCCATGATTTCGTTCCAACTCAGTGGTTACTGCCAAACAAGCGACCGCTAAGGCGCAAACCTTAAATGTTTTTTTGCTAGGGCTGACAGGCGGGCCGCCTGACGCCGTTTCCAAGCGCCGTGTTCAGGCACTCCTACTCAGGCGATCTGATTGCGCCACCAGGTCTGCGCGGCCAGACCGTCCTGAATTTTCTGTTCCTGCGCCATGAGCAGCTGCTGCCACTGCTGCATCTTGGCGTCGATCACATGCTCAACCACCTTCTCGCTGCGCATGGCCTGCAGCAGCTCCTGCTGAATACGCACCAGGGCCTGCTCGGCCACGGCCAGTTCGCGCCGCTGCAGCTCGACCATCTTGTACAGCGTGGCCTTGTAGCGCTGCTGATTGTCGCGCTGCAGCGGCGTGCTCATCGGCACGGAGAAGCCGCACAGGCGGCTGAGACCGGTGATGTTGTTGCGATAGCGCTGGCAGAGGTTCTGCTGGTACTGAACCTGCCCGAGCATCTGCTTGACCCGGTTGCCGCGCAGGCTGGCCAGGCGCGTGAGCGTTTCGATCTGCTGCTTCATGGCTTCCTGATGATGCTTTGCAGGATGGTGAGACTGGTTTCCAGCTCCGCCGCCTCGCCCACTTCTTGGCGCAGAAAGCGTTCGATGGTGGGTGCAAGCTGCACGGCGCGGTCGGTCTTGATGTCTGCGCCGGGGCTGTAGCCACCCAGCGGGATCAGCTCCTTGATCTTCTCGTAAGTGCTGTAGAACTCCTTGAGCTGCCGCGCCGCGCCCAGGTGCGGCGGCTGGCCGACCTGACTCATGCATCGGCTGACCGAAGCGCAGATGTCGATGGCCGGGTAATGCCCGGCGTCCGCCAATCGACGCGACAACACGATGTGGCCATCGAGAATTGCACGCGCGCAATCGACGATCGGGTCCTGCTGGTCGTCGCCTTCGGCGAGAACGGTGTACAGCGCACTGAGGCTGCCGTTGTCGTTGGCACCATTGCCGGCGCTTTCGACCAACTCCGGCAGCATGCCGAACACAGACGGCGGATAGCCCTTGGTCGCTGGCGGCTCGCCGAGGGCCAGGGCAATTTCTCGCTGGGCCATGGCGTAGCGGGTCAGCGAATCGACCAGCAACAACACATCGTTGCCCTGGTCGCGGAAATAAGCGGCGATGCTGTGGCAAAGCTCGGTGGCCTTGAGACGCATCAGCGGCGATTCGTTGGCCGGCGCCACCACCACGACGGCCTTCTTCAGGCCCTCTTCACCCAGCGAATGCAGCAGGAACTCCTGCACCTCGCGCCCGCGCTCACCGATCAGCCCGACCACCACGACGTCAGCCTTGGTCTGGCGCGTGATCATGCCCAGCAGCACGCTCTTGCCCACACCGGAACCGGCGAACAGGCCGACGCGCTGGCCCTTGCCGAGGGTGAGCATGGAATTGATCGCCCGCACGCCGACGTCCAGCGGTTCACTGACCGGCTTGCGCTTGAGCGGATTGACCGAAGGCAGCTCGGTGGGCAGCGGATCGCGCCCGCTGAGCTTGCCCATTTCGTCCAGCGGCTCACCGAGCCCGTTGACTACGCGTCCCAGCCAGGATTCGTCGATATGCAGCTTGGCATCATCCGGCGCCGGGAATACGCGCGATCCGGCCGTCAGCCCCACCGGTTTCTTGAAGGGCATCAGGTAGGTGATGTCGCGGTTGAAGCCCACCACCTGCGCTTCGAGCATGCTGCCGTCGCCCTGTTCGACGAAGCAGCGCTGGCCGGTCATGCGCTGGCAGCCGAGGCTTTCCAGCAGCATGCCGGAAACGCGCACCAGCCGGCCGCTGACCTTCGCCAGCTGCACCGTGTCCAGCGAGCGCAACGCCTCGTCGAGCCTGAAGCTCTCGCGCAGGGACATCTCAGGCTTCCGCCCTGATGTGCTCGCCCAGCGTATCCATGCATGAATCCAGGCGCTGCTGGCAGCCGATATCGGCTTCAGCCTGCGCCGTGATCACACGACACTCGCCGAGCGCCAGCTTCTCATCCGGGACCAGACGCCAGTTCGCCGCACGCTCGGGCGCCAGCTCCTTGATCCGGGCGCATTCCTCGGGGTTGAACAGAATGCGCACGTCTTCCTGATCACCCGGCATGGCCGCCAGAGCTTCTTCAGCCAGGGTCAACAATTGCGTCGGATGCAGGGTCAGTTCGCAGCGAATCACCTGCTTGGAGACTTTCTGCACCAGCTCCAGCAGTTGCTCGCGACGCGCCTGTTCAAATTCCTGCCGGAAGTGCTCGAAACGCTCGACCAGTTCATCCAGCGGCCGGGCCGCTTCGTCGAATGCGCGACGTCCCATGACACGGCCTTCTTCACGACCGATCGTCTTGCCGTCCTCGACACCGCGCTCGAAACCTTCGCGATGTCCGGCTTCACGACCCTGCTCGAGGCCCTGCTCGTAGCCCTTGTCGATGCCTTCCTGAAAGCCATCGGCAACGGCGCGCTGCAGCGCCGCCGGGTCACCGGCCACGCTGTCGGCCAGTTCAGAGGCGGTGCGCACGCGAGGCGGGAAGCGGAACGGCCGCCAGGAGCGACCTTCACCCTTGATGATCTTGATGCTCATCGGCGCTTACTCGACGGTCTGTTCGCGGAACAGCTGAACCTGCAGGTCGCCTTCGTTGGACATGTCCCGGACCACGGCCATGATGTCCTTGCGCACCTGCTCCACCCGCGACAGCGGCACTGGGCCCTGGCGACGGTTGATCGACTCCATCTGCTGCGCCTGGCGCTTGGGCAGCGCCCCCTGGATGGCATTCACCAGCGCCGGCTCGGCGCCCTTGAGCGCAACCACCCACTCTTCCAGCGGGATCACTTCAAGCAGCGTTTGCAGCACATCCTGGTTCTGCCGGGACAGAATGAAGAAGTCGTACATTTCATCTTCGATCTTGCCGACCAGTTCTTCGTTGTGCGCGCGCAGCAGTTCGAACATCTGGTCTCGGTTGCCCTTGAACCGGTTCATGATGTCTGCGGCCTGCTTCACGCCACGCACCTGTGAACCCTGATTCGTGAGCACTTGCAGACTGCGATCGATGAGCTGCTCCAGCTCGGCGATCACGTCGCTGTTGACCTCGCTCAGGTTGGCGATGCGGTACAACAGCTCGTCCTGACGCTCGGCCGGCATGCACTCGAGCACGTCGGTGGCCATGCCAGGCGGCAGGAAGGCGAGGAACACCGCCTGCATCTGCGCGTGCTCCTTGGCGATCAGCGCGGCGAACTGCTTGGGGTCCAGCCACTCCATCTTGGCCATCTTGGCGCGAATTTCTTCGCCATAGATGGAGTCGAGCAGCGAACGGGTGATGTCGCCACCCAACGCCTTGCCGAGCATGCCGGACAGGTAGGTGCGCGACGCACCCTTGATGCTGCTCTGCTCCTTGTAGTCATCGAAGAAGCGGCTGATCACATCGGAGACCATCGGTTGCTTGACGTTGGACAGACGCGCCATCGCCTGGCTGATGCTGATGATTTCCTCGCGGGAGAAGTTGCGCAGGATGCCGGCCGAAATGTCATCGCCCATGCTCAGCATGAGGATGGCCGCCTGGTCCAGCGAACTCACCGAGCGCAACTGCACCGGGCGCGCCTTGATTTCCTTGCTCGAGCCGGTCGCCGACTCAGCTGGCTGGGTTGAGTTCTCTTTCATTGCGGCCTATCCAATGCTTGATGACTTCCGAAACGCGCTCCGGGTCGTTCTTGGCAAGCATCTGCAGATGCTCGATCTGTAGCTCCAGCCCCGAACCGGGCGCTGGCAGGCGAATTTCCGAGAGCGGATTGAGTTCGCCGAATACATGGATGCCGTCGCCACTGGGCCGTGGGCTGGCCAATGCCGCGCGGGTCTCGGCCTCGATGGGCAGCGGCCCGGGCGCGGCCGCCAGGGTGCCTTCCAGTGCAACCGGATCAGCTTCGCCTGGCGCGTTGCGCTGGGTCAGGCTGCGAACAGCCGGACGTACCACGATCAACAGCAGCAGCAGTGCGATCAGGCCAGCCACGCCGAGCTTGGCCAGGGCGTGCACTTGACTGTTTTCCCACCACGGCACTTCTTCAGTGACGGTTTCAACTGCGGCGAAGGGCAGCACGCTGAGGGTCAGCAGGTCGCCGCGCGCCTCCTTGAAGCCGACGGCGCTGCGTACCATGGCTTCGAGCTCGGTACGGGCCTCTTCACTCCAGCCGCCTTCCGGCGCGGCGGCGGCGTTGAGCACCACCGCGACGCTCTGCTGGCGCAGGGTGAAACCGGCATGCTTCACATGGATCACGCTCTGGTCGTAGTCCAGTTGACGGGTGGATTCCTCGCGCAGGGAGGTCGCACCCTTGGTTTCGCCCTTGACCGGCTTGGGCTCCTCGCCCTCCTTTGGGGGCGCGACAGGCCGGTTGGCCAGCGAGCCGGGCACACCGAGCGCCAGCTGATCGAGCGCGCTTTCGTTACTCAGCACTTCGCGACGCAGACGCGGGGTTTCGCCATAGGACTGCAGCGTCTCTTCCTTCTGGCTGAAATCGATATCGGCCGCGACGCTGATGCGGTAATTGCCGCTGCCCAGTACCGGCGCCAGCACTTCTTCGATATTGGCCACCGCCTTCTGCTGATAGTCCTCCACGGCACCCCAGTTCTGCGCCGGGCCACCGCCGACATTCAAGCCGCGCGACAGCAGGGCGCCGTATTGATCGACCACGCCAACATCTTCGGGCTTGAGGTTGGGCACGCTGCCGGCAACCAGATTGAGGATCGCACTGACCTGATCGGCGCCCAGCTTGTAGCCGGGCTCCAACTGCAGCATCACCGAGGCCGTGCTCGGCGCACGCTTGCTGACCACGAAGGAGCTGTTCTCCTCCTGCGCCAGGTGCACACGGGCATGCTGAATGCCTTTGAGCGACATCACGGTGCGCGCCAGCTCGCCTTCGAGGCTGCGCTTGAGACGCACGTCCTGG
The DNA here is from genome assembly GCF_902506445.1 of Pseudomonas sp. 9Ag. Taxonomy (NCBI): domain Bacteria; kingdom Pseudomonadati; phylum Pseudomonadota; class Gammaproteobacteria; order Pseudomonadales; family Pseudomonadaceae; genus Pseudomonas; species Pseudomonas sp. 9Ag. The sequence goes on from NZ_LR733836.1 coordinate 4,206,120, forward strand.
ACGAACTGGCTGGTGCCCAACGGCTCTTCCTTGTCGAACAGCTCGTAGCCGGCCGGCAGGGCAACTTTCACGCCCTTGGCGGCGAGCAGCATGCGCGCCTGGGACAGCTGATCCTCGCGCACCAGAATTTGGCCACTCTGCGGATGGATGCGGTATTGCACAGCCTCGGCATCGAGCACCTGCATCACCTCGGCGACCGGAAAGGCCTCACCGGCGCCATGCAGAGGACGGAACGATCCGTTATCGCGCCACAGGTAGAAGGCCACGGCGACTGCCAGCGCGGCGGCAATGACTGCCATGCCGGCGAGCGTTACCCGCGGGTCGAGTTGGAGGCCGCCGGCGGGCAGTTTGCTTTTGATTTTCTGCAGCACGTCTTAGCTCTCACGCCGGGTCAAAGCGGCGTTCTCATGACGTCGTCAAACGCCGTGGTCAGTTTGTTGCGCACCTGCAGCAACGCGGAAAACGACACGCTGGCCTTCTGGCTGTCGATCATGGCGCCCACCAGATCGTCGCTCTTGCCGCTGTCCACCGCGGCCATGGCAGCGCCAGCCTGATGTTGCTGCGCATCGACCGAACGCATCGCCGCCATGAACATCCCGCCTGCATCGGGCGCCGCCTGGTCAGCCGGTTTGATGGTCGTGCCACTGGCGACATCCTGAAGCTGCTGCATCCGGCCCAGCAGATCCTGCTGCACCTGAGTGATTGAACTCATCGCTGGCTCTCCCTTGTAAAACTCAGAAATTCAGCTCGATGCCCTGCTCGCGCATGGCATTGAGGCGGTAGCGCAAGGCGCGTGAGGTCATGCCGAGGCTGGCCGCCGCCTTGGTCTTGTGCCCATCGAACTTGCGGATGGTGTCGATCACGTGCTGGTACTCGGCCCACTTGCCGCTGGCGCGCAGGGCGGCTTTGCCGGACTCGACCGCGGGCAGCGGCAGCCGCTCGCTGCGCACTTCGGCTTGAGGCGGTGCGGCCAGCCCGAGATCCTGCGGCTGGATGAACAGGCCATTGCGCAACACCAGAGCGCGTTGCACGGTGTTTTCCAGCTCGCGGGCATTGCCCGGCCAGTCGTGCTGCAGCAAGGCGCGGCAGGCATCGCTGGTGAACAGTTCTTCGTCGGCTTCCTGCGGCGCGTACTTGGCCACGAAGCGGCGAGCCAGCGGCAGCACGTCTTCCTTGCGCTCACGCAGCGGGCTGATGTGCAGCGGCAGCACGTCGAGACGGAACATCAGGTCGGCGCGGAAACGCCCTTGCGCCACTTCCGCCTGCAGATCGCGGTTGGTCGCGGCGATGATGCGTACGTTGAGTTCGATTTCCTTGCGCCCGCCGAGGCGCTCCACGCGCTGTTCCTGCAGAACGCGCAGCAGCTTGGCTTGCAGCCCCAGCGGTAGCTCACCGATTTCATCGAGCAACAAGGTGCCGCCGTTGGCCAGCTCGAATTTGCCTGGCTGGGCCGTCACTGCACCGGTAAAGGCGCCCTTTTCATGGCCGAATAGAATCGATTCGAGCATCTGTTCAGGGATAGCGGCGCAATTCACCGCGATGAAAGGTGCATCGGCACTGGCCGAGAAACGATGGATGTAACGCGCCATTAGCTCCTTGCCGGTGCCGGTTTCACCGGTGATCAGGATCGGCGCTCGGGTCAGCGATACACGCTGCGCCATGGCCAGTAGGCGGCGGCCAGCCTGAGAACAGGAGACGAAACTTTCCTGCGCGGCGTCAGCGAATTCCTGGCGGCGCAACAACGCGCTTAATTGACTTTCGCTGAACGGCGACAACAAGTAGTCGACACAACCCAGCTCAAGTAAAGCGGCCGCCTTTTCCTGATCGGCATACTGCACGACCGGAATAACACTGACCGAGCGCCCACGGCGAATAAGTGAATCGATCTGCGTATATAAGGCCGGCTGCTGAATGCCGCTGATCACAACGAAAACCAGCGACGCTCCTTTCAAGGCTGCACTATCCAGATCATTTAGATCGGCATGTAGAAAGACCGCGCAACCTTCCTTCCGCAAACCTGCTTCAAGGAACTCGCAACCCGCTTGGGCGGGGTTACCGACAATAAGGATTTTCTTGCGCGCCGGCGCTGGAGCGAATAGCTCTTCGCGGGAGTAGTTCATTGCATGACTGACACTGTTCAATGTGACCACCTTGGCGCCGTCAGGCTTTTGCTTGAACACAACGCCGGATTCGCTGAAAAAATTATTTAAGTCTTTTGGAACTTTTGTCGCCCTGTCTGTCCAACTCGCCGTACGAGATGGATCCGACACCGACTGTCCTCGAAACAATTGCGCGCACGCTAACAAGCCCGCCCGGAACCGCCCAATCAGTTCCGCTAAAATTAAATCAATTGCTCATAGCTGATCTCAAAAAAGATCAATTGATACCTATTGATTTAATCCTTCCTCGCGCCCAAGCCTAGACTGGCGGCACGCTAGAGCCATGCCCGTGACCTCAGGCATCGCAACCCCGCCCTGGCCAAACACTCTTCTGCTTATTCCCGCGCGACAGGCCCGTGCTCGCCGTGCAAGAACCAGGAAATACCGTTCACAACATGTCTGGCAATTCAAAAGTCCACCATGGCGTGCCCGCCCAAAGCCTGACTGTTTTGAAACCGCAGAAGCTTGGCCGGCATCACCACAAGATTCCTCAGTTCATCAAGGAAACCACCAACAAGAACCCACGCTTGATGGGCGATTACTTCTTGCGCAATTACCGGATCAGCCTTGAGCTGAGCAAGGTGGATGTGCAAGAGCCGGCGAACAAAGCGCCGGAGTGCATTTATCGATCGCCGATGGGAAAAGTTGGCTTCTCAATTGATCGGGCACTGCTTACCGAGGCACTCGAGTGCTATTACGGCGGAACCATAGTGCCCAGTCAGGAAGCACCACCGATCAGCACCTCCGAACAACGGATGCGTGATCGACTGGGCCTTGATCTGACTTATATCTTTGCGCGTTCAATATTATCCGGCGATACGTTTGGCGAACTTGAGCGCTATGAAAACGATTACGAAGAAACAACTTGGGAATATGTTGCTGAGTTCGAATACATCAGCCACCTGACCAATAGCCGTTCATCGATCTTCATTCATCTGGACACCGATCTGGTCGATGAACTGACCAGTCGCCTGGCCGGCCCGTTACCTGCTCGGCTGACAGGCAACCCGGTTGATCACATCAAACACCTGCCGGTACGGCTGGATTGCGTGGTCGCCTCGGTACAGATGCCACTGTCGCAAGTGCTTGCCCTGCAGCTCAACGACATTCTCATGGTGCGCCCCCTGGATCGTTACGAGGTGCGCATCAACCAGCAGAAGCTCTTCCGGGGGACTGTCTTCGAAGAAGACGGCGCCTTGTTCCTCACTTCACTTGAAAGCGTGAAATCCCAATGACCGGTCAACTGTCAGACAACGAATTCGAGAACCTCATCAACGAGGGCGACCTGAGCCTCGACGCCACCGATGAGCCGGCCGTTGCACCGGCCCCACAGCCCCAGGCGCCGCGTCAGGACCTGAGCTTCTTCGGCAAGATTCCGGTCAACGTCACGCTGGAAGTGGCGTCGGCTGAAATTTCACTGAAAGAGCTGATGGAGTGCGACACCAGCAGCGTCATCGTCCTCGACAAGGTGGCCGGCGAGCCGCTGGACGTGAAGGTCAACGGCACCCTGTTCGCCAAGGCCGAGGTGGTGGTGATGAATGGCAGCTACGGCCTGCGCATCGTCGAACTGTCTGGCGTCGGTCTGGATGCGCTGACGCAATGAACCTGCGTCGCGGGCTGTCGCTGCTGTGCCTGTTGCTGATCGGCCTGTTCCCGCTGGCGGCACAGGCTGCCGGCGGCGAAATCACTCTGTTCAACCTGAACGATACGGAGAACGGCCAGGAATTCAGCATCAAGCTGCAGATCCTGATCATCATGACGCTGCTGGGCTTCCTGCCGGCGATGCTGATGATGATGACCTGCTTCACTCGCTTCATCATCGTACTGGCCATCCTGCGCCAAGCCATCGGCCTGCAGCAGAGCCCGCCAAATCAGGTGCTGATCGGCATCGCGCTGATCGTCACGCTGCTGGTGATGCGACCGGTATGGCAGGAGATTCATAGCGCCGCCTTCGAGCCCTTCCAGAACGACGAGATCAGCCTGGAACAGGCGCTCGACGTTTCCAAAGCCAGCCTTTTTGGTTTCATGCTGGCGCAGACCAACAAGACCTCGCTGGAGACCATGGTGTCGCTGGCCGGCGAGGAAGTGCCGGAGAACCTCGACGACCTGGACTTTTCCCTGCTGCTGCCGGCGTTCGTGCTGAGCGAGCTGAAGACGGCGTTTCAGCTGGGCTTCATGATCTTCGTGCCGTTTCTGGTGATCGACCTGGTGGTCGCCAGCGTGCTGATGGCGATGGGCATGATGATGCTCTCACCGATGATGATTTCGCTGCCGTTCAAGCTGATGGTGTTTGTGTTGGTGGATGGGTGGGCGTTGTTGATGGGGACCCTGACCACCAGTATTCAGCCGTTTTAGGGGGCGCTGAGATGAGTCATCGCTCCTCCTATGCCTCAGCGGCCGAACGATCTATCGCTTCTCGTAGCAGCGTGATGGGACGCCCAGTCTTTTCTTGCGATCAGGCGCTGGCGCAGATCTTCATGCACGACGCCGCGCTTTCCTCGGCTGGGACTACAGGTTGCGCCTTGCACGGCGCGTCACTTTTTCTTGTGTGGCCAAGAAAAAGTAACCAAAAAGAAGGCCACCCCTGCATCCGGACTGGGCGTCCCCGGTTCACTGCGCAAAACTTCCCTCGCTCCGGCGCTGCTCCGGGGGTCGGACTGGGCGTCCCCTCACGAAGGGCCATCCCTGGCCCATCGCTCCTCGCTCGGCATCCATGCCTCGCGACCCCCTACGCAACGCCTACGCTCGGCCTCCTGAAGGGGACTCGGGACCGAGCCGTCTGGAAGTTCTTGAATGGCAACAGCAACAAAGCGCTTCAATCTTCGGCGGGCTTCGTAGGGTGGAAAACTGCGAAGCATTTTCCACCGCAATTGATACGTCGCTCGGTATCAGACTTCGCCTCCAAAAAGCGGTGGGTAAGCTTCGCGTTACCCACCCTACGATCGGCCGAAACTCGCAAAACCGCTTCGCTGCACGGCCCATCAAACACCACCGAATCGCCCCTTTTAGGAGGCCGAATGGAATCGCTGCGTAGAGGGGCGAGCGGCATGGATGCCGCGAGAGCCGTGAAGGGCCATGGATGGCCCTTGCGCGGCGACCCTCGGAGCAGCGATGGAATGAGGGAAGTCGAGCGCAGCGAGACCCGGATGCAGGGGCAAGACCTTTTGGTTCCTTTTGGGGCGACTGCCAAAAGGGACTCGCCCAGCAGGGCGAAACCACTGCCTCAGCCCACATCGGCAATAGGTATCGCTCGAAGCCAAAGCCAAAGCCAAAGCCAAAGCCAAAGCCAAAGCCAAAGCCAAAGCCAAAGCCAAAGCCAAAGCCAAAGCCAAAGCCAAAGCCAAAGCCAAAGCCAAAGCCAAAAAGCTTCGCGAGCAAGCTCGCTCCTACAAAGATGCAGCACTGCAGCTCTGAGCTGCAAACCAGCCCTCACCTCCCAGGTGCTCCCATGCTGACCCCCGACACCGCCGTCAACATCGTCTCCAACGCCATCCACGTCATCGTGCTGGTGGTCTGCGTGCTGGTGGTGCCGAGCCTGCTCGGCGGCCTGCTGATCAGCATTTTCCAGGCAGCCACCCAAATCAACGAACAGATGTTGAGCTTCCTCCCCCGTCTGCTGATCACCCTCGGCATGCTGGTGTTTGCCGGGCACTGGATTCTGCGCACCTTCAGCGACCTGTTCATCGAAACCTTCACCCAAGCCGGGCGGCTGGTCGGTTAGCCGTGGGCAACGAACCCATCATGCAGGCCGGTCAGTACCTGCAGTCGTTGCTGGGCTACTGGTGGCCGTTCTGCCGGATCATGGCCGTGTTCAGTCTGGCGCCGATGTTTAGCCACAAATCGCTGAGCATCCGCGTGCGTGTGCTGCTGGCCATGGCTCTGACGGTCGTGCTCACCGCCGCCCTGCCAGCCACCGCGCCCATCGACCCGCTGTCGATGAAGGGCATCCTCACGGCGCTGGAGCAGATCGCCATGGGCCTGCTGCTGGGCGTGGCGCTGATGCTGGTGTTCACGGTGTTCACCCTGATCGGCGACATCGTCTCGACTCAGCTAGGGCTGTCCATGGCGGTGTTCAATGACCCCATGAACGGGGTGTCTTCTGCATCGATCATCTATCAGCTGTATTTCATCCTGCTGGCGCTGCTGTTCTTCGCCACCGACGGCCATCTGGTGATCGTCACCATCATCTACCAGAGCTTCATCTTCTGGCCGATCGGCAGCGGCATCCATTTCGATGGCCTGCAGACCATCGCCCTGTCTTTGAGTTGGGTGATTTCCGCCGCCCTGCTGATTGCCCTGCCCATCGTCTTTTGCATGACACTGGTGCAGTTCTGCTTCGGCCTGCTCAACCGCATTTCGCCGGCGATGAACCTGTTTTCGCTGGGCTTCCCCATGGCGATCATCGCCGGGCTGGTGCTGATCTACCTGACCCTGCCCAACCTCTCGGAAGCCTACCTGCACCTGACCCGCGAACTGCTGGGCAACATCGGCGAGATTTTGCGGAGTGGGCGCAATGTCTGAGAACAGCACCCAGGACAAAACCGAAGAGGCCTCCGAGCAGAAACTCAAGAAGAGTCGCGACGATGGCCAGGTCACCCGCTCCAAGGACGTCGCCACCACCGTCTCGTTGCTGGCGACGCTGCTGGTGTTGAAGTTCAGCTTTGGTTTCTTTTTCGATGGCCTGCAACAGGCGTTCAGCTACTCGTACATCAACTTTCATCACAGCGAGATGACGCTCGATGACCTGCAGCTGATCCTCACCCACAACCTGCTGGTATTCATCAGCGTGCTGCTGCCGTTGCTGGTGACACCGATTCTGGTGATCGCCTTCGCCCTGGTCCCGGGCGGCTGGGTGTTCGCTTCGAAGAACTTCGCACCCAAGTTCAGCAAGCTCAACCCGATTACCGGCCTGGGGCGAATGGTGGGCGCGCAGAACTGGTCCGAGCTGCTCAAGTCACTGCTGAAGATCACCGCCCTGCTGGGCGTCGCCGTCGGCCAGCTCTATTACGCCGCGCCCAAGCTGATCGCCCTGCAACGCAGCGACATCAGCAACGCCATAGGCAGTGCCTTTTCGCTGACGTTCGACCTGGCGATCGCGTTGCTGATGGTTTTCCTGCTGTTCTCGCTAATCGATATCCCGCTGCAGCGCTTCTTCTTTCTGAAAAAGATGCGCATGACCAAGCAGGAGCGCAAGGAAGAGCACAAGAACCAGGAAGGCCGCCCCGAAGTGAAGGCGCGGATCAAGCAGCTGCAGCGCCAGCTGGCCCAGCGGCAGATCAGCCGGGTGATCAAGGATGCCGACGTGGTGATCGTCAACCCCACGCACTACGCCGTGGCGCTCAAGTACGACCCAAAGAAGGCCGAAACCCCCTTCGTCATCGCGCGTGGTGTCGATGAAACCGCGCTGTATATCCGCAAGCTGGCCCAGGCCAACAATCTGGAAGTGGTCGAGCTGCCACCGCTGGCGCGGGCGATCTACTTCAGCACCCAGGTCAATCAGCAGATTCCGGCGCCGCTCTATACCGCGGTCGCCCACGTACTGACTTACATCCTCCAGCTCAAAGCCTGGAAACAGGGTCGCCGGGCCAAGCCCAGGCTGGCCAGCGACATTCATATTCCCGAAGAACTGTTCAACCGAGCACGATCATGAGCCTGATTCAGAAACTGACCCCGACCTTCAGCAGCGGTCGGATTGGGATCCCGCTGATCATCCTGTCGATTCTGGCGATGATCATCCTGCCGCTGCCGCCGCAGCTGCTGGACGTGCTGTTCACCTTCAACATCGCCATGTCGATCTTGGTGCTGCTGGTCAGCGTGTCATCGAAAAGTCCGCTGGATTTCTCGCTGTTCCCGACGGTGATCCTGATCACCACGCTGATGCGCCTGACATTGAACGTCGCCTCGACGCGGGTGGTGCTGCTCGAAGGTCATACCGGCACGGGCGCAGCGGGCAAGGTGATTGAAGCCTTTGGTGAGGTGGTCATCGGCGGCAACTTCATCGTCGGCTTGGTGGTGTTCATCATCCTGATGATCATCAACTTCATCGTGATCACCAAGGGTGGCGAGCGGATCTCCGAAGTGACCGCACGCTTCACCCTGGACGCCCTCCCCGGCAAGCAGATGGCCATCGACGCCGACCTCAACGCGGGTCTGGTGACCAACGAAGAGGCCAAGGCCCGCCGTCAGGAAGTGGCCAAGGAAGCGGATTTCTACGGCGCGATGGACGGCGCCTCGAAGTTCGTTCGCGGCGACGCCATCGCCGGCATCCTGATCCTGCTTATCAACCTCTTCGGCGGCTTCGCCATCGGTGTGTTCGTCCATGAGCTGGCGGCCGGCGAAGCCTTCAAGCAGTACGCCCTGCTGACCATTGGTGACGGCCTGGTGGCGCAGATCCCGGCGCTGCTGTTGTCGACCGCCGCGGCGATCATCGTTACCCGGATCAACGAATCCAGCGACATCACCAGCCAGGTCCAGCGCCAGCTGCTGGCCAACCCGGCTTCGCTGTACACCGTGGCCGGCATCCTCTTCGTACTCGGCATGGTGCCGGGCATGCCCCACCTGGCGTTTATCGGTTTTGCCGCGCTGATCGGTTTCATTGGCTGGCGAGTGTCCCTGCACGAGCCGCCAGCTGCTGGCGCTGACCTGAAGGAGATTCAGGCCATTGGCCAGGCGATGGACAAGGAAAAGGCACAGTCGCTGGCATGGGAAGACATCCCGTTGGTCGAACGCCTGTCCATTTCTCTCGGTTACAAGCTCGTCGGGCTGGTCAACGAAGCTTCTGGTGCACCTCTGCCGGCGCGGGTGCGAGGCGTTCGCCAGACGTTGTCCGAGCACCTGGGCTTTCTGCTGCCCGAAGTACAGATCCGCGACAGCTTGCGGCTCAAGGCGTCGCAATACGACATCTACATCAATGGCGAGAAGATCGACGGCGCCGAACTGCACGCCGACCGCCTGATGGCGATTCCGTCGCCGGAGCTATACGACGAGATTGACGGCATCCTCGGCACCGACCCCGCGTATCGCATGCAGGTCGTGTGGATTCAGCCGTCGGACAAGTCGCGCGCGCTGAACCTCGGCTACCAGGTCATCGACTGCGCCAGCGTGGTCGCCACGCACCTGAACAAGGTGGTGCGCGAGCACCTGCCAGACCTGTTCAAGCACGACGATGTCGAGCACCTGATGCAGCGCCTCACCCTGCAGGCACCAAAACTGGCCGAAAGCCTGAAGAACGCGCTGAGCTACACCCAGCAGATGCGAGTGTACCGTCAGCTGCTGTTGGAAGAAGTGCCGCTGCGCGATATCGAAACCATCGCCAGCACCCTGCTCGAATGCAGCGAAACCACCAAGGATCCGGTGCTGCTGGCGGCCGACGTGCGTTACGCCCTGCGCCGCAGCATCGTTTCGATGATTGCCGGTGATCGTCGCGAACTGGCGGTCTTCGTGCTGGAAAACGCGCTGGAAAACACACTGCTCAATGCCCTGGCGATTGCTCAGCAAGCCGGCCAGGTGAGCCTGGACAACATTCCGGTGGAGCCGAGTCTGCTCAACCAGCTGCAGAACAGCATGCCGGTGGTGAAGGAAAAGCTGCGCAAGGACGGCCACCCACCGATCCTTACCGTGATGCCACAGCTGCGCCCGCTGCTGTCGCGCTACGCCCGGGTATTCAGCCCAGGCCTGCACGTGCTATCGCAGAACGAGATTCCGGATCGGGTCGGGGTGAACATTCTCGGCACGCTGGGTTAATCGGTCCCGGTTCTGGCAGGCTGCCAGCGATCCCCGCGACTCGTGAGGCCGGGGGATCGCCAGCAGGCTGGCTCCTACGGGTGCGGTGTTCGCCTCGGAGCGGGCTGCTTTTGTAGGAGCGAGCTTGCTCGCGATCATGGGCCCTTCGTGGCTTCAGGGAGGACACAAGCCGCTTCGACTGCTTAAAGATTCTCCGCCAGGAACACCAAACTCCGCCCATGGGCCAGGGCGGCGGCGTTCTGGTTGTAGGCTGGCCGCGCCCAGCAGTTGAAGCCATGATCGACGCCCGGGTAGGTCTCGATCTGGGCCCCACCGACCTGCGCCATCTTTTCCTGCACGGCGGCGACCGCGTCGCTGTCGATGTGGTCGTCTTCTTCGGCGAAGTGGAACAGCGTCGGACATTCGATCTTCTCAGCCTGGTCCAGACGCTTCTCGATGCTGCCGGGGTAGTAGCAGACCGCAGCATCGACGCCCGAGTTGGCCGCCAGCAGATAGGACAGCACGCCGCCCATGCAGTAGCCCACCGAGGCTACGCGCCCATTGCAGTCGTCGCGCTCACGTAGCCGCTCGGCGCTGCGGCGCAGATCATCGATGGCGAGATCGAAGTCCAGAGCCTTCATCAGGGCAAAGGCACGCTCCCAGTCGTCGCCGTCATAACCGAGCTTGACGCCCAGCTCGCTACGCCAGAACAAGTCTGGCGCCAACACCACGTAACCATCGGAGGCGTACTGATCGGCCACCGACTGGATGTGCTCGTTTACACCGAAGATTTCCTGAATCAGCACGATGCCGGGGCCGTGACCGGCCGGTGGCAGCGCCAGGTAGCCTTTGAAGGTCTTGCCGTCTTGCGCGGGGATGTCGATCCACTGTGAAGTCATGCCTGTCTCCGTTGGGTGGCGAGTTGCCGGACACGTTTCAGGGGCGCCGAAGAGCACCGGTCGAACAGGTGCGACAGGAACAGAGGGACTCGAGTTCGCGCCGCTTAGCCTTTTGCGGCACAAGATCCAACCGAGATCTCGGCAAAAGCGATGAGGAACATTCTGCCGTGTGTCTTGGGTCAGAGTTCTGACTCGGCTGCCCGCCTCCACTAACATGCGAGGCCGGCTTGAGCACAACAAACACGGAGACGACCGATGCACCAGGCGCCCGCGCCCGACGCCCATGCTACCCACGGCGAGCCGAACGACCCGCGCCTCTATCGCAAGATTGCCTGGCGGCTGATCCCGTTTCTCTGCTTCTGCTACCTGGCGGCGTACCTGGACCGCATCAATGTCGGCTTCGCCAAGTTGCAGATGGCCGAGCAACTGCAGCTCAGCGAAGCGGCATTCGGCCTCGGGGCGGGCCTGTTCTTCGTCGGCTACATCCTCTTCGAAGTGCCCAGCAATCTGATCCTCAAGCGCGTCGGCGCGCGGGTCTGGATCGCGCGGATCATGATCACCTGGGGCGTGCTGTCGGCCTGCACCATGACGGTCACCACGCCTAACCAGTTTTATGTGGTGCGTTTTCTCTTGGGTATCGCCGAGGCGGGCTTTCTGCCGGGTGTGCTCTATTACCTGACGCTGTGGTTTCCGACCTACCGCCGTGGGCGGATCATCGCGCTGTTCATGATCGGCCTGCCGCTGTCGAGCGTGATCGGCGCGCCCTTGTCCGGCTGGATTCTCGGTGCCTTCGATCAGGTTCAAGGCCTGCGCGGCTGGCAGTGGCTGTTCCTGCTCGAGGGCATTCCCAGCGTGCTGCTCGGACTGCTGGCGCTGCGCCTGCTGCCCGACGGCCCGAAGCGCGCCGGCTGGCTGGACATCACTGAGCAGGGCCAGGTATTGCGCGACCTGGCCGTCGACGAGGCGCAGAGCCCGGCCAGCGGCGAAACTTTTCGTCAGGGCTTCTTCAACCTCAAAGTGTGGATGCTCGGTGGCATCGATTTCGCAATCCTGCTGAGCGCCTATGCGCTGGGCTTCTGGATGCCGACCTTCATCCGCAATGCCGGTGTCAGTGATGTTTCAGAGATCGGCCTGCTGACTGCAGTGCCCAGCATTGCCGCGGTGATTGGCATGCTGGTGCTCGGCGCCAGTTCCGACCGCTTCCGCGAGCGGCGCTGGCACATCATCCTGCCGTTCTGGATCGGCGCCGCAGCCATGGCCACCAGTACTGCATTCACCGACAACGTGATGGCAACGGTGCTGCTGTTCTCCATCGCCCAGGCGGCGATCATTGGCGCGGTTCCGGTATTTTTCAGCCTGCCGGCCACCTTTCTCACCGGCACCGCGGCGGCAACCGGCTTTGCCCTGGCCTGCTCACTGGCGAACATCGCCGGACTGGTCAGCAATACGCTGATCGGCGTTACGCTCGACCTCACCGGGGAAAGCGGTGCGGCACTCTGGTTTTTCGCGGCGTGTCTGGTGCTCGGCTCGCTGCTGGTGATCGCGCTGCCGGCAAAGGTGGTGAATCGCTAGTCGCGCCGCCTGGGCATCAGCTCACCAATCAGCCGGGTGTATTCATCACTCGGCCGGTCCAGGGAGAAGCCCATTTCGAAACTGTCACGGCGGGAATCCTTGCGAACCCACTGGCACAGCACCACGACCTGCACTTCACGGGTTCGATCGCCTACGGTGGGCACATGCAGGCACATTTCGTAGCAGCCGTTCACGCCCAGGGGTTGCTTCGCGACCAGGCGCAGCCCGCCCATCGACAGGTCGGCCACGTAGCCCATGGGGTCGCCGCTGAGGCGATTGGTGACCTGAATACGGCTGAGATGGCGAAAGGTGAGTCGGCTGTGTTGGCGCATGGCGAGGCTCTGGCAGTCCTTTATTCCGCAGCACTGCAGCAGAGAGCGTGCTCCCCGGCATGACGGCATGCGGTGTACCTACAGCCTGCAAGCGACCGAAACACAGCATAAATTAAGGGGCTATCCAGCTTTTATTTCAGCTAGCGGAGCGGGGCCAGACCTCCGCTCCGCCGTTGATCAGCGCTCGGGGCGGTCCTGCTTGTTGCGCTTGAGCGCCTCTTCCTCACTGACATCGTCAGCCATGCCCGGCGGGACGTTGTAGGCACCGCCTGGAACGTCGTCGCGATCGCCTCCGGCGGCTTCGCCATTGCTGGTTCTGCTCGCCTGGTCGACACGCTCGTCGTTGCGATCGTTGATCGTTTCCAGGTTCTCTTTGCCGCGTTCGGATTGATTCATGGGACCTCCGTCTGGTTGCACATTCGGACACCGCTCGGCATCCCCATAGGTTAGGAAGACGCGCGATCGCAGAAGTTGCATGCAGTGTTGTCGAGAAGACCGGCCATTCGGCAGACACGCTGAACTAATCCGGGCTGATGACGGCCAAAAAATCATCTGGGGATTTCCCCACTGCCGCCGTGTGAATCTATGCAACTGACTCGAAGCCTGCCCGTCGACACCACGCCCGTGACATGCGAGGTGGCAGCGCCTTCCAGGGCGCTTTACTTTGCCCTGCTCGACGCTCCCGATGATACCGCCGTGCGTAACCGCGCCGCTGACTACCTTAATGCCCAGCTGGACGCCGCATCCGCGCTGTCCTGCGACCTGCCGCCAGATCCGGCCGGGCTTGGGGACTGGCTGGACGCGCATACCGCCAAAATCGGCGGTCAGTACCAGGCCTACCTCGACGAACGTCGCGCCGGCGGGCCACGCCGCTATTTCACCAGTAAGGCCCATGCCCTGCACTTTCTGCGCGGCGTGGCGCCAACCAAGCTGGTCGACGGTGCCTGGCTCTATGGCCTGCTGCAACGCTGGGACGACGCGCGCTTCACCTCGCTGATCCAGACTTATCTGGAAGAGCTGGGCGAAGGCCAGCCGGAAAAGAATCATGTGGTGCTGTACCGCAAGATGCTCGCCAGCCAGGGCTGCGACGACTGGCAGAACCTGGACGATGACAACTTTGTTCAGGGGGCGATCCAGCTGGCACTGGCCGAGCACGCCGAGCAGTTCCTGCCCGAGGTGATCGGCTTCAATCTTGGCTACGAGCAGCTTCCGCTGCATCTCTTGATCAGTTCGTACGAACTCACCGAGCTAGGCATCGACCCCTATTACTTCACCCTGCATGTGACGGTCGACAACGCCGACAACGGCCATGCGAAGAAGGCCATTCAGGGCCTGCTCGCCGCCTGGCCCCAGGTGGGCGACGGCGACGAGTTCTATCGCCGTGTCATCAATGGCTATCGCCTCAACGATCTCGGTGCGAGCACGCTTTCGGTGATCGGTGGCTTCGATCCCGAGCAGGAAGTGATGCGGGTGCTGGAAAAGAAGGCCGGCGTTGGGCAGTTCGTGCACTCCGACTACTGCCGCTTCGACGGCCGTACCGTGAACCAGTGGCTGGCCGAGCCCGAGCTGATCCCGCAATTCATCGAGACGCTGCAACGCCGCAGCTGGATCAAGCGCCACGAAGATCCGCAAAACAGCCGCTTCTGGCAGCTGATTACCGGAGAACAGGGGCCGATGTTCGGGGTTTTCAGTGGTCACGAGCAGCAATTGATTTACGATTGGATTGCCGGCGACTGGCTCGCTGAGCAGCCGGCTACCCGCGGCAAACCGCACCCATCGTTGGCGCAACGGCAGGTGCCGTTCAACAGCCGCCGGCGAATGACAGCCGAGCGGCCGGCAAAGCCGGCACTGGTGCAGCAGGACACGCCGGTCAGCGACTTCGATCAGGAAACCTTGCTGCTCGAACAACAACTGACACAGCTGCCGACACGCGAGGCGCGCATGCGTCACCTGTTGCCGCTGCTGGCGCCGACCCGCCATCACAGCGCGGCAGGGTTGCTGGCCACCCGCATCTTTACTGGATTGTTCAACTGAGGCGAATTCGCCAGGGATCTCACATGACCACGGAAACTGCCCAGGACCGCGCGCTGCTGCACCTGGCTCAGGCGCTGCGCGAGCGCGGTTACCACTTCATCACCCCCACGCCACTGACCCATGAACGGGTCAATGCTCGGGTGGAAAATCAGTTGGCGAACGACCTGGAAGGCGTGTTTGGCTGGAGCCGACCCTTCCAGCATGAGCTGCTGCCACCCGCCATCTTCAGCCTGATGGATCAAGCCGGCGTGCTTGCACCCTGCGATTCCCGCTGGCGCAGCCGCGTGCGAATGTCGAGCCTCGACGGCCAGCTGTTCGTGCACTCGGCCTACCCCACCGACGCAGCG
Source organism: Pseudomonas sp. 9Ag (assembly GCF_902506445.1). Taxonomy (NCBI): domain Bacteria; kingdom Pseudomonadati; phylum Pseudomonadota; class Gammaproteobacteria; order Pseudomonadales; family Pseudomonadaceae; genus Pseudomonas; species Pseudomonas sp. 9Ag. Next base: position 4,221,185 of record NZ_LR733836.1, read on the forward strand.
GATGCGGTGTTCTTCGGCCCGGATACCTATCGGTTCGCCAATGCGATCCTGGCCCACCTGAACAACCACAAAGGGCAGATCGGGCGCGCGGTGGACATCGGTTGCGGCTCGGGTGCAGGGGCGATTCTCACGGCCCTGGCGCGCCCGCAGGCAGAAGTCCTGGCGGTCGACATCAACCCGGCCGCGCTGCGCATGACCCGCACCAACGCGGCACTCGCCGGGGCCGACAACCTCAAGGCACGCCACAGCGATCTACTCAATGATATCGACGGCGAATTCGACCTGATCCTGGCCAACCCGCCTTATCTGGTCGATCCGGACGAGCGCGCCTATCGCCACGGTGGTGGCCCCTTGGGCGCCGGGCTGTCCCTGGCAATTTTCGACGGTGCGCTGCAGCGCCTCGCGCCATGCGGCACCTTGCTGCTGTATACCGGTGTGGCGATGAAGGGCAACCAGGACCCGTTCCGCCGCGAGATCGAGCAACGCCTCGAAGGCCATGGGCTGGAATGGCGATATCGAGAAGTCGATCCCGATGTCTTCGGTGAAGAGCTGCTCGACGGCGCCTATACCGAGTGCGACCGCATCGCTGCGGTGGTGCTGGAAGTGACCCGTCCGGCTGCTTGAAGCGGCCTGTGGCACCTTTACAGACACCACGCGGAAACGCTTGGCGGTTTTCCACCCTACACCGGCAGCAGCACCAGGCAGGCAGATAGGGTAATCAGCGAGCCGAGCGTCGATAGCAGCACCACACGCGACACCCGCGACGCTTCGCGCCCATAGAATTCGGCGAGCATGTAAGGCCCGGTGCCGGTGGGCAACGCACTGAGCAACAGCGCCGAATAGGCCCATAGCGTCGGCAGCTCGAAGACCTGAAAAGCCAGGAACCAGGTGATCAGCGGCTGTACCACCAGCTTCAGCGTGACCAGCGGCCATACCCCGCTGACCTTGCCGCCGGGCTGCGGCTGCGCGAGGAACAACCCCAGCGAAACCAGCGCACAGGGCGCCGCCGCCGCACCCAGCAACTTCAGCAGTGTCTCCACCGGCACCGGCAGGGCTAGCCCGCTCGCCGCCCATAACCCACCCAGCATCGGCGCCACCACCAGCGGGTTACGCAGCAGTGCAACGCTGACCTTGCGCAGCGTTCGGCTGAAGCCCTGCCCGGCGTGCAACCCGGTCTCCACGCATGCCAGAGCAATGGCAAACAGCACGCACACCACGATGATCGAGGCCACCATGGCCGGCTGCAGCGCTTCGTCACCCAGCACCAGCATGCACAGCGGAATGCCGATGTAGCCGGTGTTCGCATAGGACGCCCCAAGTGCATCGAGACTGGCATCGGCCAGCGGCTGCTTTTGCAACAGTCGATAACCGAGCGTAAAGCCGAATACGCCAAGGCAGCCCACCGAGAACGCCGTGATAAAGCCCGGCTGCCAGAGCTGTTCCCAGGTGGAGTTGGCGACCACGCTGAACAGCAGCGCCGGCAACCCCAGCCAGACCACGAAACGATTGAGCTCGGAGGCGCCCGTCGGCCCCATGCGGCCTGTGCGACGGCATATAAAACCGAGGAAGATCAGCGCAAAAACCGGCAGGACGACGTTAACGACGGCGGACATGGACTCTCATCGGGTGGTGACCGCCGGAGGGTGGGGGTGTAGGCGGGGTAGCAGACCTTAGCAAAAAATGGCTTACCGCATGACAGGAGGCGGATCGCTACACGACAGGCGAAGAGGCATCGGCTGAACGTTTCGCTTCAACGGCGATGAGCGAAACGTCCAACCCACACCCGACCTAGCCCAGTTGGCGACAGCCTAGCCTCGATCTAATGCAACAACGTCGACACCGGATACCCGTTCGGCTCCGCCCGCCCGGCCGCAAACTCTGCTTCGACACGGCCGCGCATGGCATCGGCGCCCTGCGGGAAGCCGCTGCGGTCGCTGTAATCCCACTCAGTGACCAGCTGACTTTCGCTTGCCAGTGCTTTGGCACAGGAAATATCCAGCGCGGTAATGCCAGCCACAGCGCCAGCGGCGATGGCCGCATTCACCTGCTCAGTACCGTTTTCAATACTCAGGCCCAGGCCAACTAGATCCAGCGCATCGCCGCCGATGCGGCCATAGATCCACGGCTTGGGATCGTCGGTCAGCAACAAGCCAACGCCAGTGGCGATTTCCCGCGCACCGCAGGCGCGAATCAGGCCCTCGTTGTCGGGCACGCCGAGAAAACGGGCCAGCTTGCCCGGCATCAGCACTTCGGCCAGACCCAGCCCGATGCTGAACCAGCCGAGGCCGCGCGCCAGCGTACGGGCGGAGTGGTTGGTACGGGTAACACGATGGGGAACGCTCATGAAAATTCCTCCTCAGTAGCCGCCTCCGATGGCGAGCACGGCACTCTCGGGCCCTGTGAAAACGCCGCGAGCGATGACCAGGCAACCAGTGGCCGAGCGCAGCCGTTTTCACAGGGTCTGGCTCAGGGTTTGAGAACGACCTTGATGCAGCCGTCATGCTTGTCGCGGAAGGTCTTGTACATCTCCGGCCCCTGCTCGAGGCTGACGCTGTGGGTAATGACGAACGAGGGGTCAATCTGGCCTTCCTGAATGCGCTTGAGCAGATCATCGGTCCAGCGGTTGACGTGGGTCTGCCCCATGCGGAAGGTCAGGCCCTTGTTCATCGCCGCGCCAAAGGGGATCTTGTCGATCAGGCCGCCGTAGACGCCAGGAATGGAGAGAATGCCGGCCGGGCGGCAGACATAGATCATTTCGCGCAGCACGTGCGGCCGGTCACTCTCCATCATCAGCGCCTGCTTGGCGCGGTCGTACATGGAGTCGATGGAGCGCGCGGCGTGTGCCTCCATGCCCACCGAATCGATGCATTTTTCCGGCCCCTTGCCGCGGGTCAGTTCCTTGAGCCGCTCGAGCACGCTTTCTTCGTCGAAATTGATGGTGATGGCGCCACCGGCACGGGCCATTGACAGCCGCTCGGGCACGTTGTCGATGCTGATGACCTGTTCGGCGCCCATCATGATCGCGCTGCGGATGGCGAACTGGCCAACGGGCCCGGCGCCCCAGACGGCCACTGTGTCGGTGGGCTGGATGTCACACTGAGCCGCAGCCTGCCAGCCGGTGGGCAGGATGTCGCCGAGAAATAGCACCTGCTCGTCGGTCATGCCATCGGGCACCACGACGGGGCCGACATCGGCATAGGGTACGCGGACGAATTCGGCCTGGCCGCCGGCATAGCCACCGGTGAGGTGGGTGTATCCGTACAGCCCCGCGGTGGTATGGCCGAACACCTTGTCGGCCACGTCCTTGTTGCGGTTGGTGCGCTCGCACACCGAGAAATTGCCGCGCCGGCACTGGTCGCACTCGCCACAGACGATGGTGAAGGGCACCACCACGCGGTCGCCGACCTTGAGCTTCTTGTTCGCCGAGCCGACCTCCATCACCTCGCCCATGAACTCGTGGCCCATGATGTCGCCGTGCTGCATGCCGGGCATGAAGCCGTCATACAGGTGCAAGTCGGAGCCGCAGATGGCGCAGGACGACACCTTGATGATGGCGTCGCGGGGGTCTTCAATCGACGGGTCGGGTACGTGGTTGTCGCAGCGAATATCGTGCTTGCCGTGCCAGCGAAGGGCTCTCATTGGAAAAATCTCCTGCTTCGGTGTTCGAAAACGCCGCCGTGGTGGTTCTTCCTGATGATTTCGCCGCGATGCGGCAGCTGCTCCTGACCCGACTGCTGCCATGCGGCAGGGTGTACGGCGTGCGTGCTATCAGATTTTTAGTAAGCACGATGGCGGCAGAGTTGCGGCAGATGACAACGAACCGGGCGAATCGCCGACGGACTGTCATGCGCGGTTCTGAGCCGAAGACGACGGCGCAGCCATTTTTTTGCGCCGGTAGAGGCTGATCCGCCGACCGTCGCACGCCGCCTTTGCCCGTGCCGAGAGCGAGCTGGCTCCTACTGATGAGCGATGCCTCTGGCTGCTGTAGGAGCGAGCTTGCTCGCGAACCAAAGGTGAATGACGCCGCTCGGCGCGGGCTTATCGCCGCGCCATCATGCCCGGCGCCGCGGTCGCTCAGCCCTTGCCGGGGCGTATGGAAGCGTAGCCGTTGCGATAGCTGGAATATTGCGGCACCCACCCAAGCGCACGGGCGCGGGCGTTGCTGCACCGTTTGCTGCCGGCGCGACGGGTCATCGTCTGTTCGGACCATTGGGTGACACCCAGCCGCTCGCGCAACCAGTCGACCACTTCGTGAAGGGGAGCCGGGTCGTCATCCACGCCGAGGTAACAATCCTCCAGATCGCCACCGGCCAGATCGGTCTGCAGCAGACAGGCGAGCAATGCGGCCGCATCGTCACGATGAATGCGGTTGCTGTATTGCGGCGGATCGCGCTCGACCCGCAGACCCGAGCGCACCTGGTTCTGCATCCACGGTCGCACCGGGTCATACAGCCCGGCCATGCGCACCCGAGTCGCCGGATAGCCGCATTCCAGCGCCAGCTGTTCCGCTTCAAGCATGACCTGGCCGGTGTAACCGGTGGGCTCGGTGGCCGAAGTCTCATCGATCCACTCTCCCCCGTTCTGCGCATAGACACCGGTGCTGGAAACAAAGAAAACGCGCTTCGGTCGCTGGCCACGCTTCTCCAGCCAGCCAAGCGCATGGCGCAGGCCCTCGACGTAGGCCTGCCGATAACCGGGCTCGTCGTGCTGGTTGGCCGAGGCGGCATACACCAGGTAGTCCAGCTTGCCGTTGGGCCAGCCACGCGGCACGTCACTCGAGGCGAGGTCACCTCGGACCGGCAGGATCGGTACCGGCAGGCTCGCCGCCTGACGGCGCAGACCGTACACCGTCCAGCCCGCGCGGCTCAGCTGCAGGCCGAGGCGAATACCGACATCGCCGCAGCCGGCGATCATTACAGAGGGTCGAGTTGCCATGGCGGTTGCTCCATAACCGATGCGGACCATCGATTCGGCCCGCCTTTCTTGAGTGTACTGCTGTCAGCAGGATTCACGCTGATCACTTAATAAGGGAACGGCTGCTGGCCAGTTGGTTCGAACACGAGCAAAGGCTATGCTAGCCCGCACTCTGATGGAATAACCCTATGACTCTGACCGAACTGCGCTACATCGTCACGCTCGCCCAGGAATCCCACTTCGGCCGTGCTGCCGAACGTTGCCACGTCAGCCAGCCCACCTTGTCGGTGGGCGTGAAGAAGCTCGAAGACGAGCTTGGCGTCCTGATTTTCGAGCGGACCAAAAGCGCGGTTAGGCTGACGCCAGTCGGCGAAGGCATCGTCACCCAGGCGCAGAAGGTGCTGGAGCAGGCGCAGAGCATTCGCGAGCTGGCTCAGGCCGGCAAGAATCAGTTGGCCGCGCCGCTCAAGGTTGGCGCCATCTATACCGTCGGCCCTTACATGTTCCCGCACCTGATCCCGCAGCTGCACCGCGTGGCGCCGGACATGCCGCTGTACATCGAAGAGAACTTTACGCATATCCTGCGCGACAAGCTGCGCACCGGCGAGCTGGACGCGATCATCATCGCGCTGCCGTTCCAGGAAGCCGATGTGCTGACCCTGCCGCTGTATGACGAGCCCTTCTATGTGCTGATGCCTGCCGGGCATCCGTGGACGAAGAAGGAAACCATCGACAGCGAGATGCTCAACGACAAGAGCCTGCTGCTCTTGGGTGAAGGTCATTGCTTCCGCGATCAGGTGCTCGAAGCCTGCCCGACCACGCGCAAAGGCGAGGCGCCGAGTCACACCACGGTGGAGTCCTCGTCGCTGGAAACCATCCGCCACATGGTCGCTTCCGGGCTGGGTGTATCGATCCTGCCCTTGTCGGCAGTCGACAGCCATCACTATTCCGCCGGTGTACTGGACATTCGTCCGCTGACGCCGCCGGTGCCGTTCCGCACGGTGGCCATCGCCTGGCGCGCCAGCTTCCCCCGCCCACGGGCGATAGAGGTGCTGGCCGATTCGATCCGCCTGTGCTCGGTGGCGAAACCGCCTGCCGACAAAGCCTGACGCGATGAGCGAGCTGGCGGCAGTCCCGGTGACTGCAATCAAGGGCGTCGGCGCAGCCCTGGCCGAAAAGCTCGCCAAGGTCGGCCTGGAAACCCTGCAGGACCTGCTGTTCCACCTGCCACTGCGCTACCAGGACCGTACCCGCATCGTGCCCATCGGCGCGCTGCGGCCCGGACAGGATGCCGTAGTCGAAGGCACCGTCACCGGCGCCGATGTGGTGATGGGCCGGCGCCGCAGTCTGCTGGTGCGCCTGCACGATGGCAGCGGCAGCCTCAGCCTGCGCTTCTACCACTTCAGCCAGGCGCAGAAGGAAGCCCTCAAGCGTGGCACCCAGGTGCGCTGTTATGGCGAGGCCCGTCCAGGTGCGTCGGGGCTGGAGATCTACCATCCTGAATACCGTGCGCTCACGGACAGCGAGCCGGTGGCCGTAGAACAGACGTTAACGCCGATCTACCCGACCACCGAAGGCCTGACCCAGCAGCGCCTGCGCCAACTCACCGCGCAGGCGCTGGCTCGGCTCGGTCCGCACAGCCTGCCCGATTGGTTGCCCGAAGAGCTGACCCGTGATTACCGCCTGGCCAAACTGGACGAGGCGATTCGCTACCTGCACCGGCCGCCGCCGGATGCCGATCTGGAAGAACTTGCCGAGGGCCGCCACTGGGCGCAGCACCGTCTGGCGTTCGAGGAATTGCTGACGCACCAGCTTTCGATGCAACGCCTGCGCGAAAGCAGCCGCGCTCAGCACGCGCCGCCCTTGCCGGCTGCCCGCGAACTGCCGCAGCGTTACCTGCAAAACCTGGGTTTCCACCCCACCGGCGCACAGCAGCGGGTCGGTGCCGAGATCGCCTATGACCTCGCTCAGGACCAGCCCATGTTGCGCCTGGTACAGGGCGACGTCGGTGCCGGCAAGACGGTGGTAGCGGCCCTCGCCGCCTTGCAAGCGCTTGAGTCGGGCTATCAGGTCGCCTTGATGGCGCCGACGGAAATACTCGCCGAGCAGCACTTCATCACCTTCTGCAAATGGCTCGAGCCGCTCGGCATCGAAGTCGCCTGGCTGGCCGGCAAACTCAAGGGCAAGGCCCGTGCCGCGGCGCTGGAGCGCATCGCCGCCGGTTGCCCGATGGTAGTCGGCACCCACGCACTGTTTCAGGATGAGGTGCAGTTTCGCCGCCTGGCGCTGGTGATCATCGACGAGCAACACCGTTTCGGCGTGCAGCAGCGGCTGGCGCTGCGGCGCAAGGGCGTCGAAGGACGACTCTGCCCGCACCAGCTGATCATGACCGCGACGCCCATTCCGCGGACGCTGGCGATGAGCGCCTATGCCGATCTGGATACCTCCATCCTCGACGAACTGCCGCCCGGTCGTACGCCAGTCAATACCGTGCTGGTCGCTGACAGCCGCCGGCTGGAAGTCATCGAGCGGGTGCGCTCGGCCTGCAATGAAGGCCGCCAGGCCTATTGGGTCTGTACCCTGATCGAGGAGTCCGAGGAGCTGACCTGTCAGGCGGCGGAAACCACTTTTGAAGACCTGTCCGCCGCGCTCGGCAATCTGAACGTCGGGCTGATCCACGGTCGCATGAAGCCGGCCGAAAAAGCAGCGGTGATGGCCGAGTTCAAGGAAGGGCGCTTGCAGCTGCTGGTCGCCACCACCGTGATCGAAGTGGGCGTCGACGTGCCCAACTCAAGCCTGATGATCATCGAAAATCCCGAGCGCCTTGGACTCGCCCAGCTGCACCAGCTGCGCGGGCGGGTCGGTCGTGGTAGCGCGGCCAGCCATTGCGTGTTGCTCTATCACCCGCCACTGTCGCAGATCGGCCGTGAACGTCTGGCGATCATGCGCGAGACCTGCGACGGCTTCATCATTGCGGAAAAAGATCTGGAATTACGCGGCCCGGGCGAAATGCTCGGCACCCGTCAGACCGGCCTGCTGCAGTTCAAGGTCGCCGACCTGATGCGTGATGCCGATCTGCTGCCTGCCGTGCGCGATGCAGCGCATGCTTTGTTGGAACGCTGGCCCCAGCATGTAAGCCCCTTGCTAGAGCGCTGGCTGCGTCATGGCCAGCAATACGGTCAAGTTTAACGCTCGTCGGTAAACCCTAACCGCACTAAGCATGAGGCTATACTGCGCCGCATGGGAATAAGACGGATCATGCTCATGAACTCGGCTGTCGACACAACAACTACAGTTACGCCACCCGCGCTTATCGTCCAACTTCTGGACAAGCTGGCGCTGCCCTACCGTACATGCGACGACAGCCCTGAGCTGAACTCCGCACAGCGCATACAAGCGGTACTGGTCGACGATGCCATCGGTGCGTTGCTGGTGCTTTTCCCGCGCGACCATCTTCTTGATCTTTCCCGCGTGGGGGAACTCACCGGCCGTCAGCTGCTGGCGGTCAAGCCGGATCGGCTGACCCGCATGCTTTCCAAGCACAGCCTGCAGGTTCTGCCAGGCCTGCCGCCGCTGACCAGTTCACCCTGCCTGTATGAAGAGCGGCTGCTGCAGCAACCTGCGCTGTTCATCGACAGCGGGCATCCCGGCCTGCTGCTGGAAATGGCCAGCCACGATTTCAAACAGTTGCTCAGCAAAGCCAGCGCCGGCCAGTTCGCCGTTCCGTTGAGCACCATCCAGCCCAACCTCGACCGTCCGGAAGAGGACCGCGAGGAAATCACCAAGGCGGTGCAAAGCTTCACTGCCCGTCGCATTCAGAAGCGGCTGGAAGAAACCATCGAGATTCCCCCGCTGGCGCAAACCGCACAGAAGATCATCAAGCTGCGAGTAGACCCTGAGGCCTCGGTGGATGACATCACAGGCGTGGTCGAGACCGACCCAGCGTTGGCCGCACAAGTGGTCAGCTGGGCCGCTTCGCCCTACTACGCCGCGCCCGGCAAGATCCGCTCGGTGGAAGACGCCATTGTCCGCGTACTCGGTTTTGACCTGGTGATCAACCTGGCGCTCGGCCTGGCACTGGGCAAGAGTCTGAGCCTGCCCAAGGACCAGCCGCAGCAAGCCACGCCCTACTGGCAGCAGTCGATCTATACCGCGGCGGTCATCGAAGGGCTGAATCGCGCGATTCCGCGGACTCAACGGCCGGAGGCAGGCATCAGTTATCTGGCCGGGCTGCTGCACAACTTCGGTTATCTGGTGCTCGCGCACGTCTTTCCGCCGCATTTCTCGCTGATCTGTCGACACCTGGAGGTCAACCCGCACCTGAGCCACAGCGTGATTGAACAGCACCTGCTGGGGATTACCCGTGAGCAGATCGGTGCCTGGCTGATGCGTTACTGGGGGATGCCTGACGAGTTGTCGACAGCGCTGCGCTTCCAACATGACCCGCACTATCAGGGCGAGCACGCCGGGCATGCCAACCTGGTCTGCCTGGCCGTTCAGCTGTTGCGTAACCGCGGCATCGGGTCCGGTCCCTACAGCGAGGTTCCGCAGGAACTGTTCGATCGCCTCGGGCTGAGCCGTGAGAAGGCAAACGACGTGGTAAACAAGGTACTCGACGCCGAAGCGGCGCTACGCGCCTTGGCTACACAGATTCATCCAGCGCCCTGAGCCCTGCCCAGCAGCGCCTTTCCCGGCGCTGCCGGCCGCAGGCCTCGCCTATCGCTTCCGTTGCAGGGCGACCTAGCCTTCCGCACGGAAGCTCACCCGCGCATCCACCAGCCCCTCCCCGACCTGACTGATACTGACTTCGGCGAGGCTCGCACCTGCCGCCTGCAGCTCATCGAACCAGCGCAACAGCGCGCCATAGGATGCCCCCGGCAGCGTGACCTGCAGGCTACCGTCATTGCCGAAGTCAAAACTCTCGATGGTCAGGCCGCTCTGTTGAGCGCTTTGCGTGACTAATCCCTGCAATTGATCCGGCGCCAGCGACACCGGGTTGCTGCGTGACATCTGCCGAGCCAGTTCGGTGTTCTGTTCAAGGTAGGCATGCAGCTCACGCTCCTGCTGAAAGAAAGCCTGCGCATCCCGCACGCGCTGCTGAGCGGGCGCCCAAAGCAGCAGGTAGAACAGCACCACAAGCAAAAAGGCACCAAGCAGGCTGAGCGACAGGCGCTCGCGGGGCTGCAGACGTTGCCAGCGAATCCATAGCGGCGATTCAGCCAGGCGCACTCGCATCTGTTCTCTAAGGTTCATCCTCGGCCTCCAATCACCACTCGGGCGCTGACGGCATCACCGTCACGGCTGGCCGAGCCCAGCTGAACACTCTCCCCGGTCTCGCCCAGGCGCTGACGCAGCTGCTCGAGCGCGGCAAAATCGCTGGCGCGCACCTGCAGCGCGAGATCACCCCGGGCCTGGTTGAAATCAAGCTGCCCGATCGACACCGGAATACCCTCGGCCAAGGCCAGCGCTACTTCATTCAGCAAGCGCATGAACTCGGCCGAAGCACCGGCGCTCTGGCCTATATGTTCGTCGAACTGTGCGCGCAGATTGACGATGCGTCGGTCCTCGGGAAACAGCTCGGTGTAAAGCGCCCGACTCGCCTCGGCATAGCGCTCGGCCTGGCTTTCCAGCGTCCAGGCCTGAACTAGGTTGAACACCAGCTGCACGGCCAACACCAGCGCCAGCACGATCATTACCGGCTTCCATTGGCCCAGCCCGCTGCCGGCTGCCTGAATGGCGAAGTCACCCTGCGCAAGATTGAGCGCAGCGGCACGCCCCGACGCGAGAAAACGATAGGGCTCGTCAAGTTGCTGGTAGTCGTCCAGCGGAGCCGGCCCCACATCCAGGGTTCCGTGCCCATGATGTGGCGCGGGACACTGGCCGACCAGATGCGGCCATTGGGTACTCTCGAAGGCCAGCCGGGCTTCCGGGCTGCCACCGAGCAGTGCGCGGTCTTCGATAAACAGCAGCTGGGTGCCGTCACGTGGCAGCAAGTCGGCATCGACGTGGATCGCGACGATGGTCAGGCCCAGCGTCTTGAGATCCTGCAGCCAGTCGGCCAGCAGTTGTCGGCGGATGGCAATGACCCGACGCCGCCCGTCTTCGAGCGCATCGCCATGGGTCAGGTGCAGATCATCGACGTTCTCGGCCAGCAGCTCCTCCACCGCGTAGGCCAGCGCCTGATTGACCCAGCGCGCCTTGCGCGTCGGCAGGTTGACTGCGAACGCACTGCACACCTCGGCCGGCAGCACCAGTGTCACCGCCGCCGACGATCGTTCGATGACCTTGGCCAACGGCATCCAACCATCGTTGCCTTCGCCCGGCAGCCAGTAGACGCGTGTGTCGCGGTCGATCCGGGGGCCGCAGTCAGCGGGCAGAAACAGGCAGTCCATCGGCTAGCGATCTCCGTCGTTGGTTGATCGGGGCAGTCGTGGCGGCTGTCCCAGGTTGCGTTGCAGCACCCGGACATCGCCGTCGTCCTCACGCCGCAATCGGCTCACCAGAGCCAGGCGGCGGTCCGCCAGGCGCACTTCGCTGATGGCCTGAAAGAATTGACTGGTCACCGCGAGATTGGTGCTTTGAAGTTGGACACCGCTGAGCGCCGGTTGCGCCATGAAACTGGCCGTGTCACGAAACGGGGCAGCCTGACGTGTCTGCACCAGCGATTCGGCGGCGCTGAGACTGAGGCTGTCGGCAAGGCTGGACAACACCAGGGCACTGGCCGTGTTGACGTTAAGCGGTGTATCCGCCGGCAGCGCCGTGACGTAGGGAGCCAGCCGTTGAAAATCCTCGTCACGCACGCCGAGCAGCAAGCGCAGTTCGGAGAGGTCTTCCAGCCGCCGGCCCGCCGTGCGATAGGGCGGGTCGAGCAGCAGATAGTCGTTGTCCTCCGCACCAAACTCGCCGCTGGGCTGCTGGTCGCTGTCGAGCCAGTCCACCAGTCGCTCGCCATAGGGCTCGGTGATCTGCAGGCGCAGCAGCAACCGGCGAAACTGGGCAAGCGCTGCCGCGTTGGGTTGCTGCTCCTGCACCAGGCTGTTGAGGTTGAAGCGCCCGGCCAGGTCCTCGATCCGTACCTGAACCTGCCCCTGACCTTCATCGAGATCGTAGGCCGGTTGCGGCAGCGCCCAGGCTTCGAGCAGATGGTCCACTGCCGGTTGCCCAGTGCCCTCGCCAGACAGCCGCAGATCGCGGCGTAGCAGGGTCTGCGCCAGCGCCTCGCCACCCAGTGCGTAGTGCCAGGCCTGGCGCGCCTGCAGCTGGTTGCCGGTGCCCCGGATCGACAACTGCTGACGCGCAATCATTCCGGCGCAGATCACCGTGACAATGGCGACCACCAACAGCACCGTGATGAGCGCGACGCCGCGCTGCGCTTTCATTGCATTTCTCCCACGCCGCCAGGCTCCGGCACGCCCTGGGAGTCGGGCTGGATGAATTGCGGCGTCGGGGTCGGGCCGTCCGGCAACCGCAGCAGGCGGGTGATGGTGCCGTAGCGCTGGTGATCGACGGAGACCTCCACGGCCAGCGGCAACCGCCTCGCCTGTTCCTCTGGATTACCACGTCCGAATTCGAACGGAGGCCATTCCTCGTGCCACGTGTTCTCCGCGTCAAGATAGCGCAGCCGCAGCGCCTGCACGTTATCTAGCACGGGCTGCACCCGTGCCTCACTGTCCACATCGCGGTCGAGCACGACCCAGTAGACCCGTTCCAGCGTGTCGCCAGCCAGCCGCCAGCGCACCCGCTGCAGGTTGGCCCGGCGCATACCGGTGGGGTTACGCCAGCCGCTGCGGGTCAGCTCCAGCGATACGCCGTCCGCAGCGCCGGCCATCTGGCCTACAAAGGCATTTTGCTCGTCGCCGTAGCCATCGCGCACCGGTCGCGGCATGGCCTGAATCAGGTCCCGCTCCAGACTCCACATCGCGCGCCCCAGTTCTCGCAGCTGGACTTCCTGTGCGCGGACCACTTCGTCGCTGCGCATCACCGCTTCGAGCATGCGGTAGGTCGCTAGTCCCAACAATGCGAACAGCGCAATGGCTATCAGCAGTTCAAGCAGCGTGAAACCCGCCATGGCGCGACGCGTCTGGATGCTCATGGGTCGACGCCAACGAAGCCCGTAAGGCTGGTCACCGCGCGCTCTTCGATTGGCCCAGCGCCGACACCTCGCCGCTGCTCGGCAGCCGCGACCCAGACGCGGATACGCAGAAGACCGGGCGTACCGCTGGTTTCCACTTCGCTCAGGGTCTGCCATTGGCGCCCACCAAACTCCAGGCGGGTATCTTCACGGCCAACGCTCGGTGCCGGTTGTTGCAGCTGCAGCTCGGTGAGGCGGTTGTCGGCGATCCAGCCGGCCAGGGTCAACGCTTCCAGCCTCCCGGCATTGCTCACGCTGCGGCCGGCCGCCGTCAACACCACCGCCGCGACGATGGCAAATATCGCCAAAGCCACCAGCACCTCAAGCAGGGTGAAACCGCTCGAACGCGCCGGGGAGGGGTTCATCGACGCTGCTCCACCGGTTCAGCCCGCGGCATCCGGAAGCCATCGCTGGATACCGTCCAGCGGCTCCCTCCGGGACGCTGGTCAGACAGGGTCAGGGTGAACGGGGACAGCTCGCCACTGGAGAGAATCAGCAGCTGCGGCTGCACGCGTGGGGCACGCCGCCGCTCACGGTCTTCATCACCGGACAGCCCCGCCGGGTCATCCTCGCGCTTGACCGGGGCGACCAGTTGCAGCGGGGTGCCGTCGAGCTCCAGCTCCAAGCGCATCCACTCCGGCGCCTGGTGCGCTTCGCGATCGCCAACGTCGCGCCAACGCGCATCGGCTTCGTCGTAGCTCATCGCCCGATAACCGTCCCGGTCGAACAGCAGGCCGTATTCGCGGCTATCGAGGACGGCTTCGTCGGCCATCAGGCTGATGAGGGTGGCTACGCGTTGCGCTTCGTCGCGGATCTCACGCGATGAGCTGGTGTTGCCGGTCGACAGCACGGCCAGGCCCACCAGGCCGCCAAGGATGACGATCACCACCAGCAGCTCGATCAGCGTGAAGCCGCCTTCCCGGCGCGCCTGGGGCATGGATCAGAGGTCCCAGTTACCGATGTCCGCGTTCAGGTCGGAGCCGCCCTGCTTGCCGTCAGCACCATAGGAATACAGGTCGTACTGGCCTTGGGTGCCGGGCGACAGGTACTGGTATTCGTTACCCCATGGATCCTTCGGCACGCGCTTGAGGTAGCCGTCGCGGTTCCAGTTCTTCGGCTGGGGATTGCCGCCCGGCTTCTCCACCAGCGCATCCAGCCCCTGTTGGGTGCTGGGATAGGCATAGTTATCCAGCTTGTACATGTCGAGCGCGGCGCCGATGGCCTTGATATCGCCCTTGGCCACGGTGACCTTGGCTTGATCCGGGCGGTTCATCACCTGCGGCACCACCAGCGCGGCAAGAATCCCCAGGATCACCACCACCACCATGATTTCGATAAGGGTGAAGCCACCCTGTTTGCGACTGTTCAACGTCATTCTCACTAGCCCACCAGTTGATTGAGAGAAAGGATCGGCAGCAGGATCGCCAGCACGATTACCAATACCACAGCCCCCATGAACACCAGCATGAAGGGCTCGAAAAGTCCCACCATCAGCGAAATCTGTGCGGCCAGATCGTTCTCCTGGTTACGCGCGGTGCGCGCCAGCATCTGATCCAGCTCGCCAGACTTTTCGCCGCTGGCGATCATGTGCAGCATCATCGGCGGAAACTCGCCCGTTGCATCCAGCGCACGGGTCAGGCTGCCGCCCTCGCGCACGCGCTGTGCCGCTTCGATGACCTTGTCACGAATACGCAGGTTGGCGATCACCGCCGCGGCGATCCCCAGCGCATCCACCAGCGGCACACCGCTGCGCGTAAGGATCGCCAGCGTCGAGGCGAAACGCGCCGTGTTAGCCGCCCTGGCCAGCCGCCCCACCAGCGGAATTCGCAGAATGAAGGCATGCCAGCGGCGCTTGATCTTCTCATCACGCAGCGCCTGCCGCATGGCCAGGGCGGCGGCCACGATACCAATGAGCATCAGCCAACCCCAGTTCTGTACCACTTCGCTCACCGCGATCAGCCCGGTGGTCAGGGCCGGCAGTGCCTGCCCGGTGTTGACGAACACCTTCACCACATCCGGCACCACATAGCCCAGCAGCAACACCACGATGGCCAGCGAGGCCACCAGCAGGATCACCGGGTACAGCAGCGCCAGTTGAATCTTCTGCCGCGACTGCTGGCGCTGGTCGGTGTAATCGGCCAGCTGATCGAGCACCAGCCCGAGGTGACCAGCATGTTCGCCCGCCGCGACGGTGGCGCGGTAAAGCTCGGGGAACGCCGAGGGATATTCGCGCAGCGAGCCCGCCAGGCTATGCCCTTCCATCACCCGCGCCCGGACGGCCAGCAGCATCGACTTGATCTTCTGGGACGACGACTGTGCCGCCGCCGCACGCAACGCTTCCTCGATAGGCAACGCCGCCTGCACCAGGGTCGCCAGCTGCCGGGTCACCAGCGCCAGGTCTCGCGCCGACAGCCCGCGGCCAAAGGCGAAGCCGCCCCCGCCAGTGTCCTCCTTGGCCTTGGCCTGCTTGACGTCCAGTGGCGACCATTGCTTCTCGCGCAACAGCTGCCGCGCCTGACGTGCGCTGTCCGCCTCGATCAGGCCCTTCTGCTCGCGACCCCGGGGGTCGAGGGCGATGTATTCGAAAGCTGCCATCAGCGCTCAGCCGTTGCAGTCAGGCGCGGCAGTGCGCAGCCGTTCAGGCAAAAGCGCCTCGGGGAGGTCGCCTGCCCAACGCCGCCGTGGGCACTGGGGATGTATTCAGAGCTGATCATGGCCTGGGCTGCGGTCCTCCTGCCGGTCTGCTCATGCGCTTATTCCTCGCGCGTCACGCGCAACACTTCTTCGATGGTGGTCACGCCCTCTCGCACCTTGCGCAGGCCATCCTCACGAATGCTCGGGCCCAGCCGGCGGGCATGGCGAACCATGTCCTGCTCGGCGGCGCGGGTGTGGATCATGCTGCGCAGGGTGTCGTCGAACAGCACCAGTTCGTAGATGCCGGTCCGCCCACGGTAGCCCAGCTGGCGACAAACGTCGCAGCCTTCGGCGTGGTATAGCGTCGGGGCTTCGCTCGAGTCGAGGCCGAACAACGCGCACTCGGCCTCGTCGGCGATATAGGCGCGCTTGCAGTCATTACACAGCACGCGGACAAGGCGTTGGGCCAGTACGCCAAGCAGCGACGAGGAAATCAGGAATGGTTCGACGCCCATGTCCACCAGGCGGGTGACCGCACCGATGGCGCTGTTGGTGTGCAGGGTCGAGAGCACCAGGTGACCGGTGAGCGAAGCCTGCACGGCCATGTCGGCGGTTTCCTGGTCGCGGATTTCGCCGACCATCACCACGTCGGGGTCCTGGCGCAAAATGGCGCGCAGGCCCCGCGCGAAGGTCATGTCGACCTTGGTGTTGACCTGGGTTTGGCCGATGCCCTCTAGGTTGTATTCGATCGGGTCCTCGACGGTGAGGATGTTGCGCGTACGGTCATTGAGCGTGACCAGACTGGCGTACAGCGTGGTGGTCTTACCCGAGCCGGTCGGGCCGGTGACGAGAATGATCCCGTGCGGTTTTTGCACGGCCTGTTCCATGACCTTGCGATCACGGTCGCTCATGCCCAGATGGCGGAGTGTGAGCCGGCCGGCCTGCTTGTCCAGCAGACGCAATACAACCCGCTCGCCGTTGGCCGATGGCAGGGTCGACACACGGATATCCACCTCACGGCCACCCACCCGCAAGGAGATGCGGCCATCCTGCGGAATACGCTTTTCGGCAATATCCAGCCGCGCCATGACCTTGATCCGCGACACCAGCAGCGCCGCCAGCTCTCGCTTGGGCTGCACCACTTCGCGCAGGATGCCGTCGATACGAAAGCGAATGACCAGACGTTTTTCGAAGGTTTCAACGTGGATATCGGAGGCGTTCTCCTTGATTGCCTCGCCCAGAATGGCGTTGATCAGGCGAATGATTGGGGCATCGTCCTCCTGCTCCAGCAGATCCTCGGTTTCCTGAATCTGATCAGCCAGGCTGTGCAGGTCCATATCATCGCCGAGGCCTTCAACCATCTGCATCGCAGCGGAGGAGTCGTGCTGATAGGCCGCACTCAGGGCCTGCTCGAATTCATCCTGCGCCAGCCATTGCATCGCCAACGGACCACCGGCGACACGCTGGGCCTCCTGCACAGCGGTCAGCGGCGCACCTTCACGGGCGCACAAACGCAGGCCCTCCGGGCGCTCCAGCAGAAGCACGCCGTGGCGGCGAGCGAAAGCGAACGGCAGCCGCCTGGGCTGCGATTCCTCCATCAGGATCATTTCATTCACGTCTAGATCGGCCATGTGAATTTCTCATGAGTAATGCGATCGAACGTCGTCGGCATTCCGAAGCCAGCGCAACCAAATGCATTGGACTACAGGGAATCCATGACATTACAGGCACTGATCCGATTTTTTTTGCACATGCGCCGCGCCGACCGGCACCAAGGTCGCATACAGACAAGCCCGCCGACGAATACAACGTCTATGGTCCGTCATTCATGATTGCGCCGCGCATAACCAACTACAGAACCTTAGACGAAGGTCGAACCCAATACCGACGCAGCCTGCAGCGATACAAAGCAACCTAATGGTCACGGCGTGAACGAACATTCGCCGTTGCGTTCAGATTAAAACAGTTGTTTGATTTTCATAGCCCTTGCAGAATGCCGCGCCGCAGCAGGCAAACCGGCAAGTGCAGGGGCCCGTTAGCCGATTCACACCCAGCCGCCATCCGCAGTGGCCGGGCGAAAAGTAACGCCAGCGTTGCGATAGCCGGGTTACCGCGCAGCACGCTGGTTACGATCAAGCAGGAGAACAAGAACAATGCACATTGGTGTTCCTCTCGAAACCAGGCCCGGTGAAACGCGCGTTGCCGCGACACCGGAAACCATCAAGAAGCTGATCGGGCAAGGGCATCGGGTGACGGTGCAGAGCGGAGCTGGCGTACAGGCCAGTGTTCCGGACAGTGCCTTCGAAGCGGCAGGCGCAACCATCGCCGATGCCGCTGCGGCGTTCGCAGCAGAGATCCTGCTGAAGGTGAACGCACCGAGCGAAACCGAACTGGCGCAGATGCAGCCAGGCACGATCTTGGTCGGCATGCTCAATCCCTTCGACAATGAAAACATCGCACGCATGGCCGAACGCGGGATCACCGCCTTCGCCCTGGAAGCCGCGCCGCGCACCTCGCGCGCTCAAAGCCTCGACGTGCTCTCCTCACAGGCCAACATCGCCGGCTACAAGGCGGTGATGGTTGCCGCCAACCAGTACCCGCGCTTCATGCCGATGCTGATGACCGCCGCCGGTACGGTGAAAGCCGCACGGGTGCTGATCCTCGGTGCCGGTGTAGCGGGTCTGCAGGCCATTGCCACGGCCAAGCGCTTGGGCGCGGTCATCGAAGCCTCGGACGTACGTCCGGCGGTGAAGGAGCAGATCGAATCGCTCGGCGCCAAGTTCGTTGATGTGCCCTGCGAGACCGACGAAGAGCGTGAATGCGCCGAAGGTGTTGGCGGCTATGCCCGGCCGATGCCGGCCAGCTGGATGGCGCGTCAGGCGCAGGCCGTGCACGAACGTGCCAAGCAGGCCGACATCATCATCACCACTGCGCTGATTCCGGGCCGCAAGGCGCCGACGCTGTTGCAGGAAGAAACCGTGCAGCAGATGAAGCCCGGCTCGGTGGTGATCGACCTCGCCGCCTCTCAGGGCGGTAACTGTCCATTGACCGAAGCCGATCAGGTGGTGGTCAAGCACGGCGTGACCCTGGTTGGCTACACCAACCTGGCGACGCACGTGCCGGCGGATGCCTCGGCGCTATACGCACGCAACCTGCTGGACTTCCTCAAGCTGGTGATCGATGGCGAAGCCAAGTTCCAGCTCAATCTCGAAGACGACATCGTCGCCGCGTGCCTGATGTGCCGCGACGGCCAGGTCGTGCGCACCAACGGTTAAGGGAGCCCGAAAGAATGGACCTGATATCTGATGGCATCTACAACCTGATCATCTTTGTGCTGGCGATCTACGTCGGCTACCACGTGGTCTGGAACGTCACCCCCGCGCTGCACACGCCGCTGATGGCAGTCACCAACGCCATCTCGGCGATCGTCATCGTCGGCGCCATGCTCGCCGCCGCGCTGACTGTCACCCCGATGGGCAAGCTGATGGGCACCCTGGCCGTGACCCTGGCCGCGGTCAACGTCTTCGGTGGCTTCCTCGTCACTCGCCGCATGCTGGAAATGTTCAAGAAGAAGGAGCGCGCAGGCGCCAAGGCGGAGGTCAAGCCATGAGCATGAATCTGATTACCCTGCTCTACCTCGTCGCCTCGGTGAGTTTCATCCAGGCGTTGAAAGGCCTGTCGCACCCCACCACCTCGCGCCGCGGCAACCTGTTCGGCATGATCGGCATGGGCATCGCCGTGGTCACCACGGTATTTCTGGTGTTCAAACTGGGCGCGCAGCTGGTCGAGAGCGCCAGCCCTTGGAGCGGTTTGGGCTTCATCGTCTTTGGCCTGCTGGTGGGCGGCACCATCGGCACACTGATGGCCAAGCGCGTCGAAATGACCAAGATGCCCGAACTGGTCGCCTTCA
The DNA here is from genome assembly GCF_902506445.1 of Pseudomonas sp. 9Ag. Taxonomy (NCBI): domain Bacteria; kingdom Pseudomonadati; phylum Pseudomonadota; class Gammaproteobacteria; order Pseudomonadales; family Pseudomonadaceae; genus Pseudomonas; species Pseudomonas sp. 9Ag. Next base: position 4,240,774 of record NZ_LR733836.1, read on the forward strand.
TGCACAGCATGATCGGCCTGGCCGCGGTGTTCATCGCCATCGCTGCCGTGCTCGAGCCGCAATCGCTGGGTATCGTCCAGGCCATCGGCTACCCGATCCCGGCCGGTAACCGCTTGGAGCTGTTCCTCGGTGCAGCCATCGGCGCCATCACCTTCTCCGGTTCGGTGATCGCCTTCGGCAAGCTGTCGGGCAAGTACAAGTTCCGCCTGTTCCAGGGCGCGCCTGTGTCGTTCCCCAACCAGCACAAGATCAACCTCGCCGTTGGCGTGGCGATTCTGGTGCTGGGCCTGATCTACACCTTCAGCGGCAACTTCACCGCGTTCCTGATCCTCGTGGCGCTGGCCTTCGTCATCGGTGTGCTGATCATCATCCCCATCGGTGGTGCGGACATGCCGGTGGTTGTATCGATGCTCAACAGCTACTCGGGCTGGGCAGCGGCCGGAATCGGCTTCTCGCTGAACAACTCGATGCTGATCATCGCCGGTTCGCTGGTGGGCTCGAGCGGCGCGATCCTCTCGTACATCATGTGCAAGGCGATGAACCGTTCGTTCTTCAACGTCATCCTCGGTGGTTTCGGTGGCGACGCCGATGCCGGCCCGGCAAAAGGCAGCCAGGAGCAGCGTCCGGTCAAATCCGGCTCCAGCGATGACGCCGCCTTCCTGCTGTCGAACGCCGATACCGTGATCATCGTTCCCGGCTATGGCCTGGCGGTGGCACGTGCACAGCATGCGCTGATGGAACTGGCCGAGAAGCTGACGCACATGGGCGTGACCGTGAAGTATGCGATCCACCCGGTTGCCGGCCGTATGCCCGGGCACATGAACGTGCTGCTGGCCGAGGCCGAAGTGCCGTACGAGATGGTCTTCGAGATGGACGACATCAACTCCGAGTTCGGCCAGGCCGACGTGGTGCTGGTGCTGGGCGCGAACGACGTGGTCAACCCGGCGGCGAAGAACGATCCCAAATCGCCTATCGCCGGCATGCCGATCCTCGAGGCGTACAAAGCCAAGACGGTCATCGTCAACAAGCGCTCCATGGCCAGCGGCTATGCCGGTCTGGATAACGAACTGTTCTACATGGACAAGACCATGATGGTCTTCGGTGATGCCAAGAAGGTCGTCGAGGACATGGTCAAAGCAGTCGAATAAGCGACACCCGCTGCACCAGAACCCCTCGCGGCTCAGCCTCGAGGGGTTTTTTATGCACCCTCAACCGAACAATTAGGTGCCTGAAGCACCGGTACAGTAGGTCTGCTTGCACAACTGGACCGGCACAATTCAGATTCCCTGTGGCTGTTACGCAACAGCCCGCCACGCGACTCTATCTGCCCATAACCCATCCCCGTGAATTGCGGGAAGGAGCGGCTCATGGAGCGCGTACTGACTTGGAGGCAAAAAACTGCAATCGGCTTGCCGCCGCTGCACCGGGTATTGCAGCAGCTACGTCTGTGGCAGCGACGCGCACGAACTCGCCAGCACCTGGCTGCGCTCGATGAGCGTCAGTTGGCCGATGTCGGCATCAGCCAGAGCGAGCGGATGGACGAGCTGAGCAAGCCCTTCTGGCGCGGATAAAGCCGCTTCCAGGCGGCCTCGTCGGGCCTTAAGCTGAACGGCACGCTGGTCCAAAGGTCATATCGAGTAACGGCGAAAAATTGCGTCCAGCCTGGAGAACACCATGAACAAGTATCTGTTGTCAGTTGCCACCGCGGCCTGCCTGGTCGCGGGCACCGCGTCAGCCGGAAGCATCACCGGCACCATCGATGCCATCGGCGCCTCGCTGGTCAACACCGTCGAAGGCACCTCCGATATCACCTCGAACCTGGGCGACGACAAGCTGGTGCTCGACGCCAAGGACGATGCGGCGCGTTTCGTCGCCAGCAATGGCGAAGCGCGCGGCGCTCACCTGGAAGCAGCGCTGAAGCACATCCGCACCCAGGCCCCAACCCTGCACGCCAGCGATCTGCAACTGGCCGGGGCGATTCTAGCGCTCTGATACGCACGACCGATTAAGCGCAGCGCTGGTCCTGGGGCTGGCGTTTCGCTAGCCTTGGCGGCTGTTTCTCTGGCTCCAGGATTTGCATGCGTTCGCTCTACCTAGCACTTGCCAGCTGCTGCTTCTGCGGCGGCGCCCAGGCCTTCGACACCACCCTCGCTGGCACCGTCGCCTCCAGTTACGTTGCCAGCCAGGTGACCAGCGCCCCTTTCGACAACAAGCTGATACTCGACGCTCGCGACGACGCGGCCGGATTCGTTGCGACTCAAGGAAAGATCCGAGGCGCTCGCCTGGACGCTGCACTGCGCTGGTTACGCGAGCGGCAACCGCAGCTGCTGGCCGGTGACCTTGAACTGGCCGAGGCAATTCTCGTCCAACCATCGACCCCGCTCCCCCGAGACAGATCATGAACTTCAAGCTGATCGCCGCATCTTTCCCCCTGGCCCTTTTCGCCGACGGTGTTCAGGCGCAGACGCTGGTGGCTACCAGCAATATCGTCGTCAACGCCTTGGACCGCAGCATCAACTTCACCTCCGACGTGACCAGCCGCATCAGCGACATGAAAGTCGTCGGCGAAGCCCGCGACGAGGCGGCCGGCTTTGTCGCCAGCGGCGGTGAAATACGCGGCGCGCGACTGGAAGCAGCCCTTGGCCGCTTACGTGATGCCTTCCCGGCAGCCCAGCAGGCCAGTGACCTCGCCTTGGCCGAAGCCATCCTCGCTCAGTGAAATCATCTCGGGCCCGGTGGCTGGGCGTTGCGCTCACTCTGGTCATGCCGTTCGCTAATCTGTGCCAGGCCGAGCTGCGCCTGACACTTGATAGTGCCGAGCTGCAACCGGCCGAACTCGCCGCCAGTCAGCAATTGCTGGACGAAGCGCTGGCCGCGTTGCCGCCGCGAATGCTCGAGCGTCTCGACCGAGATGTGCGCGTCCGCTGGCATGACGGGCTGACCCACGACGTCTATGGCAGCGCCGGAGGCAACCTGCTGCTGCTCAACCGGCGCCTGCTGCCGGCACTCACCGATGGCAGCGCAGCCGCTCAACGCACCGAGCGGCCGCACGGCACGGTGCGTCAGGAAATGCTGGCGACGCTCATTCACGAAGTGGCTCATCTCTATGACCGCGCCCAGCTCTGGTCGCCGGAAATCCATCGACAGCAGGCTTTCTGTGGACAGCGCGCCAGCAGTCTCGGCCTGGTCGGCTTGCCGGACAGCTGCCGCGGGCAGACCGAGCGCCGCTTCACCCTCAGCGACGAGCCGCGCCTGCTCGATCTGGCCGGCTGGCCACAACGCGTTGGCCAGCGCGGCGCACGCGAGCAAGACAATGCCCAGCAGGCACGCAGCCCCGATGCCTACGAGCTGAGCAACCCGCTGGAATTCGTGGCGGTGAATCTGGAGTACTTTCTCCTCGACCCCCGCTACGCCTGCCGTCGCCCTTTGCTGCATCACTATTTCAGCCAGCATTTCGGCTGGCAGCCCGCCGGGGTCGAAGCCTGCAAAAGCGCCTTGCCGATCCTCAACGCCGGGCATGACTTCGCGCGCACCCCGCTGATCGAGCTCGACCCCGAGCGCGTCTACGAAGTCGACTATCTGTTTGCCGAAGCCAACGACGCCTGGGTCAGCCGCTGGGGCCACAGCATGCTGCGCCTGGTGATCTGCGCGCCAGGCCGCCCGCGCGGGCCGGACTGCCGCCTGGATCTGGACCATCACCTAGTGCTGTCTTTTCGCGCATTCGTCAGCGATGTACAGCTGTCGAGCTGGGACGGCCTCACTGGCGTCTATCCTTCTCGCCTGTTCGTACTGCCGCTGGGCCAGGTGATTGATGAGTACACCAAGGTCGAACTGCGCAGCCTCGCCTCGATTCCGCTGAAGCTGCAGCGCGAGGAGATCGAAAACCTGGTGATACGCAGCGCCGAAATGCACTGGAGCTACGACGGCGACTATTACTTCCTGTCGAATAACTGCGCGGTCGAAACCCTCAAGCTGCTGCGGAGCGGCGCCGCCCGCCCCGAACTCGCCGCCCTCGACAGCATCCTGCCCAGCGGGCTTCTGGAAATCCTGATCAATCGCGGCCTGGCCGACGCCAGCGTGCTCGACGACCCACAGGAGGCATTGCGCCTGGGGTATCGCTTCGATTCCTACCGTGATCGTTACCAGGCCATGTTCGCCGTGCTTCGCGAACGCCTGGGCCTGCCGCAAACCGATGTGCAAGCCTGGCTGGAACTAAGCGCTGAAGCACGACGCCCCTGGATCGAGCAGGCCGACCTGCGCGCCAGCGCGGCGCTGCTGTTGGTGGAGCAGGCCGCACTGCGCCGCCACCTGCTGTTGGCTCAGGAAGAACTGAAGAACCGCTACCTGAGCGGCCGCCAACAGGGCGACCAGACGCTGAATAAGGCGGACGAGACCCTGCAGGGCATTCTCGCCAACAGCGGTTATCTGAGTCAGCCAGCGCAATTGCTGGACGGAAGCGGCTACGGGTTGCCGCAGGCCAGCGAATGGCAACGCCTGGAATCTGAAAGCAGCCAACGTCAGGCTCGCCTCAACCAGCTCACCGATGCGCTGAACGCCGAGGTGCGGCTGTTACTCGGCGAAGAGCGGCGGCTGGAGCTTGAGGGCGTCGAAGCCAACCTGGCGCAGATCGGCCAACATCTTCGCGAGCTGCACAGGGCCGGAGGCGGACTGCAGTTGCCTTGACGCAACTATCTGGCGACGCGCAACGCCCATGATCGCGAGCAACTACTGGGTGCCCCTCGCCCGTACAAGAGCAGTGCGGGTCGGCATGACCATTGGGCGCGCCTGGAGCCGTGAGCGTTGAGCAACCGCCTGCAGCGTACCGGCACTTTTCTCAAGGCAAAAAAAACCTCGAACTTCGTTGGGGGAGGGGGAAGTTCGAGGTTTAAATCCGGAACGCCAGAGGCGTATCCAGAGATCTGCCAACACTTAACACAACAAGGAGCATCGAAGGGCTTTTACACCCTTCGTAGCCTATGACCGAGCTTTCTATCCATGAGTTCAATGCCGAACGGAAAATATTTCCATAACGGAGCGTAGCCGCTCTAAGACGGGGCATTTAGCCCAACGACAGTTTCGTCAAACGTTTTCGCCTGCACCCATAACGTGCAGCGCGAACGCCCTTCAGCTACTGATGCAGCGGCGCCCCGGTAAGACAGTCTCCAGCGCAGCCCGCTGGTGCCTGTTCTTAGTGCGCTTCGTCCCAGTTGTTGCCCACCCCGGCTTCGACCAGCAGCGGCACATCCAGCTCAGCGGCCCCGCTCATCAACGGAAGGATCTGCGCGCGCACCTGTTCGAGCAGATCCTCACGAACTTCCAGCACCAGTTCATCGTGGACCTGCAGGATCACACGCGCATCCAATCCGCTCTCCTGCAGCCAGTTATCCACGGCGATCATGGCGCGTTTGATGATGTCCGCCGCGGTGCCCTGCATCGGTGCGTTGATGGCGGTGCGCTCGGCGCCTTTGCGCATGGCGCCGTTCTTCGAATTGATCTCCGGCAAGTACAGCCGACGGCCAAACAGCGTTTCCACAAAACCCTGCTCCGCCGCTTGCGTGCGGGTGCGCTCCATGTAGGCGAGCACGCCAGGGTAGCGAGCAAAATAGCGGTCGATGTAGGCCTGCGCCTCGCCGCGACCGACGTCTATTTGCTTGGCCAGGCCGAAAGCGCTCATGCCGTAGATCAGTCCGAAATTGATCGCCTTGGCGCTACGGCGTTGATCGTTGGTGACCTGATCCAGTTCGACACCGAACACTTCCGCCGCCGTGGCGCGGTGCACGTCCAGGTCATTCTGGAACGCGTGCAAGAGGCCAGCATCCTGGGCCAGGTGCGCCATGATGCGCAATTCGATCTGTGAGTAGTCGGCTGCCAGCAGCTTGTAGCCCGGCGCCGCGATAAAGGCCTGGCGGATACGCCGGCCCTCGGCCGTACGGATCGGAATGTTCTGCAGATTCGGGTCGGACGATGACAACCGCCCGGTGGCCGTCACGGCCTGGTGATAGCTGGTGTGGATACGCCCGGTGCGCGGGTTGATCTGCTGCGGCAGCTTGTCGGTGTAGGTGCCCTTGAGCTTGCTCAAGCTGCGGTGCTGCATGATCACCTTCGGCAGGGGGTAATCCTTTTCAGCGAGCTCGGCCAGCACGCTTTCGGCGGTAGACGGCTGACCGCCTGCGGTCTTCGACAGCACCGGGCAGCCGAGCTTGTCATAGAGAATCGCGCAGAGCTGCTTGGGCGAGCCGAGGTTGAACTCTTCACCCGCGATGTCGAACGCCTCACGCTCCAGCTCGACCAGTTTGTTGCCCAGCTCGACGCTCTGCAGTCCGAGCAGGTTGGCGTCGACCAGCGCGCCGTTGCGCTCGATGCGCGCCAGCACCGGCACCAGTGGCATCTCGATCTCGTTCAGGACCTTGAGCAGCGAAGGCGTGGCCTCCAGCTTGTTCATCAGGGTCTGATGCAGGCGCAGAGTGACATCAGCGTCTTCGGCGGCATAAGGACCAGCCTGCTCGACCGCAATCTGATCGAAGGTCAGCTGTTTGGCGCCCTTGCCGGCGATGTCTTCGAAACGGATGGTGCCGCGGCCAAGGTACTTGAGCGCCAGGCTGTCCATGTCGTGGCGCGTGGCCGTGGCGTCGAGCACATAGGATTCGAGCATGGTATCGAACGTCATGCCGCGCATCTCGATGCCGTAATGCATCAGCACATTCATGTCGTATTTGCCGTGCTGGCAGATCTTGCGCTTGCCCGGGTCTTCGAGCAGCGGCTTGAGCGCGGCCAACACCGCGTCACGATCAAGCTGCTGCGGCACGCCCATGTAGCTGTGGCCGAGCGGCACGTAGGCGGCCTGGCCTGCTTCAATGGCGAAGGAGACGCCGACCAGCTGGGCTTTCTGCGCATCGATACTGGTGGTCTCGGTGTCAAAAGCGAAGCAATCCGCAGCCTTTAGCCGTGCGAGCCAGGCGTCGAATTCGGCCAGATCGAAAAGGGTGCTGTATTCGGCTTCGGCCTGGATCGAGCAGCCCTCGGGCTGCACCTCGCAGTCTTCACCGGCGGCCTTGGCCTCGCGTAGCAAATCGTCGAGCCAGTTCTTGAACTCCAGCTCGCGGTACAGCGCAATCAGCGCTTCGCGGTGCGGCTCGCCCGGCATCAGATCGCCGACCTGAACATCCAGCGGTACGTCGATCTTGATCGTGGCCAGCTCATAGGACATGAACGCCGCGTCGCGATGTTCTTCAAGCTTGGCGGCCAGCGACTTGGCGCCGCGGATCGGCAGGCCAGAGACCTTGTCGAGATTGTCGTAGAGCCCTTTGATGCCGCCTTCGATGCCGTTGAGCAGGCCGCACGCGGTCTTCTCGCCAACCCCGGGCACACCGGGGATGTTGTCGACCTTGTCGCCCATCAGCGCGAGGAAGTCGATGATCAGCTCCGGGCCGACGCCGAACTTGTTCTTCACGCCTTCGATGTCATAGACGCTACCGGTCATGGTGTTGACCAGGGTGACGTGCGGGCAGACCAGCTGGGCCATGTCCTTGTCGCCAGTGGAGATGACCACGTCGCGCTTGAGCGCGGCACACTGTCGCGCCAGTGTTCCAATCACGTCGTCCGCCTCGACGCCTTCAACGCACAGCAGTGGCATACCCAGCGCACGCACACTGGCATGCAGCGGCTCGACCTGGCCACGCAGGTCGTCGGGCATCGGTGGACGATGGGACTTGTATTCAGCGAACAGCGTGTCTCGGAAGGTCGGGCCCTTGGCGTCGAAAACCACCGCGAAGGGGCTGTCCGGATACTGCCGACGCAACGACAACAGCATGTTCAGCACGCCCTTCACGGCGCCGGTGGGCTTGCCGGTAGAGGTGGTCAGCGGAGGCAGGGCGTGGAAGGCGCGGTAGAGGTAGGACGAACCGTCCACCAGAACGAGGGGCGCTTGGCTCATGAGCAGGATCAACCTTTTCGACGGGTCCGCAGCTAAAATGCACAGGACCACTTGACGACAAAGGGACAAGGTTATCATGCGCACATTCAAACCTTTGCTGCTGGCCGGGCTGCTGGCAATGATGCCGCTGAGCGGTTTCGCCCAGGAATCGGTCGATGGCGAGCCTGACGTCACGATTCGCCAGGACGGCGACCGTACGGTCGAGGAGTATCGCGTCAACGGCTTCCTCTATGCGGTGAAGATCACGCCCAAGACCGGCAAGCCGTACTTTCTGGTCCGTGCCGATGGCGACAGCAACTTCATCCGCGCCGACCGCCCGGACATGCTGATCCCGGCCTGGGAAATCTTCAGCTGGTAACCCAGCCTAGACACTAACGGAAGTCATTCATGTCGGTTTTCACGCCCCTGCAACGCGAAGAACTCGAAGCCTTTCTGGCGCCTTACGGGCTGGGGCGCCTGCGTGACTTCGAGGGCATCGCCGCCGGCAGCGAGAACAGCAACTTCTTCGTCAGCCTGGAGCGGGGCGAGTACGTTCTGACGCTGATCGAACGCGGCCCGAGCCAGGACCTGCCGTTCTTCATCGAACTGCTCGACGTGCTGCATCGCGCCGGTCTGCCGGTGCCCTATGCGCTGCGTACGGATCGCGGCGACGCCTTGCGTTCACTGGCCGAGAAGCCGGCGCTGCTGCAGCCCAGGCTGTCGGGCAAGCACATCACCGCACCCAATCCGCACCACTGCGCGGAGGTCGGTCGGATGCTGGCGCGGCTGCATCTGGCCACCCGCGAGCAGATACTGGAACGCCGCAGCGACCGCGGCCTGGACTGGATGCAGCAGGAAGGCCCGAGCCTGGCACTGTCTCTCGGTGAGGATCAGCTGCCGCTGCTGCGCGACGGCCTGGCAGAAATCGCTGAGCTGAAGCCAAAGATTCTGGCCCTGCCGCGGGCCAACCTGCATGCCGACCTGTTTCGTGACAACGTGCTCTTCGATGGTAACCACCTGACCGGCGTGATCGACTTCTACAACGCCTGCTCGGGGCCGATGCTCTACGATCTTGCGATCGCCGTGAACGACTGGTGCTCGCACCCCAACGGTGAACTCGACGAAGAGCGCAGCCAGGCGCTGCTTGCCGCCTACTCCAGCCTGCGCCGCTTCACCCCGGCCGAGGCCGAACTGTGGCGACCGATGCTGCGCGTGGCCTGCGTGCGGTTCTGGCTGTCGCGCCTGATCGCCGCCCAGCGGTTCGCGGGGCAATCGGTTCTGATCAAGGATCCGGACGAATTCGGCAGGCTGCTGCAGGTTCGCCAGCGATGCCACAGCGCTCTGCCGTTTGCCTTTTGACGAACGCAGCAACCTGAAGGCCTTGATGGCGCCCGTCACGGAAAAACCATTTGCTCCGTGTGCAATCAAACAGCCATGCTCGCTGTCAAAACCCCTGATACCTACGACCGTACGGGATGTACGCATGAGCAGAGCCACGCCCCAGGAGGGGCTGTCAGGAACATTTTCACCGTTTGAACGTCAAGTACTGCCCGTCCAGCCGCACCGTTGTGCCTGCATTGATAGCGCCAGCTCCAGCGAGCAGCGTACAACGACGGGTTTAGCCGCTGCGCCCGGTAGCATCCCTGCCCAGTCGCGCAATGCCCGTTCGGACGGCCCTTTCCATATGTCGCTGCCCCGGGCTGCGGCGCTCAACATCCTGATGCACCTGCCCGTCCCGGCCAGGCCGCATTGCTTTCAGGGAAAACAAGCATGACCTCACGCTATGTAATCAATGCCTCGGTTAGCCCGAAAGGTAGCCTGGAGACACTGTCCCAACGGGAAGTCCAGCAACTGAGCGAAGCCGGTTGTGGCAGCACTTACACGCTGTTCCGCCAGTGCGCCCTGGCGATCCTCAATACCGGCACGCGCATCGATAATGCCAAGACCATCCTCGAGGCCTACGACGACTTCGAAGTTCGCATTCATCAGCAGGATCGTGGCGTACGCCTGGAATTGCTCAACGCACCGGCCGATGCCTTCGTCGACGGCGAGATGATCGCCAGCACCCGCGAAATGCTCTTCAGCGCGCTGCGCGACATCGTCTACACCGAAAGCGAGCTGGGCAGCCCGCGCATCGACCTGAGCAGTTCCCAGGGCATCACCGATTACGTCTTCCACCTGTTGCGCAACGCCCGCACCCTGCGTCCTGGCGTCGAGCCCAACATGGTGGTGTGCTGGGGCGGGCACTCGATCAGCACCGAGGAGTACAAGTACAGCAAGCGTGTCGGCCACGAGTTGGGCCTGCGCAACCTGAATATTTGCACCGGCTGCGGCCCTGGCGTGATGAAGGGTCCGATGAAGGGCGCAACCATCGCCCATGCCAAGCAGCGCATCGTCGGCGGCCGGTATCTGGGCCTGACCGAGCCGGGCATCATCGCCGCCGAGGCACCGAACCCGATCGTCAACGAGCTGGTGATCCTGCCGGATATCGAAAAGCGCCTGGAAGCCTTCGTCCGTGTCGGCCACGGCATCATCATTTTCCCCGGCGGGGTCGGTACGGCAGAGGAATTCCTCTACCTGCTGGGCATCCTGCTGCACCCGGACAACCGCGACGTGCCCTTCCCGGTCATCCTCACCGGGCCTGAAAGCGCTGCGCCCTATCTGGAGCAGATTCGCGAATTTGTCGGTGCCACGCTCGGGGAGAAAGCCCAGGGGCTGTACCAGATCATCATCGACAACCCGACCGAGGTGGCCCGGCAGATGTCCGAGGGGCTGAAAGCCGTCAAACAGTTCCGTCGTGAGCGCAACGATGCCTTCCATTTCAACTGGCTGCTTAAGATCGAGGATGGCTTCCAGCACCCCTTCGATCCGACTCACGAGAACATGGCCAGCCTGCAGCTGACGCGCGATGTGCCGCCCCACTTGCTGGCGGCGAACCTGCGCCGCGCCTTCTCCGGGATCGTCGCGGGCAACGTCAAGGACAAGGGCATTCGCCGTATCGAGCAGTTCGGCCGCTACGAGATACACGGCGACCAGTCGATCATGAAGCCGCTGGACGCGCTGTTGCAGGCGTTCGTCGAACAGCATCGGATGAAACTGCCCGGCGGCCGCCCGTACGAGCCCTGCTACCGCGTCGTGACTTGATGAGATGGGTTGAGCCGATGGGCGCGCCCCGCCCGCCGGCTCGATCCTAGCGGCTTAGCCGCACTTGGAATTACCGCAATTCAGGCAGGTAGCGCAGCCATCCATCTGCACCACCGCCTGGGTGTTGCACTTGCTGCACAGCTGCGCGCCGGCTGGAAATCCTTCGCCCGGCTCCACCGTGACCGCACCCTGGCTGGCCTCGTAGGCGGCGCGTTTTTCCGCCAGGTACTTGAGCTGGGTTTCGTCCAGCGCATGCCCTTCGAGCATGCCGATATGGATCAGGTGGCGCTCCAGCACACCGCCGATCTCCGCCACGATGGACGGCATATAGACGCCGCCTTTCTTCAGGTAGCCGCCACGCGGATCGAACACCGCTTTCAGCTCCTCGACGAGAAAGGTGCAATCACCACCCTTGCGGAACACCGCGGACATGATTCGGGTGAGCGCGACGATCCACTGGAAGTGGTCCATGTTCTTCGAGTTGATGAAAATCTCGAACGGCCGGCGCTGCTCGTGGGGCGTGCCGGCGTTGAGCACGACGTCGTTGACGGTGACGTAGAGCGCATGTTCGAACAGCGGCGACTTGATCTTGTAGGTCATCCCGACCAGGGTTTCCGGGCGCTGCAGGCTCTCATCCATCTCCACCACGTTGGCCTTGGCGGTGGGTTGGTCAGCGGTGACGGCAGGCCGCTCGAGGGTCTCGTCGACGACCTTGAAGCCCTTGATGCGCTGAGTGATCTTTACGGTCATTGCGGGTTCTCCATCCGGACGACAGGTGCCGCCCGGCTATCAGTCGGGGCTCAATATTTGCCGTAATAGCCTTCTTTGAGGGCGTCGAACAGGTTGGCGGCGGAATTGACTTCCCCGTCATATTCGACCTCTTCGTTGCCTTTCAGCTCGACCACGCTGCCGTCTTCGAGAATGAAGCGGTACAGGGTCTTTTCCAGATCGGCCTCCTTGACCAGCACGCCCTGGAACGCCGCCGGATTGAAGCGGAAGGTGGTGCAGCCCTTGAGGCCCTGGCGCCAGGCGTAGCGGTAAATGTCCTTGAAGGCCTCGAACGGATAGTCGGTGGGCACGTTGGCGGTCTTGGATATCGACGAGTCGACCCACTTTTGCGCCGCCGCCTGGATGTCCACGTGCTGGGTCGGGGTGACGTCGTCGGCGGTGATGAAATACTCAGGCAGCTGCTCGCCCGGCTCGGTCGAGCCGGGTTTGGCGCGCGAATTGATCAACGTGCGATAGGCCAGCAGTTCGTAGCTGAACACCTCGATCTTTTCCTTGGCCTTGCGCCCGGCGCGGATCAGGTTGCGCGAGTAATGATGCGCGAAGCTCGGCTCGATACCGTTTGAGGCGTTGTTGGCAAGGCTCAGGCTGATGGTGCCGGTGGGCGCGATCGAGCTGTGGTGGGTGAAGCGCGCGCCCTGCTCGGCCAATGCCTCGATCAGCTCCGGCGCGTATTCGGCGAGCTTCTGCATGTAACGGGAGTATTTGGCGTGCAGCACGCGCCCCGGCACCTGGTCGCCGATCTGGTAACCGTCCTTGGCCATTTCCGGGCGCTTGCGCAGCATTTCAGCGGTCACTTCAAAAGTTTCCGCGAGCAGCGGCGCCGGCCCCTTTTCCTTGGACAGATCCAACGCCACTTCCCAGCCAACCAGCGCCATCTCCCGCGCAACCTCTTCGGTGAACACGCAGGCTTCGGCGCTGCCATAGCGCAGCTTGAGCAAGGTCAGTGCCGAGCCGAGCCCGAGGAAACCCATGCCGTGGCGGCGCTTGCTCTCGATTTCGTGACGCTGCTGCGCCAGCGGCAGGCCGTTGATCTCCACCACGTTGTCCAGCATGCGGGTGAACACGCGTACCACTTCACGGTATTTGTCCCAGTCGAAGCGCGCGTCGGCGCCGAAAGGGTCGATGACGAAATGGGTGAGGTTGATCGAGCCCAGCAGGCAGGAGCCATAGGGCGGCAGCGGTTGCTCGCCGCAGGGGTTGGTCGCGCGAATCGCTTCGCACCACCAGTTGTTGTTCAGCTGGTTGACCCGGTCGATAAGGATGAAGCCCGGCTCGGCGTAATCGTAGGTGGAGACCATGATCATGTCCCACAGATGTCGCGCCTTGACTTGCCCGTAGATCTTGCAGGCCACCAGTCCGTCATCGCGCACGATGTAGCCGTCATGGCTCGGCCATTCGCGCCACAGCACCTGATCGGCGTCGGCCAGATCCAGCTCGGCTTCTTCCTTCAGGTGCAGCGGAAAGATCAACGGCCAATCCGCCTCGGCTTCTACCGCCTGCATGAATTCGTCGGTGATCAGCAAGCTGAGGTTGAACTGCCGCAGGCGGCCGTCTTCGCGCTTGGCGCGGATGAATTCGCGCACGTCCGGATGACCGACATCAAAGGTGCCCATTTGCGCACCCCGGCGCCCACCGGCAGAGCTGACGGTAAAGCACATCTTGTCGAAGATATCCATGAACGACAGCGGGCCGCTGGTATGCGCGCCAGCGCCGGACACAAAGGAGCCGCGCGGGCGCAGAGTGCTGAATTCGTAACCGATGCCGCAGCCGGCCTTGAGCGTCAAGCCAGCCTCATGGACCTTGCCGAGAATGTCGTCCATCGAGTCGGCAATGGTGCCGGAAACGGTGCAATTGATCGTCGAGGTGGCCGGTTTGTAGTCCTGCGCGCCAGCGTTGGAGATGATCCGCCCGGCGGGGATGGCGCCATTGCGCAGCGCCCAGAGAAATTGTTGATACCAGAGCTCGCGGGTTTCCGCATGTTCGACATCAGCGAGTGCCCGCGCGACCCGCTGCCAGGTGTCGTCGACGCTGTCGTCGACGGCGCTGCCATCTTTGCGGGTTAGCCGGTATTTCTGCGCCCAGATGTCTTCGGAGGCCACCTGCAGGGCTATTTCAGGGGTGGTTTTCGTCTCTGCCGCGATGGGCCCGTCCGTCTTCGCCATGCGCTGCGCATCCTCGTGTCGATGGAGTGGAAACCAAAGCACGAAGCATAGCCACGGGCGCCAGAAGCACTATGACGCGCATCAAGTCGGCCGACGGACGACCCGCAAAGGCGCCCGCCGGCGCGAGGCCTCTGGGCGCTGCGAGCTGAGGGTCAGAGCGATTCCAGACATTCCGCCAGCGAGCTGCCGAGATCCTCGATCAACTGCTCGTAGCCGCCCGCTGAGGCGTCGATGCCATAACCCAGCGCGTCCAGCTCGGTGACCGTCACTGGTAATCCACGGATCAGGCTATCCGCCAGGCGCGGACGAACCGGAGGCTCGTAGAACACGCAGCTCGGACCGGCCTGCTCCAAGCGCTCACGCATGGCGGCCACATGCCGCGCGCCGGGCTGGGCTTCGCCGCCGGCACTAAAGACGCCGGCGTGTTTGAGCCCATAAGCGGCTTCGAAATAATCGAAGGCCTCGTGAAAGACGAAGAACGGCTTGCTTCGGGTTTCGCTCAGGCGCTGGCTGAGCCGCTTATCGAGCGCATCCAGCCGCTGCTTGAATGCGGACAGGTTGGCTCGGTAGCGCTCGGCGTTGGCCGGATCAGCCTCTACCATGTCCTGCGCCATGCCTTCGGCGATGGTTACCGCATTGGCAGGCAACAACCAGAGGTGCGCGTCCAGGCTGCCGGGACGATGGGCGTGGTCGTGTTCGTCGTGGTCAGCGGTCTGAGCGTGAGTGGCTTCATGAGCGTGATCGTCATGCTCATCATGGCCCTGTTCTGAATGCTCGGCGTGCTCATCGTCGTGCGCATCATATGCATGCTCGTCGTGGGCATCCTCGCTGGCTGCCTCGCCGAAATGGCGCAGGGTCAATCCGGGCAGCGACTGTATCGCCACGCTCGGCCGCTTGCGGCCCTCCAGCACCGGCGCGAGAAAGCCCTCCATGTCCGGACCGATCCAGTAGAACAGGTCGGCGCTGCGAAGCTGCCGTACGTCGGACGGTCGCATCGCATAATGGTGAGGCGAGGCACCCGGCGGCAGCAGAACGGCGGGCTTGCCAACGCCGTCCTGAACGGCAGCAGCGATCAGCTGCAGCGGCTTGATGCTGGTCAGCACCTCGATTTCAGCATGGGCCTGGGCGCTGCTGAAAAGACTGGCGGTCACTAGAAGCGGTATCGAAAAAAGACGAAACACGGGCAACACTCGATTGAACTGAATGGGTAACATAATAACGTCTCTCAGCCACATCGTCTTCGCTCATGCCCAAGTCTCCGCTGGCCTGCACGCCCCACGATCACCACCACTGCGTCAGCAATGCACTGGCCGAAGCCGACCTCCTGTGCGAGCGCTCGGGCGTGCGCCTGACCGCTCTGCGCAAGCGTGTGCTGGAGCTGGTCTGGCAAAGCCACAAGCCGCTCGGCGCCTACGACATCCTCGCCGAGCTGACGGCGCAGGACGGCCGCCGCGCCGCGCCGCCCACGGTATACCGGGCGCTGGATTTTTTGCTCGAGAACGGGCTGGTGCACCGCATCGCTTCGCTCAACGCGTTCATCGGCTGCAATCACCCCGAACACCCGCACCAGGGCCAGTTTCTGATCTGCCGCAACTGCCACACCGCCATTGAGCTTGAACAACCTGCCATCAGCGAGGCCATTGACCAGGCCGCGCGCAGCGTCGGCTTCCAGGTCGAAGGCCAGACGGTCGAGGTGGTCGGCCTCTGCGCATCCTGCAGGAACGCGGCATGAACGAAGCGCTGATCCGCCTGGACGATATTCATGTCCGCTTCGCCAACCAGGCGGTGCTCGAAGGCGCTCAGCTGCAGGTTCATCGTGGCGAGATCGTGACCCTGATCGGCCCCAACGGCGCCGGCAAGACCACCCTGGTGCGTGCCGTGCTCGGCCTGCTCAAGCCGGACAGCGGCACGGTCTGGCGCAAACCCAAACTGCGCGTCGGCTACATGCCGCAGAAGCTGAACGTTGACCCGACCCTGCCGCTGTCAGTGCTGCGCTTCCTGCGCCTGGTGCCGGGTGTGGACCGCGCCGCGGCACTGGCGGCACTCAAGGAAGTGGGCGCCGAGCATGTCATCGACAGTCCGCTGCAATCGGTTTCCGGCGGCGAAATGCAGCGGGTGATGCTGGCCCGTGCGCTGCTGCGTGAGCCGGAGCTGCTGGTGCTGGACGAGCCGGTGCAAGGTGTCGATGTGGCCGGCCAGGCCGAGCTCTACCGACTGATCGGGCGGCTGCGCGAGCGCTACGGTTGCGGCGTATTGATGGTCTCCCATGACCTGCATCTGGTAATGAGCGCCACCGATCAGGTGGTCTGCCTGAATCGCCACGTCTGCTGCTCCGGTCATCCGGAACAGGTCAGCGCTGACCCGGCGTTCGTCGAACTGTTCGGCCAGGATGCGCGCAGCCTGGCCGTCTATCACCATCAGCACGACCACAGCCACGACCTGCACGGCAGCGTGGTTACCGCCAAACCCCATATTCACGGCCCGAACTGCAAGCACTGATGCCTGACTTTCTTCTCAACGCCCTGCTCGCCGGCCTCGCGCTGGCGCTGGTCGCCGGCCCGCTTGGCTCGTTCGTGGTCTGGCGGCGCATGGCCTATTTCGGTGACACCCTGTCGCATTCTGCGCTGCTTGGCGTTGCGCTGGGCTTGATGCTGGAGGTCAACCTGACCCTGGCGGTCATCGTATGCTGCGTGCTGCTGGCGGTACTGCTGGTGACCCTGCAACAGCGCCAGCCACTGGCCTCCGACACGCTGCTGGGCATCCTCGCCCATAGCACGCTGTCGCTCGGACTGGTGTCGCTGAGCTTTATGCAGGATGTGCGCATCGACCTGATGGGCTATCTGTTCGGCGATCTGCTGGCGGTCAGCCCCAGCGACCTGGCCTGGATCGTGGGCGGCAGCGCGCTGGTGCTGCTGGCGCTCATCCCGCTGTGGCGGCCCCTGCTGGCGGTGACGGTGCACGAGGAGCTGGCCAAGGTCGAAGGCCTGCCGGTGGCGGCCATCCGCCTGGCCCTGATGCTGTTGATTGCGATGGTGATTGCCGTGGCGATGAAAATTGTCGGGGTGCTGCTGATCACTTCGCTGCTGATCATCCCGGCCGCGGCGGCCCAGCGCCATGCCCGCACGCCGGAACAGATGGCCCTGGGTGCCAGCCTGATCGGGCTGCTCGCCGTCTGCATGGGCTTGTCATTGTCCTGGTACGAGGACACCCCCGCCGGCCCATCCATCGTGGTCTCGGCCGCGGCGCTGTTCCTGCTCAGCTTTGCCTGGCGGCGCAGGACCTGATCGGATGACGCCTCTGAAATACCTGAGCGGCTACCCCGAGTCGCTGCAGCAGCAGATCCTCCAGCTGATCGCCGAAGGACGCTTGGGCGACTACCTCGAGCGCCGCTACCCGCAACGCCACCAGGTACAAAGCGACAAGGCGCTGTACGGCTATGTGCAGCAGCTGCGCCAGAGCCATCTGAAAAGCGCGCCGAACATCGACAAGGTGCTCTACGACAATCGCCTTGACCTGACCCACCGCGCCCTCGGTCTGCACACCGCGGTGTCGCGGGTGCAAGGCGGCAAGCTCAAGGCCAAAAAAGAAATCCGTGTCGCCGCGCTGTTCAAGGAAGCGGCGCCGGAATTCCTCCAGATGATCGTCGTGCACGAGCTGGCGCATTTACGCGAGAGTGATCACAACCGCGCCTTCTACAAGCTCTGCGAGCACATGATGCCGGGTTACGCGCAGACCGAGTTCGACCTGCGCTGCTACCTGCATTGGCGTGAGCTGAGCTAACAGCACGGCCGACACCCACCGTCCAGACGCAAAGAAGGCGGCCCGGGATCAACCGAGCCGCCTTTTTTAACGCTATTGCGATCAGGCTGGCACTTGCTCCGCAGCCGCCTCGCGCGCCCAGACACGGTGCTGCGAGAGCGCCTGAGCAAAGGCCGAGAACACCGTCGCGACATCGCCGGAGTCACCGGTGACCAGACCGGCATCTTCCGGCAGATTCAGCGCCGTGAGCAGCTGCCGCGCCTCGCCCAGTACGGCAATTGGCTTGAGGTGCTTGTAGGCTTCGAGCAGGTAATGCTTGGCCACGCCGTTCTTGGCCATGGCCTGCACGCTCTGCGCGCCACCGGGCACGAACACTGCGTCGAAGGCAATCGAAGGCATGCCGTCCATTGCCGCGTCAGGCGTGAGCATCTTGCCATCGGCCGTCTTGACCGGCGCCGGTGACGGACCGATCAACTTGGCCATCGCGCCTTCGTCAGCCAGCTTCTGCTTGAACGCCTCGATGGCATCACCGTCGACGCCATTGGCAATGAGGATCGCCACCTTGCGCGACTTGATATTGCCGGACAGGTGATTCATCAGGCTCAGCGCGGGCGAACTGGCTGGTGTCGGCTGTTTCAGGGACATTGTCGGCGCCGTCGGCGGCGTTACGCCGATGTTCTCGGCCACCCGGCGCGCCAGCTCAAGATCGATATTGGCAAGGATCTCGTTGACCTGACGCTCACGGATGAACACCCGCTCGACCTTACCCAGCTCGAAGCTGTAGGCGCCGATGATGTGCTCCTTCTCTGGCGCGCTCATGCTGTTCCAGAACAGCGTGGCCTGGGAGAAGTGATCACCGAACGATGGGCTGCGCGCCCGTACCTTGTGACCTTCCATGCGCTCGGGATAGCTCTCGAAGCCGCCACCGCTGGCAGCTGGCGGGGTTTCTTTCGGCCAGCCGCTGTCGACAGAGTTGGGCTCGTAGTTGGCGCGGCCCTTGTTGATCGTCTGACGGTGGAAGGCATCACGCTGGTTGTTGTGCACCGGCGCAATGGAACGGTTGATCGGAATCTCGTGGAAGTTCGGCCCGCCCAGGCGCAGCAGCTGGGTATCGGTGTAGGAAAACAGCCGGCCCTGCAGCAACGGATCGTTGCTGAAATCGATGCCCGGGACGATATGGCCGATATGGAAGGCAGCCTGCTCGGTCTCGGCAAAGAAGTTGTCGGGGTTGCGGTTGAGGGTCATCTTGCCGAGCTTCTGCACCGGCACCAGTTCTTCGGGAATGATCTTGGTCGGGTCGAGCAGGTCGAAGTCGAACTTGTGCTCGTCGGCCTCTTCCACCACCTGCACGCCGAGCTCCCACTCGAAGTAGTCGCCCATTTCGATGGACTCCCACATGTCACGGCGGTTGAAGTCCGGGTCCTTGCCGGCCAGCTTCAGCGTCTCATCCCAGACCAGCGAGAAGGCACCGGCGACGGGCTTCCAGTGGAATTTGACGAAGCGGCTGGTGCCCTCGGCATTGACCAGGCGGAAGGTGTGCACGCCGAAGCCTTCCATGGCCCGCAGGCTGCGCGGGATGCCGCGGTCGGACATGGCCCAGATGACCATGTGCGCCGACTCCGGCGTCAGCGAGACGAAATCCCAGAAGCTGTCATGCGCCGACTGACCCTGTGGGATTTCATTGTGCGGCTCGGGCTTCACCGCGTGGACAAAGTCGGGAAACTTGATGGCGTCCTGAATAAAGAACACCGGCATGTTGTTGCCGACCAGGTCGAAAATGCCTTCGTCGGTGTAGAACTTGGTGGCGAAACCGCGTACGTCGCGCACGGTATCAGCCGAGCCACGCGAGCCCTGTACGGTGGAGAAACGCGTGAATACCGGCGTCTCCTTGCCCTTGCTCGCGAGAAAAGACGCCTTGGTCAGGGCGCTGTGGTCGTCGTAGCTGACGAACACGCCATGAGCGGCCGAACCACGGGCGTGAACGATACGCTCGGGAATGCGCTCGTGGTCGAAGTGCGTGAGCTTCTCGCGCATGATGAAGTCTTCGAGCAGCGAGGGGCCGCGTTCACCGGCACTCAAAGTGTTCTGGTTATCAGCGATTTTCACGCCCTGGTTGGTGGTCAACGCTTCACCGGTGGCGTCGCTGCGTGCGCCCTCGAGCTGATCGAGCTTGGCGTTGTGGTTCTTGCGGTCGACGGTGTCGGTACCGGCAACTTCGCTGTGTTTTGGATCTTTGTTGTCCGTCATCTTGGGCCTCGGTTGAGCGTATGTGCCTAACCGCGAAGGGACCTGGCCGATCTGGGCCGGATGCATCAATTCACGGCATACCGGTTAGTGACCCTATAAAGCCTCTCAAGGTTGCGCCTTACGTCGATTAGCTCCCGCTATCGCACCGATGGCCTACCCCAATCGCAGCAGTTCCCTACGCCCAGATGCCGCAAACGCGTAGAATGCACGCCTTTCGCCACTACCCAGGCACATACGACCGCACCCACAAGGTTCGCCCGTGATCGAATTTCAGCAAGTCCACAAAACCTATCGGGTTGCCGGCCGGGGCACCGCTCGTGAAGTGCCTGCGCTCAAGCCGACCGAACTGACCATCGGTGCCGGTGAAGTGTTCGGCCTGATCGGCCACTCCGGCGCCGGCAAGAGCACCCTGCTGCGCCTGATCAACCGTCTGGAAGAACCGTCTGGTGGGCGCATCCTGGTCAACGGAGAAGACGTCACCGCGCTCGACGCCAATGGCCTGCGCCGTTTCCGTCAGCGGGTCGGGATGATCTTCCAGCATTTCAATCTTTTGATGTCCAAGACCGTCGCCGACAACGTTGCCATGCCACTGCGGCTGGCCGGCAACCATTCCCGCAGCGAGATCGATAGCCGCGTAGCCGCCCTGCTCGAACGCGTCGGGCTGAAAGACCAGGCGCGCAAATATCCGGCGCAGTTGTCGGGCGGGCAGAAGCAGCGCGTTGGTATTGCCCGCGCGCTGGCGACAGAACCGGACATCCTGCTCTGCGACGAAGCCACCAGTGCCCTCGACCCGCAAACCACCGCCTCGGTGCTGCAGTTGCTCGCTGAGATCAATGCCGAGCTAAAGCTGACCATCGTGTTGATCACCCACGAGATGGACGTGATTCGCCGCGTGTGCGACCGCGTCGCGGTGATGGACGGCGGCGCCATCGTCGAGCAGGGCCCGGTGACGGACGTATTCCTGCACCCGAAGCACCCCACCACCCAACGCTTCGTGCTTGAAGACGAAGCGGTCGACGAAGGTGAGCAGCACGACGATTTCGCCCATGTGCCCGGCCGGATTCTGCGCCTGACCTTTCAGGGTGATGCCACCTACAAACCGCTGCTCGGCACGGTCGCACGGGAAACCGGTGTGGATTTCAGCATCCTCTCGGGGCGCATCGACCGTATCAAGGACACGCCCTACGGCCAGCTGACCCTGGCCCTGGTGGGCGGCGACATGGCCGCGGCCCTGGCCCAGCTGGATGCCGCTGACGTTCACGTGGAGGTACTGCGCTGATGGACGCCTTGTTCAGCTCTTTATTGGGGAATGTCGACTGGTACGAGATCTGGCTGGCGACCCTGGACACCTTGCTGATGCTCGGCGGATCGCTGCTGTTCACCATCATCCTCGGCCTGCCGCTGGGCGTGCTGCTGTTTCTCACCGGCCCGCGCCAACTGTTCGAGAACGGCCCGCTGTACGGCTTTCTGTCCTTTGTGGTGAACGTGCTGCGCTCGTTGCCGTTCATCATTCTGCTGATCGTGATGATCCCCTTCACGGTGCTGGTTACCGGCACCTCGCTGGGGGTGGCCGGGGCGATCCCGCCGCTGGTGGTGGGCGCGGCGCCGTTCTTTGCGCGACTGGTGGAAACCGCGCTGCGCGAGGTAGATCGGGGCATCATCGAGGCCACCCAGGCCATGGGCGCCACTACCCGGCAGATCATCTTCAACGCCCTGTTGCCGGAGGCTCGTCCAGGCATCATTGCCGCCGTGACCGTCACCGCCATTACCCTGGTGTCCTACACCGCCATGGCCGGCGTGGTGGGTGCGGGCGGACTCGGCGATCTGGCCATCCGCTTCGGCTATCAACGTTTCCAGACCGACGTCATGGTCGTCACCGTGGTGTTGCTGCTGGTCCTGGTTCAGGTACTGCAGAGCGTCGGTGACAAGTTGGTAACGCATTTTTCACGAAAATAACTGCCTAACCGGCACCGCTACAGGAACCCACAAGGAACCCTCCATGAAAAAACTGCTTGCTGCCTTTGCCGCTGTCGCGGCCTTCTCCGCCCAAGCCGCCGACGAACTGAACGTCGCCGCGACGGCTGTTCCACACGCGGAAATCCTCGAATTCGTCAAACCTCAGCTGACCGAACAGGGCGTAGACCTGAACGTGAAAGTCTTCACCGACTACGTGCAGCCGAACATCCAGGTGTCCGAGAAGCGCCTGGACGCCAACTTCTTCCAGCACCAGCCGTACCTGGATGAGTTCAACAAGGGCAAGGGCACCGAACTGGTCAGTGTGGCTGGCGTACACATCGAGCCCTTCGGCGCTTACTCGAGCAAGCACAAGTCGCTGGACGAGCTGCCCAAAGGCGCGACCGTCGTGATCCCCAACGACGCCACCAACGGCGGCCGTGCGCTGCTGCTGCTGCAGAAGGCCGGCGTGATCACGCTGAAGGACGGCGCCGGGATCACTGCCACGCCAAAGGACATCGCCGAGAACCCGAAGAACATCAAGATTCGTGAGCTGGAAGCCGCGACTCTTCCGCGCGTGCTGACCCAGGTCGACCTGGCGCTGATCAACACCAACTACGCCCTCGAAGCCAAGCTCAACCCCACCGAAGACGCCCTGTTCATCGAAGGCAACGACTCGCCGTACGTGAACATCTTGGTTGCCCGCCCGGACAACAAGGACAGCGCCGCCATGCAGAAGCTGATCGAAGCGCTGCACAGCGAAGAGGTGAAGCAGTTCATCAATGAGAAGTACGAAGGCGCAGTGGTTCCGGCGTTCTAATCGCGACGGAAGAGGAGCGGCGTACAGCGTCGCCCCGTTTGCACTTGAGACAGGCCCGCCACGTGCGGGCCTTGTTGTTTCTGTTAGCAGCACACTGGGGCAGCAGCTGAGCTGCGGGTAAATGGTTACTCCAGCGCCAGCACTGCCGGCAGCTGCTCGGCCAGCTTTTCGGTACGCAGCGGCGCACGGACGAAGCCGCGCAGGCGGCCGTCGGGGCCGATCAGGGCGAGGTTGCCGCCGTGGTCGACCGTGTAGTTGTCCTTCGAGGTGTCGGCCGGAATGAAGGGCACACCGGCAGCATTGGCCAAAGTCTGAATGTCGTCCAGCGAGCCGGTCAGGCCGATGAACTCGGCTCCGAAATACTCCAGATACTTTTTCAATTGCGCGGGCGTGTCACGCTCGGGATCGACGCTGACCAGGATCGGCTGCATTCGCTGCCGTGCCGCTTCCGGTAGCTGGCCGCGCAGCTGACGCAGCTCAGCCAGGGTCGCCGGGCAGATATCCGGGCAGAAGGTGTAGCCGAAGAACAGTAGATTCCAGCGTCCTTCAAGGCTCTTCATCGACACGGGCTCGCCGTTCTGATTGGTCAGCGTCAGGTCAGGCACGTCGCGGCCCTGGGGCAGCATGACGATACCGGCATCGAGCAGGTCGGCGGTGTCGAGCTGCTGCTCGGTGTTGAGCACCTTGTAAACCGTTAGGCCGATGACCAGCGCAACCAGCGCTACGAGAATGAATACGGTTTTCTGGATGCGTGTCATGTAGGTCCTTGTCGGCCGGCTTAAAAGGTCAGCGGCAAATAATGATCAACCAGCAAGGCGATGAACAGCGCGAACAAGTACCAGATGCTGAATTTGAAGGTCTTGATGGCGGCATGAGGGCGGCTGTCGCGATAGAGCACGACTGTCCAGAACAGGAAGCGTGCGCCCAGCAGCACGGCGGCAGCGAGGTACAGCGGGCCACTCATGTGGATGGCAAAGGGCATGACGCTGACCGCCAGCAACATCGCGGTATAGAGCAAGATATGCACCTTGGTGTAGTGCTCGCCGTGGGTCACCGGCAGCATCGGCACGTTGACCTTGGCGTACTCATCCTTGCGGTGGATGGCCAGCGCCCAGAAGTGCGGCGGGGTCCAGGCGAAGATGATCAGCACCAGCAACAGCGGTTCGGCCGTCACCTGACCAGTCACCGCGACCCAGCCCAGCAGCGGCGGCGCAGCGCCGGCCAACCCGCCAATAACGATGTTTTGCGGCGTGGCGCGCTTGAGAAAGCCGGTATAGATCACCGCATAACCGATCAGCGAGGCCAGCGTCAGCCAGGCTGCTAGCGCATTGGTAAAGGTCAGCAGCAGCGCCATCCCGGCAACACTGAGCACTAAGGCGAACAGCAACGCGGCGGCCGGCGCGACTCGGCCTTGTGCCAACGGCCGCTTATGGGTGCGCGCCATTTCCAGGTCGATGCGCCGGTCCACCACATGGTTGATTGCCGCCGCGCCACCGGCACAGAGCGCGATGCCCAGGTTGCCGAATAACAGAACCGTCCACGGCACACCCGAGCGTGTCGCGAGAAACATGCCCACCAATGAAGTGATGAGCATCAGGACCACCACCCTGGGCTTTGTCAGCTCGAGGTAGTCGCGCCAGATGGCCTGGGCGCCGCGTTCGCTGATGAGAGTGGCCATGGGATTCTCCTTATGCGCGAGGCAGGTCGAGCCTGCTCGTCGTGTTCGAATTCAGATGTGGCTGATGAGCCGCTGCGGTGGCAACCGTCGGGTGTAGACGCAGGCGATGGTTGATCAGCACGGTGACCAGCAGCAGCAGCGCACCGCCGCCGTTGTGAGCGACTGCAACCGCCAGCGGGAGATTGAGCAGCACGTTGCTGATGCCCAGCCCGATCTGCAGGGCCAGCGCGGCGACAAGCAGCGCGGCCAGCCGCGACAGGCCGTTGCGCCAGAGCTGCCAGGCCAGCACCAGCAGAATCAGCGTCACCGTGAGCGCGCCCAGCCGATGAGTCAGGTGAATGGCGGTACGCGCTTCGCCATAGAGCATGCCGCCGAGGTAGTTGGGGCCGATGTCGTGATGGGTCAGGTTGAAGGCGTTGGCGAAATCCATCTGCGGCCACCACTGGCCGTGGCAGGTCGGAAAATCGGTGCAGGCCACCGCCGCGTAATTGCTGCTGACCCAGCCGCCCAGCGCCACCTGGACGATCACTGCGAGCATGCCGATCAGCGCGAACGTTCTGAGCTTGCCCGGCACGCTCGGAATCAACGGCCGCCGACCGGACAGGCGCAGCGTCAGCAGGAACAGGAGACTCAAGGTGGTGAAGCCACCCAGCAGATGCGCCGTGACCACCTGCGGCCAGAGTTGCAGGGTCACCGTCCACATGCCGAATGCCGCCTGGGCGATGACGACCGCGAGCAGCAGCAAGGGAAGTTTGAGCGGCTGTCCCGGCTCGTTGCGTCGGCGAAGCGCCTGCACCGCAAGCCCGAGAATGACCAGCCCCAGCGCACCGGCGAAGTAGCGATGCACCATTTCGTTCCAGCCCTTGTGCACCTCCAGCGGCGCATCGGGGAAGCGCATCGCCGCGAGGCTCTGCTTGTCCTCGCTCATGGGTACGCTAAGAAAGCCGTAGCAGCCGGGCCAGTCCGGGCAACCGAGGCCGGCATGAGTCAGCCGTGTATAGGCGCCGAGCAACACCACCACGACAGCCAATAGCGTGGCGACAAAGGCGAGGCGGTAGCCGGGTTTTGCCATCTGCTTCTCCTTGAACGACCTCTTTGGGACTCCAGCGAGGCGGCTGAGTGCCTTGGATCAACCGATCTGGGAGATTTTCAGCAGGTGTTTGAGGTCATCGAGGATCGCCTTTCCGTTGGCCTTGCCGTCATAACGCAGCACCAGATTGCCGTGGGGATCGACGATCCACAGCTGCGCACCCTGCGGTAAATCAGGATTGGCGCCGTAAACGTCAGGGTTCAGGGCGTAGCGCTGCAGCTGCGGATACTCTTGCTGCAGGCGCTGGTCGTACTCGGCAGCCAAAGGCTGCGCACTGGCGAGGACATGGCTGGCCCGGCCTGCTTCGCGGGCCAGGCCGATGTTGATCTGGCGGGCCAGGTAGACCAGCTGCTGACAGTCCTCAGCGCAACCCTGCGGTGCGGTGACCAGCAATTCCCAGCGCGGCTCGGCAGCCACCGGCGCGGTGACACCCAGAGCATCGCGGCCCTGGCCGGTGGCAACCAGCGCACCGTCGTAGGTACGGGTTTCGGGCACCCAGAAACCGAAGCGGTACATGGCGCTCGCCAGCAGCATGGGGCCGATCACCACCGCAAGGATCAGCAGCAATTGCAAACGTCCCCGGCGCCGTTGTGCCGGTGCAGCCTTGAAGGTCGGATTCATCGCGGTCACTGCTTGCTCCCCCGTGCCTGATGCACGCCGAAGTAGATGAACAACGCCAGCAGTGCCGCTGCCAGCGCAAACCATTGCACGGCATAGCCGACATGTTGCTGCGGCTGCATGAAGGTCACCGGCCAGTCGGCGCGATAAGCCGCGGGGCCCGGGTCCAGCCGCAGCTGATATTTGATGCCGTCGCGGTCGAGCAACTGCCAGATATCTTTCACGTCGACGTGGTTGATCAGACGCGGCCAGCCTTCTGCCATCCGCCGGTTGAGAATGAACGGGTCGCCGGAGGGCGCGTAGATCCAGGCGGACAGCTTCAGCGGGCGATCCGGGGTGTCGAATTTCGGGGGGATGCGCCGGTCCGGCCAGGGCAACCAGCCGCGGTTGACCAGCACCCAACGGCCGCTGGGCTGATCCTGAAACGGCTGCAGCAACTCGACACCAACGCGACCATCGCGGGTGCGGCTGTCCAACAGGAAGCTGTGCTCGGCGTCGAAGCTGCCCTGCAGGTTAACGCGTGTATAGGCCGGCTCCTGGAGCGTGTCGATCTGCTCCGGGCCGATGGGAGCAGCGGCCTCGCGCGCTTCCTGACGAGCCAGCATGTCGCGCTTCTGCTCACCGCGCTCCAGCTGCCAGAAACCCAGCCAGACCAGTAACGGCAACAGACACAGCACCACAAGCGTGGGTATGACACCCGGCTTGAAGCCGTTCATACCCTGCCCCGCGGCGTATTGATCGGGCTGGCTATACTGCACCCCCACTTCTCCCAGTTCCCCTGTTACGGCGGACCGCTCATGCTCAAGGCGGCAATTGTTCTGTTATTAGTAGCCACACTGGTCAGTCTGTTCAGTGGTCTGTTTTTTCTGGTCAAGGACGAAGGCCGAACCTCACGCGTGCTCACCGCCCTCTTCGTTCGTGTCTCCCTCACGGCATTGACGGTCGCCCTGATTGCATGGGGCTTCTATAGCGGGCAGCTGCAACCCGGTTTCGGCGCCTGATCGGCTTAAATCACGTAGACGAATACGAACAAGCCAATCCACACCACATCCACGAAGTGCCAATACCAGGCCGCCGCCTCGAAGCCGAAATGCTGCTCAGCCGTGAAGTGACCGCGGAAGCTGCGCACCAGCATCACCGTCAGGATGATTGCGCCCATGGTCACGTGGGCGCCGTGGAAGCCCGTGAGCATAAAGAAGGTCGCGCCGTAGATGCCCGAGCCCAGAGTCAGGCCCAGCTCGGTGTAGGCGTGTATGTACTCTTCGATCTGCAATGTCAGGAAGGCGATGCCCAGCAGCACGGTGATTCCCAGCCCCAACTTGAGCTGCTTGCGGTGTGCCTTGCGCAGCGCGTGGTGCGCCCAGGTCAGGGTGAAGCTGGAGGTCACCAGCAGGATGGTGTTGATCAGTGGCAGGCCCCACGGGCTGATGGTGCCCTCCGGCGCGGGATAGACACCCGGGTCGGGGTTGTTCAGCAGCGGCCAGCTGTACTCGAAGTTCGGCCAGAGCATGGCGCTGACGCCCTTGTCGCCTTCACCGTCTAGCCAGGGGCCTACCCAGTAGCGGATGTAGAACAGCACGCCGAAAAAGGCGAGAAAGAACATCACCTCGGAAAAGATGAACCAGCTCATGCCCCAGCGGAACGAGCGGTCCATCTGCGCGCTGTACAGTCCCGCGCGGCCCTCACGGACCACCGCCCCGAACCAGCCGAACATCATGTAAGCGATCAGCAATGCGCCGATAAAAAAGATGATCGGACCGCTGATCTCGTCGCGGCCGGCCTTGAGGTCGTTGAACCAGCTGCCCAGGCCGAAGACGGTAGTCAGCAGCGCCAACGTTCCCACAATCGGCCATTTGCTCTGGGCGGGAACATAGTAGTTCTCGTGCGTGGTGGTCTGTTGGCTCATTGCAGACTCTCCTTGGTCGCCACCAGATGCGCCGGATCAACGAGGGCGACGGGAGGTTGGCGGGACGTGATGTCGAACAGGGTGTAGGCGAGCGTCAGGTGACGCACATCCGCAGGCAGATCACGATCGACGATGAAACGCACCGGCATTTCGATACGCTCACCGGGTTGCAGCACTTGCTGGGTAAAGCAGAAACACTCGGTCTTGTGGAAATAGGCCGCCGCCTTTGAGGGCGACACACTGGGCACGGCCTGCGCCGTCATCGGCTTGTCGGTCGGGTTGTAGGCGATGAAGCGCATCTCGCGGCTGGAGCCGGGATGAACATTGAGCTGGTCTGCCACCGGCTTGAATTCCCAGACCATGCCCGAGGCGTTGGTGGCGAGAAACTGCACCCGCACCTCACGCGCCTCGTCTACGGTCTGCGCCCCTTCATAGGCACCCGCCGTCTTGCCGTTGATGCCGAAGGCCTTGCACATGACGTCGTAGATCGGCACCAGCGCGAAGCCGAAGGCGAACATCGCCACGACCACCAGCAACAGTCGACGTACCAGGCGGCCCAGCGGCAGCTCAGTGTTCATGGCGAGTCCTCAGAGCCGGCAGGCTAGTCATGTTTCGGACCTGTCCGATGCTCGTGCAGCTCCTCCACCGAAGGCGGCACGCTGAAGGTGTGGTACGGCGCAGGTGACGGCACACTCCACTCCAGGCCCTCCGCACCGTCCCAGGGCTTGGCAGCAGCAATCGGGCCGCCACGGATGCACTTGATCACGATGAAGAGGAACAACAGCTGCGTTGCGCCGAACATGAAGGCCCCGATGCTGGAGACCATGTTGAAGTTGGCGAACATCATGTTGTAGTCCGGGATCCGTCGCGGCATGCCGGCGAGCCCGACAAAGTGCATCGGGAAGAACGCCAGGTTCATGCCGACGAAACTCATCCAGAAATGCAGCTTGGCGAGGGTTTCGTCATACATGTGGCCGGTCCACTTCGGCAGCCAGTAGTAGGCCGAGGCGAAGATGCCGAAGATCGCCCCCGGCACCAGCACATAGTGGAAATGCGCCACCACGAAGTAGGTGTCGTGGTACTGGAAATCCGCAGGGGCGATGGCCAGCATCAGCCCAGAGAAACCGCCAATGGTGAACAGGATGACGAAGGCCACGGCGAACAACATTGGCGCCTCGAAGGTCAGCGAGCCGCGCCACATGGTCGACACCCAGTTGAATACCTTCACCCCGGTGGGCACCGCGATCAGCATGGTGGCGTACATGAAGAACAGCTCGCCGGTCAGCGGGATGCCGACGGTGAACATGTGGTGCGACCAGACAATGAACGACAGGAAGGCGATCGCGCCGGTGGCGTAGACCATCGAGGTGTAGCCGAACAGCGGCTTGCGGCTGAAGGCTGGAATGATCGAGCTGACCGCGCCGAACGCCGGCAGAATCATGATGTAGACCTCCGGATGCCCGAAGAACCAGAACACATGCTGGAACAGCACCGGGTCGCCGCCGCCGGCCGCGCTGAAGAAGCTGGTGCCGAAGTGGATGTCCATCAGCATCATGGTCACCACGCCGGCCAGCACCGGCATCACCGCGATCAGCAGAAAGGCGGTGATCAGCCAGGTCCAGACGAACAGGGGCATTTTCATCAGCGTCATGCCCGGCGCACGCAGGTTGAGCACGGTGGCGACCACGTTGATCGCCCCCATGATCGAACTGATGCCCATCAGGTGAATGGCGAAGATAAAGAAGGTCACCGATTCCGGCGCGTAGGTTGTCGACAGCGGCGCATAGAAGGTCCAACCGAAGTTCGGCCCACCGCCCTCCATGAACAAGGTGGAGACCAGCAACCCGAACGCTGCCGGCAGCAGCCAGAAGCTGAAGTTGTTCATCCGCGGCAAGGCCATGTCCGGCGCGCCGATCATCAACGGGATCATCCAGTTGGCCAGCCCGACGAAGGCCGGCATCACCGCGCCGAACACCATGATCAGCCCGTGCATGGTGGTCATCTGGTTGAAGAATTCCGGCTGCACGATCTGCAAGCCCGGCTGGAACAGCTCGGCGCGGATCACCATCGCCATCGAACCGCCCAGCAGAAACGCGCAGAAGCTGAACCACAGGTACATCGAACCGATGTCCTTGTGGTTGGTGGTCAGCAGCCAGCGTGAGAGGCCCTTGGCCGGGCCGTGGTGATGGTCATGCCCGGCATGACCATGATCGTCGATCACTGCACTCATCACCTGATCCTCTTACTGGGTGGCTTCTTCGGCCTGTTTGAAGATGAGCACGTCTCTCGGCGTGACCATGTCGCCGGTGTCGTTACCCCAGGCGTGACGCTCGTAGGTCACTACTGCAGCGATATCGACTTCCGAGAGTTGCGGGCCGAAGGCAGGCATCGATGTGCCGGGAGAGCCCTTTACGACGATGCTGATATGGTTTTCCGCATCCCCCGTCGCTATCGGCGAGCCCTTGAGTGCCGGGAACATAGGCGGCAGCCCTTCGCCCGAAGCCTGGTGACAGGCCGCGCAGTTGGTTTGGTAGACCTTTTCACCCCGAGCGGTCAGCTCTTCGAGCGTCCATTCCTTGCTAGTCAGTTCGGCCAGCTTGGCGGCTTCAGCCTTCTTCTCGCCGAGCCAGGTGGCATAGTCCTCCTGGGATTTCACCTCGACCACCACCGGCATGAAGCCGTGGTCCTTGCCGCACAGCTCGGTGCACTGGCCGCGGTAAATGCCGGGCTGCTCGACGCGAGTCCAGGATTCGTTGATAAAGCCGGGGATGGCGTCCTTCTTCACCGCCAGATCCGGTACCCACCAGGAATGGATGACGTCCGCAGCAGTGATCAGGAAGCGCACCTTGGCACCTACGGGAATCACCAGCGGCTCGTCTACCTCCAGCAGGTAGTGCTCGCCCTTGGGGGCCAGGTTGTTGATCTGATCGCGGGGGGTGGTGAGGTTGCTGAAGAACTCGACGTCCTCACCCAGGTATTTGTAGTGCCATTTCCACTGATAGCCGGTGATCTGGATGTCCACGTCCGATTCGGTGGGATCGTAGATATGGATGAGCGTGCGGGTGGCGGGCACGGCCATACCGACCAGAATCAGCAGCGGAATGATGGTCCAGAGCACCTCGACCTTGGTGTTCTCGTGGAAATGTGCCGAATCCAGCCGCTTGGAGCGGCGGTGGGCGAACATCGACCAGAACATCACCGCGAACACCAGCACGCCGATGATTACGCAGATCCAGAAGATGGTCATGTGCAGATCGAATACGGAGCGACTGACGTCCGTGGCGCCGGCGCGCATGTTCACGTCCCAGGCTGCCTGGGCCTGACCGAACAGCGACCACAGCCCCATCCCCATCCAGACTCGTGGATGTCGCGACATTGCGGGTTCCCCTTATGGTTCTTGTTATCCCGCCGACTACCTGTCCGGCCGCAGAGCGGAGCGAAACGCTCGCTAGGACGGCCTGACTACGCTCTGATCTGGCTCCCCCCAATGCCTGGTTGCCAGTCCTCGCTTTGCACGCGCAGTCGGATTCAATCGGTACGCTTACGATCGGAGTATAGACAGCGATGCAAGACTGGCAATTTCGTCAGGATCAGGCGCTGGCTTCTGCCGTGTGGTCGTTCTTTTTCACGCCGCGGATGTTCATCAACGCCAGACACACCTGCAGCGTGATCAGCGCCCAGGCTTCGGCGGACCAGCCCCAGATGACCCAGAGCAGGTTGCTGAGCAGGAAGCACCAGAAGCCCACCGTTCGCCGTTGCGGTTTGAGCGAGCCAATCAGCCACGCCGCCAGAACCGTGACCACCATTGCCGGCCATTGCAGAAGATCGATCCAGTCCACCTTGCCTCCAGAAACGAATGCGCACCGGACCATACCGGCGCCGCAGCGATACCTGGATTGGTGCGCCGAGCGCTTCGTATAGTTCCGGTGATCCGCCCTGCGGGCCCGGGCATGACTAGAGCAGGTTCATCTGCTGCCCGGGCGGCGCGAAGCAAGTGCAATCGAGTCCGTAATTCTGGTCGCGGCGGTTGTAGCCCAACCGCTTGCAGGCCAGCTGGAAGCGCTGCGCCAAGAGCTGGGCGAACTGCCCTTCGCCGCGCATGCGGCTGCCGAAGCGGCTGTCGTAATCCTTGCCACCGCGCGACTGCCGTACCAGGCTCATGACATGCGCGGCACGCTGGGGGAAATGCTCCTGCAGCCACTCATCGAACAGAGTCGCCACTTCGTGCGGCAGGCGAAGCAGCACATAACCGGCCGAGCGCGCGCCGGCTTCCCGGGCGGCTTCGAGCATGCGCTCCAGCTCCATGTCGTTGATCATCGGAATCATCGGCGCACACATCACGCTGACCGGCACACCCGCCTCATGCAGGGTCCGCAACACCCGCAGCCGTGCCGAGGGGGACGCGGTACGAGGCTCCATGATGCGTTTGAGCTCGTCGTCCAGGCTGGTCAGGCTGACCGAGACGCTGACCAGCCGTTGCTCGGCCAGCGGCACCAACAGATCCAGATCGCGCAGCACCAGCGAGCCCTTGGTGATGATGTGCACCGGATGCTTGAAGCGCAGCAGAATCTCCAGCGCCTGGCGTGTCAGCTGTTGTTCGCGTTCCAGCGGCTGATAGGCATCGGTGTTGACCCCCAGCGCAATGGGTTGCGGCACGTAGCCGGGCTTGCTCAGCTCCTGCTCCAGGCGCTCGGCAAGGTTGGTCTTGGCGATCAACCGTGTCTCGAAATCAATCCCTGGCGACATGTCCCAATAGGCATGGCTGGGCCGCGCGAAGCAGTAGATGCAGCCATGTTCACAGCCGCGATAGGGGTTTACCGAACGATCGAAGCCGACATCCGGTGACTGGTTGCGGGTGAGCACGATCTTGGCTGTTTCGAAGCGTACCTCGGTGGCGCGCGTCGGTGGCACATCCTGTTCCCAGCCGTCGTCATATGCCTCGCTACGGGTCGGGGCGAAGCGGTTGTCCGGATTGATTGCGGTGCCACGGCCACGCGGCGTGCTTTTCGGCGGGTACATGACAGGCTCCGAGATACTGTATATGAATACAGTATCAGAACTTCCTCAAGCGTCGCTAATGTCGACGAGCCCGCCCGTCGAGTGGGGTGGACCGAGGCAGCCGCAGCCGCGATCTGGCAGCGCTATCTCGTCCAAAGCAATCGGTGAAAGTAAACGCTCCCTACAGAGCTGATCTCGAGGCTCAGCGGCACACATCATGTGTGCTGTGAGCAACCGGAGCCATACGGCTCATGCATGCGACAACTAGCATGTCAGCTGGACCGTCGCACCTGCACCTTGCTGTACTCGGCTTCTGCGACGTCACTGATGAGGCGAATGACGCCGCTTCTCGCCAGCTCCCGTGCGCGCCAGTAAAGGTACAGGTCCGTAGGGAAGAAGCCGTCGCAATGGCCCATGACTTCAGCCATGGCGCGGGCCAGCGGCATCCAGTCGTCGCCGCAGGCGGCGACTAACTCGCCGTCGATCCGTGACTGGTCTTCGCCGACAAACCGACCCTCGACCCAGCGACGTATCGCAGCGCTTTCCCGTACGGTGGCACGCCATTGGCCGGCGAGTTCGACGAGGCGTTCAGGGCCGACGAGGCGCGGTTGATAAAGCGCTGCCAGGGCGTCCGGCGCATTCATGGATACGGCCATGCGACTGCCAACCCGACTGTCGCCGGTGCCGCAGGCCACCTCATGAAGCGCGATTGACGAGCCTTCCAATGCCGCCGCCACACGCGCCAGCATCAGCTGTTCGGAGGCGCTATCGCCATGCCAGACCGTGACTTGCCGTGCCTGCTCAGACAGCCGCGCCAGCCACTCGGCATCGGCGGCAATGCCGGAGAAATCCGGCCGAGGCTCCAGCCCGGCAGGCCAGACGGCTTCCCAGAAGACCATACGCATTCTGCAAGGCGGAGACTCGATATCAGCCAGCGGCCCGACGGCCAGGTCGTCGCGCAGCACCCGCACCTCGCTGCCGTCAGCCAGCAGGGGCCGAACGCTCTCCGCGGCGAGGTCGCCGCAGGTGATGTGCCACATGGCGAGCCTCCCTTGGATCAGTCGGGTTTTTTCTTCAGCTTGGGATTGGGGAAAAACTGCACGGCTTGCACCTGCGGATCGGGGGCCTTGGGCTTGGCCTGGTTGACCCGCGTACCCAACTCCGAGGGCACGGATTGGCCCTGGGCGTTGAGGGTGTCAGCGTAGCCGCACTCAACGCATTCGCGATGTGGAACGCCATCGACGTCCCACATCTTGATGCTGTCGCTGGCGCTGCACGCCGGACATACCGCCCCGGCGATGAAGCGCTTGGTGGTCACCTTCGGCTCGTCGCTCATGCCACTTCCTCGGTCAGACCGAGATGGCGCAGCAGCGCATCGGTAGACGGCTCACGACCACGGAAGTCGACGAACAGCACCATCGGCTCCTGCGAGCCGCCGCGCGCCAGGATGGCCTCGCGGAAGGCGCGCCCGGTGTCGGCGTTGAATACGCCCTCTTCCTCGAAGCGCGAGAAGGCGTCGGAGGACAGCACCTCAGCCCACTTGTAGCTGTAGTAACCCGCCGCGTAACCACCGGAGAAGATGTGCGCGAAGCTGTTGGGGAAGCGGTTGCTGGCTGGCGGACGCATCACCGAGACCTCGTCGCGGATGCTTTCCAGCACCTGGAGCACGCTGCGGCCGTCTCCGTGAGTGGCGTGCAGTTCGAAGTCGAACAGTGAAAACTCCAGCTGACGCACCATCATCAGGCCGGACTGGAAGTTCTTCGCCGCCAGCATCTTGTCGAGCAGATCCTGCGGCAGGGTTTCGCCGGTCTGGTAGTGGCCGGAGATCAGCGCCAGACCTTCGGGCTCCCAGCACCAGTTCTCCATGAACTGACTCGGCAGCTCGACCGCATCCCAGGCCACGCCATTGATGCCTGATGCTCCGGCATGCTCGACCTGGGTCAGCAGGTGATGCAGTCCGTGGCCGAACTCGTGGAACAGCGTGGTGACTTCATCGTGGGTCAGCAGCGCCGGGCGCTCGCCCACCGGCGGGGTGAAGTTGCAAACCAGATTGGCCACCGGCGTTTGCAGCGTGCCGAGGCAGGTGCGGCGCTTGTCGCGTGCGCCATCCATCCAGGCACCACCGCGCTTGTTGGCCCGCGCATAGAGGTCGAAGAAAAATCGCCCGACGTGCTCGCCTTTCTCACGGATTTCAAACAGACGCACGTCCGGATGCCAACCGTCGAAGCTTTCCAGCTCGTGAATCTCGATGCCGTACAGGCGCTTGACGATGGCAAACAGGCCGGACAGCACCTTGTCCACCGGGAAGTAGGCGCGCAGCTCTTCCTGGCTCAGGCTGTAGCGGGCCTGGCGCAGCTTCTCGCCGAAGTAATTGACGTCCCAGCTCTGCAGATCGGAAACGCCCTGCTCGGCGGCAAAGGCGCGCAGCTCCTTCAGGTCGCGTTCGGCAAACGGCTTGCTGCGCTTGGCCAGGTCACGTAGGAAGCCCAGCACCTGATCGGTGCTGTCAGCCATTTTGGTCGCCAGCGACAGCTCGGCGTAGTTGCCGAAGCCCAGCAGCTTCGCCAGCTCCTGACGCAGATCGAGGATCTGCTCCATCACCGGTCCGTTGTCGAACTGGCCGGCATTCGGGCCCTGATCGGAGGCGCGGGTGGAATAGGCGACATACACCTCTTCACGCAGCGTACGGTTGTCGGCGTAGGTCATCACCGCGTAGTAGCTGGGGAATTCGAGGCTGATCAGCCAACCGTCCAGCTCCTTGGCCTTGGCCGCTTCGGCCATCTGCGCCTTGGACGACTCGGTAATGCCGGCCAGCAGGCTTTCGTCGGTGACGTGCTTGGTCCAGGCCTGGGTCGCATCGAGCAGCTGGTTGGAGAAGGTGCTGCCCAGTTCGGCGAGCTTCATGCTGATCGCGCCGAAGCGCTGCTGCTCGGCCGGCGGCAGGTCGATACCGGACAGGCGGAAGTCACGCAACGCGTGTTCGAGAATGGTCTTCTGCGCCACATCGAAGCCGTCGGCCTCGGCGCTCAGCGACAGCGCCTGGTAGGCGGCGAACAGGTCGGCGTTCTGACCCAGCTCGGTGGCGTAGGCGGACAGTTTGGGCAGACAGGCCTCGTAGGCGCTGCGCAATTCGGCATTGTTGCGGACCGCATTGAGGTGGCTGACCGGACCCCAGGCGCGGCTGAGGCGCTCGTTCATTTCGTCGAGGCCTATCACCAGGGTGCCCCAGTCGAGGCTCTCGGCGGGGCGGCTGAGCAATTCCTGCAGGGCGACGCGGTTCTCGCCTAGGACGGTATCGACCGCCGGCTCGACGTGCTCCGGACGAATCTCGGAATACGGCGGCAGGTCGAATTCCCGAAGCAGCGGATTGGTATCGGTCACGGCAGTTGCCCCTTCTGAATAAATGATCACCGGTGCATGTTAAAGACAAATGCCCGACCGCGCAGCTGGGGAACGAAGCGATAGAGCGGCTCTATTCACAACGAAACGGCGCGAGTGACGGGCATCCGTAGCGGTTATTGGACCGCCGTCTGCTCGGGCAATTCGGGGCGTCGCGCATAGCGCTGGGCGAGCACCGTGCAGACCATCAGCTGGATCTGATGAAACAGCATCAGCGGCAGGATGATCATGCCGACCGCACTGGTGGCGAACAGCACCTGCGCCATGGGCACGCCGGTCGCCAGGCTCTTCTTCGAGCCGGCGAAGAGGATGGTGATGCGGTCTTCGAGATTGAAACCAAACACCTTGGCCAGCATGGCCGTCAGCCACAGCACGATGGCCAGCAACAGACAGCAGGCCACCACCAACCCGATCAGGTGCCCAACCGGCACGATCTGCCAGAGGCCATCGACCACCGCACCGCTGAACGCGGTGTAAACCACCAGCAGGATCGAGCTCTGGTCCACGGTTTTCAGCCAGGTCTTGTTGCGCGTCACCCAGGCGCCGATCCAGCGGCGGGCGATCTGCCCGGCGATAAAGGGCACCAGCAGTTGCAGCACGATCTTGCCGATGGAATCCAGCGTCGAGCCGCTCTCGCCTTCGACACCCATCAGCAGCAATACCAGCAGCGGCGTGAGGAAGATGCCGATCAGGCTGGACGCCGCGGCGCTGCAGATGGCCGCGGGCACATTGCCGCGCGCCAGCGAGGTAAAGGCGATGGCCGATTGCACGGTGGCGGGCAGCGCGCAGAGGTAGAGCATGCCCAGGTACAGCTCGTCACCGACCATAGGGGTCAACACCGGCTTGAGCGCCAGGCCCAACAGCGGAAACATGACGAAGGTGCAGGCGAACACCAGCAGGTGCAGGCGCCAATGGCCGGCACCGGCGAGGATCGCTTCGCGCGACAGCTTGGCGCCGTGCATGAAGAACAGCAGCGCGATGGCGGCTGCCGTCAGCCACTCGAAGAACACCGCGCCGCGCCCTTCGCAGGGAAACAGCGTGGCAATGGCAACCACGGCGAGCAGGGCCAGGGTGAAGTTGTCGAAGAGCAGGCGGAGCTTGGCCATATGGATTTCCTTAGGACTTGCAGGCGACAGGGATCGACCTTAACGTGAGCGCCTACTTCCGACTAACGCCAAGCAGGCACGAAATGTCGTCAATCGGACAAGAAGCCGCACTGATTACCCGCCTTGGCGCACTCAAAGCGCTGCCGCGGCCGGTCTATGGTCAGCTCGACTCGCCGCCCAACCTCAAGCTGGGCTACCGCCACAGCCATCCCTGGGTGCAGCTGTCCCATGCGGTGGAAGGCGTGCTCGAAGTGCGCACCGACAATGGCCGCTTCATCGCACCGCCGCTGCGCGCGGTGTGGATTCCGGCAGGGGTGACGCATCAGGTCTTCTGTGCGCCGGACACCTGCATTCGCAGCCTGTATATCGACCGAAGCGTAGCGGGCGATGCGCCCGAGCATTGCCGCGTGCTGCAGGTCAGCCCCCTGCTACGCGAACTGATCCGGCATTTCAGCACCCTGCCAGAAGCCTATGCCGAAGACGGTGCAGAAGGACGACTGGTACAGGTGCTGCTCGATCAACTCGGCTGCGCACCGGAGGTCGAACTGGTGCTGCCGCTGCCCGCCGAGCCACGTCTGCATCGGCTGTGCAAAAGCCTGCAGGCGCAACCGGAGTCGCAGGAAGGTCTGGCCGACTGGAGCCGCACCCTGGGCGTATCGGAACGCACCCTGAGCCGGCTGTTCCTGCGCGAGACCGGCCTGACCTTTCGCGCCTGGCGCCAGCGACTGCGGCTGCTCAGCGCCCTGCCAGCACTGGAGCGCGGCGAGCGGGTAACCGACGTGGCGCTGGGCTGTGGTTATGAGTCCTTGTCGGCCTTTATCGCCGCCTTTCGCGAACAGTTCGGCGCCACGCCAGGCGAATTCTTCCGTCCCGGCAGCAACACACTCGATGGTCGGGTCTATCAGTGACCGGCCACCCACACACATGCGCTTACAGGAGCCACCCATGAGCATCCGAACCTTCCAGGAACACACACCGGCACTTGGCGAGCGCGTCTTCGTCGACCCCAGCGCCGTGCTCATCGGCGATATCGAGATCGGCGAAGACAGCTCCGTCTGGCCACTGACCGTGATCCGCGGCGACATGCACCGCATCCGCATCGGCAAACGCACCAGCATTCAGGACGGCAGCGTGCTGCACATCACCCATGCCGGCCCGTTCAACCCGGACGGTTTTCCGCTCACCATCGGCGACGAAGTCACCGTTGGCCACAAGGTCACGTTGCATGGCTGCACCCTGGGCAGCCGGATTCTGGTGGGCATGGGTTCGATCGTGATGGACGGCGCGGTGGTCGAAGACGAGGTCATCATCGGCGCCGGCAGCCTGGTGCCGCCGGGCAAGACGCTGGAAAGCGGCCACCTCTACGTTGGCAGCCCGGTGAAGCAGGCCCGCCCGCTCACGGAAAAAGAGCGCAGCTTCTTCAGCTACACCGCCGGCAACTACGTGAAGTTGAAGGATCAGCACTTGGCAGAAAAGCCTGAAGCCTGAAGCCTGAAGCAAAAAAATGTGCGCGAGCCGATTGTCGAACCGCGCCCCCACAGGAAATTACCGAGCCCTGCGATGCACCACTCAACCATCCTCTTCGACCTCGACGGCACCCTGACCGACCCACGCGAAGGCATTACCCGCTCGATTCAGCATGCACTGGCGCAGCTCGGCATCGACGAGCCGGATCTGGCCAAGCTGGAACCCTTTATCGGCCCACCGCTGCTGCAAGCGTTCATGGAGTTCTACGGCTTCGACGAAGCGCGGGCCTGGGAAGCGGTCGGCTATTACCGCGAGCGCTTCAAGACGATCGGCCTCTACGAAAACCTGCTGTTCGACGGCGTGCTGGAGATGCTCGAACACTTGCGCGGGCAAGGCCGGACGCTCTATGTGGCGACCTCGAAACCCTCGGTTTTCGCCCGCGAAATCGCGCGGCATTTCGCCTTCGATCAGCACTTCAAGGTCATCTATGGCAGCGAGCTGGACGGCACCCGCACCAATAAGGTCGAGCTGATCGCCCATGTGATCGCCGAAGAAAGGCTCGATCCCGAGCACACGCTGATGATCGGCGACCGCAAGCACGACCTGATCGGCGCGCACAGCAACGGCTTGCAGGCGGTCGGCGTGGGTTACGGCTTCGGCAGTCATGCCGAGCTGATGGCGCAATCGCCGGCCTACTACTACGCCACGCTGCCGGAGCTGCGCGCGGCGTTCGGCTAGCGCGCCGGGTCGCGCTCGGGGGCGAAGCTCACCGGTGGCGACCCATCGGCGTTGATCTGCTGAACCTGCGACGGTCGGCCCTTGGCATCGAGCCGGATGCGACCAATACCCGAGCCGTTCCATAGGCGTTCGCCAGACCGGCTGCGGCTCGGCAGCCACGGCTGCACCCGCACCCGGCGGCGTTTGGTGAACCAGTTCAGGGGCGAGCGCGGCGAATACAGCCAGCGGTTGAGCCGGTCGAACAGGTCGAGCAAGCGCGGCGGAAACTCATTCTTCACGCCGCTGCTGGTGATCTGCCATAACCGCGGCCCCTCGGCACGGCCGCGAATGCGTACCTCATAGGCGAACGAGTAATGCACGTCGCCGGAGAGGATCACGTAGTTACCCGGCGTGCGGGTGTGGCGGAAGATGTTGAGCATGACCTGCGCCGCGCCGCGATGGGCCATCCAGTTTTCGGCGTCGACCAACAGCGACAGGCCGGCCCAGCTGAATACGCGTTGCACAGTCTCGATCAGCTTGACGCCGAACATCGGCGCCGGCGAGACGATGATCACCGAACGATGGTCGAGCAATTCCTGCTGAAAATCCGTCAGCGCTTCCCAATCCATTAGCCCCGAAGGCCGGCTCAGGTTGCGCTCGCTGCGCCAGCGTCGGGTACGAGTATCGAGCACCACCAGCGCCGGCTCGCTGGGTATGACATAGCCCCAGTCGCCGCGCTCCAGCAGCTCGTCAACCACTTGATCATGCAGCGCGCAATCGAGTCGCCCGTCTTCGCCGCTATTGAACAACGCCTCAACCGCGCTCAAGGACGTGACGCTGGCATCCGGCGCGTTGCCCCAGGCCTGGCACAGCAGATAGCCGAGCAAGGCGTTGCCGATGATGCGCCGGGAAAACGGATGGCCGTAGGCGGTCTGCTCCCAGCGGGCGCTGAGGTTCCAGTCATCGGTGATGTCGTGGTCATCGAAGATCATCAGCGACGGCAGGTGCGCCAATGCCCGCGCCACCTGCGGCAGGCCGGCCTGGAAAGCATCGATGCAGCTCCGTTCACGCGCCCAGCGCTTGGCCTGCTCGCCGTCCAGCGCTGGCCGCTGAAGCGCGATCAGGCCCCAGGGCACGGGTGACCAGACCAGCAGGTACATCGCCAGCACCTCGCCCAGCGACACCAGATGGTTGTGCGCGCTGGAGGTGGTGAACACCGGTTTTTCCACGCCGCCAAAGAAGCGCTCACGCAGGTCTTCGTTGGATTTGAACGCAGGCAACAGTTCCGCGCGCCGGTAGTAGGTGGCTGGATGCGCCAGCAGCTCATCGCTGTCGGCGACGGTGGCGCCCTCGAGACATTCGCCATACAGCCCGAGCCGGCGAATCAGCGCATGAATGGCTACCAGAGTGGGCCCGGCCACGTCGTCGGCGTAGATCTGGTCGCCGGTCATCAGCAGCGCGGCGGGCCAGCGCTCGGGGGAGCGGCGGGTCTGGGCCACCAGCGAATCCACAGTGACCAAGCCGTCCGCCGAGGGGTGGTGAGGCTTGCGGCAGGAGCCATGCAGCAGGTCGTCGTAGCGCGAACGGACCACGAATGCCGGACGCTCGAACCCGTTATGGATCAAGTGCGGCGCCCACTCGGCGATGCCTTGTTCTCCGCCGTCGCGCTGGATCAGCAGGTCGTATTCGATCAACCGATCCACCGGCAGCGGCGTTTCCAGCTTGAGATCGATCAGGTGCAGCCAGGCTGAGGTGCCAACGCGCAGCTGACGACAGCATTCGCCGTCCAGGGCCAGCGATACCGGAGCCTCCTCTTCGGGCTGCATGGCCAGGCGCAACTGCAGCGGCTCGCTGGCCACCAGCCAGAGCACCAGCCGCCCCGCCTCGAGCCGGCGCAGCATGGGCCCGGCAAGCACAAGGGGAAGGGATGCAGCGGTGTCGGATGATGCGGGGCTGGGCATGCAACAGCTCGATGGACGGCAATGGAGCATCAGAGTGTAACGAATGGCGCCGGTTCGCCCCGGTTTGTGGGTCTGAGTCGCTCCACGGAACCGGTGGATGAAAAGAGCGTCATCCACCCTGCTCAGTGATGAGGCTCAGCCTTGTAGGGTGGATCGCGCTTCACCGATCCACCGAGCGGTGGCGAATAGCGACTGAACGAAGGGGCACTCGCCCAAAGGCCCGGGCGCCATCAAGCGCGCCGTCTTGACTGGTCGTTGAGCAGCGATTGCAGGCGGTCGAGAAAGACCAGCCCCTCTTCCCAACGATGGTGCCCCGAAGCCACGTTGATGTGTCCGACACCATTGAGCACGCTCACTTCGCTGCCCCAGGCCTTGCCCATGGCACGTGCACGGTCGGCGCTGGCGGCCGGATCATTGTCGGACCCCACCAGCACGCTCGGAAACGGCAGCGGCGCCAAGGGCAACGGCGCGAAGTTGCGCAGCGGCTCAGGGCACCCCGGTCGCTCCACATCCGCTGGCGCGACCAGCAGCGCACCCTGCACCCGCCGCAGCGCTTCGGGCGCTGTCTGTGCCACCCA
Source organism: Pseudomonas sp. 9Ag (assembly GCF_902506445.1). Lineage (NCBI taxonomy): Bacteria > Pseudomonadati > Pseudomonadota > Gammaproteobacteria > Pseudomonadales > Pseudomonadaceae > Pseudomonas > Pseudomonas sp. 9Ag. Next base: position 4,283,078 of record NZ_LR733836.1, read on the forward strand.
ATGTGCGACAGTCGGGCAGCCGAGGCTGTGCGCGATCAGCACCACCGGTTCTGGCGCGCCGGCGATGCCTCGACTCAGTTCGGCCACCCAGTCAGCACGCTGCGGCTGAAGCCAATCGGCCTGTTCGACGCGCTGGCTGTGAGGCAGGGTGCGCTGCCAGTGGCTTTGCCAATGATCCTCAGGCGAGCCGTGCCAGCCGGGGACGATCAGGTAATGAAACGATCTACGCCGCATGGGATGGCCTCTCGATGGTCACTGAGCCGCGAGTCTATAGCCCGCACGACTGCTACCAGAAAGAATAAGAATTCATTTGCTTATGCACTAAAAGCGTTTAATCAGCCGCCTGCTTGTCGTACCCGCAAAAAAAGACGCGCCCGAAGGCGCGCCAAGGTTTGAAGCGCACGCGGTATTCATTGCACCTGGCTGAGCAGGTCCTTGCGCAGGAGCGACTTGATCTTCACCACATGGTCATCTTCCTGCGCCTTGGCCTTGTGGAAGCCCTTGGCGATGCGCGGGTGACCACCGGCCTCGGCCAGCTCGATCAGCAGCTCCCAGGCGGCGTTGTCCTCAAGTTCGAGGGTCAGCAGTGCGTTGATGCCTTGAGCGATGTTGGTGCGCGGATCGGTGAGCACCTGCATCACCCCCATCGACTTGACCCCTACGACGTCGGCAGATGGCGTCTGCGCGGTAGGGTCGGCGCCTAGCGTTTCGATCGCTTCGGCGACGATGTTCATGTGCTCGAACTCTTCGTCACGGATGTGCTGCAGCACCTGGACCAGGTCCGATTGGGCGGTTTCGAGTCCCTTGGCCTTGGCGATCATGGCGTCGTACATGCGCACGCCGCTGCGCTCGAATGCCAGGCGCTCGCCGAGCTTGTCGACCAGCAGTTCAGGGCTCTTGCCCAGCGCCATGTCGAACGTCGACTTGAGCATGCCCTTGGCAGAGCCGGGAACCGGTACCGAACCAATGCGATCGGCTTCTTCGGCGCGGGTTGCGCGCTCCATCATCAGGCCTTTGGAATCGCCCGGCACGTCCGGATGGATTTCGTTGACGGCGTCGAGCAGGCGCTTGGTGTCCTTCGGAGACATCTGCACGCCGGTGAAGTTGGTGCCCAGTTTTGCTGAATTAGCCATGTCCTTCTCTCCTCAAGAAACCTTGCGCATCTGCATAAGTTCGCCGCCCGGCGCCCACTGGTAACCGGCCGATACGATGTTCGACGCGATGCCTTCGGAATTGAGCTGAGCGCGGTAGTCCAGGGAGTTCTGCGGCTCCTGGCTCTTGTCGACGTACTCGGTGCCGCTGGTGCGCAGGTTGACCTCGGCGGCGAGGACCTGACGGACAAACTCACGCTGGCTCTTGAACTCGATCATCTTCGGCAGCGGACCTCCGAGGATTTCCGCTGGATCACGGCGCTCCAGCTTCTTGAAATACTCGCAAGCGATATTCAAATGGCCCAACTCGTAATCGAGGAAGCGTTCCCACATGGCCTTGATGCGCGGGTTGGTTTCCTGCTCGGCGCAGCTGGCGTAGGCATAGACTTCCATCGCCTCGTGCACCAGCCACTTCTCCATGAAGGATTCCTGCGGGTCGGCCAGCGAGCCGTACTGCGTGACATGCTGCTCTTCGACCAAAGCGATCTCGGCATAGAGCTGACGCGCCAGCGGATCGGCGAACAGCGGGCCGATGTTCATGTAGTAATCATGGGTCTGGTACTCGGCTGCAGTAATCATCGCTGCATGGATCTTGGTGATCAGTGCGGCCTGCTCTTTCTCGTAGCTTTCGCGCAGATCATTGTCCGGATGACGATGATGCTCGGAGGTCTGCCGACCCGGCACGATGTCGGTGTAGCCCTGGAGGATGTTGTTCGCATCCTTGCCTTCGAGGCGATCGAGCATCGCCGAATAGCGGTACAGATGATCGAAATCCTCCAGCAGACCGAAGCGATAGGTCTGCGCCTGATAAGGATCGGGCTCGGTCTGGGCAACCGCGGCTGTCACCTCGATGGCGACCTGCTCGTAGGCGACAGTGGTTTCCAGCGGCGAATGGTCGGCGGAGATCAGCCAGTTGACCATGGTCGCCTGATGCTGCTCGACGCGACGGATCTCGGCGAGCGGGCCGCGCAGCTGGCCGGTGATGCGGGCGATGCCGTGCTTGAGGCGCAGCGCATCGGTTTCGATCCCGTTCATCAGGATGATCCGCACGCGGGTAAAAGCGTCGTCATCCAGCTTGCTGATCGGCTTGCCCGCCATCTCTTTCCAGGTGAACTTTTGCTTCTCAAGGGGCGTGCCCTTGTTATCGAGGATGCCGGTTAGGTTATCCATGGAGCCTCCGTTTAAACGGCTTGTATTGGCTGGACGTACACATTCGTACGGCCAAATCACGGGTCAGGCTGGGCTGACGGTCTAGAAAATGGACGGAGGCAAGCGGAAAACAATTCCGTGAAATCTGGTGCGAACATGCAAGGACTCGACAAGCGGCAGCGCCCAACCCCTTCGAACAGGCTCCGATTCAGCGCAGCGTGAGCAGCCGCGACGCCTTGCCGCATCGCGCTTCAAACGAAGCGGCGAGCGGTTTCAGCGGAGCGCGTCCAGTTGCCGTTTCCGCTCGTCGGCAGGCAGGCGACCCAAGGAGGCCACCGCGGCATAGAAGCGCGACCAATCGCCGCCGACCTGCTCATGTAACGCGGCGAAGGCAGGCACCCATTGGTCGTAGAGGCCAAACGGAACCAGGCTGGCATTGTTCAGCGGCTGGTTCATCCAGCGATCGAAGCGGTCGTCGCCTTTCCACGGGCCGCCGCGCAGCTGCAGATAGGTCTGCCGCATGCGCATGAACTCGTCACGTTTGGCAGCGCGCATTGCGGACTCGCTCAGGTCGGACGCGTAAATCACGGCCAATCGATCGCGGGTCGCCAGGGCCAGTTTGCTGAAGTCGGCGTAATGCTTGCGCGCGGTCTCGTTCGGCGCTGGCAGGCCACGGCTGGCACGCCACTGCCGCAGCCCTTCGCGCTCGACAAAGGAAGCGAAGGACTCGTTGAACGCCGTGTCGTCAGCGACATACAGCTGCTGGTGCGCCAGCTCGTGGAAGATCAACCCGGCCAGGCGATCATCATCCCAGCGCAGCATCGAGCTGAGCAGCGGATCGGCGAACCAACCCAGGGTCGAATAGGCCGGTACGCCGGACACCAGCGTGTCGTAGCCCTCGGCTTGCATCAGCGCCGCGGCGCCGCGAGCGCGGCCCTGCTGGTAGTAGCCGCGATAGGCCACACAACCGGCTATCGGAAAGCACTGGGTCCGCTGCTCCACCGAAAACTCCTCGGCGACGAACAGATTCCACATCACATACGGCCGCTGGATCTCGGCGTAGACCCGATAACTCTGGTTGTCCGGTAGTGCCAGCGCATCGCTGGCGAAGCCTCTGGCCTGCAGGGCAAGGGCCAGTCGCTGGCGCAACTGCGGCGCGCGTTGCGGATCGTCGACGATTGCCACAATGGGCTCGCGCTGGCGCAGCAGCTCGAGCTGACCGACCGCCAGTTGCCCGTAATAGCTGCTGCAACCAGTCAGACCCACCGCCAGCAGCAGGGGAACCCAGCGCAATATTCGGTTGTCGACTGCGGCGATTTTCGGCTTCGACATGAACACACGCTGACCTGTCTGCTGGCCCCACGGGGCGATGCGCTGAGCCTACAACGAGTTCGAAGCCCACCCAAACACCGAACATGCCGGTGCCAAATCGCCAGGCCGCTACCGATCGGAGATCCAGTTACATGCGAATCCTGATGCTTGTTGTTGCGCTATCCAGCCTTGGCGGCTGCGCCTTGTGGATGCCCCAGCCCGATCCGAACCAGGCCTGGATCGAGCTTGATCCCCACGGAGAAACCGAATTGATGGCCGTGGCGGTCGATGAGCGACCGCTGAAGGATGATCGCTACTTTCAGGTCGCCCCCGGCAGCCATCAGCTGGGTATGCGCTATCGCTTCGAAGTCGGCCCGGCCGATGTGGGTCGTGACAGCGAAGCGCTGGCACGTGACTGCCGCCTGACCCTCAGTTATGACAGCTTCAACGCCGGCGCCCGCTATCGACTGGTGGCCGGCGGCTACGGTTTCCGCCCCTGGGCCAAGCTGTACGACCAGCATGACCGCATGCTGGCCAAGGCCACCGAGCGCGGCTGCGGCGGGGTCGCGACCCGCTAGCGTTTCGGTAGTGAACCGTTCTGTCGCGGTGCAGTCGTTGAAAAAGAGCCCCAGGTGGCTCAGGCTCATTGGCTGACCGCGACAGCAGAGGCTGATCCTGCGGTTATCCGGAGGACTCATCATGCGTCTGTTCATCGCTCCATTGCTGGCGCTCGGCCTGATCGGCTGTGCCGGCCCCCTGCCTGCACCTGATCCGGACATGGCCTGGGTCGAGCTGAGCGCTCAACCCAGCGACATCTTCATGTCCGACCAACTGGACGGCGAGCGCACGCCAGACGGTCGCTATTTCCAGGTCAGCCCCGGTGCGCATGAACTCGAGGCACGCTACGAATTCGAAATCAGTAGCGGTGGCTTCGGCGATTTCGGCGATACCCAGTACCTGCGCTGCACCCTGGTGATCAACTACGACGATTTCCAGCCCGGGCGGCGCTATCTGTTCCAGGCCCGCTCGCTGGGCTTCACCCCACAAGGCTGGCTGCGCGACGAAGACCGTAATGTCCTGGCGCGTGCCGAGGCCGAGCACTGCTACTGAGCAGCCGTCAGCACAGAGGTAGACGATGTCCCGTATCGAACACACCCGTTTCTCCACCCTCGACCTCGCGCCGATCCGCGATGACGGCGATGCCGGTCTGGCCCTGCGCAACTCGCTGGCGCTGGCCCAGCACGTGGAGAAGCTAGGCTTCGAGCGCTTCTGGGTCGCCGAGCACCACAACATGGACGGCATCGCCAGCGCCGCCACGTCCGTGCTGATCGGCTATCTGGCGTCCGGCACGTCGCGGATTCGCCTGGGCGCTGGCGGCGTCATGTTGCCCAACCATGCGCCGCTGGTGGTCGCCGAACAGTTCGGCACGCTGGAAGCGCTCTATCCCGGGCGAATCGAGCTGGGTCTGGGTCGCGCGCCGGGCGCCGATCAATTCACCGCACACGCCTTGCGCCGCGACCGCATGGGCAATGCCGATGACTTTCCGGCCGATGTGGAAGAACTGCAGATGCTGCTCGGCCCGCGCCAGCCCAATCAGCGGGTCATCGCCATGCCAGGCATGGGCAGCAACGTGCCGATCTGGTTGCTCGGCTCGAGCCTGTTCAGCGCCCAGCTGGCGGCGGCCAAGGGCTTGCCTTACGCCTTCGCCTCGCATTTCGCGCCGCGCTACATGCATGAGGCGATTCGTCTATATCGCGAGAACTTCCGCCCGTCCGAGGTGCTGGACAAGCCCTACGTGATGCTCGGCGTGCCGCTGATGGCCGCCGATACCGACGAGCAGGCCGAATACCTGGCCACCACCGCCTACCAGCGCATCCTTGCCCTGATCCGTGGCCAGAGCCTGGTGCTGGTGCCACCGGTCACCAGCATGCAGGGCAAGTGGCTGCCCCATGAGCAGGACGCTGTCGGCAGCTTCCTCGGCATGGCCCTGATTGGCGGGCCGGAAAAAATCCGCGCGCGGCTGGAGATCCTTCTGGAGCAGACAAGCGCCGATGAACTGATCTTTACCTGCGACCTCTACGAAACCACCGACCGCCACCGCGCCTTCGACATCCTCGCCGGGTTGCGTTGACCTAAAGAGCGCATCGAGGCGATACCCATCGCTCCGAACACTCTGCGACAACATTCCACAGCAAAGTCTTGTAAGCGCGACGCAAGCGCACAGCTCTGCGACGGCCTCTCAACGAGGCTCGCACCCTGTGTCCTTTGCGCGCCTGGGCCAGCGGCCGCCCCGCTCGACGAACGCAGCTGAACCCCGTCCAGCCGCGTCGATCAAACCAACAGCTTATGCGTACTTCGGCGCGTCACGCTTGTTTGCGGAAGACTGAATGAATTTTCTTGAATGGATGGCCGTGCTCGGCATCCTGCTGTTGATCCTCGCCCTGGCATCGGCCTACCTGCGCTGGCTGCCGGTCACTACCTCATTGATCTATCTGGGCTTCGGTCTGCTCATCGGCCAGCTCGGCGTCGGCTTGTGGGAGATGGAGTTCATTCACATCGCCAGCTGGATGGAGCACCTCACCGAAATCGCGGTGCTGGTGTCCCTGTTCGTCAGCGGTCTCAAACTGCGCATGCCGCTGGGTCATGCGGCCTGGAAAGGCGCCTACATTCTCGCCGGCCCGGTGATGCTCGCCTGCATCGCGGGTGTTGCCGCACTCTGCCATTACCTGCTCGGGCTCAGCTGGGGCATCTCAGTGTTGATCGGTGCCATCCTTGCCCCCACGGACCCCGTGCTCGCCAGCCTGGTGCAGGTGAGCAACTCACGCGACAGTGATCACGTGCGCTATGGCCTGTCCGGCGAAGCCGGGTTCAACGATGGCACGGCCTTCCCTTTCGTAGTGTTCGGTTTGCTGCTGATCGAACAGGAAACCATGGCCACCGGCTGGGTCAGCGAATGGGCGTTGCATCGACTGGTCTGGGCCGTGCCGGCCGGGTTGGGCTTTGGCTATCTGCTCGGGCGGTTGATCGGCAGGCTGGCGATCTTCCTGCGCGCTCGGCACGCTGATACGTCCATGTCGCCGAACGATTCGCTGGCGCTGGCGCTGATCGCCCTGGCCTACGTTGGCGCCGAGCTGATCGGCGCCTGGGGCTTTCTTGCGGTATTCGCGGCCGGGCTGGGGCTGCGCCACGCGGAAAAAGACGCCGCGGACGAATCGGAAACGCCGTCCGAGGAGCTGATCGCCCACGCCGTGCCGCATATGGCAGAGGGCGGCATGATGCCACGCGAACTGCCGCTCGAAAGCGACAAGATCGCCGAGCCCAAGGTCGCGGCCGGGGTCATGGTGGGCGACATTCTGACCTTCGGCGGCCAGCTGGAGCGCAGCCTGGAAGTGCTGCTGGTGACCATTCTCGGCGTGTTGGTCTCGGTGCACTGGGACTGGCGCGCGGTGCCTCTGGCGCTGGCGCTGTTCGTGGTGATCCGGCCGCTCAGTGTGTGGCTGTTGATACCGCACCGCTATCTGGACCGGAACCAGCGCCTGACCGTCGGCTGGTTCGGCATTCGGGGAATCGGCAGCCTGTACTACCTGAGCTACGCGGTCACCCACGGCCTGTTGCCGGAAGAGGCCGAAGCGATCATTCCGCTGGTGATCTCAGTGGTGGTGTTGAGCATCGTCGCGCACGGGCTGAGTACTCAACCATTGCTCCGACGTTACGAACGCAGCCGCGGCCAGTCGCCGACGGATCATGCCTGACACGGCGCGGCAGGCAGGCTCCCAGGCAGCTGGCTGAACAGCCGCTGCCGGGCCGCCTGGACGGCAGATCAGCTGTTCGCGAGGCGGAAGCCGACCTTCATGGTGACCTGGAAATGGCCGACCTTGCCGTTTTCGACGTGGCCGCGAATCTCGCCCACTTCGAACCACTCGACGTTCTGCAGCTTGCTGCTGGCTTCAGCGATACCGTTCTGAATCGCTTCATCGACGCTGTTGCGCGAAGAACCGACGATTTCAATCTTCTTGTACGTGTGATGGTCTGACATGCGTTGTCCCCTTGTGGTCTGTGGAGCCTCCGCTCGGTAATGAAGCGTCCTGTCCAATTGAGGCCCGTGCAGCAGGCCGGAAGTTCAGCGCAACGGCTCAATGGAGCCATCGATAAGCCAATTGGATAGCGTTTCATCGGCGTACCCGTTCGATGAGCGCTTGCGATCTGAAACAAGCGCCGGTTAGAGCGGCGGCTGGACATAGGGTGGGCCTCAGCCCACCCGACAAGCTCAACGACCCGGCAGCCTAAAGCCACGGTTAAAACTGCGCCCGCACTCTCGCGCTCAATCAATGCGCCGATACGGATACTGCTGCGCCTTGAACACCTGGTTGAAATAGCGCCCAAGGGAATCGGCCTCCAGCAACGCCTGCACCACCTCGGCAGGCACCTGCTCGTAGCGGTACTGCGAGCCGTTGTGAAACTCCACCTCCAGCGCTTTCGCATCCAGGTCATAACCCAGCGCGCGCAGACTGGTCGACTTCACCGCGACCCGTTTCATAGCGCCGGATCGGGCTCATGCTTGAAGCCCTCCGCCTGCATCTTCCACAAGGCGTCGAAAGCACCGCCGCGGCTGCGCAGCTCCATCGGTGCGCCGTCTTCGATGATCAGTCCGTTGCGCAGCACGATGATCCGGTCGAAGCCTGCCAGCGTCGACAGCCGGTGCGCGACGGCCACCACGGTGCGGTTGTGCACCAGGCTGTTCAGCGCCGCCTGGATCTCCCCTTCCGACTGGGTATCCAGCGCCGAAGTCGCCTCATCGAGGATGAGAATGGGCGCGTCCTTGAGAAAGGCGCGGGCGATACCCAGCCGCTGGCGCTGCCCACCGGAGAGCATTACGCCGCGCTCGCCGACCAGCGTCTCGTAACCCTGCGGCAGCTCGCGGATGAAGGCATCGCAAAAGGCGTGACGGGCCGCTTCCACCACGTCCTCATCGCTGGCCTCAGGGCGCCCATAGCGAATGTTCTCGCGGATCGACCGGTTGAACAGCGCCGTTTCCTGCGGCACCACGGCGATCCGTTCGCGCAGGCTGTTCTGGCTAACGGAGCGGAGATCCTGACCATCGATGAGGATGCGCCCTGCATGCACATCGTCCAGGCGTTGCAGCAGCTGGATCAGCGTCGATTTGCCCGCACCGGACGGACCGACCACTCCGACCTTCTGCCCCGCCGGAATATGCAGGTTGAGGTGCTCGAAGATCATGCCGCGCTTGGGGTAGCCGAAACTGATGTCGTCGAAGGTGATGTCACCCTCGGCCAGCATCAGCTGGGTTTCCGGATCGTCCAGGCCGTGCGGTTGGACGATGATGCGCAGGGTGTCGTCGATGGCGCCGATCTGCTGAGTGGTGTCCACCAGCGCCAGCGCCAGATCCCGTGAGCCGTGGAGGATGCGGAAGGTCAACGCGCTGACCAGCACCACGTCACCGGCGGTCACCGAACCGTTCACCCACAGGCTGATCGCCCAGACCAGCATGCCCCCGGCCATCAGCGACAGGCAGATGTCGTGGATAACGCGGGCCTTTTCCAGGTACATCCAGCTGCGCCGCTGGGCCTTGGCCTCGTAGCCGATCTCGTTGGCGAGGCGTTCCGCTTCACGGTCACGTGCGGAAAACGCCTTGATGGTCCAGACATTGGAGACCGCATCCACCAGCTCGCCGCCGACCCGTGCCGATTGCGCGGCGAAACGCTGATGCTTGGTGCGGCCACGAATGCCGAAGCCGGTGATCAGTGCCGCGACGATGGCAACGAACAGGACCAACGCAACGGCCATGCGCCAATCGACAGTCAGCAGCACCACCACCGCGCCAATGAAGTCGACGATGGGCGGCACAATCTTCCAGGCCAGACCGCCGTAGATCGCCCCTGCCGCGGCTCCCAGGGCTGAGATACGGTTGCCCAGCGAACCGGCGAAGTGCTCGGTGAAGTAACGCATCGGATGGCCGGTCAGGTGCTTGAACAGGTCGACCCGGATGTCCACCACGCTCGCCACCACCGTGCGGCAACCGAGCCAGCCGCCGAGACGCCAGAAGATGTTTTCAACCACGATCAGGCCGATGAACAGCCCCAGTGGAAACCATACGTCCGCCGCGCCCCGGTTGGCGCTGCCTTGCGCCATGGCGTCGACCAGCAGCTTCATGCCGTACTGCACCGCCACCGCGCAGCTTGCCGCACCGACGATCAGCAGCAACAGTCCGCCGAAATGCCAGGGCCGTACGCAGACGTAGTGCCACAGGAAGGCCACCGGGCGATCCGGCAAGAGCGGCATCCGCGGCGGTGTGCGCAGTGCCGGCGCGTTCATGGCAAGGCGTTGGCGAGGTTTGAAACCGGATTCGAGTGACTGAAGCGCGCCTGCTGCAGCCGCAGCTCATCGGCCAACCCCTCATGCACACGGCGGTTTCCGGCTTCGTCCGGGAAGCCCAGCAGCCCCACCGGGCAGTGGCGGTCGTCGGTCCAGCCTGGGTAATCCAGCACCGGATACAGGCAGATGCCTTCTACCGGCACGCCACGCTGCATCGCCAGGCCGGCCTGCTCGCTGACATAGCGCAACCAGTCGCCGCGCACATCGCCTTCGGCGCCGGTTTCAGCGATCAGAATCGGCCGTTTATAGCGCTGCGAGATCTCACTGAGAATGCCTTTGAAAGGCCGATAGTCGGGGCTGTCCCGGCCGATGGTGTTGCCTTCGCCGTGATACCACTGGTTGTCGGGGTAGTAATTCACGCCGAGCACGTCGAGGTACTCCGGCGCTCCGCCGAGGCCCGGCCAGAGTTCGCCGCAAAGCATGTCCCAGGCTTCGAACTGCGATTGGCGGTAGCGCTCGGCCTCACGCTGCGGACCGGGCCGGTCATTCGGCGCAACGACGTGAATGGCCGGCTCGACCTGAATAAAGCGCGCCCGCGGCTCGACCTCCCGGATCGCCTGCATCGCGGCGATGGTGGCGCGGACCAGCTGGTGCTTCAACTCGAAACCACGGCCGCGCGCCATCGGGTTGAAGTAGGCCTCGTCGCCGCCAGCCCAGGACCAGAACGAGATCTCGTTCAGTGGCGCATAGATCGGCACCGTATCGGTCTCGTCCTTGATCAGCTGCGCCGCCGCGCCCGCATAGTGGGCAAAGCGCTCGACGAACTGCGGCCGCCAGATGTCGATGTCGTCCGGCCAGCCGTAATGACACAGGTCCCAGATCACCTGGAGGCGCTGACGCTCGGCCGCCTGCAGCATCGGCAGAAAGCTCGACCAGTCGTAGCGGCCTGCTGACGTTTCGATCAGGTGCCAGCGCAGGCCGTCCCGCACCGTTTTCAGACCGTGCCGCTGCAGTACGGCGTAATCATGGGCGGCCCAGCGGTCATGCCCCGTGGCGGCCAGCAGGTCGAGGCGTCGCCCATCACTGCGGCGGTGGCTCGAACATTCGAAACCGCCGAGAAAAAAGCTCTGAAACAGGCTTGGCTGATGCATCCGTGTCTTTCTCTCAGAGAGCCTGTTCGGCCAGGGACTGGCTGTGCGCCGACTTGTCGTTAGCGGCAGGGCGAGGCTCGGCTTCCTCGATGCGCTTGTACAGCGCCAGCGCCTGCCCCACCACCTGATCCATGTTGTAGTACTTGTAGGTGCCAAGCCGGCCGACGAAGGTCACGCCGGGCGTCTGGTCCGCCAGCTGCTGGTAACGCTTGTACAGCTCGGCGTTCTCCGGTCGCGGAATTGGATAATAGGGATCGCCCTCGGCCGAGGGGTATTCGTAGGTGATGCTGGTCTTCGGGTGCACCTGACCGGTGAGGTGCTTGTATTCGCTGATGCGCGTGTAAGGCACGTCCTCGCTGGGGTAGTTGACCGTGCCGACCGCCTGGAACTGTTCCTGCTCCAACTGCTTGTGCTCGAACTTCAGCGAGCGGTACGGCAGCTTGCCGAAGCGGTAGTCGAAGTACTCATCGATCGGGCCGCAGAAGATCAGATGGTCATGCTGAATCTCGTCACGGATTTCGCGATAGTCCGTATTGATCATTACCTTGATGTTCGGGTGCGCCAGCATCTTCTCAAACATCTTGGTGTAGCCATGCTTGGGCATCTGCTGGAAGCTGTCGGTGAAGTAGCGGTCGTCATTGTTGGTGCGCGTGGGGATGCGCGCGGTCACTGATTTGTCCAGCTGTGACGGGTCCAGCCCCCACTGCTTGCGGGTGTAACCGCGGAAAAACTTCAGGTACAGCTCGCGGCCGATGCCGTTGATCACCACGTCCTCACTGGTCTGGATGTCGTCCACCGGCTCGGCGCGGCTGGAGAGGAAATCCGCCGCTTCCTGCTCGGTGGTCATGTTTAGGCCGTAGAGCTTGTTCAGCGTGGTCAAGTTGATCGGGATCGGCACCTGCTGCCCGTCCACCTGCGCCAGCACGCGATGCTCGTACGGGCGCCACTCGGTGAACTGCGAGAGGTAATCGACGATGCGCTGGGCATTGGTGTGGAAGATGTGCGGCCCGTAGCGGTGGATCAGCACGCCGGCTTCGTCGTAATGATCGTATGCATTGCCGCCGATGTGCGGGCGCCGGTCGACCACCAGCACACGCTTGTTAAGCCCGGCCGCCAGCCGTTCGGCCAGCACGCTGCCGGCGAAACCGGCGCCGACGATCAGATAGTCGAAGCCGCGCCGACCATTGGTTGAGCCTTCGCTGGCGCCGCCGCCTGCCATCTCTGGGTTGCTGTCTCGCAGGCTTACATCGCGCATTGCATCTTTTCCTTCATCAACGCCCAGGTATGGTCCCAGGACATGTCGCCGAGAATCTCGTCAGCGGTTTTCAGCAGACGGTCGCGGTCCTCGCCATCGGCCAGGGCCTTGTCCACCGCGTCGATGAACGAATCAGGCGTGTCGGCGATATGGACAATCTCGGTATCGCCGTAGGTGCGCACCACGTCCTTGATCGGCGTAGACACCACCGGACAGCCGCCGGCCAGGTATTCGGGCGTCTTGGTCGGGCTGATGAAACGAGTCGACTCGTTCATCGCAAACGGCATGATCGCCACGTCCCAGCCGGACAGATATTTGGGCAACTCGTCGTACGTCTTGCCGCCTAGATAATGGATGTTGTCGCGCTGCGGCAGGTCGGCCGGGTCGATTTTTACCACCGGCCCGACCAGCACGAAATGCCAGTCCGGCCGCTGCTCGGCGACACGGGCGACCAGCTCGATATCGAAGCGCTCATCGATAACGCCGTAGAAGCCCAGCCGTGGATGCGGAATCTCGGCCTGGTCCTCGGGGTCGGCCTGGGTCCGCCGCGCCTCGGCAAAATGTGCCACGTCGACGCTGCTGGGAAAGGCGAAGGCGTTGTCGTGCAACGTGCGCTTGGCTTCCCAGAGGCTGTAGCCACCGGTAAACACCAGATCGGCGCGCTCGAGCAGCTCGCGCTCGCGCTGCACCAGCTCGGGCGGCGCGCCGCGGAAGGCCGAGAGTTCGTCCATGCAGTCATAGACGATGAGCCTGGGCTTCAGGTGGCCGGCATAACCCAGCGCCATCGGCGTGTAGTACCAGAGCATCAACTCATTGACGCCGAGCTTTTCCAGATAACCGTCGAGCAGGTCGCGCTGCACGCGCAACGCCGTCTCGCCCTCGCAGCCCTTGGGCAAACGTGGAATCAGCACCTGAACATCGTTCTCCTCGGGCCGCACCTCCAGCCAGGGCTGGGCGTCCTCGGTGGGCATCGGCTCTTCGGCATACAGCACGTTGAAGTCCCGCGCGAACCGCGACATCAGATGCTGGGGTCGCTGATAGACGAAGCGCCAGCGCAGGTGCGAGAGACACAGCAAGGTTGGCACCTGCTCGTCGAACACGACTTCCGGTGGCGTCGCTTGTTTCTCGGGGGATTTGCCAATTTCGTATTGGTAGGGGCCGGCCCAACTCATGGAAACCTCGTCAAGGGTGGCAATGCCCTCCAGAGTCCTTTCTGCCGCATCGCATTAGCCTGCGCAGCCCGCGCAAAGCAAAACCTGAAGCGCTCAATCGTCGACCATCCTGCAAGCGCTGCCCGCCGGCTATGGACGGCCGCCAATGAGCCAAGGTTCCCGATGCCCGACCGGAGAGGTTGGTCATCGGCTGACTGCCGCTTCGTTGGAACTTGCTCGCAGCTTCACCCGTCCCTATCCCAGGACGCCTGATTCACCCCGGCATCGGTGCTGCGTGCTTCCTGCAGTCAGTACCGCCCGATCCGCCGACCCAACCCTGGAGATGCTTGCAGCGGCCGCGCTCATACGGTCAGCCGTACGTTCCCGTGCGCGTCAGATAATTTGGTTCGAGGTAGAGAGATGATTCTAGTCACGGGTGGTGCGGGTTATATCGGATCCCATGCAGCGCTGGAACTCCTGCAGGCTGGCCATGAAGTGCTGGTCCTGGACGACCTCTGCAACGGCTCGAAGGTGGCGCTCGACCGCGTCGAACAGTTGGCCGGACGGAGCCTGCAATTCGTCAAGGGTGACGTGCGTAACCGCTCGCTGCTCAAGGCGCTGTTTGCCTCGTATCCCATCACATCAGTACTGCACCTGGCCGGTCTCAAGGCCGTCGGCGAAAGCGTGCGCGAGCCGCTGCGCTATTACGAAACCAACGTCAGCGGCAGCATCGCGCTGTGTCAGGCCATGGCCGAAGCCGGCGTCTTCAAGCTGGTGTTCAGCTCATCGGCGACCGTCTACGGTGATTCGCCGAGGATGCCGATTACCGAAAACTGCCCGACCGGCCTGCCCGCCAGCCCTTATGGCCAATCCAAACTGATGGCGGAAAACGTGCTCAAGGGTCTGGCCGAGTCGGACCCGCGCTGGTCGATTGCCCTGTTGCGCTATTTCAACCCGATCGGCGCACACGAATCCGGCCTGATCGGCGAGGACCCCAACGGCATTCCCAATAACCTGCTGCCCTACATGCTGCAGGTCGCCGTGGGTCGTCGAAAGCAACTGAACATCTACGGAGCGGATTACCCAACGCCAGACGGTACGGGTGTGCGCGACTACATCCACGTCGTGGACCTAGCCAAAGGGCATCTCAAGGCCCTGGAGCGCCTGCAACAGGTGCACGGTGTTTCCACGTGGAACCTCGGCACCGGACGAGGCTATACGGTACGTCAGATGATCACCGCGTTTGAAGAAGTGATCGGCCGCCCCCTGCCCCACGTGTTCAAGGCGCGGCGCCCCGGCGACATCGCGCAGTGCTGGTCCGACCCGAGCAAAGCCCGGGATGATCTGGGTTGGGAAGCGGAGCGAGACCTGCTGGCGATGCTGACTGATGCCTGGCGCTGGCAGAGCCGCCACCCGCAGGGCTACGCCGAAGACGCAGCGGCCTCAGCGAAACCTGCGGCTAACACCGAAACGGCCCTGGCCAGCTGAGCACCCGCAGCGCGGATGCCCGTCCGGGTCTCGCTTAGGGTGCGCTGCAGTTCAGCTCGGCGCGGATTTTCGACACATCGAGCCGACGGTTCTGCTGCACTGCGCCCGTGAGCTGAGGGTCGATCACCGCCGTGCGCAGCAATGCCTCTCGAATCTGTGCGGCGGTGGCACAAGGATTCAGCGAGGCATACAGCGCCGCCGCGCCCGTCACATGTGGCGTCGCCATGGAGGTGCCGCTCATGTAGGCATAGCCGGCAGCACCCGTAGAGGTCGGTACCGTCGAGACGATATCGACGCCCGGCGCAGCGATGTGCACGTTGTTCACGCCGTAGTTCGAGAAGCCCGCGCGACGGCCATTCTGGTCGATGGCACCGACAGAAATCACGTTAGGAAGCAGGTAGCTCGCCGGGTAGCTCGGCGTGCTGTCGATGTTGAGTCCGCTGTTACCCGCCGCTGCGATGAACAGGATGTTGGCATTACCGGCCGCCTGGATGGCGTCATACAGCGCCTGCGAGTAGCCGCCGCCGCCCCAGGAGTTGTTGGTCGCCACCAGATTGATCTTCTTCGCCAGCTTCAGCTGTGTCAGGTAGTTGATGGCCTTAACCGCACCCGCGGTAGTGCCGCCGTTGGCACCGAGGAACTTGGCCGAGATCAGCTTGGCGCTTGGGCAGACGCCGAAAACGCCAGCGCCATTGTTCGCCACCGCGCCAACCGTACCGGCGACATGCGTACCGTGATCATCTGCCGGGCCGTCGTAGACGCTGGCGTTGTTGGCGGCAAAGTCCCAGCCATATATGTCGTCGGCGAAACCGTTGCGGTCGTTGTCCTTGCGGTCGGCGCGGCTGCCCTCGCCCGGGTTGATCCAGATATTGGCGCGCAGATCGCCATGGGTGGTCATCACGCCTTCGTCGATGATGCCCACGTGAACCTTGTTCGAGCACAGCGCCCCGGCGTTCCAGTTCGCCAGCGCACCGCTGCCGTAAGGAGAAGCAGGCGAGGTGGTTGCGCCTTGCATGCCCCAGAGGATGCTGAGCCCCGGGTCGTTGGGGTTGGCCAGTTGGGTCTTGTAGATCCAGTTGGGCTCGACGTACTCGACCGCAGGGTCCGCCGCCAGCGATGCGATCAATGCGGCGTCGATCTTCTTGCCCTTGCCCAGTTTCGCCTGAATCAGATCACCTTTGGCATCCTTGCGCGCTGCCTTGTCGAGCAGCTTCTGCGCGGCCTTTGCGCCCCGCTTGCTCAGCGCGGCGGTTTTGGCAGCCTCGGAGGCACCCGCCTTGAATTGCACCAGCAGCTCACCTTCAACGAAAGGCCGACCGGCCTTGAGCGACGCATCCACGGCAGGGTTGGGCTTGGCTGCTAGCTGTTCTGCCCCGGCCGCGAGCAGCGCACACATCAAAATACCGACACGCTTTTTATAGACCACCACTGTTCTCCCGAACGACTACAGACAGCCCCACGAACAGGCAAGACGGCTACTCGGTGGGTGTCTGAACTGTATCGGCAAAGATGATGTCGATTTAGTGGCGCCGGACGAATGGCGCAGCCTTTCGTCGGCAAGCGAGACGCCATCCATAGGCAGCCCCATTTCCGCTCAGCGTTTCGAGCCGCCGCCGTAATCCTGGCAAGGGGCGGCTTTCGAATGACCCGTCAGGCCAGCTGCTGGCGCAACCAGTCTGCCAATCGCTCTGCTCTTCGATCCGTGCGCCGTGAGGGCACCCACAGCGACAGCCGTGCTCGTGTTTCGACAAACCCCCAGGGCGCTAGCAAACGGCCCTGGCGCAGGTCATCGGCCACCAGCTGTTGCGGCGCGATGGCCACGCCAAGCCCGGCCAGCGCGGCTTCCAACAGGAAGTAGAGATGTTCGAAGCCCTGCCCCATGCGCAACGCGGCGGGATCAAGACCAGTAGCCCTTGCCCAGGCCGGCCATGCCTGTGGCCGAGAGGCAGTAAACAGCAGCGCTTCGTTGTACAGCACCGAGGGTGGGGCCTGGCGCAGCGCGGCACAGTTTGGATGGTGCGGGCTGAGCACTGGGCCGATGCATTCGGTGGCCAGCTCGAATACCTGCATATCGGCCGGCCACGGCGGCTCGGCATACACCAGCGTGGCGTCCAGCCCGGGCCTGCGCGGGTCCAGCTCACCTTCGCTGGCGGACAGCTGTAGGTGCAGGTCGGGCAGTTCGCGGTTGAGCCGGTCGAGCCGCGGGATGAACCAGCGCGCCAGCAGGCTGCCGGGACAGCCGAGCACGAACGGCGCATCCACTGTTTGCTGGCGCAGCTCGGTACAGGTGTCCCGTAACCGTTCGAACGCCTCCGCCGCAGCATCGCGCAATCGCAGCCCCGCATCGGTGAGTTTTACGCCACGACCATCCTTGCTGAACAGCGCCACGCCCAGGTCATCCTCAAGCAGACGAATCTGTCGACTGACTGCACCGTGGGTCACGCTGAGTTCCGCCGCCGCTTGGCTTATGCTCTGCAGGCGCGCAGCCGCTTCAAAGGCGCGCAACGCGTTGAGGGGAGGAAGGGCTTGGCTCATTGGTGAGATTTCCTGACAGGTCTAGGCGATCTTATCGCTTTTTATCCGGGCTCGACTCGGGTAATTTCCTGCCCATCGCGCATGCCTTGCTGAGCCAGGGCGGCTGCCACTCATTCCCGCAGGAGATGACCATGACTTCATTCCGCAGCGGCCCTGACGCCAGGGGCCTGTTCGGCCGCTTCGGCGGCCAGTTCGTCGCCGAAACCCTGATGCCGCTGATCAACCAGCTGGCCGCCGAATACGAAAAGGCCAAGAGTGATCCGGCGTTCCTCGAGGAGCTGGCCTACTTCCAGCGCGACTACATCGGCCGCGCCAGCCCGCTGTATTACGCCGAACGCCTGACCGAGCAGTTCGGCGGCGCGAAAATCTACCTCAAGCGCGAAGACCTGAACCACACCGGCGCGCACAAGATCAACAACTGCATCGGCCAGATCCTGCTGGCCAAGCGGATGGGCAAACAACGCATCATCGCCGAGACAGGCGCCGGCATGCATGGCGTGGCCACCGCCACCGTGGCCGCGCGTTTTGGCATGCAGTGCGTGGTCTACATGGGCACCACCGACATCGAGCGCCAGCAGGCCAACGTTTTCCGCATGAAGCTCCTCGGCGCCGAGGTGATCCCGGTCACCGCCGGCACCGGCACGCTGAAGGACGCGATGAACGAAGCCCTGCGCGACTGGGTAACCAACGTCCACAACACCTTCTACCTGATCGGCACGGCCGCCGGCCCGCACCCCTACCCGGCCATGGTGCGCGACTTCCAGTCGGTGATCGGCAACGAAGTACGCGAGCAGATCATGGAGAAGGAAGGCCGCCTGCCCGACTCGCTGGTCGCCTGCATCGGTGGCGGCTCCAACGCCATTGGCCTGTTCCACCCCTTCCTCGATGACGAAGCGGTACAGATCGTCGGCGTCGAAGCGGCCGGTCACGGCATCGACACTGGCAAGCACGCCGCCAGCATGGCCGGTGGCGCACCGGGTGTACTGCACGGCAACCGCACCTTCCTGCTGCAGGATGCCGACGGCCAGATCACTGACGCGCACTCCATCTCCGCCGGCCTCGACTACCCCGGCGTCGGACCCGAGCACGCCTGGTTGCACGAGATCAAACGCGTCGAGTACGTGCCCTGCACTGACGACGAAGCCTTGAAAGCCTTCCACCAGTGCTGCCGCCTGGAAGGCATCATCCCGGCGCTGGAATCCGCCCATGCCCTGGCCGAAGCCTTCAAGCGCGCGGCGACGCTGCCCAAGGATCACCTGATGGTGGTCAACCTCTCCGGGCGCGGCGACAAAGACATGCAAACCGTCATGCACCACTACGACGAACAGGAAGAACACATATGAGCTCGGTAAACGCCCGTTTGCAGACGCGCTTCGACCAGCTGAAGCAGGAAAACCGCGCCGCGCTGGTCACCTTCGTGACCGCCGGTGACCCGGACTACGCCACCTCGCTCGCCATCCTCAAGGGATTGCCGGAGGCCGGCGCCGACGTCATCGAGCTGGGCATGCCGTTCACCGACCCGATGGCTGATGGCCCGGCGATCCAGCTGGCCAACATCCGCGCCTTGGCGGCCAAGCAGAACCTGCCGAAAACGCTGCAGATGGTCCGCGAATTCCGCGAGACCAACAGCAGCGCCCCGCTGGTGCTGATGGGTTACTACAACCCAATCTTCGCCTACGGCGTCGAGCGCTTCGTCAGCGATGCCAAGGAAGCCGGTGTCGACGGCCTGATCGTCGTCGACCTGCCACCGGAGCATAACGACGAACTGTGCGACCCGGCCCAAAGCGCCGGCATCGACTTCATCCGCCTGACCACCCCGACCACCGACGACCAGCGCCTGCCCACCGTGCTCAACGGCAGCTCGGGCTTCGTCTACTACGTCTCGGTGGCCGGCGTGACCGGTGCCGGTTCGGCGACGCTGGAACATGTCGAGGAAGCGGTGGCCCGCCTGAAGCGCCACACCGACCTGCCCGTATGCGTCGGCTTCGGCATCCGCACGCCGGAACAGGCCGCCGCCATCGCCCGGCTGACCGACGGCGTGGTGGTGGGCTCGGCGCTGATCGACCAGATCGCCGGGGCCAAGAGCCCGGAGGCTGCGGTGGAAGGTGTGCTCGGCCTGTGCCGCGAGATTAGTGCAGGGGTGCGCGGCGCACGCGGCTGATTGCGCTGGTGGGCTGAAGCCCACCCTACATGGACCTTCAATTCCGTAGGGTGGGCTTCAGCCCACCACTGCGTTAATACCATCCGCACCACCCCATGAAGGCAAGGAGGCCTCCATGTCGAACTACCGGCGCAGCACCGTGCCCGGCGGCACATGGTTCTTCACCCTGACCCTGGCCGACCGTCGCTCCCGGCTGTTGGTCGAGGAAATCGCGCTCCTTCGCCAAGCCTATGGCCAGACGCTGCAGGCCCGTCCCTTCCGCACCCTCGCCATTTGCATCCTGCCCGATCACCTCCATGCCATCTGGACATTGCCGGAAGGCGACGCCGACTACTCCGGCCGCTGGAGCTTGCTCAAGAGCACGTTTTCGCGACACTTCCCGGCGAGCTTCCGGACCGCAAGCAAAACTCGCAAGCGAGAAAAAGGGCTGTGGCAGCGCCGCTTTTGGGAACACCAGATCCGCGACGCTACCGACCTGCAGCGGCATGTGGATTACGTCCACTTCAATCCGGTCAAGCACGGGCTAGTCAACAGCGTTGCGAACTGGCCGCACTCGAGCTACCACAGGTATGTCGAAAAAGGGCTGCTGTCCCAGGATTGGGCTGGCAGTAATACGGCGATTGGCTCGTTCGGCGAATGATTGGCGATACGAGTCCAGCCCCCGCATGCCGATCACACGCTTCTAGAACATGGTGTTGTCGTTCGCCGACTCGGCGGGCACATCCTGAATCACGTCCCAATGTTCGACGATAACGCCATCGTCGACCCGGAAGATGTCGACCACCGCCTGACCGCGGTCCTCGGGGCCATTGGTTGAGTGCACGTGCAGGTAGACCAGATCGCCGTCCGTCGCGCTACGCACGATACGAGCGCGTGATTGCGGGTTTTCTTTGAAGAAGCCGCTGAAGTAACCCACGAAGGGCGCCTTGCCGTCCGGCACGTCAGGGTTGTGCTGCGTGTAGTCATCGGCAACGACACGTGCGGCCTCTTCCACCTGATGCTTGTTGAAGAACTGGTCGTAGAACTCGACGACCAGGGTGCGATTGGCATCCTCGGCCGCGAGATCCCGTGTGGATGGGCTGGCGGCGAAGATGGTGGTCGACAAAGCGGACAGCAGCGCGGCTGTCATCATAAGCGTGCGAAGCATGAGCAAATTTCCTTAGTAACCGACGGTAAAACGCTGGCGTACATGCGCCGGGTGCTCGATCTCGTCGACCAGCGCTACGGCGTAGTCTTCGAATGAAATA
The DNA here is from genome assembly GCF_902506445.1 of Pseudomonas sp. 9Ag. Classification (NCBI taxonomy): domain Bacteria; kingdom Pseudomonadati; phylum Pseudomonadota; class Gammaproteobacteria; order Pseudomonadales; family Pseudomonadaceae; genus Pseudomonas; species Pseudomonas sp. 9Ag. The sequence goes on from NZ_LR733836.1 coordinate 4,304,010, forward strand.
CGGCTGCCTTGCGCGTTGCTGAGCAGCGCATCTTTGCCAAGGCGAAACTGGCCCGTCCGCTCACCTGGGACGAACTCGGCCGAAGGCGACAAAAAGGTCCATTCAAGCTCGGTCACCTGCCTGAGCTGCTCGAGAAAGGCCGCGCCGCCAGAGGCTTCAGCTTTGTAGGCTTCGGGAAAATCATGCAGGTCGATGACACGCTGACCTGGCGCGACCTCCAGGCTGCCGGCCCCGCCCACCACCAGATAGCGCTTCACGCCAGAGGCGCGTACCGCCTCGATCAGGGTGTGCGGCTCGGACGAGGTGAAGTTGACCGCGCTGACGACGGCATCGTGACCGCGCAGCGCCGACGTCAGGCCCTGCAGGTCTTGGGCGTCGCCCTTGACGGCGATGACGCCGGGCAGCTCGGCGATTCGCTCGGGATGGCGAGCAATTGCAGTTACGCGATGCCCACGGTCAGTGAGCTCTCTGAGAATGCGCGACCCGGCTGAGCCAGAGGCGCCAATCAATGCGATATGGGACATGACGCAATCCTTTGTCTAGTTTATGGACCAGGTATGTTTTGTAGACCTTAGGTGCGAGCAATGCTACGTTTCGCCGCCTCGCCCCACAAGAAGTCAGGTTCGTGGTACCTGGTCACACTGGGCTGACCTGCCTCGCCGACGGAGAACCCTATGCTGCGCGATGAAGTCATTAACGCTGCCTTGGACCACCCCTGCCCGATCCGCGATGTGCTCGATCGCATTGGTGACCAATGGAGTTTTCTGGTGCTTGAAGCGCTGGCCGAACGCACGCTGCGCTTCAATGAGCTCAGCCGTGAGATCGGGGATATCTCCAAGCAAATGCTTTCGCGAACCCTCAAGCGGCTGGAGATGGATGGATTTGTGCACCGCACCCTGTACGCCGAGGTTCCTCCGCGGGTGGAGTACCAACTGACGGACCTGGGCCGAGGGTTTCTGGTGCCCATGCAGGCGTTGGTGCAATGGGCCGATACCCACCACGCTCAGGTCTGCCAGTCACGTCGCGCGTATCGCTCAGCCGAAGGGGCTGTCGATTGATGCCGCATCAGTGCCAAGCCCAAGACCGGTATCCCGAACAAACCATTCCCCATCGATGACCAATATCGACCGGCTCGATTTCGACCGCGCCGTCTGAGCGCGTAGGATGCCCTGCACATCCCCAGTACCCACGCGAGGAGATTGTTCATGCCCGATAGCACTTACGTACCGCCGAAAGTCTGGACCCACGACGCGCCCTCGGGTGGCAAGTTCGCCAGCATCAACGCCCCGACCGCCGGTGCGCGGGAGGAAAAGCCGTTGCCGGTGGGCAAGCATCCGCTGCAGCTCTACTCCCTGGCCACGCCCAACGGCGTGAAGGTCAGCATCATGCTCGAAGAGCTGCTCGCTCTCGGCCACAGCGGCGCGGAATACGACGCCTGGCTGATCAAGATCGGTGACGGCGACCAGTTCGGCAGTGGCTTTGTCGAGATCAACCCGAACTCCAAGATTCCCGCGCTGGCCGACCACAGCGTCGACGGCGAGCCATTGCGGGTGTTCGAGTCGGGCTCGATCCTGGTGTACCTGGCCGAGAAGTTTGGCGCCTTCCTGCCGACCGAAATCCGTGCGCGCACCGAAACCTTGAATTGGCTGTTCTGGCAGATGGGCTCGGCGCCCTTCCTCGGCGGCGGCTTTGGCCACTTCTATGCCTACGCGCCGGAGAAGTACGAGTACCCGATCAACCGCTACGCGATGGAGGTCAAGCGCCAGCTCGACGTGCTCGATCGCCAACTGGCCGAGAACCGCTACATCGCCGGCGACGACTACACCATTGCCGACATGGCCATCTGGCCCTGGTACGGCGTGTTGGCCCGCGGTGAGCTGTACCAGGCCGGTGAGTTTCTCTCGGTGCAGGACTACAAACATGTGCAGCGTTGGGCCGCCGAACTGGCCGAGCGACCCGGCGTGATTCGCGGACGCAGGGTCAACCGCACCTGGGGCGATGAGTCGGAGCAGGCAGCCGAGCGCCATAGCGCAGCGGATCTCGACTGATCACCGGGCGCCAGACCCAGGACCTCTACGCGCGGCAAGCCCCACCGCGCGCATGCGGCCAGGGCGGATGCAACCTGATTGTGGGCAGGGTGTCTTGCCTTCACCGCATGACCTCATACAACGCACCATCAGCGCAGGTCGAAACGTTCTGGCGCCGCCCCCATAACACGGATGCTCCATTCTCCCAGCAGACCGATCACTGCAGACCCGGCCATCTGAACAAGGTGACGCCCGGCGGGCGCATCACGGCGAAGCCCCTCCCTGAAGATCTCCCGCCCGTTACGGCTTTGCGCCGCGCTGCCCCTCGACTTTTCTGAACTATGCCGCCCAGGCCAGACCAAATACTCATGAGCGCTGCTCCGAGGAGCGGATGAGCCGCCATCACTATGGCAGCTGTACTCATCAGTCCCGGGATAAGCGCAGTGCTCGGATAACCCAGTTGTTCAACACAACGCGAGGTGAACCATGAAACACACACTAGTAGCGGCGTTTGCGACGTCGACCGATGCCAACCGTACCGTGGGCGACCTGATGTCGCGGGGCATCGCCCGGGAACAGATTCACTCAGTAGGTGCTGACAGCGCGAACATTCATGCCTACGACGCGCCCTACTCCACCGAAGGCGGCACTGTCGACCGCGAGCATCACGAAGGCAAGGTCGCGCACTTCTTCAAATCGTTGTTCGGCCATGAGCCGCACGAAGAACACCGTCGCCATGCCACCGCCTACCCGGAAGCCGTACGCCGAGGCTCGCTGGTGATCGCGGTCGACGTGCACGACGACGATCAACTGGTCCGTGCACGCGACGCCCTGGAGTACAACGGCGCGCTCAATATCGACGACAACGGCAACGGTGCGGGCGCGACTCCAGGCTATTCCGGCGCAACTAGCCCCTATGCGGGCGCAACCGGCGGCGACAGCCACCTGGACAAGCACTTCGCTGGGTCCGCCAGCCATGCAGGCCATTCAGCCGATACCCATCGCGATACAGGCGCCCCGGGTGCGGGAACAACCGATACAGCGGCAACAGGCCGTACGGCTGATACCCATGCAGGCTCCGGCGATACCGGCCGCTACGATGTGGGCACGGCGGCCAAACGGGCCGGCACGGACTACCCGGAGAACGCCGGCACCGCATCCCCGACTGGCGGCGGCCTGGCCGGCGAGACGGTCGGTACTCGCGACGCGACGGAAAGCTTGGACGCCACCCACGCGGGCACCTGCACAGACCGGATCTGCGTGATCAAGCGGTAAAACGGTTGACCGACCGGTGAGCGATCAAGGGCCGCAAAAAGCGGCCCTTTTTTGCCGGCTTCAGCGAGGCGCGTCTAGGTCCTCAGCGCCCGTCCAGTGCGCGCCGCAACCCGGCGTTGCCGATCGCCAGGGCCACGCAATCTTCTGCAAGGCCTAGGGCGGCATTGGCCATCGGATTGGGCTGATAGGGCTTACGCAGGCTCAACCCCACCTTGGAAGCGACCAGTGCGGCGGATGCCCCGATCAATATCGGGAGTCCTATCGGCTGTCGACGCACACTGGCCAACGCTGCTGCGGTCACCCCGCCCGACAAGGCTCGAAACATCATCGATGGCAGGATGGTCCTGTCCGGCGCAAAGGGCATCTTGTCACCCAGCAGTTCGCCCACCGCCATGGGTACAAGAAATTGCTGCATGCGATGCGAGGCCAGGGTTCGCGCCGGCTCGCCCGCCTCGTCGATGTCGTCCCGCGCGGCCAGTGCCCGGCTGGTCATGGTGGGGGCCAGGGTGCTGCGCATCCCTGTTACCAGGCCGAGCGCCAGCGCGCCCCACAAAACATTGCTCAGAGTGGTCATGCGTGTGTCTCCCGGTGGCTTTTAGATGCGACCGGGTTAGCGCATCAGCCGTTCATGTTCATCTCCGAGCGGTCAGCTCGTCCCGCTCTGTGATGTCGCTAGCCCTTGGCCGCTGCAAACTTCTCTACCCGCTTGGTTTCACCTGCCACGATCAGGATGTCGCCCGGGTGGATCTGGGTTTCAGGCTTGGCGTAGATGAAGTCTTCGTGCGCCCGCTTAACCCCGACGATGGTAACGCCGTAGCGCTTGTGCACGCCGGCGTCCGCCAGGGTCTTGTCATGAATGTTGCGTGGGGCGTGCGTCGAGGCGATGGCAAACCCGTCGTCGAACTCGATGAACTCGAGCATCTTGCCGGTCACCAGATGCGCCACGCGCTCGCCCATGGAGGTTTCCGGGTACACCACGTGATGGGCTCCGGTGCGCTCGAGGATCAGCCCGTGGCGCTTGCTCAAGGCCTTGGCCCAGATGTCCGGTACGCCGAGTTCCTGCAGCGCGAGGACGGTCAGCACGCTGGCTTCCAGGTCGGTGCCGATACTCACGACCACATGGCGGAACTGATCCACCCCGAGCTGGCGCAGCGCGCGGATGTCGGTCGCGTCGGCCTGCGCCACATGGGTCAGCTGGTCGACCCACTGCTGCACGTTGGCGCTGTTGCTGTCGATGCCCAGCACTTCGTGGCCCATGGACGTGAGCGAATCGGCAACCGCCGAGCCGAATCGCCCCAGGCCGATGACGGCGACACTGTCGTTCTCGAATGTCTTGCCGAACAGGTTATCCAACAATGGGGCGTTCCTCCGGATAGCGGTAATGTTTGGTCACGCTGCGCAGCGCAAGGGCCGTCGCCAGCGTGATGGTGCCGACCCGGCCGATGAACATCAGGGCGATGATCACCAGCTGGCCGGACGCTGGCAGATCGTCGGTGATCCCGGTCGACAAACCGACCGTGGCGAACGCGGACACCGCCTCGAACAGCACCACGCCGAGCTCGTAGTCCGTCATGCTGAGCAGCAACATGGTGCCGATACCCACAATGAGCGAGCTGAGAAACAGCACCGTCAGCGCCTGGCGTTGCGTGGCGTAAGAGATGCGCCGACGGAAGGCGACTGTGTCCTCATTGCCACGGATCTCGGCCCAGATGAAGAAGAACAGCAGGAAGAAGGTCGTCACCTTGATCCCGCCCGCCGTACTGGCGCTGCCGCCGCCGACAAACATCAGAAAGTAGTGAACGGCCAGCGTCTGCGCTTCGAGCTGGCCGACGTCCAGGCTGTTGAACCCCGCCGTGCGCGCCACCGCCGAGCTGAACAGGGCTGACAACAGCTTGTCACCCAGCGACATGCCGCCCAGCGTGCCGGGGTTGCCCCACTCGTAGAACAGAATCGCCAGCGTGCCGCCGAACAGGAGCACGGCCGAGCCCCAGAGCGTGATACGGGTGTGGATTGTCCAAGGCTTGCCGCGCTGGTCGCGGCGAAACTCGTAGAGCACCGGAAAGCCCAGGCCGCCGATGATCAGCGCAAGCATGATCGGCACCAGCACCACCGGGTCCGTTGCGAAGCGCATCAGGCTGTCGGAATAGGTCGAGAAACCGGCGTTATTGAAGGCCGATACCGCGTGGAAAAGACCGTCCCAGAGCGCCTTCGGCCAAGGCACGTCATAGGTGAAATGCAAGTGGACGGTGAGGATGGCGGTCACGACCAGCTCAACACCGACCGTGACCAGCAGAATCAGCCGCAGCACGCCGGTCACATCGCCGAGACCTAACGAGCGCGTCTCCTGCTGCGCGACCAGGCGGCTGCTGAGCTGTAAGCGGCGCTTGACCAACAGCCCGAGCAGGGTCGCGCCACTCATGATGCCGAAGCCACCCACCTGAAACAGCAGCAGGATCACGCACTGGCCGAAGAACGACCAATAGGTCGCCGTATCCTGCACGATCAGACCCGTCACGCAGACGGCCGAAACTGCCGTGAACAGCGCCGTCAGCAATGACGCGCTGTCAGGCCCGGCGGTCGACACAGGCAACAGCAAGAGCACCGTACCCAGCAGGGTCGCAGCAAGAAAAGCGAGCGGAATGAGGCGAGCCGGTCGGCGAACTGCGTTGCTGAGCAAAGTTGATTCCTTAGGTGTTCCCTTGGCTGCTGACGTTCGCGCAAAGCCTTGGCACGAGCCTCTACCTTGTGCGGCCACCCTCGGTCAGTGGGCCGCGACAATAGCAAAAAGCATCGCGGCTGCGCTGCACAGCGCGGTTAGGCTGGCACGACGGATCCAACGCCCTGATGCTCTATCGACAGGCCTTGTCCGCAGCTGTTCACCTGCAGCCCGCGACACTACCCGAGCCAACCGCACCTTGTTTCTTGCAAACCTCATCAGTTTCTTCAACCCAAGGGCGATCCAGCATCGCCGCTGATTCAACCGGCACATGCAATCGACGTTGCAGCTCCGGTTCTCGTCCGATCAAAAAAGGCGACCCGAAGGTCGCCTTTTTCACACGGTACGGGCCGTTACTGGCCGAGCAGGCCGGCGCCCAGTACCGAACCGAAGGCAAAGCCGATGAATTCCTGAACGGTCATATCTTGGCCATTCAAGGTCACCTTGTCGTCGGCGTAATGCAGTGAGCTGGCCAGGCGATCGCCTTGCAGCTGGAACCAGCCCGCACCGAGTGCCATACCGCTGAACAACTCGGTCGTCAGGTCTGCCTGCTGCTGCAACGCAGCAGGGTCGGCGCTGTACTGCGGTTCGCGCTGAGCAATCAGGCTGGCAACATCGCGCACCAGGCCTTTATCGATACCTGCTTCGGCTTTGAGCGACGCCAGCATGCTGGTGATCATCGCATCAGGAGTAAAGGCTTCTGCACTCGGGGCCTGCAGGTCGGCCACAACAGACAGGCGGGCCGCACCGTTAGCGGTCTCGAAGCCGAACTCGTCGAGCGCCAAGGTGGGCTTGTGCTCCAGCAGTTGCAGGGCAAGCGCCTGCAGCTCCTGCTGTTGAGCGTCGGTGATGCTGTCGAGTGCCTCCTGCGGGGTCGCACCGCTGTCGAGGATCTGCTTGTAGCTTTCCAGCAGCGCCTTGAGGCTGCTTTCGTCCAGATCGCGCAGGCTGAGGGCCAGCGCCAGGTTGCGGATGGACTGACCATTGGCCCCCACCTCGCCGACGCGGTAGGCGATCGACTGGTTGAAGCCGCCGCTGCTTCGACTCGACACTTCATCAATGGAGGCTTTCTTGATGATTACGGCGGGATTGTTGTCCGTCTGGATTTCCATGCGGTCGAGCGTGATGGCAGACGGGCCTTGGCCGAACCCGTCGACATAGTCGTGCTTGTCCACGGTCATGCCGATACCGCTTAGCTTCACCCGCACCGGCTTGCCATCATCACGGCGTTGCAGGTTCATGTCGATTTCCGGCAGCTGACCTTCCAGGCGCACGGTAGTGGTTTCGTCGGCCACTTCGAAGTTCACGCTGCCAGCCGCAACGCGAACCGTGCCGTCTTCGTTCTCAAGACTGAGAGGCGCCGAGCGCAGCGCGCCTTGCTGGCTGCCGTCATAGCCGAAGGCGACGTCACCGACCAGCGGGTTTTCACCTGAAGCGGCCTCGAACAGCGCTTCGGTCTGCGCTGATCGCTCAAGACGGAAATGGCTCTGGGCCGCAACCGGCATCAGCTGCCCATTGGTCAGGCGTGAAACCGGAAACGGGCCATGCTCGATGCGGTCTTCCAACAGCACGGCGTATTGCCGGGGCTCGCCGTCGCTGTCCTGAACCTCGATGTCGACCTGATAGCGGGCGCTGCTGGAAAGCAGACCGCCTTCGAAACTGAGCATTTTGACGGCGACGTCGGCACCGGCTCCAACGCTCATCTCGCGCAACTGGATATTGGCCTGCTCGACGGCATCACGGGCAGTCGATTCAACCTGGGTGCTGGTGTAAACAGTGGCGCCGCCGATGAGGACCAGTGGAATGGCTACGGCAAGTGCGATTTTTTTCATGGAAACATCCTGTGCGGCGGCTGGGCAGACGTCCTGTCAGCCGGTGGTTGGCAAGCGGCCGCACTCTATCAGCGAGCCTGTGCAGTCTCCAGCGCGCCTTGCAGCGGGATCGGAAGGCTGAGAACGCGGCGACAAATCACGACGCTCTCACCCGCTGATAAACCAAACCCAAGCTAAGGATTCCAACTCACCGTCCGCGCCAGCGGTGGATGTGAAAAGCGACATCCACCCTACAACCGTAGGAGTGGATCACGCCTCACCAGTCCACCCCACGCCACACGCCACACGCCAGCGGTCATTTACCCGCGCTTCCGCGTGTTTGCGCCAGCAGCGCCAGGGTTTGAGCGATCGCCTGCTGCTCGCGGCTGGCCCAATCCCCGCCGATCTCCACGAAGGGTTGCTCGTTCCGCTGGAGCCATTGGCGGCAGGCGTCGTGGAAGCGCAGGCGCTCGACAGGCTCCGGTTGGCAGCGCTGGCCGTCTGTGTGCCATACGGCCCCTTCGGGCGAAAGCAGCAAGTGCTGGTCATAACGGCGCGCCAGCAGCTCATCTTCCAGCCACGCCGGGCAATCATCGAACAGCGTCCGGCTCCAGAGCATGTTGCTCAGCAGGTGGGTATCGAGGATCAGCAGCGCCGGGCGCTGGCCTCGCGCGGCGTCTTCCCAGGCCAATTGCCCGCGGGCGATGGCCGGGATATCTGTGAGGCAGGTGTCGCGCTGTTCGCGGTCGATGAAATGGCGAACGTACTCGCCCACTACCAGTCCGCCGAAGCGCTGCTGCAGACGCGCGGCGAGCCAGCTCTTGCCGGTCGATTCGGCGCCGGTGAGCACCAGCACCTTCATTGGTCTGCGCCCCTCGCCTGTCTGGTGTTCCCGTTCATCTGCCCCTGCCGTCCCGTTCAATCCACACCCACAAAGCCGCCGGTCTGATGCTGCCACAGCCTCGCATAGAGGCCGCCGCGCGCGATCAGCTCGGCGTGGGTGCCGGTCTCGATCACCTGGCCCCCATCAATCACTACCAGCCGGTCCATGCGTGCGATGGTCGAGAGCCGGTGCGCGATGGCGATCACCGTCTTGCCCTCCATCAGCGTGTCCAGGCTCTCCTGAATCGCCGCCTCGACTTCCGAATCCAGCGCCGAGGTGGCTTCGTCCAACACCAGAATCGGCGCATCCTTGAGCAGCACGCGGGCGATGGCGATGCGTTGACGCTGGCCGCCGGAGAGCTTCACGCCGCGCTCGCCGACCATGGCCTCAAAACCCAGGCCGCCCTGGCTGTCGTCCAGCGTTTTGATGAACTCGTCGGCGCGGGCCTTGTGCGCGGCGCCCCAGAGGTCTTCTTCGGTGGCGTCGGGCTTGCCGTAACGCAGGTTGTCGCGGATGGAGCGATGCAGCAGCGAGGTGTCCTGAGTGACCATGCCGATGTTGGCGCGCAGGCTCTCCTGGTTGACCTCGGCGACGTTTTGCCCGTCGATCAGGATGCGCCCGCTTTCCAGGTCATAGAGGCGCAGCAGCAGGTTGACCAGCGTCGACTTGCCGGCGCCGGACGGCCCGACCAAGCCGATTTTCTCCCCGGGACGGATATCGATGCTCAGCCCGCTGATCACGCCACCCTTTTTGCCGTAGTGAAAATGCACGTCCTCGAAGCGCACGCCGCCCTGCTCCACCTTCAGCGGCTTGGCGTCTTCGTGGTCGACCACGTGACGCGGCTGGACGATGGTCTGCATGCCGTCCTGCACGGTGCCGACGTTCTCGAAAATGCCGTTGACCACCCACATGATCCACTCGGCCATGTTGTTGATGCGGATCACCAGGCCCAGCGCCAGGGCGATGGCGCCGGTGGTGATCAACGCCTCGCTCCACAGCCACAGCGCCAGCGCGCCGGTGCCGACGATTAGCAGGCCGTTCATGCAGGTGATCAGGAAATCCAGGCTGGTGATGATGCGCGACTGCAGCTGGAACTTGCCGAGCAGCTCCTGCATGGCCTCGCGGGCGTAGCTTTCCTCTTCCTTGGAGTGCGCGAACAGCTTGAGCGTGGCGACGTTGCTGTAGCCGTCCACCACCCGGCCCATGACTTTCGAGCGTGCAGCGGAAGCCGCCGCCGAGCGCGCCTTGATCCGCGGCACGAAGTACCAGAGCGCCGCGGTGTAGCCGATGATCCATAGCACCAGCGGCACGATCAGCCGTAGATCGGCGGCGGCGAACAGGTACAGCGCACTGCCGGCGTAGACCACCACATGCCACAGCGCGTCGATCACCTGCATGGCCGAATCGCGCAACGACGGGCCGGTCTGCATCACGCGCTGGGCGATGCGCCCGGCGAAATCGTTCTGGAAGAAATTCAGGCTTTGCTTGAGCACATAGCGGTGGTTCTGCCAGCGCACCAGATTGGTCAGCCCCGGGTTGATCGCCTGATGGGTCAGCAGATTGTGCAGGCCGAACACCAAGGGCCGGATGATCAGCGCCACCACCGCCATCCACAGCAATGCGTTGCGGTGTTCGGTGAAGAAGGTCCGCGCGTCATCGGTCGTCTGGGCCATGTCGATCAGCTGGCCGAGGAAGCTGAACAGCGCCACCTCGATCAACGCCGCGAAGAAGCCGATCACCAGCACGGCGATCATCAACGGCCAGACCTGCTTCAGGTAATGCGCATAGAACCGCAGCAGGCCGGCGGGCGGCTCCACGTCCGGGCTGGGCTTGAAGACGTCGATGAGCTTTTCGAAACGGCTGAACAACATGGGGAACAGTCTGCTCTGGCGAATGGGCGGGCGTGTTGCTGACAGGGGCGATGCCGATCTTTGAGAGCGGCAACCGGGGTCTACCTGGACGTGGGTCGAGGCGCTCTGAAACGCGGGTTTTGCTGATGCAGCGTAGCAGTATCCGAAGTGCCTGGCGGCACCCTGGTCGGAAATGCGCCTCGTGCCGAAAGTGGACAGGCCTGCCAATTTAGGCGTGCAAGAAGAGCTTAAAGTGCGCCAGCCAGGCTGGGACTAGTTGGGCCTGTTCATCAGGTCTACGACACCGGGGCCGCTGGCCCTTATCCGTAGGGTGGGCTTCAGCCCACCACCCTCGGCCCAACACCGTTCCGGTGGGCTAAAAACCCACCCTACATCGTTAACTGTCTGCGGGCGCCGCGTGTTCATGAACCGCCGCCCTCGCCTGCCGCCATGCGCGCAGGCCCATCACCGCCAGCAACGTGAACAACCCATACAGCCCTGCGGTGAGCCAGTATTCCTGAAAGACAAAGAAGGCCACGTAAAGCGTGTCCACCACAATCCACAGCATCCAGCACTGCCAGCGCTTGAGCGCCATCCACAGCTGCGCCAGCAGGCTGAAGGCCGTGAGCGTTGCATCCGGCCAGGGATAGGCCGCTTCGGTAGCGGTCGCCATCAGCACACCCAGCCCAACACTCCCCAGCACCGCGACAACAAGCCCAACGCCGACCTCCAGGGCCGTCGCGCCCACCACCGGCCGACCGCCGTCACTGCCGCTACCCCGCGTCCACTGCCACCACCCATAAACCTGCATGGCCGCAAACACCCCGTTGAGCAGCACCTGCGAATACAACCGCACCTCGAAAAAGAACCAGGCATACAGCGACACCATCACCAACCCGATGGGCCAGCACAGCGGGTTCTGGCGGACGGTAAGCCAGACGGCGAGCACACCGAGGGCGGAGGCGATGAGTTCGAGGGTGGTCATGGGGTGGAGGTCAGAAGCGGCTACGGGGCGGGCATGATACGGCAAGCATGCGGAACGGTTCGAAGCGCACCGGGTGAGTGGGAATGGCTGGGCTATTCAGTTCAGGTTCACAAATATTGGTCAGCCACGCACGTACTCGTAGGGTGGGCTTCAGCCCACCGTCAAACCCCACCCCTCCGGTGGGCTAAAGCCCACCCTACGTTTACTGCCTTCGCCGGCGGGTGACTGCCCCCCTTTTTCAGTAATCTGTTCTTCGTTTTTCATGTGCGAGCCCTAGCTCTACCGAAAACCCCGAACTGGAATCATTGATGACCGAGGACACTGCAACCAACCCAGGTACCACTGGGCTCATTCTCTCGGGCGGTGGCGCACGAGCGGCGTATCAGGTTGGCGTGCTTTCCGCGATTGCCGATCTGCTGCCCGATTCTTCACGCAACCCGTTCCCCGTGATCGTCGGCACCTCGGCGGGTGCGATCAATGCCGTCAGCCTGGCGTGTGGCGCCCTGCACTTTTGCGAGGCGGTGCGGCGGCTGAGCAACGTGTGGCGCAGTATTCATACCGATCAGGTGTACCGCAGCGACTGGCCGGGTGTGTTGCACCAAGCCAGCCGTTTCATTGGCCACAGCGTGCTCGGTATTGGCAAGCAAGCGCCCGTTGCGCTGCTCGATAGTTCGCCCCTGGCCAGGCTGCTCGAACGCGAACTGGATTTCTCGGGAATCGCCGCGGCAATGCGCCATCGGCAACTGCGCGCGATAGCGGTGACGGCATTCGGCTACGAGTCGGCCGAGGCGGTGACCTTCTATCAGGGCCATGGCGCCATTGACCCATGGCTCCGCCATCGTCGGGTGGGTGTGCCGACCCGCCTGGCTATTCCCCATTTGCTGGCCAGCTCTGCCATTCCGCTGATCTTTGAGCCGGTCAAGATCAACCGCGAGTATTTTGGTGATGGCGCGGTACGCCAGACCGCACCGATCAGCCCCGCCCTCCATCTGGGCGCTACACGTGTACTGGTGGTCGGGGTCAGTGGCAACCCGATAGATGACCAGACCAAGACCGCGCCAACACCAAGGCCGACAGGCACCATCCCGAGCCTGGCGCAAATCGCCGGGCACATGCTCAACAGTACCTTCATCGACAACGTGGAGAGTGATATCGAGCTGCTGGAGCGCCTAAATCTACTGGGGAAACTGGTGCCTATCGAACAACGGAAGCGCGCCTATGGCCTGACGCCCATCGAGGTGCTGGTGATTTCGCCCAGCCAACCGCTGGACAAGATCGCCGCCCGCCATCGGCACGAAATGCCTGCGGCCCTGAGACTTTTCCTGCGCGGCCCTGGCGGCACACGCGAAGGCGGCGGTGGGCTGTTGAGTTATCTGTTGTTCGAACTCGGCTACTGCAGCGAGCTGATCGAACTGGGTTACCAGGACGCCATGGCCAAGAAAAGCGAGCTCACGGCGTTTTTAAGGCTTGAGCGTCCAGAGTTCGCATAGCGCTTTACAGCGCCCTCGGCAGAAGCTGTGGGTCTCGGGTGGCAAACGAAGCGTTGTCCACGCTACTTCAGCCGCCTGCTCTGCCGAAGCCCGGACGCTGCGTAGGGTGGAAAACGGCGGAGCCTTTTCCACGCCCACGTCCGGGCTATCTAGCTAGCCCTTCGGAATGGTTTCAGGACGCACATAGGGCAGCATGTGCGCCACGTAGTCCGCCTTGCCGAGATTGATGCCTTCTTTACGCAAGATCGAATACGCAGTCATGACGTGAAAATAGAACTGGCCCAGCGTCCAGTCACGGGCGTACTGGTCTGCGGTGAGATCCAGCACCATCCCGTTCGGAAGTTCATGGGCGATGGGCTTATCCCCATCCACATCGAGCGCATCGCCTGCAAGGCGGTCGAGCACCGCCACCGTCTCATTGATCCGGGCGTAAGCTTCAGCGAGCGATCCGGGGCTTTTGACCGCCTGACGTCCCTCATTGAGTAGCTCGTTGATAGCAGGCGGAAACGCCTCTCCCCTCAGCCGGCACATGGCTTCTCGCGCCTGCACACAGGCAAAGCGAACCTGCGTCGACAGCGGATACATGTCGGGCGCCAAACGTGCGGATAACAGTGCTTGTGTCTCTGTTTCCGGTAGCTGGGCCTGGGCCTTCTTTAGCCAGCCTGCGAGAGTTTTGAGCATTTGCGTGTAGGTTGGGACGAGCAGTGTCGTTAGCTGCATGGCTTCGCACCTTGGGGAATTGGGAGGCAACGTCGAAGAAAGTGACAGGGTGTTATGAAGCAAGCTACCTGAAAGGTAGATAGCCGTTCGCTTTTCCCAACTCAGTGTTATCAGTCCAGGAGGCGGTGACCCGCGTCTTTCAAAACCTCCACGGCATTTTCGAGATTCATCGACTTGATCAAGATGTAGTCGGTATCGAAGGTGCTCACCGCGAAAATGCCGATAGCGGCAGCCGCGAGCGGATCAAGCAAGGAGGCCAGGACACCCGTCTGATCAAAGGCGAACGGCCCCTGCACCTTGATCGCGCGCCAATCGCTGTCCACTCGGGCTAAACCGGTTGCGACGCCCTCAGCGCAGACAATCGAAAGCTCATCATCCGTCCGGGTGATCGACATAAAGCCTGGTGACGCCAAAACCGCGTTCGGCAGGTCAGCATCCCGCTCCAACTGGGCGATCACGAAGCTTTGGGGGAGGACAGAAAAGGCGTGGTTCATGTCAGGTCACCTTGTGATAAAGCGAGCGGGCCGCGAAGGTAGGACATAGGCGACCCGGCAAATAACGGCAGGAGAAAAAATCGGTCCTTTTACCCAGGCGTTACCATCAGGCAGCAACGCGTGGACAAGCGAAGCGTTGTCCACCCTACGCCACCACCCTCGCCTGCTCCGCCGGACCTCGGCATCGTAGGGTGGAAAACGGCGGAGCCTTTTCCACGCGTTTCGTCCAGGCTACCTCACTGGACGGGGCAGCGATGAGCTATTGGGTTTTCGCGGTGATTCGTGCAGCGGTTAAACAGATAACGGAGTTAGCGGACGGGAAAAGCGCCGAATAAATAAATCTGTCCCCTTTTCTTTGTTAAGCCTTGCCCATGGCTCCTGGCGCATTAATTACCAGGCGTTTTGTAGACATTGAGTCGCTCGGGCTGGCGCTGCGCTATAGCGAAAATAGTTTCAGATAAGGCACGAATGAGCTTGCACAGGAGTGCCACTAGCTCTTCAGTTTCACCTGACTCAAGTCGTAAGGACTCTTGAAAGAGAAGGAGTGGAAGTTTGATAGGAGAATCTGCCAACGGTTGAGTTGTGGAAATTTTGAAGTGCATCCGCTCTTCATCTGAGTGGGCGACTACCTTGCGGCGAAGGTCAAGGACCTCGCTCTTTAGTCGCTCCTCGGCCGCGTTTAACTGCACGCCGACGGCGCGTAAGCCGAGCGTGGTACGACCTCGGGAAACTTCAAAAGGGCGCGCAAATGCAACAATGGCAGAATTCTCGTAGCACTGAAACTTGCGTAGTTCCGCTATAGAGTATCTTGCCGCGTAGTCGCACTCTTCTTGCAGGAATGTCAGGGCGGATAGAGCTTGTTGGAAGTCTCCGCACGACTGAATAACCCGAATGAGTTGCGTATCCGTAAGGTCGGGAACTGGGCTATCCATAATCTTCCAAATGAGCCTAACGCTCAAAGCAGCAGGCCGTTAAACGCTTGCTTGGTCTGCTGGCTTTGCTTGTAGAGATTTTAAACGACATTGTCAGTATAGTTTTTTACATAATCCACGATATTGAGGATAGCCTTCCAACTTTTTCCGTTTAAGCTACCGTAGTAGTAGATATAAGGGTTGAACAACCTTTGGTCATAGCCTTGACGTTCCACTTCAACATCGTACTTTATAGTTTTAGCGTGGATTATCTTATTGCAAGCTTCTCTGAGATTCAGACCTGTGACGTTATTAGGGTTGTCCAGGTTTTTTATAAGACTTCCACAGTTACTATCGTAGTTCTTAAGATCGCCATCTCTATCATCGATAACTCTAGCAATCACAGCAGAAGTTAAAAGGATTCGAGTAGCTTCAACTTCGAAGAAATGATCAAGTGCATACATAGCGTGGTTTAGATAAGGATCGTCCGCACACATTTCAGACAAACGACGGCTAGCAAGAAATTGGTTAAGCAACCTATATAGATCTAGCCTTACAATTTCAATTTCAGGCCCATAGCTTGAACCAAATATTTTTGGATTTTCCCACTCAGCCATGGCTGTATCTCTAACGTTTGGTTAAGGGGCGGGCTTTAGCCGTCCCAGTGAGCGAAGCGAGCGATTTGAACGAGTTGTTAGGCTTGGCCATTACTCAGTGCCACCATAATTCTTCATTGCCCCAAGCTGTACTGCGGTGACAACCGATAATAGGCTGGTTCCAATCATTAAACCTTTTCTTTCTTTATAGGTATGAAATATTCCTACTAAGCGAGTGAGAGACCAGTCGTTTGAAAGCTCATGACCGGCGGGCCAAGAGAATATCCCGCCACCACTTACACCGCGCGGACTAAGCGGGTTCATTTTTTTGCCATCGATTGGGGAGATGGCGTTTTTTTTACGAAATCGAATGATGATGCTGAAATCACTAGTTAAATTCAGTTCATTGTATGTTTCGTTTGTGGCCGAAAGGCCACGGTAGGATGCAAACTCTGAGCTAAAAACATCACCATTTTGGCGCGATTTGCTTGCTGGGTAGCCACAAATTGAGTACATCTTTAACTCAGTTGCGTTATGGATGATTTCGCATCTTGACTGATGTAAAGGCTTGAAATAAGCAAGTAGGCTTCTAGCGAAGGTTGGGTGAGCCTGAAATAAGCTATATCTACGGTGTCTTCCGATCTGTTGCTTTCAGGCAGCAAGTCCACATATGCCATGTACCCATCAATTGCAGATATGCCGTTGGCGGTCGGGGCCATCAAACTCCCGTACTCAGTTATATCTGTAACGTGCGCTGCGGTGAAAAGAAAAGGGGCTCCTTGGAATTCTATAAAGATACCGGTTCCAACCTGCTCAACTTTTCCTGAGCTTAGGTGTTCTACAAAGATAGGGACAAGAGAGTCGTGTGGGTCGACAGCGTACATATAGAGCCTAACGATTAAGCTAAGGGGCGGCGGAACGCCGTCCCAGCGAACGAAGTGAGCGATTTGATCGCATTATTATAAGCCAAGCACGCCATCACGATATTTCCCTAAATCAACAACCCATGAATTTGATATGCGGTGCAGCTGATGCGCAAGGTTGCGAAGACATTCTGGAGTGAAAAAACGATTTTCTTCGCCTAAATCCGAATTTATGAATTCGAGAATATTGCCATGGCAGATATTGTGACGGTTGCGAACAAGCTCAACATCAATGCGATTTGGCTTTTCGGATGCCAGCTTTGCTGCGAAGTCAGGCTCATTGTCGAAGGCCAGAGAACCTACAGGGATGCTAAGTTCTTTGGCAGCATTTATGAGATTGTTGCTTAGTAACTTGTAGGGCGAAAGCGCTGTAATGTTTGATTTATTTCCGGATTGAGCCATGGTTATACGCATGGATGCTTCAATTCCGTTAAGAAAGCATGAGCATGCAGGGATATATAACTCATTCTGTAATGCTTTGACGGCTTGAATGAAAAACCAATGAATCTCTGCGCCTCGTAAGTGCTCAATGAAGTGCCACTGCTCCTTCAACTCAAACTCACGTCTTTCAAAGACGTTATCAGGCTCAAACATTTTTCTCTCTTGGCTTACAACTATATTAGCCACCATTTGGTGTATAAGACGCCGAACGGGCGAGGTGTATAACATTCCTTCTACGCCTATCCGAACAGCTCTAGTATAGGCGTTACAACGTTATCGGCACCCGTCCGGAATGTTATACACCATGAGTTTTTCAGCTGGATGCGCACCATTCCTTTCCTTCGGCATCTGGTTCAAACACAGCAAGGGCCGGAGCATTACCGGCCCGTCCTCGTGTCTAGCGCCCAACCGCCAACATAATCTTCCCAATGTGTTTGCTGCTTTCCATCAGCCGGTGCGCTTCGGCGGCTTGATCGAGGGGGAAGGTGGCGTGGATCACGGGGTGGCAGAGGCCCTGGTCGAGGAGGGGCCATACCTTGTCGTGCAGCGCCTTGGCGATGTCGGCTTTTTCCTCGCGGCTTCGTGGGCGCAGGGTGGAGCCGGTGAAGGTCAGGCGCTTGCGCATGATAGGCATGGTGTCGAGTTCGACGCGGCTGCCCTTGAGGAAGGCGATCTGCACCAGGCGGCCCTCTACAGCGAGGGATTTGATGTTGCGGGGGATGTAGTCGCCGCCGACCATGTCGAGGATGACGTCGACGCCGTTGCCGTCGGTGGCTTGCTTGAGGACTTCGACGAAGTCTTCTTCGTGGTAGTTGATCACCCGGTCCGCACCGGCACGCCGGCAGGCGTCGGCCTTTTCGCTGCTGCCAACGGTGGTGAAGACGGTGGCGCCGAACTGCTTGGCCAGTTGGATGGCGGTCAGGCCGATGCCGCTGGAGCCGCCGTGCACCAGGAAGGCTTCACCGGGTTGCAGGCGACCGCGCTCGAACACGTTGCTCCACACGGTGAAGTAGGTTTCCGGCAGGGCGGCCGCTTCCAACAGTGACAGCCCGGCGGGCACCGGCAGGCAGTGTTCAGCCGGGGCAACGCAGTATTCGGCGTAGCCACCGCCAGGGGTGAGGGCGCAGACCTGATCGCCGACCTTCCAGCCGCTGACGTCAGCGCCGAGCGCGACGATTTCACCGGAGATTTCCAGGCCGAGCAGCGGCGAGGCGTCAGGCGGAGGCGGGTAGCTGCCGGAGCGCTGGAACACGTCCGGGCGGTTGATGCCGGCGTAGGCCACACGCACCAGCACATCCTGCGGGCCGGGCTCAGGCACGGGCCCTTCGGCCATCCGCAGGCACTCGGCGCCGCCGCCGGGACGGTGATCGATATGTCGCATGGTTTCTGCACTCATCAGCTGTTTCTCCTTTCGAGGGGCCGGACCTGTGAGCCTGCTGCGCTCAGCCATGCTGCGTTCCGAGCAGCCTGATGTTCGCTCGCTAGCAGTTCACTGGGGCTATGTGGCCGCGTTGATTGAATGGTCTGGTCGGTACACGGTAGTGCCCGCGTGGCGCGGCGCCAACCTTGATTGTTCAGCGCAAGCGTTGCGCTTCACTGAAACGTAGCGCAACGGCTAGGCGCGGCTGGCGCGATTCAGCAAACCTGTGCCCGAACCGCGCTGCTGCGGGCGCAGCTCAACGGCCATGCGGACTCAGCATTTCCCCGACCTTGAGGGCAAAGGCGTCGATGGCGAACGGTTTGGTCATCACCGCCATGTCCGGGCCAAGCAGGTCATTGGCGGCGAAGCTTTCGGCATAGCCGGTGGCGAAGAGCACTTTCAGCCCGGGACGTTGCTGGCGGACGATTTCGGCCAGCTGCCGGCCGTTCATGCCGGGTAGGCCGACGTCGGAGACCATCAGGTCGATTCGCTGTGGGCTTTCGGTGATCAACAGCGCCTCGGAGGCTTCGCCGGCTTCCAGCGTCTCGTAGCCCAGGTCATTGAGCACTTCGACCACCAGCGAGCGGACCACGGGTTCGTCTTCGACCACCAGAATCGTTTCGCCGGTACCTTGTGGCGTTCGCTCGGGCGCCACTTCTACAGTGCTCATCTCGCCATGGTGAACGGGCAGGTAGAGGTGCACCTGCGTGCCGCCGTAAGGCTGAGACTCGATGTGTATGTAGCCCTTGGCCTGTTTGATGTAGCCATAGATCATCGAGAGCCCGAGGCCGGTGCCCTTGCCGATCGGCTTGGTGGTGAAGAAGGGCTCGAACGCGCGCTCGATCACGTCCGGCGTCATGCCAACGCCGGTGTCGCTGACCGTCAGCAGCACGTAGTCGCCCTCGGTCAGGCCGCGACGGCTGGGGTCCGGCTCGCTGCCCAGGTGGAAGCTGGCCGTAGAGAGGGTGATGCGGCCGCCGTGCGGCATGGCATCGCGCGCGTTGATGACAAGGTTGATGACGGCGTTTTCGAGCTGATTCACGTCCATGCAGGCGGGCGGCAGCCCCGCACTGAGCTGGGTGACGACCGCGACATTCTCGCCGGTGGTGCGGTGGAGCAGGTCTTCCAGCGAGGCGACCAGCTGGTTGACGTCGACCGGCTTGAGGTCGAGCGCCTGCTGGCGAGAGAACGCCAGCAGCCGTTGCGTCAGGGCCGCTGCCCGCTGCGCTGAAGTCACAGCAGCATCGATGTAACGCTCGACATCCGCCACTTCGCCACGCCGATAACGTCGCTGCATGAGGTCGAGGCTGCCGATGATGCCGGTCAGCAGGTTGTTGAAGTCATGGGCGATGCCGCCTGTGAGCTGGCCGACGGCCTCCATCTTCTGGGCCTGACGCAACGCCTGTTCGGTGCGGCTGCGCTCGCTGACTTCCGCGGCGACGCGGGCTTCAAGGGTTTCGTTGAGCTGGCGCAGGCGGTGCTCGCTGACCCGCTGGGCCTGTTCGGCTCGCTTGCGTGCGCTGATGTCGGTGCAGGCACCGGCAATGTAGGCAAGCTTGCCGGTGGCGTCGCGAAAGGCTTTGGCCTTGCAGGCCAACCAGGTCTCCGGGGTGGTATTGGCCAGGCGGAACTCGACCACCCCATCGAGCGCCTGCGCGTAGCGAGCAAAGGCCTGCTGCACCCGCTCGCGGTCATCACCGTGCACGTGCTCGATGAGCCGTTCAAGGCTGTCGAGCCTTTGGCCCAAGGCGAGCCCGAACATCTGTTGCAGTGAGCTATCGAACTGCAGGCTGCCATCATTCAGATACCAATTGAACGTACCCGTGCCAGAGGCCTGCAGCGCGGCGCGGAAGCGCTCGTTGGTATGGCTAAGCGTAGTGCGATCCTCGCTGAGCACCTGCTCGGTCACGTCATCGACCTGATGGATGATGCAGAGCAAATCGCCGTGCTCGTCCAGCACCGGTACGTTGAGCGGGCGCCAATAGCGCAGCTCGAAGCCGCCACCTTCGCACTCGGGCCGAGGAATGTCGTAGCGGGTAATGGCCATGCGATCCGGTATACCGGTCTGCAGTACTCGCTCGAGAGAGGCGCGCAGCACGCTGGTGCCGAACTCGTGAGGTTCTTCAGGATTCTTGCGGAACACCTCAAAAACCGGCCGCCCAACAATGTCTTCCCGGCGCGTATTGGTCGCACGTAACTGCGCATCGCTCGCCGCCAGAATGATAAATGACGGCTCAGGCGAAAGAATGAGGTGCAGATTGGGCACGGCCTGGAAAATGGCCTTGAAGTCGAGATTTACCATCGGAACGAATGACCAAGAGGAGGAAGGCGCGGTCTGCCGTAGCAGCTGCGAAACGGTGGTGCCTGGCGTCGGAGCCGGCGCTGACACACCGCGCCCCGACGACTCAGCCGATCAGCGTTCGCCTTCCGGCTGCTTGGGCATGGGAATCGCGACACTGCTTTCGACGCTGCCAGCGGTGGCATCGCCTTCCTTGTAGAAAGGCTCCATCTCGTCGCGCGCTTGCGCCCAGTTCTCTTGCTCCTGCCCGTCGGGACGGCCCTTGGCTTCCCAGATTTCATGGGCGCGTTCGCGGATACGTTGTTCGTCAGCCATGTCTTTACCCTCATTGTGCTGGGCGAGACGCCTATTGCGGCATCTCGGCTTGGTTCGGTGTTTTCTCACCGGGTATTCAGCAGAGGCAAGGAGCGGGCAGATGGTTCCAGTGCAAACCAGGTTACCCGACGAAAGTCCTAGCGAAAGGGTAGGAATTCAGCCACGCAGCGCGGCTGACTGTCCGATGAGCTCGTGCATCCGCTCGGCCAGGTTGTTGACCGAGAACGGCTTGGTAAGCACCGCCATGCCGGGCTCCAGCTGGCCGCTGTGGAACAGCGCATTCTCGGCATACCCGGTGATGAACAACACCCGCAGATCAGGACGACTGAGACGACCGGCGTTGGCGAGCTGCAGGCCGTTCATGCCGCCCGGCAGGCCAACGTCGGTCAGCAGCAGGTCGATGCGCACGCTGGACTGCAGCACTTCGAGCCCCGCCACCGCGTCGGCAACGACAATGGCGCGATAGCCGAGATCTGCCAGCAGGTCGGTAATCAGCAGCCGCACCGTCGGTTCATCATCGACGACCAGCACGGTCTCGCCTCGCTGGGCGGGCAGCACGGGCGGCAAACCGCGCGAGCCAGTATCGCGGTCTGCGGTGCCGAGGTAGCGTGGCAGGTAGAGGCTGACAGTGGTGCCAGCGCCCAGTTGGGAACGGATACGTACCTGGCCCCCGGACTGCTGCGCGAATCCGTAAATCATCGACAGGCCGAGGCCCGTGCCTTCGCCCATCGGCTTGGTGGTGAAGAAGGGCTCGAACGCCTTGTCCAGTACTTCGGGCGGCATGCCTGTGCCGGTGTCAGTGACCCGGATCGCCAGGTATTCGCCCTCGGGAATCTCCTGCTGTCGGGCGCTCTGGGTATCGAACACGCGGTTGCCGGTTTCGACCGTGATGCGTCCGCCTTCGGGCATCGCGTCGCGGGCATTGAGGCAGAGGTTGAGCAGGGCGTTTTCCAGCTGTGACGGATCGACCAGCGCCGTCCACAAATCGCCGGCGCAGTAGCTCTCGACGACGACATTCGGTCCCACGGTGCGCTGCACCATGTCGAGCATGCCGCTGACCAGCCGACCGGCATTGATGGCTTTGGGTGCCAGGGTTTGGCGGCGGGAAAACGCCAGCAGGCGATGTGTCAGCGCCGCGGCCCGCTTGGTTGCGGCCTGGGCGATCAGTAGGTATTTCGAGATCTCGTCGGTGCGCTTTTGTCGAATTCGGGTCTCGATCATTTCCAGGCTGACCGAGATGCCCGCCAGCAGGTTGTTGAAGTCATGCGCCAGGCCGCCGGTGAGCTGGCCGACCGCTTCCATTTTCTGTGCCTGACGCAGCTGATCATGGGTCGATTCGAGCTGCGCCTGTCGCGCCCTTTCCTCGGTGATGTCTCGGCCGGTGGCGTACGTCTTGCTACCTGCCGGTGCGGCAACCCAGGAGATCCAGTGCTGCGCCCCGTTCTTGTGGCGGTAGCGGTTGACGATCCGCACCTGCTGGCCACCGGCCGCGGCCAGGTAGGCGTCAACCGTACACGGATGGTCTTCTTCAACAATGAATTCGTTGATGTGATGCCCGATCAGTTCTTCGGGTTGATAGCCGAGCAAGGCTGTCCACGCCGGGTTCACCCGCTGGAAGATACCCTCGAAGTTGATCACCACCATCAGGTCGGGCGAGGTGTCCCACATCAGGTTGCGCTCTTCCGTACGGATGGCAACCTCGTGCGCCAACTGCTCGTTCATGTCCCGCAACTGCTGCTTGGCGACCAGGCGCTGCTGTTCGGCGATCACCTGCCCCGTGATCTCGATGCCCTGATTCAGCAGGCCGACAATGCGGCCGTCTTCGCCGAAAATCGGCGTCGCGCTGATGTTCCAGTAGGTGACCTCCGGCAGGCCGTTGCGCACCATGGGCAGCTCGACCCGGTCCTGTGCGAAGCCTTCGCCGGTGCGCATCGCATGTGCAAACGGGGGCGCCACCATCTCCCAGACTTCGCCCCAGACCTCCGCCACGGGCTGGCCGAGGGCGTTGGGGTGTCGGTCCGCCATCGAACAGACGTAAGCGTCGTTATAGAGCATCCGCAGCTCCGGCCCCCAGAGCACGGTTCCCAGCAGCGGCGAATTCAAACAAGCGCCGACCATGGCGCGCAGGGACTGCGGCCAACTCTCGATCGGGCCGAACGGCGTGGCCGACCAGTCATGGCTTCGCATCAACGCCCCCATCTCACCGCCACCGGAGAGAAAAGCAGGCACCTCATTTATCGCGTCAGGCATGTCCGGGCATCGTCCTTTGGAACCTCCACCGCGCGTGTGGGCGGTTCCTGCTGCTGGTTGTCGGCTGTTGAACCCCACCGGGTCCGAATTCACCTGTAAGGGATGAAGTTTGGAAAACGATGCGGCCAAGGCGTTCCTGAGCGACACCGAAGAGAGAATCCTACACATACGCGAGCGTGGATCCGAGACGAGGACGCCCACGCCGACACCACTGCACCTCTTGTCGGCACCTCGTCAAGGAACAAACGCACCGGTCGATATGTTGGCAAGAGGTTCTGTTGTGCTGATTCCCTGGGCTTGACCCTGATCTCCGCACAACCCATTCCGGACGTCGAGCTGACGGTTCGGGCCCATTTGAATTTCCAGGCAGTGATCGTATGGCTGGTGCTCCAATCCCGATAAATGAAGCGCAGCGTCAGTTGCAGGTGACGCAGTTGTGCCGGCTGGACACAACGCCCGACGAGGTGTTCGAGCACATCGTGAGCATGGTGGCGGAGTATTTTCAGGCGCCGATCGCATTGATCTCGATCGTCGACGAACAGCGCCAGTGGTTCACCGCGCGGGTCGGGCTGCTGGCGCAGGAAACGCCGCGACAGGATTCCTTCTGCGCCTACGCCATTCTCGCCAACGAGCCGTTCCAGGTGCTCGATGCCACCCGGGACGCACGTTTCCAGGACAACCCGCTGGTCACCGGTGAGCCGGGCATTCGTTTCTATGCGGGCATGCCCCTGGTCACGCCGGAAGGGCTGGGCCTGGGCAGCCTGTGCATCATCGACACCCAGCCGCGGCGGGCGATGACCCCGCAGGAACTGTCGATGCTCGAGCATTTCGCCAAGCTGACGATGGCGCGCATCCTGACCCTGCGTCGCACCAACTTCATCGACGCATCCACCGGATTGCTCAACCGCTCGCGGCTCGAGGATGACGTGGCGCGCGCGGCCTCAACCTCCCAGAGCAATGTATTGGTCGTGGCCGATGTGATCGGGCCGACGCTGCTGAACGACATCATCAAGGTGCTGGGTCACAGCTTTGCCCAAGCGCTGATGCTGCGCATGAAGCAGACGCTGCAAGCGCAGCTTCCCGACCCGTGCGGGCTGTATTGCATCAGCCCGAGCCGTTTTGCCTTTCTGATCCCGGACGGGCCGTCGGGTGAACTAACCCAACTCTACGAGCGAATCATCGCGGCGTTCGACGCGCCAGTGCAGTGCAATTCGATTCCGATCAAGACCCAGATCGGCCTCGGCGTGCTGCCGCTGCACAGCGGCGTGCTGGAGCAGGACTGGCTGCGCCTGGCGATCACCTCGGCTGACGACGCACGCGACCGTGGCATCGGCTGGTCGCCTTATGAATCCCGGCTCGATGCGGTGCAGCAGCGTGCCTTCACCCTGCTCAGCGGCCTCGCCGAGGCGCTGCACGGCGACGGCCAGCTGCGGTTGGTCTACCAGCCGCGCATCAGCCTGAACGATGGCCGCTGTACATCGGTCGAGGCGCTGCTGCGTTGGGATCACCCGACGCTCGGCGCCATCGGCCCGGCCGAATTCATTCCACTGGCCGAAAAGACCGCGCTGATCCGCGAGCTGAGCCTGTGGGTGGCCGAGCAGGCCGTGATGCAGGCGGCAGCCTGGCAACGCCAGGGGGCCAGGTTCAAGGTGGCGATCAACGTGTCGGCGTCGGACCTGGACAGCTCGGCCTTTGCCAACCGTCTCATCGAGTTGCTGAACAGCCAGCGTCTCAACCCGACGAGCCTGGAGGTGGAGTTCACCGAAAGCGCGCTGATGCGTAACCCCGGCGAAGTCAACCGCCAGCTGCAGCGTTTGCGCTCACTGGGCGTGGAGGTGGCCATTGACGACTTCGGCACGGGCTACAGCAACTGGACCTATCTGCGCGACCTGCCGGCCTCGACGGTCAAGCTCGATCAGTCATTCATCCGCAACCTGAGTGACGACGAAAAGGATCGGCGGCTGGTACGGACTATCATCGACTTGGCCAAGCGCCTGGAGCTGCGCGTCGTCGCCGAGGGCATCGAAACCCAGGCGATCTGCGAGCTGGTGGCTCAGTGGGGGTGTGACGAGGGGCAGGGCTATTACATCGCCCGACCCATGGCGCCCGAGTTGCTGCTGGGTTGGGCTGCGCAGAACGCGCTGACCGCTCAAAGCAGCGCAGGCTGAATAACCGCGACAGACCATATCGGTCAGCCTCGGACGCTGACCGAGACTCAGGCGCCAGCGCGCGTTGCACTGGCCGCAGCGGTCACTCTTTCGCTGCATGATGATCATCACTGACGCGCACAGCAGTTTGCGCGGCCTCCACATCATCGAGCAGGTATTGCGTGTTGCCCTCATGGTCGGTGATGCGGAAGACCACCTGAACGCCGGGCCCACGCAGCGCCTCGGGTATATCGTTGCCCCGGAGCTTGGTCACGGTCACAGACATGTCGGTCTCCTTGTGGCGATAAGGTTGTGACCGAAACCGACCCAAGGCGATCCCTCAGCCTAGATCATTCGGCTGAGTGGCGCCGAGCTGCGCTTTCACCAGCTTCGCGCAGGGCCGCTTCGCGCTCGAGCTGCACTTCCATGGCATAACCCGGCTGTTCGACGCTGCCGTAGTCGCGGGTGTAGCGCCGGGTAAACTCGCCCACGCCCCATTCCAGGTACTGCTCGACGTGTTTGAGTTCGTGCGCCCAGAGCGCGACGTTGTCGAGGGCATCGGCCTCGTTGCGGAAGACGATGATGTCGATCAGCGTTACCGCGACGATGTCCGGGTTGCGCAACAGGGTGTTGGCGGCAGTCAGCACGCTGTCATCGCCGACGCGGTAGCGCGCGGTCTCCAGCACCGCCAGGTCGAAATAGGGCTCCAGCTGAGAGCGAATGTGCAGCGGGATCGGCCGGCTCTCCTGCAACGCCAGCCTATCGCGCGACTGACGGATCCAGGTCTCAAGCCCCGCGGCCGCCAGCCATTGCATCTGCTCGTACAAGGTTTCGGACTGCTGCGCAGAGGCCGGCATGCACACGCAGGCACCCAGGCAGAGCGGCTGCTGGCCGGCCGGGCAGGCCGTCTGCGCCTGGCTCGAAAAGATCGACGAACCGAGCACGCAGGCGAAAAGCGTGCGCAGGAAACGGAAGCGGGAGGTAGCGGACACGTAGGTACTCTTCGGATGAGCTAGGCGGCCCGCAGGGCCGGCCGGCGCGCACTATAGCTGCGTCGGCCGGCCAGGCGAAGAGGGCGCTGATGCCCGGTCAGAGCACCGGTGATGCGGCGCTGACTACGCGCAGGGCAAGGCCTTCGTAGGGGTCGAGATTGAAGGTCATCTCACCGTTTTCGGTCAGGTCGCCTTCGATGCTTTCGTGGATGATGTCGACCACCGGCCCGGGCGCTACGCCGGGGAGGGTGACCGTCTCGCTGATGGTCTCGGAGCTGAAGTTGAGCGCCGTGATCTGCACGCCTTTACCTGCGGGCAGTTCATGGACCATGACCAGCAACCCGGGCGCCTGCACATCCGGAATCAGGATCTGCTTGCTGGCGGCGATGTCGTAGGCGCGGCGTACGCTGAGGATGCGCTTGAGCTGGCAGGCGAAGGAACCGCCATTCTGCAGCTGCTCGACCAGGCTGCCGTACAGCGAGCGCGCCTTGGGCAGGCCTTCGCTGGAGGTTTCCACCTCGGGTGCGATATCGGCCAGATCGTAGCCGCCGCGATGCAGCCAGCGGGTGTCGCCTTCGGTCATCAGGTGTTCCACCTGCTCGGCTTCCAGCGGCAACGCGCCGACCAGATCCCAGCCGGAAAGGGCGAACACACCGGGCTGCATGGCGTTGAACATCACCAGCAGAATATGCAGGCGCTGGATCTGTTCGATATCGGCCGCGCTGATGGTGTTGAGGTCACGGATGCCCAGCGCCGCCGTGATGACGCTGACGGTGGTGCAGGACACGCCGTTGGTGACGAACTTGAGGTTGTAGGGCGCGTGCTCGCCTGTCAGGCGTTCGTACATCTCCTCGCGGATGTGCTCGCGCAGGACGCCGCCGGGCAGGGTCTGCCCGTGGTAGTGGTAATGGTCGTAGGCGTGCAATGTCCAGAAATGCACCAGTTCCAGGGTCAGCTCGTCGTGGTTCTGCATTGCGTGGATCAGCGAAGCCGGATCGATGCCGAACGCGTGGACCTCACGCAGCATCAACCGCAGGAACTCGGTATCCCCAGTCACGAGGGCGTGGTGATAAGCCGGACGAGTGATGAAGTCGTAGGACAGGTCGGCGCCACCGTGGGACATCGAGGCGATGTCGTCGATGGTCAGGTTCAGTTCCTGGAAGCTGAAGCCGCCGGCCTTGCGGATGGCGCCGGCAATCAGCTGGTTGCCGGTCACTGACAGCGGATGGCCTTCGGACCAGGCGGTGCCTTCAGCGCGACGCTCGACACCCAGGAAGCCGTTGGCATCCAGGCGCAAGACGCGCGCGCCCGAGACGTCGATGGCATGCAGCGCATCGCCAATGATCAGTTGCTGGGCGGCGAAGGTGGGGTCGAGCCAGTTCAGCGACGGCTGGCCTTCCTTGAAGTAGTGCAGATAGACCCAGCGGCGGCGTTTTCCGTCGACCCCAGTGACCACGTTGGTCACGCTCCAGTCGGTGTCCTTGATGCCGGGCTCGAAGAAGATTACCCGCTGCAGCTGGCCGACGATGTAGTGCTTTTCCTTGAGCTGATCGACCACCGGCGGCGGGAGGTTTACCGCATCCCGGCCCTTGGGCACGGCCGGCAACAACGGCCAGTCTTCCTCGTTGATCTCGACCATGTGGTAGAGGCCTGGATAATCGCCGTAGGCCATCTCGGCGAGGCGGAAATCCGCGCCCTTGCCGGTGTGCGCCGGGACGACGTCGTCGATGACGATGGCGTTGTGCGCGGCGGCCATGCGGCTGAGCTGCTGCATCTCCTGCTCGGTCCCGAGGTTGGGGTCGATGTCGAAGCTGATGCGGTCGAAGTTGCCGTCGATGGTCGGCGTGAACTCGCGCCCGCGCAAACCGCCGGAGCGCTTCATCGGGCCGTTGTGAATACCTTGCACGCCCAGCTCGGACAGCGCGCTCCAGAGCCGATCGTCCCCCAGCGCCTGCAACACCGAGCCGCCTTCAGGGGTGATGATGGCGGCCGGGTAGGCGGTGAACCACACCGAGGAGATCGCACTGGCGTCGCGCGGGCGTGCCTGGGCGTAAGGCCGCTGCCAGAGCCGCGCCTGGCCGGCATAGAGTCGGGCCCGCTCGCGGGCGGCGTGAAGCATGGACTGGCTTTCCAGCCACTCGATGTAGGTATTGTCTGGCGTGCTCATAACGACCTTCGATTCCCGTTGCGCTGAGGGCGAATGTAGTCGTTTGAGTCGACTGCACCCGCATCGTTGCATCGAAAAGTCACGCCGTCGCCGGTTGCTCAGTGCAGCGCTGTGAGCGCGGCGGGTCTGAAGGCGCCCAGCCGGGGTGGGCAATGAGCCGGCTCGACGTGACGTCGGGAAGCACAGCAACCCGCCGCGTCACCTCTGCCGCCAGGCACGCACCCCGGCAGTGAAGCGCTTGCTTGCCGCCTCGGTCAGCGGGTGCCGATCACCGTAGCGGCGTCACCCGGCTGCCCGGCCAGCTGACGCTGCGCCATCTTCTGCTGCTTGTAGGCCAGGGCCGCAGGCGCGACCGGCGTGACCTTGCCGGTTTCCATCCACTTCTTCAGGCGGTTGGCATCAGCCATATGGGTGTACTTGCCAAAGGCGTCGAGCACCACAAAGGCCACCGGGCGCTTGTCCATCACCGTGCGCATCACTAGGCAATGGCCGGCGGCATTGGTGAAACCGGTCTTGGTCAGCTGGATGCTCCAGTCAGGCTTGCGCACTAGGGCGTTGGTATTGCGGAACCCTAAGGTGTAGTTGGGCTTGTGGAAAGCCACGGTTTTCTCGCTGGTGGTGCTGAACTGTTCGATCAGCGGGTAGGCCTGACTGGCCTTGAGCAGTTTGACCAGGTCATTGGCGCTGGAGACGTTCTGCTCGGACAGGCCGGTCGGCTCAACATAGCGCGTATGGGTCATGCCCAGCGCCTTGGCCTTGGCGTTCATCGCCTGGATGAAGGCACCGTAGCCGCCGGGATAATGATGAGCCAGGCTCGCGGCGGCGCGGTTCTCGGATGACATCAGGGTCAGCAGCAGCATTTCCCGGCGGCTGATTTCGCTGCCGATGCGCACGCGTGAGTACACGCCTTGCATCTCACGCGCATCGCGGATGGTGACGGACAGGCGCTGGTCGAGTGGCAACTTGGCGTCGAGCGCCACCATTGCGGTCATCAGCTTGGTCACCGAGGCAATCGGCACAACCACGTCTGGATTGCTGGAATAGAGGATTTCGTTGGTTTTCAGGTCGACCAGCAGCGCGCTGCCAGAAGCCAGTTCCTGCTGAGCAGGGGCTTTGGGTGCAGCGAGCGAGACGGGGGACGACATGACGCTGCTGCAGGCGAGCAGCAGACCGAGAAGGGTATGACGAAGCTTCAAGATGGACACCGATGAACTGGCAGTGAAAAAAGGCGCGCCGAAGCAGACGAACGCGGCGCGCATTATACGGAAAAGGCGAGCATAAACATGGCCGTCAGCCCTTATATTTCGGCGCTTCCAGCGGATCGACCGGGCGTAGGGCGCCGGCCGTTTCGCTCGTTTCGCCGTCCGGACCGCTCAGCGAAGCGGCCACAATACAAAGCGTAGATCAACCGACGCAGCGCTGCTGCAGGTGTACGGATTCGCCGTCAAACATGCTATCGGCCGCGCGGCTTTTCGCCACAACCGAGCCGACCAGCGGAACCCGGCTGCCATTGATAGGTCCGCTCATAGCAGTCTGGGTGTTTTGGTTGAGCACGGCCGAACGCACCTTCACGGCTTCGCAGAGTCCAAACCGTACATTCAAAGGGGAGAACGCTATGTCCCGCTTCAGCCGCACACCGACCACCCGCGACGAAATCGAACGCGAAATACAGAACCTGATGGCTGCACTCGATGACCTGAAGGACGACGCCTCGCGCGAATCGCGTAACCGTTTCAATGCGCTGCGCTCGCGCGCCGAAACGCTGTGGAACGAAAACCGATTGGACGAGCACTGCCACGACCTGTCCCGCCGCGGTCGTGACGCCGGGCGCATGGCCAAGGACTGCGCACGCGAGCATCCGCTGAGCACTGTCGCCCTGGCCGCTGGCGCCGTCGCGCTGATTGGCTATCTAGCCACCCGACGCTGATCCGGCCAGGCCATCATGCTCAACGCTGAAACGCCGCGGCTCAAATTCGCTCTGTACGGGGCGCATTCGAGCCTCGGCAATGCGCTGCTTTGCGAGCTGCTGACCCGCCAGCACGAAGCCGTGACCTTGGTCGACGATCTCAATTCGATGACCGTGCGACCAGGCCTGCGCGCCAAAACCGGCGATCTGTTCGATGCTACCAGCGTCTCGCAGAGCGTGGCCGGGATGGATGCGGTGATCTGTCTATTCGACAGCCCTTCATTGGCGACAGCCTCCGGCTCGGCAGCCAACCACCAACCGCATGATCTGGCTCAGGCGGTCGACGCTCTGCTGTCGGGGTTGCCGAAAGTCGGCGTCGATCGGTTGCTGCTGGTCGTGGACCTGTCCGCCAGGGGTGACGATCCAGCTGTTGCGGCAGCGCTGCAACGCATTGCAGCGCATCCGTTGAAGTGGACCCTGGTGGATGCCAAAGCCGATGGTGACGATCTGTCGATTGAGGATTTCAGCGTGATCGACGATCTCGACCCCGGTGATCGCCGCGTGCAGCTAAGGCGTATCGCGGCGGGGATTGTCGACGAGCTGGAGACACCGCAGCACCTGCACGAGGAGATTCACTTCCGCCTCTGATTGCGCTGGCTTTCAGCCAGCGAGCTGAAGACGCAGTGCCGCCAACACAATGGCCGATTCCGGCCGCACACCTCGCCAAAGTTCGAACGCTGCAGCCGCCTGCTCGACCAGCATACCGAGCCCATCCCGATTCGACGCATCACGCTCAGCCGCCCATTGGCAAAAAGGCGTCGCCTGAGCGGCATACATCATGTCGTAGCAGAAGGTGACTCCCGGCTCGATCAGGCCATCGCCCAGCGGTGGCAGCTCGCCGCCGAGGCTCGCCGACGTGCCGTTGATGATCACATCGAACGGGCCTTGCAGCTGCTCAAAGGCGCTGGCACTCACCGGCCCCAGCTCGGCAAATTCACCCGCCAGCTGTTCGGCCTTGGCCAGGGTGCGGTTGGCGATGACCAGCGCGGCCGGGCGCTGCGCCAGTAGCGGCTCGAGTACACCGCGCACCGCCCCCCCGGCGCCCAGCAGCAGGATCAGCTTGCCTTGCAAGGTGACGCCGGCGTTATCCAGCAGATCGCGGACCAGACCGATACCGTCGGTGTTGTCACCCAGCAAGCTGCCGTCTTCGAGCTTTTTCAGGGTATTCACCGCGCCGGCACGCTGGGCGCGCTCACTCAGCCTGTCAGCCAGGCGGTAGGCCTGTTCCTTGAACGGCACGGTGACGTTGGCGCCCAGACCCGTCTCGAAAAAGGCTTTGGCAAAGCCAGGAAAGTCATCCAGCGGCGCCAGCAAGGGTTCGTAGCCGAGATCCTGCCCGGTCTGTTCGGCAAACAACCGGTGGATCTGGGGCGACTTGCTGTGCCCGATGGGGTTACCAAAAACGCCGTAGCGGTCCATCAACAATTACTCCGCTTCAAATAGGTTCTGCACCCGTCACGCGTAAGCGTCTGGCAGACGCAGCGTATGAGAAAGCCATGTCAGCGCTGCTCGCACAGCCAGTCTCGATCCTGCAGGAAATACTCGGTCAGGCGCGCCTCCGGCGAGCCGGGTTCGGGATGCTTGTCGTAACCCCAGCGCACCAGCGGCGGCAACGACATGAGGATCGACTCGGTGCGTCCACCCGATTGCAGGCCGAACAGGGTGCCGCGGTCGTACACCAGGTTGTATTCCACATAGCGACCGCGGCGCAGCTCCTGGAAGGCGCGCTCGCGTTCGCCAAACGGTATCGCCTTGCGACGCTGGACGATGGGCAGGTACGCCTCGATGTAGGCATCGCCCACCGCCCGCATGAAGGCAAAGCTGGTATCGAAATCCCATTCGTTCAGATCATCGAAGAACAGCCCACCGACTCCGCGCGGCTCGTTGCGATGCTTGATGTGGAAATAGTGGTCGCACCATTCCTTGTAGCGCGGGTAGACATCGGCACCGAACGGCACGCAGGCATCCCTGGCCACCCGGTGCCAGTGCACGCAATCCTCTTCGTTGCCGTAGTAGGGCGTCAGGTCGAAGCCGCCACCAAACCACCAGACCGGCTCCTCACCTTCCTTTTCGGCGATGAAGAAGCGCACGTTGGCGTGGGAGGTCGGCACGTAAGGGTTCTCCGGATGGATCACCAGCGACACGCCGAGCGCTTCGAAACCACGGCCGGCCAGTTCCGGACGATGGGCACTGGCCGAAGGGGGCAGACCGCTGCCGTGAACGTGGGAGAAGTTGACGCCGCCCTTTTCGATCAGCGCACCGTTTTCGATGACCCGGGTCCGGCCACCACCGCCTGCCGGGCGCGTCCAGGCATCCTCGACGAAGCGCGCGCCGCCGTCCTCAGCTTCAAGGGTGGCGCAGATACGGTCCTGCAGATCGAGCAGGTAGGCTTTGACGGCTTCGGTACGCTCGTTCACGAATTCACCTTGGCAAGTGGGCTGCGTTGCCGCCGGGCATGGGCCCAGAGCGGCAGCGCTAGAACAGAAGGCCGGCAAGCATATCACCGGGCCAATTGACGGACGCGCCCGGGAAGCGTTGGATAGGCTCCTTTGTATTTGCCAGGAGTCGATATGTCGCAGCGCATCCAGTTCAGTCAGCACGGTGGTCCTGAAGTCCTCGAACAGCTCGACGTCCCGGTCGCCGCACCCGGTGTCGGTGAGGTCCGCGTGCGCAACCATGCGATCGGCCTGAACTTCATCGACACTTACTTTCGCAGCGGGCTCTACGCGCCGCCGAGCCTGCCGTCGGGCCTGGGCACCGAAGGTGCTGGCGTCGTCGACGCGCTGGGGGAGGGCGTCGATGATTTCGCGGTAGGTGATCGTGTCGCTTACGCGACCGGGCCGCTGGGTGCTTACGGTGAGCACCACACCCTGCCAGCGCGGCATCTGGTCAAGCTGCCCGAAAGCGTGAGCTTCGAACAAGCGGCTTCAGTGATGCTCAAGGGCCTGACGACCCAGTATCTGCTGCGCCAGACCTATGCGCTTAAAGCCGGCGAAACCATCCTGTTCCATGCGGCGGCGGGCGGTGTCGGATCGATCGCTTGCCAGTGGGCCAAAGCCATCGGCGCCAGACTGATCGGCGTGGTGGGCTCGGCGGAAAAGGCTGAGCGCGCCAAGTCGCTGGGCGCCTGGGCAACCATCGACCGCACGCAGGAAGATGTGGTGCAGCGCGTATTGGAGCTGACCGATGGCCAGAAATGTCCGGTGGTCTACGACTCGGTGGGCAAGAGCAGCTGGGACGTCTCGCTCGATTGCGTTGCCCCGCGTGGCCTGCTGGTCAGCTTCGGCAATGCCTCCGGCGCGGTGACGGGGGTCAACCTCGGTGTACTGGCCCAGAAGGGCTCGCTGTATGTCACCCGGCCGACTCTGGCCGGCTACGCCACCTCAGCCGAACGCCTGCGAGACATGGCGGCCGAGCTGTTCGAGATGATCGCCCGCGGAAAGATAGAGGTGGAGATCGGCCAACGCTACACACTCGCCGACGCCGCCGAGGCACAGCGCCAGCTCGCCGCGGGCAGGACGACCGGCTCGACCATTCTCCTGCCCTGAGCCGGCAGGCGTGTACGCCCTGACGCCAGCGGCGTCAGGAGGCGCGAATCACCTCGCCGTTGCGTATGTCGCGGATGGTGGAGGGGTTTTTACGACCGCCCAGGCTGCCGCCAAGCACGCCGTCCAGATCGCCAGGGAAGTATTGCTCGACGCGCAGACGCGACCGCGCCGAAGGTCGGCCGGCCGGGTTGGCCGATGTAGATACCAATGGGCCGGTCAGGGCGCATAGCCTGGCCACCAGCGGGTGATCGGTCACACGAAGCGCCACGCTGTCATGCTCGCCGGTGATCCAGTCAGGCAGACGGTCGCGGTGCGGGACCAGCCAGGTGTTCGGCCCCGGCCAGCTGCCAACCAACCGGTCCAGCCAGCGCTCAGGAAGATCGTCCAGCAGAAATTCGAACTGCTCGATGCAATCGGCGACCAGGATCAGGCCTTTCTCCACTGGCCGCTCCTTGAGAGCGAGCAACCGATGCACCGCATCGCTGTCCCAGGGATCGCAGCCCAGCCCCCACACCGCCTCGGTCGGATAAGCGATGACTCCACCACGCCTAACGACTCGCGCCGCCTGCTGCACACGCCAATTGCCGACCATTGCCAACTCCACTGAGACTGATCGGCGAAGTGTACCCAAGCGCCGGTGGCAGCACAGCAGCCCTCAACCCGTACAGGCGATCCAGCGCCCGTTCTCGCAAACAATCACGCCCTCGATTTCAAGCTCGGTAAGCGCTGCGAGGGTTTCCGACAAAGGCTGGTTCACGGCACTGGCCAGCGCCTCGCTGCTCATGGGGGCGGCATGCAGCTGGGCGACTAGTGGATGCATCGGCTCGGATCGTTGCGCTTCGGGAGCGGCCGGGCCTTGCTGCCAGCCGCGCAAGGCTTGCAGCACATCTTCGACACTTTCCACCAGCGCCGCGCCCTGGCGAATCAGCTGATGACAGCCTCGGGCGCCCGGATGGTGGATCGAGCCGGGAATCGCATAGACCTCACGGCCCTGCTCGGCAGCCAGACGGGCGGTGATCAGCGAGCCGCTCGAAGGGCTTGCCTCGACCACCAGCACACCCAACGACAAGCCGCTGATGATGCGATTACGACGTGGAAAGTTGGCGGCCTGCGGCGGGCAATCGAGCGGTAACTCGGATACCAGCGCACCACCTCCTTCAACGATGCGTGCAGCCAGCCCCAGATGGCGACGCGGATACAGTTGTTCGAGCCCGGTACCCAGTACGGCGATAGTCTTGCCGCCGACGTCCAGTGCGCCTTGATGAGCCGCACCATCAATACCCAGCGCTAGACCGCTGGTGATCACGAAACCACCGCGAGCCAGGCTGCGCGCAAAGGCGGTGGCGTTATCCAGCCCCGGCCGGGAAGCACGTCGGCTGCCAACCATCGCCAGCTGCGGGCGCTCCAACAGGCCAGGGTCACCCTCGACGAACAGCAGCGGCGGAGCGTCCGGCAGCTCTTCCAGCAAACCGGGATAAGCAGGGTCATCCCACATCAGCAGATGCCGCGCCGGCGCTTCCAGCCACTTGAGGCTGGCGGCGGCTCGCTCACGGATGGCCGGACTGCGCCTGGCTTCGGCGCAACCAGCCGGTAAACCCAGCGAGCGCCAGGCGGTGGCTGGCGCACTGAGGGCAGAAGACGCATCGGGAAACGCGCTGAGCAACTTACGCAGGCGACGCGGGCCCAGCTCCGGCAACACGTGCAGGCGCAGGCGCGCTTCCAGTTCGGCAGGGGAAATCGAAAGCATAAGAGCAGTCCTTGTCTCGTCGCACCGCATCCATGCAGTGCTTGTTCAGCAGAAATGACAAGCCCCGCAATGCGGGGCTTGGGGTCTCAGGGGTTGCGGACCTTGTCCATCACCGAAAGTGAGCGTGTCGCCTGCAGGACCAGCCCATAGCTGAGCTTGTCGTAGGTGCGGAACACCATCAGCAGGCCCGAGCGCTCGTCCGGGATCTTCACGTTTTCACCGGTGACCCGGTCGCGGACGGTTTCGCCGGTCTTGTACACCGCCAGCACATTGCCGACGTTCAGCCCGTCACGCGCGCCCCGATTCAGGGTGACCACATCGAACTGACCGATCTGGGTCACGCCGCGCGGTACATCGAGGATCACGCCGTTGATTTCTTCTTTCGGCTCGCTCGGCATGAAGGTCGAATTAATCGCACGCTCTTCGCTAGGGAACAGACGGTCGCCGATACGCGCTTCCTGAGTGACCCGCGTAAGCATCATGGTGGCAATGTCACCTTCCATGTCGAGAAGCTCGGCGGTGCCTACGTCGTCGGCGTTAATACCGAGGAATTCACCGGTCTCCGGGTCCACGTAGGTCTTGCCCTGACGGAAGATGCCGTAGATACCGATGTCATCCTGGAACTCGCCGCGGCCGTAGACGCGGTCACCAGAGCCACTGATCACGCGCTCGGCATTGCCGGCAACAATGTAGGGCGCGGCCTCGAATTCAGCAGCGCTATCGACAATGCGGTTACTCAGCAGAAAGCTGTTGATGGCTTCCAGCGGGATGGTACTGATGGCCTCGGCCATTGGCGTGCTACGAACGGTGGGGGAGAGCTTGATCGTTCCGCGCGACGCGCCACGGTTGAGCATGAGGCGCGGTTGGCCTTCGATGTAGACCAGGCTGAGGCTGTCGCCAGGATAGATCAGGTGCGGATTTTCGACCTGCGGATTGGCGTGCCAGAGTTCGGGCCATTTCCAGGGCTCGCTGAGAAAGCGACCGGAAATGTCCCAGAGTGTGTCGCCTTTCACTACGGTGTACTGCTCCGGATGGTCATCCTTGAGCTGTACAGCGGCGTGCGCCATGCCGCCAACCGCCACCAACAGCAGGGCGAGTAGTGATTTCCTCATGTGGTGAATCCCTTTATGATGTGCCTTCACGTAAAGCGCCCTAGCGCCGCAGTAACCCTTGTGGAAAGCGGCGTTAAGCCGTTTACAAGCTGCTCGGCATCTTAGCAGCGGCTTTTGACTTTATTCCATAAGTGCATCACAAACGCATATGGCAATCCTGAACATCCTAGAATTTCCCGATCCACGCCTGCGCACCATCGCCAAACCGGTGGACTTGGTCGATGACGGCATTCGTCAGTTGATCGACGACATGTTCGAGACCATGTACGACGCACCCGGTATCGGCCTGGCCGCGACGCAGGTCAACGTGCACAAGCGGGTCGTGGTGATGGACCTGTCCGAGGACAAGACCGATCCACGGGTCTTCATCAATCCCGAGTTCGAGTTTCTCACCGACGAGATGGAGCAGTATCAGGAAGGATGCCTGTCAGTGCCCGGCTTCTACGAAAACGTCCACCGGCCACAGAAGGTGAAGATCAAGGCGCTGGACCGCGACGGCCAGCCCTATGAGCTGATCGCCGAAGGCCTGCTCGCGGTATGCATCCAGCACGAATGCGATCACCTCAACGGCAAGCTGTTCGTCGACTACCTGTCCAATCTCAAGCGCGACCGGATCAAGAAGAAGCTGGAAAAGCTTCACCGTCAGCAGGCTTGATCTCCCACCCCAAAGGCTTGCAGCGGCAAGCCTTTTTTATTGATGAGTCCTTCTATGCGCATCGTTTTCGCCGGCACGCCGGAATTCGCCGCTCAGCATCTACAAGCCCTGCTCGACGCCAAGCGTCAGGTCGTGGCCGTGTATACGCAGCCGGATCGCCCGGCGGGCCGTGGCCAGAAACTGATGCCCAGCCCCGTCAAGCAGCTCGCGCTGCAGCATGAGATTCCGGTGTATCAACCCCAGAGCCTGCGTGACCCAGCTGCGCAGGCGGAGCTGGCGGGGTTGCAGGCGGACCTCATGGTCGTCGTCGCCTACGGCTTGATCTTGCCGCAGGCCGTGCTGGATATGCCGCGCCTGGGCTGCATTAACAGCCATGCCTCGTTGCTGCCGCGCTGGCGTGGCGCAGCGCCGATTCAGCGGGCTATCGAAGCAGGCGATGCCGAATCTGGCGTGACCGTCATGCAGATGGAAGCGGGGCTGGACGCCGGGCCGATGCTGCTCAAGGTCCGCACACCGATCACAGCGGAGGATACCGGTGGCACCCTGCATGATCGGCTGGCCGACCTCGGCTCGCGTGCCGTGATCGAAGCGGTCACTGCGCTGGAAGCCGGTACGCTCGTTGGTGAGGTTCAGGACGACAATCTGGCCACCTATGCGCACAAGCTGAACAAGGACGAAGCACGGCTCGACTGGAAGCGACCGTCGGTCGAGCTTGAGCGGCTCGTGCGGGCATTCAACCCTTGGCCGACCTGCCACAGCAGCCTCGACGGCGCTGCAGTGAAATTTCATGCTGCGCGTGCATCCGCAGGGCAGGGCACGCCTGGACAGATCATCGAGGCAAGCAAGGACGGCCTGGAGGTCGCCTGTGGCGAGGGTTCGCTGATCATCACTCGCCTGCAACTCCCGGGCGGCAAGGCGCTGGCCGTCAGCGACGTGTTCAACAGCCGCCGCGAACAGTTCGCTGTCGGCAAGGTGTTTGAATAATGTCGATGAACCCGCGTCTCGCCGCTGCCCGCGCATTGGCCGTGGTGCTGTCCGGCAAAGCCTCGCTGAACAGCAGCCTGCCCGACGTGCTGGCCAAGGTGGACGCGCGTGATCGTGGCCTGACCCAGGAGCTGGCGTTCGGCACCGCCCGCTGGCAGCCGCGTCTCTCCGGTCTCGCCGAGCGATTGCTGCAAAAGCCATTCAAGGCAGCGGATCGCGATGTCGAGGCCTTGCTGCTGGTCGGGCTGTACCAGCTGTTCTACACCAGGATTCCGCCGCATGCCGCCATTGGTGAAACCGTGGGCTGCGCGGAGAAGCTGAAGAAGCCCTGGGCAAAAGGGCTGCTCAACGCCGTGTTGCGCAACGCCCAGCGTGACGGCGAAGCGCTGTTCGCCGAGCTCGAACGTGACCCGGTGATTCGCTTTGCCCACCCGCGCTGGCTGCAGAAGTCGCTCAAGGCTCATTGGCCGGAACATTGGGAGGCGATCTGTACCGCAAACAACCTGCATCCGCCGATGATATTGCGGGTCAACCATCGCCAGGTCGGGCGCGACACCTATCTCGCCGAACTGCAGGACGCCGGCATTGAAGCGTTCCCCTGCAGCCACAGCGAAGACGGCATTCGACTCGCCGCGGCCTGCGATGTCACGCAGCTGCCGGGCTTTGCCGAGGGGCGCATCAGCGTACAGGACGAAGCCGCGCAGCTGGCCGCCAGCCTGCTCGATCTGGCTCCCGGCCAGCGGGTGCTGGATGCCTGCTGTGCCCCGGGCGGCAAGACCTGCCACATCCTCGAACGCGAACCTGCGCTGGCTGAAGTCATCGCCCTGGACCTTGAGCCGAAGCGCTTGCAGCGTGTGCAGGAAAACCTCGATCGCCTGCAGCTCGACGCCAAACTGGTGGCTGCCGACGCACGCGCCACCGACGATTGGTGGGATGGACAACTCTTTCAACGGATCCTGCTCGACGCACCGTGCTCGGCGACCGGCGTTATCCGTCGGCATCCCGATATCAAGCTGGCGCGCCAGGCCGACGACATCGCCCCCCTGGCGGCGCTGCAGGGCGAGCTGCTCGACGCGCTATGGCCGACCATGGCTGTCGGCGGGGTTCTGCTGTACGCCACCTGTTCGGTACTGCCGACCGAAAACCGCGAGGTGATCGAAGCCTTTCTCACGCGCACACCCGGCGCCCGCGAACTGGACCTGCCCAAGGGGTTCGGCGTCGAACAGCCGCATGGACGTCAGCTTTTGCCTCAGGACAATGGCCACGACGGCTTCTACTACGCCAAATTGATTAAAGTCGCGGCCCAACCCAATGGCCGACAATCCTAAGGTGAGCCAGACGCCAACGTCTCGGCTACCTCATGCTGTGGCGGTTACAAGCCGCCTTTCAGGAGCGATCGCGTGAAGATCATCATTCTCGGCGCAGGGCAGGTGGGCGGTACGCTTGCCGAAAACCTCGCCAGCGAAGCCAACGACATCACCGTGGTCGACACTGACGTCGATCGCCTGCGCGACCTCGGCGACCGCCTGGACATCCGCACGGTAGTCGGTCGTGGCTCATTCCCCACGGTGCTGCGTCAGGCCGGTGCGGACGACGCCGACATGCTGGTAGCCGTCACCAACAGCGACGAGACCAACATGGTCGCCTGCCAGGTCGCTTACACCCTGTTCCACACCCCGACCAAGATTGCGCGGGTGCGCGAGTCGGTGTACCTCACCCGTTCAGGTCTCTTCAGCAACGAGGCGATCCCGGTCGACGTACTGATCAGCCCCGAGCAGGTGGTGACCAAC
This sequence comes from Pseudomonas sp. 9Ag, assembly GCF_902506445.1. Classification (NCBI taxonomy): domain Bacteria; kingdom Pseudomonadati; phylum Pseudomonadota; class Gammaproteobacteria; order Pseudomonadales; family Pseudomonadaceae; genus Pseudomonas; species Pseudomonas sp. 9Ag. Next base: position 4,344,524 of record NZ_LR733836.1, read on the forward strand.
TACATCAAGCGCCTGATCGAACACCCCGGCTCGCTGCAGGTGATCGACTTTGCCGAGGGCAAGGCGCAGCTGGTCGCCGTACGCGCCTACTATGGCGGACCGCTGGTGGGCCAGGAGCTGCGCCAGATCCGCAAACACATGCCCAACGTCGACACCCGCGTGGCAGCAATCTTCCGCCGCAATCAGGCAATCCTGCCGCAGGGCGACACGGTCATCGAAGCGGACGATGAGGTGTTCTTCATCGCCGCGAGTGGCCATATCCGTGCAGTGATGAGCGAGATGCGCCGGCTGGATGACAACTACAAACGCATTGTCATTGCCGGCGGCGGCCACATCGGCGAGCGCCTCGCCGAGGCCATCGAAAGCCGCTATCAGGTCAAGATCATCGAGATGAACCCGGCGCGCTGCCGCTACCTCTCCGACACCCTGGACAGCACCATCATCCTTCAGGGCAGCGCTTCTGATCGCGACCTTTTGGTGGAAGAGAACATCAACGATGCCGACGTCTTCCTCGCGCTGACCAATGACGACGAGGCCAACATCATGTCCTCGCTGCTGGCCAAGCGCCTGGGCGCACGCAAAGTGATGTGCATCATCAACAACCCGGCCTATGTGGACCTGGTTCAGGGCGGTGAAATCGACATTGCCATCAGCCCGCAACTGGCCACTATCGGCACGCTGCTGACCCACGTGCGCCGCGGCGATATCGTCAGCGCTCACTCCTTGCGCCGTGGCGCCGCCGAGGCCATCGAGGTGATCGCCCACGGTGACTCCCGTTCGAGCAAGGTGGTCGGCCGGGCCATCGGCAAGATCGCCCTGCCGCCCGGCACTACCATCGGTGCGGTGATCCGTGACGAAGAAGTGCTGATCGCCCATGACAACACGGTCATCGAGTCAGGCGATCACGTGATCCTGTTCCTGGTCGACAAGAAGCATATCCGCGACGTGGAACGCCTGTTCCAGGCCGGGCTTACCTTCTTCTGACAGGCAGCGCTAGCGCACCCCGCTCGATCTTTGCCCCGATCGAGCGGTGACGCGTCGCCCTTCGCTTATGCCGTCACCGTGCGCTGGCCGGGCAGCAGACGCACGATGGCGTTAAGCAGCATGCCGTAGAGCGGAACGAACAGCGCCAGGCTGATGATCAGCTTGATGACGTAGTCGACGCTGGCAATCTCCACCCAGTTCGCCGCCATGAAGGGGTCGTCGCTCTGCCAGAAGGCGATGGAGAAGAACAGAAAGGTGTCCAGCAGGTTGCCAAAGATGGTTGAAGCGCTTGGCGCGATCCACCACTGGCGCAAGCGCCGCAGCCGGTCGAACACCTGAATGTCTAGAATCTGGCCGAACGCATAGGCAAGGAAGCTGGCGACCGCAATGCGGAACACGAACAGGTTGAATTCACCCAGCGCTGCGAACCCGCCAAACGCGCCCTGGTGAAACAGCACCGAGACCACATAGGAAGCGACCAGCGCCGGAACCATCACCTGCGCGATGACTCGACGCGCCGGGCCTTTGCCGAGTAGGCGCACGGTCAGGTCGGTGGCGAGAAAGATGAACGGAAAACTGAATGCGCCCCAGGTGGTGTGCCAGCCGAACAGGGTAATCGGCAGCTGCACCAGATAGTTGCTGGCGATGATGATGAGGATGTGAAACGCGATCAGACCGGCCAACGTGGCGCGGCGGACCGATGGTGGGAGCTGCAACATGGCATTTCCTTTTTGAGGTGATGGGGTTAGGGAACCCATTGCCGCGCCGACATGGCCCGAGCGGCGCGCATTCTAGTGTCATTTCGACCTGGCGGATAGCGCGCCGGTCGGAACGCCCGGATGCATTTGTCTCCGTCTGTCCCAAGGGGCAACAGCATTCGTGGCTCAAAGCGCTTAGCGGCAGGCCGCCGAGTGGCTAACGAGCGCCGCGAAATTCATGGATTTCCGGGTACTGCTCAAAAACGTCTCGGATGTTTGCCAGGCCGGTGCGCAAGCGCTGATCGCTGCACTCCGCGCCGATGCATAGGCGCATTGCTCTGGGCCTTTGGCTGCCGGGCGGAAGGAACGGATCAGGCAGCGTCAGCGCTATACCGCGCGCGCGCAACTCGTGCTGCAGGGCGTCGAGATCCCAGTGGTCGGGAACATCCAGCCAGGCACTGAGCGAAGCCGGATGGCTGCCGCGCAGGTAATCGCCCAGTTCGGCGCTCACCGCAGCCTGCCGAGCCGCGATCAACTCCCGCTGCAGGCTCACCAGCTCCTCAGCACGGCCACGCTCGATCCAGCGCGTCGCGATCTCGCCAAGCAGGGGCGCTGCCATCCAGCTGTTCACCCTGAAAATGCTCTCGGTGCGCAACGCCAACCGTCGAGGCATCGCCAGGTAGCCGAGGCGCAAGCCTGTTAGTACGGACTTGGTCAGACTGGTGCAATAGAAGGCCAGCTCCGGCAGATAATGGCTCAGCGGCGGCGCCGGCCGGTCGTTACCGAGCAAGGGGCCGTACACGTCGTCTTCGATCACGTAGACGCCGTAGCGGCGTGCGATCTCGGTAATTTCTCGCCGACGGCTGTCTGGCATCAGGCTGCTGGTGGGGTTGTTCAGGTTCGGCGTGCAGACCAACGCGGTGACACGTTCGTTGGCACAGATGTCTTCGAAATGCTCCGGATCGAGGCCGTCGCGGTCAGCCTCTACGCCCTGGAGCTTAAAGCCCAACACCTGCGCGGTACCGATCACGCCGTGATCCGTACAATTTTCACAGAGCACCAGGTCATCGGGGCCGGCCAACGAGGCAAGGGCAAGAAAGATCGCCTGGGAAGCGCCATTGGTCAGCAGCAGATCCTGTGGTTCAACACACAGGCCCAGCCCGGCGAGCCACTGCACGCCCGCCTCGCGGTGATGTTCAAAGCCGGCAATCGGCCGGCAGGCATGAATCCATGGCTGTTCGTGCTCGGCAGCCAGTTCTGCGCAAGCCTGCCGCCAGTAGCGGTCATGGCGCTCGTTGCGGACGATGCGCGCCGTGGAGAAGTCGAGCAGCGAATGTTCGCCGCGGTCGAGCATGGAGGTGGCGACCCGCTCACTGATACGCCGACTGACAAAGCTGCCGCGTCCGACCTCGCAGCGCACCCAGCCCTGGCGCTCCAGTTCCTTGTAGGCGTTGGTCACCGTCTGCACGCTGATGTCCAGCTGCTCGGCTAGCAGCCGTTGCGTTGGGAGTCGTTGGCCATCCTCCAGCTCACCCCGCTCGATATCGGTCGCGATGGCTGTGACCAGCAGCTTGTACTTCGATCCGCCGCCATGCGCGGCGAGCAAGGCGTCTTTCCAGTTGTGCATGACGTTCCACCTCCGTCGAGCCAACAGGATCGGCCGAAGCGCAATGTCATGCAATTGTCCTAGTGCAATCCTATGAGGAAAACCGCTTTTGTATGCTCAGGCAGCGAAACGCGGCGCACCCTCCGGCAGAAGAAGGGGTCGAAAGCCGCGTTGAGGCAGGGAATGCCCTGTCCTGATGCTCTTGAAGCTGCCCTCTGAACTGCAGGTCTCGGCCCGCGAACGATAAAAAGCACAGGAGAATTCACGATGAATCGCGCACGTCCTTTCCGTTTCGGCAAACTTTTGCTGGCCTCCGCCGTAGTGACCGGCCTATCCATCGGTGGCCTGGCCCAGGCGGATACCTTCGACGACATCAAGGCGAAGAGCAGCGTTCGTATCGGCTACGCCAACGAGACCCCCTTTGCCTACACCGATACTGACGGCAGCGTCACCGGCGAATCCCCTGAGATCGTAGAGAAGATTTTTCAGGCAATGGGCGTCGAAACCATCAAGCCCGTGCTTACGGAATGGGGCTCGCTGATCCCTGGGCTGCGCGCAAGCCGTTTCGACCTGATCGCAGCCGGCATGTACATCACACCCGAGCGCTGCAAGCAGGTGCTGTTTACCGATCCGCACTACCAGTTGCAGGACACCCTGTTGGTCAAGGCCGGTAACCCCAAGCAGTTGCAGAGCTACGAAGACATCGCCAAGGATGAGTCGATCAAGCTGGCCATCATGTCCGGCACCGTCAATCTCAATTACGCCCGCAAGGCCGGCATCAAGGATTCGCAGATCGTTCAGGTGCCTGACACCACCTCACAACTGCAGGCCGTGCGCACCGGCCGCGCCGATGCAGCCGTGGGTACCCAGCTGACCATGCGTGGCCTGGCGGAGAAGGCCGGGGATCAGGTCGAAGCCACCGACAACTTCAAGGACGATCCGGCCAACACCGGTTATGGCGCCCTGGCGTTCCGCCCGGAAGACAAGGCACTGCGTGACGCAGTCAACGCCGAACTGAAGAAATGGCTCGGCAGCGAAGAGCATCTGAAGACCGTCGAACCCTTCGGCTTCGACCGCTCGAACATCACCGACAAGACCGCCGAAGAGTTGTGTAGCGCCTGATCAATGGAGCCGGTACGGCAGCCTGGCTGCCGCACCGGACTTTCCTCTGTGAATAGCCTTTTCATTGCTCCGCGACCTGCTCCCGACCCTGTCGCACCCATGCGATATGGCCACTCCCGGCTGGCTGCTGCCCTTTGCCCGTTGCTGGACGCTGGCTGGCAAGACTGTCACCGCTCTCACGCAGCCAAGCTTCGCGAGCCGCTTGTCTTCTCAGCGGCTACTGCCGCGCCGGCCACTGGAAATCCAAGATGACCGAACTCCTCCCCCTCCTGCTGCAAGGGGCCTGGGTGACCGTACAGATCACCTTTTTCGGCTCCCTGCTGGCAATTGTCGCCGCGCTGATCGGCGCTCTGGGCCGACTGTCGCCAATCAAGCCGCTGCGCTGGCTGGCCATCGTCTACATCGAAGTCTTCCGCGGCAGTTCGCTGCTGGTGCAGCTGTTCTGGCTGTACTTTGTCCTGCCGATGCCGCCGTTCAATATCGCCATGAGCGCGTTCAATGTTGCCGTGATCGGACTCGGTCTGAACATCGGCTCCTATGGTGCCGAGGTACTGCGTGGCGCCATCCGCTCGGTGCACGAAGGTCAGTACGAGGCCTGCCAGGCGCTGAACATGACCGCCGGCCAGCGCTTGCGCCGGGTTATCCTGCCGCAGGCATTGCTGGCCGCCATCCCGCCCGGTACCAACCTGCTGATCGAACTGCTGAAAAACACCTCGCTGGTGTCACTGATTACGCTGTCCGATCTGGCCTTCCGGGCTCGCCAGCTTGATCAGGCCACCCTGATGACACTGGAAATCTTCGGCCTGGCACTGGTGATGTACTTCGTGCTCGCACAGATCATCAACTTTTCCATGCGCACCCTTGAGCGGCGACTGGCGCGCGGCCGCATGCGGGGAGGCATGTCATGAATTTCTTCGATTGGGAATTTGCCTGGGAGATTCTGCCCAGGCTGCTTGATGCCTCACTGAAAACCATCGGCATCACCATCGCCGGGTTTTCCATCGCCATCGTGCTGGGGCTGTTCCTGGCAGTAGGGCGTCGCAGCCGGCATCGCTGGTTGTCCTGGCCAATGACCGGTCTGATCGAGTTCGTCCGCAGCACACCGCTGCTGATTCAGGTGTATTTCCTGTTTTTCGTCCTGCCCAACTACGGCTTCAACCTGTCCGCGCTGCAGGCGGGCATCTTTGGTATCGCGCTGCACTACGCCTGCTACACCGCCGAGGTCTACCGCGCCGGACTCGATGCGGTGCCGCGTGCGCAATGGGAGGCGGTCACCGCGCTGAACATGAAGCCGCTCAACGCCTACCGCAAGGTAATCCTGCCGCAAGCGTTGCGACCAATTCTCCCGGCGCTGGGTAACTACATGATTTCGATGCTCAAGGACACGCCCGTGCTTTCCGCCATCACGGTGGTGGAGATCATGCAGCGGGCCAAGAACATCGGCTCGGAACACTTCCGTTACCTTGAACCGATCACCATGGTCGGCCTGTTCTTCCTCATTCTCAGTCTCGGCCTCGCTTGGTTCGTACGCCGACTGGAAAACCGTATGGAGCTTGCCCGATGAACGCATCGATGCCTGCCGGCGACACACAGAACTCAGCCGGCACCGCCAACGAGCCGGAGCTGATGGTGCAGTTTCGCGATGTGAGCAAACACTTCGGCGATCTGACCGTGCTCAATCATCTCGACCTTGATGTACGAACCGGAGAGAAGGTCGCCATCATCGGCCCCAGTGGATCCGGTAAGTCCACGCTTTTACGGGCGCTGATGACCCTGGAAGATATCGACGAAGGCGTGATCATGGTCGATGACGAACCGCTGACCCACATGCCGGATGCCCACGGCAATCTGGTGCGCGCCAACGCACGGCACCTGCGGCGCGTCCGCGGCAAGGTGGGCATGGTGTTCCAGAGCTTCAATCTGTTCCCCCACATGAGCACTCGGCAGAACGTGATGGAAGCACCGGTGCAAGTGCTAGGGCTGTCGAAAAAGGAAGCCCGCGAGCGTGCCGAAGAGCTGCTGGCCATGGTCGGTCTGGAAGACAAACTCGACCATTACCCCTCGCAACTGTCCGGTGGTCAGCAACAGCGCGTAGCCATTGCCCGAGCCTTGGCGATGCGGCCCAAGGTCATGCTGTTCGACGAAGTGACCTCTGCGCTGGATCCGGAACTCTGCGGCGAAGTCCTCAACGTCATCCGCCGTCTGGGTGATGCGCACAGCCTGACCATGCTGATGGTCACTCACCAGATGGGCTTCGCGCGGGAATTCGCCGACCGTGTATGCTTCTTCAACGAGGGCCGAATCCACGAGCAGGGCACCCCGGACGAGCTGTTCGGCAATCCCCAGGAGACGCGCACACAGGAATTTCTCAGCGCAGTCACCCAGGCGAGCTAGGCTGATGGAGCGAGTACGCCACTGCTTCGGCGGCTACCGCAGGTTTGAATTTCCAGGGGAGCGCGATGATCGAATCACTGCAGAAGATGCTGGCCAAGGGCATGGACAACCCCATGCTGCGCTTCGGGCTGGGCAAGGGTTATCTGGACGCTGGTGACGCTGCAGAAGCCGCGATTCACCTGCAACGCAGCGTCGAACAGGATCCGAACTACTCTGCCGCCTGGAAACTGCTCGGCAAGGCACGACAGGCCAGTGGAGATCTAGACGGCGCGAGGCGCGCCTGGGAACAAGGCCTGCTCGCGGCGCAAGCGCATGGCGACAAGCAGGCCGAGAAAGAAATGGACGTGTTTCTTCGCAAACTCAACAAACCGGCCGGCAGCTAGGCCAGCCGCTCAAGCCTGGGCGGGCTGCTGAATCAGTCTTCTTGCTGGACGAAGCGCAGCCCAACACCTTCGGCATCGACCCGCATCACTTCCATTTGCAGCACCGGCGCGGGAATCGGGAGATCCTGAACCTGCCCACTGACCGTCATGCCCGGCTGCAGCTCGGTCAGCTGCGGGTGTTTGACATACACGCCGCCATCGGAGAGATCGCGGGTGTGCGCGAACACTTCGCCAAATGATTCATGGGTGATGCGGATGCGGCACTTCATCGGTGCGCGCGGATGCTGTCGCTGATTCGGGTTGCTCATTGAAGTCCCTTTGCTGGATGAGCTGTCGTTAATACCAGCGTTTTTCGCCGGCGGGTCGCTTTTTGAAGCGCTTCATGGTCCACATGTACTGGCTCGGCCAGGTACGCACATAGCGCTCGATGACGCCGCTCATGGCCGCCACCGCGACCTCGACATCCTCGTCGTACATGGCAGGCGGCGCCGCCTCGAGGATCACCTTGTAGCCCGAACCGTCATCCAAGCGCAACGCATGAAGAAACACGCCCACAGCCTTGCCGCCCGTGAGCATGCCGGGCACAAACTTGCTCGTCAGCGCTTGCGTGCCGAGGAACGGCACGAACACGCCAGCGCCTTCGCTGGGTTCCGGATCCGCCGGTATGCCCACGGCGCCGCCCTTACGGACTTCCTTGATGACGCTGATGATGCCTTCTCGAGTCGAGGGTGCGACCTTGTTGCCCAGCTGGACACGCTGGCGTTGCAGAAGATCATCGACCGCCTTGAGCTTTGGTGGGCGATAAAAAATGATGGGTTTGCACTGTGCGCAGTAGAAGTGATTGAGCACTTCCCAGTTGCCGAGATGACTGGTGATGCCCACCACACCCTTGCCTGAAGCCAGCGCCTGCTCCAGGACCTCAAGGCCCTGGACTTCCTTGACCAGACGCAGCGTCTTGTCTGCTGGCCAGATCCAGGCGCAGGCACTCTCAGTAAAAGCCATGCCGATCTGCTGCAGGCTTTGTCCGAGCAAGCGCTCCCGTTCGGCAGTTTCGAGTTCTGGAAAGCATTTGGAAAGATTGATCCGGGCGACTTCGCGAGAGCGGTTGGGTAGCTTCCACATCAGCCAGCCAATGAAGCGACCCGACCCCTGAACCGCGAGCCAGGGGAGTAGGGCGAACAGGCGCAGAAAGCCAACCACCAGCGCACCTTTGAGCTTGTCCAAGGATCTCTCCCGAAAAATCAAAGACGCTAGTGTAACTGCTTCGTGCAGTTGGCAACTCCTGAAGCCGTCACGTCAGGCGCTGCTCGCGGTTGTTGCCAGCTCCGGGTACTGATCACAGTCCGTGGTGTGGTCCATGACCATGCCGCACGCCTGCATAAAGGCGTAACAGATGGTCGGCCCGACAAAGCTGAACCCGGCCTTCTTCAACGCACGGCTCATCGCCTCCGCTTCGGCGGTTACTGCCGGAACCTGGCTGATCGAGTCGAAATGGTTGATCTTCGGTTCGCCACCCACAAAGGACCACAACCAACCGGCCGGATCGTCCAGCTCGAGCCAGCGCTGCGCATTGCACCGTGCGGCTTCCAGTTTTCGACGGTTGCGGATGATGCCGGCGTCGAGCATGCGTTCGTCGATTTCGGCATCGGTCATCTGTGCCAGACGCTTCGGATCGAAGCCGAACAGCACTTGGCGATAACGCTCTCGCTTGCGCAATACCGTGATCCAGGACAGCCCTGCCTGTGCACCTTCGAGAATGAGAAATTCGAAGAGGACCTGGGGATCACGGGTAGGCACGCCCCACTCGCTATCGTGGTATTCGATGTACAACGGGTCGTCATTGCACCAGGCGCAACGCGGCATGTTTTCAAGTCCTTGAACGAGGCGAATGGCAGATCGGAAAGTGGGAGTGGCGATACGCCGTAGAGCACCCGTCACCACGGGTTCGAGCCGTTATCGGGTATACTCCGAGGCTTTCTGTCGAAGCCAGCACAGGTGAAATTTTGACTCAGCCTACGCCTGCCGTGCGCACCTTCCAAGACCTGATCCTAGCCCTGCAAAACTACTGGGCAGAGCAGGGGTGTGTCGTTCTGCAACCCTATGACATGGAAGTCGGCGCCGGTACCTTCCATACCGCCACCTTCCTGCGCGCGATCGGTCCCGAGACCTGGAACGCTGCCTATGTGCAGCCCTCGCGCCGGCCCACCGACGGCCGCTATGGCGAAAACCCGAACCGCCTGCAGCATTACTACCAGTTCCAGGTGGTCCTCAAGCCCAACCCGGAGAACTTCCAGGAGTTGTACCTCGGTTCGCTCAAGGCCATCGGGGTCGACCCACTGGTCCACGATATCCGCTTCGTCGAAGACAACTGGGAATCCCCGACATTGGGCGCCTGGGGTCTGGGCTGGGAGATATGGCTCAACGGCATGGAAGTCACTCAGTTCACCTACTTCCAGCAAGTAGGCGGCATCGAGTGCTATCCGGTGACCGGCGAAATTACCTACGGCCTCGAGCGACTGGCCATGTACCTGCAAGGCGTTGACTCGGTCTACGACCTGATCTGGACGGATGGCCCGTTTGGCACCGTCACTTACGGCGATGTGTTCCACCAGAACGAGGTGGAGCAGTCCACCTACAACTTCGAGCACGCCAATGTGGAAAAGCTGTTCGAACTCTTCGACTTCTACGAATCGGAAGCCAACCGGTTGATCGAACTGGAGCTGCCGTTGCCCACCTATGAAATGGTGCTCAAGGCCTCGCACACCTTCAACCTGCTGGATGCGCGCCGGGCTATCTCGGTCACCGCACGGCAGCAGTACATCCTGCGTGTGCGGGCGCTGGCTCGCTCGGTCGCGCAGAGCTATTTGCAGGCGCGCGCCAAACTCGGCTTTCCCATGGCCACCCCGGACCTGCGTGACGAAGTACTGGCCAAGTTGGAGGCAGCAGAATGAGTGCACTGGATTTCCTGGTCGAGCTCGGCACCGAAGAGCTGCCGCCCAAGGCCCTGGGCAAACTGTCCGACGCGTTCCGCGCAGGCATCGAGAAGGGCTTGAAGGACGCCGGCCTCAAGCATGGTCGGGTGCAGGCCTTCGCCGCACCTCGGCGTCTGGCGGTATTGATCGAGCAGCTCGACACCGAACAGCCTGACCGCAGCACCAACCTCGACGGGCCGCCTCTGCAGGCGGCCTTCGACGCCGAAGGCGAGCCGACCCAGGCGGCCTTGGGCTTTGCTCGCAAATGCGGCGTTGATCTGGCAGAAATCGACCGCAGCGGCCCGAAACTCAGATACAGCCGTTCGATACCCGGCCAGGCAACCTCCGAGCTGCTTCCGGCTATCGTCGAAACATCGCTCAACGAGTTGCCGATCCCCAAGCGCATGCGCTGGGCCTCGCTTAGGGAAGAGTTCGTCCGGCCGACGCAGTGGCTGGTCATGCTGTTCGGTGATCAGGTCATCGATTGCACTATTCTTACGCAACGCGCCGGTCGCGAATCGCGCGGGCATCGCTTTCACAGCCCGAACCCGGTCCGCATTTCCAAGCCAGCGAGCTATCTGGAAGACCTGCGCGGCGCTTACGTCATCGCCGATTTTGCTGAGCGTCGCGAGCTGATCGCCAAGCGGGTCGAGCAGCTGGCCAGCGAGCAGAGCGGCCGCGCCATCGTGCCGCCAGCGCTGCTGGACGAGGTGACGGCGCTGGTCGAGTGGCCTGTACCGCTGGTGTGTTCCTTTGAAGAACGCTTCCTGGAAGTGCCGCAGGAAGCCTTGATCACCACCATGCAGGACAACCAGAAGTATTTCTGTCTGCTGGACGCCAACGGCAAGCTGCTTCCGCGCTTCATCACGGTTGCGAACGTTGAATCCAAGAATCCGGCTCAGATCGTTGCAGGTAACGAGAAGGTGGTGCGCCCGCGCCTCACCGACGCCGAGTTCTTCTTCAAGCAGGACAAGAAACAAGCGCTCGACAGCTTCAACGAACGCCTGAAAAACGTGGTCTTCCAGGCTCAACTCGGGACTGTCTACGACAAAGCAGTGCGCGTCTCCAAGCTGTCCGCGTTTATCGCCGAGCGCACTGACGGCAATGCGCAGTGGGCAGCACGCGCGGGCCTGTTGAGCAAATGCGACCTGGCTACCGAAATGGTGGCCGAGTTTCCCGAAATGCAGGGCATCGCGGGTTACTACTACGCTGTCAACGATGGTGAACCCACCGACGTCGCCTTGGCACTGAATGAGCAGTACATGCCCCGCGGTGCCGGTGCAGAGCTACCCAGCACCCATACAGGCGCCATCCTGGCTGTGGCCGACAAGCTCGACACCCTGGTCGGCATCTTTGGCATCGGCATGCTTCCCACAGGCAGCAAGGATCCCTACGCACTTCGCCGCGCGGCTTTGGGCATCCTGCGCATCCTGATCGAGAAGCGCCTGGATCTTGATCTGGTCGCCGCGGTGCGCTTCTCCATCAGTCAGTTCGCTGGCCAAGTGAAAACCGAGGGCTTGGCCGATCAGGTTCTCGAATTCATCTTTGATCGCCTGCGTGCACGGTATGAGGATGAAGGCGTCGAGGTGGCATCCTATCTGGCGGTTCGTGCCGTTCGGCCGGGCTCGGCCCTCGACTTCGATCAGCGCGTGCAAGCCGTACAGGCGTTCGGCAATCTGCCGGAGGCCGAGGCCTTGGCTGCAGCGAACAAGCGTGTCTCGAATCTGTTGAGCAAGTTCGAGGCGAAGCTGCCAGCCACCGTCGAGCCACGTTACTTCGACAGCGCTACCGAGTTCTCTTTGTATTCTGCGCTGCAGCAGGCCGAGCAAGCCGTGCAGCCTCTGGCTGCGGATCGACAGTATCGCGAGGCGCTTGAGCGTCTGGCGCACCTGCGCGGCCCGGTGGATGCCTTCTTTGAGGCGGTATTGGTCAACGCCGAAGACGCTTCGGTCCGCGCCAACCGCTATGCCTTGCTTGCCCGGTTGAGAGGATTGTTCCTTGGCGTTGCCGATATTTCCGCACTTGGCTAAGCCGGTGAAGCTGATCGTGCTGGATCGCGACGGCGTGATCAACGAGGACTCTGACGCCTATGTAAAGAGTCTGGATGAATGGATTCCGATTCCAGGCTCGATCCAGGCGATCGCAAGGTTGTGCAAGGCCGGCTGGACAGTGGCAGTCGCCACCAACCAGTCGGGCCTTGCCCGAGGTCTGTTTGACGCAACTACGCTCGGCGACATGCATTTCAATATGCAGCAGCTAGCAATGGAAGAGGGTGGTCGCATCGACTTGATCGTGCACTGTCCGCATGGTCCCGACGATGGTTGTGATTGCCGCAAACCGCTGCCCGGCTTGTTCCAGCAGATCGCAGAACACTTCCATCTGGACGATCTCAAGGGCGTTCCGGTGGTAGGTGACAGTCAACGCGATCTGGTTGCTGGCATGCGTCTTGGCGGCCTGCCTTATCTGGTTCGCACCGGAAAAGGCTTGAAAGCTTCAGACGGTACGCTGCCACCTGGCACCCAAGTGTTCGATGACCTGGCTGCCGTGGTCGATCATCTGTTGGGAGCGAAACGATGAGCGCCTTGCTGCCGATTCGCATCGTCCTGTTCTACCTGTTGCTGTCATTCACGGCGTTTGCCTGGTGTTTGGTCAGCCTGGTGTTCGCACCCTTCATGTCATTCCGCACACGCTACCGGTTCGTGGTCCAGACCTGGTGCCGCAGCGCCGTCTGGTTAGCCAAGACCGTTATCGGTCTGCGTTATGAGGTGAGCGGTGCGGAAAACGTGCCGGAGAAGCCCTGCGTGATTCTGTCCAAGCACCAGAGCACCTGGGAAACGTTTTTCCTTTCGGCTTACTTCGAACCATTGAGTCAGGTGCTCAAGCGCGAACTGCTCAACGTGCCGTTCTTTGGATGGGCAATCCGGCTGCTCAAACCCATTGCGATAGACCGTGAGAATCCCAAGGAGGCGTTACGTCAGGTCGCCAAGCAGGGACTGGAACGGCTCGAGCAGGGTGCCTGGGTGTTGATCTTTCCAGAAGGTACTCGCGTTCCCGTTGGCCAAGTCGGCAAGTTCTCGCGCAGCGGTGCGGCGCTGGCAGTCAACGCCAAGCTTCCGATTTTGCCTGTCGCGCACAATGCCGGTACGTTCTGGCCCAAGTCCGGTTGGGGCAAGCGACCTGGGGTCATTCAGGTGGTCATAGGTCCTGCTATGCATGCCGAGAGCGAAGGTCCCCGGGCTGCAGCTGAGCTCAACCAGCGCGCCGAAGACTGGATCAATTCGACCGTGGCGGAATTGGAACGCAACGTTTGACCTAAAAAAATAGGGCAATACAAAAGGGGAGCAGACTGATGTCTGCTCCCCTTTTTTTACCCCAACGTTCAGTCTTCGACCGAGCTGCGAATCAAATGATCGAAGGCACTCAGCGAGGCTTTCGCGCCTTCGCCAACGGCGATGACGATCTGCTTGTATGGCACCGTGGTGACATCACCTGCCGCGAAGATGCCCGGCAGCGAGGTCTCGCCACGCGCATCGACGATGATCTCGCCGCGTGAGGTCAGCTCTACCGTACCTTTCAGCCAATCAGAGTTGGGCAACAGGCCGATCTGCACGAAGATACCTTCCAGTTCCAGCTCATGGAATTCACTGGAGTTGCGGTCCTTGTAGGTCAGGCCGATAACCTTCTTGCCGTCGCCGATGACTTCACTGGTCAGCGCACTGGTGATCACGGTGACGTTGGGCAGGCTGTGCAGCTTCTTCTGCAGCACCGCATCGGCACGCAGCTGGCTGTCGAACTCGAGCAAGGTGACCTGAGCGACGATACCCGCCAGGTCGATCGCCGCTTCCACGCCCGAGTTACCGCCGCCAATCACCGCGACGCGCTTGCCCTTGAACAGCGGGCCGTCGCAGTGCGGACAGTAGGCTACGCCACGGCCACGGTATTCCTGCTCGCCCGGGACGTTCATTTCGCGCCAACGCGCACCGGTCGCCAGGATCAGCGTCTTGGCTTTCAGCGAGCCACCATTTTCGAGCTTGATCTCGTGCAGACCGCCTTCGCTTGAAGCGGGAATCAACTGCGCCGCACGCTGCAGGTTCATGATGTCGACGTCGTATTCGCGTACGTGGTTTTCCAGCGCACGGGCCAGTTTCGGACCTTCGGTCTCGTTGACCGAGATGAAGTTCTCGATGGCCATGGTGTCCAGCACCTGACCGCCGAAGCGCTCGGCGGCAACACCGGTACGGATGCCCTTACGCGCCGCGTAGATGGCCGCTGCAGCGCCGGCCGGGCCACCGCCGACCACGAGCACGTCGAAGGCGTCCTTAGCGCTGAGTTTCTCGGCATCACGCGCCGAAGCGCCGGTGTCGAGCTTGGCGAGAATTTCCTCTTCACCCATGCGGCCCTGACTGAACAGCTCGCCGTTGAGGTAGATGCTCGGCACGGACATCACCTGGCGCACCGTGACCTCTTCCTGGAACAACGCACCGTCGATGGCGACGTGACTTATATTCGGGTTGAGCACAGCCATGAGGTTCAGTGCCTGAACCACGTCGGGGCAATTCTGGCAGGACAGCGAGAAATAGGTTTCGAAGTTGTATTCGCCGTCGAGGTTCTTGATCTGCTCGATGACGTCAGGCGCGGTCTTGGACGGGTGACCGCCCACCTGGAGCAGGGCCAGTACCAAGGATGTGAATTCGTGGCCCATCGGAATGCCGGCGAAACGCAGGCTGATGTCGCCACCGATGCGGTTGAGCGCAAATGATGGCCGGCGAACGTCGTCACCGTCGGTGCGCAGAGTGATCTTGTCGCTCAGGCTGGTGATATCTTCCAGCAGGCTGAGCATTTCCTGGGACTTGGCGCCGTCACCGAGGGACGCGACGATCTCGAACGGCTGGGTGACCTTTTCCAGATAGGTTTTGAGTTGCGATTTCAGGTTGCTGTCGAGCATGTCGATTACCCCTTACTCAGAAGCTTATTAAAGGAAGCGGTTGAATTTAGATGGACCTAGCTTAAGAGCTGGAGAGGAGTTCGGAAAATTGATTAAACGAAGCATGACGATTAAACGAAACTATACGGTTCAAATGGCGACGTTCCACGTGAAACAAAAAACCCGGCCTAGGCCGGGTTTCTTGCTATTGCTTACTGACGATTATCTCTTCTTTTATCAAAAGTCCAGGTTGGAGACAGCCAGTGCATTCGACTCAATGAAGTCACGTCGGGGTTCTACAGCATCCCCCATGAGGGTGTTGAAGATCTGGTCTGCACCAATGGCATCCTCGATCGTGACTTTGAGCATCCGACGTACTGCCGGATCCATCGTGGTTTCCCACAGCTGATCAGGGTTCATTTCACCCAGCCCCTTGTATCGTTGAACGCTGTGACGTCGCGTACCTTCGGTCATCAGCCAATCAAGAGCTTGCTTAAACGTGGAAACCGGCTTTTTGCGCTCACCACGCTGAACATAGGCTCCTTCCTCGAGAAGGCTGTTCAGCTTGTCACCCAGCACTGTGACTGTCTTGTAGTCGTTACTGCCGAAGAAGTCGCGGTTGAAGGTGATATAGCTCGCCAACCCGTGCGAAATGATCTCGACTTCCGGAAGCCACAGATTGCGCTCTTTGTCTTCGCGCAGACTTGCCTTGTATGCCAGGCCAGATCGTTCAACGCCTTTCAGCAGCGCAGCGTAGGGCTCTAGCCAGGCCTGCATCGCTGCGTGATCACCCAACTGCTCGACAGTCACCCTGGGCAGATAGATAAAATGCTCTGTCAGCTCCTGTGGGTACAGACGCGATAGACGTTGAAGCGTTTTCATCACGGTACGGTAGTCGTTGACCAGACGCTCTAGCGCCTCACCGGACAAGCCGGGCGCGTGCTCGTTGACGTGCAGGCTGGCGTCTTCCAGAGCCGACTGGGTCAGGTATTCGTCCATCGCCTCGTCGTCTTTGATGTACTGTTCCTGCTTACCGCGCTTGACCTTGTAGAGCGGCGGCTGCGCGATATAGACGTAACCACGTTCAATCAGCTCGGGCAGCTGGCGGAAGAAGAACGTCAGTAGCAACGTCCGGATGTGAGAACCGTCAACGTCGGCATCGGTCATGATGATGATGTTGTGGTAGCGCAACTTATCGATGTTGTACTCATCGCGACCGATACCACAGCCGAGCGCGGTGATCAGGGTGCCCACTTCCTGCGATGAAATCATCTTGTCGAAACGAGCTTTCTCGACGTTGAGGATCTTGCCCTTGAGCGGCAGGATGGCCTGGGTCCTGCGGTTGCGGCCCTGCTTGGCAGAACCGCCCGCGGAGTCACCCTCCACGATGTAAAGTTCGGAAAGGGCAGGGTCCTTTTCCTGGCAGTCGGCTAGCTTGCCGGGGAGGCCCGCGATGTCCAAGGCACCCTTGCGTCGAGTCATCTCGCGCGCTTTGCGTGCTGCTTCACGTGCTCGCGCAGCATCGATCATCTTGCCAACTACGGCCTTCGCCTCGTTGGGATGCTCGAGTAGAAAATCTCCGAAGTGCTTACCCATCTCCTGTTCTACGGCGGTCTTTACTTCGGACGAAACCAGCTTGTCCTTGGTCTGCGAGCTGAACTTCGGGTCCGGCACCTTGACCGAAATGATCGCGGTCAATCCTTCGCGCGCATCGTCACCTGTCGTAGCAACCTTGTGCTTCTTGGCCAAACCTTCCTGTTCAATGTAATTGTTCAGGTTGCGCGTTAACGCCGATCTGAAACCGGCCAGATGCGTTCCACCGTCGCGCTGAGGGATGTTATTGGTGAAGCACAGTAGGTTTTCATTGAAGCTGTCATTCCACTGCAGCGCTACCTCGACACCGACACCATCGTCACGCTGTACATTGAAGTGAAACACTTCATTGACCGGCGTCTTGTTGGTATTGAGATAGGCCACGAAGGCACTGAGCCCACCTTCGTACTTGAACAACTCTTCCTTGGCGTTGCGCTCGTCGCGCAGGATGATTCCGACACCGGAATTCAGGAATGACAGCTCACGCAGCCGTTTGGCGAGAATATCCCAGCTGAAGTGAATATTCTGAAAGGTTTCAGCCGAGGGCTTGAAGTGGATTTCAGTCCCCGAATCTTCGGTTTCTCCGACTGCGGCGAGCGGGGCTTGCGGTACACCGTGGCGGTAGGTTTGTTCCCAAACCTTACCTTCCCGGCGAATTGTCAGGATGAGCTCCTCGGACAGGGCGTTCACTACCGAAACACCCACACCGTGAAGGCCGCCGGAAACTTTGTAGGAGTTGTCGTCGAACTTACCGCCTGCGTGCAGAACAGTCATGATGACCTCCGCTGCAGACACGCCTTCTTCGTGAATGTCTACCGGAATGCCACGACCATTATCGCGAACGCTGATCGATTCATCGACATGGATAGTGATCGAAATATCGCTGCAGTGACCTGCCAAAGCCTCATCGATCGAGTTATCGACGACTTCGAAGACCATATGGTGCAGACCAGTTCCATCGTCCGTATCGCCGATATACATGCCGGGGCGCTTACGTACGGCATCAAGGCCCTTGAGCACCTTAATACTGGACGAATCGTACGTGTGGTTTTCGCTCATGCCTTCACTCCCGAGGGGCCGTGGTCTTGGGCTATCGCTCCATGTTCCACGTGAAACATTGAGACTGGCGTGTCGCAACACCAGCCTTCTCGCAATATGTTCGAATCAACACAGGTGATAAATACCTGGCAATTCAACTGTTCAAGCAACCGGCACAACGCAAGCCGGTGCTGATCGTCCAATTCGGACGGTAAGTCGTCGACCAAGTAGATACACTGGCCGCGCTTGGCTTCGCTTACCAGATGACCTTGAGCAATCCGCAACGCGCACACCACCAGCTTCTGCTGGCCGCGGGATAGGGTCTCCGCGGCATTATGGTTAGCAATACGCAATCGAAGGTCAGCCCGCTGGGGACCCGCCTGAGTGTGTCCCATGAGCCTGTCTCGTTCGATTGAAGCCGCAAGCACTTCACTCAGAGAACGTCCTTTATCCCAGCCACGGTAGTAGCTGAGCTGAAAACCTTCGAGGTCCAAAAGCGCCGCCAGAGTGGCCTCGAAAATCGGCTTCAGCGCCTGAATATAAGCCCGTCTGTATCCATCGATTTCATCGCTCGCGGCGCTTAATTCGCGGCTCCAGGCCACCTGAGAAGCGGGGTCAAGTGTACCATGTCGCAGCCACGAGTTACGTTGCCTCAGAGCCTGTTGGAGACGCTGCCAGACCTGAATAAAGCGGGGTTCCACGTGAAACACACCCCAATCCAGAAATTGGCGGCGGAGCTTGGGGGCACCCTCAAGCAAGCGGAAACTGTCCGGATTGATCAGCTGTAACGGTAAGGCTTCAGCCAATTCCGCTGCGCTTCGAACGGTCTGCCCATTAATCCGAATGCGCGCTTCACCGCTGCGATCTCGGGAGATTCCCAGGGCGCTCGACTGACCATCAGCCATTTCGACCTGTCCAAAAACCGTGCAGCTGGAATGCTCATGACTAATGACAGGTGTTAGACGTGTACTGCGGAAAGAACGGGCCATTCCAAGAAGATGAATCGCCTCGAGGAGACTGGTTTTCCCGCTACCGTTATCACCGTAGAGAATATTGACACGAGGGGAGGGGTTTAGCGTCACCGGCTGCAGATTGCGAATGCCGGTGACGGAGATGCGGCTAAGTGACATTCAATGAATGGGTTACAGGCGCATCGGCATAACAACGTAGGCCGAGTCGTCGTTGTCGTACTCCTGAACCAGAGCACTGCTGTTCGCATCGGAAAGAATCAACCGGACCTGATCAGTCGTCATGACACTAAGCACATCGAGCAGATAGCTGACGTTGAAACCGATTTCCAAAGCCCCACCGGTATAGTCCACTGCAACTTCTTCTTCAGCTTCTTCCTGCTCGGGGTTGTTCGCCTGTATTTTCAACAGACCAGATTCCAGCTGCAGCCGGATACCACGGTATTTCTCGTTGGAAAGAATGGCCGTACGGCTGAACGCTTCGCGCAGGGTCTGGCGTTCACCCACCACCAACTTGTCACCGCCGCGGGGGAGCACACGCTCATAGTCAGGGAATTTCCCATCAACAAGCTTGGAGGTAAAAGTAAATTCACCTGTGGTAGCGCGAATGTGATGTTGGCCCAGGACGATACTGACTTCACCGTCCTGATCCGTAAGAAGCCTGGCCAACTCGAGGATGCCCTTACGCGGAACGATCACTTGATGTCGGTCGGGCTGTTCGATGCCAGCTTGCATGGAGCACATGGCCAAACGATGTCCGTCAGTTGCGACCGCGCGCAGCATTCCACTTGAAACCTCGATCAGCATACCGTTCAGGTAGTAACGCACATCCTGCTGTGCCATGGCGAAGCTGCTGCGCTCGATTAAACGGCGCATCTTGCCTTGGTTAACGCTGAAGTTCAGCGAGCCAGGCCCTTCCTCAACAGTAGGAAAATCATTGGCCGGCAAGGTTGAAAGCGAAAAGCGGCTGCGCCCGGATTTGATAACAATCTTCTGGTCATCCAGCCGGATATCGATAAGCGCATCAGGCTGCAAGCTTTTGCAGATATCCATCAGTTTGCGCGCAGGCACCGTGATCTCGCCTGGCTCGGATGCATCCTCCAAGGCGACACGACCAACCAACTCGACTTCAAGATCAGTGCCGGTAAGCGAAAGCTGATGGTCCTGGACCACCAGCAAGACGTTCGACAACACCGGCAGGGTCTGTCGACGCTCGACGACGCCGGCCACCAGCTGCAGAGGTTTCAACAAGGCTTCGCGCTGAATAGTGAAATGCATGGTCTGGTCCCTTGCCTATTAAATGGCCGCAGTCTGTTCAGGTTGTCAAAGTGCGCAGCAAATTCTTGTAATCTTCGCGAATATCCGCATCCAATTCCCGAAGTTCGGCAATCTTACGACAAGCGTGTAGCACTGTCGTGTGATCGCGCCCACCGAAGGCGTCGCCGATTTCCGGCAAGCTGTGATTGGTGAGCTCTTTGGACAATGCCATCGCGACCTGCCGAGGCCTCGCGACCGAACGCGAGCGTCGTTTCGAGAGGAGATCCGATATCTTGATCTTGTAGTATTCCGCGACGGTGCGCTGAATGTTATCAACACTTACCAGCTTGTCTTGCAGTGCAAGCAGGTCTTTCAACGACTCGCGAATCAGCTCGATGGTAATGTCACGCCCCATGAAATGAGCATGGGCGATTACGCGTTTCAATGCTCCTTCCAGTTCGCGAACATTCGAACGGATGCGCTGCGCAATGAAAAACGCAGCATCATGTGGAAGCTCGACGTTGGCCTGATCAGCCTTCTTCATCAGGATCGCCACACGGGTCTCAAGCTCCGGCGGCTCGACGGCCACAGTCAGCCCCCAGCCGAAGCGCGACTTCAAGCGCTCTTCGAGCCCGTCAATTTCTTTCGGGTAACGGTCACTGGTGAGGATTACCTGCTGGCCACCTTCAAGCAAGGCGTTGAACGTGTGGAAAAACTCTTCCTGCGACCGTTCTTTCTTGGCGAAGAATTGGATGTCGTCAATCAACAACGCATCCACCGATCGATAGAAGCGCTTGAACTCATTGATCGCGTTGAGCTGCAGAGCCTTGACCATATCCGCAACGAACCGCTCGGAATGCAGATAGACCACCTTGGCGTTAGGGTTCTTCTTCAGCAGATGATTGCCAACCGCGTGCATCAAGTGCGTCTTGCCAAGTCCTACGCCGCCATACAGAAACAACGGGTTGTAGCCATGCTTGGGATTGTCGGCCACCTGCCAGGCAGCTGCCCGTGCCAGTTGGTTGGACTTGCCTTCGACAAAATTCTCAAAGGTGAACGTGCGGTTGAGATAACTGGTGTGCTTGAGCCCACCCTCGACCTGAACGTTGCGTTCCGCGGGCCGAGACGGTGCGCTAGACGCAGGTACTGCCATAGGTTCGGCAGATGGGGTCGGTTCGTTGAACGATGCAGGCGGCGGCGCAGCGGCGGCAGGAGCGCCAACCTGCGCCTGAGAACGAGCAACGGAGCCGACAGCTGGCCGTGAAGAAGCTACTCGCCGGCTGCCTATCAGCAGGGACAGTGAAGGCACGGCTCCAGTGGCACGTTCCGACAGCAGCTCCATCAAGCGCGAAAGATACTTCTCGTTGACCCAATCGAGCACAAACCGGTTCGGGGCATAGACCCGCAACTCATCTCCATCAGCTTCGATCTGAAGCGGACGAATCCAAGTGTTGAATTGCTGGGCCGGCAGCTCATCTCTCAAGAGGTCAATACACTGCTGCCAAAGTTCCACCGACACGGACACTCCTAGACGCTGCAACGCTCAAAACGGAGCTTATTGTAGCCCTGAGCCCATCAGTTATCCACAGTCCAAGGGCAGTTATATAGGAAGCAGACGATCCAACCATGCTTGGTGATGATTGAAACCAGCCTCCTAAGGTTTGTTGATAACCATGCTCCAGCCCATTGGAAAAGCCTGTGTACAGCTTGCGGTGGTTTGGGCCTGTGTATAAGTTCTGCTTCCATCCACAGGAAACGCAGTGGCTTTGCACTGCAAACGCACCGTTTCCACAGAAGGCTTAAGAGCGCTGTACGCCTTGCGCTGCGTGGGCTACAGGCACCTGTCCACAGAAAATGGCTCCACCATCTATAAGCACTGCATTAAGAAGAGCTTTATCTTCTTTCTCTATCTATTAATTTCTGAATGAATGGCGCTGGTTGGAAATTGACCTCACCGCGCGGCTTCTCTACAATCGCCGGTCTCTTAAAAGGGGGCCATTCCGGCCCGCAACGAATCACCAGGTAACGCATCATGAAACGCACTTTCCAACCCAGCACCCTCAAGCGCGCTCGCACCCACGGTTTCCGTGCCCGTATGGCCACCAAAAACGGTCGTGCCGTCCTGTCGCGTCGTCGCGCCAAAGGTCGTAAGCGTCTGGCAGTCTGAAGACGTCGGAACAGGTAGTGAGTCGAGACTTCGGTCGGGAAAAGCGTCTGCTGACCCCGAGCCAGTTCAAGGCTGTCTTCGACTCCCCCGACGGTAAGTTACCGGGCAGGAATGTCCTGCTACTGGTGCGCGAAAATCAGTTGCCACACCCGCGAATCGGATTGGTAATTGGCAAGAAGAGCGTCAAGCTCTCGGTAGAGCGCAATCGCATCAAGCGGCAACTGCGTGAAACCTTTCGTCTCCACCAGATGGAGTTGACGGGGTGGGACATCGTGGTCATCGCACGCAAGGGCCTCGCGGAACTGGATAATCCAGAACTGGCAAAGCAGTTTGCCAAACTCTGGCGACGCTTGGCTCGTACGCCGGCGCCGGACACCAAGCAGGTCCAGAGCAACGCCGCCGATGCGTAAGCTCGCACTCGTCCCCATCAAATTCTACCGGTACGCCATCAGTCCGATGATGGCCAGCCACTGTCGCTTCTACCCAAGTTGCTCCTGCTACGCACAAGAGGCCATTGAAACTCATGGCTTGCTGCGCGGTGGCTGGCTGAGCCTATGCAGGCTTGGCCGTTGCCATCCATGGAATCCGGGCGGCTATGATCCCGTGCCTTCCAACACCCCTCCAATTCATCTTCGATGACCGAGTAACCATGGATATCAAACGCTCGATCCTGCTTGTCGCCCTGGCAGTCGTTGCTTACCTGATGGTTTTGCAGTGGAACCAGGACTACGGTCAGACCGCTATCCCTGACGAGACGCGCCAGGAGCAGTCTTCGGCTGCGCAGCTTCCCGCTGTCCCAACCAACAGTGATGTGAATGCGCAGGGGGATATCCCTGCCGTAAGTACTGAACCGTCGGCCAACGCGGTAGCCGACGGTCAGGCCAGTTCTGAATTGATCCACGTACGCACTGACGTACTGGACGTCGCGATCGATCCCCGCGGTGGCGACATTGTCGATCTGCGCTTGCCAGAGTTTCCTCGTCGGCAAGATCGTCCAGACGTGCCGTTCCAGTTGTTCGAACGTAGCGGCGAGAGGACCTATGAAGCCCAGAGCGGCTTGATTGGGGACGGTCCGGACAAAGCAACTGGTCGTCCGCTATACAGCAGCGAGCAACAGCAATACCAATTGGGTGAGAATCAGGACCAGCTGGTCGTTGATCTGCAATTCAGCGAAGACGGCGTCAACTACACCAAGCGCTTTACCTTCAAACGAGGCGACTACGATCTTGGCGTGCGCTATCTGATCGACAACCAAAGCGATCAAGCGTGGACCGGTCATATGTTCGGTCAGCTGAAACGTGATGACAGCAAGGATCCGTCCTCGAGTACCGCAACTGGCACAGCAACCTACCTGGGCGCGGCTCTCTGGACCAAAGACGAGCCCTACACCAAGGTTTCCATGGGGGACATGGACGACAAGAGTCTGAAGAAGACCGTCGAAGGTGGCTGGATAGCATGGTTGCAGCACTACTTTGTGACCGCGTGGATTCCAGCGCCTGACCAGACCAATCTGGTACAGACCCGCAAGGACAGCCAGGGCAACTACATCATCGGTTTCACCGGTCCCGCTGTTTCGGTTGCACCGGGCAGTCAGGGTGAGACCTACGCTACCCTGTATGCCGGTCCGAAAAGTCAGGACCAGCTGGAAGAGCTGTCACCCGGCCTCCGTCTAACCGTTGATTACGGCATTCTCTGGTTCATCGCCCAGCCGATATTCTGGCTACTTCAGAATATCCATGCACTGCTGGGTAATTGGGGCTGGTCAATCATCGCGCTGACTATCGTGATCAAATTGGCGTTCTTCCCGCTCTCGGCTGCGAGTTACAGGTCGATGGCCCGCATGCGTGCGGTTTCGCCGAAAATGCAGGCGCTCAAAGAGCAGTTCGGCGACGACCGCCAGAAGATGTCTCAGGCGATGATGGAGCTGTACAAGAAAGAGAAGATCAATCCACTCGGAGGCTGTCTGCCGATCCTGGTGCAGATGCCCGTCTTCCTCGCGTTGTACTGGGTTCTGCTGGAAAGCGTCGAAATGCGCCAGGCGCCCTGGATGTTCTGGATCACAGACCTGTCGATCAAAGACCCTTTCTTCATTCTGCCGATCATCATGGGCCTGACCATGTTTATCCAGCAGCAATTGAACCCTACGCCACCGGACCCGATGCAAGCCAAGGTGATGAAGCTGCTGCCAATTATCTTCACCTTCTTCTTCCTCTGGTTCCCGGCAGGCCTGGTGCTGTACTGGGTCGTTAACAACTGCTTGTCGATCGCGCAGCAGTGGTACATTACCCGCAAGATCACCGGACAGACTGCCAGCGCAACCTGATCCGTCGAAGTGAACAGAACGCCCCTTAATTGGGGCGTTTTGCATTATCGATACCTGGGAGAGTTTTGATGAGCCAAGATCGCGAAACCATCGCTGCCGTCGCCACTGCACCGGGTCGTGGAGGGATCGGCGTTGTGCGCGTTTCCGGCTCGCGAGCCAAAGCCGTCGCGATCACGCTTAGCGGTCGCGAGCCGGTTCCAAGACATGCCCACTACGGCCCCTTCCATGCCGATGATGGCGAAGTGATCGATGAGGGTTTGATGCTGTTCTTCCCCGGCCCCCACTCGTTTACCGGCGAAGATGTTCTGGAACTTCAAGGTCATGGCGGCCCCGTCGTGATGGACATGTTGTTGCAGCGTTGCGTAGAGCTCGGCATCCGGCCTGCTCGTCCCGGCGAGTTCAGCGAACGAGCGTTCCTCAACGACAAGCTGGACCTGGCCCAGGCAGAGGCGATTGCGGACCTTATCGAAGCGAGCTCGGCGCAAGCAGCGCGCAATGCAGTGCGCTCCCTTCAGGGTGATTTCTCCCGGCGCGTGCATCACCTCACCGAAAGCCTGGTGCAGCTGCGCATCTACGTCGAAGCAGCGATCGATTTTCCGGAGGAGGAAATCGATTTCCTCGCAGACGGCCGAGTGCTCGGGTTGCTGGAGCAGCTTCGCGCAGAGTTATCCACAGTTCTTCGTGAGGCAGGGCAGGGCGCATTGCTGCGTGAGGGCATGAACGTGGTCATTGCAGGCCGACCCAACGCCGGCAAATCGAGCCTGCTCAATGCCCTGGCAGGGCGTGAGGCGGCAATCGTGACCGACATTGCCGGGACCACGAGAGATCTGCTCAAAGAGCATATCCAGATTGATGGAATGCCGTTGCACATCGTCGATACAGCCGGGCTGCGTGATACGAAGGACCAGGTGGAACGAATCGGCGTAGATCGGGCCATCAAAGCCATAGAGGATGCCGACCGGGTGCTGCTGGTGGTCGATGCGAGTGCGGCGTCTGTTGCTGATGATGATGTCCTGTGGCCGGGTCTGCTTCTGACCAGACCAGACCCAGCGAAGACCACGGTGATTCGCAATAAGGCCGACATTACGGGTGACGCCGTCAGTATCTCAGTCGCCCCAGAGGGACATACCACGCTCAGCCTGTCGGCCCGTTCAGGTGAGGGGCTTGAATTGCTCCGTGGGCATCTCAAGCACTGTATGGGCTATGACCAGACAGCGGAGAGCGCATTTAGCGCAAGACGTAGGCACCTGGACGCGCTGCGCAAGGCTGCCGAGCACCTTGACCATGGTCATGCTCAGTTAACGCTGGCAGGCGCAGGTGAACTCCTAGCTGAAGACCTTCGTCAAGCGCAGCAGGCACTTGGCGAGATCACCGGGGCATTCAGTTCCGACGATCTGCTTGGCCGAATCTTCTCCAGCTTCTGCATCGGCAAATAGTCGGTCTCTAGCCACGCTGTGGCGCTCAAACCTTTCCTGAACGCTATCCGTTCCTGAGGGGGCGACCTCCCACAGCCACCCCAGCATTCCAGTTCGACATCAGCCCTTCAGTTGGAGGGCCTGTCCACCTGCTCGCCTAAAATTCTCCTCCATCCCTGCCATTTTGTTGTTTTCAGCGCAGCGCGTCCGGCAGTTTTGCATAAAGAGACGATGCTTAAGCTCTGTGGAAAACCCTGCCTAAGCTCGGTCAATAAGCAGTGCGTAAAGCGACTGCTGCAGGCGGCTGTGGATAAAGTCTTATTCCATACACAGGGTGTCAACCGGGGTTCCACCGCTTGTACGGCGGCTGAACACAGCGTTTCTTCCGGCTGTAACCTGCGTCACATAGGCGTTTCAGAGTTCTATCCACAGATATGCGCTGCGTATTTATAAACATAAAAATAAGCTTTAAATCATTTCTCTTTTTTATCTATTAAGGCCTTCTCTTGAGCCAGCGTCGCTGCAACTGGTCATTTTTTGTTCAGAGGCCTTCTTTCGCGCTCTCCTAGTGCCTATACTGGCGAGCTTCCTGAGACTCAACCAAACAGGCACGAGGTGCGTGGTGGATTTCCCTTCCCGTTTTGACGTCATCGTTATCGGCGGCGGCCATGCCGGTACCGAAGCTGCGCTCGCAGCAGCTCGAATCGGCGTAAAAACACTCTTGCTGACCCACAATGTCGAAACGCTGGGACAGATGAGCTGCAATCCAGCCATTGGTGGCATCGGCAAGAGTCATTTGGTGAAGGAAATCGATGCTCTCGGTGGCGTCATGGCAACTGCTACCGATCTGAGCGGCATTCAATTCCGGGTGCTCAACAGCCGCAAAGGGCCAGCCGTACGGGCGACGCGCGCTCAGGCCGATAGGGTGTTGTACAAGGCTGCTGTCCGCGAAGTGTTGGAAAACCAGCCGAACCTGTGGATATTTCAACAGGCAGCCGACGACCTGATCGTTGAGTCCGATCAGGTCAAGGGTGTCGTTACCCAGATGGGACTGCGCTTCCTAGCTGAATCGGTTGTCCTCACAACCGGCACCTTCCTTGGTGGACTTATCCACATTGGTTTGCAGAATTACTCTGGCGGCAGGGCCGGCGATCCCCCTTCGATAGCGTTGGCCAAACGTTTACGCGAGCTGCCCCTGCGGGTTGGACGTCTGAAGACCGGAACGCCTCCGCGAATCGATGGCCGCAGTGTCGATTTTTCAGTAATGACCGAGCAACCAGGCGATACGCCAATTCCTCCCATGTCGTTTCTGGGTGAGGCAGCGCAGCATCCGCGACAGGTGAGTTGCTGGATCACGCACACCAACGCCCGCACTCACGAAATCATTGCCGCCAACCTTGATCGATCACCGATGTATTCTGGCCTTATCGAGGGTGTCGGTCCGCGCTACTGCCCGTCGATTGAGGACAAGATTCATCGTTTCGCCGACAAGGACAGCCATCAGGTCTTTATCGAGCCGGAAGGCCTGACGACCCATGAGCTCTACCCAAACGGTATCTCGACCTCGTTGCCTTTTGACGTGCAGTTGCAGATCGTTCAAAGCATTCGTGGCATGGAGCAGGCGCACATCGTGCGGCCCGGCTACGCCATCGAATACGACTATTTCGATCCACGTGATTTGAAATACAGCCTGGAAACCAAAGTGATTGGTGGGCTGTTCTTCGCAGGGCAGATCAACGGCACTACCGGTTACGAAGAGGCGGGAGCCCAGGGACTACTCGCTGGTGCCAACGCTGCGCTGCGTGCCAAAGGGTTGGACAGCTGGTGTCCTCGTCGGGACGAAGCGTATCTCGGCGTGCTGGTCGATGACCTGATCACGCTCGGGACGCAGGAGCCGTATCGGATGTTCACCTCGCGCGCCGAATATCGGCTGATTCTGCGTGAGGACAACGCTGATTTGCGATTGACCGAAAAAGGCCGCGAGTTGGGCTTGGTCGACGACGTGCGTTGGGCTGCATTCGAACGCAAGCGCGAGAGTATCGCGCAGGAAGAACAACGTTTGAAGGGCACCTGGGTTCGCCCGGGAACCGAGCAGGGCGATGCGATTGCCGAGCGATTCGGGACCCCGCTTACCCATGAGTACAACCTGCTGAACCTCTTGGCGCGGCCGGAAATCGATTATCGGGGCCTCATGCAGCTCACCGGCGGCGGAGCCGAAGATCCTCAAGTCGCCGAACAGGTTGAGATCAAGACCAAGTACGCCGGCTACATCGACCGCCAGCAGGAGGAGATTCTCCGCTTACGGGCCAGCGAATCCATCGCGCTGCCAGCTGAGCTGGATTACTCAGGTATTTCCGGACTTTCCAAAGAGATCCAGCACAAGCTTTCGCAGGCACGGCCTGAAACCCTTGGGCAAGCCTCTCGGATTCCGGGCGTCACGCCGGCAGCGGTGTCGCTACTCATGATTCATCTGAAAAAGCGCAGCGCTGGGCAAAAGCTGGAGCAGAGCGCTTGATGGCTATGGAACTGGTTGATCATGCCGATGAGCTCAGACTAGGGGCGTTGCAGCTGGGGCTCGACCTGAGCAGCGCTCAGCAACAGCAGCTAATGGCTTATCTGGCACTGCTGAACAAGTGGAACAAAGCTTACAACCTCACCGCAGTGCGCGACCCGGCCGAGATGGTCTCTCGCCACCTGCTCGACAGCCTGAGCGTTGTGCCGCACGCGGAACAGGGCGGCGCCCGCTGGCTCGATGTCGGAAGTGGGGGCGGTATGCCTGGAATTCCTCTGGCGATCATGTTTCCCGAGCGCAACTTCACCCTGCTTGACTCCAACGGCAAGAAGACCCGCTTTCTCACCCAGGTGAAGCTGGAGTTGAAACTCGCCAATGTGGATGTTGTCCACAGCCGCGTCGAGCAGTTCAGACCGCCGCAGCCGTTAACTGATATCACCTCGCGGGCGTTCAGCTCCCTAGAGGATTTTGCCAACTGGACTCGCCATCTCGGCGATAAAGATTCCCGCTGGCTCGCCATGAAAGGCGTGCAACCGGACGATGAGCTGCAGGCGCTTCCGACGGACTTCCAGCTGCAGAGCTGTGTAGTACTCAAGGTTCCAGGTTGCCAAGGGCAACGCCATCTGCTGATACTGCGGCGCACTTCATGACCCGGACAGACACTGACCATGGCTAAAGTATTTGCCATCGCCAATCAGAAAGGCGGTGTCGCCAAGACCACCACTTGCATCAACCTGGCGGCTTCGCTCGTTGCAACGCGTCGTCGCGTGCTGTTGATCGATCTTGATCCACAGGGCAACGCCACCACCGGCAGCGGTGTGGATAAGTTGGCATTGGAATATTCGATCTACGACGTGCTGATTGGTGAGTGCAGCTTGGTCGATGCCATGCAGTTCTCAGAGCACGGCGGTTATCAGTTGTTACCAGCCAACCGCGACCTGACGGCTGCTGAAGTTGCCTTGCTGAACCTCCCGGCCAAAGAGCACCGCTTGCGCGAAGCGCTGGCCCCGGTGCGCGAGAATTACGACTACATCCTCATCGATTGCCCACCTTCGCTCTCGATGCTGACGATCAACGCGCTGACGGCCGCCGATGGCGTGATCATTCCCATGCAATGCGAGTACTACGCGCTCGAAGGCCTGTCAGATCTGGTCAATTCGATTCAGCGTATTGGTCAGGCGCTGAACCCATCGCTGAAGATCGAGGGTTTGCTCCGCACCATGTATGACCCACGCAGCAGCCTGACCAACGATGTCACCGAGCAGCTGAAAGCGCACTTCGGTGAGAAGCTCTATGACACCGTGATTCCACGCAATGTACGCCTGGCAGAAGCCCCCAGCCATGGCATGCCGGCGCTGGTCTATGACAAGCAATCCAAGGGCGCCTTGGCTTACCTGGCACTGGCGGGCGAGTTGTCGCGCCGTCAGCGTCGAGCCGCCCGCAGCGCAACCGCATAAGGAAACTTCATGGCGACCAAAAAACGAGGCCTAGGACGGGGTCTGGATGCCCTGCTCGGCGGCGCCAATGTGGCGGCCATACAAGAGGATGTTACTCAAGCTGCTGTGCATGAGCTGCAACAGTTGCCGCTCGACGTTATCCAGCGGGGCAAGTATCAGCCTCGCCGCGACATCGACCCGGTCACCCTCGACGAACTGGCGAACTCGATCCGTACCCAGGGTGTGATGCAACCCATCGTGGTTCGCTCGATTGGCTCTGGCCGCTACGAAATCATCGCTGGAGAACGGCGCTGGCGTGCAAGTCAGCAGGCTGGCCTGGATAAAATCCCTGCCATGGTTCGGGAAGTCTCCGACGAAGCAGCCATTGCCATGGCACTGATCGAGAACATTCAGCGCGAGGACCTCAGCCCTATCGAGGAAGCCGTTGCGCTTCAGCGACTGCAGCAGGAGTTCCAGCTGACACAGCAGCAGGTCGCGGACGCGGTGGGTAAATCCCGTGTGACCATTAGCAACCTGCTGCGTCTGATTGCACTGCCGGAGGAGATCAAGACGCTTCTCTCGCATGGCGATCTGGAAATGGGCCATGCCCGGGCTTTGCTTGGACTGCCTGCCGATCAGCAGGTTGAAGGCGCGCGGCATGTTGTCGCACGCGGTCTGACCGTACGCCAGACCGAGGCGCTGGTAAGGCAATGGCTGAGCAAGCCGGAAAACACCAAAACCGAGCCAAAAAGCGATCCCGATATCGTCCGTCTGGAACAGCGCCTGGCTGAACGTCTGGGCTCACCGGTGCAAATCAAGCACGGTGAGAAGGGCAAAGGGCAGCTGGTAATCCGTTACAGTTCGCTGGATGAGTTGCAGGGCGTACTTGCGCACATTCGCTGATACAAAGTTTATGTAGTGCCGGTCAGAAAGTGCTACCTGAAGGTTGAACGCAGGATGGGCTGCTCCTATACTCGCGGCGCTTTTTTGACCGCGGTCGAGCTGAACAGCTAACGATCTTTTTCGGTGGATGCACGGTGAATATACGCAACAAGACACCTCTCCATCGATTGCCTGTAGTACGTGTGTTAGCCGTACAGGCGTTCGTTGCGTTAGGCGCAGGCGTAGCATGCGGTTTGTTTTTTGGTATGGTTGCCGGCTATTCGGGATTGCTGGGTGGCCTGATTGCATTAGTGGCCAACCTGTACTTTGCGTTTAAGGCGTTTCGCTATTTTGGCGCGCGCTCGACCACAGCCATTGTTCAGTCCCTGTGGGCTGGAGAAATGGGTAAGCAGATTCTGGCAGCAGCGCTGTTTGCGCTGGTGTTTGTAGGAGTGAAACCGCTGCAACCGGGGGCGTTGTTCGTCGGTTACCTGATGGTTCTGGGCGCCGGAGCGAGCGCCCTCCTGCTGATGAAAAATAATCCGAAGCATTGAGCACTGAGGCGTTTATGGCGAGTACCCCGGCGGAATACATCCAGCATCACCTGCAGAATCTGACCTACGGAAAACTGCCGGAAGGTTACGTACGCGCAGACGGCTCGGTCGTCGACCAGGCTACCTGGACCATTGCTCATTCGGGCGTGGAAGCGCGTGACATGGGCTTCATGGCCGTCCATCTCGATACGCTCGGTTGGTCGCTGTTCATGGGACTCATCTTCGTGCTGGTGTTTCGCATGGCGGCCAAGGGCGCTACTGCGGGTACCCCAGGCCGTTTGCAGAACTTCGTCGAGATGTGCGTCGAGTTTGTCGAAGGCGTGGTGAAAGATACCTTCCATGGTCGCAACGCGCTGATCGCGCCGCTGGCCCTGACCATTTTCGTTTGGGTGTTCCTGATGAACAGCCTGAAATGGATTCCGGTTGACTACATTCCAGGTCTGGCGAGCATGTTGGGGCTGCCGTACTTCAAGATCGTACCGACTGCGGACCCGAACGGAACCTTCGGTCTGTCGCTTGGCGTGTTCATTCTGATTCTGTTCTACAGCTTCAAGGTCAAGGGCTTCGGTGGCTTTACCAAGGAACTGGCTTTCACGCCGTTCAATCACTGGTCGCTTGTGCCGTTCAACCTGTTCCTCGAAATCCTCGGTCTGCTGACCAAGCCGTTGAGCCTGGCTCTACGACTGTTCGGCAACATGTATGCCGGTGAGGTGGTATTCATCCTCATCGCGCTGCTGCCGTTCTACGTGCAGTGGACCCTGAATGTACCCTGGGCGATCTTCCACATCCTAGTGATCCCGCTGCAGGCGTTCATCTTCATGGTTCTGACCGTGGTGTATCTGAGCTCTGCGCATGAAGACCACAGTCATGCCGAACTCACGCCGTAACAGTTAAAACCGGTTCAACACGTTTCGTTTTACCAAGAAAACCTTAACCCTTAGCTTCAGGAGCTTTACATGGAACTCGTCTACATCGCCGCCTCTCTCATGATCGGTCTGGGTGCCCTGGGCACTGGCATTGGCTTCGCTCTGCTGGGCGGTAAGCTGCTGGAATCCACTGCTCGTCAACCCGAGCTGGCTCCTCAGCTGCAAACCAAGACCTTCCTGATGGCTGGTCTGCTCGACGCCGTACCGATGATCGGTGTTGGTATCGCGATGTACCTCATCTTCGTTGTCGCTGCTTAAGACTTTTCCGGTTCCTGATGGGGTTCGCATGGCGAGCCCCGTTGCCGTGGAATTGACAACCGCGTCGAACGAGATAGCACGAGGTATATCGCTGTGAACATTAACTTGACGCTGTTCGGTCAAACGTTCGCCTTCGCTATTTTCGTCTGGTTTTGCATGAAGTACGTATGGCCGCCGATCACCAAGGCCATGCAAGAACGCCAGAAGAAAATCGCCGAAGGACTGGACGCCGCAGGCCGTGCGCAGCAAGACCTAAAGTTGGCTCAGGAAAAGGTTTCCAACACTCTCCGTGAGACCAAAGGGCAAGCTGCCCAGATTGTTGAGCAAGCCAATAAGCAAGCCAACGCCATCGTTGAGGATGCCAAGCAACAGGCGCGCGCCGAAGGCGAGCGACTGGTAGCCGGCGCCCGCGCCGAGATCGAGCAGGAAGTGAATCGTGCCAAGGAGCAACTGCGTAACCAGGTAGCCGTGTTGGCTGTCATGGGTGCGGAGAAGATTCTGGAGTCCCAGGTGGACGCCAAGGCACACAACGATCTGGTCGAAAAACTGGCCTCCCAACTCTAAGCGAGGCAAGCGATGATCAATACCCAGACGCTTGCTCGGCCCTATGCAAAGGCCGCTTTCGAGTTTGCCAGCGCGGCTGGCCGGATTGATGCCTGGTCGGGCATGTTGAGCCTGGCTGCGGTCGCTGTTGACGTTCCCCAAGTTACCGAACTGCTTAAGAACCCGCGTCTGACCAGCGAAAGCAAGGTCCAGACATTGGTTCAGCTGTTCGGTAGCGACATCGATGAAGCATTCCGAAACTTCGTCTCCACACTCGGCGATAACGATCGTCTGGATGTGTTGCCGACTGTTCGGGAGCTGTTCGAGGAACTCAAGGCTGAGGCCGAAAAGACACTCGACGTTGAAGTGCAGACGGCCTTCGAGCTGACCTCTGTGCAACTCCAAACTTTGGCTGCCGCCTTGTCGAAGCGGCTAGATCGTACCGTCAACCCCCAGCAGGTCGTGAACCCTGCGCTGATCGGCGGCGTTGTTATCCGCGCCGGCGATGTGGTTGTCGACGGTTCGGTCCGCGGCAAACTGAGCCAGTTGGCCGAATCGTTGAAATCCTGATTTGAGGGTCGTGGCATGCAGCAACTGAATCCTTCCGAGATTAGTGAAATCATAAAGCAGCGCATCGGCAGCTCCGATGTGTCTGCTCAAGCGCGCAATGAGGGTACCGTCGTCAGCGTTTCCGACGGTATCGTGCGCATTTACGGCCTGGCCGACGTGATGTACGGGGAGATGATCGAATTCCCCGGTGGCGTCTTCGGCATGGCCCTGAACCTGGAGCAGGACTCTGTAGGTGCCGTTGTATTGGGCGCGTACCAGAGCCTGACCGAAGGCATGAGCGCCAAGTGCACCGGTCGCGTACTGGAAGTTCCGGTTGGTCCGGAACTGCTGGGTCGCGTCGTTGACGCTCTGGGCAACCCCGTTGACGGCAAGGGCCCAGTCAATGCTCAGGCAACTGACGCTGTCGAGAAAGTCGCACCGGGCGTGATCTGGCGTAAGTCGGTCGACCAGCCGGTTCAAACCGGCTACAAGTCGGTCGATGCGATGATCCCGGTCGGTCGTGGTCAGCGCGAGCTGATCATCGGAGACCGTCAGATCGGTAAAACCGCTCTGGCCATCGACGCGATCATCAACCAGCGCAACAGCGGCATCAAGTGCGTCTACGTGGCCATCGGTCAGAAGCAGTCGACCATCGCTAACGTGGTGCGCAAGCTGGAACAGCACGGTGCACTGGCCAACACCATCATCGTTGCCGCTTCGGCTTCCGAATCCGCTGCGCTGCAGTTCCTGGCACCTTACGCCGGCTGCACCATGGGCGAATACTTCCGCGATCGCGGCGAAGACGCACTGATCGTCTATGACGATCTGTCCAAGCAGGCTGTCGCCTATCGTCAGATCTCCCTGCTGCTGCGCCGTCCGCCAGGACGCGAAGCCTATCCAGGTGACGTTTTCTATCTCCACAGCCGTCTGCTGGAGCGTGCTTCGCGCGTTTCCGAAGAGTACGTCGAGAAGTTCACCAATGGCGCAGTGACTGGCAAGACCGGTTCCTTGACCGCTCTGCCTATCATCGAAACCCAGGCGGGTGACGTATCTGCGTTCGTTCCGACCAACGTGATTTCGATCACCGACGGCCAGATCTTCCTTGAGTCGTCGATGTTCAACGCCGGTATCCGTCCGGCCGTTAACGCCGGTATCTCGGTATCCCGCGTCGGTGGCGCCGCTCAGACCAAGATCATCAAGAAGCTTTCCGGTGGCATTCGTACCGCACTGGCTCAGTACCGTGAACTGGCGGCCTTCGCCCAGTTTGCCTCTGACCTGGACGAAGCGACCCGCAAGCAGCTGGAGCATGGTCAGCGTGTCACCGAGCTGATGAAGCAAAAGCAGTACGCGCCGATGTCCATTGCCGACATGGCGGTGTCCCTGTACGCAGCCGAGCGCGGCTTCCTGCAGGACATCGAAGTAGCCAAGGTTGGTGCCTTCGAACAGGCGTTGATTGCCTATTTCCATCATGAGCATGCTGCTCTGCTGGACAAGATCAACGTGAAGGGCGACTTCAACGACGAAATCGACGCAGGCATCAAAGCCGGTATCGAGTCGTTCAAGGCCACCCAATCCTGGTAAGCCGCAGCGGGAGCCGCGAGGCTCCCGCTTGCTAACCCGATAGGTGTCAAATGGCAGGCGCAAAAGAGATTCGCAGCAAGATTGCGAGCATCAAAAGCACGCAGAAGATCACCAGCGCCATGGAAAAGGTGGCGGTCAGCAAGATGCGCAAGGCACAGATGCGCATGGCTGCCAGCCGTCCCTATGCGGAGCGGATCCAGCAAGTTATTGGTCACCTGGCCAATACCAACCCTGAATACCGTCATCCGTTCATGGTTGAGCGCCCGGTCAAGCGTGTCGGCTACATCGTCGTGTCGTCCGATCGTGGCCTGTGCGGCGGCTTGAACACAAACCTGTTCAAGGCGCTGATCAAGAACATGAAGGAATGGCACGACAGTAAAGTCGAAGCTGACCTGTGCGTGATCGGTAACAAGGGTGCGAGCTTCTTCCGCAGCTTTGGCGGCAATGTGGTCGCGGCAGTCAACGGACTTGGCGAAGAGCCGTCGATCAATGATCTGATCGGCAGCGTCAAAGTCATGTTGGATGCTTTCGATCAAGGCCGTCTGGACCGTCTCTACCTGGTGTCGAACAAGTTCATCAACACCATGACGCAGAAGCCGACCGTAGCTCAGTTGCTGCCGTTGGCCGCGAGCGACGATCAGACCGCGCCGAAAGGTAAGTGGGACTATCTGTACGAACCCGACGCTCGCCTGTTGCTGGACGCGCTGCTGGTTCGCTATGTCGAATCCCAGGTCTACCAGGCCGTGGTCGAAAACGGCGCCGCCGAACAGGCAGCCCGGATGATCGCCATGAAGAACGCAACCGACAACGCCGGTGAGCTGATCAGCGACCTGCAACTGGTCTACAACAAGGCCCGTCAGGCTGCGATCACGCAAGAAATTTCGGAAATCGTCGGCGGCGCTGCCGCGGTTTAAGAACGGTTCAAATATTCAGAGGAACCAAACATGAGTAGCGGACGTATCGTTCAAATCATCGGCGCCGTTATCGACGTGGAATTTCCGCGCGATCTGGTACCGAACATCTATGACGCGCTGAAAGTGACCGGCGCCGAAACGACCCTGGAAGTTCAGCAGCAGCTGGGCGACGGCATTGTCCGTACCATCGCCATGGGTTCGACCGAAGGCCTCAAGCGTGGCCTGGACGTCAGCAACACTGGCGCAGCCATCTCCGTACCGGTGGGCACTGCCACACTGGGCCGGATCATGGACGTGCTGGGCAACCCCATCGACGAAGCCGGTCCGATCGGTGAAGAAGAGCGCTGGGGTATCCATCGCGCGGCGCCGAGCTATGCCGAGCAGGCTGGCGGCAACGAGTTGCTGGAGACTGGCATCAAGGTTATCGACCTGGTTTGCCCGTTCGCCAAAGGCGGTAAGGTCGGTCTGTTCGGTGGTGCCGGCGTGGGCAAGACCGTAAACATGATGGAACTGATCCGTAACATCGCGATGGAGCACAGCGGTTATTCCGTGTTCGCCGGTGTGGGTGAGCGTACTCGTGAAGGTAACGACTTCTATCACGAGATGAAGGACTCCAACGTTCTGGACAAGGTTGCACTGGTCTACGGCCAGATGAACGAGCCACCAGGAAACCGTCTGCGCGTGGCACTGACCGGCCTGACCATGGCCGAGAAGTTTCGTGACGAAGGTAAGGACGTTCTGCTGTTCGTCGACAACATCTACCGTTACACCCTGGCCGGTACCGAAGTGTCCGCCCTGCTGGGTCGTATGCCGTCCGCGGTGGGTTACCAGCCGACACTGGCTGAGGAAATGGGCGTTCTGCAAGAGCGCATCACCTCTACCAAGAGCGGTTCGATCACCTCCGTTCAGGCCGTTTACGTACCTGCGGACGACTTGACCGACCCGTCCCCGGCGACCACCTTCGCCCACCTGGACGCCACCGTGGTTCTGTCCCGTGACATCGCTTCCCTGGGTATCTACCCGGCGGTCGATCCGCTCGACTCCACGTCGCGCCAGCTGGATGCCAACGTGATCGGCCAGGAGCACTACGACACCGCTCGCGGCGTTCAGTACGTGCTGCAGCGCTACAAGGAGCTGAAGGACATCATCGCGATTCTCGGTATGGACGAACTGTCCGAAGCCGACAAGCAGCTGGTATCCCGTGCTCGTAAGATCCAGCGCTTCCTGTCCCAGCCGTTCTTCGTTGCCGAAGTCTTCACCGGTTCGCCAGGCAAGTACGTTTCGCTGAAAGAAACCATCCGTGGCTTCGCTGGCATCCTCAACGGTGACTACGATCACCTGCCGGAGCAAGCGTTCTACATGGTTGGCGGTATCGACGAAGCCATCGAGAAAGCCAAGAAACTGTAACTGGCGCGCCCGCTTGCGGGCGCCAATAAGCTCTGCTGGCGGCGAAGGTTTCCAGCAGAGCTCATTACCGAGGCATAAGTATGGCTATGACAGTCCACTGTGACATCGTCAGCGCGGAAGAAGAGCTGTTCTCGGGGCTGGTAGAGATGGTCATCGCCCATGGTCACCTGGGTGACCTGGGTATTCTGCCGGGCCACGCTCCTTTGCTGACTGATCTCAAGCCCGGTCCGGTGCGTGTGATCAAGCAGGGCGGCGAAGAAGACATCTTCTACATTTCTGGCGGCTTCATTGAAGTACAGCCGAACATGGTGAAGGTGCTTGCCGATACTGCTACTCGCGCCAAGGATCTGGACGAAGCGGCGGCGAAAGCTGCAGTTACAGCCGCTGAAAAAGCGTTGCACGAGAAGGGTGCCGAGTTTGACTACGGCTCCGCTGCTGCGCGTCTCGCCGAGGCTGCAGCCCAGCTGCGGACCATCGAGGCGATGCGCAAGAAGTACGGTCGCGGTTGATCCGCTAACGGCTTCATCGCGAACAAGTAAAAGGGTAGCCTTAGCTACCCTTTTTCTTTTTCTGCCACTTGGAAATAACCCCGGCGTCGGCCTGCGGCTACGTTTGTTCAGGATCTGCCATGTCTCTCGATATCGTCATTCTCGCGGCTGGTCAGGGTACGCGCATGCGCTCGGCCCTACCGAAAGTTCTCCATCCTGTAGCTGGTCGATCCATGCTTGGGCATGTCATCGATACCGCTCGCGCACTCGCGCCAAAAGCCATCCACGTGGTCATCGGCCACGGTGCCGAGCAGATTCGCGAACAGCTGGCTGCGGATGATCTGAATTTTGTGGTGCAGGCCGAGCAACTGGGGACAGGGCATGCAGTGGCCCAAGCGCTCCCGGCACTTTCGGCCGAACGTGTGCTGATCCTTTATGGTGATGTGCCGCTGATCGAGGCGGCGACGCTGGAACGTCTTCTGCAGCAGGTCACCCCGCAACAGCTCGCACTTCTCACTGTGAACCTGGCCGATCCCAGCGGCTATGGACGGATCGTTCGCAACGGGCAAGGGGTGGTGCAGGCGATCGTCGAACACAAGGATGCATCTGCGGCTCAGAGGCTCATCACTGAAGGCAATACCGGTATCTTGGCCGTGCCGGGTGAGCGGCTTGCCGACTGGCTGGGCCGGCTATCGAACAGCAACGCCCAGGGTGAGTACTACCTGACCGATGTGATCGCCATGGCGGTCGCCGATGGGCTGGTGGTCGCCACCGAGCAGCCGCTCCATGCAATGGAAGTTCAGGGCGCCAATGACCGCATTCAACTGGCTGAGCTTGAGCGACATTATCAGCAGCGTGCCGCTCGCCATTTAATGGCACAGGGCGTGACTTTGAGAGATCCCGCGCGTTTTGATCTGCGCGGCGAGGTTACTGCCGGTCGCGATGTGCTAATTGATGTGAACGTGATTCTCGAAGGCAAGGTCGTGATAGAGGACGGTGTGGAGATCGGGCCAAACTGCGTGATCCGCAACAGCACGCTACGCCGCGGTTCGGTGGTCAAGGCCAACAGTCATCTCGAAGGCGCGGAATTGGGTGAAGGCGCTGATTGCGGGCCATTTGCCCGTTTGCGCCCCGGCGCGGTATTAGGCGCCAAAGCGCATGTTGGCAATTTCGTCGAGGTGAAGAACGCCAGCCTGGGCGAGGGTGCCAAGGCCGGGCACCTGGCCTATCTGGGCGATGCGGATATAGGTGCACGGACCAACATCGGGGCCGGCACCATCACCTGCAATTACGACGGTGTAAACAAGTTCCGCACAGTCATGGGCGAGGACGTGTTCATTGGCTCCAACAGTTCGTTGGTGGCTCCGGTGACCCTGGGCGATGGCGCAACCACTGGCGCGGGCTCGGTTATCACTGCTGATGTCCCGGCCGCAACCTTGGCCCTGGGACGAGCCCGGCAAGCATTGATCACGGGCTGGCGGCGGCCGCAGAAAGGCCAGAAGTAGCAGCGAAAGCGTTCATCGTTGGGTTGCAGGTCTGGCTCGTCTTTACCAGTGGCGTCAGACCGTCGCGCTGGTGAGCTGCTCAATCACGACCCGGTGCCGCGATTGGGATCGAAAGGTCAAGCGGCACTGTAAGCCAGGCGCTAAACAGCTGACCAATCAGTTCTTAGCCTGATGTGCTATTACGCGTTGAAGCGTCTCCGCAGTTGACCGTTGCGCAAAAATAGGTTTTGATTCGCCAGCTCTTCTTTCGAATCGAAACTTAAGTATGTCGAAACGCAACACCCCGCAACGACGTCACGCGATACTTGCCTTGCTCAACGAGCAGGGCGAGGTCAGCGTTGACGAGCTGTCCAGGCGTTTCGAGACCTCTGAGGTGACCATCCGTAAGGACCTCGCCGCGCTGGAGAAAAACGGTCTACTGTTGCGTCGCTACGGCGGTGCGGTGCTCTTGCCGCAGGAGCTGATTGGTGACAGTGCGCAGCCGGTATCGCTTTGCAAGCAAGCCATCGCCCGAGCCGCTGTGGCATGCATTCGTGAACATGCGCGAATCATCATCGACAGCGGCACCACCACGGCAGCCATGATCCCGCAGCTGGGCCACAAGCATGGTCTGTTGGTCATGACCAATTCGCTGAGTGTTGCCAATGCGTTGCGCGAGCTGGAACACGAGCCGACACTGTTGATGACTGGCGGGACCTGGGATCCGCACTCCGAGTCGTTCCAGGGACAAGTGGCCGAACAGGTGCTGCGTTCTTACGACTTCGACCAGCTGTTCATCGGTGCAGACGGTATCGATCTGCAGCGTGGCACCACCACTTTCAACGAGTTGCTCGGCCTGTCGCGGGTCATGGCCGAAGTCGCACGTGAAGTCATCGTGCTGGCCGAGTCCGACAAGATTGGCCGACGCATACCCAATCTGGAGTTGCCCTGGGGCGACATCCATACCCTTATCACGGACGACCGTCTCACACCCGAGGCGCGTTCAAGCATTCAGGCCCGCGGTGTCAAGCTGATCTGCGCGGCCGTTGAAACCCATCAGGAGTCCTGACCATGTGTGGCATCGTTGGCGCCGTCGCTGAACGTAACATCACCGCAATCCTGCTCGAAGGGCTCAAGCGCCTGGAGTACCGTGGCTACGACAGCGCCGGTGTCGCCGTGCTGGATGCCAGCGGAAGCCTGCATCGTCTGCGCCGTTCCGGCAAGGTCGCCGAGCTGGAGCAGGCGCAACAGGACGAGCAAATTACCGGTCGCCTGGGCATTGCGCACACCCGCTGGGCCACTCACGGAGCACCTTGCGAGCGCAACGCTCATCCACATTTTTCGGGTGATGACCTCGCCGTGGTGCACAACGGCATCATCGAAAACCACGAAGCGCTGCGCCAGCAGCTGAAAGGGATGGGCTATGTTTTCGTGTCCGATACCGACACCGAAGTCATCGTTCATCTGTTGCATCACAAGCTCGGCGAGGTTGGCGACCTGACCGTCGCGCTCAAGGAAGCCGTCAAAGAGCTGCACGGCGCCTATGGTCTGGCGGTGGTCAGCGCGAAACAGCCAGATCGCTTGCTTGCCGCCCGCAGTGGTAGCCCGTTAGTGATCGGCCTGGGCCTGGGTGAGAATTTCCTCGCCTCCGATCAGCTGGCACTGCGTCAGGTCACTGACCGCTTCATGTACCTGGAAGAAGGTGACATCGCCGAGATCCGCCGCGACAGCGTGCAGATCTGGAATGTCGATGGCCAGCCTGTCGAGCGCGAAAGCGTGCAATACCATGAGGGTGCCGAAGCTGCGGACAAGGGCGAGTATCGCCATTTCATGCTCAAGGAAATTCATGAGCAGCCCAAGGTCGTGCAACGTACCCTCGAAGGCCGTCTTGGCGACCAGCAGGTACTGGTGCAGGCGTTCGGCCCGCAGGCGGCTGAGCTGTTCGCCAAGGTGCGTAACGTGCAGATCGTCGCCTGCGGCACCAGCTACCATGCCGGAATGGTCGCTCGTTACTGGCTCGAAGAGCTGGCCGGCATTCCCTGTCAGGTAGAAGTGGCCAGCGAGTTTCGCTACCGCAAGGTGGTGGTGCAGCCGGATACGCTGTTCGTCACCATTTCCCAGTCTGGCGAAACGGCCGATTCTCTCGCTGCGCTGCGCAACGCCAAGGCGCGGACGGAAGGGGAAGGTCGTTATCTTGCCAGCCTGGCTATCTGTAACGTCGGCATCAGCTCTCTGGTGCGCGAGTCCGATCTGACCCTGCTGACTCAGGCCGGCCCTGAAATCGGCGTGGCTTCGACCAAGGCCTTCACCACGCAACTGGTCGGCCTTTTGCTGCTGACCCTGTCACTGGGACAGGTACGCGGCACCCTGGCGCCAGCCTTGGAAGCGGAGCTGATCGACGAACTACGTCGTCTGCCTACACGCCTTGGCGAAGCGCTGGCCATGGACACCACGGTGGAAAAGATTTCCGAACATTTCGCCGAGAAGCACCACACACTGTTCCTCGGCCGTGGCGCGCAATACCCGGTGGCCATGGAAGGGGCGCTGAAGCTCAAGGAAATTTCCTACATTCACGCCGAGGCCTATCCGGCCGGTGAGCTCAAGCATGGTCCGTTGGCGCTGGTCGACGCTGACATGCCGGTGGTCACCGTGGCGCCTAACAACGAATTGCTGGAAAAGCTCAAATCCAACCTGCAGGAAGTACGCGCGCGCGGCGGCGAGCTGATCGTCTTTGCTGATCGTGAAGCGGGCATCGAGAACGGGGAGGGCACCTTTATCGTCAGCATGCCGCACATCCACGATGTACTGGCGCCGATCCTCTACACGATTCCCCTGCAGCTGCTTTCCTATTACGTTGCGGTGCTGCGCGGTACCGACGTCGACCAGCCACGTAACCTGGCTAAATCAGTAACCGTCGAGTAGGCCGTCCGATCTGCCTAAGCGCGTGTGTTGAGCACAGCAAAAAAGCCTGTCAGGGCTTTTTTGCTTTATAGCCTGTTCGACCGGGCTGCGCTCAGAAAACGGTCGAATGTGGCATTCGCTCCGGTAAGCACCTCGGACCAGTCACATGCCGAGCCCTGCTGTTCGAGCTTCTGCAGAAAACTCGGCCATAGTGGCGTCGCGCTGCCGTGGTTCAGATAGCGTAGCGGGGCAGACGGGCTGGCTTCGGCAACGCGCCGCGACAGCACACGACCACCCAGGCGCGAGCCCTCGATCACATAAGCCGCGCCCCAGCTCCAACCGAATGAGGGTGCCATGCCCGGCGGCGTCAACGGCGGCTCTGCGCAGCCCAGCGCCTGGAGGTCTGCGAGCAATGCGTGGCGTCTGCTACGCAGGGGCCAGTCATCAAGCATCGATTCGATACCAGCCCGCTCCAGCTCGATTTCCAGCGGAATGAGCACCTGTGCATGGGCCTGTAGAAAAGCGCGGTAGCCTTCGGGCTGATCCAGTCGATAGGCCGAAAAAGCCTTGTCGACGCGTTCATGTTGCGGCGCGGTGGCTGCGCGCAGCTGATTTCGCAAGCTGTCCATCAGGCCGGGTTGCTTTCCTTCAGCACCATACTCAGCGTTCGCACCAACTGTTCCTCGCGAAAGGGCTTCTGAATGATGGTCGCGCTGCCCATTCCCAGTTCGCCAAGCTCGGCGTAGCCGGTGATGAACACCACGGGCAACTTGGGATAGCGAGACGAGATAGCCCGCGCGAGCTCACCTCCGTTCATGCCCGGCATGGCGAAATCGGCAAGTACCAGATCCACCGCCGCGCCCTGTTCGAGCATCTCCAAGGCCATACGACCACCGTCGGCCTGAACCACTGCGTAACCCAGATTGCTCAGCATTTGTGCGGTCACTTCGCGCACGGCGGGGTCGTCGTCCACCAGCAGTACCTTGTGCGAGGCCTCGTCGATGGGCATGTCCTGCTCGTGGTCCGCGGCGCCGAGACTGCGTTCTGGGGCGGTCACCCGAGGCAGGTAGACCATCACAGTGGTGCCTGCACCCAGCTTGGTCTCGATGCGCGCCCCGCCACCGGATTGCTTGGCAAAGCCGAACACCTGGGCCAAGCCGAGCCCTGAACCCTTGCCGACTTCCTTGGTGGTGAAGAAGGGTTCGAAGGCTTTCTGCAGCACCTCGTCTGTCATGCCGGAGCCGGTGTCCTTGACCGACAGCACCACGTATTCGCCCGGCCCAGGTTCTTCAGCGCGTTCTGCCGGCGCGCTAATCACCGCGTTGTTGGTACGCAGGGTCAGGCAACCACCGGAGCCCATCGCATCTCGCGCGTTGATGGCGAGATTGAGGATGATCATCTCGATTTGCGTAGGGTCGACCAGCGCGTGCCAGAGCCCGGCACGGGTATCGGTTTCGATGGTGACGGAGCCGCCCAGGGTGCTGTGCAACAGACTCAACAGGCCGACCAGCGTGTCGTTGAGATCAACGGCTTTAGGGGCGAGTTGCTGGCGGCGAGCAAACGCAAGCAGCTGGCTGGTCAAGGTTGCACCGCGCTCGCCGGATTCCTGAATGTACTGCAGGCGGCTGAGTGATTTGGCCAGCGGTGCGCCGCGTTCCAGGTCATTTTTGAGAAAGCTGGCGCTGGTGAGGATCACCGTCAACAGGTTGTTGAAGTCATGCGCGACACCAGCCGTAAGCTGGCCGACGGCCTCCAGCCGTTGCATCTGTTGCAGCGTGGCTTCGATGCGCTCGCGTTCGGTGATCTGCTCGGTGAGCTCGCGGTTGGCGGCGGCGAGCTTGTCTACCGCCGCTATTTCGCTGGTGATGTCACGCGCCGCGGCGTACATCATTCCGGCCTCGGGTACGGCAGTCCAGGACAGCCAGCGGTAGCTGCCGTCACGATGCTGCATGCGGTTGACGAAGCGATCGGTGACGTTACCGCAGCGAATGCGTTCGGTCTCCGCTTGGGTCGCGCTGAGATCATCGGCGTGGACTAGTGACCATAACGGTGTGTTGATCAGTTCTTCACGCGGCCAGCCAAGCGCTTCTTCCCAGGCGGGGTTGAGTGCAACCACGGTGGTGTCGAAACGCATCACGGCGAGCAAATCCCGTGACAGTTCCCAGGTCCGGTCTCGTTCTCGGGTACGTTCTTCTACGCGTTCACCCAGGGTTACATTCATGCGCTTGAGCGCTTCGGTCGCCAGTCGCTGCTCGGTAACGTCCATCACCACACCGATGAAACGCTTGCACAGGCCTTCATCGAAAAACGCCTGGCCACGGGTTTCAAACCAGCGAACCTGACCGCTTTCGAGCATGATCCGGTAGTCGGTGGTGTACTCCTTGTCGCCCTTGTCGATGCTGATCGCTT
Organism: Pseudomonas sp. 9Ag; assembly: GCF_902506445.1. NCBI lineage: Bacteria > Pseudomonadati > Pseudomonadota > Gammaproteobacteria > Pseudomonadales > Pseudomonadaceae > Pseudomonas > Pseudomonas sp. 9Ag. The sequence goes on from NZ_LR733836.1 coordinate 4,389,212, forward strand.
CCCAGACGTGTTCGCGCATGCGCTGCAGGTCTTCTGGGTGGCACAGCGACTCGAAGACATGGATATCCACAGACGCACGGTCGGCCAAGCCGAACATGGCGCGGCAACGACGGTCGAGAACCAGCCTGCCGTGCTGTGGATCGTAGTCCCACATGCCGAGCCCCGCAGCGTCAATCGCCAAACGCGCCCGAACCTCAACCTCATGCAGCGCTTCCTCTGCGCGCAACCGGCCGCGCCGCTCCTGGACCTCGCTCAATGCCCGCTCGACAGCTTTCGGAAGGAAACCGAGGTTTTGCTTGAGGACATAGTCCACAGCGCCGGAGCGCATCATGTTTACAGCATGCTCCTCACCGAAGACGCCGGAGAGAAAGATGAACGGCGTTTCGGGTGCGAGCTGCCTGGCATCCTGCAGGGCCAGGCCGCCGGAATAGCCGGGGAGGATAAAGTCGGAAAGAATTAGATCGAAGCATCTGCGTTGCAGGGCTTCGACAACACCTGCCTGGTCGAAAACCACTTCGCTATCGACGTGATAGCCGCTTCTTTCGAGCGTGACGAGCGCTAGTTCAGCGTCGTGCGGGCTGTCTTCAACAAACAGGACGCTGATAGGTGTTGTCGCCGGCATAACCATCCTGTCGCGGATACCGCACTACTTGAAAGGAGTTCTGCTTTGGAGCCTAAAGCATGAGCGTTTAGCTCGGCTCCTCACTGTTCTTGCGATCCCGAAGTTGGCGCTGCAACCGCAGCGATCCGGGTGGCGGCTCATTCAGCACAGCCCAGAAAATCCCCAGATCGGAGATGGCGGCGACGAAATCTCGAAATTCGACCGGCTTGACCACGTAAGCGTTCACTCCGAGTTCGTATGCTCGGACCAGGTCGGGCTCTTCACGGGACGACGTGAGCATCACCACAGGAATACTGCGCAATTCTGGGGTGTCCCGAACGGTCTTGAGCACCTCGAGTCCGTCGACCTTTGGCAGTTTCAGATCCAGCAGCAGCACGGCTGGATTGCCGTCGGCGCGGTCGGCATGGTCGCCGCGGCGGTACAGGTAATCCAGGGCCTCGGCGCCGTCGCGCATGACGATGACGTCATTGGCCAGCTGGCTGCGCTCGAGCGCCACCAACGTCAGCTCGAGATCGTGTGGATTGTCCTCGACCAGCAAAATCGGTTTGAGCATTTAGAGTCCCGTACTAAATGGGTGACGCATAGGTAAGTCTGGGGAGTGAAAAGAAGAAGGTCGCACCCTGGTTGACCTCGCCGTTGGCCCAGACCTGACCATCGTGGCGTTCGATGATCCGGCGCACGCTGGCCAGACCAATCCCGGTGCCTTCGAATTCTTCCATGCGATGCAGCCGCTGGAAGACGCCGAACAATTTGTTGGCGTACTGCATGTTGAAGCCCACGCCGTTATCGCGGACGTAGACGATGATTTCCTCGGTGCGCTCTTCGGCACCGATCTCAATGGTGGCGTGCTCGCGTTTGCGGCTGTATTTGATCGCGTTCGAGATCAGGTTGCGCAACGCCATGTGGATGAAAGCAGCGTCGGCGACCACGATCGGCATAGGATGGACCTGCCATTCTATTTCGCGACCTTCACAGTCAGGTGCCATTTCCTGACGAATGGAATCAACCAACGCGGCCAGATTCACATCGGACAAGCGCAGTGCGGCGCGACCCATCTGGGAGAAACTCAACAGATTGTCCACCAGAGTTCCTGCAAAGCGGGCGGCGTCGCCAATGTTGTCGAGAAAGCGCAGGCCGCGTTCGCTGAGCTTGCTACCTTCGAGCTCTCCGAGCAGCTCGGCATACCCCGCAATGTGCCGCAACGGCGCACGCAGGTCGTGTGAAACGCTGTAAGAGAAGGACTCCAGCTCCTTGTTGCTTTCGCGCAGTTCGCCGGCCAGCTGGGCCATCTCTTCGGCCTTGCGCAGGACGATACCGAGCACTGCTGTGCGCAACTCCAGTGCGCCCTCCAGCTCAACCTGCTGCCAAGGCGTCGCATAGCCGCGTACCGTCTCTTGCCAGCTTTCAAAGCTGTGGCGTGGCGAGAGGCTGCCCTGGCTGTTGATGCGCTTTTCTGGCTGGCCAGCCCAGTTGACTGTCTTGATCTGTTCGCGTCGAAACCAGATCAAGTAATGCGGGTGCAGGCGGGAGATGGAGATCGCCAGCAAACCGGCACAGTGCTCGGCCAATTCAGGTATCGAGGGTACGTCGCGGCTGACGCAGTCGGTGCTGAACACCAGTTGCTCGCGTTGCTTCGACAGCCATTGGGTCAAGCGCACAAGCAAGGCGCCTGGCGGCGTCTCGCCAATCGGTTCGGAGTGCTCGCCGGAGACAATGGCGCCGCCGACCGCACCGGCAAACTCCAGCACCACCTGCGGCAGACACTTGTAGCCTTCAATGACGCTGTCGCGGTCAGCCATGGACGACAGCATCTCGACGATCTGCCGTCGCAGTTCGAGCTTGCGTTGCGCCAGGGTCGCCGCCTCTTTGGCTTCGATCTGCAGCGACATGATGCGACCCAGCAGCTCGCAGGCTGTACGGGTCTGGTAGTTGACCTGGCGAGGCTCGGCGTCGTGGCAGGAAATAAGTCCCCAGAGGCGCCCCTGGATGACGATGGAAATCGACATCGACGCCAGAGTGCCCATGTTGCGCATGTATTGCAGATGAACAGGCGACACGCTGCGCAGCGAGGCGAAGCTCAAGTCCAGCGGCTCTCCGTCAGGTGTCAGCGTGGGCACGACCGGAGAGGGTTGGTAATTGGCGTCCTGGATTACGCGGATCAGGTTGTTGCAGTAGAGCTGACGCGCTTGCGGCGGGATATCCGAGGCGGGAAAACAAAGCCCCAGATAACGCGGATAGCCTGCGTCAGCCTGCTCTGCCAATACATGGCCGTTGCCCTGGGAATCGAATCGATAGGCTTTGACGCGACCGAAGCCGGTGATGCGCTTGACCTCATGAACAGCCAGTTGGCAGATGTACTGAAGGTCTTGCGCCTCCTGCAGCTGCACGACGAAGGTGCGCATCAGAGGGTATAACTTGTCGTATGCCGCGCCCGGGCTGCCGGCCGCTTCGAACTCGACGATCAGCTTGCCCTTGTAGCGGTGCGCCATCAGGGCTAGCGGCGGATGGTTACTGCGGCCTGGCAGGCTGAAATTGATGTCCCGCAGGTGAAACGGGTTGTGATCATCGTCAGCCAATGAAGCCAACCCTTCAGCAAAACCGCATTCACCGATGAGTTCGGTCAGCGGCTGCCCCAGCAGCGTCTGCACATCAACGCCGAGCCATTCACGCACGTTTTCGCTGGCCTGGGTAATGGTTAGCTGGGGCTCGCTGACTACCAGCAGAAAGCCATGAGGCTGAATGCTGCCGGGGATATGGATCGGCTCGTCACCGCACTGGGCGATCGCCTTGGCGAGCGTATCTAGATCTTCAATGGATGCCACAATTTCTCCTGTTCACCCCGTTACGGGCTGATGGCGACGAGCAGGCACCAATTGCGGTTGCTACCTAATGTCTGAGACTGCAAGGCGGACCGTTCATTACCCGCGAAACCCTAGCGGCGCGCCAATTTTTTCCAAACGGCAAATACTTTAGCGCGACTGGTACTGGCTAGCCAATGCGTGGGCTTGTATAAACGCGCATTCTCAAGACCGTCGAAGGGGGGCCGTCATGGAAGAAGTAATCGAGCAGCTGCGAGAGCTAAACGAACCAGTGCCAGTGCCACTGGAGCTGCCGGACGATGACCGGTTGGTCGAGGTTGAGGAAGAGTTGCTGATCAATCTGCCGTTCGGCCTGCGCGAGTTTCTGCTGACGGTCAGCGACGTTGTCTATGGACGTCTGGAGCCCGTCACCGCGGCTGATCCGCAAGCGCACACTTATCTGCCCGAGGTGGCCGCGAACGCCTGGGACGCCGGCGTGGAGCGCGACCTGCTGCCCATCTGCCAGGACGGACCTGATTTCTACGTAGTGGATCTTGAAGGTGAAGTCATGTTGTTCGACGGCAGCGGGCATGAGATGACTGACGAAAGCTGGGAGTCGGTCTGGCATTGGGTACGCGACGTTTGGCTGGAAAGCTGATGCGCCGGGTCACCGTTGCGCCGCGCGCAGGGCACGATGCCTATCGCTGCTTGCGGGGTTGCCGGCAGTGTCACGCATGGTGACCCTCGGCAATCTGTTTATTGTCCTGGTGCTGTTCAGCATTGGCGCCTGGCTGTGGCATTCCTATGGCATCCGCGAGCGGGCGCTGAGGGCGGTACGGCAGCACTGCAAGAAGATGGATGTGGAGCTGCTCGACGGCAACGTAGCCTTTCGCCGACTCGGGTTGATCCGTGATACACGTGGCCAGCGCCGCTTTGCCCGGGTCTATGGATTCGAGTTCACCGTAACCGGGGAGCAGCGGCACCAGGGCAGCATCGTGATGTTTGGCGCCCGTTCGGGCCCGATCGAAATGGAAGCCCATCCGTTTCCTGCTCGTCAGGATTCTGGCCAGGTGATTCAGATGGACGATTGGCGCCGCCGCGACGATTGAACCGCTAAGTCACAGCCGGCAGGCGACCAGCGCGTCGTTCAGATGCTGTTCATCCTGAGGCTCAGTGAAGATCAATTCGAGGCGGGAATCCTTGCGCCATTCGCTGGGCGCGAATGCCAAGGTCTGGCCATTCAGCGCGTTGAGTGACTGCCAGCCCTGCGAACCCTGCATGACTAGCTTCGCGCGCCGCCAGTCCATCGATTCCAGCCAGCCCTTGACGCGCTCCAGATCGAAGCGCTGACTCGGGTGCCAGCGCCAGCCGATGCTCCAGCCATCGGCGCTACCCTGGCTCTGGCACAGTGGTTGACGCGGGTCCAGCCAGACATGAGCAAGGCTTGCCGGTGGAGAGGGCAGCGATGAGGGGGCTGTTTCAACATGACTTGCGTGCTGGTCGATGCCGGGCAACTCCCTGAGCGGCAGCTGTCCATGTTGCGTCCAGCGGACCGGTATCGGCGGCAGCAGCGTTTTAATTGAATGCCGTTCGGTTTGGCTCAGGCCTTCGCTCTTGTTTATCACCAACAGACCACAGTGGTTCAGTGACTGCCGCTGGCTCTCCGGAAGCGGTTCGCCCCGTAGCAGCCCCGGCCCGTCGATGACCGCCACGCAGGGCTGCACAGCAAGCACGCCGTGCCAAGGTGCGCGCGAGAGTTGATCAAGCAGCTCGGCAGGATGACCCAGGCCGGAGGGTTCGATGAACAGCCGGTCCGGCTTCGCCTTGCGCAACAATCGGCTCAGGCCCACCTGGAAGGGCACACCATTTACGCAACACAGGCAGCCGCCGGCGACTTCCGTCAGGCTTACGCCTGAGTCGTCGGTGCTCAGTAGCGCAGCATCGAGCCCGATCTGGCCGAATTCATTGATTAGCACCGCCCAGCGCTCGCTGGCAGGGCGTTGCGCCAGCAGCGCACGTATCAGGCTGGTTTTGCCCGCGCCGAGTGAGCCGCTGATGAGGTGTGTCGGGATATTGGAAAGCATGGCGTTATGGTGCGCATTCTGCCGATCGGAGGAAAGCGGTTTTCAGACCTGCGTGCTAGAGTCGCCGCGTTCGATCGGGAGGGACTGGTGATGCGTTCGCTGTATGTGCTGCTGTTGATGGTAGGGCTTTGCGCCGAGGCGCTTGCAGAAGGCTGCATCGTTCATAGTCAGGATGATCGGATTGAAGTGAAGATCTGCCAGGAAAATCGCAGCATTCCCGGCGAGCTCTTTCGCAGCGGATTCTGCCAGCCAGCCCTCAAGGACCAAGAGGTCGAAGTGACCTTTGTTGAGCAGTGTCCGACTGGCGCGTTCGGCATTTGCCGCAACGCCCAGGTTTCGAACATGCCGTATCGCCAGGACATCCACTACTACGGCGTCGCCAGCGATGCCCGTTACCTGCAGCCTGCATGCGAACAGAACAGTGCAGGTGATTGGGTCACGGAATAATCGCAAGTGTTGCGTCGCGTTCCACGTGAAACGTTGCGCTGATTAGCGCTGAGGCTTCAATGCGCCGCAGTCCTCGCCAATCCACTGGCCGCGTGACTGCATTTGACTGGTGCCCTGTTGTTCGCCCGTGGTGTAGGTCGTCTCGATTGTGCTTGCTACCTCCCGCTCGCTGATCACCTTCGTCTCGCCCTGACCCTTTGCGTCCGGGCACTCGAAACGGAATCGCCACAGGCTTTCCGTTTGTTCAAGGACCTCTTGCTTGCAACCGGGCTCGTCCTGAAAGGGCAGCTTGCGTGACTTAACCTGTGCTTCGCTCAGACAGATGCGGACGCCCCCGGAACCCAGCTCGACACCCTGTTCGGCAAGCATGCTCTCCATCATTTTGCGCTGCTCGGGAGGCAACTGGTTCATCTGCGCCAACATCTCGGACATGCCAGGCATCTGCATGCCGTCGACGACCAGTTTCTCACTGCTGAACTCCCATAGGCCGGGGAGTAGCTGCGCTGCTTGAACGGGGAGGGCTGCGGCAAGCAGCGCAGCCAGGCTGAGCCGGGCGAAGTGGGTCATGAGGTTCTCCTGCAATCAGTTGTTGAACAGCCTAGTCCAGCCGCCGGAAAGTCCCCAGCAAAAAGATCAGAGGCGAGACAACCTCATGGTCTTTTGTTGATGAGAAGCGTTAGCATTACCGTCTTGACGATGAAAGGCGGCGAGACATGGCAGCGGATGGGGGGGGCCGGCAACAACTGGTGCATCGACTTTATGTCGACCACCAGGGCTGGCTGAACGGTTGGTTACGGCGACAGCTTGGTTGCAGCCAGAGGGCAGCCGACCTTGCCCAGGACACCTTCGTGCGGGTGCTGAGCAAGGACCAGGGGCTGGATGCGATACGTGAGCCGCGTGCGTACTTGCACATCATTGCCCGTGGCCTGTTGATCAACCATTGGCGTCGGCGGCAGATCGAGCAGGCTTACCTGGAAGCGATTGCGCTGCAACCGGAGGCGGTGGCTCCTTCGCCGGAATCTCAGGTGCTGGTGGTCGAAACACTGATGCAGGTCGACGCCATGCTCGCTCGACTGCCGGAAAACGTGCGGCGTACGTTTCTCCTGTCACAACTGCAGGGCCTGACCTACGCCGCCATCGGGTTGGAACTGGGCGTGTCCGAACGGATGGTCAAAAAGTACATGGCGCAGGCCATGCTGCACTGCCTGACCCTGATCGAGGACGACTGAGTGAAGCTGGACTATCAGGTGCTGCAGGCCGCTGCACAGTGGTTCGCCGTGCTGCAGTCGGACCGCGTCAGCGATGACGATCTCGAGGCCTGGCGACGCTGGCTAAACGATCCCGAGCACGCGCGCGCGTGGCAGCGCGTCGAACAGATCAGTGGACGCCTCGAGCCGCTCGCCCGCGATCCGTTTGGTGCCAGGGCGAGCAGTTTGATGCAGCGCCGTCAGCCGACGCGGCGACAGGCACTGAAGGCCCTGTCCGTTATTTTTGGGGGTGGTGTTCTGGCCTTGGCGGGCGGCGCCATGCCTTGGCGCAGCTGGACGGCCGACCAACGCACGGCTGTGGGTGAGGTGCGCGATTGGCGATTGCCTGACGGCTCGCACCTGTGGCTTAACACCGACAGCGCGGTCGACGTCGCGCTCGATGATCAGGTGCGCCAGCTGTCGCTCTACCGTGGCGAGCTGCTGGTGCAGGCAAGCAATGAACAGCGTCCGTTGTTGCTGCGGACCGCCGAAGGCAGCGTGAAAACCCATGAGACCGCACGTTTTTCGGTCCTGCAGCGCGACGGTCGCACGCAGCTCAGTGTGTTCGACGGCGCTGTTGAGTTCCGACCTGCCAATGGTCGAGCACGTACGGCACTGCAGGGCCAGCAAATCAGCTTCGACCAGCGCTACGCCGAAGCCGAACGTCCGGTTCAAATGGGGCGCCAGGCCTGGGTTCGTGGCGTGCTGGTGGCTGACAACCTGCGGTTGGATGAATTCCTGGCCGAGCTGAGCCGATACCGCCAGGGCTTTCTCGGTTGTGATCCCCGCATCGCTGGCCTACGCGTGGTGGGCGCTTATCCACTGGCCGATACCGAGCGTGTCCTAGACGTTCTGGCGAGCACGCTGTCGTTGCGCGTCAATCGGCGCCTTCCGTGGTGGGTCAGTCTCGAGCCGGTGCAATCCGAAGCCTGAAAAGCACCCGATGAAAATAATTTGAGTTGGCGGTTCCCTTTTGGGACGAGTCGCGGGGCATAACCGCAACGATCACGAATTTGCTCCCGCAAAAAGGATGAATCATGCGCTCCGCTGCCTTGCCCGTTCGCCGTCCACGTCCGCTGTCCCAGGCCATTCGTGCCGCCATGATCTGCCTGTCATTGGCCACCGTTGCCGTCGCGCCGGCGGCGCTGGCGCAATCGGTACAGCAGCAGACTGAACGCAGCTATGACATTCCGCCCGGTTCACTTTCCTCCGCCCTGAGCCGCTTCGCCGGGGAGGCAGGGGTGATGATGTCGGTCGATGGCCGTCTGGTCGACAATCGCCAGTCGAGCGGCCTGCACGGTCAATATGGCGTTGAAGAAGGCTTCGACACTTTGCTGGACGGCAGCGGTCTGCAGGCCGTGCGTGACGAACGTGGTGCCTATTCGCTGGTGCCCGCGCCGTCTCGCGAACAGGCCCAAGCCGTCGAGCTGAAGCCGATGGTGGTGGAAGGCTTCGCGCTGGGCAATGCGCTGGGCGATATGGAAGGCTACAACGCCACGCACAGCAGCGTGGCGACCAAGACGAGCGTGCCGTTGGCCGAGACCTCGCAAACCGTTTCCGTGGTCACCCGCCAGCAGATCGAAGACCAGGGATCACGCTCCATTGCCCAAGCCGTACGCTACACGCCGGGCCTGATGAGCACTCCCTATGGTGCCACTACCCGTTACGACTACGTCGCCATGCGCGGTATCACTGACGGGTCGGTGGATAACCTCTACCTCGATGGCCAGAAGCTGCTGGGCGATAGCGGCACCTACAGCAGCCTGCAGGTCGACCCCTATTTCATCGAGCGTATCGACATCCTCAAAGGCCCATCCTCGGTGCTCTACGGCCGCAGCCTGCCCGGTGGCCTGGTGGCGATGACCAGCAAGAAGCCGCAGTACGAGGCGAGTCGGCAGATCAGGCTGTCCTACGGCAGCGAGGATAACAAGCAGGCCGCGTTCGACTTCACCGGCCCGCTGGATGACGAGCGCATCGCCTATCGTCTGGTCGGCGTCGCAAAGGATGCCGACAACCAGGTCGATGGCATTGAGGAGAAGCGCTACGCCGTCATGCCTTCGCTGAGCATCGACTTCACCGAGGACACCCGGCTGACGCTCCAGGCCATGCTCCAGCATGACCCCGAAAGCGGCTATCACGGCGGCCTGCCAGCTGACGGCACCGTAACCTCGCACAACGGTCAGCGCATCTCACGCAGCTTCTTCGAAGGCGATGAGGATTACGAAAAGTTCGAGCGCGACCAGCAGATGATCGGCTATCAGCTGGAACACCGTTTCAACGATACGGTGTCGGCGCGGCAGAACTTTCAGTATCTCGATTCGACGGTCGAGTCCGGCCAGGTCTACCAGTACGGCTACGCCACGCAGGACGAGCTGGTGCGCTATTACACCGGCGCTGACGAGGTGCTACACGCCTGGACGTTGGATAACCAGCTGCAGTTCCTTTTTGACACCGGTGCACTGAACCACACCTTGGTAACCGGGCTGGATTATCAGCGTCGCAAGGCCAAAGTCGATTACAACGCGGCCACCGGCATCGGCACGATCAACCCCTATACCGGCGTCGCCAAACCGAGCAGCCTGGTTTTCTATCACCAGTACGACGAACTACGGGAGCTGGAGCAGACCGGCCTCTACGTGCAGGATTTGATCAGCCTGGGCAACTGGCGCTTTTCGCTGGGTGCCCGGCAGGACTGGGTCGATGTTTCCTTCGAGCAGACTGAGTCCATGTATGGCGACCAGGCGGACCAGTCAAAACTTGAGCAGTTTACCGGGCGGGTCGGGGTGCTCTATGCCTTCAACAACGGCTTGTCGCCCTACGCTAGCTATTCGGAATCCTTCAACCCTAACGCCACGGGAGCCTATAACTATGATTCGGGCACAGGTAGCTATGACATCACGCTGCTCGACCCGACCGAGGGTGAACAGTACGAGCTGGGGCTGAAATACCAGCCGCTGGGCACCGACGATCTGTACTCCATCTCCTACTTCGACCTGAAACAGTCGAACCTGGCGAACAAGGATTCCAACGAGAACTTCTATCGCGCCGTCGGCGAACTCACCTCCAAAGGCGTGGAAGTGGAGGCGCGCTTGCGTCCGCGAGACAACCTCAACGTGATCGCCAGCTACACCTACATGGATGTGGAGTACTCCAAGGACTTCACCGGCGCTGCTGGGGTCAATAACCGCGGCAATACGCCTAATGCGGTGGCCCGCAACATGGCGTCGCTGTGGACCGACTACACATTCGAGCAAGGCCTGATCGCCGGCTTGCAGGTCGGCGGCGGCGTGCGCTACTTCGGCAAGAGCTGGGCGGATGCGGAGAATACGCTACGTATCCCGTCCTACACGCTGTACGACGCCATGCTCGGTTACGACTTGTCGCGTGTCGGGCTCGACGGTTTGAGCGCACAGCTGAACCTGAACAACCTGACCGACGTAAAATACGTCGCCGCCTGCAACAGCCTCAGTCAGTGCTATTACGGCGAAGCGCGAAACGTCATGGCCACGTTGACCTACGACTTCTAAGCACCCTGCGAAAGCCGCTGGCCTGTGATGGGCCGGCGGCTTTGTGCGTTCTGCAAGACGGACACCGACCATGCGCTCGATCCTCGTACTGCTGCACCGCTACATTGGACTGGCGACGGCGCTGTTTCTGTTTCTCGCCGGAATCACTGGCAGTGTGTTGGCCTTCCATCATGAGCTGGATGAATGGCTTAATCCCGAGTTCTATCACACCGCCAGCGAAGGCCCGGTGCTGGCGCCGGGGGCGCTGGTCGACCGGGTAGAGCAGGCCAATCCGCGCATGCAAGTCTGGTACATGGAGTTTCCGGACGAGCCGGGGCATGCCGCGCTGATGGCGTTGGTACCGCGCAATGATCCTGCAACCGGCAAGCCTTATGAAGAACAGCCGGTGGTGCATTACCTCGATGCGGTGACTGGCGATCTGGTTGGCACACGCTATTGGGGCGAGTGCTGTTTTTCCCGGCAGAACCTGGTGCCGTTTCTGCTGGAGTTTCACTACAACCTGACGCTGCCGGGCAACTGGGGCCTCTGGCTGATGGGTATCGTCGCAATCTTCTGGACCCTCGACTGTGTCGTCTCGCTGCTGCTGACCTTTCCGCGTGGGCGGCCGTTCTTTGGCAAGTGGAGAACCGCCTGGAAGATCAAGCGCCAGCGGCTCAACCACGACGTGCATCGCGCCGGCGGGCTGTGGCTTTGGTTGCTGCTCACCCCGGTCGCCATCAGCAGCATCGCCATGAACCTGCCTGAGCAGGTCTTCAAACCGGTGGTGTCGTTGGTATCAACGGTGGAGCCGAGCGTTTACGCGGCGCGCGGAAAGCTGCCAAAGGACGAGTTGGGTGTGACGCAGTACGACTTCCATCGGGCCTATGACTTCGCCATGCAGCACGCCGCCGACCTGGGTCTGAGCGAACCCATCGGTGAGCTGTATTACAGCTTCGAGTACAACTTCTACGGTGCCGGATTCGGTGACCACGACAGCAACCAGGGCAATGCCTGGCTATTTTTTCACGGCAGCGACGGCACGCAATTGCTGGGACAGGAGATACCGGGGCAGGGCACCTTGGGTGAGCAGTTCCACATGCTGCAACCCGCGATACACGGCGGCCGGATCCTGGGTATGCCTGGGCGCATTCTGATCGCGGTATTGGGGTTGGCAATTGCCGTGCTGTCGGTGACTGGCGAGGTGATCTGGTGGCGCAAGTTGCGCGCCAGACAGCTTGCAGCAAGCAAGCGCAGAGCGACGTTGCAGGCCACCTGATAACCGCCGTAGGCGATGAGCCAACGTAGGGTGGATCACGTTTCACCGATCCACCAGGCGGTGTGTGCAACCTACATGACCGCGAGGCCATGCAGGCCGTACGTTAGGAGCCCACCACCTGCGCGGCGCAGCTCCAGAGTTCCAGCGCGGGCTGGGCCGCTTTTGGCGGGCCCAGCCATTCGCTCAAGGCGTGGCAACGCTGGTCGAAACACAATTGGTAATCCCCTGCTTCGGGGGATCGCCCCACTCGCAGCGGTTGCAACGGCGGCATCTGGCGCTGGTAGTGCCAGGCCCCGTCACGCAGTTCGGCGCCATCCGGGATTTCCATCCCGGCGCCTGAACCCTTGACCCGCGCTTCGCCGAGCAGCAGCCCGTCCGGCGTCACGCGGTAATCCTCTTCCCAGCGGATCTTCTCGATGGTGTGGTTCCAGGCCAGGGTGAAGTCGGCGACGGGTACCTCCGCCCACACCACCCCGGCCAGCCCCAGACAGAGTCCGATCACGCCAGTACCGGCCCGGCACGACGGGCACGCACAATGTGCTGTGCGAGCAACAGAAGGCCAATACCGAAGCCGATTTCATCGGTGATCGGCATGGCCATGATCAGCGTCGCGCCAGCGGCGAAACCAAGCACACGCTCCCACCAGGCCAGCGGGCGCTGCAGGTAGCCAATCGTGGCGACGCCCCAGAGTCCAATGGCGAAAGCGGCCTTGAGAACCATGTAAGCGGTCATCCACAGGCTGTCGCCTTGCATCATCAGCGAGGGGTTGTAGACCGCCATGAACGGCACCACGAAGCCGGCAATGGCGATGCGCACCGCCCACATGCTGATCTTCAGTCCGGTTTCCTTGGCGATCGGTGCCGCCGCGAAGCAGGCCAGCGCCACCGGCGGTGTGAGGTCGGCGAGGATGCCGAAATAGAACACGAACATGTGCGAGACGAGCAGCGGGACACCGAGGTCCAGCAGCGCCGGTGCGGCGATCGAACTGGTGATGATGTAGTTGGGGATGGTCGGAATGCCCATGCCCAGCACCAGGCAGGTCAGCATTGTCAGGATCAGCGAGAGGAACAGATTGTTCTCACCGACCGCGAGGATATAGCCGGCAAAGGTCGAGGCCACACCGGTCAGCGACACCACACCGATGATCACGCCGACCAGGGCGCAGGCAATGCCCACCGGTACCGCATGGCGTGCGCCCTCGACCAGCGCGTGCAGGCAGACCACCAGGGTGTCGCGTCCGCCCTTGATGAACCAGCAGATCGCCACCAGCACCGCGATGACCGCGAATATGACCCCGATACCGAGTTGGAAGAATCCGGCACAGAGCACGCCCAGTGCGATCCAGAAGGCAATGCGCAGGCCGAATGACGAGACTTTGAGGATGATTGCCGAGCCAAGGATGACGATCGCTGTCAGCGCCAGGCCGACCATTCCGGAGAACAGCGGCGTGCGTCCGGAAAACAGCAGATAGACCAGTACACCCAGCGGAATCAGCAGGTACCAGCGCTGCTTGACCGCGGCCATTGCGCTGGGGCACTCCTCTTTCGGCAGGCCTTTGAGGTTGGCGCGCTTGGCTTCGAGGTGAACCATCCAGAACACCGAGCCGAAGTACAGCAGGGCCGGAATCAGCGCGGCCTTGGCGACTTCGATGAAGGGCACGTTGATGGTTTCAGCCATGATGAACGCCACGGCGCCCATCACCGGCGGCATCATCTGGCTGCCCATCGAGGAGGTCGCTTCGACACCGCCCGCAAAAGCGGCCTTGTAGCCGAAGCGTTTCATCAGGGGGATGGTGAACTGGCCGGTGGTCACCACGTTGGCGACGCCGGAACCGGTGATGGTGCCCATCAATGCCGAAGACACCACCGAGACCTTGGCCGGGCCGCCCAGCTTGTGGCCGAACAGGCCCATGGCGAAGTCGGTGAACAGCTTGATCATCCCGGCCTGCTCAAGAAAGGCGCCGAAGAGGATAAACAGAAAGATGTAGGTTGCCGAGACGTAGGTCGGCGTGCCGTACAGGCCTTCGGTGCCAAAGGCGAGCTGGTTGACCATCTGGTCGATGCCGTAGCCACGGTGCGCGAGATCCCCGGGCAGATACTGACCGAGTAGCCCATAGGCGAGGAATATGGCGCAGATGATCGGCAAGGCGATGCCCATGACCCGGCGAGCGGCTTCGAACACCAGCGCGATCAGCAGGACGCCGACAGCGAAGTCCAGGCTGGTGAGGTCACCGGAGCGCTGGATCAGGTCGGCTTCGAAATACCACTGATAGAATGCCGTGCCCATGCCGGCCAGGGCCAGTACCCAGGCCAGCGGCTGCCAGGGGCGACCATTGCCCCCGGCGGGAAAATACAGAAAAACGACCATCAGCAGAAAGCCGACATGCCCCGCTCGCAGTACCTGGCTCGATACCGGGTGAAACGCCGCCATGACAATCTGGTAGATGGAAAACAGCAGGGCCACATAAAACAAAGCTTTTGGCCAATCGGCTGCGCTACCTGCCAGGCCTTCCTCTTGTTGTAGTTCGCTCATGAATTGCCTCGAGCCGATAAAGCGTGGTCGCGTAGAGCCGCTAACAAAACCTGCCGTGATTTCACGCTGGTTTTACTAGCGCCTCTTCAGATTCGGATTGGGCGAGCCGCAAGCGTCAGGACCGACGCCTGCGGTTCAGGTTGGGCAGCGCATGGGCTACCCAGGGCGTGATCAGAGCACGCCGGCTTCCTTGTAGTAACGCTCGGCACCCGGATGCAGCGGAATCGGCAGCGCCTTGGTCGCGTTTTCCAGCTTGATGTCCTTGGCAGCGGAGTGCGCATTGCCCAGCTGATCGAGGTTCTCGAACAGCAGCTTGGTCATCTGATAGGCAATGTCATCCGGCACGTCGGAATGGGTCACGAGGATGTTGGTGATGGCCACGGTTGGCACATCGGCTTCCTGGCCGTCATAGGTGCCTGCCGGGATATTGGCCGCCTGGTAGGCATCGTTGCCGATCTTGGCGACCACATCCTCTGGGATTTCCACGTAGTTCAGCGGCATGGTGGAAGCCAGGTCGCGGATCGCAGCCATGCCCAGGCCGGCCGACTGCAGAGTGGCATCGAGCTGGCGGTTCTTGATCAGCTCGACCGATTCGGCGAACGGAAGGTATTCGACCTTGCCCATGTCTTCGTAGCTCAGGCCGGCAGCCTTGAGAATGGCGCGGGCGTTCAGTTCGGTGCCGGACTTCGGCGCGCCGACGGAGAGCGACTTGCCCTTCAGGTCGGCCAGCGTCTTGATGCCGGATTCCTTGCTGGCAACGATCTGAATGTAGTTCGGGTAGCTGCCGCCGATGGCGCGCAGTTTCTTCAGGGGCGCCTTGAAGCCGGCGTCCTCGACGCCATTCCAGCCGTCAGCCACGGAATCGCCGAGGGCAAAGCCCAGCTCGCCACGGCCGGCTTGCAGCAGATTAAGGTTTTCGACCGAAGCCTTGGTTGCCTGCACGGAGGTTTTCGCGCCGTCGATGCCTTTGCTGTACAGCTGGGAGATGCCCACCCCGATCGGGTAGTACACACCGCTGGTGCCGCCCGTGAGGATGTTGATGAAGGTCGGGGCAGCGACTGCGGCGGTGCTGGCTGTGAAGGCCGCTGCGGCAGCGAGCAGGCTGAAGCGTTTGGTCAATCTCATGGTGTCTCTCCGTTTCGTTGTTATTGGTCTTGCAGAACTGACGATAGACGATCAGCTACAGCGCCAGGGCTGCATGCAAAGACAAGAAAAGGGAGACGGCGTCGGGCGTGCTTTCACGGAGGAGAGCAGAAGCGCTGTGCGGCTTTTCTTGTCATTGGTCGTCGCATCGGGCAGTTCAGACATAGCACGAGCTGTGCCACAAGCGCTGAAGGCTCTGTTCCAGCCCATCCGAGCCGGCAACAAGCCTCCATTGGCAACAAGTCGCTCATGATTGAAGGGGCTGTCGGCGGATTCTTGCCTATCGCTACACATGCCAGCAGCGAACCCTTGAGCCTGAGGGGCGTCGCAAAGAGATGAATTCACCGCGAACGAGACAGGGTAATGGCCAGCGAAATCAGTGCTAAGCAACTCGGGATCGATATCAGTCAGGGCGAAGGTGAACTGTTCAAGTGGTTCATCGCGAGCTTCCTGTTCGGCAAGCGCATCCAGCAGGATATCGCGGCGGATACCTATCGGGTGATCGTCGAGAAGCACCAGCGTGACACCCCGCGCAAACTCTGCAACTGCAGCTGGCAGGAGTTGGTAAACATGCTCGGCGAGGGTCGCTACGTGCGCTATGACGAGTCGACTGCCGAGCGACTACTCAAACTGTGCAACAAGCTCAACAGCGAATACGGCGGCAAGCTCGGCAACATGCGCGAGCAAAGCAAGGACCGCAAGGACCTGGAGAAACGGCTGGGTGAGTTCGAAGGGATCGGGCCGAAAACCGTAGAAATCTTCATGCGCGAGGCGGAAAAGGTCTGGTATTGAGGCGTGCCGACAGGCCGCGCTTGCGCTGCGGGCCGATCCGGCTAAAGTGACGCCAGCCCTCCAACGAAGCCCAATCCATGCGCGCCTTCCTCATTGCGTTCAGCCTGTTGCTGCCCGTGCTGGCTTCAGCCGCTCCGGCCCCTTATTACCAATGGCAGAGCAAGGCCGATGGCACGGTCATCTGTCGCCAGACCTCGCCGGGGCATGGCTGGGAGCTGCTCAACGGCCAGCCTTTCCGCGACCTCAACTGCAGCATGCCGGCTGGTCGTATAGATCGGCCCAACGCCGTGCCGGGCTTCTATCCGCAACCGGGCCGATGAAGGCGTTTAGCGGTCGATGATGCGCAGCAGCTTGTCGACCGTCTCTTGAAGATCGCCTGAATTGTCCAGCAGGAAGAGTTCGTCCAGCGAATCCTCGAAACGCGCATTACGCGCCAGCCGCGCCTCGATCTGCTCCGGTGTCTCGCGGTTGCGCTTGAGCAGGCGCTGGCGCAACACCTCCGGGCGCACGCTGAGCAACACCGCCAGCAGGGCCGGATAACGCCGGCGCGCCTGCTCCAGATATCCACGCGATCCGTTGACCAGCACATCCTCACCGGCGGCCAGCCACTGGTCGATCTGGATCGGGATGCCATAGGCCAGCTCGTTGGCGCGCCAGCTCATGGCGAAGGCACCGGCGCGTTCCAGGCGGTCAAACTCGTCATGAGTGACGGCCTCGGCGGATTCACCCACGGCCTCGGCCGAGCGGGTAATGACCCGCCGTGCGATTCGAACGCCGCGCTCGGCTAGGGCCTCGCGTGCCGCATCGAGCACGCTGTCCTTGCCCGAGCCGGAGGGACCAATGAGGTAGATCAACCTGCCTTCCATCAAAATCCTCGGTAACCTTGCATCTGTGAAGCCGACGCTGCAGCCTGCCAGATTTTCGCCGAGCCATCTCGTTATCTCGCCGCCCGCGATACCTAAACCCTAGATCCCGTAACCCATATGTTTGACCTGACTGCCTACCTTGGCCTGTTTGGCGCTGCCTTCGCCGCGGCCACGCTGGTACCTGCTCAGTCCGAGGCGGTATTGGTCGGGCTGCTGCTGCATGGCGGCTATTCAGCGACGGGGCTGCTGCTGGTGGCCACGCTGGGCAACGTGCTGGGCTCCTTGGTCAACTGGCTGCTCGGCCGCTCCATCGAACGCCTGCGCCACAAGCGCTGGTTTCCGGTCAGCGAGCAGCAGCTGGAGCGTGCCCAGCGGCAATATCACCGCTTCGGCCGCTGGTCGCTGCTGCTGAGCTGGGTGCCGATCATCGGCGACCCGCTGACAGTCGTCGCCGGTACGCTGCGGGAGCCGCTGTGGAGCTTCCTTTTGCTGGTAACGCTGGCCAAGGGCGGCCGCTACTTGCTGCTCGCCAGCGTGACACTGGGGTGGTTCTGAGCGCCGCCATGCCGAATCGTTAACCTCAGCGTAACGAAACACCTCAGTGCTTGATTGATGACCTTCCGGTCACACTCCTACTGTGCGCTCCACAAAGCGGAAAACCTGTGGAGTCAGCATGACAACAACAATCTCCCCACCGCCGCAGTGGTCGCGTCGCCGAGCCGAAAAAGCTCGCCGTGTCGATCAGGTGCGCAGCCTCGCCGACGGCGTGGTGCTGCCGGGCGAGCGGATCGTCGAGGCCCTGGAACTGCTAATCGCCCCCGGTGATCGTGTGGTGCTCGAGGGCAACAACCAGAAGCAGGCGGACTTCCTTTCCCGCTCGTTGGCCAAGGCCGATCCCGGAAAGCTGCATGACCTGCACATGATCATGCCGAGCGTCAGTCGCGCAGAGCACCTGGATCTGTTCGAACGGCAGATCGCGCGCAAGCTCGACTTCTCCTTTGCCGGCCCGCAGAGCCTGCGCATCAGTCAGCTGCTCGAAGACGGCCTGCTGGAAGTCGGTGCCATCCACACCTACATCGAACTCTATTCGCGCCTCCTGGTGGACCTTATCCCCAATGTCGCGCTGGTCGCCGGCTTCCAGGCCGACCGCCACGGCAACATCTACACCGGGCCGAGCACCGAAGACACCCCGGCACTGGTCGAGCCGACCGCGTTCAGCGATGGCATCGTCATCTTCCAGGTCAACGAGATCGTCGACGAGTTGCCTCGCGTGGACATCCCGGCCAGCTGGGTGGATTTCGTCGTGGTCGCCGACAAGCCTTTCTATATCGAGCCACTGTTCACCCGCGACCCGCGCCACATCAAGCCAGTACACGTGCTGATGGCGATGATGGCGATCCGCGGCATCTACGAAAAACATAACGTGCAGTCGCTCAACCATGGCATTGGCTTCAACACCGCCGCCATCGAGCTGATTCTGCCGACCTACGGCGAATCCCTCGGCCTGAAAGGCAAGATCTGCCGCAACTGGACGCTCAACCCGCACCCGACGCTGATCCCGGCGATTGAGACCGGTTGGGTGGAAAGCGTGCACTGCTTCGGCACCGAGCTGGGCATGGAGAACTACATCGCCCAGCGTCCGGACGTGTTCTTCACCGGCCGCGACGGCTCGATGCGCTCCAACCGCATGATGTGCCAGCTGGCTGGGCAGTACGCGGTGGACCTGTTTATCGGCGCTACCCTGCAAGTCGATGGCGACGGCCATTCCTCCACCGTGACCCGTGGCCGCCTGGCCGGTTTCGGTGGTGCGCCGAACATGGGCCACGACCCGCGCGGTCGCCGCCATCCGACCCCGGCCTGGCTTGACATGGCCATGCCCGGTGGCGAAGCCCCGGTGACCATGCTCGAGCGCGGCAAGAAGCTCGTGGTGCAGATGGTCGAGACCTTCCAGGAGGGTGGCAAACCCACCTTTGTCGAACAGCTCGACGCGGTCGAGGTGGCGAAGAAGAGCGGCATGCCGCTGGCGCCGATCATGATCTACGGCGACGACGTCACCCACCTGCTCACCGAGGAAGGCATCGCTTACCTGTACAAGGCGCGCTCGCTGGAAGAGCGTCAGGCGATGATCGCCGCGGTGGCCGGCGTCACCAGCATCGGCCTGCGGCACAACCCGAAAGACACCGAGCGCATGCGCCGCGAAGGGCTGATCGCCCTGCCGGAAGACCTCGGCATCCGTCGCAACGACGCGACCCGCGAGCTGCTCGCCGCCAAGAGCATCGCCGAGCTGGTCGACTGGTCCGGCGGCCTCTACAACCCGCCTGCCAAGTTCAGGAGCTGGTGATGAGCGCACTCATTGCAAGACAGGCGCAGCCAACCCTGGCCGAGCGCCTGGCGGATCTGGCAGTGCAGGCGCTGATCGACGAGGCCGACCTGTCGCCCAAACCGGGGCTGGTCGACCGACGCGGCAACGGCGCGCACGACGATCTGCATCTGGGTCTGATGCACGCTTCGGCGCATGCGCTGTGGCCGGTGTTCAAGGCGATGGCTGAAGCGGCGCAGGAAGTTGGCGAAGTCGGTCAGCCCTTGCGCGAAACCCTCGGCCAGCTGGGCCGCGACGGTGAAGCCGAGATGCTCCGCGTCACCGGCGGCGTGAACACCCATCGTGGCGCGATCTGGGCGCTGGGGCTGCTCAGCGCAGCGGCGGCGCTACAAGGCGACGCGCCTGACGTCAGAAGCATTGCAGCAACGGCCGCGAGGCTGGCCCGCTTGAGCGATCCGGCTGCGCCGCATAACCCGGACAGTCACGGCGCGCGTGTCTGCCATACCTATGGCGTGCTCGGCGCCCGCGAACAGGCGCAGCACGGCTTTCCCGCCGTCATCGAACAGGGCCTGCCGCAACTGCTGGTGAGCCGCCGCGGTGGGGCAGGCGAGCAGAACGCCCGACTCGATGCGCTACTGGCGATCATGACCGAGCTGAGCGACACCTGCGTGCTGCATCGCGCCGGCCTCGATGGGTTGAACCGCATGCAGCAGGGCGCCCGCGCCGTGCTCGATGCCGGAGGTGCCGCCAGCCTTGCCGGTCGCCGTCAGCTGCGCGCACTGGAAGGCGAGATGTTGTCGCTGCGTGCCTCGCCGGGCGGTGCCGCCGATCTGCTCGCTGCCACCTTATTCCTCGACCGTTTGACGCCTTCGTTGGCGCCGACTGGGAGCAACTGAACATGGAAACCCTGTCTTTCGAATTCGCCGCCGGGCAACCCGCCCGCGGCAAAGCCCTGGTCGGCGTGGTCGGCTCGGGTGATCTGGAAGTGCTGCTCGAGCCGGGCCAGGCCGGCAAACTGGCCATTCAGGTGGTCACCTCGGTCAATGGCGCCGAGCAGCGCTGGCAGCAACTGTTCGAGCGGATGTTCCGAGAGCAGAACCTGCCAGCACTGAACATTGATATTCACGATTTTGGGGCCACACCCGGCGTAGTCCGTCTGCGTCTGGAGCAAGGGTTGGAGGAGGTCGGCCATGACTGATTCGTCTGCTGACAATGTGGCCCGTTTACTCAAGTCGCGCAGCTTCGTCGAGCTTGGCGCCCGCCATCGTGCCCGCGCGCTGCTGGACGAAGGTAGCTTCCGCGAACTGCTCGATCCGTTCGACCGTGTGACTTCGCCTTGGCTGCCAAAGCAGGGGATCGTCACCCAGGCCGATGACGGCGTGGTGGTTGCCAAGGGCACCATCGACGGCCAGCCGGCGGTGATCGCCGCCATTGAGGGCGCATTCCAGGGCGGCAGCATGGGCGAAGTCGGCGGCGCGAAGATTGCCGGCGCGCTGGAACTGGCTGCCGAAGACAACCGCAACGGTATCCCGACTCGCGCAGTATTGTTACTGGAAACCGGCGGCGTGCGCCTGCAGGAAGCCAACCTGGGCCTGGCCGCCATCGCCGAGATCCAGGCGGCGATCGTCGAG
Organism: Pseudomonas sp. 9Ag; assembly: GCF_902506445.1. Taxonomy (NCBI): domain Bacteria; kingdom Pseudomonadati; phylum Pseudomonadota; class Gammaproteobacteria; order Pseudomonadales; family Pseudomonadaceae; genus Pseudomonas; species Pseudomonas sp. 9Ag. Next base: position 4,410,476 of record NZ_LR733836.1, read on the forward strand.
CTGCGCCAATATCAGCCGGTGATTGGCGTGGTCGCCGGCTCCGTCGGCTGCTTCGGCGGCATGTCCATCGCCGCCGGGCTGTGCAGTTATCTGGTCGTCACCCGTGAGGCCCGCGTCGGCCTCAACGGCCCGCAGGTGATCGAGCAGGAAGCCGGTCTCGACGAGTACGACTCGCGCGACCGCCCCTTCATCTGGAGCCTGACCGGCGGCGAGCAGCGCTATGCCAGCGGCTTGGTGGATGCCTACGTCGCTGACGACACCGACGCCATCCGCGAGCAGCTGCACGAGCTGTTCGCCCTCGGCAAGCCCGTTCAACCGCGCAGTCGCCGCCACGCCTGGTTCCTCCAGCGCCTGGCCGACGTTGATACCCGCACGCAGCTCGATGCTGCCGCCGTGCGTGCCCTCTACGAAGGAGAAGTCAGATGAGTCGTGGACTGAACTGGTTGCAAGCCTTGGCCGGCGGTCAGGCGCTGTCGGGCTACGCGGCCTCGGTAAAGGTGGTCGATGGCACCCTCGGTGATCGTTCCGCCCGCTTTATCGCCGTGGTGCCGGATGCCGAAAATCCTTTCCCACGTGCCCGCAACGGCGAAGTCGGCCTGTTGGAAGGCTGGGCGCTGGGTCAGGCGCTGGATGAGGTGATCGAGGCGGACCGCGACAAGGCGGACAAACGCGTGGTGGTCGCGATCGTCGACGTGCCGAGCCAGGCCTATGGCCGCCGCGAAGAAGCGCTGGGTATTCATCAGGCACTGGCCGGGGCGGTGGACGGCTATGCCCGTGCGCGGCTGGCCGGGCATCCGGTGGTCTCGCTGCTGGTCGGCAAGGCCATGTCCGGCGCCTTTCTCGCGCACGGCTACCAGGCCCAGCGGATCATCGCCCTGCGCGATCCGGGCGTGATGGTGCACGCCATGGGCAAGGCCGCCGCGGCGCGCATCACCCTGCGCAGCGTCGAGGAGCTGGAAGCCCTGGCCGAATCTGTGCCGCCGATGGCCTATGACATCGACAACTACGCGACCCTCGGTTTGCTCTGGGAAACCCTCTCGGTGAACAGCATCGAAGAGCCCGCGCAGCACGACCTGCAGCGAGTTCGCGATTGCCTGGTTAAGGCCGTCGAAGACATCGGCAGCAGCACGGATCTGCGCGGCCGTCTCGGTGCGCCGAACCGTGAAGCCTCGTCACGCGTGCGCGAGCTGCTGCGCGCGCAGTGGTAGCAAACATCTGATACGGCCGTAGCCGCCAAACCGATCAGCGACTCGACAACAACAATCACGAGGAGGCTGTAGATGCACGACACGACACGCCCCCATGACCTGCTCTGGGGCATGACTCCAGCACAGTTGCCCGCCGACGCGCCCGACTGGGCGCATGAGGTGCTCATTGCCGGCCAGCCGGTGGTGGTTCGCCGGGCCATGGTGGCGAGCGGTCAGCTTGCGGTGGGCCTGCGCGGCTCCAGCCGTGATCAGCGCTACGCCTCGGTGATGCCGGCCTGCGCGGTGCTGCGCAAGGTGCGTCCGGAGCAACTGGTCGAGCGGCTACCGGTGAGCGACTTGCCCGCGCTCCTTGCGCTTAAGCAGCTGAAGCCGAATATGGATGCGCTCGGCCTCTGCTGGGGCGTGACCGGCTCGGTCGGCTTTCAGCTGGCGACAGGGTTGCCAACGGCCCATGCCGACAGCGACCTCGACCTGCTGCTGCGTACGTCAATCGAGCTGCCCCGGCATAAAGCACGCTCGCTGCTGGGGTTGCTGGACCGGGCCGCCTGCCGCGTCGACCTGCAGTTGGAAACGCCATCCGGCGCCATTGCCTTGCGCGAGTGGGCAGGCAGCGCCCGCCGGGTTCTGCTCAAGTGCGCCACCGGCGCACGCTTGGTCGAGAACCCCTGGGATCAGGCGGATCTGGTCGCATGAGCAGCCTGTTCGCCTTTCCCGGTCAGGGTGCGCAAAAGCCCGGCATGCTGCATCGCCTGCCGCAGGAGCCCGAGGTGCTCGAGTGCCTCGCTGAGGCTGGCGAAACCTTGGGGGAGGATGCCCTCGCCCTGGACAGCGAAGCGGCGCTGAGTTCCACCCGCGCCGTGCAGCTATGCCTGTTGATTGCAGGCGTCGCCGGCGCGCGGCTGCTGATGCGGGGCGGCGAGTCGCCGGACTATGTCGCGGGGCTGTCCATTGGCGCCTATGCCGCGGCGGTGGTAGCGGGTGCGCTGGACTATCGGGACGCCGTCGGGCTGGTCGCGCTGCGCGGCGAGCTGATGCAGAACGCCTACCCTGAAGGCTTCGGCATGACCGCCGTGATCGGATTGGATCTGGGCTCGGTCGAGCGGTTGCTGGCCGAGGTGCATGACGAAAGCACACCGGTGCATCTGGCCAATATCAACGCCGACAACCAGATCGTTGTCGCTGGCGCGGACGCTGCCATGGCGGCTGTCGCCCAACGTGCGAAGGCGTTGGGCGCGTCGTGCGCCAAGCGTCTCGCGGTGAGCGTGCCGTCCCACAGCGCCTTGCTGGAAGAACCCGCCGCTCAGCTTGCCGAAGCCCTCGCCAATGTCCCGCTTCGCGCGCCCCGTATCCGTTATCTGAGCAGCACCACTGCCCGACCCATCGCCGATCCTGAGCGTTTGCGTGACGACCTCGCCTTCAACATGTGTCGCGTCGTCGACTGGCACGGCACCCTGCGCACCGCCTACGAACGCGGCGTGCGACTGCAAATCGAATTGCCCCCCGGCTCGGTACTGACCGGCCTGGCGCGGCGGGTTTTTGAACAAGGTACGCTGATCGCCTTTGACGGCGCCCGGTTGGACACACTGGACGCCTTGCTGCGTCAGGAGGGCAGCCAGAGCCGATAGATCGCGTGCAACTCAGAGCGAGCCGTACTCGCCACTGTTCGATGGATAAAAACAACGACCTCGACAACACACGCGCATTGGAGCCGGCATCGCCGGGGCTGAGCGCAACCCAAAAGGACAATAACAATGATTATTTTCGGTGTGGCCTTCCTGGCCTTGTGCACGCTGACGGGCATCTTTGTCGGTGAATTGCTCGGCAAGCTCATCGGCGTCCCAGCCAACGTCGGCGGCGTCGGCATCGCCATGGTGCTGCTGATCCTGCTTGGCAGTTATCTCAAGACGCGCGGCCTGTTCACGATGGATTCGGAGCAGGGCATCAAATTCTGGAGCGCCGTGTATATCCCCATCGTGGTCGCCATGGCTGCGCAGCAGAACGTCTATGGCGCGCTGAGCGGCGGCCCGATGGCGATTCTCGCCGGCATCGCCGCGGTCGCCATCGCCTTTGCCCTGGTACCGGTACTCGACCGGATCGGCCGAAAAAAACTTGAAGCCGATGAAGCCAAACCACTGACCAACGAGGGCTGAGCCATGTACGAATCTCTACTCAAGGTCGTTTCCGGCTACGGACTGATCAGCGGCTTCGCCATCATCGGCGCCACCATGTGGTTCTCCTACTGGCTGTCGGACAAGCTCACCAAGGGTCGTCTGCACGGTTCGGCGGTGGCCATCCTCATCGGCCTGTTGCTGTCTTATATCGGTGGTGTGGTGACTGGCGGGCAGAAGGGCCTGGTCGACATCGCCCTGTTCTCCGGTATCGGTTTGCTCGGTGGCTCCATGCTGCGCGACTTCGCCATCGTCGCTACCGGCTTTGGCGTCAGCGTCGAGGAACTCAAACGCGCCGGAATGGTGGGTGTGCTCGCCCTGTTCGTCGGCGTGTTCTCATCGTTTGTTGCGGGCGTTTCGGTCGCCATGGCCTTCGGCTACACCGATGCGGTTAGCCTGACCACCATCGGCACCGGCGCGGTGACCTACATCGTTGGACCGGTAACCGGCGCTGCGATTGGTGCCAGTTCCGAGGTGATGGCGCTGTCCATCGCGGCCGGTCTGGTCAAGGCGATTCTGGTGATGATCGCGACGCCGTTCTTTGCTCCGATGATCGGTCTGAACAATCCGCGTGCGGCAGTGATCTTCGGCGGGCTGATCGGTACTTCCAGCGGTGTTGCCGGCGGGTTGGCGGCGACTGATGCCAAGCTGGTGCCTTACGGCTGCCTGACTGCTGCCTTCTATACCGCGTTGGGCTGCCTGCTTGGCCCGTCACTGCTGTTCTTCATCATGCGCGGGCTGCTTGGCTGACCGGCACGGAGGTGGAAAAGGCGTTGCTGTTTTCCACCTCCCGCGCGTCAGCTTGGATTCTTGAGGCTGTACATGCGGCATTCGGCCAGGAGCGCGAGCAGGTTGGGATCGCGCTCCTTGGCCTTCAGAAACACCACCCCGATATGCTGCTGCAGGTGGTAACGCGCCTGCAGCGGCACCAGTTTGACCCGCGACTCGTAGACCATCCCCACCCGCCCCGGCAGCAACGCATAGCCCACGCCTGAATTGACCATGCTCAGCAAAGTGAAGATGTCATTCACCTGCATCGCCACTTTCGGTACGAACCCCGCCTGCTGAAACACCCGATTGCCGTCCTGGTGCGTCGCAAAACCTTGCGTCAGCGTGATGAATGTGGCGTCGCGCAGGTCGCTCAGGTCGACTTCTGCCTGCTGGGCGAAGGGCGAATCGGCCGGTGCAGCGAGAAAGATGTCATCGGCGAACAGCGGCAGCTGCGCACAGTCCTGGTCATTGCTGACACTCTCGTTCAGCGACACCAGGATGGCATCCAGCTCCATGTTTTTCAGCTTGTAGAACAGGTCAATATTGGAGCCGAGGATGAGGTCGATGTTGAGTTCGCTGCGGCGCAGCTTCAGGCCCATGATCAGCTGCGGAACGGTTTTAACCGTCAGCGAATAAAGCGCCCCGAGCTTGAACCGCTCGGCCGAGAACCCCGCCGCCTCGCGGGTCTGGCGCACGGTTTCGAGCACGTCCTGCACCAGCTTCTGCGCCTTTTCTTCCAGCACATAAGCGCTTTCCAGCGGAATCAGATTGCGTCCCTCGTGCTTGAACAGTGGGCAGCGCAGCGCACTTTCGAGCGAATGAATTGCGCGGTGCACGCTGACATTGCTGGTGTTCAGCTCGGCGGCCGCCTTGCTCAGATTGCCGCTGCGCATGAAGGCCAGAAACACCTCCAGCTTTTTCAGCGTGAGTTCTTCATCGATCTGCATGGCGCTTGCTCAAGGGCGGGTGGCCAATTATGCCCAAAGGCCGGCTTGTGCGTTCACCGGTGGCGAACGCTAACGGCTAGCGTGTTCGGACATGATTTCGGCTCCATTCTGTGACCTGCAGCACAGAAGCGTGAACTTGCACATCGCAAGGGTACAGTTGGCTGATCGTGCATCTTGCAACAGTGACCGTTAAGACGAATACCAGTAAGTCATTGATTTAAAGGATAAAAAAGTCTTTCAGGTGTTGGCACGCAGGATGCTCCAAGTCCGTATCGCCAACAGGCGTAGCGCAACAATTCGAACGCACGGCTGAGTGGGCGCACCAGCCTAGGATATGGAAAGCATGGATAACAGACTGAACGGCAAAACCGAGATATGGGCCGATGGCTATTCATTCATGGAAATGAGCGAGACGTTGTTGGTCGCGTTAGGTATCCGCGCAGAAGAAGCTAAACCTCCCGAGCCAAGTTCGCGCCGTGCCGACCTGGCGTCTTCAACGGCTAAAGAAGCCTGCCCTGGTGTGGGGATCGAACGGTAGCGACGCCCGTTTCGTTTCTGCGGTCGGATTCAAGCTGCTCGCTACCCTATGCTAGCGAGCGGAAGCTGCTGTTGTTTCGTTACCCTATGCACAAACACAACGAGTCGAACCGTGCACCGCGAAGCTGCGGTAAGAGCGCTGCGGCGCCGTCTGCGTTTACTCAACAGTTCAGAGCACGTGTTTGGATATGTACTTCGAGATTTCAACGATCGAAGTCCTGCCGGTGAACTCGAACCTGACCTTCCCCAGTGACGAGAAATACACCTCTAGCTCCGAGTCGAGATCGAAGGTCCCCGACGTCTCCACCGAATAGGCGACGATGTTGTTGTAGGGCAGGGACGTGAAATCCTTCTTGCTGCCGGTGATGCCCTGCACGTTGACGGCAATGATCCGCTTGTCCGTAAACACCACGCCGTCGCGCATGGACTTGTAGGAATCGATCACCTGTTCGTCGTCCAGTAGCAGCGAGCGGACCCGCTCTGCGTATTCATCGTTCTGCTTCAGCTTGAAGAAACCCTTGTTATCGAAATCGATCATCGCTGCGTTCCTCGTCATGGATCGTTGTCGCTGCATGCTGCCCTAGCTGAACGCGGCTTGCCAGAGCGCCCGCGGCCTTGACAGTTGCAGACAGCTTCCGATCAAATGTTACGGTATAACATTTGATCGGAAGCAGGCATGAACAGCAGTAGCGTTGCAGCAAGAATTTTGGGACTGGCCGCCGCGGCAGGTTTGGGCAGCATGTCAGCGTTGGCACAAGAGACGGACAGCGCGGTTCTCGAAGAAGTGGTCGTCACAGCCGATCGCGAACAGGTCGACGCAGAGGGCTACCGGACTCGGCGGTCAGCGAGCGCCACCAAGACGGATACGCCGCTGGAAGAGGTTCCGCAGGCGGTCAGCGTCATCCCCGCCACGGTGCTCGAAGATCTGGACAGTCCGCGTATCGAAAAGGCGCTGGACTATGCGGGCGGCGTGGCGCGGCAGAATGACTTCGGCGGCCTGACCATGTACGAATACAGCATTCGCGGTCTGACCACCTCGGAGTTCTACAAGGACGGCTTCAGCGTCAACCGTGGCTACATGAACCCGCAGGACCCCTCCAACGTCGAGCGCATCGACGTGCTCAAGGGGCCGGCGTCCAGTCTGTATGGCCGTGGTGACCCGGGCGGCACCATCAACATCGTCAGCAAGCGCCCGCAGAACGACAGCTTCGCCCGGCTGGACCTGAGCGCGGGCCGCTGGGATCGCTATCGCAGCAGCCTGGACGTCAACACGCCGCTGGATGAAGAGGGCACGATGCTCTATCGCATGAATCTCGCGGTGGAGGACAACAAGAGCTTTCGTGATTATCGCTCCAGCGAGCGGCAGTTCTTCGCGCCCGCCTTCAGCTGGGAGCTGACGCCGCAGACGCGCCTGCTGGTGCAGGCGGAGGTCATCCGTAGCAGCCAGGTATTCGACCGCGGCGTGGTTGCACCTAACGATCATCTGGGGAGCGTCTCCCGCTCCGACTTTTTCGGTGAGCCCGATGATGGCGACATCGACAACAACAACGAAAGCCTGCAGGCCGAGATCGAGCATGATCTGAACGCCAGCTGGACCGTCCGCCTGGCCAGCCACTACAAACAGGGCCGCCTGAGTGGTGGTGCCACCGAGGCGAGTTTTTTCGAAGACGACGCGCGCACCCTCAACCGTGAGTACCGCTACCGCGATTACGAGTGGCAGGACAGCATCACCCAGCTGGAGCTGCGCGGCCTGGTCTATACCGGCGACATCGAGCACAACCTGCTGATCGGGACAGAATACGAGCGCTTTGCCAAGACTGAAGAAGTGCTGCGCACCCGACCTATTTCGCAGATCGACATCTACCAGCCTGTGTATGGGCAGCCGCGGCCGCCATTCAGCATTGGCTCAGGCGGGCGTAGCACCGATCGCCACGAGTTGATCCATTCCAGATCGCTGAACCTGCAGGATCAGATGCGTTTCAGCGAAAAACTCTTCGGCGTCATCGGCGCGCGCTACGACCATTACGAACAACGGCTGGATAACGAAGTCGCCGGCACCCGTGCCGAGCAAACTCATGAAAAGGTCACGCCGCGCATTGGGGCGCTGTATCAGCTGACACCGGAAGTTGGCGTGTTCGCCAATGCCTCGCAGTCATTCAAACCCAATAGCGGCGCTGATGCGTCAGGCACGGCATTCGACCCGGAAGAAGGCGTCGGCTACGAAGCGGGCTTCAAATTCGACCTGCTTGACAGCCGTCTGGGCATGACCGTCGCTGCCTTTCACCTCACCAAGGAAAACGTCCTCACCGCCGATCCGGTCGACTCCGCGTACCAGATCGCCGCTGGCGAAGTGCGCAGCCGCGGCGTCGACCTGCAGCTGACGGGACAGTTGACCGACGAAATTCGTGTGATCGGCGCCTACGCCTATGTCGACGCTGAAGTCACGGAAGACAACACCCTGGCGCGCGGCAGTCGCTTGCTCAACGTGCCCGAGCACAGCGGCAGTCTGCTCGGTGTGTATGAGTTCCTCGACGGCGAGTTGCGCGGTTTGGAACTGGGCGGCGGGGTCAATTACGTGGGCGAGCGCTCCGGCAACGTAGCGGACAGCGGCTTCGAATTGCCGGGTTACACTTCAGTTGACCTGCTGGCACGCTACAAGGCCACGCAAGACCTTACCCTTGGCGTGAACCTGAATAATGCGTTCGATCGCACCTACTACGAGCGCTCCTACAGCAGTGTTTGGGTCATGCCGGGTGAACCGCGCAACCTCAGCCTGAGCCTGTCGCTAAATTTTTATCACGACCCGGCTCGTTCCCCCGAGTCGGCGTCACAAGGCCACCCTTAAGGAAAAACAATGAACAAGCAACATGCCAAAATCGCCGCTGCACTATTGGCCGCTATGCTGGCCGGACAAGTATCGGCTCACGGCATCTGGACCGCGGAGCGGCGCGGGAACATTGAAGTGATCTACGGTGATGGTGCTGAAGACAACGCCTATGACCCCAAGAAAATCTCCGGAGCCTGGGCAAGCGACCAGCAGGGTAAAAATGTTCCTGTCACTATCGAAAAGCTCGACGACCATGCGCGCCTCAAGCCGCAGAAGTCGCCCGCCGCGCTCAGTGTCGCTTTGGACAACGGCTACTGGACCCAGGCCCCTGACAAGCAGTGGGTCAATGTCGGTGAAACCCAGGTGCCCGACGCGCTGGATTCCGGGCGCTACTACAAGTACACCCTGGCTGTGCTGGAGGAGGGCGCAAAGCTGCCTCCGCTGGACGAGTTGAAGCTGGTCATCGTCCCCAACAGGACCCGTTGACGGTTGAAGCCGGCGAGGAATTGGAAGTTCTGGTCCTGGTTGACGGCAAACCGGCGTCCAACGTCGAGCTCGTCGCCGACTTTGTGAACGCACCCGACGAGGTCGCGACGAAAACCGACGCCGAGGGCAAGGCAAAGATCACCGTGCGCAACCGCGGCCTCAACGTCATTGCAGCGTCTACCACCGTTCCGAGCGATGATCCGGATGCGCGCGTACGTGGCATGTTCTCCTCGCTGAGTTTCGTCGGCGAGAAGCACGAGCACTGATTGAATCGATACCCACAGCAAACCAAGCTTGATTGAAGCGTAACCACCAAGCGTTTCTTGGTGGTTCGCGACGCAGCCAGCGCTCGAGTGCTCAGCGGTAGACCGGCTGTCAGAAAGCAATCATCGTTGAGGTTTTTGCACTATAGGCCATACGGAATCCACATGGGGTCCGTTGGCTCATGCCGATCAGGTCGCGGCGTAGAGCACATAGCCGTCTTAGAGACAGCCCTGAAACAAAAAAGCCCCGGATGAAACATCCGGGGCTTTTTTGCTTTAAAGATGGCGCACCAGGCGGGATTCGAACCCACGACCCCTGCCTTCGGAGGGCAGTACTCTATCCAGCTGAGCTACTGGTGCGTTGCGGGGCGCAATCATACGCATCTCGTCTGCGATCGTCCATGGCGCTTCGGCAGCTGCTCAGCGCGCGGCGCTATTGTTCTGATAGCCGATCGCGGCGTCATCAGGTCTGGTTATGGTGCGTTAATTTTTCCGAACAGGGTGTTGCCCGATGCAGGCCAGCAGGCCTAGCATGCGTTCGATATCTCAAACGCTTTAGCTCGCGGCAGGAACCCTGGGGCTGTCCCTTGCTCTGACTTAACTCGAGCAGTTCCACTGCCAATCGCCATTCCAATCGGCCAGATGGCCTCGGTCCAATCCCGGCACCCTGCCGGCTCTCAGGAGACTGCCATGCAACTCAAAGACACCAAGCTGTTCCGCCAGCAGGCTTATATCGACGGCGCCTGGCAGGACGCGGACAGCGGCCAGACCATCAAGGTCAACAACCCGGCCAGCAACGAGATCCTGGGCAGCGTGCCGAAAATGGGCGCTGCGGAAACCCGTCGCGCCATCGAAGCTGCCGAGCGCGCATTGCCAGCCTGGCGTGATCTGACCGCCAAGGAGCGCTCGCAAAAGCTGCGCCGCTGGTTCGAGCTGATGATGGAGAACCAGGACGACCTGGGTCGGCTGATGACGCTGGAGCAGGGCAAGCCGCTGGCCGAGTCCAAGGGCGAGATCGCCTATGCTGCTTCCTTTATCGAGTGGTTCGCCGAAGAAGCCAAGCGCGTCTATGGCGACACCATTCCTGGCCATCAGAAAGACAAGCGCATCATCGTTATCAAGCAGCCGATTGGCGTCACGGCGGCCATTACCCCGTGGAATTTCCCGGCGGCGATGATCACCCGCAAGGCCGGCCCAGCGTTGGCGGCGGGTTGCACCATGGTGCTCAAGCCGGCGAGCCAGACGCCTTTTTCCGCGCTGGCGCTGGCTGAGCTGGCGGAGCGTGCGGGTATCCCGAAAGGTGTGTTCAGCGTCGTCACCGGCTCGGCAGGTGACATCGGCAACGAGCTGACCGCAAACCCGACGGTGCGCAAGCTCAGCTTCACCGGCTCTACCGAAGTTGGCGCGAAGCTGATGGAGCAGTGCGCCGCGGGCATCAAGAAGGTGTCGCTGGAGCTGGGCGGCAACGCGCCCTTCCTGGTATTCGATGACGCCGACCTCGACGAAGCCGTCAAAGGCGCCATGCAGTCCAAGTACCGCAACGCCGGCCAGACCTGCGTTTGCGTCAACCGGATCTATGTACAGAACGGCGTGTACGACGAGTTTGCGAAGAAATTCCAGGCTGCGGTCGAAAAACTGAAGGTTGGCAACGGACTCGACGAAGGCACCGACATCGGCCCGCTGATCGACGACCGCGCGGCGGCCAAGGTCAAAGAGCACATCGAGGACGCCGTCGCCAATGGTGCACAGGTACTCACCGGCGGTAAGGCGCACCAGATGGGCGGCAGCTATTTCGAGCCAACGCTGATGGTCAACGTGCCGCACAACGCCAAGGTGGCGAAAGAGGAAACCTTCGGACCGCTGGCGCCGTTGTTCCGTTTCGAAGACGAGGCCGAGGGTATCGCCCTGGCCAACGACACCGAGTTTGGGCTGGCGGCCTATTTCTACGCCCGCGATCTGGGTCGGGTGTTCCGTGTGGCCGAAGCCATCGAGTCAGGGATGATCGGCATCAACACCGGGATGATCTCGACCGAAGTGGCACCCTTCGGCGGCGTGAAGTCGTCTGGTCTGGGCCGTGAGGGGTCGAAATACGGCATGGATGACTATCTGGAAATCAAATACCTCTGCCTGGGTCTGTAAGGCCTCAGTTCAGCTGCTCGGGGGGATGGTATTCGCCCCCTCGGGTTTGTGGTTGCTGCGGCTGATTGCTAGGCCGTTACCTCTTAAGCCCTCCCGGAACCGGGTGCCCGGCAGCTTGGAGCGACTGGTCGTCAGGGAGTACCGAGTGCATCGCGCAAGCGATTCGTCGCGGCGACGCCCATTTACCGCTTTCTGTTCCCTGCCACCTCAATGGTGAGCCGCTTCCTACCTTCCATCCCATCTCGTTGCATTTTCTCCAATGGGCGTCGCCCCAGATCTCACTTATGTTTCGAGCGCTGTCGCGGTTATGGCAGTTGCCAGTCGAAGCGATTATTGACAGTCTCTCGACATGCGGAAATGACTCGACTATTCTGCTGTGCGAAACATGATTCCGTGAAATAACAAGTCCAATCATTCATTTCACAAGCGGAGGCCAGCCATGACGGACGCCGTACGGCTCGAACTTCAGGGCGAGATCGCTCTGATCACGGTCAACAACCCACCGGTCAATGCGCTCGGGCATGCCGTGCGCGAAGGCTTGCTGCAGGCCTTTCAGAACGCGGAGGCGGACACGCAGGTGCGCGCCGTGGTGCTGGTCTGCGAGGGCAATACCTTCATTGCCGGGGCCGACATCAAGGAGTTTGGCAAGCCGCCGCAGGCGCCGAGCCTGCCGGAAGTGATCGAGGTCATCGAAGGCTGCAGCAAGCCGAGCGTCGCCGTCATCCATGGCACCGCTCTGGGTGGTGGGTTGGAAGTCGCGCTGGGCTGTCACTACCGCATCGCCCGCAAGGACTCAAAGGTCGGTCTGCCGGAAGTGAAGCTGGGCCTCTTGCCCGGTGCCGGCGGAACACAGCGACTGCCACGTCTGGCAGGTGTCGAGAAGGCGCTGGACATGATCGTCAGCGGCGCGCCCATCGGCGCAGCCGAGGCCGTCGAGCACAACATCGTTGATGAGCTGTTCGACGACGAAATGACCGAGGCGGGTATCAGCTTTGCGCGCCGTCTGCTCAATGCCGACCGCGGGCCGCGTCGCAGCGGCGAGCAAACCTTCGGTCTGGAAGGCGCCGACAACGAGGCGCTGATCCGTGCCAAGCACGCCGAGGTCGCCAAGCGCATGCCCGGGCTGTTCTCGCCGCTGCGTTGCATCGCTGCTGTCGAGGCAGCGACCCAGCTGCCACTGGCCGAAGGCCTCAAGCGCGAGCGGGAGCTCTTTGTCGAATGCCTGAATTCGCCACAGCGTGGTGCGCTCATCCATTCCTTCTTTGCCGAGCGCCAGGCCGGCAAGATCAACGATCTGCCAGCCGATGTGAAACCGCGTGCGATCAACACCGCCGCGGTGATCGGCGGCGGCACCATGGGCGTTGGTATTGCCCTGTGCTTCGCCAACGCCGGGGTGCCGGTGAAGCTGCTGGAAATCAACGATGAAGCGCTGCAGCGCGGTCTGCAGCAAGCCCGTGACACCTACGCGGCCAGCGTCAAGCGCGGCAGCCTCACCGAGGACGCGATGGAAAAGCGCCTCAAGCTGGTCGAAGGCGTCACCGAATACGCGGCCTTGGCAGATGTCGACGTGGTGGTCGAGGCGGTATTCGAGGAGATGGGCGTCAAGCAGCAGGTGTTCGAACAGCTGGACGCGGTGTGCAAGCCCGGTGCGATTCTCGCTTCGAACACCTCATCTCTGGATTTGGATGCCATCGCCGCCTTCACCAAACGTCCGGAAGACGTGGTCGGTCTGCACTTCTTCAGCCCGGCCAATGTCATGCGCCTGCTGGAAGTGGTGCGCGCTGAGAAGACCAGCCACGAAGTGCTCGCCACCGCCATGGCCATCGGCAAAAAGCTGAAAAAGGTTTCGGTGGTGGTTGGTGTCTGCGACGGTTTCGTCGGCAATCGCATGGTCTTCCAGTACGGCCGCGAGGCGGAATTCCTGCTGGAAGAGGGCGCCACGCCAGGGCAGGTTGATGGCGCGCTGCGCAACTTTGGCATGGCCATGGGGCCGTTCGCCATGCGTGATCTGTCCGGCCTCGACATCGGCCAGGCGATTCGCAAGCGCCAGCGCGCGACACTGCCGGCGCACCTGGATTTCCCCACTGTTTCCGACAAGCTCTGCGCTGCCGGCATGCTCGGGCAGAAGACCGGTGCCGGCTATTACCGCTACGAGCCGGGCAACCGCACACCGCTGGAGAATCCCGAGCTGGCGCCTATGCTCGAAGCAGCTTCGGGGGAAAAGGGTATCGAGCGCCGCGAGCTGGATGAGCAATACATCATCGAGCGGACTATTTATGCGCTGGTCAACGAGGGCGCGAAGATCCTCGAAGAAGGCATCGCGCAGCGCTCGAGCGACATCGACATCATCTACCTGAACGGCTACGGCTTCCCGGCCTTCCGTGGTGGCCCGATGTTCTATGCCGACAGCGTCGGCCTGGACAAGGTGCTGGCACGGGTCAAGGAACTGCACGCACGTTGTGGCGACTGGTGGAAGCCCGCGCCGCTGCTGGAAAAACTGGCCGCCGAAGGCCGCACCTTTACCGAATGGCAGGCCGGACAATGAGCGCCGCCCGCCTGCAATCCGAACGCACCATGAGGACCTTCCCATGAACGTCAACTACACGGCCGAAGAGCTCGCCTTCCGCGATGAAGTGCGCGCCTTCCTGACAAACGAGCTGCCGGCGGACATCGCCGCCAAGGTCAAGCTCGGCAAGCATATGTCCAAAGAAGACCACGAGCGCTGGCAGCAGATTCTGGTCAAGCGCGGCTGGTACGCGCCGGGCTGGCCAGTGGAGCTGGGCGGCACCACCTGGGGCCCGGTCGAGAAGCATATCTTTGACGAGGAGTGCGCCCAGTTCGGCGCGCCGCGCACTGTGCCCTTCGGCGTCAACATGGTTGCGCCGGTGATCATAAAGTTCGGCAGCCAGCAGCAGAAAGACCATTACCTGCCGCGTATCCTGTCGGGTGAAGACTGGTGGTGCCAGGGCTACTCCGAACCGGGCGCCGGCTCCGACCTGGCGAGCCTGAAGACCCGCGCCGTGCGCGACGGCGATCACTATGTGGTCAATGGCCAGAAGACCTGGACCACCCTCGGCCAGCACGCCAACATGATCTTCTGCCTGGTGCGCACCGATCCCGAAGCTCAGCAGCAGCGCGGCATCAGCTTCCTGCTGATCGATATGAGCACGCCGGGCATCAGCGTGCGGCCGATCATCACTCTGGACGGCGATCATGAAGTCAACGAAGTCTTCTTCGACAACGTTCGCGTGCCGGTGGTGAACCTCGTTGGCGAGGAAAACCAGGGCTGGACTTGCGCCAAGTACCTGCTGACCCACGAGCGCACCGGCCTGGCCGGCATTGGCGCCTCGAAGGCAGCACTGGCACACCTCAAGCGCATCGCCATGAAGGAAGTCTGCGACGGCAAGCCGATGCTCGATGACCCGCTGTTCCGCGCCCAGGTCGCGGAAGTTGAAATGCAGCTGATGGCCATCGAGATGAGCACCCTGCGCATCCTCGCCGCGGCGAAGGAGGGCGGCGTGCCCGGCGCGGAATCTTCGATCCTCAAGGTCAAGGGCACCGAGATCCGCCAGGCCATCACCAGCCTGCTGCGCAAGGTCATCGGGCCGTACGCGCTGCCATTCCTCGAGGAAGAGCTGCAGCTGGACTACGACGGCGAACTGCTACACGCCGACTACAGCGCATCGCTGGCCGGCGACTACTTCAACATGCGCAAGCTGTCGATCTTCGGCGGCTCCAACGAAATCCAGAAGAACATCGTCTCGAAGATGATTCTCGAGCTGTAAGGGGGCACCGCATGGACTTCAAACTGACTGAAGAGCAGCAAATGCTGCAAGACACAGCGGCGCGTCTGGTGCGCGACGCCTATCCGTTCGAGCAGCGCGAGAAATTCAGCGAGTCGGAACTGGGGTTTTCCGCCGAGTTCTGGGCGCAGCTGGGCGAGCTGGGCCTGACTGCCGTGCCGTTTGCCGAGGAGATCGGCGGCTTTGGCGGCGGCGGCGTGGAAACCATGCTGGTGATGACCGAACTGGGTCGCGGGCTGACCCTGGAGCCCTACCTGCAATCGGTGATTTTCGGTGGCGGACTGCTCACCCATTTGGGCAGTGACGCACAGAAGGAGGAGCTGCTGCCGCAGGTGGCGGCCGGTTCGCTGCAGCTGACGGTGGCGCTGGACGAGCCGCAGAGCCACTACAACCTCAACGACGTGCAGACCAAGGCCGAGTCGGCCGACGGCGGTTATCGCCTGAGCGGCCGCAAGGCTGTGGTGATCGGCGGGCACTGCGCCGGGAAGATCATTGTCTCCGCGCGCACGGCAGGCGCCAGCCGTGACGAAGCTGGCATCAGCCTGTTCTTGATCGACCCGAACGCTCAGGGCGTCAGTCGCCGCGTGTACCCGACCATCGACGGGCGCAAGGGCTGCGAGCTGTTCCTCGACAACGTGCAGGTCGGCGCCGACGCGCTGCTCGGCGAAGTCGGCAATGCTCTTTCAGCGCTGCGCTACCAGCAGGGCCGTGCTATCGCCGCGCAGTGTGCCGACGCGCTGGGCAGCATGGACGAGGCCTGCAAGCTGACCCTGGACTACCTGAAGACGCGCAAGCAGTTCGGCGTGCCGATCGGCAAGTTCCAGGTCCTGCAGCACCGCATGGTCGATATGCAGACCGAGCTGGAACAGGCCACCAGCATGGCGATCCTCGCCGCCACCTTTGCCGATGGCGAAGACAACGACGACCGCCGCCGTATCATCGCCGCCGCCAAATACATCTGCGCCCGCGCCGCACGCAAGGTGGCCGAGGAAGCGATCCAGCTGCACGGCGGTATCGGCATGACCTGGGAATACAACCTCGCCCACCACGCCAAGCGCCTGGTGATGATCGCCCACCAGTTTGGTGACGATGACCATCATCTGAAGGCGTACGCGAAGTTGATGCAGGTGGCGTAACCGGCTGACCGCGTGACTGCAGAACCCGCTCTCAAGAGCGGGTTTTTTTGTCAGAGCAAAACGTTGGCAAGGAACGGCACCGGTAGGGTGGATGTCGCCTTTCACATCCACGCGGGCGGTTTGGCGCGCATTGGTGGATCGGTGGAGCGTGAGCCACCCTATGATCGCAGGCGTGTATAGCGGCTCACGTAGATGATCTGGTTGGTGGCAATGAGGCTACGTCGCCGTTGCCAGTGCACCAGTCTGGCCCTGGTGGCTCTGCTCCAACTCAGGCAGCAAATAATCCGTCCACAACGTTGGCGCGAAGGCTCGGCGGAAGAAGCCGAAGTGGCCGATGCGATCTGCGCCGACTTCACTGGGCGAGATCCGGCGCATGGTCTTTGGCGCGCCGGTATAGAAGCCATGCAACGATTCGGTGTTGCGTGCCGACATCATCTCGTCATCGGTAAATGACAACGACGTCAGCGGCGTGCGCACGGCGGCGAAAGCCTGGCGCATCGGCTCACCTTCGATACCGACCAGATAGTCGGGGTGCAAACACCAGCGCCGCCACTGGCGAATGACGCCGGCGGGCAGGTCGCCCACGGCGCCGATACGGTCCCCCGGAAAGTAGCCGGCAATCGCCGTGAGCGCCGGCGCCAGGCCGTGCCAGAGCAACCAAGCCTTGCGCCGGATCTGCGGGCTGTTCTCGCGCCAGTAGCCGCTGCCCGCCGCAATGGTGACGATGCGGCTCAGCCGTTCATGGCCGTCGACCAGCGGCAGGATCTGCGCGCCAACGCTATGGCCGATCCAATAGATCGGCAACTCGCCAGCGGCTTCCACCACGGTCGCGAGCACCGCGCTACAGTCGTGGCGGGCCCAGTCGAGGATGTCGACCTTCAATTGACGCAGCGGTATCTGGCGGGAGCGGCCCATGCCCAGATAATCGAAGGTGACAACAAGATAGCCCTGGTCGACGAGCCAGCCGGCAAAAGTGGCGTAGAAACCTTGTTTGACACCCATCGCCGGGGCGATCAGCACCGCACCGCGGGGCGCGCCGTCTGGTTGATACCAGTGGCTGGAAATCGGGTGGCCATTGCCGTTGTCGATCGAGCGCTCTTCTGCCTGTATCGTCGCCATCTTGTTGTTCTCCCTCTTCTGGGTTTGCCGCGAGCAATGCAGTATACGAACAGCAGAATATAATTCTAGAAAAATATTCTAGTCGGTTGTGGAGGTTGGATGGCTCGCAGTAGCCGTAAACAGGAAATCTTGCAGGCTGCGCTCGCCTGTTTCACCGAGTGTGGCGTTGAGGCGACCACCATCGAGATGATTCGCGACCGTTCCGGCGCGAGCATCGGCAGCCTGTATCACCATTTCGGCAATCGTGAGCGGATCATCGCGGCGCTGTATCTGGAAGGCATCGGTGAATACGCCGCGTTGCTGGAGGCTGGACTGATCGAAACGCTGGATGCCGAGGCGTGCGTGCGGCTGTTCGTGACCAGTTATATCGACTGGGTGGTGGCGAACCCTGATTGGGCCCGCTTCGTCCTGCATAACCGTGGGCGGGTCGAGGCCGGGGAGATGGGTGAACGGCTGCGCGAGGTCAATCAGGCCCATGGCGAGCGCGTCAGCGCGATCTTGCGTCGACACCGGGAGAGCGGCGCCTTTAGACGGATGCCGGGTGATTGCTTTCTGGCCGTGGTGATCGGGCCCTGCCACGACATGGCCCGCAACTGGCTGGCCGGACGTTCACGTACGGCGCTGGCGGATTGCCGCGAATTGCTCGCGGACATCGCCTGGGCCAGCGTCAGGGCTCAGTGATGGGTTCGTGTGGCGAACGCTTTTGCTGATGACGCTGGATGGCTCCCGGAGCCCTGAACACGGGCCCTTGTCTGGCTGAGCAGCCGGTCAGACGCCCAAACTTTCGATATCACGCGCGAGCATTTCCAACTGGTGCGCCAACGAGCCCCGCAGGGTTTCTTCACTGAGCTGGAACGAGGGCGCGCCGCAGGTCAGCGCCATGATGCTGCCATCGGCCAGGTGCAACGGCACGCCGGCGGCCATTACGTTGCGGTCCCAGTCGCCGAGCGACAGGCAGAAGCCGTGCTGGCGGAACTCGGCAAAGGAGCCGTCCAGAGACTGCTTCATGTTTGCCCAGTCGTCACCGTATTTGGTTTCCAGTGCCCCCATTAGGTGTTCGCGCTCCTTGTCCGGGGTCGCAGCGAGGAAGGCGCGGCCTGCCGCCGTGGTGGCCAGGGGCAGGCGTACACCGGCGTCCATGCGCAGCGTCGAAACCTCGGCCGGCCGGCAGTTTTCGATATAGATCATCGACAACCGGTCACGGCAGGTGAGCCCCACCGAGGTGTTGGTGCGACGCGAGAACTCGTCCATGTACGGTTTGGCCAGCTGGCGCACGCGCAAGTTAGAAACGTAGGCATAACCGAGCGCCAGCACGCCTGAGTCGAGCTGGTACTTTTCCAGCTGCGGCGAGTAGCTCAGGTAACCGAGCTTGGTCAGGGTATAGGTCATGCGCGACACCGTCGGCTTCGGTAACCCGGTGATGCGTGCAATATCCTGGTTGCCCATGACCACCGAGCCGTGAGTGAAGGCACGCAACACATCCAGTCCGCGCGAAAGCGCTTCGACGAATTTGCGGTCCTTGGGAGTATCGGTGTCTTCGATGTTGCTCATGGTTGTGTCGGTCTGTCTGGTGGTAGGGCGGCGGCGCGCACGATAGCAGATCGCCCATTGCTCGGCAGGGCGGGCTTTGCCAAACGGGCAGGCCAGCCTGGGAAGCCGACTGCGGCTACGAGATAAACGCCAATTTGGTCATGATAGCCGAAATTAACGGTCCTGCATTCCGCACAGTAAAACGTTGGTTCGCTTATGGTTAAAAAAGAAGCTATTAGTGGCTTTATCTAGCCTCTTGCCTACGGATAGGATTCAGCGCTAAACGGCCTCGCTCCGTGCGTTTACGGAGTGGCGCCCGGTGGTCTTGGTCGTCTGACAGCTTTCTATATAGAAGTGGGCAATCTCGCAGGCGACGAACGGTTTCTTCCGGTGAGCCTCGCCAGGCGTGGGCTGGGAAGGAATTGAGCTAGAGGAGGCCGACGCCGAAAAGTCACACCGCGCTTGTTGCCAGGGGGGCTTTCTGATATAAAGCAGCGCTCTTTTCTAGGGGCCCGGTTTCTTCGCTTGCCGCGTAGCCGGTAAGACCCCAACGAAACGTGGCGCTGAGCGCCAAATGACATTTGAATTCAAGCGGCCAACCCATGCCGGGTTGGGCATGTGGTTTTAGAGGGCTGAGGCATGTCGAGAGTCTGTCAAGTTACCGGTAAGGGTCCGGTAACCGGGAACAACATTTCCCACGCGAACAACAAAACCCGTCGTCGTTTTCTGCCGAACCTGCAGCATCACCGCTTCTGGGTCGAGTCCGAGAACCGCTTCGTACGTCTGCGCCTGACTGCCAAAGGCATGCGCGTTATCGACAAGCGCGGCATCGACGCCGTTCTGGCTGAACTCCGCGCTCGCGGCGAAAAGGTTTAAGGAGAAATATCATGCGTGACCTGATCCGTTTGGTGTCCAGCGCCGGTACCGGCCATTTCTACACCACCGACAAGAACAAGCGCACCACCCCCGACAAGCTCGAAATCAAGAAATTCGATCCTGTCGTACGTAAGCACGTGATGTACAAGGAAGCCAAGATCAAGTAATTGATCGGCCCTTGAAGAAAAACCCGCCACTAGGCGGGTTTTTTCGTTTTTACAGCGCCGTGTGCGCCATCTTCAGGTTTTGGTGCAGGGGTGAGAGCCGCCCTGTACAGCCGGGAAGGGGCGACTCGTTCGGGCACGCGTTGCATCGAGCGCCCTTGTCGATCGAATGATCGCACCCGCCCCGGTCACCGCTTCGTCAGCCGGCCTTGCGGATCGCGCCGGCCAGGCGCTCGATCATCGCGTCGATGTGCTCGCGCTCGACAATCAAGGCCGGCGATAAGGCAATGGTGTCGCCACTGGCGCGGGCCAGCAGGCCATCTTCGAAACACTGGCGGAACACCTCGTAGCCACGCTTTCCAACGCCGTCGGCGTGCGCTGCGAACTGAATGCCGGCGACCAGCCCGACCGTGCGAATATCGGTCACGTTCGGCAGCTCCTGCAGGCTGAACAGGGCGTCCTGCCAGTAACCTTCGACTTCGATGGCTTTCTGGAACAGGTTCTCCCGCTGGTAGATTTCCAGGGTTGCCAGAGCGGCGGCGCAGGCCACCGGATGGCCGGAGTAGGTGTAGCCGTGGAAGAACTCGATGGTGCTTTCCGGGCCCTGCATGAAGGCCTCATGAATCTTCTCGTCCACCAGCACGGCGCCCATGGGTATCGCGCCGTTGGTCAGGCCCTTGGCACAGGTGAGAATGTCCGGCGTCACGCCCCAGCGCTGGGCGGCGAAGGCCTCGCCAACCCGCCCGAAGCCGGTGATCACTTCATCGAAGATCAACAGAATGCCGTGCTTGTGGGTGATTTCGCGCAAGCGTTGCAAGTAGCCAACCGGCGGCAGAATCACACCGGCCGAACCGGACATAGGCTCGACGATCACGGCGGCGATGTTTTCGGCACCATGCAAGGTGACCAGACGTTCCAGCTCATCGGCTCTTTCCACCCCATGCTTGGGCAAGCCGCGGCTGAACGCGTTGCGCTGCAGATCGAGCGTATGCGGCAGGTGATCGACGCCCGGCAGCAGTGCGCCAAAGGCCTTGCGGTTGTTGGTCATGCCGCCCACCGAGATGCCGCCAAAGCCGACGCCGTGATAGGCCAGCTCCCGGCCGATCAGACGGGTGCGGCTGCCCTGGCCGATCGCACGCTGGTAGGCCAGGGCGATCTTCAGCGCCGTATCGGCCGATTCTGATCCCGAGTTGGTGAAGAACACCCGGTTGAGTCCGGCGGGGCTGATCTGTGCGAGCCGCTCGGCCAGTTCGAAGGGCAACGGGTGGCCCATCTGAAAGGTGGGTGCGAAATCCATATGGGCAATCTGCCGGCTTACCGCCTCGCTGATCTCGCGTCGGCCATGTCCTGCGTTGCAACACCAGAGGCCAGCGGTGCCATCGATCACCTGACGGCCATCGGTGTCCGTGTAGTACATGCCCTCGGCGCGCTCCAGCAGGCGCGGGCTGCCCTTGAACTGACGGTTGGCAGTGAAGGGCATCCAGAAATGTTCGGCGGATGTGGCGTGATCGTGGGCCATGATTGCTCCGGCA
Source organism: Pseudomonas sp. 9Ag (assembly GCF_902506445.1). Taxonomy (NCBI): domain Bacteria; kingdom Pseudomonadati; phylum Pseudomonadota; class Gammaproteobacteria; order Pseudomonadales; family Pseudomonadaceae; genus Pseudomonas; species Pseudomonas sp. 9Ag. The sequence continues at coordinate 4,431,982 of NZ_LR733836.1, forward strand.
AGGCAACGGGTTCGACGGCTATGCTGTAGCGCGACATCACCCAGGCGCCCAGCGGTTTTGGCGAGTCTATGTTTAATAAAACGAACAAAACAAGGCTGGAAAAGGCTGCCGCGTAAAAAATATTGATAGGCCTGGTGCCGCTGGTTTAGGGTGCCTTTCTGATTATTCGACAGATTACTGAGGACGCCCCATGACCACCCTGACACTTGCCGATTGGCAACAGCGTGCCCGCGACCTGCGCATCGAAGGCCGGGCCTTCATCCAGGGCGAATACACTGCGCCCAGCGCCGGCGCCAGCTTCGACTGCATCAGCCCGGTCGACGGGCGAGTGCTGGCTCAGGTGGCGAGCTGTGACGAGGCCGATGCTGATCGCGCGGTGATCAGTGCGCGCATGGCCTTCGAGTCTGGCGTCTGGTCACGGATGGCGCCGGCCAAACGCAAGGCCACGATGATTCGCTTCGCCAACCTGATCCAGGCCAACGCTGAAGATCTCGCGTTGCTGGAAACCCTGGACATGGGCAAGCCGATCGGCGATTCGCTGAATGTCGACATGCCTGGCTCGGCCAATGCGCTGCGCTGGTCGGGCGAGGCGATCGACAAGATTTACGACGAAGTCGCGGCCACACCCCATGATCAGCTGGGCCTGGTGACACGCGAGCCGGTGGGTGTGGTGGCGGCCATCGTGCCGTGGAATTTCCCGCTGATGATGGCTTGCTGGAAATTGGGCCCGGCGCTGGCCACCGGCAACTCGGTGGTCCTCAAGCCGTCCGAAAAGTCGCCCCTGACCGCCATTCGCGTCGCGCAGCTGGCCATCGAGGCAGGCATCCCGGCCGGCGTTCTCAATGTGTTGCCGGGCTACGGCCACACCGTAGGCAAGGCGCTGGCGCTGCATATGGATGTCGATACGCTGGTGTTCACCGGCTCCACCCGGGTTGCCAAGCAATTGATGATCTACGCCGGTGAGTCGAACATGAAGCGCGTCTGGCTGGAGGCCGGCGGCAAGAGCCCGAACATCGTCTTTGCCGACGCGCCGAATCTGCAGGCCGCTGCTGCGGCGGCTGCCGGTGCCATTGCCTTCAATCAGGGCGAAGTCTGCACCGCTGGCTCACGGCTGCTGGTCGAGAGTTCGGTCAAGGAGCGCTTCCTACCGATGGTGGTCGAGGCGCTTAAAGGCTGGAAGCCGGGCAATCCGCTGGATCCGGCCACCAATGTTGGCGCGCTGGTCGATACCCAGCAGCTCGATACGGTGCTTGGCTACATCGAGGCCGGTCGCAACGATGGCGCCAAGGTGCTGATCGGCGGCCAGCGGACGATGCAGGACACGGGCGGTCTTTACGTCGAGCCGACCATCTTCGACGGCGTCAGCAATGCAATGAAAATTGCCCGTGAAGAGATCTTCGGGCCGGTGCTGTCGGTGATCACCTTCGATACGGCGGCTGAAGCAGTGGCCATCGCCAATGACACGCCCTACGGTCTCGCTGCCGCCGTCTGGACGGCTGACCTGTCCAAGGCGCACCTGACCGCCAAGGCGCTGCGGGCTGGCAGTGTCTGGATCAATCAGTATGACGGCGGCGACATGACTGCGCCGTTTGGCGGCTTCAAGCAGTCCGGCAACGGCCGCGACAAATCCTTGCATGCCTTCGACAAGTACACCGAACTGAAGGCGACCTGGATCAAGCTGTAAAGACATCCGTAGGGTGGAGGTCGCTTTTTACCTCCACTTTGCTGCACAGCAAGGGTGGATCGATAACGCTTCATCCACCCTACGGTTTCTCGGCGTTTAGCTTTGCCCCCACTGCCCGCTACGACGCATGGCGCCCCATTGATGCTTGCGCCGTGAAAACCATTGCCAGAGTCCACGGCAGCGCCAGAGGGTGTTCAGTTGGCGGTAACCGAAATTCTCCAGCACGGCCATGAGAAACAGCCGTAGCATGTCGCGGCGCCGCTCGTAGACGCGGAATGACAGGGTTTCCAACAGCAAGCCGTTGACCGAGAGCAGAATGCCCATGCCGATGGCGACCAGCAGAAAGGCGGTCAGCGCCGTGTAGGACACCACGCCAAAAATGAACCCGCCGATCATGAATCCGTAACCCACCAGCTCGATCAGCGGGCCCAGCCATTCGAACAGGGCCATGAACGGCCAGGCCAGCCAGCCGGGCGTTCCACCGCGCAGGCTGAAGGCGAGGCGGGCGTGACGGCCCAGACTCTCGGCAAGCCCGCGTTGCCAGCGACTGCGCTGACGGCCGAGGGTGCCAAGGTCTTCCGGGCATTCGGTCCAGCAGATCGGGTCGGGCAAGTAACGGATGCGGTAGGGAATGCGCTTTTCCCGATGATAGCGATGCAGCCGCACCACCAGCTCCATGTCCTCGCCAACCGTGTCGGTGCGATAGCCGCCTACGGCCATGACCCGTTCCTTGTCGAACAGACCAAAGGCGCCGGAGATGATCAGCACGGCGTTCATCGGCGACCAGCCGAGCCGACCGAACAGAAAGGCCCGCAGGTATTCAACGATCTGGAAGCGCGCCAGCCAGTTGCTCGGCAATCCGGCGCGAATCAGGAAGCCACCGCGTACCTCGGAGCCATTGGCGATACGCACCGTGCCGCCCGCCGCAACGGTGCGTTCGTCTTCGAGAAAGGGTTGGACCACGCGTAACAAGCTGTCGCGCTGCAGAATCGAATCGGCATCCACCCCGCAGAACAAGCCGTGCCGCGCGGCGTTGATGCCGGCATTCAGCGCATCGGCCTTGCCGCCATTGGCCTTGTCGATCACCCGCAGGTTGGCGTAGCGCCGTGAGCGGTAGATGGCCTGCACCGGCTGATGGGCGACGGCCTGACGCAGCGGCTCGGGGTGCGGCACCAACTCGAACTCCTCGATCAGCACCGCGAGGGTGTCGTCCTTCGAGCCGTCGTTGATCACCACCACTTCGAATTCGGGGTACTGCAGCTGCAGCATCGAGCGCACCGAGGTACGGATCGTCGCTTCTTCGTTGAACGCAGGCATCAGTACCGAGACCGGCGGCTCTACGCCCAGATAGGGCGCGATCTCGCCGGTTTCGGCACGTTGGCGGATATAGCCCATCAGGCTGACCATCGATAGCACGTTGAGCAGCAGGTACATGCCGTTGAGCAGCAGGAAATAAACGATGAAGCCCAGTTGCAGCCACCACAGCCAGTCGATAGTCACCGCCTGACCTCCGCCATGGCGCGGCGCAGGGCGTCTTGCCCGTAGCGATCATGCACTTGCCTGAACAGCGTCTGCAGCCGTTCCGCGGTGGCGCCCGGTAGGGTGGCCAGACTGTCTGCGGCGGCCTGGCGAACCCACCAGCTGGGGTCGCCCAGCAACGGCATGAACAGTTCGCTGTCGTCACCGCGGGCTTGTTTATGCAGGGCTTGCAGGGCAGCCAGGCGCACATTCTCGTGGCGGTGTTGCAGAGCCCGCAGCAGCCGACCGCGGTCACGTGGATCGCCCAGCTCGCAGAGGCAGCGCAGGGCGACCTGCAACTGCTCAGGCGCCGCGTCCTCTTCCAGCCGCGCGCGGGCCCAGGGCGCGGCGTGACGGGGGTCGCCATGCACCAGCAAAGGCACCAGTCGCTCGCGGCGCGGATCTTCGGAGCCGGAGAGGGTGACCAGCAATGGCAAGGTCACCGCCTGCTCACCGGCCTGCTGACAGAGGCTCGCCAGGCGCGGCAAGGCCCAGTCGGGGCGGGTCACGGCGGTTGGCAAGATCAGCTGCATGGCGCGTGCCGCGTCCATCGCAATCAACGTTTGCGCCGCGGCCAGTGAAACGGTCACGTTGCGGTTCATCAGCAATGGTTGTACGGCTTGCCAATGGGCGGGGTCGGCCAGATGACGTAGACAGGTCAGGCCGATCAGTTTGCTGCGGACCCGGCCGCGCAGCAGCGCCAGGGCCTGTTGGTCCATCCCCAACGCGACCAGCGCGTGGTTCATCCGCTCACGTGCTGCGCCGCGAAGCTGCAGCTGGGTGCGGTTCCACTGCAGCAGAAACCACAGCTGGTGACCCCGCGGCAGCGCAGGAGCCGGCTCTGGCAGCTCGTCACCCAGGCTGCACAGGGCAAAGAAGGGTCGCCACTGGTCATTGAAGGTTTGCCGTCGTGCTGAGCGGCGCCGAGCGACCTCACCGAGCAGCATGACCTGGAACATCACCAACAGCGTCAGCGCGCCCAGGCTCAGTGCACAATAAAGAGCCAGTTGCAGCATGCCGTCTTCGGGCCAGATGCCCAGCCAGGCTTTGCGCGGCGCCTCGCACAGCCAGACCGGGCAGGACTCAGAAAGCATGTCGCAGGCCGAGTTGCAGCCAGCGCCGCGTGTAATAGTCGCCCTGGCGATGCTGACCGACTTCCCAGGTCAGCGCCCAGCGGCTGTCCAGCCAATGGCGGCCCTGCAGGCTGAGGGCGCGTACGTCGCTGGTGATCAGCTGCTGTTCCTCGACCGCTTCTTCCTCACCAATGGTCATGCGTAGACCGGCATAGCTGAGGCCTGCATAGTAGTAGTCCAGCGCCAGATCATGGCCGACCGGCGTGCCGGCATTGGCCACATCGGTGATGTTCAATGTGTAGCCCGCCCGCCATGAGTCCCAGTAGCGTTCGGCGCTGAGGGCCAGCCGCTCGACGCGGGTGGTCTCGTATTCGGTACGGCGTACGCTGACAGCACCGAGGAAGCCCGCCGGCAGTCGCCGTTGCAGACGTAGATCGGCATGCCATTCGGGCAAAAAATAGGGCGAAGGCTGATAGCCGACTTCGGGTTGCAGCGTCCAGTTGTCGTCCAGCGCGATCACCGCGCCCGCCTCGACGCCCTGGTCCCATTCGCCAAAGCGCTGCTCGCGCAGCAGTGCGCCGTACCAGCCGAGCCCTTCCGGTTGCGTCGAGGTGTAATCCAGCCGTTGGCTGCGCCAGTTGTCGAAGCCGCTGTCCAACCAGTCCTGGCGGGCTGAAAGCTCCAGTTCATGTCGCCGTTGTGCCGTGGTGGCGCTGGCAGCCGGCGCTGTGGTCGTGATGGGCGAGGTCAGCGATGCCCGTGCTTGCTGCATCGCCTGCTGGACGTCCGCATAATCCGGTGCGATCTCCGCGGCGCGCTCCAGCGAGAGCAGGGCGGCCTGGGGGCGACCTGCCCACAGCAATGCCTGGCCCTGGCCGAGCAGGTAGTCGGCGTTATCCGGCTCGCGTTCCAACAGCTGCTCATAGAGTGGCAATGATTGCTCGGGTTGTCCCTGCCAGGCGCGCACACGGGCCAGCAGGTACAGCGCCTCGCTGTCGCCGGGTTGCCTTGCCAGTTGCGCTTCCAGCGTTGCTGCCGCGGCGCCGAGTTGCTGGGCATCGACCTGGCGTTGGGCGGTCGCGACGTCGGCCAGTGCCATGGAGGACAGCAGGCATGCGGGCAATGCCAAGGTAAATGCCGTTCGCATCATCGTGGACGCCTCAGCAGACGACGGATACGCGCCAGTAGTTCCTCCGGCTGGAAAGGCTTGGTGACGTAATCGTCGGCACCCAGTTCCAGCGCCCGGACGATATCCGCCTCACGAGCCTTGGCGGTCAGCATCAACACCGGCACCTGTGCCCAACCGGCCTGTGTGCGGAGCCGCTCGATCAGCTCCAACCCGTCGTGGTAGGGCAGCATGATGTCCATCAGGGTCAGATCGGGCGGGCTCGATGTGGTGATCTTCTCAATGGCCTGGCGACCGTCTGCCGCGTGATCGACGACAAATCCGTGCCGTTCAAGCATGAAGCGAATGAGGAACGCGATGTCCTCCTCGTCCTCAACCATCAAGATGCGCTGGCTAGCGGAGTCGCTCATGCGTTGACCTCTTCGGAAATCTGGGTTTGGCTGGGCGGCCATGTCTGCAGCAGTTGCTGGATCAGCGCGGCGAGCTCGTCGCCGTCATGGCGAGACTTGACCAGCTGGCGCAGGGCCAGGCGGCTGTCGTGCACCGGTGAATCCAGCGCGGAAAATATGATCACCGGCGGCGGCGGCGTGCTTTGGGCCAGCTGGTCGAACAATTCGCTGCCGTCGCCGTCGGGCAGCATCAGGTCGATGATCGCCAGGTCGAAGTATTGCTCGTCTATCAGGTGACGGGCCTCGGTAAGCGTAGAGGCGCCATGGAGATCAATCGCCAATGGCTCGACCAGCCGGGCGAGCAGAACGCGCAGATCCTCGTCGTCCTCGACATGAAGAATTCGCGGGCGGGCTCCGTTGGTTCTGAGACAGGCCTGCACCACCTCCATGACCCGTGACGGGTCGACCGGCTTGTGCAACCAGTCGATCACACCGACAGCCCCGCCGCGCAGGGCGCCATCGTCATTGTCGCGACGTTGTGGCTGCAGGCTGACAATCAGCACCGGCAGATGCCGATAGGCATTCTGGCTACGCAGGTTCTGCAGAAAGGCAATGCTGTCTTCGTCGTTCAGTGCGGGGCTGAGCGTCAGTGCCTGGATGCTGAACTCGGCCAGCATTTCTCGCGCTTGAGCCGCGGTGTCGGCGATCAAGGTGCCGTACCCGTGTTGCTGCAGTGCAGTCGCCAGTTGTTCGGCGGCAGCTGCGTCGGGTTCAAGGACGAGGATACGTTCGACCGGTCCATCCTTGCCCGCCTGCGGCAGCGCTTGCGCAACGGTTGGCGGGCTGGCTGACGGAGTCGACGCGACAGGCAGACGGAGCCAGAAACGCGTGCCTTGGCCTTGCTGTGAGTCGAAGCCAATCCGACCGTGCATCTGCTGCACCAGGGAACGGGTGATCGCCAGGCCCAGCCCGGTGCCGCCACGCTTGCGAGCGTCGGAGGAGTCGGCCTGGGCGAACCGCTCGAATATGCGGGCGCGGAAGTCTTCTGGAATGCCTTGCCCCTGGTCCTGGACGCCGATCTCCAGACTGTCGCCGTGGCGACGTACATCGACACTGACGACAGCGCTAGCCGGTGAGTGCTTGATCGCATTGGACAGCAGATTGGCCATCACCTGGGCGAAGCGGTCTGGATCGAGGTTCGCTTCGCCCAGATGCGCGCCGTTTGGCGTCACGAGAACAAGACCGACGCCGTACTCATCGCCGTACGGCTTGAGATCGACCAATGCCTGTTCAACCAGAGTCAGCACCTCGCAGCGGGCAAAGTGGAACGGCAAGCGCCCGGCTTCGAGTTTTTCGATGTCGAGGATGTCGTTGATCAGGCGGACCAGGCGCTCGCTGTTCTTGTGTGCGATGTCCAGCAGTGGTCGAGCGCCTGCGTCGATCTCGCCGGCAACCCCGCCGACCAGCATACCCAGGGCGCCGCGAATGGCAGTTAGAGGGGTCCGTAGCTCATGGCTGACGGTGGAGATGAATTCGGTCTTCATCTGCTCCATGCCTCGCCTGAGCGACATGTCGACCGCAACGGTCACGACATAGCAGGCCCCGTTGGACATGGTCATGGGGCGCTTGACCACCTGCAGCCAGCGCTCCTGGCCGTGCGTATCGGTGAGGCCGACCTCGGTGATGCGCAGTTCGCCACTGCCACACAGCAGCTCGGCCTCGCCCTGCAACAGTGGCAACAGCAGTTTCGCCCCAGTGATGTCTTCGGCCCGGCGACCTTCAATGGCCTCGGGTCGAGTATCAAGCAGGGCGGCAAAGGCACTGTTGCACAGCAGGAAGCGCCCCAGCTCGTCACGCACGAAGATCAGGTTCTCATCAGTGTCGACGACCCGTCGCAGAAAAACTTTCTGGTCCTCGAGCGTATCGCGGTTGCGTTGCAGCTCGGACACGTCACGTGCAATCGCCAGGTGATCACCGAGACCGGTCGGCACCAGACGAACCTCGAAGATCCGCTGCTGATCCAGTTCGCACCAGGTGGTCTGGCGCAGCTGGAGCGAGTTATCGCTATGGGGAAGCAGCCCGAGCAGCAGCGGCTCGATGGTCTGGGCCGCCGGAGCCTGCACCGCGTTTCCTTGCGACAGGGCGGTGATCCTGCGCTGGCCGTCTATGGCATAGAGGTAGTCGGGAACCGCCTGCAGCAGCGCGCCCAGACGCGCCTCGCCAGCTTGCGCCTTGATCGCCAGGGCCTGACGAATCTGCAGGTTGCGGCGGATGGCCCAGAACGCAGCCAGGGACAACGCTGCAACCAGCAGGCTGCCGATCAGTGCAAGCCTGCGGCTGTGTGCGATGGTTTCGGTCACGGCCTGGTTGGCGGCGGCGAGCTGCTTGCGCTCCTGTCGCTCGACCGCATCGAGCAACGCCCGCAGGCGATCCATGATCAGTTTACCGCCGGCCTGGTGCAGGCGCTCGGCCGCCGCTTGCAAGCCGGCAGTGCGGCGCGTCTGGATGTTGCCGGCGGCTATCAGCAGACGCTCGGCGATATTGCGATCCAGTTGCTCGAACCAGCGCTGGTCCGGAAAGGTCCGTTGCTCCAGGAGCCCCTGCAGCTTGCGGCGGTGCGCCTCAATCTGCCGTAGTCCGAGTTCATAGGAATCGAGGTAGTCGGGATCGCCGGTCAGGACGAAGCCGCGCGACCCGGTTTCGATGTCCTGCAGTGAAGACAGCATCGACTGGGTCGCGGTGATGATTTCCAGGCTATGGCTGACCGAGAGATTGGTCGCCAGAACCTGTTCCTGGGTTTGCTTGCCTTGCCAGCCCAATGCGACGAGCAGAATGAAGGCGATCAGGAACGCGAGCCAATGCCAGCTGATCTGGGTTCTTGCGGGCAAACCGGAACTCCTTTCGCCGGTTGAACGAATAGGGACGGCTTCGAAGGCTGGAGCCAGCGCAGGCGTGCCGTCGCCTGCCAGCGCCTGCGAACCGGCCGCGACTGCTATGCAGTGTAGTTGGAGTCCTCAATCGCGTGACGGTTCGCTCGTTTTTCCCGCCAGCCAGCTCGGGTCGTTAGGCGACCTGCACCTGGTTTCGACCGTTGTGCTTGGCGGCATAGAGCGCCTGGTCGGCCAGTTCGAGCATGGCGCCAGCACTGGAGTGGCCGTCGGTCTCGCTTATTCCAGCGCTGAGTGACACGCTGAAGGTGCGCGCGCCGGCGTGGAAGCTCAAGGCGGCGAAGCGCAGGCGGATCTCGTCAAAGATCCGCTTGGCCTGCTCGGCCGGGCAATCCGGCAGCACCGCGACGAACTCTTCGCCACCGTAGCGGCCGATGCTGTCGATACGGCGCAGCCGCTGGCGCATCAGGTTGGCCAGCGAGCGGATGACGTTGTCCCCCGCGGCATGCCCGTACTGGTCGTTGACCTGCTTGAAGTGATCGAGGTCAAGCATCACCACGCTGGTGGGCTTGCCACTGCGTTGCGCGCGTTCCACTTCCAGCGCCACCTGTTCCTTGATGTCGGCGTGCTTGAGCAGGCCGGTCAGGCTGTCTCGCGACAGCGCCATGCTCAGCGAGCGTGCGCGCTGCACGCGCGAGAACACGGCGGCGGTCAGGGCATTGTCGCTGATGGGCTTGGTGATGAAGTCATCACCGGCCTTGAGCAGGGCGGCCATCTGCCGATTGATGTCGGTTTCAGCCGACAGGTAGATGATGGGCACCCGCAGCCACTCGTCATTCAGGCGAATCATCTGCGCCAGCTCGATCCCGGTGAAATCCGGCATGTTCATGTCGAGCAGAACCATTTCCGGATCGAAATCGCGCATCACCTCGAACAGCCGGCTGGGGTCGCTCAAGGTCTGCACCAGCATCTGCGAGTTACGCAGGACCAGGCTGTAACGCGCGGCAAGGTCGTCGTCATCGTCGACGATCAATACCCGGTAAGGCTCGCTCAGCTGCAGGTTGAGGATGTTTTCCAGGCTGTTCTCCAGCTGCGTGACATCCAACGGCCGGACGAAAAACCCCTTGGCACCGGCTCGCACGGCCGCCAGCTGACTGTCGAAATCGGCTCGATGACCAATGACCAGCAGCGGCAACGGCGCCTCCAGGGTTTGCTGCAGCGCGCTGATGGCATCCAGTTCGCCATCGTGCTGGCTGACGATCAGGGCGTCGGGCAGTTGTCCCTGGACAGCGCTCTGCAGCAGTGGGACGTCTGGAAAAATCAGCACTTCATAGCCGAAGTTGCCCAGGGTCTGGCACATGTTCTGGCCGGCATCAACGTCTTTTTCGAGCAGATAGATCCGGCACCCGGCGGGCAGCGCGTCGGGCATGCCGCTGTGCATCTCGCCATGCTGATCACGGCCCCCGGCGCGCTCGGCCGCGGCCATTTGGTTGACCGCTCGAACAAACGCGGAAAGCGCCTGCCCGCTAGGCTTGGCCGCCTCAAGCCAACGCTCTGCGCGTTGCTCGAGCAACCGCGACTGCTCGCCCAGGGTGGTAAAACCAAAGGTGCCCGCCGTGCCGGCTAGGCGATGCAGGCGTTCGTGCAGGTCGAGCATCAGCTGGCGCCGCTGTTCCTGTTCGCGAACCGACTGCAGCTGCTCGGCGTGTTGCTCGAGTGCTGCCAATTCCTCGCTCAAGCGTTCAGCAAACTTTTCGTTGAGTGCCTGCAGTTGGCGTTGCAGCGCTTCGTTAGCGCCCTCATTCATGCTCGGCATTCCATATTTCGTTCAGTTTTGTCGCCAGTTGAAGTGGGTCGAAGGGTTTATGCAACAGTTTGCGCACGCCCAGGCGCTGCAGTTCCTCAGGGTCGCCCGGCTCGTCCGGCTGACCGGTCAGGAGCACCACGGGGGTCTGCTGCAGGTCGATCAGCGGCGCAAGCTGGCGCAACAGTTCGATGCCGCTGATCTGCGGCAGCATCACGTCGAGCAAGATCATGTCTGGCTTGAATCCGGGTGCCTGCTGCAGCGCTTCCTGAGCAGAGGCGCAGCTGAGCACCTTGAACCCCCCCAGCTTCTCCAGCGCGATGCGAGTCACCACTTGAATGGAGGGCACGTCCTCGACGTGCAGAATGCGCAGCAAGGGCTTCACTCGGAGGCCCCATTCAGCGCATGGCAAGGCAGCTCGAACCAGAAGCAGGCCCCAGCACCGGGCGTCGAGTCGAAGCCGATCACGCCGTCCATGTGCTCGATCAGCTCCTTGCTGATCGCCAGGCCCAGGCCGGTACCGCCTTGCTTTCGCGTATCCGACGAATCGGCCTGGGCAAACTTGCTGAAGATGCGCTCACGAAAGGCCTCGCTGATGCCGGGACCCTTGTCGCAGACGCTGACCCGCACCCGCTGAGGGCCGATGAGCTGAGCGCTCATGGCAACGGTTTCGCCGGGCGGGGAATACTTCGCGGCGTTGGACAGCAGGTTGCTCATCACCTGTTCCAGACGCATCGCGTCGACAGTGATCGACACGGCCGGGCAATCCCCCAGCTCGATACTCACCGCATGGCTTTCTGCATAGCCCTGATTGCTGCGCAGCGCCTGCTCAAGCAAGGGTTGCAAGGGCTGCGCCCGCAACTCAAAACGCATCTTGCCGGCGTACAGCTTGTCGATGTCCAAGAGGTCGTCGATCAGTGTGCTCAGCCGCTTGCTGTTCTGGTGGGCAATCTCCAACAGCTCCTGCAGGTGCTCGGGCACCTCGCCCATGACCCGCCCGCAAATCAGTCCGAGCGATGCGGTAATGGACGTCAGCGGGGTGCGCAGTTCGTGGCTGACGGTCGAGACGAAGTCCCGTTGCAGGTTCTCGATCTGCTTGCGCTCGGTGATGTCGTGCAACACCACCACCGCACCGTTCTGCTGGCCGTTAGAGGCGTACATCGGATCGGCGTTGGCCAGCACATAGCGCGGCGTGCCATGCAGCACGATGGCCATCTCCAGATTACGGATGTGCTCGCCACGCAAGGCGCGTATCAGTGGGAGCTCATCCGTCACCATCGGTGTGGTGCCGTCCGCATGATAGAGATGATAGGCATCGGGCCACTGCTCCGGCGCAATCTGCTCGGCATCGAGGCCGTGCCAGCGGCGGGCGGTGTGGTTGAACAAGGTGAGGTTGCAGTCGGCGTCGCAGGCCACTACCCCTTCGGACAGGGCCTCGAGCAGGCGTCGATTCATTTCCTGTTGCTTGTCCAGCTCCAGCTGCTCGGCCTTGCGCTCGGTGACATCGGTCACCAGCCCGTGCCAAAGCACTGAACCGTCCGCTTGACGCATGGGCGTGGCGCGGGCTTCAACCCAGATTATGCCCTTGCGAGGATGGTCGATCCGGTGCTCGAAGTGCCACGGCGTCAGGGTCGAGGCGGCTTGGCGGATGCTCGCTAGTACATGCTCGCGGTCCTCGGGGTGAACTCGCTCGTAAATCGGCCCGATGCTGGGCGCCATCTCGGCGGCGCTCAGGCCGTAGATGTCTTCGACACCCTCACTGAGGTACGGGAACGAACTGTTGCCGTCGGGGCGCCAGCAGAACTGGAACAGCATGCCGGGAACCTGCGCCGCGATCTGCTGCAGGCGCAGTTGCAGGTGTTCCTGGTGGGCCAGGTCATAGGCACTGACGATGTAGCCGCGCAACAGCTCGCGCTCATCGTGTATCGCCGAGACATTCAGCAGCACCGGCACGCCACTGCCGTTGCGGTGCAGCAGACGCCACTCGCGCATTTCGCGGCGGCCTTCGAGCAGCGGTGCGGTGAGCACGGCGAATCCCGGCTCGATGGGTTCACCCAGCGCATTGCCGAGAATGGTCGCGCGGCGCTGCAGCGCCTCCTCCGGGAACAGCACTGACGTCAGCGGCTGGCCGATCAGCATCTGCTCGGAATAGCCGAACAGGCGCTCGGCGGTGGGGTTGACGCCCGATATGTGCCCGTCGTCGGTGGTTACCAGCATCGCGCTCGCGGCGCTGTTGAGCAAAGCCTGTTGCAGCGCCGCTTGCTCGGCGTAGCGGTGGGACTGCAGGCGTTCTTCGAACAGCCGCATGATCTGTCGACTGAGGCGTTCCAATGCACCGCGTTGCGCTTCGCTGAGCTGTCGCGGCTGACGGTCGATGACGCAAAGGGTGCCGAGGTTATAGCCGTCCGGTGAGATTAGCGGCGCACCGGCATAGAAGCGGATGTGCGGGTCGCCGGTGACCAACGGGTTATCAGAAAAACGCGTGTCCCGATGCGCATCCTCGACTTCGAAGACGCCCTCGCCTTCGATGGTGTAGGTGCAAAACGACAGCTCTCGCGGGGTTTCACTGACCTCAAGGCCGAGGCGGCTCTTGAACCACTGGCGATGGTCGTCGACCAACGAGATCAGCGCGATGGGGGTGTCACAGATGTAGGCAGCCAGCTCGGTGAAATCGTCGAAAGCGGATTCATCAGGCGTGTCGAGAATCTCGTAGCGCAGCAACGCTGCGAGTCGGGACAGCTCGCGGGGCGGGGAGGGGGCGGGTATCGATTTCGATGACTCCATCTGGCTGGGCTCTCTCGGATTCAGGGCCAACGGCTTACTTGCCGCCAGCCTCCCAGATGGCTTGGATCTGGCTGGCCAGGCGCATCGGATCGAAGGGTTTGACGATCACATCGCGGGCACCGAGGTTGCGCAGGTGCTCAATCTCGCTTGGCTGGACCTTGGCGGTCATGAACACCACCGGGACCTGTGCCAGATCGATCCGCTCGCTGAGCCGGGTGAGGGTCTCGGGGCCGCCCATTCCGGGCATCATCACATCCAGCAGGACGAACTGTGGGGCGAAGGCTTCCACCTCTTCGAGCGCCTGGTGGCCGGATGAGCACGACTGCACCTGATAACCCCCGATTGCCTCCAGCGAGACTTTGACCACCGCCTGAATGGACGGATCGTCCTCGACATGCAGAATCCGTTTCAGCTCGCCCATGCGAGACCTCCAACAAAAGCGTGCCTGGCGCGCTCGAAAATGAACAGTTTGCCAGCTTGCTCATCGGCTGACGCGGCACACTAGAAAAATAGTCGCTTAACCAGCTTCCTGCATTGGCAGTTCGAACCAGAAGCGTGCGCCCTTTTCCCGCTCCGAGTCGAAACCGATGCTCCCGTTCATGTGCTCGATCAGCTCCTTGCTGATGGCCAGGCCAAGGCCTGTACCGCCCTTTTGGCGGGTATCAGACGAGTCCGCTTGGGAAAACTTCTGAAAAATCCGCTGGCGGAAGCTGAGGGGAACGCCGGGGCCGGCGTCGTCAACGATTACGCGGATCTGATCACCATGGCGCTGGCTGCTTAAGGTTACGACTGCTCCCGGTGGGGAGAATTTCGCCGCGTTGGACAGCAGGTTTGCCAGCACCTGCTGCAGACGGTGCGCGTCCACGCTAACGGTTGCCGCGGCTTTCTCGCCCAGCTCGATACGTACCCCGAGCTGTTCGGCATAGGCCTGATTCGAGTGCAATGCATCCTCCAGAATCGGCGCGAGAGGCTGCGGCTGCAGCTGGAAACTCATCTGCCCGGCAATCAGCTTTTCCATATCCAGCAGATCGCCGATGAGTAATCCGAGGCGCTGGCTGTTCTGTTGCGCGATGCCGAGCATTTGCCTCATGGCCGGCGGAGCCTCGCCAACGGCGCCGCCAAGGATCAGGCCCAGTGCCCCGGAAATCGAAGTCAGCGGCGTGCGCAGTTCATGACTGACGATGGAGACGAACTCGCTCTTCATTCGATCGACGCGCTTGCGCTCGGTGATGTCGCGCACCAGCCCTATGAACTTACGTTCACCGCGGTGACTGATTTCCGAAACGCGCAGCTCGATGGTGAACAGTTCGCCGTTGCGGCGAACCGCCTGCAATTCGCGGTTCTGCTCCAGGCTGCGACCTTCCCCGCGTCTTTCGTAGTCTTCTAGATACCCGTCATGGGCAGCGCGATGGGGCTCGGGCATGAGAAGCGACAGGTTGCGCCCAAGCACTTCCTCTTCGCTGTAGCCGAAGGTGCGTTCCGCGGCGTGGTTGAAGGTCTCGATCAAGCCGCGCTGGTTGATGATGATGATGGCGTCGATGACATTGGCGATCAGCAGGCGCACGTAGCTCTCGCGCTCATGGGCTTCGCGCTCGGCCAATGCGCGGGCGGTGACGTCGCCGATGAAGCCGTCGTACCACTGCACCCGGCCATCGGCGTCGCGCAGCGCGCGTCGGTTCTCTTGCACCCAGAGCGTTTCACCGCGGGCGTTGATCAGTCGGTAGGTGCGCTCGAACGGGTCCGCGCCATCGTCCTCTAGACTCGTGCGGTCTTCAGGGTGAATAACGCTGCTGTACTGGCGTGTGCCTGGCGCTACGAAGTCGCTGGCGGGGTAACCGGTCAGGCGTTCGATGCCGTCGCTCAGGTAACTGAGGGTCCGTTCGGTATCGACGCCGCGGCGGTAGACCACGCCCGGCAGGTTGCTGACCATGCTGCGGAAGCGGCTTTCGCTCTCACGCAAGGCGAGCGTCGCGCTCATCAGTGGGGTGATGTCAGCGATGAATCCATGCCAGAGGACGGACCCGTCGCGAAGGCGCTCGGCGTTTGCGCGCACTTCAACCCAGATCAGTCCCTTGTTTGGATTTTTGATGCGGTAGCGCGTAGCACCACTGCCCAAAGTGACTACCGAGCGTTCGATCGCGGCTCTGAGGTTGGGGCGGTCAGGGTCATACACGGCGGCAAAGGCAATGTCTGCGTTTTCGACCAGCTGTTCCGGGCTGATCCCGTACAGTTCGCGTGCACCTTCGCTGGCATAAAGGAAGCTGTAGCTGCCGTCGCCGGAGCGCTTCAGCTGGTAGACCATGCCCGGCAGCAGGCTGGTGATTTTCTGGCCGCGTTCGAGCAGGCGACGGCGGGCGCGCTCCTGCTGTGTGGAACGGATCTGGTGAAGACGTTGCACGATGCCGCGGCGGTGCAGCATGAACCCCAGCATGAGCAGCAATGCTTCGGCGATGAGCCACGCCAGGCCCCATTTCAAGAGCAGACGGCGTTCAGCCTGTTGCTGCTCACGAAGTGCCAGGGTGATGTCGCGCCAGACCAGCGCAACCGCCATGGGCAAGCGACCGGGACTGTATTCAGCCCGGACGTCATGCAGCGGAATCTGGTTGAGCAAAAAGCTGCGGCCGTTTGATTCAAGCATGCGCAGGGCCTGCCCCGCTTCGGGTGCCGGGAGCGACTGCTGCTCTGCCCATTGCAGGATCTGGGGTGCCGAGTGGGTATCGAGTAACCAACCGCTTAGGCCCTCGAGCTGGATGCCCACCGGGCGCGCCCAGAGCATTTCCTCCAGTTCGGCACGGTTGACCAGCAGACCGAGACCGGCATTCAACTGATCGCCCAGTTCGGGCAGATCCGGAAGAATCTCGAACCCCACCTCCAGAGCGCCGATCACTTCGCTTTCAGGGCTGCTGCTGGCGCGTATCGGTACGATCGCCCGGTTGCCTGCGCTGTGTTGGCCGATGTCCAGGCCAGAGACGGTCTGTCCTTGGGACAGGGCCTTGTAGAGCAATGGTCTGCGGTCGGCCACCGCGTCGCCAAAGGCGTCCAGGTCCTGCATGCGCAACAGGGCGATCCCAGCCTCGCCCCAGTAGAGCTGCAACTGACGGGCACCATGGGCCTGCATCGCCGTCCAGGTTGGCATCAGCGACTGGGTCAGTTGCTGGCGTATGCGCGCCATGCGCGGGCCGTGCCACTGGGCACCCGCCTTGATGGCCCGGTCTGCCTGGCGCACCAGACGCAAGGTTTCGGGGCTGGCACTGAGCGTTCGGGCAATCAACCGGGCCTGTTTTTCCAGGCCCTGCTGGGCGCTACGCAACGCCAATGCCTGCAGCTCGCCCTGTTGCGCCGTTTGTAACGACCAGAGTGTGCCTCGGGCCTGAAAATCATTGAAGGCCAAACCGCCGAAGAGCAGGGCCAACAGCAGGCTGCCGACGCCAAGTAGCCATCGAGGGCTGGAGGAATGGGGGTGAGTGCTCATGGCTCTGTTCTGGGCAAAGACCGGCGCGCCTCGCGCGGCTTCGCGTGGGGCAGACGTCCGACCGGACGAAAAAGAGTGATGGCTATATGCTATCGCGAAAGCGCCGTCCGTTGCTTTGCTGTATCGGCCGCGTGGGCTGTTTCTGTCAGACCCTGAAACGAAAAAGAAACGCTGAACGACAGGCGGCGGCTTATCCAGGCAGGCAGCGTGGATAATGAGTCAGGTCCGTGTTTGCGGATCGGCTTTCTACACCGCGAGGCAGCGACACTATGTGGTACACCGGTTTTCTCAACCTTTCCGCCTGGCAGGTCGTTGCGACCACTCTCATTCTTACCCATGTCACCATCGTTGCGGTCACCGTTTATCTGCATCGTTACTCCGCTCACCGCTCACTTGAGTTGAATGCGGGGCTCAAGCATTTTTTCCGCTTCTGGTTGTGGCTGACCACGGCGATGAATACCCGCGAATGGACTGCCATCCATCGCAAGCATCACGCCAAATGTGAAACCCCGGATGATCCGCACAGCCCGGTGCAGAAGGGGCTGGGCACCGTATTGCGTAGCGGCGCCGAGCTGTACATGGAAGAGGCGAAGAACGAGGAGACCCTGCGGATCTACGGGAAGAACTGCCCGGACGATTGGATCGAGCGCAACCTGTATTCCCGCTTTCCCAACCTCGGCATCGTGCTGATGCTCGGCCTCGACCTGGCGCTGTTCGGCGTGATCGGCCTGACGGTCTGGGCTGTGCAGATGATCTGGATTCCGCTGTGGGCTGCGGGTGTGGTGAACGGGTTGGGGCATGCGGTGGGCTATCGCAATTTCGAATGCCGCGATGCCGCGACCAATCTGGTGCCCTGGGGCATCCTCATCGGTGGCGAGGAGCTGCACAACAACCATCACACCTACCCGAACTCGGCCAAGCTCTCGGTGCGCAAGTGGGAGTTCGACATGGGCTGGGCGTGGATCAAGCTGTTCAGTCTGCTCGGCCTGGCCAAGGTCAACCGCACGGCACCCATTGCCCACCGCGTCACGCCCAAGCATCAGCTGGACATGGACAGCGCCATGGCCATTCTCAACAACCGTTTCCAGATCATGGCGCAGTACCGCAAACTGGTGATCAAGCCGCTGGTTCAGCTCGAATTGCAGCGTGCCGATGCCTCCATGCGGCATCAGTTCCGCCGTGCCAAGCGGTTGCTGTCGCGTGAGCCGAGCCTGCTGCAGCACGACCAGCAGGCGCATATCGAGGTAATCCTGGAGCAGAGCCAGTCGTTGCGGGTGATCTACGAGCAGCGCCTGGCCCTGCAACAGATCTGGAGCCGCACCAGTGCCAACGGCCACGACATGCTGGCCGCGATCAAGCAGTGGGTCCAAGACGCCGAGGCCAGCGGTATTCAGTCGTTGCGTGAATTCGCCGAGCACCTCAAGACCTATTCGCTGAGACCGGCTGTCGCCCAAGCCTGACCTCTGATCGGCGCGACCTATGGCTGGCGCGCCGGCCGGAACTTTGCCTTCTTGCCACTCTCTGAACTGCATTCTGGTGCTATTGCGACAGTTACCCAGCGGGTCTCCGCCGGTGCCTGACGCCATTTTTTGGAAGCAGGTATGAATCTGGTGAAGCAGCGAAGCGACACGGGTGTCGGGATCCTTCCGCCGACCGAGGCGCAAACCCTTTTAGCGTTGATGCACGCGCGTGCCGAAGTCGAGCGCCTGAGCGAGCGCGAGCAGTTGTTCAGCACCCTGATGGGGGCTGTCAACGCGGTGCTCTGGGCATTCGACTGGCAAGCCCAGCAGATGATCTACGTCAGCCCGGCCTATGAGCAGATCTTTGGCCGCTCGGCCGCCTTGCTGCTGTCTGACTTCGGCGAGTGGCGCAACAGCATCTACCCGGACGATCTGGAGTACGCCCAGCAGAGCATGCTCGATGTGCTCGACAAGGGCGCAGTCGAAGAGCGTGAGTACCGCATCATTCGCACCGATGGGCAGCTGCGCTGGCTCAGTGATAAGTGCTTCATTGCGCGTAACGCGGACAGCACGCACGGGCCGATCATCGTCGGGATCGCCGAGGACATCACCGAAAAGAAGCAGCTTGAAGGCGAGCTGCAGCGCTTGGCCACGATTGACGTCCTGACCCAGAGCAGCAACCGGCGTTACTTCTTCGAATGCGCTCAGCGCGAGTTCGATCTGGCCCGGCTATACGCCACGTCCCTGGCGTTCCAGCTGCTGGACATCGATGACTTCAAGCGCATCAACGACACCCACGGTCATCAGATGGGCGATCAGGTGCTGCAGCGCGTGGCCCAGTGCGGCTCGTCGGTATTGCGCCGCGGTGATCTGTTCGGCCGGATCGGTGGTGAGGAGTTTGCCTTGCTGCTTCCAGGTTGCCAGCCGGACCTTGCCGAGCAGATCGCCGAACGCTTGCAGCGTGAAATCCAGCGGCTGGTGTTCACCAGTCCCGACGGGCAGCGCTTCGGCGTCACCATCAGCCTGGGCGTGACCTACCTGAGAGCCAGCGATCCTGACCTCAGCGCCCTGTTTGCTCGCGCCGATGCGGCCATGTACACCGCCAAACGTCTGGGTAAGAACCAGGTGATCGTCGCCTGAAGCGATGTAATGCAGAAGACCGCTGCGTAGCCTGGGCTAGCAGCGGTTTTTTTGATTCGCGGACTCAACCTTTGTGCGTCAAGGTCGCGATCGGCTGTTGCTGGGTGATGCAGTGGATGTTGCCACCGCCGAGCAGGATTTCACGACCCGGCACCATGACGACCTGATGCTGCGGGAACAGCCTGGCGAGGATGGCCTCGGCTTCGGCGTCCAGCGGATCATCAAAGGAGGGCGCGATGATGCCGCCGTTGACGATCAGGAAGTTCACATAGCTGCCGGCCAGGCGAATCGATGGATCGCGCGGTTGACTGCCAACCAGCGGGACCACGCCAGCGCATTCCTCTTCGCTTGCATGCAGCGGCCCCGGAATCGGCATCTTGTGCACGATCAGCCGACGGTCCCAGGCGTCGGTTGCTGTCTCCAGCACCTGCATGGCGGCCTGACAGCGTTCGTAATTGGGATTGTCGCGGTCGTCGGTCCAGGCGAGTAGCACTTCACCTGGGCGAACGAAGCAGCAGAAGTTGTCCACGTGTCCGTCGGTTTCATCGTTGAACAGGCCGTGCGGCAACCAGATGACCTTGTCGATAGCCAGGTAGTCGGCCAGCACGGCTTCGATGTCTTCGCGTGACAGGTGCGGGTTGCGGTTGCGATTGAGCAGGCATTCTTCAGTGGTAATCAGCGTGCCTTCGCCGTCGACGTGAATCGAGCCGCCTTCCAGTACGAAACCTTCGGTGCGGTAGCGGTCACAGCGTTCGAGTTCGAGGATCTTCTGCGCCACCTCGTCGTCGCGTTGCCATTCGCTGTACAGCCCCCCGTCGAGGCCGCCCCATGCGTTGAAGGTCCAGTCGACGCCGCGTAGGCCGCCCTTGCCATTGATCAGGAAGGTCGGCCCGGTGTCGCGCACCCAGGCGTCGTCGGTGCTCATCTCCACCACCCGGATGCGTGGGTCGTCCAGTTGCGCGCGGGCGGTAAGGAACTGCTCGGCTGTCGCGCACACGGTGACCGGCTCGAAGCGCGCAATGGCTTTGGCGACCGTGGTAAAGGCCGCCTGCGCTTGCGTGGCCTGCTCGCGCCAGTTGTCCGGGCGCTGTGGCCAGACCATCCAGGTCTGATTGTGCGGCGCCCACTCGGCGGGCATGTGGAAATCGTCGGCGCGCGGTGTCGTGGTCAGAGTGGTCATCGGTCTACCTGGGGGACGGCAATCTATCGTGGCCGGATGCAAACGGCCGTTCATTAGCGGCGATATATCTGACCATGGCGGACGGCGTTCAGCCGCAACGCGAGGTGCGACTGAAAGCTTTGCCGATCAAAGGCCAGACTCAGGACTCCAGGGAACCGTCCAGCGTCTTGATCGGGCTATACAGGTTCGGACGGCGATCACGGAACACGCCCCAGGCGCTGCGGATGTGCTCGAGCTTGTCCAGATCGAACTGGTGCACCAGCACGCCTTCGCTGGTTTCGTCCAGCTCCTCGACCTTGGCACCGAAATGGTCAGCAATGAAGGATGAGCCGTAGAAGGTAATGTCGTAGCCGTCCTGCTCTTCGCGGCCGATGCGGTTGCTGGCGATCAGCGGCATCAGGTTGGCGCCGGCATGGCCCTGCTGCACGCGCTGCCAATGGTCGCGCGAGGTGATGCTCGAATCATGCGGCTCGCTGCCAATCGCCGTCGGGTAGAACAGCAGCTCGGCACCCATCAGCGCCATGCTGCGCGCAGTTTCAGGGAACCACTGGTCCCAGCAGATGGCCACGCCAATCTTGGCGTAACGGGTGTTCCAGACCTTGAAACCGGTATCGCCCGGGTTGAAGTAATACTTCTCGTGGTAACCGGGGCCGTCCGGGATATGGCTCTTGCGATAGACGCCCAGCACCTTGCCATCGGCATCGATGATGGCGATCGAGTTGAAGCGTGCTCGCCCAGAGAGTTCGAAGAAGCTTACCGGCAGTACCACTTGCAGCTCAGCGGCGACCTTCTGGAAATGCTGAACGGCCGGGTTGTCTTCCACGGAAGTGGCCAGCTGCAGGTATTCAGGGTTCGGCTTCTGGCAGAAATACGGCGTCTCGAACAGCTCCTGAATCAGGATGACCTGCGCGCCCTTGGCTGCAGCCTCGCGGACCAGCTTCTCGGCATTGGCGATATTTGCTTCGCGATCCCAGGAACAGGCCATCTGGGTGGCGGCAACGGTGACGGTACGGGACATGAGAAACCTCGCGGATGCTGGCGTAAGGGCAGCCCAGTTCGGGCATGGCTAAATCTATTCGATAATTATCCGGAACAAAAGCGCTTTCTATCGGCTCGCTAGGGTGCTGGCACGTATTATTCAGATAAATATCGGCTAATTAGGTGCGGCTCGCTTTGGGAGGAACGGCGGCAGGTACAGCCCCAGGTAAGCGTCGAATACCCGCATGCCTTCCTCTGCCATACGTGGCGTGATGCCGCCATGCAGGTGCACCGAGCGCGCATAGACACGATCGCCAAGCTCCATCGCCAAGGCGAACACGTCCACCTCGCTGGGCAGCGCCGGTAGCTGGAAATGCCGTTCAAAGAGGACCTGCATCAACCCGGCGAGTTCGATGTCGTGCTGGCGGTCAGCCTGGGTGACTTCCGCCAGACCGTGCTGTGCCAGGATCAGCTGGCGAGCCGCGGCATCGCTCTGATAGATGGCGAGCATACGTTGCTCGATCAGTCGCGAGAGATCGTGCCAGCTATTGAGAGCGTCGTGCTCAACCGGCTCCTGCAGGCTGGCCCGGAAGGCTGCGTGGATATCAGCGGTGAGCGCCTCGAGCAGGGCTGGCACGCTGGCAAAGAAGTGGTAGACCGAGGAGGGTGGAATCGCCGCGCGCTCAGCCACGCTGTAGATCGACAGCCCACCCACGCCGGAATCAACGAGCAGCTCTCGAGCGGCGGCAAGAATCTGCGCAATCCGCGCCTGGCTGCTGGCGCGAGGCTTGCGGTGGGAAGACGTACGCGGGGTTGGTTCGGCTGTGCTCATGGCCGTATTGGATGCCAGGCTGCCGACAGATGCAACCGCTGGCATCTCGGCTCATACCGGCTACGCCGCTGCAGGGGCTCACACGGCCGCTGCGAACGAGCCAGGAGACAACCAGGCGGCCCCGTACCCAGCGGTACGGGGCCGGGCGTCAGACGGTGTGCAGGTACCAGTTGTACTCGAGGTCGGAGATCGAGTGTTCGAACTCCTCCAGCTCGCTCTCCTTGCAGGCCACGAAGATGTCGGTGTACTGCGGGCTGATGTAGCGCGCCATGATCTCGCTGTCGTCCAGCTCGCGCAGCGCATCGCGCAGGTTGGAGGGCAGGCTTGGCTCGACCTGCTCGTAGGAATTGCCCTCAATCGGTTCATCGGGCGCGATCTTGTTGGTCAGGCCGTGGTGAATGCCGGCCAGCACGCTGGCCAGCAGCAGATAGGGGTTGGCGTCTGCGCCGGCAACGCGGTGCTCGATGCGCACGGCGTCGGGGCTGTCAGTTGGTACGCGCAGCGCCACGGTGCGGTTGTCCAGGCCCCAGCAGGGCGCGTTCGGCACGTAGAACTGCGCGCCGAAGCGGCGATAGGAGTTTACGTTCGGGCAGAGGAAGGCCATGGACGCAGCCATGGTCTGCTGGATGCCACCAATGGCATGGCGCAGCGTTTCGCTTTCCAGCGGATTGCCGGTGGCGAAAATATTGTTGCCGTTCTTGTCCAGCAGCGAGATATGCACGTGCAGACCGTTGCCGGCCTGGCCCGGGTAGGGCTTGGCCATGAAGGTGGTGTCCATCTCATGGTCGTAAGCGATGTTCTTGATCAGCCGCTTGAGCAACACCGCGTAATCGCAGGCCTTGATCGGATCGGCGACGTGATGGAGGTTGACCTCGAACTGCGCCGGGGCGCTTTCCTTGACGATGGCATCGGCGGGAATGCCCTGCTCCTTCGCACCTTCGAGAACGTCCTGCAGGCAGTCGACGTACTCGTCCAGGTCATCGATCAGATAGACCTGGGTGGAGTGCGGGCGCTTGCCGGAAATGGGCGAGCGCGGTGGCTGCGGACGGCCGTTCACGTTTTCCTGGTCGATCAGGTAGAACTCCAGCTCGAACGCGGCGCAGATGGTCAGGCCCAGCTCATCGAACTTGCTCACTACCTGGCGCAGCACTTCCCGCGGATCGGCGAAGAATGGCGAGCCGTCACGCTCGTGCATGGTCATCAACAGCTGGGCAGTGGGGCGTTTCTGCCATGGCTCGTTGCTGAGCGTGTTGGGAATGGGGAAACAGGTCCGGTCGGAGTCACCGATGTCCATCCCCAGTCCGGAGCTCTCCACAGTGATCCCATTGATGTCGAGGGCGAACAGCGAGGCCGGGAGGTTGATGCCTTTTTCATACACCTTGTGCAGGCTGGCGCGCTCGATGCGCTTGCCCCGGACGACACCGTTCATGTCTGCAATCAGCAGGTCGACGTACTGGACCTCCGGGTGTTCCTTTAGAAATGCGTTCGCTTCGTTGAGCTGAACGGCACGCGGCGGCGGAAGCATGATGAAGCACCTTAATTGTTAAAAATTTCAATCATCAAACAGCTTGTCTTGGAGTCAATCGAAAAGCCCTGTCGCTGTCAATAGCGCCTCGAAATGCCTCGTCAACGCCCACTGTGGGCGTTTTCGGGGCAATCAGGGAGGCAATCCCGAAACGCTGACATGGCTTTGCGAAGCGGAAACCCTCGGCTATTGTCTATAAAAACGAACAAGACTACTCTCCGACGAGCCCTATCTGGAAAGACGAGTATCCCATGCCTCGCGTGCCATTGATCGGCGTTTCCGCCTGTACCAGGCAGATCGGCCACCACAGTTTCCACATAGCCGGTGATAAGTACCTGCGCGCGGCGGCTGTAGCCGGCATGCCGTTGGTCATCCCGGCGATTGGCGATCTGATCGACTCTGCCGCCCTGTTAGATAGCTTAGACGGCCTGCTGTTTACCGGCTCGCCATCCAACGTCGAGCCGCACCATTATGGCGGCCCGGCCAGTGCCGAGGGCACCGATCATGATCCTTCACGTGATCAACTGACGCTGCCGCTGATCCGTGCGGCGGTTGATGCGGGTGTTCCGGTGTTCGGCGTATGCCGCGGGTTTCAGGAAATGAACGTCGCCTTCGGCGGCAGCTTGCACCAGAAAGTCCACGAGGTGGGGCCCTATGCCGATCACCGCGAGCGTGCCGAGGATCCCGTTGAGGTGCAGTATGGTCTAAGCCATCCGTTGCACGTGCAACCGGGTGGTTTGCTGCAGCGTCTCGGATTGCCAGCGCAGATAGAGGTCAACTCGGTGCATGGCCAAGGTGTCGAGCGGCTCGGCGAGGGTTTGCGTATCGAGGCCTTGGCACCCGATGGGCTGATCGAAGCGTTTTCCGTCGAAGGCGCGCGCAGCTTCGCACTCGGCGTGCAGTGGCATCCGGAATGGAAGGTGCATGAGCATCCTTATTACCTGGCGTTGTTCCAGGGCTTTGCCCGGGCTTGCCAGGAACGCGCAGGACGGCGCTGAGCGCGGGCCGGCACGGCGCTCGTTTCATTAATTTCTGAGGTCGATATGTCCAGCAAGCTCGACCAGCTCACCGGCTGGCTGAAAGAACGCAAGATTACCGAGGTGGAGTGCCTGATCAGCGACCTGACCGGCATTGCCCGCGGCAAGATCTCGCCCACCAACAAGTTCCTTGATGAAAAGGGCATGCGCCTGCCGGAGAGCGTGCTGCTGCAGACCGTGACCGGTGACTACGTCGAGGACGATATCTATTACGAGCTGCTCGATCCCGCCGACATCGACATGTTCTGCCGGCCCGACCCAGACGCGGTGTTTCTGGTGCCCTGGGCCATCGAGCCGACTGCGCAGGTCATCCACGACACCTACGACAAGATGGGCAATCCCATCGAGATCTCGCCGCGCAACATCCTCAAGCGCGTGTTGAAGATGTACGCGGACAAGGGCTGGCAGCCCATCGTCGCGCCGGAGATGGAGTTCTACCTGACCAAGCGCTGCGAGGATCCGGACCTGCCGTTCCAGCCGCCGATCGGGCGCTCGGGCCGGCAGGAGACGGGCCGGCAGTCGTTTTCCATCGACGCCGCCAATGAGTTCGACCCGCTGTTCGAAGACATGTACGACTGGTGCGAGGCCCAGGGGCTGGATTTGGATACGCTGATCCACGAAGAAGGCACCGCGCAGATGGAAATCAACTTCCGTCACGGCGAGGCGCTGCACCTGGCCGACCAGATTCTGGTGTTCAAGCGCACCATGCGCGAGGCGGCGCTCAAGCACAACGTCGCGGCCACCTTCATGGCCAAGCCCATGACCGGCGAGCCGGGCAGCGCGATGCATCTGCACCAGAGCGTTGTGGATCTGGAAACCGGGCGCAACATCTTTTCCAACAGCGACGGCACCATGAGCCAGCTGTTCCTGCACCACGTCGGTGGCCTGCAGAAATACATCCCCGAGCTGTTGCCGCTGTTCGCGCCAAACGTCAACTCGTTCCGCCGCTTCCTGCCGGACACCTCGGCACCGGTGAACGTCGAATGGGGCGAGGAAAATCGTACTGTTGGCTTGCGGGTTCCAGACTCCGATCCGCAGAACCGCCGCGTCGAGAACCGTCTGCCGGGCGCCGATGCCAACCCTTATCTCGCCATCGCCGCCAGCCTGCTGTGCGGCTACATCGGCATGGTCGAGGAGTTGCCGCCGAGTCAGCCAGTCAAGGGCCGCGGCTATGAGCGTCGTAACCTACGCCTGCCGCTCACCCTGGAAGCGGCACTGGAGCGCATGGAGACCTGCCGACCGCTGGAGAAGTACCTGAGCCCCAAGTTCATCACCGGCTACATCGCAGTCAAGCGCGCCGAACAGGAGAACTACCATCGGGTCATCAGTTCCTGGGAGCGGGAATTCCTGATGCTCTCGGTGTAACGAACAGCCGTGGGGTGGATGAATTTTCTTTCATCCGTGACCAAACAAACACTACCAAGAGGTGATTGATGAGCGATTCGCAAACCCTGCAATGGCAAGCCCTGAGCCGCGACCATCACCTGCCGCCGTTCACCGACTTCAAGGCGCTCAACGCCAAGGGCACGCGCATCATCACGCGGGGCGAGGGCGTCTACCTCTGGGACAGCGAAGGCCACAAGATCCTTGATGCGATGGCCGGGCTCTGGTGCGTCAACCTCGGCTATGGCCGCGAAGAGCTGGTCGAGGCAGCGACTCGGCAGATGCGCGAGCTCCCTTATTACAACCTGTTTTTCCAGACCGCCCACCCGCCGGCGCTGGCACTGGCCAAGGCCATCGCCGAGATCGCGCCGGAAGGCATGAACCATGTGTTCTTCACCGGCTCCGGCTCGGAAGCTAACGACACCGTGCTGCGCATGGTCCGTCACTATTGGGCGATCAAAGGGCAGCCGCAGAAGAAAGTGGTGATTGGTCGCTGGAACGGCTACCACGGCTCAACCATCGCCGGCGCCAGCCTGGGCGGCATGAAGGCCATGCACGAGCAGGGCGACGGCCCGATTCCGGGCATCGAGCACATTGATCAGCCCTACTGGTTCGGTGAGGGCGGTGACCTCGATCCGGACGAATTCGGCGTTCGCGTGGCGCAGCAGCTTGAGCAAAAGATTCTGGAAGTCGGCGAAGACAAAGTCGCCGCTTTTATCGCCGAACCGATCCAGGGTGCCGGCGGCGTGATCATTCCGCCGGACAGCTATTGGCCGAAGATCCGTGAAATCCTCGCCCGCTACGACATCCTGTTCATTGCTGACGAAGTCATCTGCGGCTTCGGCCGGACCGGCGAATGGTTCGGGAGCGACTACTACGGCAATGCGCCGGACCTGATGCCCATTGCCAAGGGCCTGACGTCTGGCTATTTGCCCATGGGCGGCGTGGTGGTGCGCGACGAAGTGGTGCACACCCTCAACGAGGGTGGCGAGTTCTATCACGGCTTCACCTATTCCGGGCATCCGGTAGCGGCCGCGGTGGCGCTGGAAAACATCCGCATCCTGCGCGAGGAAAAGATCGTCGAGCGGGTGAAAAGCAAGACGGCACCCTATTTGCAAACTCGTTGGCGTGAGCTGGTCGAGCATCCGCTGGTGGGTGAGGCCCGAGGCGTCGGCATGCTTGGCGCGCTGGAGCTGGTGAAAAACAAGAAGACCCGCGAGCGTTTCGCTGACCCTGGCGTGGGCATGCTCTGTCGTGAGCACTGCTTCCGTAACGGTCTGGTGATGCGCGCCGTGGGAGACACCATGATCATTTCGCCACCGCTGGTGATCAACGAGGAGCAGATCGACGAGCTGATCAGCAAAGTCCGGTTGTGCCTGGACGCGACGTTGAAGGATGCACGGGGTTGAGTGAACTGGCGCCGGCAGGATGCTTCCGGCGCCGGATAGCGACTTGAAACGCGTCCGCGCGGAACGTATGCAAGCTGTTGAAAAACAGCCAGCGACCTTGCCAGACTGCGCGCGTGCTTTGGCCTGACTTACCGAGGGTGTGTCGATGCCGGCACACCATGAGCTGCCCACAGCCCAACAGATGACTACAACAGGAGCTGCACGGATGAAAACCTTTGCCAAGACCCTACTTGCGATGACGCTGGCTGGCGCGGTCGCCGGCGCTGCGCAGGCCGAAGACAAGGTACTACACGTCTACAACTGGTCCGACTACATCGCCGAAGACACCTTGGAGAATTTCACCAAGGAAACCGGCATCAAAGTCGTCTACGACGTATTCGACAGCAATGAGGTGCTGGAAGCCAAACTTCTCGCCGGCAGCTCCGGCTATGACGTAGTCGTACCGTCCAACCCCTTCCTGGCGAAGCAGATCAAAGCCGGGGTGTTCCAGAAGCTCGACAAGAGCAAGCTGCCAAACTGGGAAAACCTCGACAAGGATCTGCTAAAAGCGCTCCAGCCGAGCGACCCGGACAACCTGTACGCGGTGCCGTACATGTGGGGCACCATCGGCATCGGCTACAACCCTGAGAAGGTCAAGGCTGCTCTGGGCGAAGACGCTCCGGTCGATTCCTGGGACCTGGTGTTCAAGCCGGAAAACATGGAAAAGCTGAAATCCTGTGGCGTTTCCTTCCTCGATTCGCCCACCGAAATCCTTCCGGCTGCACTGCACTACCTGGGCTACAAGCCTGACACCACTAACAAGGACGAGCTGAAGAAGGCTGAAGAGCTGTTCATGCAGATCCGTCCGAGCGTGGCCTATTTCCATTCCTCGAAGTACATCTCCGATCTGGCCAACGGTAACGTCTGCGTTGCCATCGGCTACTCCGGTGACATCTACCAGGCCAAGGCGCGTGCCGAAGAAGCCGGCAACGAGGTCACGGTCAAGTACAACATTCCCAAGGAAGGCGCAGGCACCTTCTTCGACATGCTGGCGATCCCGGCTGATGCGAACAATGTCGACGAGGCTCATGTCTTCCTCAACTACCTGATGAAGCCTGAGGTAATGGCCAACATCACCAACTATGTGCAATTCCCCAATGGCAACGCTGCCGCCACGCCGCTGGTGGATGAAGCGATTCGTACCGACCCGGGCGTCTACCCGAGCCAGGCCGTTCTGCAGAAGCTCTACACCTTCCCGGACCTCGATCCGAAGACTCAGCGCACCATGACTCGCAGCTGGACCAAGATCAAATCCGGCCGTTGATCCACCCGTCTCGCCAGGCCTGTTCGCGGGCCTGCGCGAGGCTTCACCAACCCTTTCAGGCGGCGAAGTACCGACCCGCAACGCTGGCTTGCGATCCGGCTGCGGTGCCTCCTACGGGCGTGACCGTCTCGTCTGTTACGCCGTGCCAGTTGATTTTTAGAGGTTTTTCCAATAAACAGCCCGCCTTTCGCCCACTGATCGCGCGGTCTGCACCAAGAGGACACTCTCATGCGCTCGACATTGAAGTCGCTTCTTATAGCCGCTGCGGTCAGCGGTGCTGCATCCGCTCAGGCTGCCACGGTGCATATCTACAACTGGTCCGATTACATCGGCGAAACAACACTGGAAGAATTCGAAGAAAAGACCGGCATCAAGCCTGTCTATGACGTGTTCGATTCAAACGAAACCCTTGAGGGCAAACTGCTCGCTGGCCGGACCGGCTATGACGTGGTGGTGCCCTCGAACCACTTTCTCGGCAAACAGATTCGCGCTGGCGCTTTCCAGAAACTGGACAAGAGCAAGCTGCCCAATTGGGAGCACCTGGATCCCGCGCTGCTCAAGCAGCTCGAGAAGAACGATCCGGGCAATGCCTATGCGGCGCCCTATCTATGGGGCACCAATGGCATTGGCTACAACGTAGAAAAGGTCACGGCTGCGCTGGGCATCGAGAAGGTCGATTCCTGGGCGGTAATTTTCGAGCCGGAGAACGCCAAGAAGCTGGCCGGCTGCGGCATTGCCTTGCTCGACTCGCCTGATGAAATGATCCCGGCGATGCTCAACTACCTCGGCCTGGACCCCAACAGCACCGACCCGGACGATTACGCCAAGGCTGAAGCGAAACTGCTAGAAATCCGCCCCTACGTCCGCTATTTCCATTCATCCAAGTACATATCGGACCTGGCGAACGGCAACATCTGCATAGCCGCAGGCTTCTCCGGAGACATCTTCCAGGCGGCGGCGCGCGCCGACGAAGCCGGCAAGGGCATCGACATCGCTTATACGATTCCTAAAGAGGGCGGCAATCTCTGGTTCGACATGCTGGCCATTCCGGTCGACGCGCAAAATGTCGAGGAAGCCCATGCCTTCATCAACTATCTGCTCGAGCCTGAGGTGATCGCGTCGGTCAGCGATTACGTGGGCTACGCCAACCCCAATCTCAAGGCTGGCGAGCTGATGGATCAGGAGGTGCGTAACGATCCGTCGGTCTATCCCCCACAAGCGGTGCTGGATCGTCTGTACGTCTCCGCCGAGCTGCCACAGAAAATCATTCGCCTGATGACCCGTACCTGGACCAAGGTCAAGTCCGGTCAATAGCCACACCGGGCAAGGCGGGAGTCGCTGCTGGTCTTCCGTCCTGTCCTTGCAACATGTCGTTTCCCGGCGTTGTCCGGGTCCATCATTCCAATCGGGAGTTCGCGCATGGCCGTTGCCTCCAGCGCCTACAAAAAGGCTCTCACCGGTGAGAGCCAGAACAAGCAGGTGCTGCTGAAGATCGACCGCGTCACCAAGAAGTTCGACGAAACGGTGGCGGTCGATGATGTCTCATTGAGCATTCACCAAGGCGAAATCTTTGCCCTGCTCGGCGGGTCCGGCTCGGGTAAGTCCACCTTGCTGCGCATGTTGGCCGGTTTCGAGCGCCCCACAGAAGGGCGGATATTTCTCGACGGCCAGGACATCACTGACATGCCGCCTTACGAGCGGCCGATCAACATGATGTTCCAGTCCTATGCGCTGTTCCCGCACATGACCGTGGCGCAGAACATCGCCTTCGGCCTGAAGCAGGATGGACTGTCGAAGAGCGAGGTGCAGACCCGCGTCGACGAGATGCTCACCCTGGTGCAGATGAGCCAGTACGCCAAGCGCAAGCCGCACCAGCTGTCCGGCGGCCAGCGTCAGCGTGTCGCGCTGGCCCGCTCGCTGGCCAAGCGGCCGAAGCTGCTTTTGCTCGATGAGCCCATGGGCGCGCTGGACAAGAAGCTGCGCTCGCAGATGCAGCTGGAGCTGGTCCAGATCATCGAGCGGGTCGGAGTGACCTGCGTGATGGTGACCCACGACCAGGAAGAGGCCATGACCATGGCCGAGCGCATCGCGATCATGCACCTCGGTTGGATCGCCCAGGTCGGCAGCCCGATGGACATTTACGAAACGCCAGCGAGCCGCCTGGTGTGCGAGTTCATCGGCAACGTCAATCTGTTTGACGGCGAGCTGATTGAGGACCTGGAAGACCATGCTGTGATCGCCTGTCCTGGCTTGGACAATCCGATTTACGTCGGCCACGGCATTAGCACCCGGGCCCAGGACAAGCAGATCACCTACGCCATACGGCCGGAAAAGCTGCTCATCGGCACCGAGCTGCCCGACCTGCAGCGCCCCGGCTACAACTGGGCCAAGGGCGTCGTCTACGACATCGCCTATCTGGGCGGCCACTCCGTCTATTACATCCAGCTGCCATCCGGCGGCATTCTGCAGGCGTTCATGGCCAACGCCGAGCGACACGTGAAGCTGCCGACCTGGGAGGAACAGGTGTTCGTCTATTGGTGGGACGACAGCGGCGTGGTGTTGCAGGCATGAGCCGCTCACGCCTGAACCCGGGGCGTCGACTGGTCATCGGCGTTCCCTTCCTCTGGTTGGCGCTGTTTTTCCTGCTGCCGTTCGTGATCGTGCTGAAGATCAGCTTTGCCGAAGCCGATGTGGCGATTCCGCCCTACACGGAAGTTTTTGCCTACGCCGAGCAGCAGCTGCAGATCATCATCAACCTGGGTAACTACGTCTTCCTCAGCGAGGACGATCTGTACTGGGCGGCCTACGCCGGTTCGCTGCGCATTGCGTTTTTCAGCACGCTGATTTGCCTGCTGGTGGGCTATCCGATGGCCTACGCCATCGCTCGGGCGCGCAAGGACCTGCAGACGGTGCTGCTGCTGCTGATCATGATGCCGACCTGGACGGCGATCCTGATTCGCGTCTACGCCTGGATGGGCATCCTCAGCAGCAACGGTATTCTCAACGGCCTGTTGCAGGGCCTGGGCCTGATCGACGAACCGCTGCGCATCCTCAACACCGACCTCGCCGTCTACATCGGCGTGGTGTATTCCTACCTGCCGTTCATGATCCTGCCGCTCTACGCCAACCTGGTGAAACACGACCTTAGCCTGCTGGAGGCCGCGTCCGACCTCGGCGCGCGCAACCTGACCAGTTTCTGGAAGATCACGGTGCCCCTATCCAAAAACGGCATCATCGCCGGCTGCATGCTGGTGTTCATTCCGGTGGTGGGCGAGTTCGTCATCCCCGAGCTGCTCGGCGGACCGGAGACGCTGATGATCGGCAAGGTGCTGTGGCAGGAGTTCTTCAATAACCGCGACTGGCCGGTAGCGTCTGCACTGGCGGTGGTGATGCTGGCGATCCTCTTGGTGCCGATCATTCTGTTCAACAGGAACCAGACCAAGGAACTGGAGGGCAAGCTATGAAGCGTTACAGCTTTTCCAACCTGATCCTGGTGCTCGGGTTGTTGTTCATCTACCTGCCGATGGTGCTCCTGGTCATCTACTCCTTCAACGCCTCACGGCTGGTGACGGTGTGGGGCGGCTGGTCGCTGAAGTGGTATGCCGGGTTGCTGGACAATACCCAGCTGATGGGCGCAGTCATGCGTTCGCTGGAGATCGCTTTCTACACCGCTATTGCCGCAGTGGCACTGGGCACCATGGCCGCCTTCGTGCTGACGCGGATCCCCAACTTCCGCGGCCGCACCGTGTTCGGCGGTCTGGTCACGGCGCCGCTGGTGATGCCCGAGGTGATCACCGGTCTGTCCTTGCTGCTGTTGTTTGTGGCCATGGCGCAGCTGGTCGGCTGGCCTGCACAGCGCGGCATCGTCACCATCTGGATCGCCCACACCACCTTCTGCTCGGCCTATGTGGCGGTGGTGGTGATGGCGCGTCTGCGCGAGCTGGATCAGTCCATCGAGGAGGCCGCAATGGATCTGGGGGCGCGCCCCTGGAAGGTGTTCTTCCTGATCACCATGCCGATGATTGCGCCGTCCTTGGCGGCTGGCGGCATGCTGTCCTTTGCCCTGTCGCTGGACGATCTGGTTCTGGCCAGCTTTGTCTCCGGTCCAGGCGCAACGACGCTGCCAATGGAGATTTTCTCGGCGGTGCGCCTGGGTGTGAAGCCTGAAATCAACGCCGTCGCCAGCCTGATCCTGCTGGTGGTGTCGCTAGCGACCTTCATTGCCTGGTACATCGGCCGTCGCGCCGAAAAGCGCCGTGTGCGGGCGATGCGCCAGGCGATGGATGACAGCCATGCCAACCCGACCTGGCGTCAGGTGATCGACAGCCGCAAGGTGATGACGCCGCCCTCGGCGCACAGCTGACGGCGCTGGCGGTCAGCGATTATCCGCTGACCGCTGGTTGGCGGCGGCTTCAGCCGCCGGCGAAGGCCCCCAGTCACAGAAACAACCCACCGCGAGCGAGTGCGTCGCCTTGACCTGGCGGCCAGTCAGCACCGCTTCGAGGATGGGCTCGATGAAACTGTTGTCGGAGCTGCACACGGCCCCTTCGCTGTAGGGGCCGATGTAGATCAGCCGTCCACCGGCATCCCAGATCCCCACTGCCGGACTGGCAGGCAGGCTGCTGGCCCCCGGCAGATCAGCGAGCGCCTGCAGACCGCCCAACTGGTCCGGCAAGCGGCCCTGGCTGTCCGGCTTTTGCAGCGCGTAAAAGCTGACGCCCCGCCCACCGAAGCGTTGCACCAGCTCGGCCAGGTGTTGCTGATTGCCAGCGTTGCAGGGACAGGCCGGATCCCAGAAATGCACCACACGAACCGGCCCGGGACCGCTCAGTGACTCGGGCAATGCCAGCTGGTCGCCGGAGAACAGCTCGGCCCGCTCTGTCTCGAAGGGTCGCAGGTAGCGTGCTTCGAACCACCAGAAGGCGGCAAGCATGGCGCCACCCCAGAGCAGGGCAACGAGTGCCGCGATCAGATACTTGTTGCGTACGGACATGACGGAGCTCTTGAATGGATGTGCCAGCTTGCCACGTCGCGCGGCAGAGCTGAATATCCCGTTTACCCCTAGCAAGAAAACCGCTCATGCCTTCGCGAATCAATCCCGACGCACTCCGCGCGCAATTAAGCCCGCTTCGCCACGCCGCCGAGCTGACCGCCGAGGCACGTTTCTATCAGGCCTATTACGGGCTGGATCTGCCTCATCACGGCGGTATCCAGCGCCGCCTGGGACGCTTTCAGGTGCACGGTTATGAGGTGGTGGCTCAGGCCTGGTATCCCGAACAGCCGGTGGCGACGCTGCTGGTGCTGCACGGTTACTACGACCACATGGGCCTGTACCGGCACGTGGTGGATTGGGGGTTGCGCATGGGCTTTGCCGTGCTCGCCTGCGACCTGCCGGGGCATGGACTGTCCAGCGGGCCACGCGCCAGTATCAACGAGTTCGAGGAATACCAGGCGGTGCTGCAGGGCCTGTTGCACGAAGCTGCTGCGATGGAGCTGCCGCAACCCTGGCATCTGCTGGGCCAGAGCACGGGTGCGGCCATCGTGCTGGATTACCTGCTGTGCCAGCCGGTGCACCCTGCGCTGGGGCAGAGCATTCTGCTGGCGCCCTTGGTGCGGCCGCGGGCCTGGGGATGGTCACGCTTCAGCTATGAGGTGATGCGGCGCTTCGTCAAACAGATCCCGCGGCGCTTCAGTGAAAACTCGGGCGATCCGGCCTTTCTCCAGTTCATCCAGTCCAGCGATCCGCTGCAGCCGGATATCTTGCCGACTGCCTGGGTGGGCGCGCTGTCACGCTGGATTCAGCGTATCGAAGGCGCGCCCGCCAGTCCGCACAGTCCGCTGATCGTTCAGGGGGAGGCCGATATGACGGTCGACTGGCAACACAACCTGCCGGTCCTGCAAGACAAGTTCGCCGCTCCGGAAATTCTTCGGCTGCCCGCGGCGCGGCATCACCTGGTCAACGAGCAGGAAGTCTTGCGCCGGGAATACTTCGGGTTTCTCAGTGAACGCTTGAAGTAGGTCGGCGCGCTGGCAGGAAGGAAGCTTAAGCCTGAGTCTCGTTGCCGCTCACGCCGACCGCGAGCCCGGCACGCAGGGCCTGGAGGGCTGCGCTGTAATAGCGCTGTCCGACTTCCGACTGGGCGAACTGGACGAATTCCTCCAGTTCGGCGTCGGAGAGGTCGCGATAGATGTACAGCAGCGTGTTGTCCAGATCGCTCTCGACCTGCTGCTGCAGACGCTCGCGCTGGCTTTCCAGCAGCCCCTGCGCCTGGCCACCGCCAAGCAGGCCCGGAATCATCTGGCTGAGGCTGTCGGCCGCGACGCCAGCCAATGCCAGACTGACCTCTGCCCCGGCTTCGGCGGCGGGTATCGCCTGAGCCAGATGGCGGATCAGCAGCTGCCGGTTGCTGCCGGCTTCGATGCGCGGGATGCCGTTTTCATATCGAGCCAACTGCTCGCGGCGGCCGGCCAGGGTCTCGGCGGCGACCACCTTATGGCCTAGCGGCGACTGGAAAAAATCCAGCGCTGGTTGCGGATTGGCGAGGTTGTCGCGCAACGCCTGCTTGGCCCGCTGATCGATAGCATTGACCGCGAAACGGCGGTTGCTGTTCGTTACCAGCGCTTGGTAAACGGCCGGCGGCAGAGTGTTCTTGTAGCGTTGTTGAGCGGCCGTCAGGGCATCGCTGAAATTGGCGCGTTGTTCGGTCCAGCCGGCGGTTTCGTACAGCTCGTCGTAGGTGTCTGCGAGGGTGCTGCAGCTGAAGGCAAGTAATACA
Source organism: Pseudomonas sp. 9Ag (assembly GCF_902506445.1). Taxonomy (NCBI): domain Bacteria; kingdom Pseudomonadati; phylum Pseudomonadota; class Gammaproteobacteria; order Pseudomonadales; family Pseudomonadaceae; genus Pseudomonas; species Pseudomonas sp. 9Ag. Next base: position 4,467,743 of record NZ_LR733836.1, read on the forward strand.
CAAGCGATTAAAGCGCGCATGGAAGCTCCTGTTGGCGGGCAGTTTATTTTCAGCGCCCTGACGGCTGCTGTCGAGGCGCGAAAGCGCTGCTGCTAGACTCCGAAACAATCCTTTCGGAGTCTCTTCCTTGCAGTTCGATCCCATCATTGACGACCTCGCCGAGCATGGCTGGTCGCTTCGTCATTCGTTCCTGTCAGACGATCTGACCCTCGGTTTGGCAGCAGAGTGCCGCAAGCGTGAGGCACAGGGCGCTCTGGCCCCGGCGGGCATCGGCCGCGGCGACGCGCTGACCATTCGCGAAGGCATCCGTGGCGACCAGATTCAATGGATTGAGCCGGGCCAGTCGCCTTTATGTGACCGCTATCTGGAGCTGATGGATGGGCTTCGACAGCGCATGAACCAAACGCTGTTTCTCGGCCTGGAAGAGTTTGAATGCCATTTCGCCCTGTATCCGCCGGGCGCCTTCTATCAGACGCATCTGGATCGCTTCCGCGATGACGACAGCCGCTGCGTTACTGCGGTGGTCTACCTCAACCCGGATTGGCATCCGGCTGATGGTGGCGAGCTGCGCATGCATTTCGCTGACGGTTCTCAGCGCGACATCCCGCCGCTTGCGGGCGATTTGCTGGTTTTCCTGTCAGGTGACTTCCCTCACGAAGTCTTGGTCACCCATACCGACCGCCTTTCGCTGACAGGCTGGTTTCGCCGGCGTCCTGCGGATGTGCTCGCGCTGTAGTGCAGCGCAAAAAAAGCCCGGCGCGAGCCGGGCTAAAGGGAACGGTTTGACCGATGTGCGTTACATGCCAAGCAGGTTTGGCAGCGCCAGGGAGATCGACGGCACGTAAGTGATAATCATCAGGAAGCTCAGCAGCAGCGCGAGCCACGGCATCACGGCACGGATCACCTGAGTCACTGGCATACCCGTAACGGCCGAGGCGACAAACAGGTTCAACCCCACCGGTGGTGTGATCAGGCCGATTTCCATGTTCACTACCATGATGATGCCCAGGTGAATCGGGTCGATGCCCAGCTCTATGGCGATCGGGAACAGGATCGGTGCCAGGATCAGGATGATGGCCGACGGTTCCATGAAGGCACCGGCTACCAGCAGAACGATGTTCACTACAAGCAGGAACATCCACGGCTGCAGGCCGGCCTCGAGCACCATGGCAGTGATCTGCTGCGGGATCTGCTCAGTCGTCAGCACGTGCGCAAACAGCATGGCGTTGGCGATGATGAACATCAGCATGATCGACAGCTTGCCCGACTCCAGCAGCACCTTGGGGCAGTCGCGAAGCGTCAGGTCCTTGTAGACGAACAGCGCGACGAACGCCGAGTACACCGCCGCCACCGCAGCCGCTTCGGTCGGGGTGAACATGCCCGAGTAGATGCCGCCAAGGATGATCACCATCAGCAGCAGGCCCCAGACCGCCTTGCGTGCGGCGGACAGCCACTCGCGGAAGGTCGCCCGCGGCAGCGCAGGCAGGTTCTTTTTCACGGCAATGATGTAGATCGCCACCATCAGCCCGAGACCCAGCATCAGGCCCGGCACGACACCGGCCATGAACAGCTTGCCCACGGAGGTTTCAGTCGCGGCGGCGTACACCACCATGACGATCGATGGCGGGATCAGGATGCCCAGCGTACCGGCGTTACAGACGATGCCTGCGCCGAATGCCTGGGGGTAGCCCGAGCGGACCATGCCGGCAATCGCGATGGAGCCGACCGCAGCAACCGTGGCTGGCGACGAACCGGACAGGGCGGCGAACAGCATGCAGGCCAGTACGGCTGCGATGGCCAGGCCGCCGCGGATATGGCCGACGCTGGCATTGGCGAAGTCGATGAGCCGCTTGGCGACGCCACCGGTGGTCATGAACGCGCCGGCCAGCAGGAAGAACGGGATCGCCAGCAGGGTGTAGTGCTCGGACGTCTCGAACAGCTTGATCGCCAGCGAGGTGACCGAATCCGGGCTGAACAGCAGGATGGTCAGCGAGCCGGCCAGACCGAGGGAAACGGCCACCGGCACGCCGATGAACATCAGCGCGAAGAGCGCAACAAAGAGGAACAGGATAGTCATTTACTTCGGCTCCTCTGCACCCAGTTTCGCAGCTTCGGCGGCTTCGTCAGCCAGGCCAAGGCCGGTTTGCTCGTTGCGCAGGATGCGCACGAAGATTTCGGCGAAACGGATGAACACCATGGCGAATCCAATCGGCACGATCATGCCGATGTGCCATTGCTTGACCCCGAAATGACCGAGGTCTTCGGCGCCGATGTCTGCGGTGAACAGCGCCGAGATCCAATTGAAGCTGGCAAACGCCAGCAAGCCTGCATAGCCGAGGCAGAACAGGCAGGCCACAAAGCCGATGTAGCGCTGGACGTGGCGCGGCGCCAGTTTGACCAGCGCATCGATGCCGATGTGGCCAGCGGTACGCACACCGTATGCCAGGCCGGAGAAGATCAGCCAGGCGAACAGCGCCTTGGTCAGTGCCGTGCTCCAGGTCATCTCTTGCGCCAGACCGATGGTGAAGTCACCCATGGCGAAGAACAGATCGCTTGCGCCTTCATAGCGATCGCCGAGGCTGTAGAACACGGTGTAGAGGTTGTTCAAGACCACGTAAACGAAGGTCACCAATGTCATGGCGGCCAGAAGGAAGGCGATAAACGCTTCTTCGAAGTGGTCCCAGACGCGCCAGAGGGCGTTCATGGATGACATCTCCTGATGGATTGCATTGTTTCGGTGGGCGTACAGAACGTGCGCCATGGGCCGGTCGGGTGACCGGGTGACAGAACAATGAAAAACTCTTGTTTTACAGGCCTCTGGCTCGGGATCGCCGCGCCGTTGATGTTGCCTGACTGCGTTGTCTTTTCACTGGTCTGTCGATATCGCTGGTATTGCTCTATTCGGGACGCGGAGGGCAGCTTGTGGCTGCCCTCCGGCAAGGCTTACTGAGCCTTGTTGGCTTCTTCGGCGGCCTTGATCAGGTCAGCACCGATGTCATTCTCGAACTTGCTCCAAACGGGCTTCATGGCTTCGCGCCACTTGGCACGCTCTTCCGGCGTCAGGACGAGGATTTCGGTGGTGCCAGCAGCCAGGATGTCCTGCTTGGCTTTCTGGTTCAGGTCATCGGCCTGCTTGTTCACCTCAACGGTGACCTCGTCGATGATCTCGTCCAGCTCGGAACGCACGTCTTCAGGCAGACCGTCCCAGAACTTGGTGTTGGTGATCAGCATGTAGTCGAGCAGACCGTGGTCGGACTCGGTGATGTGCTTCTGCACTTCGTGCATCTTCTGCGAGTAGATGTTCGAGTAGGGGTTCTCGGCACCGTTGACCACGCCCGTCTGCAGGCCCTGGTAGACCTCGGCGAAGCTCATCTTGCGCGGGTTGGCGCGCAGGGCCTTGAACTGCTCGTCCAGTACGGCGGAAGCCTGTACACGGAACTTCAGGCCGCGGGCGTCTTTCGGCTCACGCAGTTCCTTGTTGGCAGACAGCTGCTTCATGCCGTTGTGCCAGTAGGCCAGGCCGGTAATGTTCTTGTCTTCCATCGAGCTCAGCAGCTTCTGGCCGGCATCGCTCTGCTGGAAGCGGTCAACCGCCTGGATGTCGTCGAACAGGAACGGCAGGTCGAACACCTGAACGCCCTTGGAGTAATGCTCGAACTTCGCCAGCGACGGCGCGATCAGCTGTACGTCGCCCAGCAGCAGTGCTTCCATTTCCTTGCCATCGCCGAACAGGGACGAGTTCGGGTAAACCTGAACTTCCACCTTGCCGGGCAGACGCTCTTCAACGAGCTTCTTGAACATGATGGCACCCTGACCTTTCGGGGTGTTCTCGGCAACCACGTGGGAGAACTTGATCAGGATCGGGTCGGCGGCCTGGGCCAGGCTTGCCATACCGAGGGACAGAGCACAGGCGAGCGCAGTAGCAGTCAGCTTGAACATTGTTGTGTTTCCTCTTGTTGTGAATGAGCACCCGCATTGGGAAAGGGCGCTCGGCTGAAACCAGCAAGACAAGTCTAGGCGTAATTGATTACATCGTTGCGCCGCACGACGGCCCGGCTTGCCGATCCATAGATTAGCGGGAGCAAGTGCTGTGCCAAAAATGGCAGCGGTCTCCCGTGCCGCGGGAGTTTACTCGTATGATGGCAAAATACTGACGAGTATTTCTCAGCTAGGCCGCTCTAGCCTGCAGGTTCTATACGGATACATGCGCCATGGGCGACGTGCCGGGCTACAGCAAAAAAACACGGGCCGGCGACATGTCGGCAGGCAATGAAGGTGGACTAGCGTGATCACAGCTTGGGTTGGCGGAAAACCGCCAGCTATTCGCCCTCGTCGGGCGGGGTTCCGCCAGCATCGTTGAACACCAGGCCATGCTTACGCAGTTTGTCGTGCAAGGTCTTACGCGGCAGCCCCAGAGCCTCGGCAACACTGCGCAAGGAGCCATGGGGCCGCGCCAGTTCGGCCGCGATCAGGGCGCGTTCGAACGCGTCCACCTGCTCACCAAGCCCGTTGGCTGCGCCAGCGCCGCTGACGTCAGCAGCGCGAGCGTGATCATCGAGGCCCAAATCAAGCCCGAGCGCGAAACGTTCGGCGGTGTTCTGCAGCTCACGCACGTTGCCCGGCCAGGCATGCCGAAGCAGCTGCGCCCGCTGCTCAGGGCGCAGCTCACGGATTGGCAGGGCGTGGCGGTTGGCGGCGGTTTCGGCAAAATGCTGGAACAGGAACAGCAAGTCTTCGCTGCGTTCGCGCAGCGGCGGGATACGCAGAAGGGCGACGTTCAGACGGTAATAGAGATCGGCGCGGAAGCGCCCCTGGTCGGCGGCCTGGCGCAGATCTTCCTTGGTCGCAGCGATCACCCGGATGTCCAACGGGATCGACTGATTGCCGCCGAGGCGCTCGACGATGCGTTCCTGCAGCATGCGCAGCAGTTTTACCTGAACGTCCAGGCTCATGCTCTCGATCTCGTCGAGAAACAAGGTGCCGCCGTTGGCAAACTCGAACTTGCCGATGCGGCGTTTCTGCGCGCCGGTAAAAGCGCCGGCTTCATGTCCGAACAGCTCGCTTTCAACCACCGACTCGGCCAGTGCCCCGGCATTGATTGCCACGAACGGCCCGTTGCGACGGCTGGAAAGGTCGTGCAGCGCGCGCGCTACGACCTCTTTGCCTGCGCCGGTTTCGCCAAGGATCAGCACGTCGGCCTGGGTCCCTGCGAGCGCGCCGATCTGCTCACGAAGACGTTGCATGGCCGATGACTGGCCGAGCAGCCGGGTCGACAGCTGCTGACGGTCGGCCAGTGCCAGCCGCAGGCTGCGGTTGTCGAGAACCAGTTGGCGCAGGGCGAGGGCGCGGCGCACGCTGTCGAGCAGCGCCTCGCTGGGGAAGGGCTTCTCGAGAAAGTCATAGGCCCCGGCCCGCATGGCTTGAACCGCCAGCTGGATATCACCATGGCCGGTAATCAACAGAACCGGTAGTTCGCGGTCGATTGCGTGCAGTTGTTGTTGCAGCTCCAGGCCGTCGATACCGGGCATGCGGATGTCGCTGACCACCACGCCGCCCCAGTCCTGGGGCAACATGCCCGGCAAACCGCGCGCATCACTCAGACTGAGCACCTTGAGCCCGGCGAGATCGAGGGTCTGGCTCAGCGCCTTACGCAGATGGGGATCGTCATCGACCAGGATGACCTGAGTCTGCGGGTCGATCGGGTGGGTCATGCTAGTCCTCGCTCGGAAAGGCAACGCCGGGGTCGGCGCAATGCAGATGGAGACTGATCTGCGCACCGCCCTCTGGATGGTTGGCCAGTATCAGTTCACCGTCCAGGGCGCGGGCCAGGGTATCGCAGATGGCCAGTCCCAAACCCAGCCCCTGAGCGCTGGTCTTGGTGGTAAAGAAGGGCTCGCGAGCACGTTTCATTGCCTCGTCGGAAAAGCCCGGTCCGTTATCGCGCAAGGTCAGCAGCACACCCTCGCCCTGGCGCTCGGCGCGCAGCCAGATGCGCCTCACCGGCGGGCGTTCGACCAGGGCGTCCAGCGCGTTGCTCAAGAGGTTGGAGATGATCTGCCGCAGGCGCGTCTCGCCGGCCTGTACCCAGAGCGTGGCGTCCGGCAGGTCGCGAATCAGTTCGACGCCCATGGCCTGGCGCCGCTTGGCCAGCAACGCCAGCGCGTCGTCCAGCGCCGGCTGCAGCGCGACCCGCTCCGGTGCATGACGGTCGCGTCGAGCAAAGGCGCGCAGATGAGCAATGATCGAGGCCATGCGCGCTGTCAGCTCGCTGATCAGGCGCAGATTATCGCGAGCCTCGTCGTTTCGCTGCTGGTCGAGCAGGACGCCTGCGTTTTCCGCATAGCTGCGAATCGCCCCGAGCGGCTGGTTGAGTTCGTGGCTGATGCTGGCGGACATGGTGCCAAGCGCCGAGAGTTTGCCGGCCTGAAGCAGCTCGTCCTGGGCACGGACCAGCTCTTGCTGGGCCTGCTCGCGCTCCAGCACTTCTTCCTTGAGCCGGCTGTTCAGCGCTTCCAGATCGTAGGTCCGCTCCTGTACACGTCGCTCAAGCTGCTGGCGCGCCTTGGCATCCAGGGCGATGCGCTCGAGATAATGACGGCGCCGCTGCATCAGCAGGCCAAGCAACAGCAAGAGCGCGGCGAGGGTGGCCGCGCCGATAGCGACGACCGTCTGCACGGGGCGCTCGACCAGGCTGATCGGTGCCAGGATGCGCACCGTCCAACCGGTTTCCTTGAGTTCGCGGCTCTGGATCAGCCAGGTATCGATATCGAGCGTCAGATCCCGAGGTTTGAGCGTGGGGTAGGGACGTTCAGACGCGATCTGCTCGCGCTCTTCAATATCGAGCGCGCGGCTGGCGCGAAACCGCCATTCCGGTTTCGAGGTAAGGATCACCACGCCGAAACTGTCGGTCACCATCAGTTGCTCGGGCGTGCTGCCCCAGAGCGTTTCGGTATGGTCCAGATCCACCTTGACCACCAGCACGCCGAGGACTTCGTCACCGTCACGGACCGCAGCCCCGAAATAGTAACCGCGCTTGCCCGAAGTGGTGCCGAGGCCGAAGAAGCGGCCCAGCTCTCCGGCCATGGCCTCTCTGAAATAGGGTCTGAAGGCGAAGTTTCGACTGACGAAGCTGTCTTCTTCGTTCCAGTTCGATGCCGCCAGCGTGTTGCCGTCGGGGGCCATCAGATAGATGACGTCGGCGCCGGTTTCCTTGCGCAGCTGATTCAGCAGGCGGTTGGCCTGGTCCTTGGCAGCCGGGTTGTCAGGCTGGCGCAGCGCCGTGCGCAGGGTCGGCAGATCACCAAGGATGCGCGGCAGCACTTCGTAACGGCGCAACGAGCCGAGCAGGTTGGCGACGTAGAGATCGAGCGTCTGGCGGTTCTGCTCGATCAGCTCGTTGCTGTAATAACTTTTGGCCAGCTGTTGCAGGGGCCAGAGTAGCGGCGCCAGCAACAGTGCAACCACGGCCAGGTTGCGCCAGCGAGGGCGGCGGGGGGAATCGGGTAAGGTCATGCAGATGCGCCTGTGGTTCGGGCGCCATTATGCACGTCCGGCCAGCTTTGGGGCTTGCGGCTGGTTGAGCGGTGCAGTCAACTCTACCGGCGTACGCCAGCCTCTCGGTGCTATCAGACGCTTTGCGCAGCAGGAACGGCGTGCTCTTCCCGGGCATGGGCCATATCGCCAAGGCACTGCTGCAGGGCGGTTTCCCAGTGCGGCAAGCTAATCTGCCAGTCGTGCTGCAGGCGTGCGCAGTTGAGGCGTGAGTTGAGCGGGCGCTGAGCTGCCGTGGGGTAGTCGGCAGACAGGATCGGCTCGACCCTTGCGCGCAGCCGGCCCTGGTTCTGCAGGTGCTGAGCGATATGACAGGCGAAGCCGTACCAGGACGTCTCGCCGCTGGCGGTCAGATGATAAAGCCCGCCGGGCCCACCGCTACCAGAACGTCGCTTTCGTACGATCTCCGCGGTGACTTGCGCGATAGTGCCTGCCCAGGTTGGCGCACCGACTTCATCATCGACCACCGACAGCGCGTCGCGCTCCTGTAGCAGGCGCTGCATGGTCAGCAGAAAGTTGCGTCCATGCAGCGAGTACACCCAGCTAGTGCGCAGGATCAGGTGATCGCCGCCTACAGCCTGAATCGCCTGCTCACCGGCCAGCTTGCTCGCCCCGTATACGCTCAACGGAGCTGGCAAATCCTCTTCCCGGTAGGGCTCGGTCTTGCTGCCGTCGAAAACATAGTCGGTGGAGTAGTGGATCAGCGGTACACCCAGGGCTGCCGCTTCCTCGGCGAGCACACCCGGGCCGGTAGCGTTTACGGCGAAGGCTCGCTCGCGGTCGCCTTGCGCCGAGTCCACTGCCGTATACGCGGCTGCGTTGACGATCAGATCGGGGCGTAGCAGACGAACCTGTCGACGGATCTGTGTCGGTTCGGCCAGGTCCAGCAGCTTGTGACCCAGCGCGAGGACTTTCCCTTCACCGGCCAACGCCAGTTGCAGCTCCCGAGACAGTTGCCCCGCGCTACCGGTGATGAGGATTTTCATGCAAACAGCTCCGCTTCGCTGAGTACCTTGCCGTCGATATCTTTCTGGGAAAGCTGGGGCGGCTCGGTGAACGGCCAATCGATGCCGATCTGCGGGTCATTCCAGAGCAGCGAGCGCTCGTGGGCTGGCGCGTAGTAGTCGGTGGTCTTGTAGAGAAACTCGGCGCTCTCGCTGAGCACCACGAAACCGTGGGCAAAGCCTTCCGGGATCCACAGCTGGCGCTGGTTCTGCGCGCTTAGATGGACACCAACCCAGCGACCGAAGCTTGGCGAACTGCGGCGCAGGTCAACCGCGACGTCGAACACTTCGCCCGCCACGACGCGTACCAGTTTCCCCTGGGGCTGCTGGATCTGGTAGTGCAGCCCGCGCAGCACGCCGCGCTGGGACTTGGAATGATTATCCTGAACGAAGCTGCGCTTGAGGCCTGTCGCGGCCTCGAAAGCTGCGGCGTTGAAGCTTTCGTAAAAGAACCCCCGCTCGTCGCCGAAGACCTTCGGTTCGATGATCAACACGTCGGGAATGGCGGTTTCGACGACCTTCATGCGTCTTCACCTGCCAACTTGAACAGGTACTGGCCATAGCCGGTCTTGCCCAGGGCATCGGCGCGCTGCAGCAGCTGTTCGCGGTCGATCCATTTGTGCTGATAGGCGATCTCTTCCAGGCAGGCGACTTTCAGGCCCTGGCGGTGCTCGATGGTCTGCACGTACTGCGAGGCTTCCAGCAGGCTGTCGTGGGTGCCGGTGTCGAGCCAGGCGAAACCGCGACCGAAGCGCTCGACATTCAGGTCGCCGCGCTTGAGGTAGGCATTGTTGACGTCGGTGATCTCCAGCTCGCCGCGTGGCGAGGGCTTGATCGACTTGGCTATCTCGACCACGTCGTTGTCATAGAAGTACAGACCGGTCACGGCGTAGCTGGACTTCGGCTTGGCTGGCTTTTCCTCGATGGACAGCGCCTTGCCGGTCTCGTCGAAATCGATCACGCCGAAGCGCTCCGGATCCTTGACCCAATAGCCGAATACCGTGGCGCCTTTTTCCTGCGCTGAGGCGCGCTGCAGTTTCTCGGTGAAGTGCTGGCCATGGAAAATGTTGTCGCCGAGGATCAGACACACCGAGTCATCGCCGATGAATTCTTCACCAATCAGGAAGGCTTGGGCCAGACCGTCAGGAGAGGGCTGTTCGGCATAGCTGATGCTGATGCCGAACTGGCTGCCGTCGCCCAGCAGGTTGCGGTACTGGGGCAGGTCCTGCGGGGTGGAAATCAGCAGGATGTCGCGAATCCCGGCCAGCATCAGCACCGAGATCGGGTAATAGGCCATCGGCTTGTCGTAGATCGGCAGCAGCTGCTTGGATACGCCCAGGGTGATGGGGTGCAGACGGGTGCCGGAGCCCCCGGCGAGGATGATTCCTTTCATGCGTTCTCCAGCGCGCCGAGGCGCTCACGTTGATAGCTGCCGTCCTGAACGCGACGGCACCATTCGAGGTTGCTCAGGTACCACTGCACGGTCTTGCGCAGGCCGGTCTCGAAGGTTTCCTGCGGGACCCAGCCCAGCTCGCGCTCGATCTTGCTGGCATCGATGGCGTAGCGCAGGTCGTGGCCTGGCCGATCCTTGACGAAGGTGATCAGGTCCTCGAAACGCTCAAGACCTTCTGGTTTCCCCGGTGCCAGTTCTTCGAGCAGGGCGCAGATGCCGCGCACCACGTCGATGTTCTTCTGTTCGTTGTGGCCACCAATATTGTAGGTCTCCCCAACCTGGCCTTCGCTGACCACCTTGAACAGGGCGCGGGCATGGTCTTCGACGAACAGCCAGTCGCGGACCTGGGTGCCGTTGCCGTAGACCGGCAGAGGCTTTCCATCCAGCGCGTTGAGGATCACCAGTGGGATCAGTTTCTCGGGGAAGTGATAGGGCCCGTAGTTGTTCGAGCAGTTGGTGATCAGCACCGGCAGCCCATAGGTACGCTGCCAGGCCCGGACCAAGTGATCCGAAGAGGCCTTGCTCGCGGAATAAGGCGAGCTCGGCGCATAGGGCGTGGTTTCGGTGAACAGGTCATCGACGCCGTGCAGGTCGCCGTACACCTCGTCGGTAGAGATGTGGTGGAAGCGGAACGCTTCGCGACGTTCGACCGGCAGCGTCTGCCAGTAGGCACGGGCCGCTTCGAGCAGCTGATAGGTGCCGACGATGTTGGTCTGGATAAATTCTGCCGGGCCGTCGATCGAGCGGTCGACATGGGATTCGGCGGCCAGGTGCATGATGGCATCCGGCTGGAATTCCAGCAGCGCTTCACTGACACGTTCGCGATCGGCGATATCGGCTTGAAGGAATTGATAGCGGTCGCTGCTGTGGACTTCTGCCAACGACTCGAGATTGCCGGCGTAGGTCAGCTTGTCCAGATTGAGGACGCTGTGCCCGGTGTCTTGGATCAGATGGCGGATCAGAGCAGAGCCGATGAATCCGGCTCCGCCGGTTACGAGAATGCGCATGATTGAGTGGCTTCCTTGGCGCGCTACAGAGCTACAGGCTCTTGGCATGTCGGCAGGATAGACCCGCCGAAAATACAAAAATTCCCGCTCACGGCTGTGAGCCATGAACGGGTGTGAATGTGCCGGTCCGCGTTGTTCCGGCAAACCGCTGGCCAGAGCCCTGCCCGCCGTGACGGGCCGCGTAGCCTATTTTTCTCACCGAATTGCCCTGGCTGACGCGAGATTGTCCGGGGTCTGTCCAGACGCTGTAGCGATTCGACCAGAGCGCTGGTGCTGGCAAGTGGCAGAAATGCAGTAAGATCATGGCGATATCAATTATTGGTGGCAATGGAATGCACACTTGTAACAAGCAATTGGCCGAGTTTTTGAGCCTGACCGCACGCAGCCTGTCGCAACTGAGCGACGCTCTGGCCACCCATTCGTTCGAGATGATGGCCAGCGAAGACCCTGCTGTGCGCATCGCCAGCCGCCGTATGGTGTCGCGGGTGGCGCAGATCCAATCGAGCTTTGATCATCAGCTGCGATTGGTCAGCGCGCTGACCGGGTTCGAGCACGCTGCGGGTGGTTCGATTCTCGAGGTCGAACTGCAACCTTCGCCCGAGAGCAACCAGTCCGGCGGCAACGACCGCTAACGCAACGACTGCCGCAGCCGCGACAACGCCCCGAAAAAGAACACCGCGCCAATTGCCAGCAGCGCCAGCAGTTGTGGCCAGATGACCGAGACGCCTGCACCGCGGAAGAGAATGGCCTGCGCCAGTTCGACGAAATGGGTGGTTGGCGCCGCCAGCATGATGTTCTGGATCAGCGTGGGCATGCTCTCGCGCGGGGTCACCCCACCGGAGAGGATCTGCAACGGGATCAGCGTGAGGATCACCAGCAGCCCCAGTTGCGGCATCGAGCGCGCCACCGTGCCGAAGAAAATGCCCATGGATGTCGCGGCAAACAGGTGCAGCGCGGCTCCGCCGGCGAACAGCAAAAGCGAGCCCTGAATTGGAATATCGAGCCAGCCCTCTACCACGATGCGCAGGGCGAACGCCGCGGCAACCAGCACTACCAGCCCCATCGCCCAGACCTTGCCCACCATGATCTCGACGGGCGTCACCGGCATCACCAGGAGGTGCTCGATGGTGCCGTGTTCACGCTCTCGGATCAGCGCAGCGCCGGTGAGGATGATCGCCAGCATGGTGATCTGGTTGATCACCTCATTCACTGCACCGAACCAGGCCCGATTCAGGTTGAGGTTGAATGCCGTGCGCACCACTGCCGTGACCGGCAGGGCATCGCCGCTGCGGTAGTGGCGGACGAACTCGGCGGTCTCGCTGGCGATGATCTGCTGGATATGCCCGGCGCCCGTGAACGCCTGGCTGACCTGGGTGGCGTCCACATTGAGCTGGAGCGTCGGCTGGCGGCCAGCCAGCAAGTCTGCCTGGAAGCCTGGTGGAATGTTCAGGGTAAAGGTGTAGAGGCCGGCATCCATGCCGCTGTCCATCTGCTGCAGGGTGATGGCCTTGGGCTCGATGAAGTAGGGCAGCTGGAAGGCGTTGACGATACGCAGCGAGGCCTGAGAGCGATCCTCGTCGACCACGGCAATGCTGGCGCGGTGTGGCGCCTCGGGCACGGCGGTGGCGCCTTCATAGATGGCCAGGGTGAACGAATAGATGATCAGCACCAGCATCGCCGGATCGCGGTAGAGGCTGCGCAGCTCCTTGAGGCCGAGCTGGATGATGTTGCTGAGCTTGCGCCGAATGCTTGCCATGCTAGCGCTCCTGCTTGCGCAGGCCGGCGACGCTGAGCAGGGTCAGCAGCGGAATCGCCAGTAGCATCGGAATGAAATAGGGGTACAGGTCGGCCAGGCCCAGTGCTTTGGAAAACACCCCGCGGCTTATGATCAGAAAATGGGTGGTGGGATAGAGTTTGCCGATAAAGGCGCCGGCGCCCTCCATGGCCGAGGTCGGATGGATCAGCCCGGAAAACTGGATGGCTGGCAGCAGGGTAACGATGGTGGTGCCAAAAATCGCCGCGATCTGGCTGTTCAGGATCGAGGACATCAACAGGCCCAGCCCGGTGGCGCAGGCCACGTAGAGCAGGGCGCCAAGGCAGAGGGTGAGGATGCTGCCCTTGATTGGAATGCCGAAGACAAACACCGCCAGCAACGCCAGGGTGGCGAAGTTGAACATGCCCAGGGCGATGTAGGGCAGCTGCTTGCCGAGCAGGAATTCCAGGCGGGTGGTCGGGGTGACGTAGAAATTGGTGATCGACCCCAGCTCTTTCTCGCGCACCACGCCTAGGGCGGTCAGCATCGCCGGAATCATCATCAAGAGCAGCGGGATCATCGCCGGCGCCATGGCCGGCAGGCTTTGCACGTCGGGGTTGTAGCGATAGCGGATGGCAACGTCGGCTGGCGCCAGTTGTCCGTCCACGCCGGCTTCGCGGGCCAGTTGTTGCAGGTAGGTCAGATGAATCCCTTGCACGTAACCCTTGATGGTGTCGGCGCGCATGGGCATGGCGCCATCGATCCAGAATGCAACTTCAGGCACGGCCCCGCGTTTGAGGTCGCGGCCGAAATTGGGCGGAATTTCCACCGCCAGGCTGATCTCGCCGCTGCGCAGGCGTGCATCCAGGTCGGTATGGCCGGCCAACGCCGGCTTCTCCAGAAAGTAGCGCGAGCCGGCGATGTTCTGCAGGTAGCGCTGACTGGTGGTGGTCTGGTCCCCGTCGAGTACCGCGTAGGTCAGGTCTTCCACGTCGAAACTGACCCCGTAACCCATGATGAACATCAGCAGCACGCTGCCGAGCATCGCCAGCGTTGCGCGGATCGGGTCGCGGCGCAGTTCCATGGCCTCGCGGCGGGTGTAGCTGAGCAGCCGACGCAGGCTGAAACGGGCCTGGCGGACGCTGGTGCTGGTCGCGTCGATCGGGCCATGCGTAGCGGCTGGCGCGGCTTCTAGCTGCCCGGCAACGTTGGCGGCAGCGGCTTCTTGCAGGTAGGCGATAAACGTCTCTTCAAGGGTCGGCAGGCCGCGCTTGGCCATCAGCGCCTGTGGTGTGTCGCTGTCGAGCACCCGGCCGGCGTGCATCAACGAAATGCGGTCGCAGCGCAGCGCTTCGTTCATGAAGTGGGTGGAGATGAAGATGGTCACGCCGTCTTCCCGTGACAGCTGCACCAGCAACTCCCAGAAGCCGTCGCGGGCCACCGGATCGACGCCAGAAGTGGGTTCGTCGAGAATCAGGATTTCCGGGTTGTGGATCACGGCCACCGCCAGCGACAGGCGCTGACGCACACCCAGCGGCAAGCGACTGGGCAGGCTGCCGGCCTCGCCGCTGAGGTCGAAGCGCGTGAGCATCTCCTGCACGCGCGGGCCACGCCGTTCGGCCGGCAGGTGGAACAGCCTTGCGTGCAGGTCGAGGTTCTGCCGCACGGTCAGCTCGCTGTACAGCGAAAACGCCTGGGACATGTAGCCGACCCGCTGGCGGGTCTGCATGTCATGCGGGTCCACCGGCTTGCCGAACAGCAGCGCCTCGCCCTCGCTGGCTGGCAGCAGACCGGTGAGCATTTTCATGGTGGTGGTCTTGCCGCAGCCGTTAGAGCCGAGAAAGCCGAAGATTTCACCGCGGGCAATGCGGAAATTGACCTGATCCACCGCGACGAAATCGCCGAAGCGCATGGTCAGCCCATGGGCCTCGATGGCAATGCTTTCGCTGTGCGGCTGCGGCGGGATGACCAGTTCACGATGTTGACTGCGCTTGGCTTCCGGCAGCAGGCGGATAAAGGCTTGTTCCAGCGAGTCGCTGCCAGTGCTCGCCAGCAGCTCGGCCGGTGTGCCGGTGGCCAGTACGCGGCCGGCATCCATCGCTACCAGCTGATCGAAGCGCTGCGCCTCGTCCATGTAGGCAGTGGCCACCAGCACGCTCATCTGCGGGCGCTCGTGGCGGATGCGTTCGATCAATTCCCAGAACTGCGCGCGTGACAGCGGATCGACGCCGGTCGTGGGCTCGTCGAGGATCAACAGGTCGGGGTCGTGGATCAGTGCGCAGCAGAGGCCCAGCTTCTGCTTCATGCCGCCGGAGAGTTTGCCCGCCGGTCGTTCGAGGAAGGGCGCGAGACCTGTGCTGCGCGTCAGTTCGGCAATGCGCCAGCGGCGCTCCTCGGTTGCCTGGCCGAACAGGCGACCAAAAAACTCGAGGTTTTCGTGCACAGTCAGTGTTGGATAAAGATTCTTGCCCAGGCCCTGAGGCATGTAGGCGATGCGCGGGCAGACCCTGCGCCGGTGGCCCGCATCAGCGATGTCACCGCCGAGCACCTGTAGCGTGCCTTGCTGAAGCTTGCGCGCCCCGGAAATTAACGCCAGCAGGCTGGACTTGCCTACGCCATCGGGGCCGATCAGGCCGACCATGCATCGCGCGGGCAAACTCAGCGTCAGCTCATCCAGCGCACGCGTCTTGCCATACTGCAGGCTGACACCCGCCACCTGCACCACTGAATCGAGCGGCTCGCTCATGGCGTGACATTGATCTGCAGGTCGGCGGGCCACTCGCTGTCAGCGTCGAGTTTCAGATAGGCCATGCCCGGCAGGCCGGTCTTCACCTGCTCCATGTGGCGCTTGAGCAGTTCAGGATCGATACGTGCCTTGACCCGGAACATCAGCTTTTCGCGCTCGCTTTCGGTTTCCACCGTCTTCGGTGTGAACTGCGCCACGCTGGCCACATAGCTGACCTTGGCCGGGATCACATACTGCGGAGCGGCGTCGATCACCAGGCGTACCTCGGCGCCGATGGCCACGCGGCCGGCCTGACGTTCAGGAAGAAAGAAGGTCATGTAGACGTCGGTCAGGTCGACCAGGTTGAGCAGCTTGCCCCCCGCGCCAAGGACTTCACCGGGTTGCGCCACCCGGTATTGCACGCGAGCCACCCGGTCGCTCTTCAATTCGCTGTCACGAATGTCCGCTTGCAGGCGCTCGACGCCAGCCTGCGCCGCCTCGACAGCTGATCGTGCCTCGACCACCTGGGATCTTGCGGCGGCAATGCCGGCGTCGGCAGATATCACCTGTGAACGTGCGGCGGCCAGCGCCGCCTGGGCGCTTTGCATTGCGGCCAGGTCATCGTCGAGTTGCTGTCGCGCCATGGCGTTGCGTGCGACCAGGGTTTCGGTACGTTGGTGGCGCTTCTGGGCCGCGGTCAGTTCGGCGCGGCGCTGGGTCACCACGGCTTCGGCGGTGGCGCGTTCGCTTTCGCGCTGGGCGACCATGGCCTCTGCGGTAAGGATGGCATTCTCGCCCTGGCGGACCTGCGCACGCGCCTGGTTCAATTGCGCCTGGAGTACATCGGTATCCATACGGGCCAGCACCTGGTCCGGTTGGACGAAATCGCCCTCGTCCGCGAGGATCTCCAGTACCCGGCCGGGGCTCTTGGTGGCGACATCGATTTCGGTCGCTTCGATACGGCCGTTACCGCTGGCGAAACCTTCGCCGAGACCGCTGGGGCGCAGTTCGCTCCACAGCAGCGCGCCGATGACGGCAATCACGGCGACGGCCGCAAGCACCTTGAGGGTGGCTCGGGTACGTGGCTGACTCATGACTCTGCTCCGGCTGTTAAATGTGCGGAGTCATCTTAGGCGCTCTAGTACGCAGTTTGTGTGTATCTGGATCAATTCCGGCGCGATTAGCGCCTAGCGTACGGAATTTGCTCAGGGCTGCTATTGGGCATGGCTCAGCGTCCACTCGAGAATCTCGGCGCTGAGCCTGTCACTGGCCTGACCGAAGGCCTCGACCACACTTTCCACGCTGGGGTCGGCACTCGGCTGACGTACTTCAAAGCGGTGATTGGCCAGGGTGCGCTGGTCGTTGCGATTGACCAGCCGCGCATCGAGGGTGATCACCACCACCGGCTTGCCATCGATGTACACGGCCTGGAAGGCCCGCAGATCGCTATGCAGGCTGAGATCGGCATAGAGGTTGACGTCCTCGTTGCTCACCGAGGGCATGCGCCCGTCACGCTGGAAGGCTTCGATCAGCCGGTCACGCAGCAACGCCGGCGCCGCATCGCTCCAGCGTGCGCTGCCGTAGGCGCTGATCTCATTGCCTTGTGGCACCACGGCGATGCGTTGGCTGGCGAGAATCCGGCTGGCCTGCGGGGTATTGATACGCAGCGCCTGCTGGATGGTCGGCTCGCTGGCCTGTTGCGGTGTCGGTGAGGTCGGCAGCAAGAAGATCCGCAGGGTTTCGGATTCCGGCAGAACCGAACAGGCGGTGAGCGCCGTGATCAGTCCAAACAGGGCGAGGCGGCGCATGGAACGGTGGCGAAAGCTCATGGGTTGAACTCCTGCACTTTGTCGCGGCCGAGGAGGAACCCGCTGGGGTTGTCTTCCAGGCGCTGGGTGACACGGCGCAGCGCCCCGAGAGTGCTGCGCAGTTCGTTGATCGCCGGGCCGAGCTCGTTGAAACCCTGCATGCCGTTGTTCAGCGCGCCCTGATTTTCTTCGAGCAGGGTATCCAGGCGTGATGTGGTGCGGTCCAGAGCGCTCATCGCCTGAGTCGCACTGTCCAACACGCTGCGGCCTTGGTCATCGAGCAGGCCGTTGGCGTTGCGCGCCAGGCTCGACAGCTCACCCATCACGGTATTGGCCTGCTGACTCAGCTGGTTGAATTGCTGGAGCGTCTGGGCCAGATCGCCGCGCTGCTCCGAAAGCACGCTGGTGGCCTGCTCCAGGTGTTCCAGCGTGCGGCTCAGGCGGGTGGTATTTTCCTCGGAGAAGATCTGGTTGGCGCTGAGCAGCAGGTTGTTGATGTTGCTCATCAGGTCTTCGCCGTTTTCCAGCAGGGCGCTGAGCGAGGACGGGTCGGCGATGATCAAGGGTGGATCGTCCCGGTCACCTTCCAGCCGCGGGGCTTCCGGTGTGCCGCCGTGCAGCTGGATGACCATGCTGCCGGTGATATTGGCCAGCGCCAGGCGCGCCTGGGTATCGGTCTTGATCGGGGTGCCGGCGTAGACGCGAATGCGCGCGCGCACCTTGCGCGGATCGTCCGGCTGCAGCCACAGCTCGGTGACATCGCCGACCTTGATGCCGCTGTATTCCACCGAGCTGCCACTGGACAGCCCGCTGACGGCCTGGCTGAAGCCGATGTCGTAATAGCTGTATTCGCGGTCCATGCTGGATTTGCCCAGCCACAGAGCGAAGAGCAGGGCGCAGCCAACCGCGACCACGGTGAACAGTCCGATCAGTACATGATGGGCACGGGTTTCCATTAGGGGTTCTCCAACCGTTGCGCGGCTTCGTGCGCGGCGCGGCCACGCGGGCCGTGAAAATATTCGCGAATCCATTCGTCGTCAGTGGCGGCGACCTTTTCCAGCGTGTCGACCACCAAGACGCGTTTCTGCGCCAGCACAGCAATGCGATCGCAGATGGTGTACAGGGTGTCGAGATCATGAGTGACCAGAAACACACTGAAACCCAGCGCATCGCGCAGGGTCAGGATCAACTGGTCGAAGGCCGCTGCGCCGATCGGGTCGAGACCGGCGGTGGGCTCGTCGAGGAACAGCACTTCCGGGTCCAGTGCCAGCGCGCGGGCCAGCGCGGCGCGCTTGACCATGCCACCGGACAGCTCGTCGGGATATTTGCAGGCGGCCTCCGGCGGCAGGCCGGCCAGCGCCAGCTTCTGCCGCGCCAGGTGTTCGGCATCGGCGCGCTTGAGGCCGATATGCTCGATCAGCGGCAGGGCAACGTTTTCCTGCAGGTTGAGCGAGGTGAACAGGGCTCCGCGCTGGAACAGCACGCCGAAGCGTCGCTCGACTTCCGAGCGGCGCTGGGCTGAAAGCTTCAGCAGGTTCTCGCCAAACACCTTGACGCTGCCTGCATTTGGCTGGCGCAGGCCAACGATGCTGCGCAGCAGCACCGATTTACCAGTGCCAGAGCCGCCAACCACGCCGAGAATCTCGCCGCGGCGGATGTTCAGGTCGAGATTGACGTGCACCGCCTGATTACCAAAGCGGTTGACCAGCCCCTGGACCTGAATCACGGGATCGCCATTCACCAGCCCATCTCCATGAAGAACAGCGCGGCGACGGCGTCCAGCAGGATCACCATGAAGATCGACTGCACCACGCTCGAGGTAGTGTGTTCGCCTACCGACTGGGCGCTGCCGCTGGCCTTGAAGCCTTCCAGGCAGCCAATTACCGCGATCAGGAAGGCGAACACCGGCGCCTTGCCCATGCCCACCAGGAAGTGATTGAGCGGAATATCCCGCTGCAGGATGGTGAAGAACATCGCCGGCGAGATATCCAGCGCCAGGGAGCAGACCACCAGCCCGCCGACGATGCCGCTGAGAATGCCGATAAAGGTCAGGATCGGCAGCGTGATCAGCATGGCCAACACCCGCGGCAGCACCAGCAGCTCGATGGGGCTCAAGCCAAGGGTGCGTATGGCGTCGATTTCCTCATTGGCTTTCATCGCACCGATCTGCGCGGCAAAGGCGCTGGCCGTGCGCCCGGCCAGCAGGATAGCCGCCAGCAGCACGCCAAATTCACGCAGGAAGGAAAAGGCCACCAGGTTGACCGTATAGATGGTGGCGCCGAAATCGGCCAGCACCGTGGCGCCGAGAAAGGCCACGACCGCACCGACCAGAAACGTCAGCAGGGCAACGATGGGGATCGCGTCCAAGCCGGTCTGCTCGATGTGCACCACCAGTGCGGTGATCCGCCAGCGGCGCGGATTGGGCAGCGCCGTGAACAAGGTCTGCAGGGTCAGGCCGATGAAACCGAGCAGGGTGCGTTGCTGGTTCCAGACGCCGGACACGCTACGGCCAACATCCGCCAGCACATCGGCCAGGCCATTGGTTGCCGGCGCCTGCTCGGCTTCAGGCTGGTCCAGCGCGGCGGCCACGGTTTTCAGCAAGGCCTGGCGCTCGGCGGGCAGCTGTGACGCCCAGTCGCTAAGGCGGGCAGCCCGCTCGGGGCCGAGGAGCTCGATCAGCAGCCCGGCACCGGCGGTATCCAGCTCGCCAAGCGAGTCGAGCTTGAGCTGGTCGGAGTCGGTGATCTGGCGCCGCGTGCGCTCGATTTCGCGCCGCAGCGTTGCGTAGTGCTGCAGGGTCCAGTCGCCGCCAATGGTAAGTATGGCGTGTGCGTCCTGTGTGGGCTGCCGCTGCAGACTGCCTGGCAGCGAAGTGGGGTGCGTCAAAATGGTATCCCGTAGTGCTGGTAGCGGAGCGCGGAGCATGCCGTTCCCCGTAGCATTGCCCAGATCCTACCAGTTCGGACCTCGAACACGAGGTTACGTTTGGGTCGCCAGGGTTCTGGATGTCGGCCGTCGGTCATGGCGGCGCAATTTGTTACAGGCCCGCACGAACTATCGATGGGCTTTGGTCCTCCATAGCGTGCACGCCGACGACCATGCTCGGTACGCACCGCGTCAAAGGGCTGCTATGTTACGCCGCCTTTGTAGTCGTCTTCATCACGCCCGCGATTCGGGCCCTGCCAAATTTCGCCTTTTCCATCTCATCTCAGCGAGAGCTTCCGATTGCCTATGAATTACTTGCGCATCCTGCCTTTCTTCGCGGTGCTAGCAATCATCCTTTTCAGCGGGCTGCGGCCCGAACCGGTCCCCCAGGTCTTCGATCAGCAGGACAAGCTGCATCACATGCTTGGCTTTGCCGCGCTGATGTTCTCGTTGCGCCTGGCTGTTCCGCAGTGGCACGTATTCTGGGCCGTGGCGGTGAGCCTGGTCGCGGCCACGCTGATCGAGGTCGGCCAGAGTCTGTTGCCCAATCGACAGGCGTCGCTGGGCGACATGCTCGCCAATACTCTTGGCGTTCTGCTCGGCTGGGGGTGCTCCTACCTGGCTTATCAGTGGTATTTGCGCCGGATCGGTGTGACCACTGATCCCGAGACCCCCGACGCGCCCGAGCGGCTCGGAGACGCCGCCCGACCCTGAAGCCGGTGGCCGTCGTCACTCCTGCGATTCTCTGTGCGGGCGCCGTGCTCGGGCCATGATTCCAGTGACGATCATGGCGATGAGTGCGCCGCCGGCCGCCAGCGCCATGTCCTTTTGCGGGTCCCAGCGATCATTCTGGGTGGCAAGAAAGGTGCGCCCCAGGCCGCCGTCCAACACTTCCGCGCCTGCCCATTCGATCAGCTCGTAGATCGCCGAGGTCGACAGCACGATGTCTATCGGCAGGACGAGGCTCCAGATCCCTGGGCGAATGCCCAGTCGGATCAGCACCTCACGCATTGGATAGGCCAGCAGCAGCCCATAGCTGAAGTGCGCCAGGCGGTCGAACTGATTGCGCTCCCAGCCCAGCTGTTCATTCAGTCCTTCGCCTGTCAGCGCCTGCCACCAGTCGTTGTAGGGCACGTTGGCGTAGGTGTAATGAGCGCCGAGCTGGTGAATGCAGAGGTAAAGGAATATCAGCGTCGCAGCACTGCGGGAGGGCAGGTAGTGCTTGTGGCCCAGCAGCAAAGCTGTGGCCAGCCCCACAACCAACAGGTTCTCCAACAGCCAGTCGTGGCGGTTGAAGGGGTTGATCGCCAACGCGCCCCAGATCAACAGGAACATGCCGACCAAGGTCAAAAGGTAACGTCGGTGGCGTCTGTCTGTAGCCATGGAATCTCCTGAGTCGTTCTCCTTGTTCTTTAGGACAAGCGCAACGACTCAAGGGTCCACCGCTTGCGAATTCGACCGTTTATCCAACTTTTTCTGCCTGCGGAGTGTCACAAAACGTGACCCACAGCGAGGCGGACCATGCGGCTGACTCTGACAAACGACCTCACCGGAGCATGCTTTCGAGCGCGTGGCGTCTCGCTATTGCTGCTGAGCGCCGTGTTAGCGGGTTGCGACGGTCAGCAGTCAGCGCTGAATCCGGCCGGGGTCGGTGCGCAGAGCATCGCCACGCTGTTCTGGTGGATGGCTGGCGGTGCGCTGGTCATCTGGCTGGTAGTGATGGGAATCGCCGTGTATGCCACCCAGGCCCACCCGGAAGCCCACGGCATTCGCGGTGCTCGGTGGTTGATCATCGGTGGCGGAGTCATTTTCCCCGTCGTGGTCCTGACCGGCCTGCTGATCTACGGGCTGATGCTGATGCCGCAACTGCGTTCCTCGGAAGACGTCGCCCTGCATGTCGATGTGTCGGGCGAGCAGTGGTGGTGGCGGGTGCGCTACCGGACCGAGGCGGGAGAGGCGGTCGAGCTGGCGAACGAAATACGGCTGCCAGTGGGGGCGCGAGTGGCTTTCAGCCTGACCAGCCCGGACGTAATCCACTCGTTCTGGATTCCGTCGCTGGGCGGCAAGGTCGACATGATCCCCGGGCGCACCAATGAGCTGGTGCTGGAGCCGACCGAGACCGGCACCTTTCGCGGCGCCTGCGCCGAATATTGCGGGACTTCCCATGCGCTGATGAATTTCGCCGTGGTGGTGATGACGCGCGAGGCCTTCGATCTGTGGCTTGCCAAACAGGCCGAGCCTGCTCAGCCGCCTACCACCGAATTGCAGCAGACCGGCCAGCAGGCGTTTCTCGCCAATGGCTGCGGTGCCTGTCACCAGGTGCGAGGCACCGAAGCAGACGGCACGATCGGGCCTGACCTGACCCACGTCGGCAGTCGTCTGACCCTGGCAGCCGGCACGCTTCCGACCGATGTCGATACGTTCAAGCGCTGGATCGGCCACAGCGGCGCGATCAAACCAGACGTGAAGATGCCCGCCTTTGGCATGCTGCCCGAGGCGCAGCTGAACGCCATGGCGCACTACCTGAAGGGCCTCGAATGAGCGAGCCGATCGAGTACCGCGACCCGCAGGAAGAGGCCCGCGCCAAGGCCCAGGCCGAACGCCTGGCCGCCGCGTGGAAGACCCCCACCGGCTGGCGTTACTGGTCCGCGGTAAACAACACCGAGGTGGGGCTCTGGTATACCGGCGTGTCGTTCCTGTTCTTCCTGTTTGCCGGCGTGCTGGCGATGCTGATCCGCGCCCAGCTGGCGGTGCCGAACAACGATCTGCTGTCTGCCGAAACCTACAACCAGGTCTTCACCCTGCACGGCTCGGTGATGATGTTCCTGTTCGGCGTGCCGATTTTCGAAGCCTTTTCCATCCTCATTCTGCCGCAGATGCTGGGTGCGCGGGATCTGCCCTTTCCCCGGCTGTCCGCCTACGGCTTCTGGTGTTTCATTATTGGCGGCGTGTTCGTCTGCGGCTCGATCTTTTTCGGCGTGGCGCCCCAGGGCGGCTGGTTCATGTATCCGCCGCTCACCACCACCTATCAGGACGGCCTCGGTGCGGATATCTGGCTGCTCGGGCTGTCGTTCATCGAGGTGTCATCGATTGCGGCGGCGGTGGAGCTGATAGTCGGCGTGCTGAAGACCCGGCCTCCAGGCATGCGCATCAACCTTATTCCGCTGTATTCCTGGTACATCCTGGTGGTCGCGGGAATGATCCTGTTCGCCTTCCCGCCGCTGATCGCGGGCGACCTCCTGTTCGAACTGGAGCGTGCCTTCGACTGGCCGTTCTTCGATGCCAGCCGTGGCGGCGATCCGCTCTTGTGGCAGCACCTGTTCTGGATCTTCGGCCACCCAGAGGTGTACATCATCTTTTTGCCCGCCGTGGCGCTGGTGGCGACCATCGTGCCCACCGCGGCCGGGCGGCCCATCGTCGGCTACAGCTTTATCGTGCTGGCTGCGGTGGGCACCGGGTTCATCAGCTTCGGGTTGTGGGTTCATCACATGTTTACCACTGGGATGCCCGGCATCTCGCTGGCCTTTTTCTCGGCCGCATCCGAGGCCGTGGCAATCCCTACCGGCGTGCAGATCTTCTGCTTCCTGGCGACAGCCCTGGCCGGGCGCTTCGTCAAATCGGTGCCGATGCTGTTCGTCGCCGGTGCGCTGGCGATCTTCGTGCTTGGCGGGCTGACCGGGGTGATGGTGGCGCTGGCGCCGTTCGACTTTCAGGCGCATGACACCTATTTCATCGTCGCGCATCTGCACTACGTACTGATCGGCGGCATGCTGTTCCCGGTGATCGCCGGCCTGTACTACTTCTTCCCGCTGGCGCGCAACAAGACGCTCTCGGACCGCCTCGGGCGCATTGCCTTCTGGCTGATGTTCATTGGCTTCAACATTGCCTTCCTGCCCATGCATTTCACCGGTTTGCTGGGCATGCCGCGGCGTGTTTATACCTACGGGCCGGACATGGGCTTCGACATGCTCAACATGGTCTCCACGAAGGGCGCGTTCATTCTGGCCGCTGGCGTGGCGGTGCTGGTCTGGGACGTCTTGCGACCCAAGGGCAAGCAACCCTACAGCGCGCGCAATCCGTGGAACGCCGGAACGCTCGAATGGCTCGCGGAAATGCCCGGCAGGGCCTGGGGTGCACGCTCGATTCCGATCATCAAGAGCCGCTACCCGCTGTGGGATCAGCCAAACCTGATGCGTGACGTCGACGCCGGGCGCTTCTACTTGCCGGACGCCGAGGAGGGTAAGCGCGAGACCCTGATCAGCAGTATCATCGACGCCGAGCCGATTCAGTGCCTGCGCGTGCCGGGCCCTACCTTCCTGAGCATGTGGGCGGCGATCTTCACCGGCGGCCTGTTTATCTTCGCCACCTACAGCTGGTACGTCGCCGCACTGGTCAGCGGTGGCCTTGCGCTGATCACCATTTTGATCTGGCTATGGACCGGCACGGCGGTGATCCCGGAGAAACCGAAAAAGGACATCGGCCTGGACGTGACGGTGCCGCTCTATGCCTCGGGCGCCAAGTCGGTGGGTTGGTGGGCCATGTTCATCACCATGATCGGCGACATGAGCGCCTTCGGCAGCCTGGTGTTCGGCTACTTCTTCTTCTGGACCGTGCACGAGAATTTTCCACCCGCCGATGCGGCCGGCCCCGGCGTGTTCTGGCCTGTGTTGGCGCTGGGGCTGATTGCCGTGTCCTGGGCGCTGACGCTGCTGGCGCGGCGCTGTAACTTCCGTGATCAGGCGGCCGGCTTCTATGGCGCGCTGGGGCTGGCGGCGATCTGCACCCTGGCAGGTGCCTATTCGATGTGGGCCGGGCCGCATTTCAGCGGCCTGGACCCGACCACCAATGTGTACCCCGCCACGGTCTGGGTGCTGGTGCTCTGGTGCCTGATCCACCTGTCCATCGGCCTGATCATGCAGCTCTATTGTCTGGCGCGCCGTGCTGCCGGCCGGATGACGGCGGTGCATGACATCGATATCCGCAATGTCGCGCTGTTCTGGCATTTCATGCTCATCACCATTGGCGTCACTGTGGCGGTCATCGCCGGCTTTCCGGAGGTGCTATGAGTGAACATCTGAACGAACGGCAACGGCCAATCGAGCAGCAGCCGCCCGAGACACCGCCGCAGGAGCGCGACACGCTGTGGCTGATCACCTTCAGCCCGACCATCTGGGCGGCGCATTTTCTGCTGTCCTACCTGGCTGTGTCTGTGTGGTGCGCGAAGGTGGCGGGCCGCAGTGGCGAGCTGGGCGACATTCGACTCGCCATCGGTGTGCTGACACTGATCGCCCTGGTCGGGATTGGATTGACCGGCTGGAAAGGCTGGCGCCACCACTCCTTTGGTCATGCAACGGCACCGCACGACTTCGACACACCGGGCGACCGCCATCGCTTTCTTGGTTTCGCCACGCTGCTGCTTAGCGGCCTGAGCTTCGTGGCGACGATTTTCGTCGCCTTGAGTGTGGTGTTCATCAGGAGCTGCACGTGATCTGGCGTCCGCTCTCGCTGCTGCTCGGCCTGGCCACGCTGGGTGCGGTCTGGCTCGGGCCTTTGCCGGACATGGCGGACCGGCTGTTCGTCGGCCATATGCTGATGCACGTGATGGTGGTAGCGGTGGCGGCACCGCTGCTGGCAATCGGTTTGGCGGGTGGCCGGTTTGATTTTTCCAACCGCATCCCGTTGCTGTTCTCGCCGATCCTGGCCTCGGTGATCGAGCTGTTCGTGGTCTGGGCCTGGCACATGCCGGCGCTGCACCATGCGGCGCGCACTTCGCAGTCGGCGGAGCTGCTGGAGCAGGGCAGCTACCTGTTCGTTGGCCTGCTGGTCTGGCTTGCGGCGTTCGGCGGCGTGCGGCATCAGCGCGCCCTGGCCGGCATCGCCGGTCTGTTGCTGACTTCAATGCACATGACGCTGCTCGGCGTGCTGCTGGCGATGTCGAGCCGACCGCTGTTCGAGCACACCGGCTCGGTGTTGTCGGGCATGAGCCCGCTGGAAGATCAGCAGATGGGCGGTGTGATCATGCTGGCCTTTGGCGGCAGCGCCTATCTCATCGGCGGGCTGTACCTGCTGTTCGGCCTATTACAGGACAAGCGCAATGCCGTTTCAGTCAGCTAAACGCAGGGTTCAGCGATGCTCGGCGCCCATGCGGCGCTGGCTGTGCTGGCTGACCGGCGGTTCCTGGAAGCGCGTCGTAGCGGCTGTCGCGTTGCTGGCGGCGCTCGCGGGGACCGGCACGTTTGTGCTGGTTTCGCTGGGGCTGGTCTCGATCAGTGCCAGCTCGGGTCATTGGAAGGCGACCGGCTGGATGCTGCACTACGCCATGCGCCGTGCAGTGAGCACTCAGTCGATGGGCATAGAGGTGCCGCCGCTGGACGATCCGGCGCTGCTGCTCAAGGGCGCCGGGCATTATCACACCGGCTGTCTGGCCTGCCATGGCGGCCCAGGTGAGGAGCGCTCGCTGATCGTTCAGCAGATGACACCCGAGCCGCCATACCTGCCGCCGCGGATCGAACACTGGGCGCCGCAGGAGCTGTTCTGGATTGTGAAGAATGGCGTGAAGTTCACCGCCATGCCGGCCTGGCCCGCGCAGAAAAGGGACGATGAGGTCTGGGCCGTGGTGGCCTTCCTGCAGGCGATGCCAGGCATGTCGCCCGAGCGCTACAAAGAGCTCGCGCTGGGCGGGCGCCGCGAGGAAACCATCAAACCCATCACGCCTGATCATCTGCGACCATTGCAGGACCCGCTCGGTTCGGTGTTGGCCAACTGCAACCGTTGTCATGCCGAGGACGGCGGCGGCCGAGGCGAAGGCGCTTTCCCGCGGTTGGCCGGGCAGAGCGAGCCTTATCTGCTCGGTGCGCTGCAGGCCTACGCCCGCGGCGAGCGGCATAGCGGCGTCATGCAGCCGATCGCCGCAGGCCTGGAGTCGGAAGTGCTCGAGGCATTGGCGCAACACTACGCCGAGCTGCCGCCGGTCAGCCGAACGGAGGCTCCGGAGCCGGCGCCGGACATTCTCGCCGAAGGCCTAACGCTGGCCGAGCGCGGTGTACGAGCGCGCGGCATCCCTTCATGCGTGCACTGCCATGGACCGAAGGACGGACCACGCAATCCCATGTACCCGAACATTGCCGGTCAGTATGCGCCCTATCTGAAGTTGCAGCTGGAGCTGTTCACCGAGGGTAAGCGTGGCGGCACGGAGTACGCGCATATCATGCACAGCGCTGCGCAGCGGCTTACGTCGGAGCAGATGCAGGCGCTGGCCGACTACTACGCATCGTTGCCGGCTGCGGCAGCGCCGCCCGTCACGGAGGCCACACCAACCCGTGCCGAGACCCCGGCGCAGAATTCTTCCACCCAACAGCAGAGGTAACCGATGTTCGACAAGATTGTGGAAATCGTCTCGGCGTTCGGCTACATCGGCGTGTTCTTGCTGATGTTGCTGGAGAATATCTTCCCGCCCATCCCGTCCGAGCTGATCATGCCGCTGGCCGGTTTCGTTGCGGCGCGGGGTGATCTCAACTTCATCGCGGTGATCCTGGTCGGCACGGCTGGTTCAGTCGTCGGCGCCTTGCCCTGGTACTACGCCGGCGCCAAGCTCGGCCAGGCGCGCATGAAGCGCTTTGCCGAACGTTGGGGGCATTGGCTCACGTTATCGCCAGAGGATGTCGACAAGGCCAGCGAGTGGTTCGACCGGCACGGCAAGGGCGCGGTGTTCTTCGGACGTCTGATCCCGGCGGTGCGTACCTTGATCTCTGTCCCGGCCGGTATTGCCGGGATGTCGATGACCAAGTTCCTGATCTACTCGACGCTGGGGTCGCTGAGCTGGACCGCACTGCTGGCACTGGCCGGCTATCTGCTCGAGTCGCAGTACGAGAAGGTCTCCGAGTACATGAACCCGATCTCCACCGGCGTGGTCGTGTTGATGGTGCTCTACTACCTGTACCGGCTGATCCGTCAGCGCTTCGGCAGGAAAGAGCACTAGGCCGTGACGCCAGCCCGCGACGCCACGGCGATCGGTCAGGTCAGGTCAGGTCAGGCCGCGCCAGCCCTGTGGTGTTGCGGCTGGTGAGCACGCTCGCACTGATCAATCACGGCGAATACCTGCTGCCACATCTGCTCTGACTGTTGCTTGAGTTGTTCAGTACGGGCCTGGATCAAAGTCTGGATCCGCGCCGCATCGTCTGTGATCAGGTCGATCTTGCGCTTGATTTCCGCCTCATCGGTGGTGACCTGAACCAGCCCTTCGGGGAAGCCATAGTCTTCGAAGAGCATCTGATACTTGTGGCTCCAGCCGGTGGCCAGCGCCGGAACGCCCTGTGACAGCGCGCTGACCAGGCCATGAAAGCGGCTGCCCAACGTGCCGCTGCAGGCGCCGAGGATGCCCTTGATCTCCAGCGCGCCGCTTTCCTTGACGATTGGAATGCCGCCCACCGCTGCGGACAATTCGTCAGCCAGGCGCTGATCGTCCTTGCCTTCGTGCACCAGCACGAACGGCTTGGCGCCTTTTTCCAGCAGGTACCGCGTGCAGCTGATGAGAAACGGGAGATAAGCCTCGCGCGTCTTCTGGTCGGTCTTATCGAGCATCCGGCAGTTGGGCACGATGCAAAAACGGTTCTGCTCGGTATCGAAGCCTTGCGGCAGCACGCCGGTCATGAGGTTGGTGAAGTCCGGCGATTGCTTGATCTTGGCCTGTTCACCCACCAGTTCAGTCAGGTGTTCGTAGGACACGCGCTCGCGCGGGAAAATCAGGTCGACGTTTTCGACCACCGTCTTCATCGCCGCGCGGTTTTTCTCGGACTTGAACGGCCCCAGCGCCTGCGGCAGCAGGATCACGCGGGTGCCGTTCTTCTTCCAGCGCCGGGTCGATTGCGCCAGTTCCGCGCAGGGATCCTCGCCCCATTGATCGCTGTAGGCGAAGCCCGCCGCGTCAACGACCACGTCGACTTCCCTATCCAGCACCACGCCGTACATCTCGCGCAGCGGGCGCGGGGCGAAGTTGGCGAGGGTGCCCCACTGTATGCCGTAGCGCCACAGCCAGGCCTTGGGGTAGAAGCCCAGCTGCACCAGCTTACGGAACGGTTGTTCGGCTTTCTTCGGGGTCGGCGCCATGACGAAGGTAGCGTCGGGATACCGGGTCCTCAGCTTCTGCAGCGCCGCGTGCAACATCAGCTCAGCGCCTTTATTGACGAAGCCTGCCTTTCTGATCTCGATAATCATCGCTTACCTCAGTTGTATACGATCAAGTCTTTCTCGGTCTTCTTGTCCGAATAAGGAATCCCTCCCGTTGGATCGGCATAGCCCACCGCCAAGAGCATCACGGTGCGCTCCTGATACGTTAGGCCCAGTATTTTCGCCAGTTGGCGTTCTCTTTCTTCAACGTCTGGCCAGTTGATCGAGCAGCTCGACAACCCCAGGCTTTCCAAGGCCAGCATCAGCTGCATCGCTGCCAGCGAGCCGTCGATATAAACCACGTGGCGGTCGCGTGCTTCCGGGTAGCAGCCGAGGTCGCCGACCACGGCGATCACGCAGGGCAGGTTGTCGTGGAAACCTGCGGTGCCACCGGCGCACTTGGCGACCTCGGCGGCCTTTTCCTTGCCGTTGCTGACATAGAAACGGAACGGCTGGCGGTTGCAGGCCGAAGGCGCCAGCGCGGCGGCCCGCACCGCCTGCTCGAGCAGCTCGTTGCTGACCGGCTTGTCCTGATACCAGCGCACCGAGCGACGACGGCGGAACAGCACCATCAGCTCGTCATAGCTGACCGGGCACTCAGGCAGCTGGCTGTGCGGGTAGGGCACGCAGCGGTTGGTTTCGTCAGGCGTCTGGGTGCTGGTGAAGGCGCGCTTGGCCGAGTCGATGCGTGGCGTGCTGCCAACGGCGGAAAAATAGTCGGTGAGCACATCGTTGGCCCAGCGCTGCTGGCCGTTGATGACCCCCGCCTGGGTCGCATTGGCATAGCAGCGAACTGTCGGGCCGATGTAGTCCTCGGCGAAGGTGCTGCGCCGAGGGCGCATGATCAGCCCTTTCTCCAGGCGATGAACGTTGCGTCGCAGAAAGGCGTCGTTTTCGCCCTGTCCGCGCATCCGTTTGGCGAAATTCAGCCGGCCTAGCAGCACTGCGCGGTGCTCCCGGTCGAACTCGCGGCTGATCAGGCAGTAATAGACAGAGGCCAGGAATCCGCTGGAAGAAAACAGGCGGACCAGGGCCAGGCCAGTGTTGTCGCGGGTGGCCTTGATCGCGTTCTTGACGGGATCAGGCAAGGCTCTGGCGAGCGACATCAGGCTCATCGGGCGGCTCCTACTGCGTTGTATGCGTAACGGACGGGGCTGAACATCGATTTGGTCATCATGTAGAACACCGGGCGGGTCTTCTTGTGCACCAGCAGGGCAGCGTAGGAAGCAACCGCATAAGAAATGAGCGTGGCCATGGCGGCGCCTTCGCCGCCGTAGTGTGGAATCAGCAGCAGGTTGATGCCGATGTTGGCCAGCGCGCCCAGGCCCTGAGTGATCAGCGAAAACATCAGGGCGCCCTCGATCAGAATCCAACGACTGAATGCGGCCCGCATGAAGATGAACACGCCTGCCCAGATATGGATGGTGAGGATCGCGGCGGAGTTCTGGTACTCGTCGCCAAACAGCAGGGCGATCACAGGTTCGGCGACGAGCGACACCAGCACTGCGACGGCAATGGCAAGGATGAACAGGACATCGAACAGCTGCTGGAAGCGCTTGTTGAAGAGCGCCGGGTCGGCGGCGTGCAGCTTGATCAGCTTCGGGAAGAACGAAGCGACAATGGCGATCGGCAGGAAGTACCAGGCTTCTGAGAGTTGCGCCGCAACGGCGTACACGCCGACTTCCTCGGCGCCCACCATCCACTTGAGCATGACCTGATCGATCTTCATGTAGACCACCGCAAAGATCGAACCGAGGTACAGAATCCAGCCCTGGCTGAGCAACTCCTTGGCCTTGGCCAAGCTGGCTTTCCAGCTCATCAGCGAGACGGTGGTGGTGCCTTTATAGAGCAGCGCGAGAATCAACGCCGCCATCGCGAACTGCGCCGTGTGGGCAAAGGCGAAAGCGATGACGCCTGCGCCGCTGAACACCATCAGCAGTTTGAGACCCGCCGACAGCAGGATCGCACTGGACTTGGCGATGGCCGGGTAGCGGGCCTGCACCTGGGACTGGAACCAGTATTCCACCACGTCGAAGGTCTGGAAGAAGATGGCCGAGGCGACGATCAGCAACATCCAGAACTCGGTACCGCCGACCTCTTCGAACAGCGATGCGTAAACGAGCACCAGGACGAAACCAATGGTCATGCCCGTCAGCTTAAGCATGAACGTGGTGCCCAGCGTCTC
Organism: Pseudomonas sp. 9Ag; assembly: GCF_902506445.1. Taxonomy (NCBI): domain Bacteria; kingdom Pseudomonadati; phylum Pseudomonadota; class Gammaproteobacteria; order Pseudomonadales; family Pseudomonadaceae; genus Pseudomonas; species Pseudomonas sp. 9Ag. The sequence continues at coordinate 4,499,319 of NZ_LR733836.1, forward strand.
CGGAACCTTGTCCGGCTGCTTGACCACCTCGCGCACCACCAGGCCCGCCAACCCCATGTGACCGGCCGAGGCGAAGATCGCAGTCATGGAAATGGCGTACGCAAGAATCCCGAACTGTTCCGGTCCCAGGTAGCGGGCCAGCACGATCGCCATGAGAAAGCCCACGCCGATGTTCAGCAACCGCTCCGCCATCATCCATGAAGCATTGAACAGGTACAGTTTGAGTTTGTGGAAGAGGGTGGTGATTGCGCTCATCGAGTGGCTCGGCTCCTCAAGGCTGGCTCCGTGGTGGCAAGCATTGCCTTCAGTTGCGCTGGAGTGGCGACGCACAGCAGACCGTGGTTTGCCTGGCATGTTCCGGGCGTAAACAATTGGAAATGTATCGCGGGTCAGCCGGGCAAGGCGCTGGCGAAAGGCCGTTAGAGCAGGTCGGTTTGCAGGAAACTGGCGGGCTGACAGCAGGCGAAACGGTCGGCCGGAGGCTCATTTGGGCAAGCGTGCCCCATTGCGTAGCCGACTGACGGTTACGCGGGCATTTCCTGGCGGTGCTTAATCTGATGGCCTTTTCATTTCAAAAGTGGAACTTTTGCCATCACACCTGTTCTTAACCCTGCTGCCGCTGCTGGCCGTTCCCTGACCCATCTCGATGTGCCATGGAGCGCCTAGCACGGCGACCAGCCCTCCGCCTTGGGGCTGGTGCAAGGCTGCCGCGAAGGATCTCGCGAAACGTCAGGACTGACGCAAGGAATCGCTGCTGGAAGCGGCCGAAGGGACAGGACTCAGCCAGACAGAAAAGCCCCGCATCGTTTGATGCGGGGCTTTTTTGCGTCTGGCTATGCGACTAGGTTCGCTGACTCATACCGTTTCCGGGTGGTCCTGGTGGACGCTCTCGTTGCTTGCGAAGTTAAAGTTCGCGCGTCCCTTGCCTGCTCCCTTGGCCTGATACAACGCTTCGTCGGCCAGCATCAGCGCTTCAGAAAACTCGCCTCCGGACCAGAGTGCGCCGCCGACGCTGCCGCCGATGGTGATCTTTTCGCCCGCCAGCAATACCGGCTCAGCCAGCCTGGCAATGATGCGCTTGGCCGCGCGCTGCACATTGCGCACGGACTCGCCCTTTCGCAGGCGCAAAAGCAGGACGAACTCATCGCCGCCATGGCGCACCGCGATATCACCGTCGCGGATCGAGGCGGAGAGCCGCAAACCAACCTCATGGAGCAACGCATCGCCGGCGGCATGGCCAAAGCGATCATTGATCGGCTTGAAGCCGTCGAGGTCCAGGCATAACACGCCAAAGCTGCATTGAAGCTCGTCTGCTGTACGCACGGTTTCGACGTATTTCTGCAGCGCTGCTCGGTTTGGCAGTCCGGTTACGGTATCGCGATAAGCAATGCCTTCGACGACCGCCAACTGACTTCTCTTGCGGGTCAGGCTGTCCACCAGATGCCGTATCGCAACGCTCAGGGCTTCAACTTCCCGCGTGCTTGTCAGTAACGGGATGCGGACATCAGCTCCCTCGGAAATACGAGCGGCTGCGTCAACGATCTCCTTTAGCGGTCGTGTGATCATGCCCGCAGCAAACCAGCCAATCGCTGCGAAGGCCAAGGACAATAGGGCGCCCCAGGCAAAGATTTCGTAGCGCAACTGGCGTGCTTCGGCGAACGCGAGCTCAACCGGCTGACGGGCAATGACGGTCCACCCCAGTCCCGGATAGTCTTCGAAGCCCAGGCTTTCGGCAAAACCGGTCAAGTACTGCGTGCCGTCTGGCCAGTGCACAACAGTCCAATTCTGCACGGGGCGATCTTCGAGCCTGATGCCAATGGGCTTGCCGATCATCTCCCTGGGGCCGAGCAGCACCGTCCGGTCTTTGCTGACGACGAGAAACTCCAGCCCGGGCAAACGCTTCTGCAACGGTTCAAACAGTGACCGGCCCACCTCGTCGGCCCACTCCCACGACAGATGGGTCGCCAGCACGCCTACCAGCGCCCCGGCGGCGTCGCGCACCGGCATGCTGATGTCGACAAACTTCATCGCCTCTCCCGACAGGTTCGGGAGCAGCTGGGCCAGGAGCACCGCTTCGTGGACATCGCCGATAAAGGTGGTTTCCAGCCCGTTGGTGAACACGGGTCTGGCCGAAATATCCACGCCCTCCAGCAGGCCGTCGGTCGACGCTACGACCTTGCCACTGGCATTGGTGAGACCAATCCAGGAGTAGCTCGGAAAGTGATCGCTCAGATCATTAAGAAGCGCGCGGGCTTCGCCAACATTCTCCGGATTGCGAAGCGCCTGTAGCTCACTGAGCACAGCCAGTTCCTGGGAGCGCCCGCTCATGTCCCGGTCAAGGCGATCAACCATGGAAAATGCAGCCTCTCCAAGCTGCAAGCCTGTCCATTCCTCCAGACGCGAAATGGACGATTCACCAATGGCGGCGCCGAAGATGCAGCTGAGTACAAGGACAACCGAGGCGACAACGATTGCGAAACGAGCCCGCAAGCTGCGTAGAGGAGAGTTAAGCATCAAGCGCAACCGTGAGAAATTAAGTCAAAACGCCATTGTCTGCCCGGCGTAACACGCCGCTATGTCGGCCTCGGGTCTGGATTCTTCAATAAAATCAATCGTAGCGACCGATTTGCGGGCTCTCGCGCAAAGCCCCGGCACGCCGCCGATGAGGTCATTTCGTCTCGAGCGCGCATGAAACAAAAAAGGCCCACCATGCGGTGAGCCTTTTCTGTTGTTTCGTATGGTGCCGGCACCAAGAGTCGAACTCGGGACCTACTGATTACAAGTCAGTTGCTCTACCAGCTGAGCTATACCGGCTAAAAGATGGGCGCCATTATAGCCATTGCTCGCGGCGAGTAAACTGTTTGTTGCCAGTTGTTTGCATGAGTTTTCTCATGTGCTTGCACTTGGGTGCTCGAACTCGGCAATCAGCATCAGATTGCGAGGGGTCAGCTCGGCTGGGCAGAAGGTGCCCAGGCGTATCGCATAGCCGTTTTCGGCCAGCAGCAGCGCGCGGTCGAGCAGCAGCCAGATCTCTAGCGGCCGCCGAAACAGGCCACGCAGCAATTCCAGATTGCGCACTTCAGCGAGTCGTTGCCAGCCGCGTTTTTCGAGCGCGTCCCAGTCCTGCTCCGGTGGCTCGGGTAGTTGCTTGAGGGCCGCCAGGTCGCGGCAGTAGTGGGCGAAGCTTTTTTTCAGCCAGCTGCTGGGAAGTGACGGTGTGGGCAGGTATTCGTCCTTACTACGCAGATCACGCTGGAGCAGGTCGAAACCGAGGCGCCAGGCCATCGATTGGTCACGCTGACGGCGTTCGCGTGCGCCGGCGGTCACGGTTTCGCTGAGGGGTAGGCCAAGATCGTCGCGTGATAACACAAGGGCGGACTGTCGCGCGAGGGATGACATGGGCTGGTAGCGATTGGTCTGGATGCGGTTGTAGCAGCAGGGCGCTAGCGCCAGCTGGCGACAATGTTGCGCAATGCTCAGGTCGATCAGTCGAACATGCAGATCGCCGCAAGCATGTAGCGCCACTGGCGTCATCGTCGGCTCGATCCGTGATGACGCGCTGTCAGTCATCACGTCCTGCTGACAGTGGGTCGCAACGACGCCCAGCTTCTGACTGAGCTGGGTTCCGGCTGTAACCAAGGCCTTATCCCACTCGAGACAGGTCAGCCCGCCGCCGCGACTGGCCAGTTGACGGCCCAAGTGGCCCTTGCCCGCACACCAGTCGAGCCAGTGCTGGGGTGTTTCTCTGAGCCTCAGCGCTGCACCGAATGCCTGGATCTGCTGCCATTTTCGCCCCGGTACATCGACCGATTGCCGGGCGTCAGTGACGGGCGTCGACGAGGTGGGTAACTCATCCATCCAGCTCAGGGCGGCGGCCTGCGCAGCAAGCTGAGGAAATGGGGCGGGCGCTAGCAGCTGTGCAGGCTGGTTGTGCGCGGCTTCAGCATCTTCCAGCGAGCGGCCCCGCAGCCAGCAGGCAAGCTCGGGGAGTTCGGCTTCCCAGGCAAGGCGCCTATGAGTGAAGGGGCGCGGACGCCACAACGCCTGGTGCTGCAGCAAGAACTCGTCGAGTCGCCGAAAGCGTTCTGCCAGTTGTGCGTAGCTGAATGAGGTCGACATGAGGGTTCGGCGATGGCGGGTTCATGGCTATGATCGCGCCGAAAGCCGCTGCCGAAAAGCCAGACGCCCATCGAAACGGGCGTCTGCTTGGGGCTATTGACCGTAGATCTGTTCGGGTAGCCAGGTAACCAGCCCCGGGAACTGATAGGCAATCACCAGCAGCAGTAGCTGAATCAGGATGAACGGCAGCACACCTTTGTAGATCGTGCTGGTGGGCACAGATTTCGGCGTAACGCCGCGCAGATAGAACAGCGCGAAGCCGAAGGGTGGCGTGAGGAACGAGGTCTGCAGGTTCAGTGCGATCATCACGCCGAGCCACACTGGATCGAGCCCCATGGCCAGCAGTACTGGGCCGACGATCGGGACGACCACAAAGGTGATCTCGATGAAGTCGAGAATGAAGCCCAGCAGGAAGATCACGACCATGACCAGGAAGAAGGCACCGAGCACGCCACCTGGCAATTGGGCAAAGACGTCTTCGATCAGCACTTCTCCGCCGAAGCCGCGGAACACGAGCGAGAACAGCGAGGCGCCAATCAGGATCAGAAACACCATGGCGCTGATTTCAGTGGTGCCATAGGCCACTTCGCGCAGCTGGCCGAAGTTCAGCTTGCCCTTGTAGAGCGCCAGGATCATCGCACCTAGCGCACCCAGCGCCGCGGCCTCTGTCGGTGTGGCGTAGCCGGCAAGGATGGAGCCAAGCACGGCGCTGATCAGCAGCAGCGGCGGCACCAGAGCGTTGATCAGCTTGCCCCACTCGATCGGGCCCAGCTCTTCCTGCGGCAGTGCCGGCAGTTTCTTGGGTTGAAAGATGGCTACCGCGATGATGTAGAGGATGTACATTCCGACTAGCAACAAGCCGGGCAGTAGTGCACCGACAAACAGGTCGCCGACGGAGACGGTCTTCGGCGAGAAGATGCCCATCTTCAGCTGCGCCTGCTGGTAGGCGCTGGACATCACATCGCCCAGCAGGACCAGCACGATCGACGGCGGAATGATCTGGCCGAGTGTGCCGGTGGCGGCCAGAGTGCCGGTCGAGATGGCTGGATCATAGCCGCGGCGCAGCATGGTCGGCAGCGCCAGCAGACCCATGGTTACTACCGTGGCGCCGACAATGCCGGTGCTGGCTGCGAGCAATGCACCTACCACGCAAACGGAGATCGCCAGGCCGCCGCGCAGGGTGCCGAATAGCCGCGACATGGACTCGAGCAGGTCTTCGGCCACTCGACTCTTTTCCAGCATCACGCCCATGAACACGAACAGCGGGACCGCCAACATCGTCTGGTTGTTCATGATGCCGAACAGGCGGTTCGGCAGGGCGCTCAGGTAGCCGCCGTCAAAGGTGCCGGTGATGATGCCGAGGCCGGCGAACAGCAGTGAAACGCCGCCAAGCGTGAACGCCACCGGGTAGCCGGCCATCAAGGCCGCACAGATGCTGATGAACAGGAGTATTGCCATCAACTCAGCCATGCTTCACCTCCTGCTCAGGCAGGCGTCCAGCCATGGCGTAGCCAGCTTTTATGATCTCGGAAACGCCTTGCAGGATGAGGCAAATCACCAGCACGAGGATGATGCTCTTCTGCAGGTAAACGAATTTCAGCCCGCCAGACTCGCTGGAGCCTTCCAGCGTCGCCCAGGAGTTGGCGACATAGTCCCAGCTTGCCCAGCCGAGAAACAGGCAGACAGGCAGGAGAAACAGCAGGGTGCCGAGCACTTCGACCAAGGCCTGGTAGCGCGGGGTAAAGCGCTGGTAGAAGATGTCGACGCGGACATGGCCGTTGCGTTGCAGCACCCAGGCAGCGGCGCCCATGAACACCAGTGCATGTGCGTAAAGGACGGCTTCCTGCAGCGCAGTCGCGCCGATACCGAATCCGTAGCGCAGCACGACGACCACGGCGGTGCCCAGGACGAGGAAAAGGGTCAGCCAGGCGCAGGCCTGTCCGAAGCGGGCGTTCACGGCGTCGATGACTCTGGCGAGTCCGAGCAGTGGAGGGGCATGTTTCGACATGGCAGATCCTTTATTGTTATGGCCAGGCGGCCGGCGATTCTAGGCGGCTGTGCGAACGTGTCGCAACCGGCAGTACTACGTACGTAGTGCCTGTACGTAGTCACGGTGCTTGAGTGAGAGATAGCCATATGATAGCTAGAACTACCTGAGTTCGGGGTTCCGACATTCAGCATTACAACAACAAGGAGTGACTCATGAAACGTCGTCAAATTCTGGCCGCCGCTGGCGTTGGTCTGGCCGCAACCGCACTTGCCGGTTGCAACAAGGAAACCGAAACCGCCGCCAAGTCCGAAGGCACAGCAAGCACCGAGAAATTCAACTGGAAGATGGTCACTTCCTGGCCGAAGAACTTCCCCGGCGTGGGCGTTGGCGCTGAGAATTTCGCCAAGCGGGTCAACGAAATGAGCGATGGCCGGCTCACGGTCAAGGTCTACGCTGCAGGTGAGCTGGTGCCGGCACTCGAAGTGTTCGATGCGGTTTCACGCGGCACTGCCGAGATGGGTCATGGCGCGCCCTACTACTGGAAAGGCAAGGTTCCGGCTGCTCAGTTCTTCTGCGCTCTGCCATTCGGTCCCAACGCCCAGGAAATGAACGCCTGGCTGCATCGCGGCGGTGGCATGGAGCTGTGGGAAGAGGTCTACAAGCCGTTTGGCGTACTGCCCATGGCCTGTGGCGCGACCGGTGTACAGACCGCCGGCTGGTTCAACAAGGAAATCAAATCGGTAGACGATTTCAACGGCCTGAAGATGCGTACCCCCGGCCTGGGCGGTGAAGTACTGACCAAGATGGGCGGCACCGTAGTGAACATGCCGGCCGGCGAGATCTTCACCGCGCTGCAGACCGGTGCCATCGACGCCACTGAGTGGATTGGTCCATACAACGACCTGGCGCTGGGGCTGCACAAAGCGGCCAAGTACTACTACACGCCGGGCTGGCAGGAGCCGAACGTTACCTTCGAACTGGACGTCAACCTCAAGGCTTGGGAAACCCTGCCGGACGATCTGAAGGCCATCGTTCGTTCCGCGGCCCGTGCAGTCAACGGAGACATGCTCGACGACTACAACGCGAAGAACATGGAGGCTATGGAGCAGCTGCGTGAGCAGGGCGTTGAAGTTCGCCGCCTTCCCGACGAAGTGCTGGCCCGCCTGAGGGAAGTGGCTGCCGAGGTGGTCGACGCCTCTGCCGCAGCTGATCCGGTCGCAAGCAAAGTCTGGGAACAGCAGAGCGCCTACCTCAATCGCTTGTACGAATACGCCGAGCTGAACGAGAAGGACATCTACAACATCCGCGGCTGACCCAGCGAACCGCACGAACAAAAACGCCGCCCCATGGGCGGCGTTTTTGTTTGCGCGGACTTAGCTCTCCAGCGTCGCGTCCAGGCTGATCTGTGCATTGAGCACGCGCGATACCGGGCAGCCTTCCTTCGCCTGGTTGGCGATCTGTTGGAACTGCTCGTTGTCGGCTCCAGGCACCTTGGCCTTCAGCGTCAGGGCGATGGCGGTAATGGAGAAGCCTTTGTCATCTTTGTCCAGAGTGACTTCGGCGGTGGTGTTGATGCGTTCGGCAGTCAGTCCCGCCTGGCCGAGCATCATCGACAGGGCCATCGAGAAACAGCCAGCGTGTGCTGCGCCAATCAGCTCTTCCGGATTGGTGCCAGGCGCACCTTCGAAGCGGGTGTTGAAGCCGTACGGATTGTCCTTAAGCGCGCCACTTTCGGTGCTGATGGTGCCTTTGCCGCTTTTCAGATCACCTTGCCAGACGGCGGATGCGGTTTTCTTCATGGAGTTCTCCGGATGCTGCGAGTGGACGAATGGCGATGCGTTCTGCCGCTTCAGTGCATGCGGAGCGACATGCCGGCCGGCTGGCCGGCATCGCGTCACCTAGTGTTGTTCGGCTGCAAGGATGGCGCTGGCCAGCTGCATGTCGCTGGCTTCCAGTTGCGGTTGCTCGTGGCGTAGTTTGACGAGCATCGCTTCGAGATAAGGACCACGGATGGCACCATCGCTGGCCACAAAACTGCTGGCGTCCTCGCGTGCCGCAGCGACCAGCTTGTCGTCGCGGAACGTCATGTAGGTGGAAGCGGTGGTGGCGCCCGACGACAGAATCTGACGAACGAAGCCGTCATCCGCCATCGCCGCGCTAAAAGGGATACAGCTCAGGGTAACGGCTGCCAGAAAAGTTTTGCGCATGATGGATGCCTCTGCTTGATCCTCCATTAGAGAGTGCGCAGCGATCAGCAGAGTTCCTTGGGGCTCTCCGCTCTTGGGGCTATCCGCTGCGCTCGATCAGTTGGCGAACCTTGGCACCTAGCATGTCGATGCTGAAGGGCTTGGCCAGCATGTCCATTCCGGGGCCGAGGAACTCGCCACGGACCTGGGCATTGGGTGCATAGCCGGTGATGAACAGCACGTGCAGGTCGGGTCGGTGCTGGCGAGCAATCTCGGCCAGCTGACGCCCGTTGATGCCGGGCAGACCGATATCGCTGACCAGCAAGTCGATACGTCGCGTGCCCGTCAGGTGCGGCAGTGCACTGTTGCCATCCACCGCTTCGATGACCTGATAGCCGAGCTCTTGCAGCACCTCGACCACCAACATGCGCACCGCGGCTTCATCCTCGACCACCAGCACGGTTTCGTCGGCCTCGGCACCGCTGACGGCTACCGGTTTGCTGGATGGCTCCTCGATATGGGCCGCCTGTGCCCGGTTGCGCGGCAGGAACAGGGTGATCAGGGTGCCTTGTCCCGGTGTACTGTCGATGCGTACGTGGCCGCCAGTCTGTTTGACGAAGCCATAGACCATCGAAAGCCCAAGGCCGGTGCCCTGACCGATAGGTTTGGTGGTGAAGAACGGGTCGAATGCCTTGGCTACCACTTCCGGCGGCATGCCCGAGCCGTTGTCGGCCACGCTGAGGGTGACGTATTCGCCGGGCTCGGGGCCGTCTGGCTGCGAGCTATTGATCTGTACCGAGCCGGTTTGAATGATCAGCTTGCCGCCCTCGCTCATGGCGTCGCGCGCGTTGATCACAAGGTTGAGCAGGGCGTTCTCGAGCTGGTGCGCATCGGTGTAAGCCAACCAGGGGCTTTCCTGCAGACGGGTGTCGAACTCGATGTGCTCGGCCATGGTGCGGCGCAGCATATCTTCCATCGACTCGACCAACAGGTTGACGTTTACCGGTTGCGGGTCCAGCGATTGGCGCCGCGCGAAGGCAAGCAGGCGATGGGTCAGCGCCGCGGCGCGGGTGGCCGAACTGGCCGCCGCATCCACGTAGCGACCGAGATCGTTTACCTGACCATTGGCGACTCGGCGCTGGATCAGGTCGAGGGCGCCGAGCACGCCGGTCAGCATGTTGTTGAAGTCGTGAGCGAGGCCACCAGTCAGTTGGCCGATGGCTTCCATCTTCTGGGCATGGCGCAAGGTGTCCTCGGCGCGTTCCCGTTCACCCATTTCCAGATGCAGCAGATGGTTGATCTCGGCCAGTTCACGCGTACGCTCGGCGACGCGCCGTTCCAGATTGTCGTTCAGCTCGCGCAGTGCTTCTTCTGCGGTGACCTGAGCGGTGATATCGGTGTTGGTGCCGAACCAGCGGGTCACCTGGCCGAAATCGTCGCGAATGGGCACTGCACGCGCAAGGAACCAACGATACTGGCCGCTCTTGCCACGCAGGGGGAAGGTCTCTTCCCAGATCGAGCCAATTGCCACGGCGCGCTTCATCGAGGCGCTGACGCGCTCGTGGTGGTCGGGGTGATGCACCGAGCGCCAACCCAGCGCCCGCATGGCTTCCAGCGTGGTGCCGGTGTAGTCGTACCAGCGCTTGTTGTACCAGTAGATGCGGCCCGCGGGATCGGCCATCCAGGCAAACTGACTCATGTTGTCGGCGAGGGTGCGGAACTGCTCCTCGCTGGCGCGCAGTGCACTTTCCGCGCGCATCCGCTCATCGGCCGTCCAGGCCCGGTCAGCGACTTCGCGTATAAAGGAAATGTCTTCTTCGGCCCATTGCCGCGGTCGGTCCTGCAAGAGAATCAGGGCAGCGCTCAGGACGCCCTGCTCCTGCAGCGGCACGCAGACCAGGCTTTGTATGCGCCGTAGTCGCAGGCTCGCTGCTTGTGCGGCGGTCCGTGGGTCATGCAGCACGTCTTCGACCACCACCAGCTCGTCGTGCTGCAGGTCGTAGATGAAATCACCGTAGTCTGCAAAGCACATGCGCTCGCTGTAGTCACCCAGAGCGCCGTCGCTCCAGTAGCGCTCGACGGTGGCGTACTGTCCGCCCGGGTCGATGGACAGAAAGGCGGCGCGGGTCACCTGCAGCGTAGTGCCCAGCGCGCGCACGGCAGCCGTGACGATGGTGACGCTATCGGGTTGCCCACGCAGCAGATCGCCCAGCTCCATCAGTACCGATTGGCGCTGCTCGGTGATCCGGCGTTCCTGTATCTGCTCTTCGAGCAGCGCGTTCATGCGTAGCAGTTTCAAGGCAGCGTTGCGTTCGGCGGTAATGTCTCGGGCGGTACCGAGCAGGCTAACCCTGCCGTCGCCGTCGATCAGCCGGCGGCCACGGTTGGCCAACCAGCGGAACTGCTCGCTGCGCTCGTCATATACCCGGTAGTCCAGGCTCAACTCGCCGCCGCCGACGCCGTCGAGCGCATTACGAAAGGACGCTATGAGGGTGTGCCGGTCATCCGGGTGAACCCGCGCAAGGAACTGGTCGACCGACAGCGCCGGCTCGTTCGGCCCCAGGTTTGCGAGCATCTTGAGTTGCGCATCCCAGTGCAGGCGGTTGTGCTCGAAATCGTATTCCCAGACGCCGATTGCAGCAATTTCGTTGGCCAGGCTGACGCGCTGTTCGGCTTCCAGCAGGGCCGAGCGCGCGCGTGCCCGGTCGGCGGCGGCACGGATGCGCTCGACCACTTCTCGTACAAACGAAATATCGGTCTGGCTCCAGGCTCGCGGTTGCCGGCTGCCGAACAACAAAAAGGCGCAGTTGGCCGTTTGCTGCAGCAGTGGCGCCAGCAGCAGGCTGCGATAGCCGAAATGCTCATGCAGAACACCGAAACGGCCGTGGCAACCGGCCTCATCGAGGAGGTCGTCGAAGGGCACGATCAGGCCCTGCGACAACCGTAGGCGCAACGGTTCGGCACCGGCGCCCATCGTGTGAGCGGTGCGCGGCTTGCTGACAGCCTGCGGCCAGTACTCATCGACGATCAGGTTATCGCGCTCGTCGAGATGCCCCTGATAGATGCACTCCGCCCCCATCAGCTGGGCAAGCCGCTCGGCCATCATGTCGGCCAGCTCGATGCGGCTGCTGCTGTCCTGGAGCTGGTCGCTGAGCTCCAGCAGATAGGATTGCTGGGCTTCACCGCGGGTTCGTTCACTGATGTCGGTAAAGGTGCAGATCGCACCTTGCAAAACATTGTCCTGGTACAGCGGGGCGACCCGGTACTCGACGGGCAGGCTGCTGCCGTCCAGACGAAAGAACAGTTCGTACTCGACGTGTACCGACTCACCGGTTTTTGCCGTGCGTTGAATCGGACACTCTTCGATTGGGTAAGGCGAGCCGTCTGTGTGACTGTGGTGGATCAACGGGTGCAGCTGCCGGCCAAGCACCTCGTCCTTGCTGGTAAAGCCGAGCAGCTTGACGAACGCCTCGTTGCAGAGCGTGACCAAGCCTCGCGTGTCGATGGAATAGAAGCCTTCGCTGGCCGCATCCAACAGGCTGCGGGTGAACGCCTCGCTTTCCAGGCGCTTGATCTCGGCCAGGCGACGCTCGTGAATGTCCTGCGCGACCAATACCCAGTGCAGCAGCCGGCAATCGCAGTCATAAACGGGCGCCCCGCTGCCCTGAAACCAGCGTGAGCTGCCGTCGGCGGCCAGCAGCGGGACTTCGAAATTGCCGGCCTGGCCGGATTTCAGGGCGCCTTGCCATTGCTGCAGTATGGCGTCGCGGTGATCCGGCGCCACGGCCGACAGCCAGCCCATGCCGGCCGAGGCTTCGGCGCTCATCCCGGTGAAATCGCACCAGTAGCGATTACAGAAGATCAGCTGCCCGTCGGCATCGCACTGCCAGATCACCTGAGGGCTTAGATCGACCAGGGCCCGGTAGCGCTCTTCGGCTTGGCGGATCGCCGCTTGCTCATGAAGACGTTCGGTCAGGTCGCGCAGGATATGCACGAAACCCAGGTGCTGTCCGTGATCATCCTTGAGCGGCATCTGCACGCCGCTGGCCCAGAAGCGGCTGCCGTCCTTGCGCACATGCCAGCGTTCGTTCATTGCCGAGCCGTCGCGCGCCGCAGTGGCCATTTCCTTGTCAGGCACGCCGCAGGCGACGTCCTCCGCTACGTAGAATCGCGCCGCGTGGCTGTCGACGGCCTCGCACGATGGCCAGCCGAGGATGCGTTCGGCGCCCTGGTTCCAGCTGGTGATGACACCCTCGGCGTCGGTGGTGAGGATCGCGTAATCCACCGCACTATCTATGATCTGTCGGTTGCGCTCGTTGGCTTCACGGCTGCGACGCAACTCCAACAGCGCCATGACCTGGCGGCCCAGTGCCTCCAGATGGGCGGATTGGCGCTCCGACAGCTGCCGCGGCTTGCTGTCCAGAACACATAGCGTGCCGAGCGGCAGGCCCTCGGCGGTGCGCAGTACCGCTGCGGCATAGAAGCCCGTCATGCCGTTGGCCAGCGGCTCGTGGGTCAGGTCTTCGATCACCAGCGGTTCTGTGCACTCGAGGGCCCGGGAGCAGAGTGCTTCGTCCCGAGGGCGGTCGGCGCCCTCGACGTTGATCGAGGCCTTTACCCATTGGCGGTCCTCGTCGACAAACACGATGGCGGCGCTGGGACAGGCACATAGCTCGGCAGCAAGCTGCACCAGATCGTCGAATGCCGCCTCGGCGGGGGTGTCGAGAATGCGGTAACGCGCAAGCGCTGCCAGTCGGTCAGCTTCGTTCCATGTACTGCTTGGATTTTTTTTCTTCAAAACGTCTGCTCGGCTATCCGTGGCGGCAACGATCTTGGTGTTCCAGACTGCGTTGACCGAGCGCCTGCAGCGGCGAGGCAATGGCGTAAGTGCAGGCGGTTGTTGCTAGGCAAGATACCTGGGTTCGACCCCAAGGCAAGTAGACATCGGTCGACGATCAATCTGCCAGAGCCGCCGGTCTGGTCCTGAGCGGTAGCTCCCAGCTTATTGTGCTGGGCTGGCGTTAGTGCTCATCAATGGCCGGCATGGCGCGCAGCATGGCGTTGCGATCTGCTGCTTGCAACGCTGCGAGCAGCTTTGGGTCACGGTGATAGACGTCGGGGCGATAGCGTGGCAGGCCGGTGCGGTCGGCTTCGGCTGTCCAGTAGGCCAGGAGTATCGGGGTGGTTTCTGCCGGGCGGTATTCATAGGTCAGGCCGGTTTCAAGCAATTGGCTAACGCGCTCGTGTTCGTCCTCGTTCAATAAAAGATCTACCAATTGCATCACCGATTCGACCCTGACACAGCCCGAGCTGAACGCCCGCTGTGAGCGTGCAAACAGGCCTTGGCTGGGCGTGTCGTGGAGGTAGATGGAGTAGGGGTTGGCGAAACGGATCACCACCCGGCCCAGCGGGTTGTCGGGCCCGGCGGCCTGGCGCAGCAAGATCCGCCCCGGATTGCTCCAGTCGACAGTGGCTGGGTCGAGCACCTGACCCTGATAGTCCAACACCTGCATGTTGTGTTGCGAGAGGTAGTCCAGGTTGTCGCGGATCTGCGGCAGCTTATCCTCGCGCAGGATGGTCGGCGGCACCGTCCAGGTCGGGTTGAGAGTGAGGCGCGTGACGGTCGACTTGATGGACGGCGTCTGCCGGGTATCGCGGCCGACCTGGATGCGCGCTTCCCATTGAGGGCTGCTGTCGCGAAAGTAGATCACCCGTCCGCCGGCGATATCGACCAGCAGCGAGCGCGGCTCGATGTCGGCCGATAGCCAGCGGAACCGCTCCAGATTCACCCGCAGTTGATTCAGTCGGTCGGCTGGAGTGGCATTCAGTTCAATAAGGGTGTCGGCACCGAGGATGCCGTCGTCCTGCAGGGCGTGACGGCGCTGAAAAGCCTTGAGCGCCTCCACCAGTTGATCGCTGTAGCGTTCATTGCGGGTGCCCGGCGTGACTGCCGAAGCGGGCAGGTAACCGTCGGCGCTCAAACGATGGCGCAGTTGGGGAACACGCGGGTCCAACATGCCTGGGCGCAAGGTCTGGCCCGCGGGGATTGGTTGCCACTGGGGCTTGGGTTGATCGCGCAGCTGCGCATAGGCCTTGCGCAGGTTGTTGTATTGCTCCAACGACGGACGCGCTTTATTGAAGGCGTGCTCGAGATGCTCCAGCCCTTCGCTGGCGATCACCATCAGCTGCGCCTCGGCCTGTAGTGTCCCAGGTGCATCAGGGCTGTGCCAGACGGGCTCGATGCTGTCTTGCGGCAGGCGCCCCTGCGCCAGGTGACCCAAGGCCGACAGATAGGCGTGGCTGGCCAGTACATCGCTGCATTCGCGGTGCAGCGGATCACGGGTGGCGGTATGCATGACCCGACGAATGGTTTCGGGGTGGTAAGAAGCAGGTTGGAGCCCATCGTCCGCCAGCGACTCGAGCTGGGCTAACAGCGCGTCAATCTGCGCATAAGAGGTCCACAGCAAGGCAAAGTGGTTGCGTCGGTAGAGCTCGGAGAGCCGCGCCAGAGCTGTTTCGTCCACGTTGGCCATAGGCTGCCCGCACGCCGTCGGGAGGTTCTCCAGGACACCCTCAACTGGGCCGGCGGGCTCTACTGCGGGTTCCGCCATCGCCAGCCATGGCGCCAACAACCAAGCGAATAGCAGACTCGATGTATGTTTTTTGTACAACGCTTCACTCCTGGCGGTCCCGCCGACTGCTAGACTCCGCCGCTGAACAAGCCGCGGTGCCTGAAAAAAACATGGCCCGTTCAGGCTACTAGAACACGATGTATCAGACGACGTGGGAGCGCTTCAGGTCCCGTCTGATTTAATTTCGCTACTTTTTGATTGTTTGGGCCTGGTAGCGAGCAGGTGGCGTCGGTCGGCAGGGATGATCGGCATTGGCGCCCGCCGAGGTTGATCTACGAATGATGGTTTCGCTTCGCCGCCTCTGTCTGGCCGCCGGCTTGCTCTTGTCCATGCCGCTGTTGGCCGCTCCGCCTGCTTATCAGCCGCTGGTGGACGATCTTTCCCGCGTGGCACCAACGCTCGATCCGGTCGTGTTGACCCATGCTGTCGCGGCTATGCAGTGCGCTGTGAATCATGGCGCGACGCCGGCTCAACGGTTAGCCGTCATCGACTTTTCTCTGCCTTCCTCGGAGCGCCGACTGTGGATTTTCGACCTGCAGCGTGGGCGTTTGTTGCTCAAGGATTTCGTCGCTCATGGCAACGGTTCGGGTGAAAACCAGGCCACGCGTTTCTCCAACGTGGAGGGCAGTCATCAGTCGAGCCTCGGGCTGTTCCGCACCGCCGAGAGCTACAGCGGCAAGCATGGCTACTCGCTGCGCATGGACGGGCTCGAGCCTGGGGTGAACGATCTGGCGCGCGAACGGGCCATCGTGATTCACCCGGCCGACTATGTGAACCCGGCCTGGATTGCCACCCAGGGGCGTATCGGTCGTAGCCAGGGCTGCCCAGCGGTTCGCCCGGACGTGGCGCGCATGGTGGTCGATAGCCTCAAGGGCGGGCAATTCATGTTTTCCTGGTACCCGGATCAGCAGTGGCTGCAGTCGTCGGCTTACCTCAACTGCGAGTCGGGCCAAGTGGCTACGCTGGTGGCGTCGAGAGGCGGCAACTAAAAGGTCCTGCTGCCTTAGAGCGGGGAGGGGTTGGAGGCTGGTTTTGCCCTCACTCAAAGCCGTCCCGCTATTTCTGCTCGCTTTGCGGCGTGACCCTGAGAACCTCTTCCAGGGTTGTAAGACCCGCGGCGATCTTCTGCGCGCCGGACAGCCGCAAGCTGTGCATGCCGTCCTTGAAGGCCTGGCGGCGCAGGGCGATGAGATCGGTATCGGCGGTGATCAGCGGCTTGATCGCATCGTTGAGCAGCATGATCTCGTAGACCCCAGCGCGGCCGCGGTAGCCCGTGTCCCGGCATTCGATACAACCCACCGCCTGTTGCGCGTGGCTCGGCAACGGCGCGTTCCAGGGTTTGGTCAGCGCCTGCCAGTCATCCGCATCCAGCTGCACCGGTGCCTTGCAGTGCGGACATAACGTACGCACCAAGCGCTGCGCCATCACGCCCAGGAGTGTGGCCCTAAGCAGGTAATGCGGTACGCCCAGTTCCAGCAACCGCGTGATTGCCGATGGCGCATCGTTGGTATGCAGTGTCGACAGCACCAGGTGCCCGGTCAGTGCCGCCTGGATCGCCATTTCCGCCGTTTCCAGATCGCGAATCTCGCCGACCATGATGATGTCCGGGTCCTGGCGCATCAGGGCGCGCACGCCGCTGGCGAAGGTCAGGTCGATGTTGTGTTGCACCTGCATCTGGTTGAAGGCGCCCTCGATCATCTCGATCGGGTCTTCGATGGTGCAGACGTTCACTTCCGGCGTCGCCAGCTGCTTGAGGGTGGTGTAGAGCGTCGTCGTCTTGCCCGATCCGGTAGGGCCAGTGACCAGGATGATGCCATTGGGCTGACCGGTCATGCTCTGCCAGCGACGCAAATCCTCGGCGGAAAAGCCCAGCTGGTCAAAGCCCTTGAGCAACACTTCAGGGTCGAAGATTCGCATCACCATCTTCTCGCCGAAGGCGGTCGGCAGCGTCGAGAGGCGCAGTTCTACCTCGCCGCCGTCCGGCGTCTTGGTCTTGACCCGGCCGTCCTGCGGCTTGCGCTTTTCGGCGACGTTCATTCGTCCCAGGGACTTGAGTCGGCTGACCACTGCCATCGCCACCTGCGGTGGAAACTGATAGACGTTGTGCAGGACGCCATCGATGCGAAAGCGCACGCTGCCCTGCTCACGACGCGGTTCGATGTGGATATCACTGGCGCGCTGGTCGAAGGCGTACTGGAACAGCCAGTCAACGATGTTCACCACATGAGCGTCGTTAGCGTCGGGCTCCTGATCACTGGCGCCAAGGTTCAGTAACTGCTCGAAATTGCCAGTACCGCTGACCTTTTGATCATTGGCAGTGGCGCCGCTGACCGACTTGGCCAGGCGGTAGAACTCGACGGTGAAGCGCTGCAGGTCGACCGGATTGGCCACTACCCGCTTGATCGGTCGCTGGAGCACATGGGTGAGGTTGGCTTCCCAACTTTTCACGAAAGGCTGGCTGCTGGCGATGGTCACTGCCGAGCTGTCGACCGCCACCGCGAGGATCTTGTGCCGCTGGGCGAAGGCGTAGGACATCAGCGGGGTGACCGCCGCGACGTTGATCTTCAGCGGATCGATACGCAGATAGGGTTGCCCGGCCTGCTCCGCGAGCCAGACGGTCAGTGTTTCGAGATCCAGCTTCTTGCCGGGGCGAGCCAGATCATCGAGTTGTTGAGCGCCGAGAAATTCCAGCGGATGCTGCTGGCTGTTTGCCGAACTGCGCCGCAGGGTCATGCATTGCTCGGCCGTTTCCTGCGACAGTCGCCTCTGCGCGACCAAGTCACGCAGCAGGTCATTGAGGTCGAGGAAGCGATCCTGGCTAGGCGAGTTCAACACGGACATGGGGTCCTTCGGTCATGGCTGAGACGAGGGCCAAGCTTGCCGATAAATCGACGCGCTGTCTGCCGGCCGGTCCAACTTTACGTGATGCCGGGCTGGACCGAACTGGACAGCACGCGGTGGCGCGAACCGGCGACTTTAGGATGGCTTTAGCCCAACGGGGTGGCGGTGCCGGATGTAGGTTGGGTGTCGGATGGGAGGTTGCGGGTCACCGGTGGACTGAAGCCCACCGGTGACGCCGCCGCCCGTGGCGGGGCCCGCTACTTCACCAGTCCTTCACCGAGGGGTGAAACAGGCATAGGCCGAATGCCAGCGGGGCCGCACGGCGCGCTATTTCGTCAGCAGCTTCCAGGATTTGAGCGTCCAGACCACGCGAGCTTGCTCCACACGAGCCTCAAGCAGCTCGTCATCCAGTGGCTGTCCTGCCAGTTCGTACAACTTGGCCAGTTCGCCGAAGAGGCGGTCCGCTTCCGGCAGCTCCAGCGTGGTGCGGGCCAGGTGCAGCCAGACCAGCAGCCGCTCCATGCGCGGCCGTTGTTCGGCGAGGTCTTCGGGCTGTTGCTGGTAGCGCAGCAACTGCAATGCCTCGGCTTCCTCGCCCAGCAGGCGTGGCAGCCAGTTGCCCAGCTCGGCTGCGCCCTGGCGGTTGCCGCGGTTGTTGCGATTGGCGGTCCAGCTGCGCTGCAGCAGCCAGAGTGAGGCGTTCAGCGAGAACAGGCCCCAGCGTTGCGCAGACAATTCAGCGGCAAATCGTTCAGGCGCTGCCTGGCGCACGCTTTCATCGTCGCGTCCGGCTTCGACCTGGGGACGCCAATCCTGGATCAGCGCATCGAGTTGTTCGCGCAGCTCGCGACTGGTGGCGCGCGGAGCGGCTTGACCGAGGCTGCCCAGCAGGGCGCGCAGTTCGACCAGTTGCTGCAGCCATTCGCCCAGCAGTTTCCAGTGGCCTTTGAAACGGTACTGTTCGGCCAACCGCTGGCTATTACCCAGCAGCTGCCAGGCCAGTGCGGCAAAGGCGTCGTCCAGCGGCATGGTCGCCGCGAGCGTTGGTGCGGGCAGGCTCAGCGAGTAGCTGTCGGCGTCATACAGGCGGTAGCCGCGCTCGGCTTTGCTGATGTCGCAAGGCATCAAGGGGAGATCGGTGGCCAGCTCGGCGGCCAGTTCCAGCAGGGCCTCGGGTTCGCCTTGGCGCAGCTCCAGCTCCAGCTCGCAGATTTCCTCGCTCCGCTTGCCGACCACGACCTTGCCCAGGTCCAGCGCCGCTTCGATCACCACTTTGGCCTTGCCGCGACCCCAGGCGATTTCGGCTTTTTCGCGGACGAAGTCCGTGGTGAAAATCGGCTTCAGGGTTTTCTTGTCCAGCTCGGCCAGGCTCGCGGGCCAACACTCATCCGCGAGTTTTTTCAGGTCCAGCTTGGCCTTGTCCAGATACCAATCCCACTCGTTACGCTCGGACAGCCCAGCCACGCTCTGACCGCGGCTTTTCAGCGTCTGAATGAACTGCTCGCCGTCGCGGCGCAGACGCAGCGCAACCTTGGCCTGAGCCAGGTCGCGCTCGGGGGTGTCGTAGTACTGGTTGAACAATTCGTGCCGCTGCCAGCCGCTCTTGTTGCGTTTCTTCAGCAGCGGATGCTCGCGCAGGGCCGCCAGGGTTTCGCGACTGACGCGCAGTTTGATTTCGGTTTCTTTCTGCATGGTGCCGAGATGATGCCTATGTTTGAGTGTGACCTACGTCACTTGGTAGCGGCCCTTTGAGGTCATCCGTATACTTGCCGCCTTCTGAAGCCGGGGTGCTCCCTATGCCAATCAATCCTTTCGTCAGCCTGTTCGGACGTTCGCCCATCGGGCCGATGCAGCAGCACATGGCTAAATCTCACGAATGTGCCGCCAACCTGGTACCGCTGTTCCAGGCGATCACAGCCGAAGATTGGGAACGGGTCGAACAGATCCAGAAAGAGATGGCCCGACTGGAAAACGAGGCCGACAAGCTCAAGAAGAGCGTCCGTCAACATCTGCCCAAGAGCCTGTTTCTGCCGGTTCCGCGCTCGGATCTGCTGGAGCTGCTGAGTGTACAGGACAAAATTGCCAACCGTGCCAAGGACATCGCCGGTCTGATGCTGGGCCGTTGCATGACCATTCCGCCGGCCCTGCAGCCGGAAATGATGGCCTTCGTGCAGCGCAGTGTAGACGCCAGCTGCCAGGCGCTGAAAGCGCTGAAGGAGCTGGACTCGTTGCTGGAAACCGGCTTTGCCGGCCGTGAGGCCACGCTGGTCGAGAAAATGGTCGAGGAGCTCGAGGAAATCGAGCGCGAAACCGACCGCATGCAGATCACGGTTCGCCGTGCCCTGTTCAAGCTGGAAAAGGAATTGCCTCCAGTCGACGTCATGTTCCTCTACAAAATCATCGAATGGATCGGTGACGTAGCTGACCGTGCCGAGCGAGTCGGTAACCGTCTGGAACAATTGCTGGCGCGCTGAGGCGCCAGCGTCTTTTCTGGTTCAACAGGTAATTCCTTATGTCCTTTATCGCGGAATACGGCTTCGTACTTCTCGTGCTCGCCTGCGCTTTCGGTTTCTTCATGGCCTGGGGCGTAGGCGCCAATGACGTGGCCAACGCCATGGGTACCTCGGTGGGTTCCCGGGCGCTGACGATCAAGCAGGCCATCATCGTCGCGATGATCTTCGAGTTCTGCGGTGCCTACCTGGCGGGCGGCGAGGTCACCGAGACCATCAAGAACGGCATCGTCGATGCGGAAGTCATATCGCCCGATCTGATGGTGCTGGGCATGATGTCGGCGCTGCTGGCAGCCGGCACCTGGCTGATGATCGCCACCATGAAAGGCTGGCCGGTTTCCACCACGCACTCGATCATCGGTGCGGTGATCGGCTTTGCCGCGGTCGGCGTGTCCACCGATGCGGTGCATTGGGATGCCATCGGCCCCATCGTGGCCAGCTGGGTGGTGACGCCGATGCTGTCGGGCATCGTCGCCTTTGGCCTGTTCATGAGCGTGCAGAAGCTGATCATCAATACCGATGATCCCTTTCTCAACGCCAAGCGCTTCGTACCGCTGTACATGTTCCTGACCGGTTTCATGGTCGCGCTGATGACCGTTACTAAGGGCCTCAAGCATGTCGGCCTGACGCTGAACGGCGGCCAGGGCATCCTCCTGGCGTTCGCCATCGGCGTCCTGGTGATGCTGGTCGGGATCGCGCTGCTGTCGCGGATCAAGCTTGATGTTGAGGCTGATCGCACCTTTCACTACGCCAGCGTGGAAAAGGTCTTCGCTGTGCTGATGATCTTCACCGCCTGTTCCATGGCCTTTGCCCACGGTGCCAATGACGTCGCCAACGCAGTCGGCCCGCTGGCGGCCGTGGTAGGGGTTATCCAATCAGGCGGTGCGGCTGAGGTTGCTGCCAAGTCGGCGGTGCCGGGCTGGGTACTGCTGCTGGGCGCTGTGGGTATCGTCATCGGTCTGGCCACCTATGGCTACAAGGTGATCGCCACCATTGGTAAGGAAATCACCGAGCTGACTCCCAGCCGTGGCTTCGCCGCAGAGCTGGCAACCGCAACCACGGTCGTTGGCGCGTCCGCCATTGGCCTGCCGGTCTCGACCACTCACACGCTGGTTGGCGCCGTACTCGGTATCGGCATTGCGCGCGGTATCGGTGCGCTGAACCTCGGCGTGGTCGGCTCGATCTTCATGTCGTGGCTGATCACCCTGCCAGCCGGGGCGATCCTTTCGATCATCTTCTTCACCATTCTGAAGGCGATCTTCGTCTGATCTAGCCGTCGCCGCAGTTTTTACCTCGACGGTAAGGCTGCGGCGCCGCGTTTCATGTTTCACTGGGTGCCTCGTCTTTTTCGTCTTTCAGGAGGCTGTCGGTGCCCATCCCCTCGCTTAAAGACCAGTTCGCCGCGCTGATCGCTGCGCCATCGGTAAGTTGCACCCAGGCGCATTGGGATCAAACCAACCGCCCTGTTATCGATTTGCTGGCAGGCTGGTTGAGCGATCTCGGCTTTACCTGCGACGTGCAGGAAATCACCCCCGGCAAGTTCAACCTTCTTGCCAGCTACGGCAGCGGCCCCGGCGGCCTGGTGCTGGCCGGACACAGCGATACCGTGCCCTTCGATGCCGAGCTGTGGACGGCCGAGCCGCTGCAGCTGCGCGAAGCGGATGACCGCTGGTACGGGTTGGGCAGCTGCGACATGAAAGGCTTCTTCGCGTTGATCATTGAGGCCGTGTTGCCGCTGCTGGATAAGCCGTTCCGCCAGCCGCTGCTGATCCTCGCCACTTGCGATGAAGAAAGCTCCATGTCCGGCGCCCGTGCCCTGGCCGACGCCGGGCGGCCGCTGGGCCGAGCTGCAGTGATCGGCGAGCCGACCGGGTTGCGCCCAGTGCGCTTGCACAAGGGCATCATGATGGAAGGCATCGAGATTCAAGGGCAAAGCGGGCATTCGTCCAATCCCGCTTATGGGCATAGCGCTTTGGAAGCCATGCATGACGTGATGAGTGAGCTGATGACGCTGCGCCGGGAGTGGCAAAGCCAATACAACAATCCGTTGTTCGACGTGCCACAGCCAACGCTCAACCTCGGCTGCATCCATGGCGGCGACAACCCCAACCGTATCTGCGGCCAGTGCTCACTGGAGTACGATTTGCGGCCCCTGCCGGGGATGGAGCCTGATCAGCTACGCGAAGCTATCGCCGGGCGCCTGCGTCCGGTGGCTGACAGGCATCAGGTGAAGATCGACCTGGCCCCGTTGTTCCCCAGCGTGCCGGCCTTCGATCAGCCTGCCGAGGCCGAGCTGGTCAAACTGGCCGAACGCCTCACCGGTCATGTCGCCGAGGCAGTGGCCTTCGCCACCGAGGCGCCTTATCTTCAGCAGCTTGGCTGCGAGACGCTGGTGCTTGGCCCGGGTGATATCGCCTGCGCGCACCAGCCGGACGAATACCTGGACCTGGACCGAATCGAACCCACCGTGAGGCTGTTGCGCGGGATGATCGAACACTATTGCCTGCAACCAGGCCGAGGATAGGAGCAGGTCTGGCGACATGTTCGCAGCGTGAACCTGCTCCCTGCATCTCCATACTCGACCCGGCTTCCGGACTGAACAAAGCTGTTATTTAAGGCTTGCGCAATGCACAACTACGTCACCTGGCTTCGCGACTCATCGCCCTACATCAACTCCCACCGTGACCGCACCTTCGTGGTCATGCTGCCCGGCGATGGCCTGGAACACCCCAACTTTGCCAACATCGTTCACGATCTGGTGCTGCTGCACAGCCTCGGCGTGCGTCTGGTACTGGCGTTCGGCTCACGACCGCAGATCGAGGCACGGCTGGCCTCGAGGGGGATCGAACCGCGCTTTCACCGTGACCTGCGGATCACCGACACGGCCACCCTGGAATGCGTGATCGATGCCGTCGGGCATATGCGCATCGCCCTGGAAGCCCGGCTCTCGATGGACATGGCCGCCTCGCCGATGCAGGGCGCGCGGCTGCGGGTGGCCAGTGGCAACTTCGTCACCGCACGGCCCATCGGTGTTCACGACGGGGTCGACTATCAGCACACCGGCGAGGTGCGTCGTGTCGATCGCAAGGGCATCGGTCGGCTGCTGGACGAGCGCACCATCGTGCTGCTCTCGCCGCTGGGGTATTCCCCGACCGGTGAAATCTTCAACATTGCCTGCGAAGACATTGCCACCCGCGCCGCGATTGATCTGGAAGCCGACAAGCTGGTGCTTTATGGCTCCGAGCGAGGCCTGCGTGATGAAAGTGGCAATCTGGTGCGCGAGCTGCGTCCGCCGCAGATCCCGGCCTATCTCGAGCGCCTAGTCGGCACCTACCAGGCCGAGCTGCTGGATGCCGCCGCGCAAGCCTGCAAAGGCGGCGTGCGCCGCAGCCATGTGATCAGCTACGCCGAGGACGGTTCGCTGCTCAACGAGCTGTTCACCCGTGACGGCGGCGACGGCACCCTGGTGACCCAGGAGCAGTTCGAGCAACTGCGCGAGGCGACTATCGAGGACGTCGGCGGGCTGATCGACCTGATCACGCCGCTGGAAGAGCAGGGCATTCTGGTGCGCCGCTCACGCGAAGTGCTGGAGCGCGAGGTCGAGCAGTTCAGCATCGTCGAGCGCGATGGCCTGATCATCGCCTGCGCCGCGCTTTACCCCATCGCCGATTCCGACTCCGGTGAGCTGGCCTGCCTGGCGGTAAACCCGGAGTACCGTCACGGCGGACGTGGCGACGAGTTGCTCGAGCGTATCGAGGCGCGTGCCAGGGCGTTGGGCCTGAAAACCCTGTTCGTGCTCACCACCCGAACGGCGCACTGGTTTCGCGAGCGCGGCTTCGAGCCCAGCGGTGTCGAGCGCCTCCCGGCCGCACGCGCCTCGCTCTATAACTTCCAGCGCAATTCGAAGATCTTCGAAAAGGCGCTGTGATCGAGCGGCGGCCCTGCGCCGCCCCGGTTCAGTCCGGCGTCGGGTAGGGGCTCGCTGAGTGCACCTCGACCGCATCGCCGGTCAGGCGAAGCGCGGGGTCTGGGATAAGTCCATCAATCTGCAGAATCAGCCCGATCAGCAAGGCAATGGTGATTGCCGTGGTCAGGCTGCCTTTGCGGGCGGACACCAACAGGTCCAGTAGCGACATGAATGCACCTCTCTTCTTCTTGTTCTTTTGAGGCTTCGGCGCGCTGCATCGGCGCGGCGAAGACACACATTGGAACCCTGAGAAGGAGGGAAAAGTTCACATTTTGCCGCAGCATATCCGGCGCCCCGCCCAAGCCGCCGGACTAGAGCGATCCGCCGGACTGTTGGTGAGGACTAGGCTCCGCCGAGGCTGGTCAGGCTGCGCTGGTAGTCTTCGACAAAGCTGTCGAAGTCCTGAGTATCGGCGGCTTCCACCTGCGCCTGCTGTGTCAGCGAGTTACGCGAAGCCTCATCGAACCAGGCCATGTCGGCATTGGACAATGCACGGCTACGGAAGTCCTCGGCGTGCTGGCGGGTCTGACGCAGGGCGAACTGGCTGAAGCTTTCACCGTTGCGCTGCAACTCTTCGAGTACGCGGGCCGAAGGCGTCAGGCTGCTGTCGTCGACCTTGGCCTGTTGTTCGGCGACCGCGCGAGCATGCTCGTCACCGCCATGGCTGCGGTCGAGCAACGCGGCGACCTGGCCGATTTGCCCAATCAGTTCGCTCGCCCATTGCTGCAGGCTGACGTCTTCGTTGCAGCGACGCAGTTCCAGCCCCGGTTTGCGACCTTCCTTGACGACCTTGAGGAAGTTGTCGCTGCTGGCCCGGCATTCGCCTTCTATCAGGCAAGGGCTCTGCTGCAATGTGCAGAACAGGAGGAAAGCATCGAGAAAACGCGCTTCGCTGACGTCTATGCCCAGCGGCAGGAAGGGATTGATGTCCAGACAGCGCACTTCGATGTACTGGATGCCCCGCGCGCGCAGCGCATGCAGCGGGCGTTCCCCGGTATCGGTGACGCGCTTGGGACGGATGTTCGAGTAGTACTCGTTCTCGATCTGCAAGACGTTGGTGTTGAGCTGTTGCCAGTTGCCGTCAGCATCCTTGGTGCCCAGCGCTGCGTAATCGGGGTAGGGCGTCGACACCGCCTTGTGCAGGCTGCTGGTGTAACTCGGTAGATCGTCATAGCAGGGCGTAAGGCCAGCCTGGGCGTTGCTTTGATAACCAAGATCACTCATCCGCAGGCTGGTGGCATAGGGCAGATACAGGGTGTCTTCGTCGAGCTGCTCGAGCTGGTGCGACCGGCCCCGCATGAAGCTGGCATTCAGCGCGGGCGAAGCGCCGAACAGATACATCAGTAGCCAGCTGTAGCGGCGGAAGTTACGGATCAGTGCGATATAGCGCCAGGACTGATAGTCCTGCGCAGAGCGCTGGTCGCTCTCATCGGCCTGCAGCGTAGCCCACAGCGCCTCGGGCAACGAAAAGTTGTAATGGATGCCGGCGATGCACTGCATCGTCTTGCCGTAACGCAGCGCCAGGCCTTGGCGGTAAACATATTTCAGTCGACCGATGTTCGAGCTGCCGTACTCGGCGATCGGAATCTGCTCCTCCTCCGGAAGGTGCCCCGGCATCGACGGGCTCCAGAGGTATTCGCCATCCAGCTGGCTATAGGTATAGCGATGGATGGCGTCGAGCTCGGCCAGGGTCTTGGTCGGGTCGGTTTCAGTGCCGGTGATGAACTCCAGCAGCGCTTCGGAATAATCCGTGGTGATCTTCGGATGAGTCAGTGCCGAGCCCAGTGCACGCGGATGCGGCGTCAGCGCCAGCTGACCATCGGCGTCGACACGCAGGCATTCACGCTCGATCCCATGCAGGCATTGCGAGAGCAGCGACAGGTTGTGGTGCTCGGCCAGCAGCGCCAGGCGGTGGGAGAGAAGATCGCTCAATTGGGAATTCCTTCACGCGTCAGTCGGCACAATATGGGGGTGGATCGCACGCTCTACAAGAGGCCGTCAACGATGGAACGCGCACTGCTGCGGGGGCGTTTCCAGCGAATCCGACGCTGCAGTCCGATGACTCAGATAACCGAGAAGGTCGCCTGGGCCTTGGCTACCAATTTTTCGCCCTGATGCACCTCGGCTTCGATGACCTGGGTGCGCCGACCTCCATGCACCACCCAGGCTCGGCAGGTCAGCTCACCTTCAGTAACCGGGCGGATGTAGTTGACCTTGCACTCGAGCGTGACGCTGTTCGGCCCGCCGCCGTTGAGGCTGTGGCTGGCCTGGCCCATGGCGGTGTCGATCAGTGAGAACAGGGCGCCGCCGTGCAGCTTGCCGTGCAGATTGCGCAAGCCATCGTGCATCGCTAAACGCAGCAGTGCTTCTCCATTTGCGACCTGGACGATCTCCAGCCCCAGCAGTCGCCCGAAGGCACTGCTGCTGCCCACCGCTTCGACTTCGCGCACCGTTATTTCCTCAGATTTTTAGCGTTGGCGAACAGCGCAGCCATGGCGTTGTTGGCCGGAGCCGGCTTGGTCTCCGGCTTAGCCGCTTTGCGCTCGCCGCGTGCCTGGCCGCCACGGTTGTTGCCGTTGCCGCGCATGTTGTCCGCCTTTTCGCCGGGGGTATCGCTCATGCGCATGGACAGGCCGACGCGTTGGCGCGGGATGTCCACTTCCATGACCTTGACCTTGACGATGTCGCCGGCTTTGACCACTTCGTACGGATCCTTGACGAACTTTTCCGACAGCGCGGAAATGTGCACCAGCCCGTCCTGATGCACGCCAATGTCGACGAAGGCGCCGAAGTTGGTCACGTTGGTCACCACGCCTTCGAGCACCATGCCAGGCGTCAGGTCGCTGAGCTTTTCCACGCCTTCCTGGAACTCGGCAGTCTTGAACTCGGGGCGCGGATCGCGTCCGGGCTTCTCCAGCTCCTGAAGAATGTCGCTGACGGTTACCAGACCGAAGCTTTCGTCGGTGAACTGCTTCGGATCCAGGCGCTTGAGAAACGCCGAGTCACCAATCAGCGAGCGGATGTCGCGGCCAGTGTCGGTGGCGATGCGTTTGACCAGCGGATAGGTTTCCGGGTGAACGGCCGAGGCGTCCAGCGGGTTGCTGCCATTCATCACGCGCAGGAAGCCGGCGGCCTGCTCGAAGGTCTTGTCGCCCAGCCGCGGCACTTTTTTCAGCTCACTGCGTGCGGTGAACGCGCCGTTGGCATCACGGTAGGCCACGATGTTCTGGGCCAGGGTGGTGTTCAGCCCGGAAATGCGAGCCAGCAGCGCCACCGAAGCGGTGTTGACGTCGACGCCGACGGCGTTCACGCAGTCTTCTACAACGGCATCCAGCGAGCGTGCCAGCTTGAGTTGGGAAACGTCGTGCTGGTACTGGCCGACGCCGATGGCCTTGGGCTCGATCTTCACCAATTCGGCCAGCGGATCCTGCAGGCGACGGGCGATAGAGACGGCGCCGCGGATGGAGACGTCAAGGTCCGGGAATTCCTTGGCGGCCAGCTCCGACGCCGAGTACACCGAGGCGCCGGCTTCGGAGACCATCACCTTGGTCAGCTTGAGGCCGGGCACCTGCTTGATCAGATCGGCCGCGAGCCGGTCGCTTTCCCGGCTGGCGGTGCCATTGCCGATGGCGATCAGGTCGACGGCATGCTTGGCACAGAGCTTGGCCAGTACGGCCAGGGTGCCGTCCCAGTCGTTGCGTGGCGCGTGCGGGTACACGGTGGCGGTATCCAGCAGCTTGCCGGTGGCGTCGACCACCGCCACCTTGCAGCCGGTGCGCAGGCCGGGGTCGAGGCCCAGGGTGGCGCGCGGGCCAGCCGGCGCGGCGAGCAGCAGGTCATGCATGTTGCGCGCGAACACGCCGATGGCGTCGTCCTCGGCCTTGTCGCGCAGCTCGCCGAGCAAGTCGGTTTCCAGGTGGGTGTAGAGCTTGACCTTCCAGGTCCAGCGCACCACTTCGCTCAGCCACTTGTCGGCCGCGCGGCCGCGATTGGCGATACCGAAGCGCTCGCCGATCATCACTTCGCCCGGATGCATGGTGCCGGGTGCTTCGTCGCCCACTTTCAGGCTCACACTGAGCACGCCTTCGTTGCGCCCGCGGAAGATCGCCAAGGCGCGGTGAGAGGGCGCGCTCTTGAGCGGCTCGTCGTGTTCAAAATAGTCGCTGAACTTGGCGCCTTCGTTTTCCTTGCCGGGCACCACGCGCGCGCTGAGCGTAGCGTTGTGGGTCAGGAAATCGCGCAGCTTGGCCAACAGGTTGGCGTCTTCGGCGAAGCGCTCCATGAGGATGTACTTGGCGCCTTCGAGCACAGCCTTGACGTCGGCGAAGCCCTTTTCGGCATCGACGAAACGTGCGGCTTCGGTTTCGGGATTCAGCTCGGGGTCGGCAAAGATCGCATCGGCCAGTTCGCCCAGACCGGCTTCCAGGGCGATCTGGCCCTTGGTGCGGCGCTTCTGCTTATAGGGCAGATAAAGATCTTCGAGGCGGGTCTTGGTGTCGGCGAGGTCGATCTCGCGCTTGAGTTCGGGCGTCAGCTTGCCCTGTTCCTCGATGCTGGCGAGGATCGAGGCGCGGCGATCATCCAGCTCGCGCAGGTAGCGCAGACGCTCTTCGAGCAGGCGCAGCTGGGTGTCATCCAGGCTGCCGGTGACTTCCTTGCGGTAACGGGCGATGAAGGGCACGGTCGAGCCCTCGTCGAGTAGCGCCACGGTGGCGGCAATCTGTTGCGGGCGCACGCCCAGTTCAGCGGCGAGGCGAGAATTGATGCTGTCCATGAACCTACCTGGGTCAGTCAAACCATGCAGGCCGGGCCTGCGCGAAAGGGCGCGATTATAAAGGCAGCGGCTGGCTTGAGGCGGGCAGTCGGACGAAAAAGCCAGCAAGAGGCCTGTCGACCATTCCATTGGCTCTCGGCTTCGCCCTGCAAAATCTGCTAACAATGGCTTCAGTTGCGTTTACATCACTGTGCGCATAATGCATTGACGATTTTTACGGGAGTTTCCATGAGCAGCACTGCGCCCGCCAGCGAAGGCGAAAAGATCCTTATTGTCGATGACGATGCCCGGTTGCGGCGCTTGCTCGAGCGGTTTCTCGATGAGCAGGGCTATCGCGTGCGGACCGTGGAGAGTGCCGAGCAGATGGATCGTCTGCTCAGCCGCGAGCTGTTCCATCTGGTCGTGCTGGACCTGATGATGCCGGGTGAGGACGGGCTTTCCGCCTGTTCACGCCTGCGCGAAGGCGGCAATCAGATTCCGATCATCATGCTGACCGCCAAGGGCGACGAGGCTAGCCGGATCCATGGGTTGGAGCAGGGCGCCGACGACTATCTGGCCAAGCCGTTCAACCCGCGTGAGTTGCTGGCGCGGATTCGGGCGGTGCTGCGGCGCCAGGCGCCGCAGGTGCCAGGCGCGCCGGGCAGCGAGGACGAGACCGTCACTTTCGGCGATTACGAGCTGTTCCTTGGCACCCGCGAGCTCAAGAAGGGCGACCAGGTGCACATGCTGACTACCGGTGAATTCGCCGTGCTCAAGGCCCTGGTCCAGCATGCCCGCGAACCGCTGACCCGCGACAAGCTGATGAACCTGGCCCGCGGCCGCGAATGGGATGCGCTCGAGCGTTCCATCGATGTGCAGATCTCCCGCCTGCGCCGACTGATCGAGCCGGACCCTTCCAAGCCGCGCTACATCCAGACCGTATGGGGCGTGGGCTATGTGTTCGTGCCGGACGGCAACAAGTAAGTCGGCACGCATCACTTCTGGCGGCGGATGCTTCAGACTCCGCCGTTATCGCTAATCAGCCTGTCCGCACGGGCTGCTCGATAACCGGCGTTTGCGCCGTGGCTCTTCTATGAAAACCCCGCTCTGGTTCCCGCAAAGCTTCTTCGCCCGCACGCTGTGGATGGTGCTGATCGTGGTGCTGTTCTCCAAGGTGCTGATGCTCGTGTACCTGATGATGAACGAGGACGTGATGGTCGACCGGCAGTACAGCCATGGTGCGGCGCTGACCCTGCGCGCGTACTGGGCCGCCGATGAGGAGAACCGTGAGCGTATTGCCGATGCGGCCGGGCTGCAGCGAGTTACGACGGAAGATGTACCGCCCAGTGAGTACCACTGGCCCTATACGGAAATTTTCCAGCGGCAGATGCAGGCCGAGCTTGGTGTCGAGACAGACGTGCGGGTTCGCATCCAGCCTGACACGGCCATTTGGGTGCGCGCGCCAAGCCTCGGACCGGACTGGTTGCAAGTGCCGCTGTACGCATACCCGCTGCGCGGACAACGGATCTGGAGCGTGCTCGGCTGGTTTCTCGGTATAGGGCTGCTGTCCACCGCCGCGGCATGGATTTTCGTTAGCCAGCTCAATCTACCGCTCAAGCGCCTGGTCTATGCCGCTCGGCAGATCGGCAAGGGTCGCAGCGTGCGCTTGCCCATCAGCGATACGCCGAGCGAGATGACCGAGGTTTATCGCGCGTTCAATCAGATGGCCGAAGACGTCGAGCAGGCCGGCCGCGAGCGTGAGCTGATGCTGGCTGGTGTGTCGCACGACCTGCGCACACCGTTGACGCGCTTGCGCCTGTCGCTGGAGCTGATGACCAGCGATGCCGAACTCACAGAGGACATGGTTCGCGACATTGAGGACATGAACGCGATCCTCGACCAGTTTCTCGCCTTCGTCCGCGACGGCAGCGACGAGCCGGTGGAAAGCGTCGATCTGGGTGAATTGGTCCGTGATGTAGTAGCGCCCTACAACCAGTACGGAGAAACCGTTCGCCTCTGTGTCGAGCCGATGCCGCCACTGGCACTGCGGCGGGTGTCGATCAAGCGACTGCTGGTCAATCTGATCGAGAATGCGCTGCGTTATGGTGGCCATGGGGTCGAGGTGGAGGCCTGCGTGTCCGGCGACCGGCGCTCGCCCTATGTGGTGCTCAGCGTGCTGGATCGTGGGCAGGGAATCGATCCGGATGCGCTGGCGAGCATCTTCAATCCCTTCATCCGAGGCGATCACGCCCGTGGCGGGAATGGTGCCGGGTTGGGCCTGGCGATCGTCAAGCGCATCGCCGCGCAGCATGGTGGCAGCGTGGAGCTGCGCAACCGTCAGGGCGGCGGGCTCGAGGCGCGCGTCAGTTTGCCGCTGGGTCTGCTGCTACCGCCAGGCGCGGCGACAGCTGCAGGGGATCGGCAGGCTCGCTGAGCTGTCCCTGGCAACGATTGCTGGCATCGAGCTTGCTTGTTGCAATAAGATCGCCCGCATTCAATTGCGAGGTGCTCTTGTCGTGCGCAAGGCCCGATTACTGTTGATCGACGATCACACGCTGTTCCGTACCGGTCTGAAACTGATGCTCGCCCAGCTCGACTGTGTCGGCGAGATATTCGAGGCCGGTACCGTCTCGGACGCAATTACGCAGCACGGCCAGCGTATGGTCGATGTGATCCTGCTGGACGTCAATTTGCCGGGTATCAATGGGCTCGATGGCATCGCCATGCTGAGGCTGCACCTGCCCGCGGCCAGCTTGCTGGTCATTTCGGGTGAGGCCATGCCGGATGAATCTCGACTGTCCGGCCTTGATTTGCAGGGCTATATCTGCAAGTCCGCTGAGCCGGCAGAGGTCGAGCGGGCGGTTCTGGCCTGCCTCCCGGATGGTTGCGCAAGCCTGCCCCAGTCGTTGCCGGCATCAGTGGGTTGCAGCGACTCGGGCCTCACCGCGCGACAGGTCGAGGTACTGGGTCTGCTATGCCAAGGCAAGTCGAACAAGGCCATCGCCTACCTGCTCGGGCTGTCCGAGAACACCGTGCGCGTGCATGTCTCGGCAGTGCTTGACCAGCTACAGGTCAGCAGTCGCACCGAGGCAGTGGTCGAGGCCCAGCGGCGGGGCATCGTGCGCCTGTGAGTCGTTACCGCTGGCTGGGGTTTGATGAGCCGCGCATCCTTGCCGCGCAAATGAAGCTGATCGACGACAGTTACGCGGCCGGTGCGGCGGGCTGCTTTGGCGGTGCGTTGCTGATGGCCGCCACGCTCCGGCATGGTGGTGCAGGCGAGGGTGTGCTGGTCTGGGTCGGGCTGATGGGGCTGGTTTGCCTGGTCGGTCCGCTTGGGCGGCATTGGCTGCCGGATCGTCTGGGCGAGTCGGGTTCCCAGCGTTATGCCTTGCTGATGACCCTCATGTTGAGCCTTGCCGGTGGCCTCTGGGGCGCGGTAGCCCCGCTTTGGCTGGATCTCGGCTCGTTGTCGGGAACCGTCGAAGTCCTCGGCATGCTTGCCGGCATGAATGCGGCCGCGTTGGGCCTGTTCTGCCCGTGCCGGCCGGTGGCCACGGCCTTCTCGCTGGCTTCGGTGGCGCCGACCTGGATGGTCTTCGTCTTCGACGGCGATCCGCGGGCCGATGCGATGATCATCGCAGCGCCACTGTTCCTGATCATGATGATGATCTTTATCGCCCGGAACGCCTCGAACATACGCCGCTCCGTGGCCCTGAATTTCGAGAATCTGGATCTGCTGAACCAGGTGCGGCAGCAGATGGAGGAGGTGCTTCGTGCGCAGCAGCAGGCCGAGGAGGCCAATCGCGCAAAGTCAGTGATTCTTGCCTCGGCCAGCCACGACTTGCGCCAACCGCTGCATGCCCTGGGACTGTTTCTTGCGACCCTCGGGCGCACTCCGTTGCAACCGGCGCAGCAGGAACTGCTCGGCCATGCGCAGGCATCGGCGCTGTCTGCGCAGGAAATGCTCGACACCTTGCTGGACTTTTCCCGCCTCGATGCCGGTGCGATCCAGCCCCGCTGTGTCGGGTTCGCGCTGCAACCGCTATTGCGCAAGCTGGAGCGGGAACTCGCCCCGGAAGCGGAGGGCCGGGGTCTGGTCTACCGCTTGCGAGATACGGCCCTGCAGGTATGGGCCGATCCGGAGCTGGTCGAGCTGATCTTGCGCAACTTCATCAACAACGCGATCCGCTATACCGAGCGCGGCGGCGTTTTGGTAGCAGTGCGCCATAGGCAAGGCAGCGCTGTGCTGGAAGTCTGGGATACCGGCATCGGCATCCCTGCGGCGCAACAACTGCGGGTTTTCGATGCGTTTCATCAGGTGGGCAATCCGGAACGCGACCGCCGCAAGGGATTAGGGCTTGGCTTGGCCATCGTCAACGGGCTGGCCGAGGCGCTTGGCACCGAGGCGACGCTTGCCTCGGTGCCAGGGCGTGGTTCGGTGTTTCGCCTGCGACTGCCTCTGGCTCAAGCTGCGCAGGCGGTTGCGCCGCCTGTTGTTTCATCTCCTGGGCCGGTGCGCGCCAGTTGGTTGGCCGGCCGTGCCGTGCTGGTGCTGGATGATGATCCAGTCAATGGACTGGCCATGATGGCGCTGATTCGTAGCTGGCAGGCTGAATGCCGGGCCTGCGAAACGCTTGAAGAGGCCCTGCAGCGGGTGGCTGAGGGTTACCAGCCGGACCTTCTGATCGTCGACTATCGATTGCGCGATCACACCAATGGCTATCAGGCCATTGATGCGATAAGCGTGGCGCTGGGGCACCGACCGGGTGCGCTGGTCGTCACGGGTGATACCGCGCCCGAGCGAATCCGCGAGGGCCTGGCCAGCGGGGTGCCCTTGCTGCACAAGCCTGTCGGTGAGTCGGCGCTTTGCCAGGCGCTTGAGCTGCTCTCGCGAGATAACGAAAGGCTGGCGCCAATCTCCTGACGACTCTCCGTCATCTTGCTGTCATCTGCAGCGATTCAGACGCTAATAGAGCAAAAAGACTATAGCTGGTGACGGATTAATCTGGCCAAATAGCAATTGGCCAGCGTTGCCTTTCCGATCCCGTATTTTCCGCTTGCGATCCTGCCGCTGTTTTTCAGGGGCGGGCGCTGAGTGCGCGTGTTCGAGAGGAGTGGCACGTCGTCGAAACATCGAATGACGGGCCTGCTAACGATAAAAAACCCAGGTAATCACGAGTGAGGCTTGTCATGTCGGGTAAGGAGCACCCTGTGCGTATTCGCGTATCGACGAAAGGCGCCGTTCAGACATTCCAGCCGAACCGGATCACTCTGGCCCTGATGATGGCGATGGGGTCGACCCATGCGTGGGGCGCCAACATTATCGTCAAGGATGGGACAACGAACACTACCGTCACCACCGCGGGCTCGGTGACTGACATTCGCACCACGAGCGTGCGCGGCCAGACCGGCTTCAACTCGTTCAACCATTTCAACGTCGATACGGCCAACACGGTCAACCTGCACCTGCCAGCCGGCACGGCCAATCTTCTGAACCTGGTGCATGACTCACGCATCGTCATCAATGGCGAGCTAAACAGTCTGCTCAGCAGCGGCAAACTGGGCGGCAACGTCATCTTCGCCGACCCGCACGGCATGGTGGTGGGCGCCAGTGGCGTGGTGAACGTCGGCAGCCTCACCGTGACCACGCCCAACGCGCAACAAATGGCCCTGCTGCACGAGAAGGCCAAGGGCAACGGGACCTGGAGTGATACCGAATTCCTCGCCGAACTCGATCGTGGCGACTGGAACGGCGCCAGCGGCGGGACCGGCGAAGCAGGTGAGGTCCGTGTTGAAGCCGGGGGCAAGATCAACACCTCGGGCTCGATCAACCTGTTTGCCGCCTCGGCTGTGGTCGAGTCGGGTGCGGCGCTCAATGCAGGTGCCGCCATTTTCGGCGCGACGGTTAACACCGAGGGCGTGCTGAACGCCACAGGCGCCGTCCGCCAGGATGGCAGCATTCGTATCGTTGCCGCTGACAGCGTCGAAATCAGCGGCGAGCTGGCGGCGCTGATGGCCGACCAGAGCGGCGGCAGCGTACACGTTGAAGGCGGCAAGACCGTCGCGCTCAAGGGCGACGCGAGCATCGTCACCTCCGGCGCCGCGGGCAAGAACAGCGGCGATGTCACGCTTCGCAGTCGCTCGATTACCCTCGCCGATAATGCGGAAGTGGTCACCCGTGCGACGGGTGCCGGCCATTCCGGCGACATTGAGCTGGCGGCACTCAGCGACATCGGTTTCCAGGCGGGCGACGCCAAGACCCTCGACGACCTGGCTGCCAAGATGGAGGCCGAGCTCAGCGCCGAAGCCAAGCCGGTGCTGGCCACGCACGCCGGCAAGGCCGAGATTATCCTCGGCGCCGGTACTAATCTCGATGCCGGGCACGCCACCGACAAGACCAAGGCCGGCGATGTCACCCTGGTCGCGGCAGCGTTCGACAAGCAGATCAGCGGCTATGCCGATGCCAAGAGCACCATCGACGTCAAGGGCTCGATCACCGGTGGCTCGATCGACCTGCATGCCACCAGCACCTCGCAAGTCACTGGCTCGCTGCTGGGCAGCCTGTTCTCCAGCGATGAAATGAAGGCCGAGTTCGAAACGCTCAAGGGCGAGAAGGGCTGGACCGACGCCGAGACCTGGTCGCACATCATCGGCGTACTCGGCGATGCTGCCTCGCAAGGCGTTCGGCCGTCCGACCTGCAAACCGATAGCGCCATCATCACCGCGCTGGGCCTCGACCCGAGCGGCTGGTCGGAACTGGCCGCGCTGCTGCCCTACATCACCGTGGCCATCGCCAATGCCGATGCCGAGGTGAAGATCGACACTACAGCCGTGCTCAATGCCGTCGAAGACATCGACATCCGCGCCGAAGCCACGCGCCTGGTAGACACCAGCACCGGCTCCATTCCGCTGCTCAATGGCAAGCTGCCGTTCAACCTCGGCGCCGCCTACGGACGCATCAGCGGCAAGACGCTGGTGGATGTGAAGGGCGGCGCTCAGCTGACCAGCGGTCGCGACCTGCGCATGGAAGCGCTGAGCGAAAACACCCTGTCCCTGACGTCCAGCGCAACCAATTCCAAGGACGGCGACGGCAACCAGCTGTCCACCGCCGGCTTCGCCTTCGGCATGGCGCACAGCGATATCGACACCATCGCTCAGGTTGCCAAGGGCGCGGTGCTGAAGGTCACCCGCGACGTCTCTCTGGCCGCAGTGACCGAGCAGACGCTGTCCAACGAGGTGAGTTTCAACGCGATCGGCGAGGGTGCGGTCGGTGGTCCGGCCATTGCCTTGACGTTGTTCGACAGCGACACCAGGGCGGTTTTCAACGCCAACCTGTCTGGCGCTCTAAATCTTGACGTTACCGCCGTCAACCTGGTGCATGAACAGAGCAACAGCTCGACGGTAGAGGCCGGCAAGTCGACTGACGATCACATCACCACCGACGTTATAGCCACGACGAAGCCGCTGACCGACTACATGTTCGGCAAGGTCAAGGAGCTGTTCGGCAAGGACCCCAACCCGACGGAAACGAAGCCGACCGAGAGCAAGTTCCGCATGGCGTCGGCGCTGGCCATTGGTATCGCCGATCATGAAGCCGAGGCCATCATCGGCAGCGACGACACATCGCCAACATTGTCGCTGTCCGGAGACGTCAGTGTGCAGGCGTTGCAGCGTCAGAGCGCGCTGCACAAC
The DNA here is from genome assembly GCF_902506445.1 of Pseudomonas sp. 9Ag. Taxonomy (NCBI): domain Bacteria; kingdom Pseudomonadati; phylum Pseudomonadota; class Gammaproteobacteria; order Pseudomonadales; family Pseudomonadaceae; genus Pseudomonas; species Pseudomonas sp. 9Ag. The sequence goes on from NZ_LR733836.1 coordinate 4,536,009, forward strand.
TCTGCTGAGAGCACCGTCAATGCTGACGCGGAACAGGATGATGGCACCAAGGTCGGGCTCAGCGTCGCCGCCGTATACAGTCAGCTGCAGCAGAATACCCGCGCGCTGATCGGCGATGGCACGAGCATCACCGCCGGCCGCATCGGCCTTGGCGCAAAGAACCAGCAACAGCTCGATCTCAACGGCCTGGACCGCTGGAGTTCGCTCGACCAGGTGTTCGATAACCTCAAGCTGCTGGCCACCTCCTTGCCGGAAATTCCCGGCATGCTCTCGACCAGCTACGCCAACTCCACAGGTGAAGCCGGCAAGCTCTCGATGACGGGCTCGATCTCGGTGCTGCTCAACGACCAGGATGCCACCGCCTGGGTTGGCGATAACGTCACCCTCAAGACCACCAGTACCAGCAACGAGCCATGGACGCGCAACCCGCTGGCTAGCCTGGATGTGCTGATGGATGGCGCCGAGGAAGACGAGGCTCGCAAGGAATTGCGCGAAATGGCCTGGAAGTGGGATGCCCCACTGAGCGTGCAGGCGGCCAACGAATTCGAGCAGCTCGCCATTACCGGTAACCTCTGGTGGTCGCTGTTCAACAACACCTCAGACGGCGGCGCTGTGGGCGCCGGTGTCAACGTCCAGATCACCGACAATGAGGCCATTGCCGGCATTGGCGCCAACGGTTCGGTCACGGCCAAGCGGTTGAACGTTAACGCCAAACAGAATGAGTTGATCGTCGGCATCAGCCCTTCGGCCGGCAAGGGCGCGACCCTCTCGGCCAGCGGTGCGGTGGTGGTCAGCGTGGTCGACTCCACCGTGCACGCCTCGGTGCACAACAGCACCGCGGTCACCGCTGACCAGGTCAGTGTCACTGCCGATCATGGCATCGGGGTTTGGACTGCTGCCGGCGCGCTGGCTGCGTCGGAAAACGCCGGCATCGGCGCCAGCGTGGCGGTCAACGTGCTGACCACCGATGTGCTCGCCCTGGTCGGCGACAACAGTGCCTGGCGCCCTGTCGAGCAGCTCGGCGCGGGTGGCACCGGGCTGACCAAGGCCCAGTGGCGCGTGGATGAAGTGCTGGTCAATGCACAGAGCACGGGCCAGGTCGGTGCCTTTTCGGTCGCCGGCGCGGTGGCGCGCACCGCCGAGGAGCAACAGAAGCAGGACGAAGCCAACGCCTCGGAAGGCGGCGCCGACAGCGGGTCGTCTTCGCTGGCAGGTAGCCTCGGGGAAGCGATCACCCAGACGCTGACCAACGGCGTCGACCTCATCGGCTCGGGCCTCACCTCGGTGAAGGACCAGGCTGTGGAGGTAAAGGACACCATCGTCGAAATACCTGACAAGCTCAAAGGCTACTGGGACAAGCTCAAGGGCATGTTCAGTGGCGGTGGCGGCGACGACAGCGGTCAGCAAGAGCCTGGCAGCAAGGTCAGCCTGGCGATTGCCGGTTCGCTGTCGCTCAACGTGTCCGGGCAGAAGACCCGTGCGCATCTGGGCGATATCGTCCTCGATCCGCGAGACCCGCTCAAGGGCAGCAAGGTCACCGTGCTCTCGCTGAACCAGACCAATCAGCTCAGCGGCTCCGGCTCTGGCGCTCTGACCCTGGCTGGCGGCAAGAAGAGCAATTTCAGCTCGGCTATTGCCGGCGCCATCGCTTACAACCACTTGTTCAACGTCACCGAGGCGCTGCTGGATGACGCCAAACTCAATGCCAACGACCTGTTGAAGGTCCAGGCGGCCAGCGGCGGTGACCAGATCGCCATGGGCCTCGGTCTGGCCGTCTCCACCGGCGGCGAGACCAACGTCGGCGTGGCCGTTTCCGCCTCCGGCGCGGTGGTTGGCAACACCACGCGCGCGGCGGTGGAGAACAGCGAAATCACCCAGCGCGAAGCATCGGTCGACGGCATCAGTGTGACTGCCTATGACCGCTCGCGCCTGCTGATCGGTGGCGGCGCCTTTGCCGGCACCAGCGGCAAAGGCGCTGCGGCGGGTGGCTCGGTGGTCGTCGGCGTGGTGACCAACAAGGTCAAGGCCGAGTGGCTCGGCAGCCAGGCGACCGGTTTCGACCGCCTCGACGTATCCGCCAACAGCGCCTCGCGCGTGTTGGCCGGGGCCATTGCCGGTGCGATTGCCGCCGGGTCCGAAGGCGGCGCGGGCGCCGGCTCGATCCTGGCGGTGGTGGTGAAGAACGACGTGGGCGCCCGGGTCGATGCCGGCACCGGGGCTTCCTCGCTCACCGGCGGCGCGATCAACGTCAACGCGCAGAGCGTCTCCGGCGCTCAGGCGATGGACAGCCTGTTCGACAACGCCGCGCAGACCGCGCTGAGCAATGCCGGACTCGATCTGGACGGCAAGACCACCACCGGGCAGATCGACGGCAAGGTGGAAACCAACGACAACCTGTTCGATGAGGGCGGCGACGCCGGCACCACCAGTTCGCACAATCTGTTCACCGGTGAACTCGCCGGCGAAGCGGTGCTGGGCGTGGCCGGTTCGCTGGCCGCGACTGGCGGCAAGGCTGGCGTCGGCGGCGCCTTCTCGGTGATCTACACCGGCAGCGACTACAGCGCCACGGTGGCCAACACGGCCATCGATCTGACCGGCGACCTGAAGGTCGCCGCCAGCAACAACACCGATGTGCTCGCCGCCGCGATCTCTGCGGCGGGCGGCTCCAATGTGGGCGTGTCCGGCTCGGGCACTGCGGTGATCGCCCGCGGTACGGTGACGGCCAGCGTCGACATGACCGGTCGTACCCTCAAGGCCGACGACCTCAGCGTCACCGCGGTGAAGAGTGGCGGTGCCTATTCGCTGGCCGGCAACGTCACCGGCAGCGCCAACAACGCCTCGGTCGGCGGCGCCTTCAGCCTCAGTGACATGCAGCAGACCACCTCCGCGACCGTTGCCAACGGCAGCTACCGCCTCGGCGGCGACGCCACCATCAAGGCCGGGCAGGAGAGCCGCATCATCACCGCAGCGCTGTCCGGCTCGGTATCCGGCAGCGGCGTGGCGGTTGGCGGCGCGCTGACCTACAACCGCGTGGCCGATACCACCAACGCATTGCTGAGCAATGCCAACCTGCAGGCCGACGACCTGACCGTCTCGGCCAGCCAGCCGAATCTCGGGGCAAGCATCTGGTCGCTGGCCTTCAACCTGGCCGCAGCAGGCGGTGCAGCCGGCGTGGGCGCCGGGGTCGCGGTGAACGTGATCGATGCCGATCGCAGCGCCAAGATCACTGGCAGCACAGTCAACCTGACCGGCAATGCGACCCTCGCTTCAGCCCTGGACGGACAGATCTGGGGCGTCGGCGTCGATGCGGGCGGCGGTGCCCAGGCCGGCGTCGGCGGCTCGATCGTGATCAACGTGATCGACGGCGAAGACAAGGTTTCGGTCGAGGACAGTACCCTGACCACCAGCGGCAGCGGAAAGGCGCTGCTGCTCGATGCCAGCGGCGGCACCGGGCTGATGATCGCCTCGCTGACCGGTTCGATCAAAGGCAGCGGCACTGCCGCGGTGGGCGGTGCGATCTCGGTCAACCGGATCGGTGCCGACCGCATCGCCCTGGCCAAGAACAGCACGGTCAGCGGCTTCTTCGGCGCCAGCCTGCTCAGCGGTGCGAAACAGGACATTTACGCCATCGCCATTGCCGGCGGCGGCGCCGGCAACGTGGCGGTGAACGGTTCATCGACCAGCAACGTGCTGCAGGGCGAGGAGCGCGCCACCATCGAAGGCGGCAGTTTCCAGGTCGGCTCGCTCACCCTGTCGGCCGCCGAGGGCGACCGGACCATCTGGAGTTTGGCCGGTGCCATCAGCGGTGCTGGTACGGTCGCGGTAGGCGTAGCTAACGCCAACAACATCATTCTGTCCAAGCGGATTGCCGAGACGCTGGATACCAGTCTGACCCTGACCGGCGCGCTGAAGCTGGAAAGCGGTGGCTCGGCGCACATTCGTTCCGCCGCTGTCGGTGGCGGCGGTGCGGGTAACGCGGCAGCCGGCGCCTCTATCGCGATCAACGTGATCGAAGGCGAAGAAAGCGCCCTCATCAAAGGCTCCACGGTCACCGGGGCCAGCAGCGTCACGGTCGAAGTGGTGCGCGGCGATGCCGATATCAAGACCCTGGCCGGCAACGTGCAGGGTGCCGGCAACGGCGCCGGTGCCGGTGCCGGTGCGGTCGCCATCAGCACGGTGAACCAGACCCGCCAGGCGCGCATCCTCGACAGCCAGTTGAGCATCGGCAGCGCCGCCGCGCGCGTCGAAGCCGCCACCCGGGCAACCATTACCACGCTGGCCCTCAGCGGCGCCGGTGCTGGCAACGCGGCAGTGGTGTTCTCCAACACCAGCAACAACATCGCCGCACGCACCCTGGCCAGCGTCGAAAACAGCGGCGGTACGGCAGGCAATCTCTCGGTCTTGGCCGCGGACACCTCGAGCATCTATTCCGGTGCCGGCGGTGTGGCAGGGGCGGCCAACGCGGCGGTCGGCGGTGCCACGGCGATCAACCGCGTGGACAGCCAGATCGAAGCGAGACTGCTGGGTACCAAGAACACCGGCTGGGCGCTGAACAACCTGCGGGTCGATGCGCATTCGGCGGCGGACATCGTCTCCGCCGCGGTCGCTGGCGGCGGTTCGGCCAACGCCACGGTGATGGCGGTGGCTGCCACCAACATCATCCAGACCCAGGCGCTGGCCCATGTCGGCAGCGGCGCGCAGGTCGTGGCGCAGAACAACGTCGGGATCAGCGCGCGCAACGTCGACAGCATTCTCGGCACCGCCGCGGTCGTGGCCGGCAGCGGTAACGCGGCGGTCTCCGGCATCGGCACGGTCAACGTGGTGGAAACCCGGACCCGCGCCTACATCGATGGCGCCACTACCGCGGTCAGCGCGCTGGCGAAGAATGCCGCCGATACCTTGCTCATCGACAGTGGCAACCTGGTCAACGCGCCGGGTAGCGACCACCAGTGGATCAGCGGCGATCAGTTCAACCCGCGACCGGACCTGGCCATTGCGCAGCACAGCGTCACCGGCCTGGCCGTACAGGCCAGCTCCGTGCAGCAGGTCGGTCAGTTGGCCATCTCCGCCAGTATCGCGGTGATCCCGCTCTACAGCGGCGCGGTATCGGGGGTCCTCAACACCACGGTACTGGCCGGCGACACCCTCGGCTACATCGACGCAGCCCGGATCAACGGGGCGAGCGGCGCGGGCACCGCGCAGAACGTGCGGGTCGGCGCCGACAGCTACAGCTATACCGGCGGCTACCTGGCTGCCATCGCGGGCGGTCCGAGTGCCGCTGCGGTGTCCGGTGCGCTGGACAGCACCGTCATCACCCGCACCACCCGCGCCTACCTGCGCGGCACCACCCTCAACAGTCGTGGGGCCACGCGGGTCGAGGCCGGCTCGCAGGCCTATGGCTCGACCCTGGTCGCCAGCTTCTCCGGCGCCATCGTCGGCGTCGGCGGTACCTCCAGCGTGCTCGTGCTCAAGGGTGAAACCGAGGCGCTGGTCGATGGGGGCAGCAGCCTGCAGGTCGGTTCGCTGGCGGTCGATGCCACCGCCAGCCAGCACCTGTCACCCAATGCCGCCACGGCCGCAGCCGGTGGCGTCGCTGTCGGCGGTTCGCTGGTTACCCTCTACAACCAGAGCGTCACGCGCGCCTGGGTCGGCACCAGCCTGGATGCGGCGGCCGTGGCCAGCGGGGCGCGGACCTCGGTGCGCGGCGGGGCCGTCACCATCAATGCCAGCAACCGCACCGGTGTGCTGCTCAACGTGGCCAGCGCGGGCGGTGGCCCGGTAGCGGTCGGCGGCTCGGTGGCAATCAGTGTCATCGAAACCACCACCGAGGCCGGCGCCAGCCAGGCCGACTTCGGCACCGCGGGCAGCAAGCTCGGCAGCCTGAGCGTCCAGGCCTTCGATCGTCTCGATGTCCTGAACAACGCCGGCTCCATCCAGGTGGGTGGGATTAGTGTGGGCGGCACCGCCAACGTACTGGTGGTCAACAGCGCCAACCGCGCCCTGTTCGACCGCAGCACACTGCAGGCCAGTGGCGCGTTCAGCCTCAAGGCCCTGCGCGAAGGCGACATCTACCTCAATACCCTGACGGGCGCCGCCGGTGGCATGGGCGCGGTCAGCGGCAGCCTCGGTTTGCTGCTGCTCGGCCCGGGCGCGGTGAGCGTCAGCGCCGAAGGCCAGACGGTCAATCCGCTCGATGAGCTGGACAAGAACGGCAACGGATCGCTGTCGCAGAGCAACCGCGACGGCCAGGCCGACAAGGTCAAGGCCATCGGCTACCAGGATTACGTACTCAACGAAACCACCGGCAAGTACGAACTCAAGGACCTGAGCGACAGCGCGACAGCCAGCGAGGTCAACGACAACAGCCGTGTGAGCATGGGCGACCGGCTCAGCGCCGGTGCGGTCAGCAAGCACCAGACCGTGGCGCGCATCAATAGCAGCACCGTGCAGACCGGCGGCAGCACGACGCTGCTGGCGCAGGACAAGCTGCACAGCAGCAACCTGGCCGGCAACGCGGTAATCGGCGCCGGCACCGCGGTGGGCGGCGCCTTTGCGCTGACCCTGTCCAACGCGCGGGTTGCAGCGGACATCCTCGGCGGCAGCCTGACTGCCGCCAGCCTGAACGTGAAGGCTGAAGCCGCCGACCTTGGCGCTGGCCCCGCCGTGCAGGTTTATGCCGTCAGCGGCGCAGGCGATCTGATTGCCGCGCTGGGTGCCGGCATCGGTGTGGCGATTCTCGACAACGAAGTCTCCAGCACCCTCGGCGGTACGCTGCAGACCAGCGGCAACATGAGTGTCGCCGCCGAAGACCGGCAGAACCTCGATGTTCAGGCACTGGGTGCCTCCTTCGCTGGCACCGTGGGTGCCGGCCTGGTGCTCGGCGTGGCGGCGCACGACAGTGCGGTCAAGGTGTCGGTGCTCGACTCAGCCCGCCTGACGGCAGCCAATCTGAGCATCACCAGCCTGTCCCAGTCGGCGGTCACCCTGACCGGGCGTGGCGCAGCGGCCGGTCTGCAGGGCGGCGTCAACGCGGTCATCCTGGTCGCCAGCGACCACAGCAGCGCCGAGCTGAAGGTTGGCAACAACGCCGAGTTGTCGGCGAGCGAAAACCTGAGCCTCATTGCCGAGGCCAACCCCTATGTGAAGACCGAGAGCCTCGGGGTCGCCCTCGGCGGCTCGCTGGCTGCCGGCGGTACAGTGGGCATTGCCCTGGCCGATGCGCTGGCCAGCCTGGATATCGGCAGCCAGGCGCTGCTACAGGCGAAGAACGCAACCCTGGCGAGCCGTATCGGTCGTCAGTCGGGCCTCGACAGCGTCACCGTCAAGGGGCTCGGCGTCAGCGGCGGCTTCGGCGTATCGGCCAACGCCGTGGTCGCCACCGCGCACAACGAAAGCCGCAGTCTCTTGCAGAGCGCCGATTCGGCCCGCTTCGTGGGCCTGTCCGGTGGCGACTGGACCTTCGCCGCCTCCACCGATGTGCGCCAGCGGACACAGACCGAGGGCTATGCCGCCGGCCTGCTTACGCTGGGCGCCAACATATCGGTCGCCACGGCTGAAACGAGCACCGAAGCGCTGATCAGCGGACGGTTCAGCGGTGATATCGGTGATCTGAAGGTCGCCTCCAGTGCCACGGTCGACAACGAGGCACGTTCCGAAGCCGGCCAGGGCGGCCTGGTGAGCGGTGCCGCCTCGGTGGTACGGACCAGCGACACCAGCACTACTCGTGCCGTGCTCTACGCCCGCGGCGCCACCGACAGCGTCGATGCGGTGTTCGATACCGTCGAACTCTCGGCGTATCACCAGTCGCGCTTCAACGGATTCGCCAACAGCATCAACGCCTCGCTGGTTGGCGCCAGCGGCGCGCATGTCAGCAACAGTCTGAATGTCACCACGCTCAGCGAGCTGGCCTCGGCCTCGCGCGTGCTGACCGGCGCCTACGATCAGAGTGCCTACACCGATGTCGTGAAGTCGTCCGGTGACTACAACGTGCAGTCGGGCTCCGGCGGCGTGGTCGATGCCGCCGCGGTGCGCAGCGCCACGACCATTGCGCTCAACACCCAGGCCAACATCGGCGCCAATGCACGGCTGCGGCTGGATGGCGACTGGCGCAATCCCGAACACCTGCGCGTGCAGGCGTTCAACAACGTCTATGCACGTGACAAGGTCAAACTCGACAGTGGCGGCGCGATTTCCATCGCCCTGGCGCAGTCGCTGATCGACGTTACCCAGGCCAAGGCCAGCGTCACCGTTGGCAGCGGCGCGGATATCTACAGCGTCGGCGATTTGATTCTCTCGGCCAGCGGCTTCTACGACATCGACGCGCGCGTCAACGCCAAGACCTGGGGCGCGGCCGGCGCCGCGCAGGGGCTCAGCCGTGCCCAGGTCAATGCCGACTACGCCGTGACGGTTGGCACCAATGCCAACCTGTTCAGCTATGGCGACGCCAAGTTCTACGCCGGTTACAACGTCTCCGGGCAGATGAACAAGGCGGTGCTCACCGCCCGCACCGACTTGTGGAACAACACCGCCTTCCCGGTGGTGACCGACCCCGAAGCCGACGCCATTTACGTGCGCAACAGCAACCTGCTGCTCAACGGCGGTAGCCATGTGCGCAGCGTGGGGGACATCTACGCCTATGCGGGCAAGGGCTACAGCATCCTCACCGGTGAAGGCATCGGCAAGGACCTGTACCGCGAAGTCGCCTCGGCAATCCTCGGCGCGATCGTCGGTGAGGTGTCGCTGGATATCACCGGCGGCAGCACCCAGAACGGTGGCAGCGCCAAGGTTACCGCCAACGGCACGCTGGATGCGGGCGTCTACAGCCAGCAAAAGCTGCACGTCAGCGGGCTGAAGTACCTGCTCAACGGCGTCGAGGTGGATCCCGCCTCGCTCAACGAAAACACCACCGGCACCCTCAGCATCGTGCCGGTGATCAGCGAGATCAGCGACGGCATCACCTACCGCGTGAAGAGTGGCGAATACTCGCAGCTGATCAGCGACCGGATCGTCCAGCTGAAAAAGCAACTCGCCGACTACGGGCTGTCGCCGTTCGAGAAGACTGCCTTCCAGGCCGAGCTCAACCTCCTCCAGCAGACCCTGGCGCGCATCTACACGCAGATGGGCGGCGACGCCGCCACCGGTACCCTGCCGGGCCAGTTGCAGGTGTGGATGCTGGAGGTCGATCCGATTCTCGCGCGGCCGGGCAACATCTTTGTCACCGGCGACGCGCTGGTAGGCAGCGGCAAGCTCAATGCACCGGGCGATGCGAAGATCGAAGTGATCAACAGCAGCTCGCTGTTCCTGGACATCAAGGGCCTGGAGATTCCAGACCGCGACGGCGGCCAGCTGCTGGTCAACGGCGCCAAGATGCTCAGCAACGCCAACATCCAGGCCGCCAACGTGGCGGGTCTGGGCAGTGCCGGCTTCACCGTGCAGGTGGCCGAGAACTCGCCGGCGCCGCAGGTGATCGTCAAGAACACCTACAACCCGGCCCATGGCTTCACCGATGCTGCCGGGCTGAAGGCACCGGCGCCGGACATCTACATCAACGGTGTCATCGCCAACAAGCGTGGCGATGTATCCATTACCGCCAGCTACGGCAGTATCTATGCCAATGCCGATATCCGTGGCCAGAGCCTGACCATCAGTGCCGGCCAGAACTTCGTGCTCAACAACCCCGATGCCTTCACCCACATCGGCGGCGACCCTGCGCATAACAATTCCGGCGGCGTGCTCACTGGGCCGCGGGCCGGCTCTGGTGTGGTCGCCGGCAATAACGTGGTGATCAGCGCGCTGTACCTGAACATCAACGGGTTCGTACAAAGCGGGGTCGCCGACTGGGCGGTCACCATCAACGAGAGCGCCTTCGGCAGCCTCGACAGCCTGCGCACTGCCTGGCGCAACGGCGGCGCAGCCGTGGTCCAGCTGGTCCAGACTGACGCGCGCACCGGCACCATCGGCTTCAGCTACGACTTCCGTACCGAGAGCATCCTGCTCGACCAGGTTGATGTCGGCGGCGGCTACATGGAGCTGACCGGCCATATCCTCAGCACCGGCAACGGCCAGCTGAAGGTGCTCGACGGCTACAGCCAGGTGAAGGTAGTCAACAACACCACCCGTCAGCTGAACATCGCCGGCATCGACTTGGGCAACGGGGTCGAGGGCACGCTGCGGATTAACGACGTCGGCCGCAAGGGTGGCGACGGCGTCTGGTCGACCATCTACAGCAACGTTGGCGACCAGGTGCAGCGCTACGAGGGCTGGAGCAACCAGATCCAGACCACCGGCGCCTTCTACCAAGGCGCCTCTGCCGGCAGCAGCACCAGCTACGGCACCACCACCGGCCGTAGCTACGTGTGGCTGCAGGGTCGCGACACCACCGACACCACCACCAAGGTGGAGTACTGGGACAAGTTCTGGGGTTTCGTGCCAACTGGCGACGGCACGCTGCTCGGTCCACCGGTGACAGTAAAGGGCGCCAGCACGCCGATCGAAGGCGCCGAGTACATGGGCTATATCGGCACCGATGCGCTAGGCGCAGGTAGCGTGCTGTCGCAGCTTTCCGAGCGTTATGAAACCGGCGGTGACGTGGAAATTGGCAAGTGGATGGGGGGCTACTGCAAGACCCATTTCATCTGGTGCCAGGTGTACCGCACCACGCGTACCACGGTTACCCAGCAGGGCTTCAAGGAGATCGACCGCTACACGGTGCGCGCCGACGTGCCGATTTCGGTGAGCTTCATCGGCTATGAGGCCGGCGGCATCGACCTAACCTCAGCCGGCAATGTGACCCTGCTCGGCTCGCTGTACAACCTGGGCGGCAACACCAACATCAAAGTGACCAACGGGGCGCTGACACAGGGCTCCGATAGCGTGGTTATCGGCGCCAACAGCCTGACCGTCGAGGCGCGCAACGGTCTGGGTGATCTGTCCCAGGCGCTGCGCCTGCAGATCGGCAACAGCCTGTCGGCGTACAGCGCCCAGGGCAACATCAACCTGCAGGCGGTCAATGGCGGCGTCAACCTGGCGCGCCTGGAGGCGGCACAAGGCAACATCGCGCTCAGCGCACAGGGCAACATCACCGGCAACGCCGGGACCGTCGTCACCGGCCGCTCCATCGACCTGCGTTCCACCCACGGCAGCATCGGCACCAGCGGCCAGTGGCTGAACCTCAACACCGGCAGCCATAGCCTGACCAGCACCGCGCTGTTCAACGCCGAAGCCGTGGGCAACATCTATGTCGAGGAAACCAGCGGCAACCTGGTGATCGATCAGGTCAAGGCCGGCGGTGACATCGGCATCAAGGTACGCAGCGGCGACCTGCTCGACGGCAACTCCGAAGTGTCCTATGACGAGCGCTCGCTGGCCGACCTCCAAGCCCTCTGGGCCGAGATGGGCCTGACCGGAGCGCAATCCGAGGCCGCGCTGGCCCAGCAGAAGCAGACCCTGGTCGAGGCCGGTCAGCAGAGCTATGCCCGCTACTGGCAGCTACGCAACCTCAGTCAGGACGGCGATGGCTCCTGGCAGGCCGATGCGTTCGACGCCGACCAGGCACGTCTGGGCAGCGCCCAGGCCGACCAGCTCAAGAGCCTTGGCTGGACCGACGCGCAGATCGATGCCGAGCAGGCGCGGCGCGTGGCGGACTACCAGGCCCTGGATGCGCAGTTCGGTGGGCAGGCCTATGACGCCGGTTACACCTACCAATTGTCCGCCGAGCAAACGGCTCAGCTCGACAACACCGCCAGCTGGACCGAAGACCAGCTGCGTTACTCGATTGCCTCCTCACTGCTCAACCGCGGGAGCGGCAGCTCGGGCTCTACCGAGGCGATGAACATCGAGGGGCGCAACGTCACCCTGATCGCCAACCGTATCGGCAAGTTGCTGGCCGACGACGTCTCGATCGACCTCAGCAACGGCGCCGGTTCGCTGACCACTGCCCAGCGCGTGGCCCTCGCCAGCGCCGAGCAGGACGACGTCTACTTCGACGAAAACAATCCGCTGCGCTTCAGCATCGTCCAGCGTGACGACGTCAACGTCACCGCCACAGGCACGCTCAGCGTCACCGCACAGGGCGACGTGTTCCTCGGTGGCGAGCAGGACCTGAACATCTACAACGTCCAGGGCGACTCGATCCGCATCAAGACCAATGGCAGCATCGAAAGCGCCAATGGCTCGAACGTGGTGATTAATGGGCATGACGTGGTGCTCGAGGCCGCAGGCGGCTCCATTGGCGCCAAGGCCGGCGGGTTGAACCTGCAGGCGACCGGCGACCTCACCGCGCGCGCCAACTACCTCAACCTGATCCAGCATGGCGACCTGAGCGTTCAGCGCCTGACCGGTCTCGACGCGCTGCACCTGAAGGTGCTCGGCAACCTGACCTCGGCTAGCCAGCTTGGCGAGAATCTGCTGGGTGGCTCGGTCAACCTGACGGTGACCGGCAATGTCGGCAGCAGCACCGACCGGGTGCAGATCGGCACCGGCGGTGTGGATGACCGGATCGCGGTGAATATCAGTGGCAACGCCTGGCTCGGCGGCCTGCAGGGCGTCGCGAGCCAGCCGGGCGTGCTGCGCTTCGCCGGTGCGACCGTCGGCGGCACGCTGGACATTGGCCAGACCTATAGCCTGACGCAGTACGGTGACTGGGGGCTCGGCGGGCTGGTGCTCGACCTGAACAACCAGTGGACCATGACCAGCGGTACCACGCTGACCACCAGCGGCGGCCTGTTCGCCGAGGTCGATGGCGCCGCCACGCTGGCGAACGTCAGTGCGACCGGAACCGGTGCCGACATCGATATCCGTGGGTACAGCCTCTCCGTCGCGGCCGATGGCAACCAGTGGCGTGCCGACGACCGGCTGGCCCTGAGCACCTACGGAGACATCGGCGGTGCAAGCCGTCATGCGACGCTCGGCGCCCAGCAGCTGGCAGTGGCCAGCACCACCGGTGCGCTGTTCCTCGATCTGCTCGGCGGGATTGGCCAGGGCAGCCTCGTCAGCGCCGGCGCGCAGACGCTCAAGACGCTCGGCAATCTGACGGTTACCGAGGTCCGCAGCACCGCCGCAGGCGTGACGCTGCAAGGCACCGGCAATGTGCGTATCGACACCCTGGCGGCCCGCGACGACCTGACCCTGGCGGGCGACAGCCTTGCCCTCGTCTCGGCGTCCAGCAGCCACGGCGACCTCAGCGCCACGTTGGTCAACCGCTTATCAGCCGACACGCTCAACGCGCTGGGTGACTGGATGCTCACCGCGGCCAGTGCTGACGTGGGCCTGGCGACCATCGGTGGCAACGTTCAGCAGACCCTCACCGGTACGTTGGACATGACCGATCTCGTCGCCGGCGGCAGCTGGACGCTTGACGGCGGCCAGTCGACCATCGGCAGTGCTGATATCGGTGGCGCGGTCAGCATGACCCAGAGCGGCCTGCTGACCCTCGGTACCCTGACCGGCGACAGCAGCTGGACCCTGAACGGCACCAGCGCCAAGGTCACCACCGCAACCCTCGCTGGGCAAGTCAACACGACCTTGAGTGGCGATCTGGACCTCGGCACGCTGACCGGCCAGCAGGGCTGGATGCTGGATGCGGCCAACGCCACCATTGTCCGCGCCGAACTGACCGGGAATGTTCAGCAGACCCTCGATGGCACCCTGGACATGACCGATCTCGTGGCCGGCGGCAGTTGGACGCTTGACGGCGCCCAGTCGACCATCGGCACCGCCGATGTCGGCGGCACCGTCACCATGACCCAGACCGACCTGCTGACGCTCGGTACCCTGATTGGCGACAGCAGCTGGACCATGAACGGCACCAGCGCCAAGGTCACCACCGCAACGCTCGCCGGGCAGGTCGACACGACCCTCACCGGCGATCTGGACCTGGGCACGCTCACCGGTCAGCAGGGCTGGATGCTGGATGCGGCCAACGCCACCATCGCCAAGGCCAAGCTCACCGGCGACGTGCAGCAGACCGTGACCGGCATGCTGGACATGACCGATCTCGCGGCTGGCGGAAACTGGACCCTCAACGGCGCCAAATCGACCATCGGCACTGCCGATATTGGCGGCACCGTCAGCATGACCCAGACCGACCTGCTGACCCTCGGTACTCTCACCGGTGACAGCAGCTGGACCCTGAAGGGCACCAGCGCCAAGGTCACCACCGCAACGCTCGCCGGGCAGGTCGACACGACCCTCAGTGGCGATCTGGACCTGGGCACGCTCACCGGTCAGCAGGGCTGGATGCTGGATGCGGCCAACGCCACCATTGTCCGCGCCGAATTGACCGGGAATGTTCAGCAGACCCTCGATGGCACCCTGGGCATGACCGATCTCGTCGCCGGCGGCAGCTGGACGCTTGACGGCGGCCAGTCGACCATCGGCACCGCCGATATCGGTGGCGCGGTCAGCATGACCCAGAGCGGCCTGCTGACCCTCGGTACCCTGACCGGCGACAGCAGCTGGACCCTGAAGGGCACCAGCGCCAAGGTCACCACCGCAACGCTCGCCGGGCAGGTCGACACGACCCTCACCGGCGATCTGGACCTCGGCACGCTGACCGGCCAGCAGGGCTGGATGCTCAAGGCGGCCAATGCCACCATCGCCAAGGCCAAGCTCACCGGCGACGTGCAGCAGACCGTGACCGGCATGCTGGACATGACCGATCTCGCGGCTGGCGGAAACTGGACCCTCAACGGCGCCAAATCGACCATCGGCAGTGCTGATATCGGTGGCGCGGTCAGCATGACCCAGAGCGGCCTGCTGACCCTCGGTACTCTCACTGGTGACAGCAGCTGGACCCTGAAGGGCACCAGCGCCGACATCGGTACGGCGAACCTGGCCGGGCCGGTTGTGCTCACGCTGTCCGGCGATCTGATCCTCGATAGCCTGACCGCTGGCGCCGATACCAACCTGAATACCGGCACCGGTTCGGCGATTGGCGATCTGGCTATCACTGGCGACCTGGCGCTCGACGTGGTCGGCGCGCTGAATCTGGGCAGCGCGAGAGTCTACGAGACCGCGACGCTGACGCACACCGGCACTGCCGGCACCCGTCTGAGTTACGGCAAGCTGGCCATCGGCAGCACGCTGGATGTCAGCGGGGCCGGTGATTGGGTCGGGGCCGAGGCAGTGGCGGCTGGTGATGTCACCTTCGATGTGGGTACGGCCAACCTCGGCTCGCTGGAAAGCACTACCGGCAGCCTGTCGCTGAAGGCCGCCGGGCTGTTCGGGGCTGATGAGGTACACAGCCGTCAGCAGTGGGTCGACCTGCAGTCGGGGTCGGCGCTGCTTGGAAACGTCAGCAGCTTGGGCACGCTGACCGTGAACACCAATGGCGACCTGACGATCGCAACGGGCCGCAGCGGCGGCGACATGGCGCTGACCACCACCGAGGGTTCGCTCGGCACCATTCGCTTCGGCATGCTGGCTGACCCGAACGTGCCCGACGTACTGGTCCCGGCGCATCTGAAGTCGGACCAGAATCTCTTGGTGAAAACCGATGGCGACGTCTTCGGCGGCAATGCCGAGGCGGAGCGCGAGGTGCGCATTATCGGGCGCAACCTGTTCTTCGGTCGCGTGCAGAGCCTGGAGGAAGATATCTTCCTGCAGGCGGGCGGTTCGCTGGACGAAGGCCACGGCAACATCACCGGCCTGCTCGTCGAGGCCAAGCGAGATGTTGGGATCGTCGCCAACGGCGACCTGAACATGCCGACCGTGAAGTACGGCGGCACCTATTCGCTGAAGGCGGGGCGTGACCTGACCGTGGGCATCGGCCGCGACCTCAACGTCAGCGGCTACGCCATCGCCGGTCGCGACCTGACCTTCCTCATCGCCGGCAAGGTGGATCTGGAGGGCGCCGAAGCCGGTCGTCACCTGCGGATCGAGTCGGGGCAACAGATAAACATCGCGCAAAGCGTGACTGCCGGTGGTGACATCACGCTGATCGCCCGGAATGGCGATATCACGGTAGGGCGGAGCATCTCGTCTACTGGCCTGCCATACGAGGGCCAAGCGCTGCAGGGTAAGGTGACCATCAGCGCATCGGGCAATGTGGTAACGCCGTTGATTGAGGCGGCGAAGGGCTTGATCGATGTCACCGGTCACGATCTGCTTGTAGACGACTTGCGCAGTAGCGAGCAGGTAAAATTGCAGTCGACGGGCCTGATTCGTATTAGCGGCACCAGCCAGAGCGAGGGCTATCAGCGCTGGGATGCGGCGGAGAGTATCGAGTTCGGCAGCCTGCTTGCTGAAGGCGACGCTAACCTGTCGGCGGTTGACGATGTGACCGGGCAGCGCGTCGTTGCCAGCGATGTTCAGGTCGATGGTTACAGCTTACGCTTCACCGACGTGACCGCAGCTAGCGACGTAGATTTGACCGCGCGGGGGTTGATTCATGTCAGCGGCACGAGCCAGAGCGATGGCTACCAGCGCTGGGATGCGTCCGAGAGCATTGAGTTCGGCAACTTGCTGGCTAAAGGCGACGCCAACCTGTCGGCGGTTGGCGATATTACCGGGGCGCAGATGGTCGCCAACTACGTCAACGTTGACGGACAGAGTCTGCGCCTGTCCAGCCTGACTTCGACCACTAACATCGATCTGCTGGCCCGCGGCGTGATCCAGATCAGCGGCACCAGCCAGAGCGGTGGCAACCAGACCTGGCATGCCGACGAAAGCATTGGCTTCGGACGTCTCCTCGCCAGTGGGCAAGCACTGCTCGACAGTCTGCTCGACACCCGCGGCAAGCTGTTGCAGACGGCTGATGGTGCCACTGTCAACGCCGGTTGGCGCAACCGCGTGGCCAGCAACGCCGGCATTCACCTCGATCAGGCGATTGCTCCGACGTTGAGCCTCTGGGCCGGCAATCTGATCCGTGTTTCCGACGCGGCCATCGGTCAGTCGATGGACCTGCATGGCATGGATATCGAGCTGTACGGCCGGCATACCGGCTCCGGGCAACTGAACCTCTGGGTCGAGGGCTCCGGTGAACGTGCGGCACGTCGTTTCGATACCCGTCTGGTGGCCGCCGACATCGTCTCGCCGCGTCTGTACGCGGTGGACGGTACGCTGCGTACCAGCGGCTCGAAGGTAGACATCAAGGATGCCTCGGCGGTGGATAACCTGCGCCTGTACAGCGCGCAGGCCACAGTGATGGTGGATAACCTGTCGCCGGCCTACCAGCCGCTTGCCGACGTGCAGCTGTACGAGATGGACAAGACGTTCCATCTGCGCCAGGACGGCCTGGTCAGCAGTACCAATGCCTATGTGGTACATCGCAAGACCACTCACCAGGTGCTCGTGCCCAACTTCAGCGAGGCCCATGTCGAGGCGCCCGAGGCGCAGGTGGGCAGCGGCGTGGTGTTCCAGGGCATGAGTGCCGCACGGTATTCCGAACAGCAACTGTCGGGCGGCCTCACCAAGCGCCGCACCGCGTCTGTGCCGCGCATGATCATGCCGGTATTGCCGCCTGAAACGTCATGGCTGCCCAATCCGGCCGCGCGACCCGAAATGCGGATGAATCTGGATCTGAGCCAGCCCTCCGCGCCACAGAATGAGGTTGATCAGTGGGAGCTTTGAATCGAAACGGCTGCGCCTGGCGCCGTGTATACGGCCCTTGCCTGGCGGTCGGCGTGATGGCCTCGAGCGCAGGCGCATTGGCTCAGGCAATCCCGCCGCAGGGCGTTGGACAGTTCGACCCGAACCTGCAGCGCGAGCAGCTCGAGCGCAATCAGCGGCAGCAGGCCATTGAGGAGCGGGCACGGCGCATCGAGGTGCCGGCCCTGCAGGGCGAGGCGCCTGCCGAGCAGGTGTTGCCCGAGCAGGAGGCACGCTTCGTCCTTTCCGGCATCACCTTCAACGCCTCGACATTCCTCGAAAAGCAAAAGCTGGAAGAGATCGCCGCGGCCTTTGTCGGCCGGCCCGTCTCGTTCGGCGAGCTCAACGAGCTGCTACGGACGATCAACAGCCTGTACGAGGCGCAGGGGCAACTGACTGCCCGGGCCATCATCCCGCAGCAGACCCTCGACAACGGCGTACTGAAAGTCGTCCTGGTTGAGGCCAAGGTCGATGCGCTCCAGTGGCAGAAGCCGACGCACGTGCGTCAGGATTTCTACGAGCGGCAGTTGCCGGTCGAAGCGGGCCAGACGCTGGACAGCCCCGCGCTGATCAGTGCGATCCAGCGCTTCAACGCGACCACGCCGGGGCCGCAACTCAGTGCCAGCCTTGCCCCAGGGCAGCGCTTCGGGACCACGCGCGTCGACCTGGAAGCGTTCGAGCCCGATCCCTGGCAATGGTCCTTGTTCGTGAATAATTACGGCAACGAGGCGACCGGGCGCGAACAGTACGGCGGCACGCTGACCTGGTTCTCGCCCACCGGCGTGGCCGATGCTCTGAATGCCGTGGTGGTCGCCACCGCGGGCTCACAATACGGCAGCCTGCGCTACAGCCGCCCGGTGAATCGCTACAACGGGGTGGCTTACGTCGAGGGAGGGGCCAACACGCTGACCATCGAGGCCGGCCCGCTCGCCGCACTGAATATCGAGGGTGAGTCGCAGACCTATGGGGTCGGTTACGACCAGCCCTGGTGGCTGGACGAGAATTGGGTACTGCTCGGTGGCCTCGGCTACAGCCAGCAAACGTCGGAGACCACCATCGAAGGGTTGGTACTCAGCGAAACCAGCGTCGACGAGGTCATCCTTAAGGGCCAGGTCGAGTACCGCGATGCGCCCTGGTATGTGCGCTACGAGCAGCGTATTCGCCAGGCCTCTGCCGACAACCAGGTGACCGGCGAAAGCGGCAACTATTCGCTGCTCGATGGCAACGCCTACCTGCTGCGCGCCTTCGGTCGGACTTTCGAAGCGGTCGGTCGGCTGGGCTGGCAATATGCCAGCGATCCGCAGGCCCTGCCGTCCGCGCTGTTCTACCAGTTCGGTGGTATCAGCAGCATTCGCGGTTACGATTCGGGGGTGATTTCCTCACCACAAGGTATAACCCTGAACCTGGAAGGCTATTGGAACTACAGCGAGTCGCTGCAGCCATTCGTGTTTTTCGACTATGGCCGGGCGATGGAGCTGGGAACCGCCGACGTGGATCTGCAGAGCGTCGGTATCGGCGTGAACTACAACTGGGGCCGTCACCTGAGCGTGAGCGCCGTGGCAGCCAACACGCTCAAGGATGTCGTGCCGGACCAGGACAGCGGCCAGGTCCTGTTGCAAATCACTATTCGCTGATGCGCGGCGGACAAGCCGCCCGCAAGCCTGAACAAAGGGGGAGACACCATGACCACGATGCTGCTTTACAAGGAAATCAAGGCGCTCAACCGTGAAGAGCACAAGGCTCTGCGGCTCAAGCCCGCGGCCGACTGCGCGTTTGCTGAAAGCACCCATCTGGTACCGCTGGCTGGCCTGGAATTCTTCCAGGCGGCCCGTCATTACCCGATCGTGTTCATCGGCGAGGGCGACAAGGCCATGCCGGTCGCGTTGCTGGGACTGAAAGACGGCCACAACGGTTACCTGACCGCCGAACAGCAGTGGCAGGACAATACCTATGTCCCGGCGTTCGTGCGCCGTTATCCGTTCGTACTGGCGCAGGACGAAGCGAACAACTTCACCGTCTGCTTCGACGCAGCCTACAGCGGCTGGAACGAGGAAGAGGGTCGTGAACTGTTCACAGAAGAAGGGCAGAACACACCGTTCCTCGACGAAATGATCCAGTTCCTGCAGAACTTCACTGCCGAGATGGAGCGCACCCGTCTGTTCGTTACCAAGCTCAACGAGCTGGAACTGCTGATTCCGCGAACCCTCAAGCTTACCCACGCCAGTGGTGAGAGCTTCGTTATCCGCGACTTCCACGCGGTCGACGAAGAGAAGTTTCTCAACCTCCCCGACGAGCGAGTGCTCGAGCTGAACAAGGCCGGGTTCCTCGGCTGGGTCTATGCCCATCTGATGTCCCAGGGCAACGCCAACCAGCTGTTCGCCGATTACCTGGCCAAAAAGGCGTCGGATTAACCTCCAACTGAGTGAGCCGGTGCCATCATGAGGCACCGGCTCGAGGTTTTCCCGCTGCTCAGCCCTTTCCCTTCGTTCGCGTCAGATGCGGTCCTGCGTTCTTCTCCAGGTACTGGATGATCAGGCCCGCCACATCCTTGCCGGTAGTTTCTTCGATGCCTGCCAGGCCTGGGGAAGAGTTCACCTCCATCACCAGCGGGCCATGGTTGGAACGCAGGATATCGACGCCGGCCACGCTTAGACCCATCACCTTGGCCGCGCGGATGGCGGTCATCCGTTCTTCCGGGGTGATCTTGATCAGGCTGGCGGTGCCGCCGCGGTGCAGGTTGGAGCGAAACTCACCGGGTTTGGCCTGGCGTTTCATGGCGGCGATGACCTTGTCGCCAACCACGAAGCAGCGGATATCCGCACCACCGGCTTCCTTGATGTATTCCTGCACCATGATGTCCTGCTTGAGGCCCATGAAGGCCTCGATCACCGACTCGGCGGCGGTGGCGGTTTCACACATGACCACGCCGATGCCCTGGGTGCCTTCGAGCACCTTGATCACCAGCGGCGCGCCGTTGACCATCTGGATCAGGTCGGCGATGTCGTCAGGGGAGTGGGCAAAGCCGGTCACCGGCAGGCCGATACCGCGGCGCGATAACAGTTGCAGCGAGCGCAGCTTGTCCCGCGAGCGGGCAATGGCCACCGATTCATTCAGCGGAAAAACGCCCTGCATTTCGAATTGGCGCAGCACCGCGCAGCCATAGAAGGTGACGGAGGCGCCGATCCGCGGGATCACCGCGTCGAAGCCTTCCAGCGGACGGCCGCGGTAATGGATCTGCGGCTTGTGGCTGGCGATGTTCATGTACGCGCGCAGGGTGTCGATGACGACCACCTCATGGCCACGTTGCTGGCCGGCCTCCACCAGACGGCGGGTCGAATACAGGCGTGGGTTGCGCGACAGCACGGCGATTTTCATTGGGCACCGGAAAGAGTGAGAGTCTGGGGTTTTTCCTGCACGTAGGTGCGGGCAGGGTCGACCAGCCATTTGCCGTCCATCAGGGCTTTTGACCCCAGTAGCAAGCGATAGCGCATGGTCTTGCGACAGGTAAGGGTGAATTCGACAGGCCACAGGTGGTCGCCCAGCGCCAACAGCGTACGCACCACATAACGAGTTTGTACGTGCCCGTTCGAGCTTTTGATGATCTTGCGCGCCACCAGCCGCGCTTCGCAGCGGTGGCGGCTCTGCACCAGCGTACCCAGGTGGGCCGTGAAACGGACCCAGCGTTCGCCATTGCGCTTGAATTCGCTGATGTCGGTCGCATGTAGGGCAGAGGTGCTGGCGCCGGTATCGATCTTTGCGCGCAGGCCGACCACGCCGAGTTCGGGCAGGGCGATCCATTCGCGCAAACCGATGATTGTCTGGAGGTCGGGACTGTTCAAAAGCGTATCCAGTAAATTTCCGCGCATTCTAGACAGGCTGCATGACAACCGCATCTCCCTGTTCCAACCTATGACAACGAGACGCTAGACAGAGTTGAACCATGAGTGAGAAAGACGACGGCAAAGTCCGTCTGGACAAATGGCTATGGGCGGCGCGTTTCTTCAAGACGCGGGCGCTGGCAAAGGCGGCCATCGAGGGCGGCAAGGTGCACTGCCGCGGTGAACGGTGCAAGCCGAGCAAGGAGCCCAAGCTTGGCGAAGAGCTGGTGATTCGTGCAGGCTTTGATGAGCGCACGGTGGTGATTCGTGCGCTGTCGGCGGTGCGCAAGGGCGCGCCAGAGGCCCAACTGCTCTATGAGGAGACGGCCGAAAGCTTGTCTCGACGCGAAACCGCCGCCGCCCTGCGTAAAGCTGGGAGTCTGGGTGTGGAAACCGATGGCAAGCCGAGCAAGAAGCAACGCCGCGCTCTGCAGCGCTTTCGTTCTGACGCTGGTTGAATGCGCCTGGTTGGACGGTCGCCACTTTCACCCTAGAATGCGGTCCCTTCTCTTTAGGCGCCGCCAGATTGCCGAGACCTAGACGTTTCGCTATTCGCTAACGGCCCCGAACGCCCACCTGCTCTGGTCATGCCCATGCTCGATACCGATTACACCCAACGCTTTCTCTTCGATGACACCGACGTGCGCGGCGAATGGGTCGGGCTTGAGCGCAGCTATGCCGAAGTCCTGGCCAAACATGCCTATCCCGAACAGGTTGCCCAGTTACTTGGCGAACTACTGGCAGCGGCGGCGCTGTTGGTTGGCACGCTGAAGTTCGACGGCCTGATGGTGTTGCAGGCTCGCTCTTCGGGCGCTGTACCTTTGTTGATGGTCGAATGCTCGAGCAGCCGCGAGATGCGTGGCATCGCTCGCTACGACGAAACGCAGCTGACACCTGGCGCAAGCTTGGCGGAGCTGATGCCCGATGGCGTGATGGCGATGACCATCGACCCGGCTCAAGGGCAGCGTTATCAGGGCATTGTTGCGCTGGACGGCGTGACACTTGCGGACAGCCTGTCTAACTACTTTGCCTCGTCAGAACAGTTGCCGACGCGCTTCTGGCTGGCGGCGGATGGTCGCCGTGCTTGCGGCATGCTGCTGCAGCAGCTGCCGGCCGACCGCATCCGTGACGGCGAGGAGCGTGAAGCCAGCTGGCAGCACCTGCGTACGCTGGCCGATACCCTGTCGACCGAAGAGTTGCTGGGCCTCGATACCGAGACCATCCTGCATCGTCTCTATCATGAAGAGCAGGTTCGGTTGTTCGATCCGCGTCCGATCGTGTTCCGTTGCAGCTGCTCGCGAGAGCGTTCGGCCAATGCCGTCATCAGTCTCGGTCAGCAAGACGCTGAGCAACTACTGTCGGAGCAGGGCGGAGCGATCACCATCGACTGCCAGTTCTGCAACCACAGCTACCGCTTCGACGCGGCGGATATCGCCCAGCTTTTTGCCGGTGCGGGAACGGAAGGTCCGTCCGGCACGCGACATTAAAGGCTTTGCGGGACTAGGAACCTTTTCGCCATCACGGCCTCATACCCAGCGCAGCGTCATTTCTGTCATAATCGCGCGCACTTTTTTTCGGTGTAGTCCACTACTCTGTGGGCTACAAAGCATGGAGGAATCGGCCCAGGGCCGACGGGAAACTCATGACGCAAGCCACTAACGCCGTATACATCGACATCAGCACCGCTCAACTGGTCGAAGAAGCCATCAAGCGCGGTGAAGGTGAATTGGCCGCCACTGGCGCGCTCGTCGTGAAAACCGGCCACCGGACCGGTCGTTCGCCAGCTGACCGCTATATCGTTGAGGAGCCCAGCACCCAGGCTTCTATTGCCTGGGGGCCGATCAACCGCCCGTTCCCGGCCGACAAGTTCGATGCGCTGTGGGATCGCGTCGAGGCGTTCAACCGCGGCCAGGATTTCTTCGTTTCTCACGTGCATGTTGGCTCCGCCGAAGATCACTACCTGCCGGTCAAGATGACCACCGCCACCGCGTGGCAGAACCTGTTCGGTCGCCAGCTGTTCATCAACCCGGAAACCTACAACCCGGCCGGCAAGGAAGAGTGGAAGGTACTCAACGTCGCCAACTTCGAGTGCGTGCCCGAGCGTGACGGCACCAACTCCGATGGTTGCGTGATCATCAACTTCGCAGCCAAGAAAGTGCTGATCGCCGGCATGCGCTACGCAGGTGAGATGAAGAAGGCCATGTTCTCGGTGCAGAACTACCTGCTGCCGGAAAAAGACGTGCTGCCGATGCACTGCGCCGCCAACATTGGCGACGATGGCGACGTGACGCTGTTCTTCGGTCTTTCCGGCACTGGCAAAACCACCTTGTCGGCAGACGAATCGCGTCATCTGATCGGCGACGACGAGCACGGCTGGGGCACTGGCGTGGTGTTCAACATCGAAGGCGGTTGCTACGCCAAGTGCATCGACCTGTCCGAGAAGAACGAGCCGGTCATCTGGAAAGCGATCCAGTTCGGCACCGTGCTGGAAAACGTCGTACTGAACGGTGAGCGCGCCGCCGACTACACCGATGACAGCCTGACGCAGAACAGCCGCGCAGCCTATCCGCTGGAATACGTCGAGAAGCGTAGTGAGAAGAACCTGGGCGGCGAGCCGAACGCAGTGATCTTCCTGACTTGCGACCTGACTGGTGTTCTGCCTCCGGTGTCGATCCTTAACGAAGAACAGGCGGCTTACCACTTCCTTTCCGGCTACACCGCACTGGTGGGCTCTACCGAAATGGGTTCGGGCAGCGGCATCAAGTCGACCTTCTCCACCTGCTTCGGCGCGCCGTTCTTCCCACGGCCGGCCGGTGTCTATGCCGAGCTGCTGATCAAGCGCATCCAGGCGTTCGGCTCCAAGGTCTACCTGGTCAACACCGGCTGGACCGGTGGTGGCTACGGCGTCGGCAAGCGCTTCAACATCCCGACCACACGTGCCGTGATCGCTGCGATCCAGAGCGGTGCATTGGTGGGTGCAGAAACCGAGCATCTGCCAATCATCAACCTCGACGTGCCGAAGGCCGTCACCGGTGTCGACACCCAGTTGCTCAACCCGCGCAATACCTGGTCCGATGGCAACGCCTACGACGAGGCCGCGAAGGAGCTGGCGAACAAGTTCGTCGAGAACTTCAAGAAGTTCGACGTTTCCGACGCCATCAAGGCCGCTGGCCCGCAGCTCTAAGCTGTAACGCCAAGCGTTGGAGAAGCCGCCTTCGGGCGGCTTTTTCATGGGCGTTTTTCTGCCGGTTCACTATGTCGATGGCCTTCCGGTCGCCCTTGGCGGGATTAGCCGCGAGTGCGGCCGTCCCGAACTGCGAAACATTGAACCCGAACCCTTCATCGGTTCGGTTGATAACTTCTATCAACCAAGACGGATGGATTCGATGCCCGTTGGCACATAGCATAACGGCCACGTACACCCCCATTGGAGCCACACCATGCAGATCGAAGAAGCCATCCAGACTCGCCGTGCTGTCAAGGCGTATGACCCCAGCTTTCAGCTCAGCCGCGAAGAGAAGGACGAGCTCTTGCAGTTGGCGTTGCTGGCACCGTCCGCGTTCAACCTGCAGCACGTGCGCTTCGTCGAGGTGAGTAATCCGGAGTTGCGCGCGCAGATCCGCGAGGTGGGCTGGAATCAGGCGCAGATGACCGATGCCTCGATGCTGGTGGTGGTCTGTGCTCAGGTCGACAGCTGGGAAAAGAACGTCCGCCGCGTCTGGGACGGTGCTCCGGCCGAAGTGCAGGACTACATGGCCGGCGCCATCGACAACTATTACCGCGGCAAGCCGCAGGTACAGCGTGACGAGGCCATGCGCAGCTGCGGCCTGATGGCGCAGACGCTGATGCTTGCTGCACGTGGCAAGGGCCTGGATTCCTGCCCCATGGACGGCTTCGATTTCGATGCGGTGGCCAAGCTGATCAACCTGCCGGATAACCACGTCATCGCCATGATGGTCGCGGTCGGTAAGCGCACGGTCGACCCCAAGCCCCGCGTGGGCAAGCTGCCGTTCGACGAAGTGATCATCCGCGACCGCTTCTGAATCATCCGAGCGAGCGCGCGAAGCGTTCTCTGCCTCTGCGCCGCCGCGGCACTTTCCGCGGCGGTGTGTTTTTGTCTGTTGCTGACGACGCTAGCCCGCTGCGTTTGCAGTCTCAAAGCGCGAGCGTCGCAGCTTCCCCATACGCGGCGTCTGTTTCTCTTCGCGAGGCTGTCTGCGCGTGCTAGTCGCTTTGCTGTACCGTCTCCCTCCTTTTGTTACCCTCCGGCCTCCCGTCCAAGGCGTGACCCCGCATGATCGAGCAGACCCTCAAGCAGACATTCGGCTACGACGGCTTTCGTCCCGGCCAGGAACAGGCCATCCGCGCGGTGGTGGCCGGTCGTTCGGCGGCGG
The DNA here is from genome assembly GCF_902506445.1 of Pseudomonas sp. 9Ag. Lineage (NCBI taxonomy): Bacteria > Pseudomonadati > Pseudomonadota > Gammaproteobacteria > Pseudomonadales > Pseudomonadaceae > Pseudomonas > Pseudomonas sp. 9Ag. The sequence continues at coordinate 4,561,867 of NZ_LR733836.1, forward strand.
CGATCTTCCCCACAGGTTCGGGCAAATCGCTGTGCTACCAGCTGCCGGCAATGCTGCTGCCACATCTGACTTTGGTCGTCTCGCCGTTGCTGGCCTTGATGCAGGATCAACTGGCCTTTCTGCAGCGCCACGGCATCGCCGCCGGCAGTATCGATTCCGCACAGAGCCGCGAGCAGGCCAGCGAGACCATGGCGAGGGCCAAGTCCGGCGAGCTGAAGATCCTGATGATTTCCGTGGAGCGGCTGAAAAACGAGCGCTTTCGCAATTTCATCAGCCAGGTGCCGATCTCGTTGCTGGTGGTCGATGAGGCGCACTGCATCTCCGAGTGGGGGCACAACTTCCGCCCGGATTACCTCAAGCTTCCCGACTACCAGCGGCAGTTCAATATCCCCCAGGTGCTGCTGTTGACCGCGACGGCGACGCCGCCGGTGATCGCCGATATGCAGACCAGATTCTCGATTGCCGCGGACGACGTGGTCACCACCGGTTTCTACCGGCCCAATCTCAATCTGCTGGTGGAGCCGGTCAGCGGTTTTAACAAGCAGCGGCGGCTGGTGGAGTGGCTGGCGGACAAGGGCGGTCAGCCGACCATTGTCTACGTCACCCAGCAGAAGACAGCCGAGCAGGTCGTCGAGCATCTGGCGCAGCGCGGCTTTCCGGCCAGCGCCTACCACGCCGGCATGGCCCATGAAGCGCGCGAAGCGATCCAGCGCCGCTTTATGCACGGCGAGCTGAACTGCATCGTCGCCACCATCGCGTTCGGCATGGGTATCGACAAGGCCGATATCCGCAACGTGGTGCATTACGACCTGCCCAAGTCCGTGGAGAATTACAGCCAGGAAATCGGCCGTGCCGGACGCGACGGCCAGCCGTCCGATTGCTTGGTGCTGGCCAACCGCGACAGCCTCAGCGTTCTGCAGAACTTTGTCTACGGCGACACGCCCGAACGCGAAGGCATCCGCTGCGTGCTGGACGAGTTGCTGCAAGCCGGCCCCGGCGGGCAGTGGGAACTGATGCTCAACCAGCTATCGGACCAGAGCAACATCCGCCAGTTGCCATTGAAAACTCTGCTGGTGCAACTGGAGTTGCGCGGCATCATTGCGCCACGTTTCGCCTATTTCGCTGAGTACCGCTTCAAGTACCTGCTCGAGCCCGAGGCGCTGGTGGCGAAGTTCGACGGCGAGCGGCGGCAGTTCGTCGAGGCCATCGTGCACAGCTCGGCACGGGCGCGAACCTGGTGCACCCTGGATTTCGACGCGCTCTACGGGCAGCACGGCGCCGACCGCGCGCGAGTGGTTAAGGCGCTGGAGTACTTCCAGGAAAAGGGCTGGATCGAGCTGGAGAGCAAGCAGATGACCGAGGTCTATGCGCTGCTCGATCCGCGTTTCGATGCCGATGCCCTGAGTGGCGAGCTGCATGCCTATTTCAAGGGGCATGAAGCCAGCGAAATCACCCGCATCGACAACATGCTGGCGCTGTTCGAGTCCGCCGAGTGCCTGAGTCAGCGGCTGGCGGCCTATTTCGGTGATCGCCAGGCACCGCAGCGCTGCGGGCATTGCTCGGTCTGTCGCGGACAGGTCGCACAACTGCCGGAACCGCCAGCCCTGGCGCCTCTGGAGCAGATGGATCTGAGCGCACGTTGCGCCGATTTCATTCAGCGCTACCGGCAACTCAAGGACGATGCGCCGGGCGCCGAATGCCTGACGCGCTTTCTCTGCGGCATCAGCGTGCCGGTGTTCACCAAGCTCAAGGCGCGCCAGATCTCCGGTTTCGCCTCGCTGGAGGCCTATCCCTACGCCGAGGTTCGCGCGCGCCTGACGCGCTAGATCAGTGGCGGAGAACCTCAGCGCGCGGTCAGACCGATCAGCCGGTCGGCGACGCCTTTGGTTTGCCTCGACGTACCGGCGGTGAGGTTACTCGAGTTTTCCAGCGCATCCAGCAAGCCGGTCAGCGAGCCGACACCGGCCGACTGGGTCTCGATGTGCTGCGCTACCGCACGAATCTCGCTGGCCAGGCGGTCGATGTCGGTGCCGATCTCCTCGGCGTTCTTGCCGGTGATCTCGGCCAGCTTGCGCACCTCGTCGGCCACCACTGCGAAACCGCGACCTTGCTCCCCGGCGCGTGCGGCCTCGATGGCAGCGTTGAGTGCCAACAGATTGGTCTGCCCGGCGATCTGCTGAATGGTCTGCACCACCGACTGAATGCGCTGGCTGGACTGCGCCAGATCGCGGGCGCTGCTGACCACCTCATCGGCTTGGTGGACCATTTGCTTGACCGAGCTGCCGGCCTGTTCGATGACGGTGCCTTGCTGGTTGATGTTCAGCGTCAGATCATCCATCGAGCCGTGCAGTTCGGTGGCGCACTGGCTCAGTTGCTCGGACATGGACTGCCGTTCATGGTCGGCCTGGGAGAGCACCTGGCCAAGGTCGGCCAGGCCGCGAAACACCGGGCGGATGTGCTCGTCGAGGCCGTTGATGTCTACCGCGCTGCTGTAGTCCTGGCGCTTGAACTGCTCGATCTGCTTGACCACTACTTGGCTGAGGCCGGTCAGCTTCTTGATCTGCCGGCGCAGGAAGAAGGCCTTGAACTCGCCGTGGTAGGCGATGAAGTTGTCGGTGTACTCGTCGTGGAACTCATCCTTGCCGTTGGTGCGGAAGAAGAACACCGCGGTCAGTGTCTGGTTGAGGTTGAGGCCGAGAATCTCACCAAAGGTCGAGTAACCGGCCACTGGGACGTCATCGAACACCGGGTCCATGCTACCCAGAGCCTGCTCGTTGTTCAGACGACGCAGGATGCAGTCGTTGAGGATGCCCACCAGCGGCTTGCCGGGCTTGTTCTGCATGAATTTCTGGTAGTCGCGGCGGGTGGTTTCGGCCAGCGGGGTGCGCTTGACCATGATCAGCTCCTCACCGGGCGCAACGTCGCAGAACAGGTGCACGCGCTCGTTGGCGAAGTCGATCTGCGAGATCGAGCGGACGAAAACCTCTTCGCCGACACGGATGGCGAAGGAGTAGTCGGAGAGCCGCTGCTCCAGCTCTTTTGGCGCGCATTTGAGCGCCTCGCACAGTGCCTGGACCATGCTGCGGATGTTGCCGCGGGAATCGATCACCTGGCTGATGTAGCGCTCTTCCAGCGAGGCACTGAGCACGCTCAGGCTGAGCGACGTGGGCTCGAAGTTCTGGCTCTTGAACACCCCGAAACGCACATCCCGCGCACACTTGAGGAAGACGATCAGCGCGTGGTTCTGGTAGCTGCGCTTGCCGTCATGCAGCTGGGTCTTCTGGAAATCCAGCTTGCCACCGGCCGAGCCACCGACGAACAGGCAGGGGAAGCGCCCGGACTCGTACAGCGCTTCCATGAAGAAGGATTCCGAAGCGGAGAGCCCGTCGAAGAAGATGTTGGCGAGGGTGTCGCGGTAGTCGATCTTCATCGACACCTGCACTCGCTTGATCGAGGCCGTCAGTTTGGCGATCCGCTGCGCCATGCTCATGCGGTTGCCCTGGCCGCGGATGTCTTCGCTTTCCAGGGGGACCTGAACGATCTCGGCGGCGGCGATGACGCTGGCGTCGAACAGCTGCAGCACCACCCGATCCCATTGCGCGCCGGTGGCACAGTAGAGCCGCTGGCCCTCGCTGGAGAGCTCTCCCGCCGTGGTGCACAGGCTGATCGTCGCCTGCGGAAAACGCTGCGACACCTGTCTTGCCACGTCATCCAGATTCACATGCGGCGAGACGAAGCCGGCAATGTAGGTCGGATTGAAGCGCAAGGCGGCGAGCTGCTGGGCCAGCTGCTGGGCCGAGCAGAGCAGACTTGCCGTGCCGCTGGATTGCGTGTGGCCTGGCTTGAATCGGGAAAGCGAAATCATGGGCTTTACTCGCGCTTTTAGAAAAGGAAGCGGGACACTCGGCCGCTCCCGCACTGATCAGCCATCGATCAGAAGCTAGTTGTTGTTATCGCCACCGTGGCCGTGAGGCGCATGCCGCTCGGTGGTGCCGTCGTCAGTGACGTTATCGGCCGCTGGATAAAAGATCGCCATGCCACCATGGTCTTCATCCGGAAGTACTGAGGGAGGCGGCGACTCCAGTTGACATGGCTCAACGGAAGTCGACTGCGGCTGTGCAATTGTCGACGAGTGACCTGTTGCCGCAGTGCTTGTGGCCGATAGCAAGGAAAGCCCCACAAGGAGCGACGTCATGTCTCGCTTGTTCACCGATCTCGGATTCCGCTGGAAAATTACCCTGCCCATTGCGGCGCTGGCGCTGCTGCTGGTGCTGATGGGGGTCGTCGGCATGCGTGGCGTCAACCATGTGGCCGATTCGAGCCAGCAGCTGGCGACACGGCACCTGCCCGCCATCGGGCTGCTGCTCAATGCCGACCGTGACCTGTATCAGGCCTTAGTCGCCGAGCGCAGCCTGCTCGACAGCGATGCGGGCGACCACGTCCAGGCGCTCAGGGCCAGCCATGCGGAAAACCTCAAGCAGGCCTACGACCGCGTGCAGCAGTACGCCGCCATGCAGCCAAGTTCGGAAGCGCTGGCGTTGGTCGAGCAGTTCAATCGTGGCTTTCAGCAATGGTCTGGGGTCTCGCAGCGGGTGATCGAGCAGATCGACCTCGATCCGCTGGCCGCCAGTGCACTGAGCTTTGGCGAAAGCGAGTCGAGCTTCGATGCCATGCGTGATGCCATCGACAAGCTGGGCGATCTTGAAGCGGCGGCGGCTAACAGCGAAGGCGAGGCCGCCATCGCTGAAGGCGCGGCGACAGCAGAACAGCAGATCATCGTGTTGGCTGTTGGTCTGCTCGGCTGCGTGTTGTTGGTGGTGGGTCTGCCTCTGGTGGTGCTGCGGCCGATGCAGCGTTTGCTCGAGCGTGTGCAGCAGATTGCCGAGGGTGATGGCGACCTGCGCGCCCGGCTGGATGTGCGGTCGGCCGACGAGTTGGGCCAACTCGGCAATGCCTTCAACCGTTTTCTCGACAAGCTGCAACCGCTGATCGCCGAAGTCGGTCGGGTTACCGGAGAAGTCGATGCGGCGGCGCGTGATATGGCCAGGATGGCGGCGACGAACGATCAACTGATCAGCAGTGAACATGCGGCCGTGGACCAGGTCAGCACGGCAGCGACGGAAATGAGCGCTGCGGTGCATGAAGTTGCGCTGAACGCACAGAACGCTTCCGATGCGGCGCGGAATGCGCAACAGCAGTCAAGCCAGGGCGCAGCGGTGGTCACCAGCACCGTCCAGTCAATCCGCCAGCTGGCGCAGGAGGTGGAGAGTACCTCGCAGACCATCGAGGTCCTGGCTGAAGAGACCGCCAGCATTGGTGCGGTACTCGAAGTGATTCGCGGCATTGCAGAACAGACCAACCTGCTGGCGCTCAACGCCGCCATCGAGGCCGCCCGCGCTGGTGAGCAGGGTCGCGGATTCGCCGTGGTGGCGGATGAGGTGCGGGCGCTGGCAGGCCGTACTCAGGATTCAACCAAGGACATCCAGCTACGCATCGAGCGGTTGCAGAGCGGGGTTGCCAAGGCCGTGCAGGCCATGCACGCCGGCAGTGGCAAGGCGCGCGACAGTGTGGAACGTGCTGCCGGCGTCGATCAGGTGTTGGCCGACACGGCCGAGTCGGTACAGCGCATCAATGACATGGCGACGCAGATTGCCACGGCTTGCGAGGAGCAGAGCAGCGTGACCGAGGAGATTGCGCGCAACATCAGCGATATACGCGACCTGTCCGATGATGCGGCTGCCAATTCTACGAAGAGCATGCAGGCCAGTCAGCAATTGTCCGGGCTGTCGCAGACTCTGGCGAGCCTGGTGGGTCGCTTCCAGGTCTGAACTGGCGCCCGCGCTTGCGCGGCGTCCGGCTAACCGGGGACGCGTACGCCCCATAGCAGTTTGCCCAGCCCGGTGTCGTCCGGTAACAACAACAGGCTGAGCATAAACACCAGCAGCAGGCCGAGCGCATAGGCCAGGCTGATCAGGCGCTGCTGGCGGCGGCGTCGTGTCACGGGTGCTGCTCTGGTCGGTTGTGCACTGGAACGTGAAGGGGATGGGTGCATCGTCCTCTCGATGGATAGCAAGCCATGGCTCATTTGGTGGCGCGGAGCCGACCTGTACCGTTCTGGCGGCGAAGTAAACCCGAAATGAAAGCATAATGCCACTATCGTGAAGACTGTCCCGATGGGCTGTCATTCGGGGTGGCTGCCATCCCCCAGCGTCTGCCATCGCAGCGCTGTCACAATCGGAAAAGCTCTAGCGCGGATATCAGCCGGCGCTCCTGGCTGTGTCGACCATACTCAAAGGTCGCCGCCGCCCGACCTGGAGATCCGCTCATGCAGACTCGCCGCCTGCTGCTAAGTCGTTCCGCCCTGTTAGCCACTGTCGCCGCCCTCGGGCCGCTGCTTCCATTGCTGGCAAGAGGGGCCGAACCGTTGCGCCAGCGCGCGATTCCCGCGACCGGCGAGATGCTGCCGGTGATCGGGCTGGGAACCTCGCGGACACATGACGTTCAGCTCGACGATGACGAGATGCGAACCCTGCTCGAGGTGCTGCGGGTGCTCGTCGAGGGAGGCGCACGGGTGATCGATACTGCGCCGAGCTACGGCAATGCTGACCGGGTGGTGGGTGAGCTGGTCCAGCGCGGCGATGCGCGTAGGCAGGTGTTTCTGGCCAGTAAGGTGTCTGCCACCGGCCGCGAGCGTGGTCTGGCGCAGATCGAAAAGAGCTTCGAGGCGCTGCAGACCGGAGTGATCGACCTGATCCAGGTGCACAACCTGCAGGACACGCGCACCCAGCTCCAGCTGCTCCGCACTCTCAAGGAGCAGGGCCGTATCCGCTACATAGGCGTGACTCACTATGTCGAATCCGCCCATGACCGGCTGCTAGAGGTGCTCAAGCAGGAGCCTGTCGATTTCGTTCAGTTCAACTATTCGGTCAGCGAGCGCAATGCTGAAAGGCGATTGCTGCCGTATTGCGCCGAGCACGGCATTGCCACGCTGATCAACCGGCCCTTTACCCGCGGCAACCTGCTCTCGCGGGTCAAGGGCAAGCCGTTGCCGGGCTGGGCGGCAGACATCGATGCCGGCTCCTGGGCGCAGCTGCTGCTTAAGTTCATCCTCGCCGAGCCGGCGGTGACCACGGTGATACCTGCCACATCCAATCCGCGCTACATGGCCGACAACCTCATGGCCGGGCAGGGCCGGTTGCCGGACGCGCGTCAGCGGGAACTGATTGTCGAAGCTTTCCGATGAACGTGGCTGAGGGACTCCGGGCTGGGGCTGGATGATCATGCCGTTTGCGGCGCGTGCCGCCGCGCTGATCAATGCCCGCCCGGGCGAGCTGCGCGCGGCGCTGTCAGGGTTCGCGCTGTTCTTCTGCCTGTTCAGCGGCTATTTCATGCTGCGGCCGATCCGCGAGTCGATGGGTATTCAGGGCGGCGTCGAGAACCTGCAGTGGCTGTTCACCGCGACCTTCGTCGCCATGCTGGTGGCGGTGCCGCTGTTCGCCTGGCTCAACTCGCGCGTGGCGCGCATCCATTACATCGACTGGGTGTACGGCTTCTTCTGCCTCAACCTGCTGCTATTTGCCGGGCTGTTCTTTCTCCTGCGCGAGAGCATCTGGCTGGCGCGGGTGTTCTACGTGTGGATCTCGGTCTACAACCTGTTCGTGGTCTCGGTTGCCTGGAGCCTGATGGCCGATGTGTTCGATGCACCCCAGGCGCGTCGGCTGTTCGCCTTCATTGCGGCCGGTGCCAGCGTCGGAGGGCTGATGGGGCCGGCCCTGAGCGCCTTGCTCGTCGGCGTGCTCGGGCAGTTCGGGCTGATGCTGCTGGCGGCACTGCTACTGGCGGTAGCGGTGGCGATCAAGCACTACCTGATGGCCTGGCGCGAAGTGCTGGGTGCCGGCCGCCCCGATGCCGAACACGCCGAAAGCCCGCGGCGACCGGTGATGGGTAATCCGTTCAGCGGGCTGACCCGGGTGCTGGGCTCGCGCTATCTGCTGGGCATCGCTGCCTTTGTGCTGCTGCTGACCACCGCCAGCACCTTTCTCTATTTCGAACAGGCACGATTGGTGGCCGAGCTGTTTCCGGAGCGTACAGAGCAGGTGCGAGTCTTCGGTGCCATCGACTTCGTCGTGCAGGCTGGCGCACTGCTCTCGCAGCTGTTCATCACCGGGCGTATCGCTCAGCGACTCGGGGTGCGGGTGTTGCTCAGCGCAGTGCCGGCGCTGGTCTGTCTGGGGTTCCTCGGCTTGGCGTTGGCACCGAGCTTTGCCGTGCTGGCGGCGGTCATGATTGTGCGCCGCATCGGTGAATATGCGTTTGTTCGCCCAGGCCGAGAGATGCTGTTCGCGCCGCTGGATGCCGAGAGCAAATACAAGGCGAAGAACTTCATCGATACCGTGATCTATCGCGGTGGTGATGCCCTCAGCGGCTGGGGCAAGGCTCTGCTCGACAGCCTTGGCCAGGGTGTCTGGCTGGTCGCTCTGGTGGGCGCGGCAAGCGCGGCGGTCTGGGGTGGGGTGGGCTGGCGGCTCGGCGTGCGAGCCGACCAGGTCAGCAGGCACCGCGGGCGAGACTAGGTAAGGCACGCGGAACTGATTGAATACTGGCAAAATGCCCGCGATTTTCTCCAGACAGGATGTCCCGATGCGCGTCGCCTTGCCGTTTCTTCTTTTCGCCTCGCTTTCCATCACCGGCTGCAGCATCAAGCAGACCGTTACGCCTGCGCATCTGTCGCCCGAGCTGGCGCCGGAGATCTGTGCCATTCCGGCCGTTGGGCTTCGCGCCGGCTTCAACACCACCTATCAGCAGTTGCTCAGTGACAAGGGATTCAAGGTCCGTCAGTTGGCGGCCGGCAGCAAACCCGACCGCTGTTCCTTGAGCACCACTTACACCGGGATCTGGCGCTGGGACCTTTTGCTCTACATGAGTTACGCCGACATCCGCGTCTACGAGCAGGGGCGTCAGGTGGGGCAGGCCGAATACGACGCGCGCTGGGGCAGTGGTCGCCCAGACAAATTCATCAGCGCCGAAAACAAGATTGCCGAACTCACCGACCAACTGTTCCCCGACGGGGCCAGCGGCCTGGGTGTCGCAAAGCCACAGGCCGTGTTGGGTGCGCCGCTGAGCCCACACGCGTACCGTCAGCAGCAACTGCAACGGTTGCAGGATGAGACGTTGTCTTACGAGGAATATCAGCGCCGCTATCGTCAGCTGATGGAGGAGTAGCAGGCTCAGGCGGCTGGGGGCTTCGATGCGCTGGCTTTCGGAGCTCAAGCGCTTCACTGATCTGGGTCAGCGAAGGCCAGTCCGCCGCTGGAGACAATTCAGCCAGACGAAACCGCTGAACCTCGGCGGTACAGACGCCTCGAACCTTAGTAGGTACGTCATCAATCAGGAGTAGTCGTATGCATGTTCAAGTCAACAGCCACCACATCCCCGGCAGTGTCGAGCTGCATGAGTGGGTCGGTTCGACCGTAGAGGAGCGGCTGGAGCGTTTCGACGATTTCCTCACTCGCATCGAAGTACACGTCAGCGACGAGAATGCACAGAAGGCTGGCGCTGATGACAAGCGCTGCCAGATCGAAGCCCGCCCGAAGGGCCATCAGGCCGTATCGGTGACACACAAGGCCGAATCCCTTCAGTTGGCGGTTGAAGGTGCCGCGGAAAAGATGCGCCACGCCCTTGAGCACCTGATCGGCAAGTTGGACACCAAAGTACTCTCTGGCGGCGAACTCAATGATCCATTGCGTGACGAGCAACCGCAGGCGGTAAAGGATGCGATGCTCGAAGAGGAATTCCTGGAAAAACAGGAAGAGCTCGACAAGTAAGGCGTCCGGCCCTGGTCTTTACCAGGGCCTTCCCAGCCAAACCCGCTTCACTCCTCGTTATTGTTGTGCCGTCCGGAACCAGCCATCGCCGTTGTGTTTCGAATGAGCAATGTCCTCCTCTGGTAGTCCCTTCATGCAGATCATCCTGGTGCGTCACGGGCGGCCTGACCACAACGCCGACCCATGGAGTACGCCAGCCGGCATGAAGCACTGGGTCGAGGTTTACAATGCCGCCAGTGTCGTGGGCAGCGAGCGGCCGGAAGCCTTGCGACGTCTTGCTGAGTCGGTTGGCATTGTCGTCTGCAGCTCGCTGATGCGCTGCGTGGAGTCGCGCGACCATCTGGACTGCCAATGCCTGCACCAGCCCGATCCCTTGTTTGCCGAGGCCCATCTGCCTTATCCGGACTGGGCTTATCCGTTGATGCCTTCTCGTGTCTGGCGTATTACGTTCCGCACGGCCTGGTTCCTTGGTTTCGCACGTCACACCGAGCCAGTGAGCGAATCGAGGCGACGTGCGAGTGTCGCGGCCGACAGGCTTATCGAGCTGGCGGAAACGCATGGCAGCGTGTTGCTGATGGGGCACAAAATCATGAACGCACTGATCGCCACGCAGCTGCGCCGACGGGGCTGGCAAGGGCCGGCACTGCCGCTGCTGTCGGGCTACTGGCATCCGAGCCGCTACCGCAAGCCATCATGATTCGTATGTCCTCAAAGTTGGCGGCAGTGACAGCGCAGACGTGGGCGAAGGCAGGCCTGAAAATCGGACGATCCAACACCCGCAGCTATTGATGAGGCAAAGTCAGGGGTAATACTCAGAAAAAATAGGGTTGTTGAGCGGGGCTCCATGCTTCATCGCCTTCCCTCGAAAAGGCCGATGGCAGCTAAATCCCGACGTTTTGGATGAAAAGCCAACATAACCACGCAAAGTTTGCGTGAGACGTGGGATTTGCAAGGGTGTCAGGGTTGGGCCTCGGCGGTGCGAATAGCCAAAGGCTTACATGAATCTGCGCGATCACGACTACAGCTCCAGCGTTCAAGTAATTAATCTATGCCCACTCTGAAGCGCAGGAAGCGCTCAGGATCAGGATGATCGACCATTGCCAGGAAGGCGCTCGAATGGAATCGGATAGGTCAGAAAAACCCGCTTCGGCGGGTTTTTGCTTTTCCGCACCCTGCACACGCGTTTCGCGTTAGGCATTGCGCAGCACAGTTTGGCGGCGCGCGGAGAATGCTTCCTGGCCAAGCCACAGACTGTTTCGGCAAGATTTGGCTTCTGCCATGCTGATGCTTTATGCAGTAACCGCCTAGTTTATCTCTGAAACTAGTGACTCAAATATGCCCATGGGTGGGCAGTACTTTATAGCTGAATTTAAATAATCCAGACGAAAAAAAGCCCCGCCGAAGCGGGGCTTTTTTATTTCAGGCGTCTTAAGAGACTTGAACCTGATCAGCCTGCATTCCTTTCTGGCCCTTAGTGGCCAGGAAAGAAACTGCTTGGCCTTCGCTCAGGCTTTTGAAACCTGCGCTTTCGATCGAACGATAATGAACGAACAGGTCTTCGCTGCCATTGGTCGGCGTAATAAAGCCGAAACCTTTTTCATCGTTGAACCATTTAACTGTGCCAGTTTGACGAGTAGACATGAGTATCTCCCAGGTGTTTTAAGGCTGCAGCGCTGAATTGTTCGGCGCCGAGACTGAGAAGCGAGAAGCAAAACGAACCGAGGAGATGAAACAGAGAAACATCATGTCGGGTGTCGAAGTGTTAATTGCGAAGCAGTGACCCGGAATATACGCACATAAAAAGATATGTACAGCATTGTTTGTCTTAAGGCTGTTTCAAGAAGGTGACTGCTGAACATCTGACAAAACTGAGTAGCCAGTTATTTCCATTATTTACCGCCACATATCTCGCCGTTTTCATAAGATTGAATGTTGTGAAATTTCACCGAAACTTTATGGGCCGTTTATCGCTCGGCTGGCGGCCAGTTCGCGCCTGCATTGAGAGATTACGGTCTGACATTAGCCCAATCTCCATGGCCCGTGCGGCGATAGCGCAGAAGCGACAGCGCTACGTTAACGCCTCAAGCGCATCGCTCCAGGATTTGTTTCGAGTCAGCGCTTAGAGAGGCTCCCGACGATGCGTTTGTCCCTTCCTATAGCGAAAGGCTTACAAGGATCCCAGTCTTTAGCTCTTCAGCTTGCTCGGCCGGATGATTAATCTATGCCCAGCTCTGAAGCGCAGGACGCGCTCAGGATCAAGGAAGATCGACCATCGCCAGGACGGCACCCGGAAGGATTCGGATGGTCAGGAAAAACCCGCTTTGGCGGGTTTTTTGTTGCCCATGGAAAACCGCCGGGAATGCCATAGCGTCCCGGCAACCGCGGCACGTGGTGCCACAGCACAGCCTATCGCCTCACCGCGGCAGACTATCGTGTTCACTTATCGCGACGATCTGTTCGATCAGCCATTGCAGGGCAGCATCCCGTTCACGTTGCGCAACGCTGACGATATCCAGCCGGAAGCTACCGAGATCGAAGGGCAGGTCAAACAGCTGGAGCGGTAGCATCTCGGCGAAATAGCGCGCCAGCTGCGTGGGCAACACCGCGGCCAGATCGCTACGCGCGACGATATGTGCTGCCTGCAGATAGTTCGGGGTGGTGTAGACCACATCGCGGCTGAGTCCTTGCTCCTCCAGCCATTGATCGACCATGCCGCGCGTCTGTCCGCCGTGGACCCAGAGGTGGCGCAGGCGCAAAAAACCGTCGAGGTCCAGTGTCTTGCCAACCAACGGATGACCCTTGCGCACCGCAATCTGCAAGGTTTCGCTGGCCCAGCGTCGGGTATGAAAACGGGTCGGCACTTCGACGAAGCGGCCAAGAACCAGATCCAGCTTGCCGTCATCCAGCGCTTCGACCGGCAGGCTTGGGGTCAGATGCTCGATGGCCAGCTGAATCCCCGGTGCCACGCTCGCCAGGCGAGCCATCAACGCAGGCATACAGACCAGCTCGACGTAATCGGTGACAGCAATGACGAAGCGCTGCCGGCTGGTGCTCGGATCGAAGAAATCCCCGGCATTCAAGGTGTGCTCGATCTGCTGCAACGCATCGCGAATGGGCGCTTCCAGGCTCAGCGCGCGCGGCGTGGGTTGCATGGCGCGGCCAACACGGACCAGCAGCGGATCATCGAGCAGTTCGCGCAGACGATTGAGTGCATTACTGACGGCCGGTTGGCTGAGCGAAAGCCGCTCCGCAGCGCGGGAGACATTGCGTTCGCGTAGCAGGGCGTCCAGCACGCGAAGGAGGTTGAGGTCGAAGTTGTAGATATTCATCGGGTGAATCTGAAACATCACAAGACTAAATTTCAAAAATAGTAGCGTCTTCGTCTATGGTTGGTCTCCAGTTTTTTCCGCCTTGCGATAAGGACAGCTGCTATGAGCCAAACCGGTTTCGATATCCAGACCGCCGCCGTGATCGGCGCGGGCACCATGGGCCGCGGTATCGTCATGAGCCTGGCCAACGCCGGTGTGCAGGTGCTGTGGCTGGACAACAATCCCGAGATGCTGGAGCAGGCGTTGGGCGTCGTGGCCGACACCTACGCGCATAACGTCCGCCAGGGGCGGATCGACGAGACTCAGGCGGCTGCACGTCGCGCCTGCATCAGCAAAGCGGCCGATTATCAGGCGTTAGCCGATGTCGATCTGGTGATCGAAGCCGTTTACGAGAACCTCGAGCTAAAGCAGACCATCTTCCGCGAACTGGACGGCATCGTTAAGCCCACCGGCATTCTCGCCAGCAACACCTCGGCACTGGACATAGACGCCATTGCCGCCGTCACCGGGCGCCCTGAGCAGGTGGTGGGGCTGCACTTCTTCAGCCCGGCACACATCATGAAATTGCTGGAAATCGTCCGCGGTGCGAAGACTTCCAAAGCCGTGCTCAAGGCGTCCACTGAACTCGGCAAGCGCATGGGCAAGGTCAGCGTGATCGCCGGCAACTGTCAGGGCTTCATCGGCAACCGCATGCTCGCGACCTATGTGCGGGAAGCACGAATGATGCTGCTCGAAGGGGCCTACCCGCATCAGGTAGACGCTGCGCTGCAGGGCTTCGGTTTTGCTATGGGGCCGTTCCGCATGTACGACGTAGTCGGCATCGACCTGGAATGGCGTTCGCGCGAATTGGCCGGCAAGGGCCAGGATGAGCCTGAGGTGCAGATCGACAACCGCCTCTGCGAGCTGGGCCGCTTCGGCCAGAAATCGCGCATGGGCTACTACCGCTATGCCGAAGGCAGCCGCCAGGCCGAACACGACCCGGAAGTGGACGCGCTCGTGCAGCGCGAGTCCGAGCGGCTCGGCTTTCAACGTCGCGAAATTGGCAGCGAAGAAATTCTCGAGCGCTGCCTGCTGGCGTTGGTCAACGAAGGCGCGAAGATTCTTGAAGAAGGCATGGCCGAGTCCAGTGCTGATATCGACACCGTTTACCTCTACGGCTATGGCTTCCCGGCCGAAGTCGGCGGGCCGATGACCTGGGCTGATCGCCAAGGCCTGCCAGCCATTCGTGACCGGTTGAATGCACTGGCCGAGCGCCACGGGCCGCACTGGCAGCCGGCCGAGCTGATCGACAGCCTGGCCACGCTCGGCAGTTGCTTCGTTGACTACAAAAAGGAAGCCTGAGCATGGAGTACAAGGCCCCCCTGCGTGACATGCGTTTCGTACTGCACGAGCTATTCGACGCCAGCGCTCATTGCGAGCTGCTCGGCAACGGCCTGGACCGTGAGCTGATCGACGGCGTGCTGGAAGAAGCGGCGCGCTACACCGGCGGCGAAATCGCACCGCTCAATTGCAACAGCGACGAAGAGGGCGTGACCCTTGAAAACGGCGAGGTGCGCACCCCGCAGGGCTTCGTCGAGGCCTACAGGCAGTACGTCGACAACGGCTGGGCGAGCATGACCGGGCCGACCGAGTACGGTGGCCAGGGCTTCCCGCAGCTGGTCGCCTGTAACTTCCACGAGATGCTGATGGGCGCGTCCCTGTCCTTCCGCATCTACTCGGGCCTCACCGAGGGCGCGGTGCTGGCGCTGTACAAGCACGGCAGCGACGAGCTGAAGAACGCCTATCTGGAGAAGCTGGTCAGCGGCAGCTGGAGCGGCACCATGTGCCTGACCGAGCCGCAGGCCGGCACCGATCTTGCGCTGTTGCGGACCAAGGCCGAGCCCCAGGCGGACGGCAGCTACAAGGTCAGCGGCAGCAAGATCTTCATCTCCGGTGGCGAGCACGACATGAGCGAGAACATCGTGCACCTGGTGTTGGCACGCCTGCCGGATGCACCGGCCGGGGTGAAGGGCATCAGCCTCTTGCTGGTACCCAAGTTCATCGCCAAGGCCGATGGTACGCCCGGCGAGCGCAACGCGCTTTCCTGCGGCGCCATCGAGCACAAGATGGGCATCAAGGGCGCGGCCACTTGCGTGATGAACTTCGACGGCGCCACCGGCTGGGTCGTCGGCGAGCCGAACCAGGGTCTGGCGTGCATGTTCACCATGATGAACGACGCGCGCTTCCAGGTCGGTTTGCAGGGCCTGGGCATCGCCGAACAGGCCTATCAGGGCTCGCTGGGCTATGCACGTGAGCGGCTGCAGTCGCGCGGTTTGGCCGGTGTTCAGCATCCGGACAAGGTGGCTGATCCGATCATCGTGCACCCGGACGTGCGGCGCATGCTGCTGACGCAGAAGACACTGGTCGAAGGCAGCCGGATGTTGGCGGCGTATTGCGCCCGGCAGCTGGACCTTGAACATGGCCATCCCGAACCGAGCTACCGCAAGGCCGCAAGCAAGCGCGCGGCGCTGCTGATTCCTATCGTCAAAGCCTTCTTCACTGACATGGGCCAGGAGGTCGCGAGCCTCGGCGTGCAGGTCTACGGCGGCCACGGTTATATCCGCGAGTGGGGCATGGAGCAGCTGATGCGCGACAGCCGCATCACTCAGCTGTACGAGGGCACCAACGGCATCCAGGCGCTCGACTACATCCGCCGCAAGCTGCTCGGCGATGGCGGTACTGAACTGTCAGCGCTGCAGGCCGAGTTCAGCGAGATTTGCGACCAGCAGGTTGATCGGCCAGCACTGCATGCCATGGCCAGCAAGGTGCAGGCGCGGATTGGGGAGTGGCGTGAGCTGAGCGCCGAGATCATCGCCGCCACCGGGCGCGACCCGCAGGAGATCGGCGCGGTGTCGGTGGATTTCCTGCAGTACTCGGCCTATGTGTTGTTGGCGGGACTCTGGCTACAGGCTGCAGCGCGGGCACAGGATGCGCTGGAGCAAGGGGTTGGAGATGAGGCGTTCTACCAGGCCAAGCTGGCCAGCGCGGACTTCTACTTGCGTCGCGTACTGCCGCGGGCGAGCGCGCATCGTGAGGCAATCCAGGGCGGTGCTGATTGTCTGATGGCGCTGCCAGAAAGTGACTTCGCGTTTTGAGCTAATTGATCACAGGAGGCACCGATGCATCCGTTCAGCTTTGCCACAACCGCCCAACTGATTTGTGAGCCCGGCTCGTCGCGCCGGCTGGCCAGCCTCTGCAAGGAGCGCGAGGCGCGTTCCGTATTGGTCGTGACCGATCCCGGGATTACCCGCTTCGGCCTGCTCAACGAGGTGCTTCCGGGTTTCGAGACGGAAGGGTTGAAGGTCGCCGTTTACGATCAGGTCGTCGCTGATCCACCGGAAGCCATCGTGCTGGCCGCCGTCGAGCAGGCCCGGTCAGCTGGCGCTGATCTGGTGATCGGCTTTGGTGGCGGCAGCTCGATGGATGTCGCCAAGCTGGTGGCCCTCCTGGCACACCCGGACAACACCCAGACCCTGCAGGATATCTACGGCGTCGGTAACGCCAAGGGCAAGCGTTTGCCGTTGATTCAGGTGCCGACCACCGCAGGCACTGGATCCGAGGTCACGCAGATCGCCATCATTACCACCGGCGAAACCACCAAGATGGGCGTGGTTTCGCCCCTGCTGCTGCCGGACCTGGCGCTGCTCGACGCTGACCTTACCCTCGGCTTGCCACCGGCGGTGACGGCCGCCACCGGGATCGACGCCATGGTGCATGCCATCGAGGCCTACACCAGCGCGTTGAAGAAAAACCCGATGTCCGACCTGCTGGCGCGCGAGGCGCTGCGTCTGCTGGCGGCCAACCTAGACGAAGCCGTACACAACGGCAGCAACCGCGAGGCGCGACAGGCCATGCTGCTCGGTGCCTGCCTGGCCGGGCAGGCCTTCGCCAACGCCCCCGTGGCCGCGGTGCACGCGCTGGCCTATCCGCTGGGTGGCAACTTCCACATTCCGCACGGGCTGTCGAACGCGCTGGTGCTGCCGCAGGTGTTGCGCTTCAACGTCAATGCGGCCACCACTCACTACGGCGAGCTGGCGCCGATCATCCTTGGTGATCGGCTGCGCAAGGATGATCCGTCGACTTATGCCGAGCAGCTGATCGAGGAATTCGAGCAGATGAGTGCACGTGTCGGCCTGCCGACCCGGTTGCGCGACGCCGGTGTGCCGGAGGAGATGCTGCCGCAACTGGCGAAGGAGGCGATGCTCCAGCAGCGCCTGCTGGTCAACAATCCACGCGAAGTGACCGAGGCTGATGCCTTGGCCATCTACCGCGCCGCGTACTGACTCCGTTGGTGCACCGCGTCGCCTGCGGTGTGCCGGTTTGCTGAACAAGGACTTCTCGAATGGCCGAACAACCACAGCACCTGCGCGCCAATTACCGTCACTTCCAGCCGATCACTACGCGCTGGCATGACAACGATATCTATGGCCACGTGAACAACGTCGTCTACTACAGCTATTTCGATAGCGCGGTGAACGCCTATCTGATTGCACGTGGCGGGTTGGATATTCACGAAGGCGAGGTGGTGGGGTTCGTCGTCAGTTCTTCGTGCGACTACTTCGCTTCCATCGCCTTTCCCGATGTGCTGGAAGTCGGGCTGCGGGTCGGCAAGCTGGGCAACAGCTCGGTGCAGTACGAGCTGGCGATCTTCAAGGCAGGCGAAGCGCAGGCCTGTGCGGCAGGGCGCTTCGTGCATGTGTTCGTGGATCGCGCCAGCAACCGGCCGACGCCGATCCCGAGTGGTTTGCGCCAGGCGTTGGAAGCGCTGGTAATGACGGCCGGATAAATCTCAGTCCTGCGGTTGGACAGCTGAACGGCCGAGCTTTTTCGGCCGTTTCACTGTGGATGGTCGCGCCGCGCTACGGAGCGGCTGACTCAGCGGTGATGCTTGTGTTTGTGCTTCCAGCGTCCCTTGGCTTTGCCTGGGTGGCCGTAGTAACGGCGGTCGTCACGGTAGCGACGGTCATTGCGATAGTCGTCATCGTCGCCGTAGGCATTGCCGATCGCGCCGCCGGCGCCGCCACCCACGGCTGCACCAATCAGGCCGCCGGTGCTGCCCCCGACGCGCTGGCCGATCACGTTACCGCCCGCTGCGCCAAGGCCACCACCGATGGCCGCTTCGGTGCGGCTGCGCTTGTCGGCGCCGACCATGCCGCCCGCAGCGCCGCCAACACCGGCGCCGATCGTGGCGCCCGTCGAGCCGCCAAGATGCTCACCGACGACCGAGCCGAGTGCACCGCCCAATGCTCCGCCGACAGCGGCTTCGGTGTTGCTCGCGGCGGCGATACCGCCGTAGGTCAGGCCAAGGGAAAGAACTATCAGCTGCAGGGACTTCATGTACACCTCGATAGCAAAGCCGGCGTGCGGCGAAATTGCCGTCATAGACCGGCTGGTCGGTGCCGGGTTCCACGGGCTGCCATCGGGTTCGCAAAACCTGGACGTGGTTCACATGTAGCTAAATCGTCCGCCCCTTCTCCGCCCGGAAAAGGCTCGTGGAGCCCGACCTCAGCGCCGCGTCAGGGCGTCACTCATTGACTGGTTTCATCGTTTAGCTAACAACTGGCAGGCCGCTACTGTGCGGCCTGCTGAATACAAATGTTGACGTCTGAATGCGTTCGACAAAGGAGCGCCTCGTTGATGGAGGCGCTGCCGAGGCGAACTCGATCTGTGAATATGCCGAGCAGCCTGGTACCTGTTGAATGGGTTTGACGCTTGTTGATGGTCCGCGTAGTTGCCGCTCGATAGAGTTGGATAGTCATCGCTCTCCATGCTTGAAATACGATCGGCCACCCGGTGCGTAAGCCCTGAGCAGAGCCCGACCACCACCTCGTAGGCTGAGCCTGAGCAGATCGAACCGCAGGTACAGCCCTGAGTCGGATATTCTTACAGCACGCCTGCACGGAGTCTTCGATATGCCTCGTCCTGCACCCCTGAATGCTGCCGCGCCCATCGCCAGTTCGGCGCCGGCCGCCTATAGCTATGCGGAGCTGAATGCCTCGGAAAATACGGGCGACGCGGTGCTGGCCGAGGAGTGCGCGCTGGCCATCGCCTACAACGGCATCAGCCACGCGGTGATGATGGTCTCGCCCAGCGCGCTGGAGGACTTCGTCGTCGGCTTCAGCCTGAGCGGCGAGCTGGTTGGCAGCGTCGACGAGATCTACGACATCCAGCTCAGTCGGCGCGGCGACGCGTTCAGCGCCGAGGTAGAGATCGGCAATCGAGCGTTCTGGGCACTCAAACAGCAGCGCCGCAACCTGGCCGGTACCAGCGGTTGCGGTCTGTGCGGGGTGGAGGCGATCGACCAGGCGCTACCGCAATTGACCCCGCTGGTGTCCAGCCCCTTACCGCCGGCCGCGCACCTGCAGGAGCTGCGCGCGCGGATCAACGATGCGCAGCGCCTGGCGCGGCAAAGCGGTGCGCTGCACGCCGCACTGTTTGTCGACGAACATGGCGAGATCGTGCTGTGCCGTGAGGACATCGGCCGGCACAACGCGCTGGACAAGCTGATCGGCGCGCTGCGCCGCGAAGGGCGTGACGGCTGTCGGGGCTTCGCGGTGGTCACCAGCCGCTGCAGCCTGGAGCTGATCCACAAGGCTGTGCGTGCGGGTTTGTCGACGCTGGTCAGCCTTTCAGCACCGACCGATCTCTGCGTGCGCTGGGCGCGCCAGCACCGGCTCAACCTGATCCATCTGCCGCACCACAGCGCGCCGAGGGTATACAGCCCGGCGCTTACGACCGAGCGCGCGCATCCCCGCTAACCTTCGGGCTTCCCGCCGTTTGCAGGCAAACGGCACCCCTAGACGTCTGTGACGCCGCTGTACCTGCACGGCTCTACTCGAGCTCCTGGGCCAGCATGGCGCGGATGCGCGTGGCCAGCAGGTCGATGGTGAAGGGTTTGCTGATCATGTCCATGCCCTTGTCGAGAAAGCCGCTGCTGGCCGCCTGTTCGGCGTAGCCGGTCATGAACAAGACGCGCAGGGTGGGCCGCTGCTGGCGTGCGATGTCGGCCAGCTGACGGCCGTTCATGCCGGGCAGGCCGACATCGGAAATGAGCAGGTCCAGCGGTTCGCCGCTGACCAGGATGGCCACCGCCGCGTTGGCCTCGGCCGCTTCCAGAGCGCGGTAGCCGAGCATGTCCAATACGTCCATGACCAGCATGCGCACCGCAGCATCGTCCTCCACCACCAGCACCCGTTCGCCCTGCAGCGCTTTCGGCACCTGCTCGGCAGGGGCGTCAGGTACAACCTGAGTTTGAAGATCGCAGTGTGCCGGCAAGTAGAGGGTGACCTCGGTGCCTTGGCCCGGCTCGCTGCGGATCTGCACATGGCCGCCGGCCTGGCGGGCGAAGCCGTAGATCATCGACAGGCCGAGCCCGGTGCCCTGGCCGATGGGTTTGGTGGTGAAGAATGGCTCGAACGCAGCCGCCAGGACCTTCGGCGTCATGCCGCAGCCACTGTCGATCACGCTGAGGCTGACGTAGTGCCCGGGGGCCATATCACCGATTTCACCGGGCTGCTGCAACATCACGTTAGCCGTGGCGATATACAGGCTGCCGCCGTCGGGCATGGCGTCACGGGCGTTGATGACCAGGTTGAGCAGTGCGCTTTCTAGCTGGTTGTCGTCGCTGTGTGCTGGCCACAGGTCCGGCTGCAGCTGAGCGTCGACCAGGATGTGGCTGCCCAGTGTGCGCACCATCAGGTCGTGCATGGACTCGACCAGCGCATTGATGTCGACCCGCTTGAGATTCAACGGCTGGCGACGGGCAAAGGCCAGCAGCCGGTGGGTGAGCGCCGCCGCGCGGTTGGCCGAGGTGACCGCTGCATCGATGAAACGCTGGGTTTCGGCGTGTCGGCCGGTCTGGTTATAGCGCTGTATAAGGTCCAGCCCACCGATGATGCCGGTGAGCATGTTGTTGAAGTCGTGAGCGATGCCGCCGGTGAGCTGGCCCACCGCTTCCATCTTCTGCGCCTGGCGCAGCGCTTCCTGCGCCTGCTCACGACTGGCCATTTCCTTGAGCAGGCGCTCGTAGACTTCCGCCAGCGCCTCGGTGCGCTCCTGTACCCGACTTTCCAGCGTCTCGTTGAGCTCACGCAGCGCCTGTTCTGCTTCCCAGCGCTCGGTGACGTCCTGAGCCAGCACGAAAAAGCCCTGTACCTCACCCTGGTCGTCTTGGCGCGGCAGGTATTGGACCTGGGTTTGGCGTGGTTTGCCGTCGCGGTGCGAGCTGTAGGCTTCGAAGCTCAGTTCCTGGCCGGCCAGTGCCGCCTTGATGTGAGCCTCGCGAATGGCATAGGCCTCTTCACCGATGACCTCGCGAACGCTTTTGCCGTATAGCGACTCGGGGCTTAAGCCATACCAGCTTTCATAGTGGCTGTTGTTGAAACGAAAGCGCTCATCTCGATCAACGTAGCCGATAAGCACCGGCAAGGCGTCGTTGATCATCTTGATTTCAGCGTTCCGGCGGCGCAGTGCCTCCTCTTCGCTTGGCCGAAGACAGAGCAGCTGCCCAACGATCTGTTGCCCGTCGCGGATGGGGCTGATGGCGATATCGAAGCCAACATTGCTGCCCGGCGACAGGCTGCTGTCGACAGGGTGATAGTCGCGCAGTGTGCAGGTCCGGTTGCGCTCAGCGAGCGGACTTGCATGGTGCAGATCCGGCCAGTTGTCGCCCCAGGATGTCGCGACTGGTGCCCCGAGCGCCCCTGGATGGTGGTCTCCGATGGCAGCGGCATGCGCATCGTTGTACAGCTGCAGGCTGGCTTCGCCCCACAGGATGCACATTGGCAGCGGCGTCTCGAGCACGGTGTCGAGCAGTACTCGCAGAACGGTCGGCCAGTGCTCGACCGGGCCCAGCACCGTTGTGCTCCAGTCGTGGTGGCGGATCTGCCGGCCCATTTCGCTGCGCTCGGAAGGCCAGAATCCTGCGTCTACAACCATAGTCCTTCCATTCTGGCGAGCCAGGGTTCTACCCGCATCGCACCTATGCCGAGTTCATGTACACGCTGGACGTCAGTCACCTGGATCGCCTTTTTCATCATCCGCTGGCCATCTCTTATAAGGCGGATACGCATGTGTCTGAGTTAAGCACGCCCGCATCTTTCGGTCAGGCCGAGAAGCCCTGCAGGCTGCGGATCAGCTCGAGATAATCGTCCACAGCGGTGAATTCTTCGGTGTCCTTCCTGCCTCGGCGACTGTCCGGTTCGCTGATGGCCAGCAGGTGAGCGATGCCGTAAGCCCGCGCACTGCGCAGTACGGACAGGCTGTCGTCAATGAAAAGCGCGGTTGCCGGATCGAAATCCAGATCCGTTTTCAGGGCATGCCAGAACTGGGCTTGCTCCTTGGGGAAGCCATAGTCGTGTGAACTGATCAGACGATTAAACCAGGGTGCCAGTTCGATACGTTCGAGCTTCAGCGACAACGAGTCGCGGTGGGCATTGGTGATCAACACCACGCGCTTGCCCGCATCACGCAGGGCGGCGAGAAATTCGTCGGCAGCCGGGCGCAGGGCGATCAGGTCAGCGATCTCTCGCTTCATCTCACGAATCGGCAGGTTCAGCTCGCGGGTCCAGAAGTCCAGGCAGTACCAGGTGAGCTTGCCCTCATGTTCGTTGAACAGCGGGGCCAGCTCCAGCTCGGCCATGGCGCGGCTGATGCCATGCCGTTCGGCATAGCGCTGCGGCAGCAGGTCGAGCCAGAAATGGTTGTCGAAATGCAGATCCAGCAGGGTGCCGTCCATGTCCAGCAGGACGGTGTCGATCTCGGACCAGGGCAGTGAAGCGATCATGGCGGGCTCTTGTTCGGCGGTTGGCACAATGGTGCGACAGCGGTCGGCTCGATGCAAAGCGTTCGCGGCGATCACAAAAAGCCGGGTTATGATTGGTCTTCGCGTTCCAAGGATATCCCCATGCGCCAGAAACCTACCGTACTTGCCCGTGAGATCGTCGCCAGCAGCCGCCTGTTCCGTGTCGAGGAGCTGCAGCTGCGGTTTTCCAACGGCGTGGAGCGTACCTACGAACGGCTGGTCGGCAAGGGAACCGGCTATGGCGCAGTGATGATCGTCGCGCTGGAAGCCGATGGCCGCGCGCTGCTGGTGGAGGAATACTGCGGCGGTACCGATACCTACGAACTGTCGCTGCCCAAGGGGTTGATCGAGCCGGGCGAAGACGTGCTCGACGCGGCCAACCGGGAACTGAAAGAGGAGGCCGGTTTCGGCGCGCGCAGCCTGGAACTGCTCACCGAACTGTCGCTGTCGCCGGGCTACATGAGCCAGAAGATTCAGGTGGTGCTGGCGCGCGACCTCTATCCCGAGCAGCTGCCGGGGGACGAGCCCGAGCCGATGCGTGTCGATCGGGTGGATCTGCGTGAGTTGTCCAGCCTGATCCAGAACCCGCAGTTCAGCGAAGGGCGCGCCCTTGCGGCCCTTTATCTGGCGCGTGATCTGCTCAGCCAGCGGGGGGAGTTCGAACAGTGAGCCATCCCTATCTGGCCCCCGTCATTGAGCTGGTCCGCGCTGCGGGCGAGGCCATCCTGCCGCACTGGCGCAACGATGTGCAGGTGCATGAGAAAGCCGATGCTTCGCCCGTGACCGCCGCTGATTTGGCGGCTCATCATCTGCTGGCCGATGGCCTCCGGGCGCTCGATGCGGCCATCCCGGTATTGTCCGAGGAAGATTGCGCGCTGGATCTTGCCGAGCGTGCCGGCTGGTCGCGTTGGTGGTTGGTCGATCCGCTGGACGGCACCAAGGAATTCATCGCCGGTAGCGAAGAATTCACCGTGAATGTCGCGTTGATCGAGCACGGGCGGGTGCTGTTCGGAGTGGTCGGGGTTCCGGCCAATGGCCGCTGCTATTACGGCGGTGCTGCGTTTGGCGCCTGGCGTGCTGAAGCAGACGGTGCGGCGCAGCCCCTGCGGGTGCGGCATCAGACCTCGGGCGAGTTCACCGTCGTTGCCAGCCGGCGCCACTCGAGCCCGGCGCAGGAACGCTTGCTCGATGGCTTGCGACAGCGTTTTGGCGAGCTGGCATTGGCCAGTGTCGGCAGCTCGTTGAAGTTCTGCCTGTTGGCCGAAGGAGCCGCCGACTGTTACCCACGGCTGGCGCCGACTTCACAGTGGGACACGGCGGCTGCCCAAGGCGTGCTGGAGGGCGCCGGTGGCGAGGTGCTGAATATTGCTGGTGCAGCGCTGTCCTACGAAGCGCGGGAGGATTTCCTCAATCCTTCATTCCTGGCGCTACCGCGTGACGTTGAATGGCGGGCCGAGCTGATCGAGCTGGCTGGCCGCTGACGCCGAGGTGCTCCGGAGGCCGGTTATTCGCGCGGTGACTCGGTCGCGCATAACGCCATGCTAGGATTCTTGCGGTGACCAAGCCGAGCGCTTGAGTTGGAACGCTGGAGCTGCCTGTGTCGAAAACCCCCACCGGGATACGTCAATGGATCTGGCGTGCCTTCGTTCAGACAACATTGATCCCACTGGTGCTGGTCGAGGTCGTGCTGATCGCGGCCTACCTGCTGACCAACAGCGCCATCCGCGATGCGCAGATCGAGCACCTGCGCGAAACGGCGCTTTCCGAATTGCAGACAGCCGTGGCGCGTGAGTCGCGGGTGATCAGCCAGCAGCTGCAGGAAGTGGCGAACGCGGCCACCCTGTTTCGTAATTTCTCCCGTCGTGCGTTGGAAGACGACAGCCCGGTGGCGCCGGTGCCGCTTGAACTCAATGCCGATGGGGTGCGCTATAGCCCCCGCGACCTGGGCGGCGCCGCCAGCTTCTACTCGGGGCTGACCCCCCCGGAACGCCAGGATCTGCAGAAGGTAGCCAAGCTGCAGCGGCTCGACCCGTTGATGAAGGAGCTGCACGCCAGCAACCCGCTGATCGCCAGCCTCTATTTCAACAGCTGGGACGGCTACAACCATATCTACCCCTGGTTCGATACGGCTCAGCAGTACGCGCCGGATGTGCACATCCCCAGCTACAACTTCTATTACCTGGCCAACGCCTGGCACAACCCCGCGCGCAAGGTGGTGTGGACCGACGTCTACCTCGATCCGGCCGGGCAGGGCTGGATGATGTCGGCCGTGGCGCCGGTGTACCGAGGGGACATGCTCGAAGGCGTCAGCGGTATCGACATCACTGTCAGCGGCCTCCTGAATCAGATCAGTAACCTGCGAGTGCCCTGGGACGGCTATGCCATGCTGGTCAGCCGCGACCTGAGCATCATGGCCCTGCCGGAGTCGGGCGAGCGGGAGTTCGAGCTCAACGAGCTGACCGATCACTACTACAACGATGCGGTGCGCCGGGAAACGCTCAAACCTGAAGATTTCCGCCTGGATCGCCGCGGCCAGACCCGCGAGCTGGCAAAGGCGGTCGCTACGCAGAGCGAAGGGGTCATGAGCCTGGAGCTGAAGGGTGAACAACGGCTGGTCGCCTGGACGACGGTGCCGCAAACCGGCTGGCACCTGATGGCAGTGGTCGACGAAAACGCAGTCTTCAGCCAGACCAATGCCTTGGCCAGTCGCTTTCAACAGATCGGCTATCTGCTGATTGCCGGGTTGGTACTGTTCTACCTGCTGTTTTTTGCCTTCATGTGGCTGCGCGCGCGTCAGCTCAGTCAGGCGTTGCTGAAGCCGATCGCGGGCATCTCGCAGATGATGGGGCAGATCGGCCTCGGTCGGTGGCGGCCGGAGCCCGTCTCGTCAGAGATTCGCGAGCTGGATGATTTGGCGCAACACACCCGAGGCATCGGCGCCCAGCTTGAAGACAGCGAGGCGCAGCGTACCCAGGCTCAGAAGCGTCTCGAACTGGTGCTCGAAAGCGCCACTGAAAGCCTCTGGGAAAACGACATGCGTCGCGGCGTGATGCAGCTTCGCGGGCGGCTGCCAGCGCGCTTCGGGTTGTCTTCGGCACAGCTGAGCGAGGCTCAGTTTCTGCAGCGTATCCATCCGCTCGACGTCGCCCAGGTACAGGCCGAACTCGACCGCATGCACGAAGGGCAGGCGCTGCGCTATGAAAGCGAGTACCGCTTCGCTGATGCGCTGGGTGAATATCACTGGCTGCTCAGTCGCGGCCGCGTGCTGGAGCGCGACCCGCAAACAGGCGAAGCGACCCTGGTGGCCGGCACCCATGTGGATATCGATGCCATCAAGCGGGTCGAGGACGATTTGCGCCAGGCCATCCAGCAAGCACATGCGGCCAACGAGGCCAAGACTCATCTGATCTCCAGCATCAGCCATGAGCTGCGTACGCCGCTCAACGCCATCCTTGGGTTTGCCCAGCTGATGCGCATGGACTGCTCGCCGGATGCGCAGCCGGAAGCTGCTGAGTATCTCGATGAGATTCTGTTGGCCAGCCGGCATCTGAACCAGTTGCTTGGCGACATTCTCGACTGGTCGAGCCTGCAGGCCGAGCGGCCGCAGCTGAAGCTAAAAACCGTCGAAGTCACTGCTTTGATGCATGAGTGCGCCGAGCTGGTGGCGCTTGATGTTCAGCGCCACGGCCTGCAGTTGGAATTCGATTTGCCGCCCGGGCCCGTCGAAGTGCAGGGCGAGCCGCGTCGGTTACGTCAGGTGCTGCTCAATCTGCTGTCCAACGCCATCAAGTACAACAAGCCAGATGGGAAGATTGTGCTGCGCATCGAGACGGTCGCGGGCCAGGCAAGGCTGGTGGTCGAAGACACGGGGCTTGGCATCGACGAGAGTTTGCAGGCTCAGCTGTTCGAGCCGTTTCGCCGGCTTGGCCGCGAGAGTTCGAACATCCAGGGTGCGGGTATCGGCCTTTCGCTGTGCCTGGAGTACGCCAAGCTGATGGGCGGCAGTATCGGGGTGAAGAGTGCGCCTGGAGCCGGCAGTCGCTTCTGGATCGCCCTGCCATTGGCGGGTGCGCAGAGCGCCCGGCCGCTTCGCCAGCGGCCGCGGATCGTCTATGTCGAAGATGACCCGGCCAGCCAGCTGCTGGTGCGCAAGGCCCTGGCTGATCTGGCTGAGGTCAGCGTAATCGGCAATGGACGGATGGCCTTGGAACACTTGCTGGTCGATCCGCCGGAGTTGCTGCTGCTGGATTTCAACCTGCCGGAGCTTGATGGTGAACAGTTGCTGCGTTTGCTGCGTCAGGCCCCGACCACCCAATGGCTGCCGGTGCTCGTGCTGAGTGCGGTGAGCGAGAAGAAGGCCGGGCTCGACTGCCAGGGCTGGCTGAGCAAGCCGCTGGACCTCGACGAGCTGCGTCGGCAGGTCCGGGATTGCCTTCAGGAGTTCGATCTCCATCCAAGTTGAGCCCGCAGATCAGTCGACGCGCTCACCGCAGAGGTCGAGGGCGAACCAGTGCTCGACTTCGGTCTGCGACAGCCCGGCGCCGAGCAGCGCGAACAACTTGCCCAGCGCCGCCTCCCGCGTCATGCCGCCGCCTGACATCAGCCCACTGGCAGCCAGTTTGCTGCCGGCCGCATAGATGCTGAATTCGACGTGCCCCTGCGGACACTGGCTGATCGCGGCCAGTACAACGCCGCGCTGATGGGCGTCCTGCAGCGCCTTCAGCAGATCAGCATCATCCGCGGGCCCCGTACCGCTGCCATAGCACTCGATGAGCACGCCCTCCACGCCACTGGACAGCAAGGCGTGCACCTGCGTCGCCTGAATGCCTGGGTAGAGCGGCAGCACCGCGAGGTTCACCTGCTGACGCGATTGGCGGTAGTCGAGTGTTGCGGGAATAGCGGGTGCGCGCTGTCCCTGACGCAGCCGTGGCAGCACGCCGAAGGCATCGAGGCTGGCGGTTCCGAGCTTGCTGACTCGAGCACCGTGCATCAGTTTGCCGGCGAAGTAGAGATGCACGCCTGGCTCGACGCCCGCGTGCAGCGCCTGCATCGCACCGAACAGGTTGTCCCAGGCGTCACTACCGGGCGCGCCGGCCGGCAACATCGCGCCCGTCAGCACCACCGGCACCGGGAGGCCCAGCAGCAGGAAACTCAGCGCAGCGGCGCTGTAGGCGAGGGTGTCGGTGCCATGCAGGACCAGCACGGCGTCGCAGTTGTCCTGCTCGACACCGGCTCGGATCGCCTCGACCATTGCCAGCCAGTGAGTCTGGTTCATGTTGGCGCTGTCGATGGCGGGTAGCAGTTCGCGGAGCTGCCAGTCTGGCAAGGTCAGCTCGGGTTGTTTGTCCTGCTGGTCGCGCAGTCGGCTGGCGAAGCCGGAAGCAGGCATCAGCCCTTCGGCGCTCTGCTGCATGCCGATGGTGCCGCCGGTGTACAGCACCAGGGTGTTTCTGGAAGCCGGCATAGGGGTCTCCTAATGAAAACAGGGGCCAGCGGCCCCTGTTCAGACGACGCGGAGCAACTTAACGCTGATGTGCCTGAGGGGCTGCCGTGGCGGTGTTGACCGTCGATTCACTGCCGACTCTGGCTGGCCAGACGCTCGGGTCCAGATCCAGATCGGCGAAGTTCTTCGGATCGAATACTGGCGACTCGATACCTGCCTTGCGCTGGCTATCGTAATCGCGCATCAGGCGCAGGCCTACCTTGAACAGCAGCGCCAGGGCAATCAAGTTGCAAATTGCCAGCAGGCCCATGGTGACGTCGGCAAAGCCGAACACCGTGCCCAGGTCCTGAATCGAGCCCCACATCACCAGGCCGATAACCATGACGCGGTACACCAGAACCGGCCAGCGCTTGCCGGTGAAGAAGCCCAGTGCGTTCTCGCCGAGGTAGTAGTTGTAGATCAGCGTGGTGAACACGAACAGCAGCAACGCGACGCTGATGAACACCCGGCCCCACTCGCCAACCACGGCGGCCACAGCGGTTTGCGTCAGCACCACACCGGCCATTTCGCTGCCCGGCTCGAACACGCCGGAGAGGATGATGATCAGTGCGGTGCAGCTGCACAGGATGATGGTGTCGATGAATACGCTCAGCGACTGCACGATGCCCTGCGCCACAGGGTGCTTGACCTCAGCCACCGCCGCTACGTTGGGCGCACTGCCCAGGCCCGCTTCGTTGGAAAACAGGCCACGCTTGACGCCCATGATGATGGCTGCGCCGATGCCGCCGGCGAAAGCGGGTTCCAGGCCGAAGGCACTGCGGAAGATGGTGCCGAATGCCTCAGGAATGGCGCTGGCGTTGGTGCCGATGACAAAGATCGCCATGGCGATGTAGGAGAACGCCATGATCGGTACCAGCACGTCGGCGAACTTGGCGATGCGCTTGATGCCACCGAAGATGATCAGGCCGATCACCACCATCAGCACGATGCCGCTGACGAAGGTGGGCACGCCGAAGGTGTCGTTCATCGAGCTGGCGACGGTGTAGGACTGCACGGCGTTGAAGCCGAAGCCAAAGGTCACCAGCAGCAGCAGCGACACGACGATGCCCAGCCAGCGCTGGCCGAGGCCGTGCTCGATATAGAAGGCTGGGCCGCCGCGATAGCCGCCGTCAGCTTCACGGCGCTTGTACAGCTGCGCCAGGGAGCATTCGAAGTAACTGGTGGCCATGCCGACCAGCGCCACGATCCACATCCAGAAGATTGCGCCTGGCCCGCCGAGCATGATGGCGACCGAAACACCGGCAATGTTGCCGGCGCCGACGCGGCCGGCGACGCTGAGCATCAGCGCCTGGAACGAACTGAGCTGGCCTGGCTGCCGTTTGAAGGCTTCAGCGAAGATGTGAAACATGCTGCCGAAATAGCGGAACTGGACGAAGCGCGAGGCAATGGTGAAGAACAGGCCGAGGCCTATCAGCATCACGATGAGCAGCTTGCTCCAGATGAGATCGTTGAGAAGATCGAGCATGGCGGAGAGGTCTCTCTTGTTGTTTTGACAAATGGTGAAACACCGACCCGGAATGGTTAGCCAGACCCCGCGGTCATTCAATTACGCGGGTCGCGGCGATCTGGCGCGAGTTGATGCTAGAATCGCGCCGCTCGCATCACCGGACATCTCAATGCAAGACCACCTCGGCGCCAATCTCAAGCTGCTCTGCAGCCATTACCGCTCGATCGCCGAGGTCTGTCGAAAGCTGACGATCAACCGCGCCCAGTTCAATAAGTACCTGAACGGGCAGAGCCGCCCAACCGCACACAACCTCAAGCGCATCTGCGATTTCTTTGGCGTGGAAAGCTACGAACTGAGCCTGCCGAGCGACCAGTTCACTCAGCTGATTGGCATGCGCAGTCACGACCAGGAGCGCATCGCTGCCAGCGACCCGCTGCTGGAGTTGTTCCAGCCCATGCGCGACAACGCCAACAGCCTCTCCCGTTATTGTGGCTATTACTTTGAATACGCCAACTGTATGTCGGTGCCGGGGCAGATTCTGCTGTCGCTGGTGCATCTGCGCGAGGACCGTGGCAGCTTCGTATTCGAGCGTCAGGAGCGCCAGGAACAGTCGCGTGCCGACAACCCAAGGGCCGAGGACTGGGTGGTGCGTTGTCGTTACCTCGGCGCGGCGTTCTACCTGCAGGATCGCCTGTTTCTGATCGATTACGAATCGCTGACCGGAAACGAGATGAGCCAGACCATCCTCATTCCCAGTTTCAAGAGCCGCATCAGCCGCCTCAACGGCCTGAAGACAGGCGTCTCCAGCGGCGACCGTCGTACCCCGGCCTGTACTCGCGTGGTCTGGGAGTACCTGGGCAGCGAGATCAATCGGGTCAATGCCTATCGGCAGGTGATGCTCTACGGCCTGGATGACCCGCGCATTGACCCGGAAATCCGCGATCGACTGGCTGCGGTGTCGTTGCAGGATGGTTTGTTCGAGATCGAGTAAGGCCGGTGCTAGCTGCCGAGCGGCTGCGGCGGTCACTTAGGCGCACCACAGCTCAGCAAGATGGAAGAGCCTGAAAGCGCGGTCGTCACGCGGCGATGGCGCCGCGCGCGCCACCGCCCTGGCGGCAGGTTCAGCAGAGTTCAGGATGCTTGACGCAGGTGCCGTAACCTTCGGCCTTCATCTCGTCGAGCGCGTTCTGCAGGCGGGTAACCACTTCATCAGGCGTGTCCTTGTTCAGTGCCAGGTACAGCGGGGCGGAGTTGAACACCAGCACGGTGTTCAAGGCGCCCACGCCTTCCTGCCGGGCGTAGTAGCGCCAGACCGGGTCGGAGGTTGCCCAGAGATCGATACTGCCGCTCAGCAGCTTCTGCAGATTTTCCTGATCCCGCAGCGAGTTGACCGGCGTGAGGCCCTGGGCTTCGACACGCTGGCTCACGGCGCTGCTCTTGTAGGCGCCGATGGTGTAGCCCTTGGCCTGTTCCAGGCTGGTCAGCTTGAGGTTCGAGCCAGGCGCCGAGAGCAGTACGCTTTCGTACTGGGCAATGGGGCCGACCCACTTGAACAGTGGGCGGCGGTCATCGGTCATGGAGGTGGAAAAAAGTCCGTGGTTGGGGAAATCCAGGGTCGCCTGGTAAACGCGATCCCAGGGAAATCGCAGCGTCATCGAGTAATCAATGCCGGCGCGCTTGAACATCTCCCGGACAGTGTCCGCACTGATGCCCTGAATGTGCTCTTCCTTGGCGAAGTTCTTGCCGCCCTCGGCCATGTTGAACGGCGGGAAGTTCTCGGTCTGCAGCACCACTTCGTAGCCTTGCGGCAGCTCTGCATGTGCGAGCGGCGCGCCGGTAATGGTGCTGAACAACAGGGTGATGGCGAGTAGTCTGCGCATGGGGCCTCCGTGAAAGCGGCGGAGTCTACGCAAGCGAAAAAAACGGCGGCATGTGCCGCATCACGCTTTGATCGGTACGCCTGGCGCCGCCTCGCACGGAGGACGGCGCTTGCACCATCACTGACGGGCACCGTGGCTCTGTTGCCGCTGGTTTGACTTGCCGGCGTTACGCCTTCAGCGGCACCAGCCGCGGTGCGATCATGTTTTCCGGGCGCAGGATGTCGTCGAGGGTGGCGTCGTCCAGCAGCTGTTCCTCACGCACCAGTTCCAGTACACCACGGCCGCTGAGCAGCGCCTGGCCGGCGATGCGGGTGGCGTTCTCGTAGCCGATGTAGGGGTTTAAAGCAGTGATCAGGCCGATGGAGTTTTCCATCAGGCGTCGGCAATGGTCCTCGTTGGCGGTGATGCCGACGATGCAATGCTCGCGCAGCATGTCCATGGCGCGCTGCAGCAGGCGGATCGAATCGAACAGTTTGAAGGCAATAAGCGGCTCCATGACGTTGAGCTGCAGCTGTCCGGCCTCGGCAGCCATGGTCAGTGCCAGGTCATTACCAATCACCTCGAAGGCCACCTGGTTGACCGCTTCGGGGATCACCGGGTTGACCTTGCCCGGCATGATCGAGCTGCCCGGCTGGCGCGGCGGCAGGTTGATTTCGTTGATGCCGGTGCGCGGGCCGCTGGAGAGCAGACGCAGGTCGTTGCAGATCTTCGACAGCTTCACCGCCAGGCGCTTGAGCATGCTCGAGAAGGTGACGAAGGCGCCCATGTCCGAGGTGGCTTCGATGAGGTCGGCAGCAGGTTTGAGCGGGTGGCCGCTGATGGTCGCCAGACGCTGCACCGCCAGGGCCTGATAGCTGGGGTCGGCGTTGATCCCGGTGCCGATGGCAGTGCCACCGAGGTTCACTTCGACCAGCAGCTGCGGCGCGATCAGGCGCAGGTGCTCAAGGTCCTCGCCGAGGGTGGTGGCAAACGCGCGGAATTCCTGGCCGAGGGTCATGGGCACTGCGTCCTGCAGCTGGGTGCGGCCCATCTTGAGGATGTGCGCAAATTCGCCCGACTTGCCGGCGAAGGCTTGTACCAGGCTGTCCAGGCTGGCCAGCAGGGTGTCATGACCCAGCAGCAGGCCCAGGCGGATAGCGGTCGGGTAGGCGTCGTTGGTCGACTGCGCCATGTTCACGTCGTTGTTCGGGTGCAGGTGGCGATACTCGCCCTTGGCGTGGCCCATGTATTCCAGCGCCAAGTTGGCGATCACCTCATTGGCATTCATGTTGGTCGATGTGCCGGCGCCGCCCTGAATCATGTCGACGACGAACTGGTCGTGGTGCTCGCCTCGGATCAGGTGAGCGCAGGCCTGACTGATCGCGGTGTGCTTGGCGCCGCTGAGGTGGCCGAGTTCGCGGTTGGCGTCCGCCGCCGCCTGCTTGACCATGGCCAGTGCCACCACCAGTTTTGGAAAGTGCGACAGCGGCACGCCTGAGAGGTGGAAGTTGCGCACCGCGCGCAGGGTCTGGATGCCGTAGTAGGCGTCAGCGGGTACTTCGAGGGAGCCAAGCAGGTCTTTTTCGAGGCGGAAAGATGCAGCGGAGGACATGAGGGTTCTCATCCGAGAGAAAAGCGGCATTTGCCGCGAAGGCCGCTACCATAGGGTTTCTGCGGGTTCTGCGGCCAATGCCGTTAAACGCTGGGTCATGCGTGATCGGCATAGCGGTGGTGTGACGTCATTCGGCTGAGAAGCGTTATTGCTGCCCATCAGCATCCTATTGATTGCTCCGGGAGTCGGCATGAACATCGAAACCAAGTGGCTGGAGGATTTGGTCGCTCTGGCCGCGACTCGAAGTTTTTCCCAGGCAGCGGAGCGACGCTTCGTCACCCAGCCAGCCTTCAGTCGGCGCATTCGCAGCCTGGAAAACTGCCTTGGGTTGACCTTGGTGAACCGCGCCAAGACGCCGGTCGAGCTGACCGAGGCGGGCCAGCTGTTCCTCGTCACCGCACGCAACATGATCGATCAGATCGGCGAGGTGGTGCATTACCTGCACAACCTCGAGGGGCAGCGCGGCGAGGTGTTGCAGATTGCCGCTGCGCATTCGCTGGCGCTGGGCTTCTTTCCCGAGTGGCTGGCGCGTCTGCATCAGGACGGTGTGCCGGTGAACAGCCGACTGGTCGCGACCAATGTCGGTGAGGCGGTGCACTCGCTGCGCGAAGGCGCCTGCGACCTGATCCTCGCCTACTACGATCCTGACGCCGCGCTGCAAATGGATCCTGAGCTGTTCCCATCCCTGTCGCTGGGCCGCACCGAAATCGTTCCAGTGTGCGCGGTCGATGCCGCTGGCGAGCCCCTGTTCGACCCAGACAGCGGGCAGAGCGTCCCGCTGCTGGCCTACAGCGCTGGCGCCTCGCTCGGCCGTTCGGTCAATTTGCTGTTACGCCAACGCGGCCTGCGCTCTTCCACGGTGTACGAAACGGCCATGGCCGACAGTCTGAAAAGCATGGCCATGCAGCGCCTCGGCCTGGCCTGGGTGCCGCGACTGAGCGTGACTGCCGAGCTGGAGCGCGGCGAACTGGTGGTTTGTGGCGGCGAGCACTGGCGCGTGCCGCTGGAGATTCGCCTGTACCGCTGCGCGTTGGTACGCAAGGCACCGGTTCGCCTGCTTTGGCGCAAGCTGGAGGCAGGCGCGGGGCAGGGCGTTGAGGGCGTGCTGAAGGAGTGAAAAGCAGCCGGACTCATCGGCGCAGGATGAGCCCGGGCGATCCTGCTAGATGTTCATCACGATTCGGCCCTCGATGGTGCCGGCGCGCATCTGGTCGAAGATCTGGTTGATGTCGTCAAGCTTGCCGCTGTGGATGGTCGCCTTGACCAGGCCTTCGGCGGCGAAATCCAGGGCTTCCTGCAGGTCCGCGCGGGTGCCGACGATGGAGCCGGTGATACTGATCGCCTTCAGCACCACGTCGAAGATCGGCGTCGGAAAGTCGCCTGGCGGCAGCCCGACCAGCGCCACGGTGCCGTGCCGCCGTGCCATGCCGATGGCTTGGCCAAAGGCACTGTTGGACACGGCCGTGACCAGTACGCCGTGGGCGCCACCGATGTCACGCTGGATCACCTCGACCGGATCTTCCGTTCGCGCGTTGATGGTGAGGCTGGCGCCCAGTTTTTTCGCCAGTTCCAGCTTGGCGTCGTCAACATCAACCGCAGCCACGTGCAGGCCCATCGCCTTGGCGTATTGCACTGCGACGTGACCGAGCCCGCCAACACCGGAAATCACCACCCACTGGCCGGGTCGTGCGTTGGTCACTTTGAGGCCCTTGTAGACCGTCACGCCCGCGCAGAGAATCGGCGCAATCTCGTCAAAGGCCACCTCTTTGGGTAGAAGCCCCACGTAGTTCGGGTCGGCGAGGACGTATTCGGCGTAACCACCATTGACCGAGTAACCGGTGTTCTGCTGTTCGGTACACAGCGTTTCCCAGCCGGTCAGGCAGTGCTCACAGCAGCCGCAGGCACTGTACAACCAGGGCACGCCGACCCGGTCACCTTCCTTGACCCGGCTGACGCCACTGCCCACTGCAGCCACGTAGCCAACGCCCTCATGCCCGGGAATGAACGGCAGCGGCGGACGTACAGGCCAATCGCCTTCGACGGCGTGCAGGTCGGTGTGGCAGACGCCACAGGCCTCGATCTTCACCAGGATCTGCCCTGGGCCGGGTAGGGGCACCTTCACTTCTTCGATGCGCAGCGGTTCACCGTAGGCGTGGGCCACGGCGGCTTTCATGGTCTGGTTCATGGCTGTCTCCTTGCGATCGGAACGCCGAGTCTGCGCCCGGTCTGATGACCGGACCATTGACCTCCGGCAAGCCAACAAACTTTTTCCGGCCGTTTCAGATGACCGGTCGCAGGTGCCGGGGGCTGGGGCGTGCGTTATACTGCGCGGCCTTTGGTCGGGCCGGTTCCGACCCTGTTCCTGCACGGCCGCGCTGTTTTCAGCGCGGCCGTTGTTCCTGATGCGCCTAGGCGCCGAAGAGAGGCACGACGATGACCGCACTGGTAGGCGTGATCATGGGCTCCAAGTCCGATTGGTCCACCTTGAGCCACACCGCAGACATGCTGGAAAAGCTCGGCATTCCGCACGAAGTCACCGTGGTGTCTGCACACCGCACGCCCGACCTGCTGTTCCAGTACGCCGAACAGGCTGAATCCCGCGGTTTGCGCGTGATCATTGCGGGCGCCGGTGGCGCCGCGCACCTGCCGGGCATGTGTGCCGCCAAGACCCATCTGCCAGTGCTTGGCGTGCCGGTGCAGTCGTCGATGCTCTCGGGTGTGGATTCGCTGCTGTCGATCGTGCAGATGCCGGCAGGCGTGCCGGTTGCCACGCTGGCCATCGGCAAGGCGGGCGCGATCAATGCTGCGTTGCTGTCGGCCAGCATCCTGGGCCATGAATTCCCCGAGTATCACGCCGCGCTGAAGAAATTCCGCGACGAGCAGACCCAGACCGTGCTCGACAATCCGGACCCGAGGGACGCGTAATGAAGATCGGCGTGATCGGTGGCGGCCAGCTGGGCCGCATGCTTGCCCTGGCAGGCACCCCGCTGGGCATGAACTTCGCTTTTCTCGACCCCGCTCCGGACGCTTGCGCGGCGGCCTTGGGCGAGCATCTGCGTGCGGACTATAACGATCAGGACCACCTGCGGCAGTTGGCCGACGAGGTCGATCTGGTGACCTTCGAATTCGAGAGCGTGCCGGCCGAGACTGTCGCCTTCCTGTCGCAGTTCGTGCCGGTCTATCCGAGCGCCGAGGCGCTGCGTATCGCTCGTGACCGCTGGTTCGAAAAGTCCATGTTCAAAGACCTCGGCATCCCCACGCCGGAGTTTGCCGATATCCAGTCCCAGGCCGATCTTGACGCCGCGGCCGCCAACATCGGCCTGCCGGCCGTGCTCAAGACCCGCACCCTGGGTTATGACGGCAAAGGCCAGAAGGTCCTTCGCAAACAGTCCGACGTTACCGACGCCTTCGCCGAACTGGGCAGCGTGCCGTGCATCCTCGAAGGCTTCGTGCCATTTACCGGAGAAGTGTCGCTGATTGCGGTGCGCGGGCGTGACGGCGAGACCTGCTTTTACCCGCTGGTCCACAACACCCATGAAAACGGCATCCTGCGGCTGTCGGTGGCGAGCACCCATCATCCGCTGCAGGCGCTGGCCGAGGATTATGCCGGCCGCGTGCTGAACGAGCTGGGTTACGTCGGCGTGCTGGCCTTCGAGTTCTTCGAGGTCGACGGTGGGCTCAAGGCCAACGAGATCGCGCCGCGCGTGCACAACTCCGGTCACTGGACCATCGAAGGCGCCGAGTGCAGCCAGTTCGAAAACCACCTGCGCGCGGTGAGTGGCTTGCCGCTCGGCTCGACGGCAAAGGTCGGCGAGAGCGCCATGCTCAACTTCATCGGTGAAGTGCCGGCCGTGGCCAAGGTGATCGCGGTCGAGGACTGCCATCTGCATCATTACGGCAAGGCGTTCAAGGTCGGACGCAAGGTCGGTCATGCCACGCTGCGATGCCCGGACCGCTCCACGCTGGATCGGCAGATCACTGCCGTCGAGTCGCTGATCGCCCGCGACTGACCGTCCGGCCGTCTGGCTTGCTGCTTTACGCGGCGAACTGGCTGACTCGCCTCAGGTCCGAGAATACGTAACGCCTATTTTCGGACTTGAGGAGATTGCCCATGGGCATCATCGGAACCATCATCATCGGCCTGATCGTAGGCCTCATCGCACGCTTCCTGAAGCCCGGCAACGACAGCATGGGCTGGATCATGACCATCCTGCTGGGTATCGGCGGTTCGCTGCTGGCTACGTACGGCGGCCAGGCGCTCGGTCTGTATGAGGCGGGAGAAGGTGCGGGCTTTATCGGTGCGGTAGTCGGTGCGATTATCCTGCTGGTCATCTACGGCATGGTTACCAGCCGTAAACATTGATTCGTCGGGGCCGTGCCCGGCGGCCCCATTCCCACAGCTTTCGGTTGTCATGCGCCCTTTAATTCTGCTCGTCCTTCTGTGCTGCGCTTCCATCACCCATGCCGCCCCGGCGGAACTCGACTGGCTTGAGCTGATGCCGGCTGAGGATCGTCAGGCGCTGGAAGACATGCCGGAAATCGAGCATGACTCGCCAGAAAACGATGGATTCAGCGATCAAGGCGCTCTCAAGCAGGGTGCTGGTCTGCCCGCGGTGATGTATTCCGCCAAGACCGTGCCGGCGCTCAACGGCAAGCTGATTCGCCTGGGTGGCTATCCGGTCCCGCTGGAAACCGATAGCCAGGGCCGCAGCACCGAGTTCTTTCTGGTGCCTTATCCGGGCGCCTGCATCCATGTCCCACCGCCACCGCCCAATCAGATCGTAATGGTCCGCTATCCTGCCGGGATCATGCTGGACGATATCTATGCTCCGCTCTGGGTAGATGGCACGTTGCAGATCGAACCCGTCAGCAATGACCTGGCCGACGCGGCCTACGCGATCTCGGCCGCTGAGGTAAAGCTGGTAGACGAAAGCGATCTTTAGCCGATGAAGCGACCATTGTCTCCTTCACAGCACAAGGCTTTCGCAGAGCTGGCGAAGCAGATCGAGGGCATCGATGAGGCGGTATACCAGGCTTTCGATAGGGATGCGCTGGAACCGATCATCGGTCTAGGGCCGGCCGACGCCCCCCTTGCGTTCTTTGGCCGTGATCCGGGGCGTGAGGAAGTGCGCTACGGTGAGCCCTTCATCGGTGGCGGTGGGCAGCTGGTGCGGCGTGGGCTATATCGGCATCTCCACGGCGCAGACATGCCGGATTTCGAGGCCAGCCGCTGCGTGGGTGAAGGGTTTTTCTGGATGAACACGGTGCCCTACAAGCCGCTCGGTAACCGCGCCTGGCCGATGGCCGTAAAGCGTCGTTTTCATCCATTGATACGCCAGTTGTTGATCGACAACTGGCAGGGCCGCGACATCGTCACGCTGGGACGTGAAGCGTTTCTCTGGTTTGGTCTGGATCAGCCACGCGAAGTGCGCCAGCAGCTTGAGGCGTTTTGGCAACGAGACGACCGTTTCACCGCGTATTTCGATCTCGAACTGACGACGGGGACGGGCAGTGGGCGTGCTTTTCGCCTGCATCCGCTGCCACACCCATCACCGCGCAACCTGACCTGGTTCAAGCGGTTTCCTGAGTTACTGCAAGTACGTCTGCAGCAGTTGCTCGGCTGACACCCTCAGCCCTCGGTGCTGTGGCGTTGCACGAAGCGGCGATCGAGATGATCTTTCAGGCGGCCGAGCACTCGGCCTTCGGCCGCGACCCCACCCCAACTCAGCAATGCCCCATGCTGGCCATCAGAGAGCAGTGCGAGACTGTGCGACTGGGGATGATAGTGGCGCAGTGGTTGGCCAATCGAGGCTCTTGTGAGATTGCTAGCCAGTACACTCGCCTGGCGCACTGCATGGACGCCGTTGTGAACGGCGCCCGGCAGGCTGGCGCAATCGCCGCTGGCGAACACGTGGGGATGCGAGCGACTCTGCAGCGATGCGGATATCTCGATGAAGCCACGCCGGTCCACGCGCAGGCCCGATTCGCGCAGCCAGCCGAGCGGGCTGGGACCTGTGGCGACGATCAGGCGTCGTCCGCGCCAGCGCACCTGACCCTCGCCGACGAGGGTGCTGCCATGTACGGTCTGGATCGGGGTGTGCTCATGGACCTGCACTTTGGCTACCTGCAGGTGCCGCAGGGCCAGCCGCCTGAGGCGAGGCGAGTGGCCGGCAAGCAGGTCGTCTGCGCAGAACAGATCGATCGCTGGCACGCGCCCTGCCATGGCCAAGGCCAGTTCCACACCCGCTGCACCGCCCCCGACTATGCCCACAGGCTCGGGAATCTCCTGCCACTGTTGCCAGCGGCGGATGAAGTCGGCGAACGGCTTGACCGAGAGCAACTCCATGCCGTCATCGGTCTGTTCCGGCATCCAGGGCAGTGAGCCCAGGTTCAATGACAGCCAGGTACTGCGCAGCGTCTCGCCGGTAGCCAGGAGCAGCTCTGGTGTTTCGGGAAGCAGGGCCACCAAAGTGCCCTGAATGAATTCGACCTCGGCTGCGGCGCACAGCTTGGGCAGCGCAACGCGGCAGTCGCGCGTCTGGTAGTGCTCGGCGATCAGGCCGGGCATCATCCCGGAATACCAGGCGTGCGGCTCGGCCGAGACCAGCCCGATCCGGCCCGCCGGGCGGTCACGGCTGGCCCATTGGCGCAGGACCCCAAGGTGGCTGTGTCCGCCGCCGGCCAGTAGGACATCGAAGTCGGCGTTCATAGCGTTTCAGCACATGGCTGACGCAGACGTGGCGCGAACTGGCCGGGACCCGTCTTCGGCGGCTTGGCTTCCATGGCAAAAGTCCTCCAGAGCATTGCGACTGGCCGGCAGGCTTTGCATCAGGCCCAGTCATCGACCGGCTGGGGATGGTGCTCGCTTGCAGTATAGATTCAATGCGTCCGGTTGCCCGGATCCTGGCTGACGGCAAGCGGCCGGACCGCTCAGACCGTTTCGACGCTGATCGAGACGCTCAGGGTATGGCGTGCGTTGGCCTCGAGCTGGACTGCATCGCCCATGACGTTTGCCGTTTCGATGCACAGCATGCGTTGCCAGGCATCGTCGGCGAACTGCGATAGCCGTTGCGCCTTGGCGATCCAGGGGTTCCACAGAACGGCAGAGCGTGAGCCTTGCGTCTCGAGCATGATCCGTCGCTTTAGGCCCGGGTCGAGCAGGCTCAGCCTCGAAGGAAGATCCAGATAGATGCGGTCGGTCTCACCGGCGAATGCCAGGTCGCCCTTTTGCTGTCGCTGCTGCCAGTCTTCCAGAGTTTCGATATAGGGGCATCCGTCCAGGCCCTCGACCGTCACCTGATGGATGTCACTGATGGTGAAGTAGCTGTGCAAGGCCTGTGACAGTGCAACTGCCGTATCGCCGCGGTTGTGGCTGGTCAGCGACAGGTGCAGGCCCTTGCTGTCCAGGCAGACCTGCAGGCTCAGCTCGACAGCATGCGTCCAGCCGGGCAAATCAGGGGTGGCGTTGCAGGTAAACAGCAGCGTGACGCTGTCGGCGCTGCTGTCGCTGCGTGCCATTACCCAGTCGATATTGCGCACCAGCCCATGTGCCGGTGCCGGCTGGCTGCCCTGGTAGCTGTCCTGAATCAGCCGTGGGTTGCGCGCCAGATCACCAAACCAGGGCCA
The DNA here is from genome assembly GCF_902506445.1 of Pseudomonas sp. 9Ag. NCBI lineage: Bacteria > Pseudomonadati > Pseudomonadota > Gammaproteobacteria > Pseudomonadales > Pseudomonadaceae > Pseudomonas > Pseudomonas sp. 9Ag. The sequence continues at coordinate 4,602,908 of NZ_LR733836.1, forward strand.
GCAGACCGGTACGCCGCCCCGCACTGACTGACCGGATTGAAACGCGGCTTCCTCGCTGAGCCAGATGACTGGTGGTGCATCGCCCTGTCGATAACTGAGTAGCTGGGCACCTTGCTCGGCGACGACCGCTTCTGCGTCGCCGTATCGAATCCGCCAGCAGGCGAGTTGGTCCTTTGCGATGCGCTGAATGTCGACGGGCATGGGCAGTCTCGTTGGCAAATGGGGAGAGTTGAGACCCTGCCGGCGGCCAGGGATTCCGCAGGCTGGCAGGCGTGACGACTGGAGGGCAATGCTGCCGAACGGCCCGCGGCGCAAAGCGACCACGGGCCCATCAGCCCTGTGCCTTCAGCGCCCTTGGCAGGCGTCGACGCGCAACCAGCGCTCCAGCAGCTTGAAGCCCTGCATCAGCACAAAGGCGATGATCAGGTAGATCAGGCCGGCAGTGAGGAACATTTCCTCGTGCATGTAGGTGCGCGCGGCGATCTTGCGCGCCATGCCGGTCAGTTCCAGCAAGGTGATGGTGCTCGCCAGGGCGCTGGCCTTGAGCATCAGGATCACTTCGTTGCTATAGGCGGGCAAACCGATGCGGGCGGCACGCGGCAGGATGACATGGCGCAGGGCCTGATAGCGGGACATGCCCAGCGCGCGGGCCGCCTCGACTTCACCGGCCGGCACGTTCTGAATCGCGCCGCGCAGGATTTCGGCGATGTAGGCGGCGGTGTGCAGCGTCATCGTAATGATTGCGCACCAGTAAGGGTCGCGCAAAAACGGCCACATCCAGCTTTCGCGAACGGCCTCGAACTGGGCCATGCCGTAGTAGACAAGGAACAGCTGCACCAGCAGCGGCGTGCCACGGAAGAAGAAAATGTAGCCGTAAGGCAGGGCACGCACTGCAAGCAGGCGCGAGGACCGGGCGATGCCCAGCGGCAGCGCAAGAATCAATCCGGCCACTACCGAAACACCGACCAGCTGCAGTGTCAGCCAGGCGCCTTCGAGAAAGTCCGGCAGCCACTTGATGAACAATTCCCAGCTCATGCGGCGCTCCTGGCAAAGCCGCGACCGGCACGTCGTTCAAGAAAATACATGCCCGTCATGGCGATCACGGTTAGGCCCAGGTAAATCAGTGCAGCGACGACGAAGAAGGTGAAGGGCTCTTTGCTGGCGGTGACGGCAATCTGCGAGCTGCGCATGATTTCTTCCAGGCCGATGACCGAAACCAGCGCGGTATCCTTCATCAGGATCATGAACAGGTTGCCCAGGCCGGGAAGGGCCAGGCGCCACATCTGTGGCAGGATCAGTCGCAGGAAAATTCGCCGTTTGCCCAGACCCAGTGCCAGACCGGCTTCGCGATGGCCTTTGGGAATGGCCAGCAGCGCGCCGCGGAAGACTTCGGTGGCATAGGCCCCGAAACACAGGCCGAGAGCGATGGTACCGGCCGCGAAGGGGCTCAGAGCCAGATTCTCGATGCCGAAGATCTCGCCGATGCCGCGCACCAGGCCGATGGTGCCGAAATAGATCAGCAGTACCCAGAGCAGCTCGGGTACGCCGCGAACGATGGTCGAATAGGTGCCGCCCACCCAGCGCAGGGTGGCGTATGGCGATGTCTTGGCAAGTGCACCGAGCAAGCCCAGCACCAGGCCCAGGGCCAGGGATGCAAGAGCCAGCTGAATGGTCATCCAGGTACCGGCGATCAGCGCCGGACCGAATCCATGAAGGTCGGGAATCATATGGGCTCAAACACCAAAGCCCGACCTACCTATACGGCGGCCGGGCTTTGATTCAGACGGATCAGTAAATGTTGAAAGGGAAGTACTTGGCGTTGATCTTCTCGTAAGTACCGTCGGCTCGGATTTCAGCCAGCGCCTTGTTCAGCTTCTCGCGCAGCTCATCGTTGCCCTTGCGGACGGCGATGGCAATCTTGTCATTGTCGAACACCGGCTCACCCTTGAACTCGAAGTCCTTGCCAGCATCGCTCTTGAGCCATTCCCACTGCACGAACGAGTCGGCAAGGATGCCGTCGACACGGCCGGAGGCCAGATCGAGGTAGGCATTTTCCTGGGTGTCGTAGAGCTTGATGTCGACCACGTCGTCCATATTGTCTTCGAGCCAGGTGCCGGCGATGGTAGCCCGCTGGGCACCGATGGTCTTGCCGTCCAGGTAGCTCTCGTCAGTCTTGAAATCGACCGACTTGGGCGCTACGAACTGCAGCTTGTTGGTGTAGTAGTGGTCCGTGAAGTCGACCGCCTGCTTGCGTTCCTCGGTGACCGACATCGAGGCGGCGAGAAAGTCGAACTTGCCGGCGTTCAGCGCGGGGATGATGCCGTCCCAATCTGAGGTCACCACTTCGCACTCCACTTCCATCTTCGCGCACAGGGCGTGGGCGATGTCGAGGTCGAAGCCGACCACTTGGCCGCTGGCATCGATCAGGTTGAAGGGAGGGTAGGCGCCCTCGGTACCGATGCGCAGCTTGTCGGCGGCGAAGGCGTTGGCGCCGAGCATCAGGGTGGCGGCGGCAGTCAGCAGAATCTTCTTATAGCTTTTCATGCGATGTGTTGCTCCATTAGCGATGGCTGGACATGAACTGTTTACAGCGTGCCGATTGGGGGTTGTCGAACACCTGCTCCGGCGTTCCTTGCTCTTCGACCAGGCCCTGGTGGAGGAAGACGACCTCACTGGAAACCTGCTTGGCGAAGTTCATTTCATGGGTGACCAGCAGCATGGTACGACCCTCATCGGCCAGCGACCGGATCACAGTAAGCACTTCTTGTACCATTTCCGGGTCGAGTGCCGAAGTGGGCTCGTCGAACAGGATCACCTGTGGCTGCATCGCCAGGGTCCGGGCAATCGCCGCTCGTTGCTGCTGACCACCGGAGAGCTGGTTCGGGTAGACGTGACGCTTGTCGGCGATGCCCACCTTGGCCAGCAGTGCCTCGGCCGTTTCGGTGGCTTCGGCCTTGCTCTGGCCCAGCACGCGACGTGGCGCCTCGATGATGTTGTCGAGCACGCTCATGTGCGGCCAGAGATTGAAGTTCTGGAATACGAAGCCGAGCTTGCTGCGCATCTGGTTGATCTGCTTGGCATCGGCAGCGACCAGATCGCCGTCTTTGGCGCGTTTTAGGCGCAACGCTTCGCCAGCGACGATGATCTCGCCCTCATTGGGATTTTCCAGCAGATTGATGCAGCGCAGAAAGGTCGATTTTCCTGAGCCGGACGAGCCGAGGATCGAGATGACATCGCCGTCGCGGGCGGTCAGCGAGATGCCCTTGAGAACTTCCAGATCGCCGTAGCGCTTGTGCAGATTGCGGATTTCCAGTGCGGGTATGGCCTCGGCCATAGAGCTTCCTCTTCTCGAAACAGGTCATCGCCTGGTCCGTTTCTATGTAAATTGCGCTCCGGCCAACTGCTCGCCGTCCTGGCGAGGCGCAAACCTAGCATGGGAGGGGGCATGCGCCAAGCGCGGCGCGGCCCCGAGTGCCGTGACCGGCCAGTCACCTTGCTTGCCGCGGCCAATGTGCCTTTACCTGTATAGATGAAGTTGACCTCGCTTGCCCGATACAGCCTCAGACCCTGATAACAACCGCCGGCCGAACCCTGGTAACGGGGCCGGCCGTGTGTCGATGCGAGCGCGGCTAGGACGGCTCGCTCTTGGGCAGATCGGGATCGCCTGTGAGCATCTCGTCATGCTCGCCCATTTTCCACGGCAGGCTGCCGGGCGAGATGTGCAGGAAGTGCAGGTACTTCTCGAACTGGTCGAGGATGTCGCTAATGATGTCGGCCTGATCATAGCCATAGATGTCGTAGTGCTGACCGCCGCGGCGTAGGAAGACCTCGGCCCGGAAGTACTGCTCGTCGGTGTCCGGCCCCTCGGACAGGGCGAACGCTGGCATGGCATACCCGACAGCGCGGATCTCATAGACGAAATCTACCTGGTCCTCTTTGATCACTTCCAGATAAACCCGTGAATTGGCCTCGTCCGAGTGCACTTCGGCCGTCCACTCCTGACCGCCAAGCTCACGCTGCACACGGCGCATGGCCTTGAGTACGGTGCTGCCCATGAACGCATCGACCTGCTCGCGATCAGGAAAACTGACCAGGCCGGCCAGACGCTTCTTCCACAGGCCGGGACCGGCATTGCTGGCCAGTCGGCTGCTCTGCATATGGTTCTGCAGACTGGTTTCATGGTGCCCTTCGATTACCAGCGCGCGCCACATGCCCAGCGCGGCAATCATCATGATGATTGCGAAGGGTAGGGCACTGGCAATGGTCATGGTTTGCAGCGCGCTAAGCCCGCCCGCCAGCAACAGCGCGGAGGCGACTACGCCTTCGATGCTGGCCCAGAACACCCGCTGCCAAACTGGCGTATGAATTGCGCCACCGGCTGCCAGGGAGTCGATTACCAGCGAGCCGGAGTCGGAGGAGGTTACAAAGAAGGTGATGATCAGCACCACTGCCAGAAAGGAGGCGATGGAGGTCATCGGCAGCAGCTCGAACAGTTTGAACAGGGCGATGGCGTTGTCCGCCTGCACGTCGGATATCAGCGAGGTGTAACCCTCGACCATGATCAGGTGCAGCGCGGTATCGCCGAATACCGAGAACCAGAGAAAGGTGAAGATGGTCGGCACGAACATCACGCCAAAGACGAACTGGCGAATGGTCCGGCCGCGACTGATTTTGGCGATGAAGAGGCCGACGAAGGGCGACCAGGCAATGGTCCAGCCAAAGATGAACAGCGTCCAGTTGCCGATCCAGTCGCTGCGGCTGTAGGCCTGCAGGTTAAAGGTCCGTTCGATGATGTTGTTCAGGTAGCTGCCGGTGTTCTGCAGGAAGGTCTCGAGGATAAAGATGCTCGGACCGACCAGGAATACAAACACCATCAGCCCGATCGCCAGGACCATGTTCAGCAGCGACAGGTTCTTAACGCCCTTGTCCAGGCCGGCGACCACCGAGCAGATCGCCAGACCGGTGATGATCGCGATGGCGATGATCTGGACGTTGATGCTGATCGGTATCGAGGGCCAGAGGTAGTTGACGCCCGCATTGATCTGGGTGACCGACAATCCGAGTGTCGTGGCGATGCCGAACAGGGTGCCGAGAATCGCAAAGACATCCACAACATGACCGATCGGGCCGTAGATGCGCTCGCCGATGATCGGGTAGAGCGCCGAACGCATGGACAGCGGCAAGCCGTGGCGGAACGAAAAATACGCCAGGACCAGTCCGGTCAGCCCGTAGATGGCCCAGATGTGGAAGCCCCAGTGGAAGAACGCGATCTGCATCGCCTGCTTGGCGGAATCAACCGTTTCCGCCGCGCCAGCTGGTGGCGACGCATAGTGCAATACCGGCTCGGCGACGCCGAAAAACAGCAGTGCGATGCCGTAACCAGCTGAAAACAGCATCGCAAACCAGGCCGGAAAGCTGTATTGCGGCTCGGCGTGGTCGGGGCCCAGCTTGATGGTGCCCCAGGGCGTCATGGCGATGCCGACGATGAACACCAGAAAGAACGCCACCGACAGCATGTAGAACCAGCCGAAATTGGTGGTGATGAAGGCCAGCGTAGAGCTGAACACCTCGCCGGCCAGATCCGGGTTGCTCATCGTGCCTATGACGAGAAGGAGCGTGACGACCACGGCGGGGATGAAGACGGGGAAAAGGATGATGGCCTTGGGTAGTTTTTTGTTTGCTTCCATGTGTTTTCTGGCCTCTGACTGGCTGGAAACGGGGGACGGAAACGCGCAGGGACGCCTCGAAGCGAAACCGATATCAGAAGGGTAGACGGCGTTTGGCCAGGGAATACTCACCAGAAATTGCTGTTGCGGAGCGTTTAAGGCTCAAGGAAGTGCCAGCCCTCTGCCGGATGGACGAGCTTTCCCGAGCCCAAGTAGAGCTTTCGCCGCTGCACTGTCGTGTTGCGGTGCGCCAGGCCTGCTGGCGGGCCGCAGGAGAGCGTCCGCAAATTAAGCTTCGTCTCATTGGCCTCCAGCTATCCCGGCTGCGTTAGACGGCCATGCTCTTGATGCGCGATTGCCTGCTATAAAACGCCTGAATAGCCCACACAACGCCTATGAACAGCATCCCCGTGCCAAGCGCTTCGGCAGTAGACGGCCAGCGTTGCGAAATGAGCAGGCCCAGTGCCGTCGCGTAAAGGGTTTCACTGGCGATCAACTGACCGCTGAGCGCGAGGGGTAGCCTGCGAGTTGCAACTGACCATGCCCACGCTGCAGCCAGTGTGGCGCCGAGGCCTTGCACCATTCCACTGATTATCAGCGCCTGAGTTCCCGCCACCTCGCCTGGCTGGATAGCGAAATTGGACAGCTCCAAGTAGAGCCCAACCGGGATAAAGACCAGCATTTCAACGGCGCAACTGAAAATCAGCATGGCCGACCACAGCATCGGTGACATCTTTGGGCGTTTGGCCAAAGCGCTTTCATTGAACAGGCCGAACCCCGTCCAAAAGGCAATAGCCACCAGTGATGCAAGCAGCCCAAACAGTATTGAGCCTGTTGGGCGGTCCACCATCGCCCCGCTTGCGTTGAACACGCTGTAGTTGACCACCCCTATCCCAAGGGCTGCCATCACCAGCGGACCGGCAATTGCGCGCCAGGGGATGCTGGAGCTTCGCAAGTTAGCAGTGATGGCGAGCACTATCGGGACGGAGCCCATCATGACCGGAGGAATCACCGGACCTGCAGCCAATACCGCCGTCGTGATCAGAAAGAAGAAGCCGATATAGCCCAGGAACCCCAGCAGCGCTGCCCATGCCCAGTCGTTCAGCCGCAACTGTCGAACTTCACGACGGTAGATGAACAGCACTATCGCGCTGCCCACGCCGGCAAAGGCGTAGCTCACCACGGCCAGATCGAAAACGCTGTAGTCGCCAACCAGTTGCGGAAAGATAAAGAGCAGTGACCAGGAAAAGGTCGCAGCAATTGCTGCCAGCAGGCCGAGTGTCATGCGCTCTTCTCCTGTGATTCCTGTTGCTGGATCCAGCCCTGAGCCATCCTTCGAGCTGTATCGAATACCGGCGTGTCCTGGTTCATCGAACCGCTGACAAAACTGCCCTCCAGCAAGATAAACAGGCCTTCAGCCGCTATATCAGGGTCCCGTACACCGGCGCTCGCGGCCAACGCCGAGAGATTCTCGCGAATTCCCTGTTTATGCCGACTGACTGCCAGGCGCACAGGATGGTCCGGCTGCGGGAACTCAGCCGCACTGTTGACAAACAAGCACCCGCGCCCGCTGTCTCGCAGAAGAAAGCGCTCATAGAGGTCGAAAAAAGCAAGCATGCTGCTGACCGGATCGGGCTGCTTCGCCAAGGTGCGCGCTACCTCTTCACGCCAGCGCCGGTCGCGCTCATCAAGACAGGCCACTATCAAGGAATCTTTGGATGGGAAGTGGCTGTATAGCGTCATCTTGGTAACGCCGGCCACAGAGGCGATGGCTGTTACCCCAGTGATATGCACACCGTGCGATAGGAACAGTCTCAGCGCCGAATCAATCAAGCGCGTTCTGGTTTTGTCCATGGTGCAGATCTCAGCGTGGTGACAGCTGAAACTATACTGACCGGTAAGGTTGAGGTTTGCCCAAATACGACCTGGGTTCTGGCTGTTACGACAAGGACAAGAAGCGGTGACCAGGCGGCAGCGGAGAGCCTCAACATCTGGGCCTGGTCATTGGCCATAAGACGGGGCGCAATGCCGTGCTGGGCCGCTCACGCGGCGCGAAAGTCAGCCTTCTCTGCTGAGCGCTGCTGCGCCTTGGTGCGTGGGGGTGAGCCGGCGGTCAGGGGCTCGGTCCGGTCGGAGCGGTTTAGTGGATATTTCTGGCCGAGGAAAAGCCCCTTAGCAACAGGCGCAGCCAGTCGGGCTTCCAGCTCAACGTCAATGACAGCGTGAAGGCAGAGGCGCTGAGCAGCAGCGCCCAGAGCACCGCTCCGAAACCGCTGCCCTGTATCTTCAGCAGAATCACCAGCGCAGCGGTGAGGCACGTTACCGCAACGACCAATCGAGCAAACTGACCCGCAGGCGAAGCTGCATGGGCCAGCGGATCGACGGCCTTGCGATGCGGCGCCTGGGAGAGTGCCAACAGGGCGAAGGCGAAATAGCACAGCGCGAATGCCAACATCGAGGCGAGCAGTTCAGGCATGAGGCGGTTCGATCCGTGAAGGGCGCGAGGCGGGTGGTGCGCTGATCTGGGCCCTTCGAATTCGTCGCGACGCCAGCAGGCAGAGCCCAGCGAGTACCAGCAGCATCATGTCCATGCCTGCAACGGCGGCAGATCCGGAAAACAGGCTGAGCGGCAGTAGAAAAGCGGTGGTGAGTGCATTAAGCGCCACCGCTGTAACAGCCAGTACGGCAGCACATTGCAATTGCTGGCGCCACTCCTGCGCGGGGCACCACGCAGCATGCGCCAGTGCCAGAAGCCAGCTCAAATAGAACGCCCAAATCTCCAGCTCAGCACGACTGTGGCCAAACCATTCACTGCCAGCGGGCAGCAGCCGATTTGTGACGAAGAAGATCAGCGTCGCGATAATCAGCCCTGGGCCGGCCGTCACGCTCACAGCGTCGACCACCCGTGTGCCAATGCGTCCCTGACGTTCATGCCTGGCGCGCCGCGAGCCTGACCAGAACAGCAGGCCGGTGCCGATTAGCACGCAGCCACTCATGCCACCGATGAAATAGAGCCAGCGCAGCGTCCAATGCTCGAACTGGATGAAATGCAGGCCTGTCAGAAAGCGCTGCACGCCAGCAACAGGGGCGGCCGAGTGCTGGTGCAGCAGCTCACCCGTGGTGCCGTCGAACGTCAGCCGATCGACATTCATCGTCACCTCGTTGGCATGGGAGCGGCGAACCTCGACATAGGCGTTACGGTCGCCTGGATGCCAGACCCGCACGAAGTAAGCTTGGCCAGGCGTGCCGCTGCTTTCCCAAACATCTTTTGCGCTCGTCAGCATGCTGTCCAGCGACGCGATCTCTGCGGTCAGTCCGGCTGCCGGGCGTGAGTAATTACCCAGCGCCTCCAGCTGGAGCTGCGCCCGGCCTTGTGGATAGAGGACCTGGGTGATGCCGGGGAAATAGATCGAATAGAAAATGATCAGCCCCGACAGGCTGATGCCGAAGTGAAACGGCAAGACCAGCACACCGGTCAGGTTGTGCAGATCTAGCAGTTTGCGTTGCAGTCGCTTGCGCGGTCGAAACGTGAAGAATTCGGCGATCAGCTTCCGATGCGCGACGACGCCGGACGTCAGTAGCACCAACATGCCCATTCCAGCCGCGCCAACCAGCCAGTAGCCGATGCTGCGCCAGCCCAGGTGCAGGCTGAAGTGGAAGGGAAAGATGAACCGGGTGCCGGCCCAGCTGCCCTGGTCGGCCAACAGCTCACCGGTACGCGGATCGATATGACGGCGCACGGCATCTTGTTGTGGGCGCTGGTAGTCAAGCTGAAGCGTCGGCACGCGCGGAGTCGGCAGGCTGATGCTCCAGACTGGAGCGTCCTGCGCCAGTTGGCGCGCATGAGGGACAACGAGCCGGTCAAGCGAGAACTCCGCGGGAGGCGGCGGAAGGCGTGTGTCGGGTTGCATCCAGCGGTCGATTTCCCGATCGAAGACTGAAAGCGAGCCGGTCCAGAAGATTGCCAGAAGCAAGCCGCCAAATAGCGCGCCCGCCCAGGTGTGGAGCCATGACATCGACTGCCGAAAGCCGCTACCAGGCGCCATTCAGTCTGTCCCTAGCAGGGGAGCTAGCCATTGGCTTAGCGCCCCTCCGATCAGGATGCCCGTCAGCAGCAGCGCCCAGACCCGCCAGAGTCTGGGCTCGCTGAAACTCCAGATGAGCAACACGAGGTAGAGGATAAAGCCCAGCATTGCAGCCAGGATTACCGCTTCGCTGCGCGCGATGCTGCCAAACAGGACCAGCAGTTGCGCGCTTGCCGAGGCTAGCGCGACCGTGCAGGCATAGCCGCCACCAATGGCCGCGACAACACGCAGCGCCAGGCTGGCGCTGCGTGACCATCGATGGTTGGGAACTTGCCTATCAGGCTTTGTCGCGGCTGCGGCCATGGCCTCAGAAACTGACCTGATAACCGAGGGTGAACGTGCGTCCGCGGCCGTTGAACACTCGCCCGTTGCGGGTTGCGGGTGCGCCGGTATTGGCCGCCTGCGAGTAGTAGGTCAGGTAGTCCTCGTTGAGCAGGTTCTCGATCCCCAAGCGGGCTTCGCCGACCGGCAGGCGATAACCCAGCGTGGCATCGACCAGGGTGTATCCATCGAAATCCAGCCCAGGCTGATCGAAGCTCCTACTGGCGTAGTGGTTGGCCTGCAACAGGCTGTGCAGCTTGTCGTTCCAGTTGGCCTGCCAGCCGATGCCATAGCGATCCGGCGAGATGTTCGCACCATTGAGGTCGGTATCGACCTTGCCGTCATCGTCAGTATCGGACTGGCCGTTGACCTGTGCATACATCAGTTTCAGGCGGTGCGCCTCGGTGATCTGCCAGCCACCGGTGAACTCGATGCCATCGATTTCGGTGCGCTCGCGGCGAACCTGATAGACCCCGCCCACGCTGTCCAGACGCGATCCGAGTTCGGCATCCGACTCGTAGTAACTGATCTCTGCGTTGAACGGGCCATGGTTCAGGCGAAAGCCGATTTCACGGTTTTCGGTAACGACCGGTTGCAAGTCGAGGAAGTTGTCCACACTGGTTCCCGGAGTGCCGATGCCCCGCAGCACGCGACCGACATCCGGCATGCCGAAGCCTTCCGAGTAGTTGGCGAACAGTTGCGCCCAGTCATTCATTTGCCAGACCACACCGGCGTTGTAGAGCGTTTCCTCGAAGGTCGGGTTGCCCCCTTCAACGTCAACATTGCCCACCGGTTTGGTCGAAGCGATGGTGCGGAAGCCGTCGACGTCGAGGTCGGCGAATTCATGACGCACCCCCGCGTGGAAGGTCAACTGGTCGAGGGCGCGGATCTCGGCCTGGAGGAAGGGGGCATAGTTACGGAATACCGTTTCTGGAACCCACTCCCGATCAGTGAGGATCAGCTGCTGGCTGGTAGTGTCCTGCAGCACATCAAGACCGCCGGTGAGCATCAGGCGATTGTCGAGCATGCCGTCGCGGCTGACGGTCAGCTTGCCGCCGATCTTGTCAGACTCGTTCTGCGACTGGTCGAACAGCGTTCCCGCTGGCGCGATGCTGGGGTCCTGGAAAGTGGCGTTCGTGCCGCCACCAAAACGTGCACGAAATCGCTGGGTATAAAGCTGCAGGCCCAGTGCGTTGCCATAGAAATCGGCATGCTTGTAGGACAGGCTGGTGGCCAGCGTTTCGTTCTGAGGAGCCTTCCCCTGCGGGTCGCCTTTGCGCGAAGTGGCGGGAATCTCAGCGTTGGCGTTACCCGGTACGTTGACGTACTCGTGTTCGCCTTCGACTTCGTAGCGATTGATCATCAAGCCGATGTTCTGATTGTCATCCAGCCAGTAGCCGAGCTTGAGCAGCAGATCGGTGCCGGTCGAATCCATCACGTCGCCCTGGGTGTCGTCGACGCCGATCAGATCCCCATTGGCGTCGTAGAACATGCCCTGAGTCTGCCAACTGGCGGCGGCAAGGTAGTCGAGATCGCCCTGGGTGCCTTCGACACGGTAGTCAAGTTTGTAGCCCAGTCCTTCGGACTCGTAGTCTCCGGGTGCGGTGAAGCTGACGCCCGCGTGCTGGCGCAGCGCACCGCTGGCCGGGCGGCGGGTGACATAATTGATGATACCGCCCGTAGCGCCCAGACCGTGCTCGGCACTGGCACCGTGGATGACTTCGATGCGTTCGACCATCGACAGGTCGATGACGTAACCGTCGCGCTGGCTGTCACGCAGCGGTGTGGACTGCGGTACGCCGTCGATGAGAATCAGCGCCGAGCGGCCGCGGAAAGTCTCGCCGGCGCTGCTCATCTTCTGCCTGCTTGGCGAATAGGACGGAATCAGGTTGCTTAGCACAGCGCCATGATCCGAGGTAATCGCCAGTTGTTGTTCGATCTGCTCGCGGCTGATAACCGTAATTTTCTGTGGCGTCTTGCCGGCTTCGCTGCGGGCGCGTGTCGCGCTGATGGTTACCGCCTCAAGTTCAGCGGCCTTTTCGGCGAAGGCCGGGACGGACAAGAAGGAAATCGACGCGAGCGAAATGGACAGACACAGACAGGATTTGCGGAACACGAGAAGCTCCCGATATTGGTGTTGTTGGGAAATCGGGGCGGGAATGTAAACTAAATGAAAATAATTGGCATTAGCTTTGTCGTCACGCTGACGCCAATGGCTATCTCGCGGGTGTTATCGCCGGGCATTAAGTGCTCTGCCTCGGGCGTTCGACTGGGGAAGCCATCATTTGAGAGGCGTTGATACAAAATGTAAGCCGGCATTTCGGTGCCGGATGCCGCGCAGGTCGTCTTGACCTGAGGCGCGCTGGTTCGCGGCGGACATAGATGCCGCGCAGGGCAGGGCGATTGGCTTGATGCGCTCGGTGTTGCGAAGAGAGGCTGCTGCTGGGCCGCAGACGAAGGGTTCGTAGCAGAAAGTAAGCGGCAGAAAGCAAAAAGGCCCACCGCATGGGTGAGCCTTTTTGTTCGGATTAGTGGTGCCAGGGACGGAACCGAACTGCGCGCTGAAAGCTGCGTGATGTAAGGGTTTCGCTTGTGATCGGTAAATAATCTACGCACAAATCTACCCGCTTTTTCTTTTGCTGCCCCTGTTTTGAGGTTTCTGGGCGCTGTTGTGCCTTGGTGTTTTCTTAGCGTGCTCCGGCCTGCTGTCAGGGGATTGGAATCTAAACCTGTCTACTTTGGAAACCGTGCCGGGGTGCCTGAAATCCATTGATTGTTTTTCAGCCTCCCCCTTGGGGCAACCTTGGGGTTCCTCCCCGTAATCGCCCCGTTACCCTTACCGTGACCTTACCGTATCGCCTTGCGGTGATCTTGGGGTTACCTCGCCCTAATCTCGTCTCGTCCTACCGCTGCGACTGGTCACCGCGAATGGTCACTGACCGGTCACCCTTGCACTAACCTTGCCGTAATCTTGCCGTTCGCCTCACCCTGATATCACCCTTCCTGCCTCGCGTGCGTGCGCGTACTGGTCACTAAACCGGCTTTCATGGGGTTGATTCCCCGAAACGGGGTGCTGCGTGGAAAGTGCGCGTGAAAAATGCGTGCTTTCCGTGCGTACCAGCTTGCGTACCAGCTTGCGCACCAGGACTGCGAACCAATAGCGCGAACATTGCGAACCGCTGTCGTGATCGGCTTATCGGGTCATGCGGGGAATGCGGATTTTGGGGAAACAAGAATGTGGCTCCCCCTATCGTTCGGGAAAGCGAAGCGATGAACTTTCAACCCACCCCCTCCCACAAAGGGTCCTCCCGGCAGGGCGGCACGGGTGCGGGTGGTTCGTGCCGTGACCATTCGCTATATACGGCGCTGTCTGGTGGGTTGGTTGTTGTTTCGTTGTCTCGCTCCAGGCTTCGCCGGTCGGGCGCTGGTGCTGGGCAATAGGCCAACTGGTGCCGGTCGTTTCCGCATTGCTGGTGGCCGCTGCGGCGTGCTGGCGGGGCTTTCGGGTGAAGGCGGAACCGGAAGCGGTGGAAGCCCCCAAAAATCCATATGAAGCGAAAGGGCGGGGCACGAATCACCCCCATAGGCCCACCCCGTCAGGAGGACCCAAGGCCACCCCTTAGACCACGCGCAGCACGGGCGACAGCTTGAGCGTTCGAGCTTCGCTAGCTTTCATAGACTCGGCTCCTCTGGTGCGCCGTCTAGTTCGGCATCAGGCCAGCGCCAGCGAACGGCGGCTATGGCTTCGGAATAGGTCATAGGCTGGCCCACCATGTAGCCAAGCGGCTGGCCTGCTCGGGTTATCTTCCAGGCGGTGCGCTTTGGCTCGATGCTGGATATGTGCGTTGAGTCGTTGGCCGCGCTCAGCTCTGCCAGCAGCTCGGCCAAGTGCTCCCGAATGAACTGGCGCATTGGGTCGGTGATGCGCTCGACCGGCGAGACGCGCAGCCGGTCGGCCACGCACTCGACAGTCAGACCGGCCCGGCGCAGGTGGTCCAGGGCGGCCATTATCCGAAGTACTCCGCGTTGTCTTCGGTCTGTACCCTGTCTTTGTCCGTAACATCGTCACAAGCCGCGCCATTGCTTGCTTTCAGCCTGTTTTTATCCGTAACGATGGGCGCTTGCGTTACGCCTTTAAAACCGCTGTAAGCCGCGTGGTTGCTGGCTTGTGACGGTGTTACGGCTGTCGCGGGGGTGTCAGCGGACAGATACCGTTTGAACGCTTCGGTGAACTGCTCCCGCTTGTAACCCTTGGCAACCTTGTAGCCGATGCGGTGGGTGCTCGGCTTGATCCCAAACTCAGAAAGTCGCTTGGAAAGCTGGTGCGGTGTCATGGGTTTGCCTCGGTTCCACGCAGCCCACGGCGCTTCCTCATCTTCGGCCAGTGCCTCCAATAGATCGGCGGTCGCCAGACGCTCGGCGCGGCGGGTGTCGAAAGCGTCGCGGATCGAAGCCAGCAACTCCGCGCCGATGCTGGGGGTGTCTTCCTCCAGGCCGTGAAGTGTCGCGGCAGCATTACGGGCTATGCGCGGCCAGTTGCCCCCGGCCACTTCCGCGACGGCTAGCAGCGGTTCCCAGCAGTCGTTGGCGCGGTCATTCAGGCCGTCCACTTCGGCGGGTCTGGCTGTGCGGACGGCCTCTCGGTTGTCGATAGCGAAGCGTGCCAGCTTGCTCACAAGCTCGGCGAAGGCGGCGGGGTCGGCGTGACGAATCTTTACCGTACGCTCCCCCGGTAGCTTGCGGCGCAGGCGTAGCGGAATGCTCCGGTCGGACAGGGTGTCGGCAATCTTCCCGATACCGCATAGCGCCTTTGCGCCCCACACATTGAACCGGGTGGGCATGTGGTCATCGCCAACGCAGCGAATCACGAAAGCGGAGTCACGCGTAAACCCGGCATTGAGTATGCCTCGTGCTTCCTCGTGTTCGGCCAAGAAGGCGTCCACCTCGTCAATCAACAGGGTTGGCGTCCACAGCTCCAGGGCGCGGAACAACGCAGCCGGGGCGATGTTGGAGACGGCCAGCGAGCGGCAGGCTAGACGTGCCAGCACGCCAAGCATTACCGTCTTGCCGCAACGCTTCTCCGGGGCGGTGATGTTGGCAATCGGTGCCACGTTCACCACGTCCACAAACCATGTAAAAGCGGTCCACAGCGCAGCGGCGTGAACGGTGGCCGGGTCGGCTATCACATGGCGGCGAATGATCGCGGCCAATGCTTCCAGCAGCTCGGCACCGTCCACTAGATCAGGCCATAGCGTGACCTCGGGGAATAGCTCATCGGTGCCCCCGGCAGCTTCGTTGGCTGGGCTGGTCAGCTTGTCCAAGTCGACCATGCTTACCGTCTTGGCTTCCTTCACCGCGTGACGAACGCGTGCCCAGCGAGCAGGGTCGGCGTCTCTCACCTGGCGCAGCAGGGCCAGCACTTCGGGTTCGAAGATCGCTCCGGGATCTTGCTTGCTCCTGGCGAGTGTGTCCGCGATCGGGTCGGGTGCCGGTACGGGTTCGGGGATCAGTTCGGCAAGGTTGCTCATTGATTCGCCTCCCGCCATTGGCGCAGGTCGTTGAAGTCGGAAAGGCTCGGCGGCTCGGCTCCGCTCCAGGGCGGCAGGACCAGCCCACATTCCAGCGCGGCGGCGGCTTGGGTGGCTGCGGTGCGTCCGGGGTTGCCCTCGGTCTGGCGGTCATCGTCACCCGCGATAATCAAAGTGCTGTCCGGGTAGTGCCGCTGTAGGTGGCGCCCGACTTCCAGCAGATTGCCCGCATTCATTGCGCAGGCGACGGCGGCGCCTTTGGCTTCGTGGATAGTGGCGCCAGTTGCCCAACCTTCGCAGACGTACAGCGGCTGGCCTGGCTCCAGTGTGCCGATTGGTGAATAGCAACCCTTCACCCGGCCACCAGACAGAAACCGCTTGTCGCCGTCCGCTGCGATGCGTTGCAGGTTGACCAGCACGCGCCATAGGTAGAGCGGAACCAACAGGACTTCGCCACGCTGGCGCAGCCCATGGGAATTGCAGCCCTTGGCGCTCAGGTATGGGTGTCGCGGGTCAGCCGGGGCGCTGGTGTTCCATAGCCGTTGCGCCTCGATGGCTGCGGCTTGCTGGCGCTGGTGCTGCTCCGCTTCGCGCTGGTGGCGTGCCTGCTCGATGCGCTGGCGGATCAATTCGGTTTCCATCGGGTCGGCTGGTTTGCGGCTGCTCCAGGTGCTTGAGCCTCCCGCCTTCCAGCTGCCGAACGCACCCGACGCGATGCCGTCCAGGTGTAGGACGTACCAGCCGTTAAGGGTGCCGGGCTTGTCGTCTGGCACGCGGAAACGGTGAATGGTGCCGTCTGCAATTGGCAGCCAATCCAGTGGGCCGAATGTGGCTTGCAGGGCGTCGCGGAAAGCCAGTTCGGCTTTCTCCAGGCAAGCCGATCCCCTCGGCGCGCGGGCGCCGTTTTGAATGGTCATGGTTTAGCCCTCTGCGGTGGGGTGTGGCTCGGTGGCTTTACGGCGCTTCAGCTCGTACTCCGCTCCGTTGGCCACGTCAGTGAGCCGGCCCGATAGGTAGCCAAGCGATTGGAGCAGCCAGCCAATGTCGCGCGCGGTATGGTTGGTAAGCTCGCCAGCGTCGGCGGTGTTGGCCAGCAGCTCGCCAATGGCGGCGATGCCGTGCCCGACAGTCATAGCCTCGCACTCGGCGGTGCGCTCGATGGCGTCCAGATCATCGGCGGAAAGGGTGTTAAGGCGCGAAGGGTCCGGCAGTAGATGGCCCCAGCACACGGCGATGGAGTGCGGCGCGCTCATTCTGTTGCCTCCGCGCTGGTGCTGCTCAGGTAGTAAAGGGCGACGCCGTTATGGGTAATGCCGTCCTCATCGGTCAACGTGACCCGTTCGGTGCGGATGGGATGGCCAGCGGTGCGCAGTTCCTTGATGCGCCCCCCCGGGTGCATGACGTGAAGTTCACGGCGGGCGGTGAAGGTGTCGAGTGCGCCCATCCGTAAACGTGTCAGCAGACGGGCACGCTGCGCTTCGACGCTGGTACTATGAAGCTGCGTTTTCTTTGGGCTGGCCTGTTGGTCGGCCTTTTTTGTGTCGGTCATTTATGCAGCCTCCCCGCGTTGAGCAGCGAGCGAATCGCACCACTGCAAAATTTCCGATTCGATCCAGGCGACCGACTTCGGCCCAAGGGTGACCTGAGCGGGGAAGGTTCCGGCAGCGATGCGCCGGTAAATTTCGGATGTGGAAAGGCTGGTGTAGTCCTTCACCTTGGCCAGCTTGATAAAGCGCCGGGGGAGTTGGGCGGGGTTGGTTTGTGCGGCCATATCGTGTGCCTCTTGGGCTTTGTTGAACACGATTGGCATTGAATACAGCGAAGCGGCGGGCTAATAGCTAGGCGGGTTCAGAAAACCCACCACTGGAAAAAGGGACGGGGGTGGGT
>NZ_LR733837.1:0-1174 GCF_902506445.1 Pseudomonas sp. 9Ag
GTAGATACCGTCTTCCCCATTACCGAGCAAGGGCCAGTTGAGGGTCGAAACGCTGGCCCGATTTAAGTACCCCATAGGCGATGTGCAGCAGCTTGCGCATCGCTGCACAGACGATTTGTTTTCCGGATTTTCCTTTTGCACTCAGACGCTCGCGTAGAGCACTAATGGCCGGGTTGTGTGTGAGCGAGCAGACCGCCGGCATGTAGAGTCCAGCCCTCAAGCGAGACGATCCTGTGCGGGATATGCGCGTCTGGCCCTTGTAGGAGCCAGACTCCTGAAGGCGGGGGTTCAGCCCGGCATAAGCGGTGATCGCGCGTGAGCTGGCGAAGCGTAGCGGATCGCCCAGCTCAGCCAGCAACAGGGCTGCGGAACGCTCGCCGATGCCATCAATGCTGGTCAGCAGGTCGCGTTTGTTGCGCAGGTCCGGGTCATCATCGATGTGGTCTCGGATCGCACGTAGCGTCTCTCCGATCTGCCGCTCGACATGGTGCAGCACTGAGTAGATTGAAGCCTGCACACTAGCGTCGGCCAGATCCAGGCGGTTGCGTTCCATTTGTTGGATCTCCTGCAGATCTTCCAGGCGCCGCACTAATGCTTTCAAGCGCCGGACGGCGGGAGGCTCAGGCTGCCAGGCCCGCAGATCACCCTGGTGCCGCTCGCCATACTCAGCGATGAGTTTGGCGTCGACTTTGTCGGTCTTTACGCGCTGGAGCTGGCTTCGAGCGTAATAGGCGACCTGTGCAGGATTGAGCACGCAGACCTGATAGCCTTTATCGTGAAACCAAGTCGCGAGCGCTTCATGGTAAGCGCCGGTCGCTTCCATCACGATCCAGGCTTGGGCATTGGCGTGCTTGAGCAGCCACTGCTGGAGCGCTTCGAAACCGGCCACCTCGTTTGGCAATTTGGCCTTGGTGCGGTACTTGCCATTGGGCTGCTGGGTGGCGATGTCGAACGTGCGTTTGGCGATATCGATGCCGATGACGCTGGGCATAAGTCCTCCTGCTGGTTCAGAAAGATCAACACTTCACTCAGCTCTACCTTGCTGATGCGAGCTCTCGCCGGAGGCGGGCTCTGGATACCGTTCGAGCTGTAAGAGTGAGTATGGAAGGCCGCAGCGCTATCTACGTCGCAGGCTCAAAGCCTAAGGGTGGATACGGCTTCCTGGCCTTCCCCC
>NZ_LR733838.1:0-36565 GCF_902506445.1 Pseudomonas sp. 9Ag
GTGTGAGGAGGTGTTAGGTATGGCACTGGGGAGGGAGGCCTGCCGGAAGAGTCCGGATAAAGCCGGGTGACGCTGGAGCCCAGGCGCGGCGCGGGGTCATCGGGCGGACCGACAGACGGGGCAGTGCCAAAGCAGCGCTAAGCGCGACCAGGACGATTTAGAGCGAGAGCCCGCAATTTAGCGGGCTCTTTGGCATTGCGTTAATGCCTCGCGAACCAGGCAGGTACGCGAGCGCCTTTCTCCCGAAGGTTTTCGCAACAGAAGCCAACGAACTCGCATGCGGCCTCGTATGCAGTGAGATCGTTAGGGATTCGCTCGGCCGCGTAGAAAGCGTCGTCCATGTTGATCAGCGTACCCGTAGCGCTGAATATGTGCCGCCGCTCTTTGGCGTCACCTTCGAGCGAGACGTTAATAGCATTGTTGATCAAGGCCGTTTGTACGGTTGTGATGAATTGGAATTTCTTCCAGTCGAGACCTTCATTCATATCGTTTCTCCCCATTGTTAAACCATCCAGCCGCCTGACCAGACAACGCGGCCGATAATCTCCAGGTCAGCCAGCTGCTCTTTAGGGACAACCATGTCCCGGTACGCCTTGTTTTCGCTGATTATGTGGATCGAGCTATCGAACTGACGCTGCAGGCGTTTGGCGTACAGATGGTCGTCCAGGCGGATCACATAAACCGCCTCGCCCTCCAGGGCGTTGCGCCGGTGATCGATCAGGACGGTGTCGCCATCCTTCAGCAAACCTTCCATCGAATCGCCATCGACGCGTATCGCCGATAGCTGGTCGGTCTGGAGCCCCTTCTTTCGAAGGCTATAGCGCGTGAAAGCGAGCTTCGCTAGCACGCGACATCCCTCGTTCCAGCAACCATGTCCGGCACTGCAGCGAGCGTCGTAGAGCGGGATATAGGCGTAGACGTCTTCCGCCTCGTTAGGAGCGGCGGTAGCAGCGTTCCGATACATGCTGCCGGAACCAGTAGCTATCCAGTCCAGCGATACGCCCTTGCTGTATGCGAGGCGTGCAACCGAATCAATGGCCGGAGTCCCCTCCGCCGCTATCCAGCGCTGTAGCGACGACAACGCTACACCTGCAGCCTGAGCAGCCTGTTTTCGGGACGGATACAGGTCAGCCACCGCCGAAATTCGGGTTCCCATTCCTTCTGTAGCAAACGGAACTGCCTGTTCCGATGGCGAATCTTGTTCCGATTCTTCGTATGCCATTGATTTTCCTACTAAATCCCTAAAAAGAGAGCCGAACACGCAAAAAAGAGAATCGGAACACCCAAAAACGGCTTGCTAGTTCCTATTTTCGGGACAATACTATTCCCAAGAACAGGTTAGAAACCCGAAAACGGCACGGCCCGAAACTTGGAATCAGGCATGAAAAAGTCAAAAGTCCCACACGACCCGGTGAAGCGCTGGGAGTGGATCAAATGGCAGCTGCGCTCCAACAACAGCTCACTAGCAGAACTCGCTCGCGGCTTGGGCGTGGTTCGCAATGCCATGAACAACGTGAAGCGTCAGCCATACCCACGGATGGAAAGGGCTATCGCAAAGGCGTTGGGTCTCCGTCCGATCGATATCTGGCCGGATCGTTGGATCGATGAAGCAACCCCAGTACGAGAGCGTCCGAGCCGGGCCGAAACATCCGCTTTGTATATGCAAAAGCATAACGCAGCGCGTGACCTTGAACACGTTAGCAAGAGCAGAAAGGAAGCCTGATCATGCGAAATTGGTACACAGCGCAAGAGCTGGCCGGGAAGCCAGGAATGCCAGGAACCGAGCGAGGAATTCGCAAGCTTGCCGAGCGCAACGGCTGGGAAGGCCAGCGCCGCCTCGGCAGCAAGGCCATCGAATACGCCTTCGCCGTGCTTCCATCCGAAACCCAGGCCGCGCTGATCGCCGCCTCGGTTGGCAGCGAGGCACCTCCAGCTGTATCCATACAGCAAGAATTGATACAGCGTGACGCAAAAACCGCGTCACGCTTGAACGATAAGCAGCGCTCGGTCATGACCGCCCGCCTCGCCTTTGTGCGTGAAATCGAGCGCATGAGCCAGACCATCAGCCAGCAGCGAGCGATCCTGGCACTGGTCGACCTGGCCAAAAATGACAAGCTCAGCCCATACCTGTCCGAGCTGCTAGTCCGCGCCAACGACCGTAAGACAAACGACCGCAGTCTGTCCGAACGGACGCTCAAGCGTTGGCTGGCCGACTATCGCAAGCAAGGTGAAACCGGCCTGGCCCCAGCGCGTGGCGGCAAAGACATGGGTGTGCCTGATTGGGCGAAGGACTTCCTTCGCTGCTTCCAGCGCCCGACCAAGCCCAGCGTCGAAGCCAGCTATGCCGAGTTTGCCGCCAAGTGCCAGGGCGAGCGGCCGAGCATTCACCAGGTGCGCCGTTTCCTCAATAAACTGAGCCCGGAGGCACGCGAAGCGGGTCGCCGCACGCCGCAGGAACTCAAGGCGCTTCAGCCCTTCCGCCGCCGCGCCACCAAAAACCTGTTCCCTTGCGACGTGTTCACCGCCGACGGTCACAAGTTCGACGCCGAGGTGCTGAATCCGCGCACCGGCAAGCCGTACCGCCCCGAGACCACCACCGTCATCGACGTGGCCACGCGGCGCATTCTCGGCATCTCAATCGGCGAGGCGGAATCGACCATCGGAGTTATGGACGCCCTGCGCGACGCCATCACTCGCGGCGGCATGTTCGCCATCTTCTACGTCGACAACGGGTCCGGCTTCGCCAACAGCGCTGTGCGTGAGGTGGTCGATCGCCTCGGCGGCACCATGACCCACGCCCTGCCGTACAACAGCCAGGCACGCGGCCTGATCGAGCGCGTCCACCAGACCATTTGGGTCAATGCCGCCAAGAAGCTCACCAGCTACATCGGCGCCGACATGGACAAGCACGCTGGCACCAAGGTGCACCGCGTCAGTCGTAAACAGCTGCGCGAAACCGGCGCCACCCGCCTGTTGCCGACCTTTGCCGAGTTCATGGCCGGCGTCGAGTTCGAGATCGAGGCCTACAACGACCGGCCCCACCGGGGCCTGGAAAAGATCCGCGATCCCGAGACCGGCAAGCTGCGCCACATGAGTCCCAACGAGGCCTGGGAAGCGGCCCGCGCCGAAGGCTGGGAGCCGATGTTGGCCCCGGCCGAACTGGTCCACGACCTGATGCGCCCGCAAGTCATCCGCCCTACACGTCGCGGCGAAGTGGCCTGGGCCAACCAGCGCTACTTCCTGGATGCACTGCGCGACCTGCATGGCGAAGAGATCCGCGTCGCCTACGACGTGCGCGACGCCTCCCGCGTCTGGGTACGCACGCTGGAAGGTGAGCTGCTCGGCGAAGCGCTGCTCGATGGCAACTCCAGCGACTACATGCCCAAGCCGCTCATCGAGCAGGCCTACGAGAAGCGTGAGCAAGGCCAGATGAAACGCGCCATGGACAAGCTCGAAACGCTGACCGGTAAGCGGGTGGAAATGATTGCCGCGACCTCGGCCCCTTCCGCCCAGCTCAGCGGCGAGCAACTGGCCGCAGCCCGCCAGTTCGCCATCGATCTCGCACCAACCACCATCGACTTCCAGCTCCCAGGCGACAGCGTTGCCCGGTACCGCCTGTGGAAAGAACTGGAAGCGAAAACCCAAACGGGTAGTGAGCTGACAGCAGGGGAAGCCCGCTGGCACGCGCATTACCCGAGCCGCCAAGAGTGGCAATCAATGAAAGATTTGTTCGACGCGGACCCAAGCCAACAGGCCCGCGCGTAACACAACCGGCCTCGGGGGAGGCCAAAAGGAGAGCAGTAATGAGTGTTAGTAAAATCGTTGCACTGACAAACGTGGGCCTTCTGGCCAGCGCCATCGAGCGCGCCCAATCCCGGCCGATGGGGCTGCCGGGGCTGGTCGCTATGTACGGCGCAAGCGGCCTCGGCAAAAGCGTCGGCGCTGCCTTCGCGGCCAACCGCTACCGCGCTTATTACGTCGAATGCCGCGACACCTGGAGCAAAAAGGCATTCCTGCAGGCCATCCTGCGCGAAATGTCGGTCCTGCCCGGCCGCACCCTGTCGGACATGGTCGATCAGGTGGCCGAGCAACTGTCGCGCAGCGGCCGGCCGTTGATCATCGACGACGTCCAGTACCTACTGGACAAGGCGGTGGCCAATGTCCTGACCGACATCTACAACGCCAGCCAGGGAACACTGGTTCTGATCGGCGAAGAGCGCGTTCCCACCAGCCTGGCCAAGCTGGAGCGGCTGCACAACCGAGTGCTCGAATGGGTACCGGCACAGCCTGCAACCCTCGAAGACATGCAGGCGCTCGCAGCGGCCAGCTATCCGAAGCTGCACATCGAAGACGCCCTGCTCGAAGACTTGCGCAGAGCGGTCCACGGCTGCCTGCGGCGCGTAGCGGTCAACCTTTACCGCATCTACTCCGAGGCCGAGGCCATTGGCCTGGACGCCGTCGACCTGCAGCAGTGGAAACAGCTCGGCCGAGGGTGGTTTACCGGCGAGGCACCAGCTCGGAGGCGCGCGTAATGGGCGCCGGTCGCAAGCCTATTCATCTTGAAATGAAGGGCATCAAGGACAACCGTCAGCGCATCTGGGAAGCCGTCCGCAGCGAGCAACGCCCCTTCACCGTCCAACACATAGCCTGGTCAGTCGATCTGGATCTGGAGACGACTCGCTACTGCATTCAAGGCCTGCAGCGCGCTGGGTTCATCGGTCTTGCAGGAGAAAAGGCAACACGAGGGAAGGAGCAATTGCTCGTGCTGGTTAAGGACTGCGGCGTCGAGGCTCCTGCCGTCACCCGCACGGGCAAGCCAAGCGCGATGGGGCTTGGAACAGAAGCGATGTGGCGCAGCCTGCGGATCCTCGGCGAAGTATCTGCCGACGAACTGGCGGCACAGGCCTCCGTCTCGGCAAAGACAACCCAAAGGACAGCGTCCAGCTACCTGCTCTGGCTCCACCGCGCCGGCTACGTCATTGAGATATCGCCAGCAGCAACAGGGCCACGCGGGCGCACCGCGCGCTACCGCCTGGCTCCAGGGAAGTACACCGGCCCGCGCGCACCGATGATCCAGCGTATCGGCCAGCTGTACGACCCGAACCTGGGTGAAGTCGTGTACAGCCAGATGGAAGGAGCCCAGGCATGACCGCCATCCGCCATTCCGTAGAAGAAGCTTGGGGCGGTGAGCCGCCCTTGTGGGTTGGCCTGCTGATGGCCGAGGTCGAGCGCAGCAATATGACCGTTGCGGCCCGCCGCATTGGCATGAACCGCGCCACGGTCAGCACCGCCCTGCGCAACTGCTACCCATCGAACAGCACGGCCGGCGTCGAACGCCGCGTGCTTGATGCGCTGGGGCAGCTGGACTGCCCGGCGCTGGAGTCGAGCATCACGCTCATCCAGTGCCAAACGTTCCGCGAAAGACCAGCGCCAACGCACAACCCGATGGCCATGCAGCACTGGCGCGCCTGCCAGCACTGCAGCAACAACCCCACCTGCAACCGCTCGGAGTCGGCCCATGCACGCCAGCATCAGTAATACCCCGCTCAAGGTCCTGACGCCCGTGCTCGCCGGCTCCCTGCGCGCGTTCAACGACGCCGCCCGAACCTTGCGCCGCATGGAGGTCCGCCTCAACCACTTCGACCCAACCGGCAACCGCCTGACCATCGACCCAGACAGCGGCCGTCGACTGCTGCAGCAGCGCCTGGTGGATGGCTTTACCCGCTCTGCCAGCGCTGGCAGCACCAAGTACACCGTCCAGTTCATGGGCGTCACCCTCGAATGGCGCGAAGCCATCAGCTACACCCGCCCCGAAGAATGGGCAACCACACAACACTAGGAGCAACACCGCATGACCATTCAACAGATCCCAGCCGGGTTCCGGCAGAACGGCCAGGGCCACCTGATCCCCGAAAGCATGATCAAGCCCATCGACCAGGAGCGTGACCGCCTGGTGCGTCACCTGGTCGACCGTGCCAGCGAGCTGAGCAGCGAACTGCGCGAGTTCAAGGAGATGGCCTTCGGCGACATCAAGGCCTTCATCGAAATGAGCTTCGAGGAATACGGCGCCCGCGTCGGCGGCAAGAAGGGCAACGTCACCCTGTTCAGCTTTGACGGCCGCTACAAAATCCAGCTGGCCGTGCAGGAAAGCATCGTCCTGGACGAGCGCCTGCAGGCCGCGCGATCCCTGATCGACGAGTGCCTACGCGACTGGACCGAGGGCGCACGACCCGAAGTCGTCACCCTTGTCAACGACGCCTTCCGCACCGACACCAAGGGCGAGATCCGCACCGCCCGCGTCCTCGCCCTGCGTCGGCTGGAGATCGGCGACGAGCGCTGGCAGCGCGCCATGAAGGCCATTGGCGAAGCCTGCCAGGTGGTCGGCTCCAAGTCCTATATCCGCATCTATGAGCGCGTGAGCGACACCGACCAGTACCAGCCCATCAGCCTCGATATCGCGGGGGTGTGAGATGGCCATGATCGAAGTACGCGAACCTTACCGGCGTGGCAAGCGGCCCGAGGATGGAATGGATCTGCCGGATGGCAAGACCTGCGGTGACTGCGTGCATTGCCGCCGCTGCACGCTGATGTTCGGGCACATCCCGGCTGATGAGGTATGCGACTGGTTTCCGTCTCGGTTCACTCCGCCGCGCCAGAGCGAAGCGGCAGACCTGAAGGGGGGATGCTGACATGCAGCCACGGACTATTTGCGCCCTCCCGGCTCGCTCGCCCGAGCTGGAAGCAGAGAGCCAGCGGATCGCTGCCGCAACCGAAGCCTTTCTCGCCCGTGGCGGCGAGATCGAGCAGGTCGGCGCCAAGATGCTTGACGGCCCCGAGCCGTTCGTCATCAACCCGCGCCGCACCCCGGTCTATGCGCACCTGTTCAAGCAATCGCCGACGCTCTCCGCCTTCCCAGCACCAATTGAGCGGCCTGCCGTGGCAGCACAGCCGGCCGCTCAGATGCCCGAGCAGGGGCCGTCCCCGGTCCCCGCTGCCGTGAGCGACGCCCAACTGGCCGGCCGCGTCATGGCCAAGGCCGCGCTGGGCAACCCGCCCAAGCAGATCGCCGCTCAACTGGAACTGACCGAGAAGAAGGTCCGCCAGCTCTGCCGCGATTACAACATCACCGTCCGTCAACGCTAGGAGGCCCCATGGCCGAGTACACCATCACCATCAAAGACGAAGACGGCGGCATCTCCATCGCCATGGCCGGGCCGAAAGCCAGCGAAAGCACGGCCGGCCAGCTGGCTAAACACCTGCTCGGCGTGCTGCCGCTGGCCGTCGCCAAGATTGCGCGGAGCAAAGCGGCCCCCTGCGACTGCGACGAATGCAAGGCAGCCCGTAACCCAACCCCGACCAAACCAACGATTCACTGAGGAGCACCACCATGACCGTCACCAAGAAAGAGCTGATCGACACCATCACGCAGGAACTCAGCGCCACCGGCACGCCGATCAGCAAGACACAGGTCGCCGCCGTCCTGGATCAGTTCGGAGCCGTCGCCACGCGAGCCTTCAATCGCGGCTTTGACGTGCCACTGCCGGGCCTGGGCAAGCTCAAGCCGGCCGAGCGGGCCGCCCGCAGCGGCCGCAACCCCGCCACCGGTTACCCAATGGAAATACCTGCCAAGCGGCTGATCAAGTTCGTCGAGGCGAAGGCCTTGAGCGCCACCCTCAATCCCTAAGCGAAACCGCCCCAGCCGGGGCGGTCTGCCGGGCGTGGTGGCCCGGTACTGATGAGCAGCCGAGGAAGCAATGGAGCAAGAAGATTGGGACGCCTTGAAAGCGCAGATGGATAGCCCCTGGGGGCAGATGACGCTGCAGTGCGATGACTACGAGCTGACTCTGCAGCAGCAGACAGCAAACAAGAGCTGGTCGACCGTGGTGTTCGTCAACGGCGTATTTAAAGGCAGCTGGATGACGGCAGCTGAGGATGGCCAGCCGGTACACGACGAGGCGCGCCGGTTCTTCCGAAAGTCCAGCAGGTCGCTGTACAGCCGGAAGGAAATCGAGCTGTGGCGCAAGACCTTCGGCAAGCGCGAGGCCGCCAAGAAAGAAGCCAAGAAAATCGTGCTGTATGACTGCCGCTGGAAGAGTTTCGCCTCGCTGAAAAAGCAACTGCTAGCCCACAACACCAGAATCAAGCGCATCCATTAGGAACCGACATGGACCACAAAAAGGCCCTGGAAAAGATCAAGAAGTGCCTGCGACTCGCCGCAAGCAGCAACCCCCACGAAGCCGCCGCAGCCATGCGCCAGGCACGCGCGCTGATGGAGAAGTACCAGGTCGGCGAAGCCGATGTGCTGATGGCTGACGTCGTGGAAGTCGCGGCGCGCAGTGGCTCGAAGATGAACCCGCCGCAATGGGAGGCCAACCTGGCCGGTACCATTGCGCGTGCCTACAGCTGCCGCGTCATCTTTATTGCCGGCCTCGGCGACTGGTCGTTTATCGGCGAGATGGCGGAGATCGCCGGCTACGCCATGACCGTGCTGCTGCGTCAGGTCAGGCAGGCCCGCCGCGACTACATCGCCGATACGCTCAAGCGCTGCAAAACGGCAACCAAGACCCGCCGCGCCGACATCTTCTGCGACGCGTGGGTATGGTCGGTGAGAACCAAGGTGCAGGAATTCGCGGGCAGCCAGGCGCCATCGGCGGCGGTTGAGGCGTACATCCGCAAGCACCATCCCGAATTGGAGAGCGGTACGTTCAACGACCGCAACGCCACCAAGGGCAAGCTTAGCGACCGCGCGCTCAATGACGCAGCCAACGGCATCCGCGCGGCCACGGGCGTCCAGCTCAACCACGGCGTCGACGGCCAGGCTCCCCTGGCACTGCACTGAGCGAAACCTAGCCCCTTCACCGGGGCGATGGTCTGCCGGGCGTGGTTGCCCGGTACTGATGAGCAGCCGAGGACACGATGCAACTGCTACGAAACCGAGCCGACTGGTGCACCTGGGCCGAAGGCCTGGCTGGCATCAGCATTCGCCACAGCTACAACGCGCCGCCGGATCCGGCGTGCTTCCCCTGCTACGGCTATGCAGTACTGGCGATCACCGAGCCCGGCTATGAGGTCGAGGAGCCGCGCTACCTGTACGCCGCCGACGTTGCCGCCATGGCGATGACCTTGCTGGGGGCACGCCCATGACCCAGCACACCAAGGCCGAACGGGTACGCCTGCAGAACGCCGCACGCCAGCAGGCGAAGCGCGATCGCCTCCAGCTCCAGCGCGAAAAGTTCGGTGCCGAGAAGATCAAATGGGTGATCTACAAGGGCACCCGCAGCGACCTGGACGTGATGCAGCAGGTCGGTGGCTATACCGAAGTCGGCGAAGCCATCACGCTCGCCGTCCGTTACATGGCCGGCATGGCGCGCCGGGATCCGGCCGCGTTCGCTGAAGCGATGAACCCGAGGAACTCCGTATGAGCAGTCTCGCCAAGATCCACATCGCCAAAAGCCAGCTGGGCATGGATGACGACACCTACCGCGCCCTGCTGGCCCGCGTGGCGGGTGTGCGCTCGGCCAAAGACCTGAGCCCCCGCCAGATTGGCGCCGTGCTGGCCGAGTTCGTCCGTCTCGGCTTCCAGCCCAAGCCGGCGAAGAAGGCCGGCAGAGCGGTGCCAAAGCCCGCGCAAGATCGGGCGGCACAGGTAGGCAAGATCGAGGCCTTCCTAGCCGAAGCGAATCGCCCCTGGGCGTACGCCGATGCAATGGCGTTGCGTATGTTCAAGGTCGAACGGGTAGAATGGCTCGATAGTGGCCAGTTGCAACGTCTGGTCGCCGCCTTCGTTTACGACGCCAAGCGTCACGGGAAGCCCACCTGATGGAAATCGACCAGGTCAAAGAGCTGCTGCCAAAGCAACTGCTGGACATCGCAGAGGCCATCGGCCTGCCCGCAGCCCAGCGCCTGGTCGATGAGTTAGGCGGTACCACCTGGCCGGTCGCCAAAGGCGTCCGCCGCCTCGGCATCATCCGGCACGAGGCCCTGAAGGAAGTGATCGGCGAGCGCGCCGCGACCATCATGGCCGAGCAATGGGGCAGCGTGCCGCTGTACATCCCCAAGTGCGAAGCCGCCATCCGCCGCCTGCGTGATCTTGAGATCAACCGCCAGTACGTCCAGGGCGTGCGCGAAGGCGTGTCGGCCAATACCCTGGTTGCCGAGTTGGCACGCAGTTACAAGCTGAGCGATCGGCGAATCTGGGAGATCCTGAAGCAGCCGTCGCCGGATGCGACGGGCGACTTGTTTCACTGATGAGAGGGAAAAACATGCTGCGCTATCTGATAATCGGATTCTGTTTGCTCGTTGGCGGCGTACAAGCTGCCGAGCCGGATCCGTTCACCCAAGTGGCGCTCGAAAGTTTCGAGGAAGCTCTCGCGTCACATGAGCAAGCGCATGGACGTCAGTTAGAGGCGGAGGCTCAATTCCTGATGGCAGTGAAAGATGGACTGTCACTGTACCGGGACGGGCACCTAACGGAAGATGACAAAGGGCGACTGCTCGCATTGGTTACCAGCCAAGCTGAAGCCGCATCTAAGACATTAAACCAATGGGGCGTAGACGATCGGCTACGCACTCTTGCTACGAAGATGCAGGCAGCCTCGCTACAGGCCAAGCAGTTGCTGAACGCCGCGCCGACGGCGGCTGCACAGGCAGCAATGGAGCGATATCATACTGGGGCGGGATATGACGCATACCGCTACGCCCAGGATTTAGGGATCGAACAAATGTAAACACAAGCCCCGCCAATGCGGGGCTTCTTGTATCTACTGAACCCCATCACTCTGCTCTGATATCCCGCCGTCGCCGAACATGGCGGCATGAAGAAACACGCCGCCACCACTCGCCCCCTACGCCACGCGCGCGACTTCGCCCAGGCCATCGTCGATGCCTACGGCGACGTCGAAAAGCAGCGCGAGATCTTCACGAAGTGCCCCGTCGAGTTGCGTGGCTTAGCGCGTGAGCTGGCGAAGACGGGCCTGGCCAAGGCAGAGCAGCGTGCCAAACAGCTGATAGAGCATCGCGAGATGCACCGCCGCGCAGCCGCGCGTGATCCGGCACCCCTGATCCCCACCCGACGCATTTCTTCCCTCCGCCCATCCGCACCGGAGGTCGGACGAGCGCGCCTGGCCGAACTGCGTGCGGCGCTCGCCAATAAGGAAACGGCATGACCGCTCGCCAGCCTCGCGGCATTCGCAATTACAACCCCGGCAACCTGGAGCGCAACGGTACGCGCTGGCAAGGCATGGCCCTGGACCAGGCCGGTGACACGCGCTTCATCGTGTTCAGTCATCCGGTCTGGGGCATTCGCGCGATTGCCCGGACGCTGATCACCTACCAGGATGCACGCCGCGCGCGCGACGGCAGCCGCATCGACAGCGTCCGGGAGATCATCGAGCGCTGGGCTCCGGCGCATGAGAACAACACCGGCGCCTATGCCAAAGCCGTTGCCAATTCGCTCGGCATCGGCGCGGATGACGAAACGGTCGACGTCTACGACTACGCCACAGCCGCCGCCCTGGTGAAGGCCATCGTCCGTCATGAGAACGGCCTCGGCCCGCTGCCTGGCGGTAACTGGTATGGCGATGCGCTGGTTGCAGAAGGCCTCGCCCTGGCCGGCATCCTGGAGGGCGTGCGCCATGGTTGAACGAAACCGGGTCGTTGAGGTGACCGTGCACAACCTCAGTAAGGTCCAGTACCGCACCTTGGTCGGAGTGCTATGGCTGATCGCCGCCGGAGTGCAGAACAACCACTGGTACGAGCTGGCATGCACCGCGTTATTCGCTGGGTTCAGTGTCGGCGCTTTGATTGCCTTAATAGAGGCGATCCGCCATGACTAACTGCAAGCACTGGAGCCGCAGCCGAACGTTGTGGTTTAACGCCGTCGTGGCCGGGCTGGTCGCGCTGGAGGCCGGCACAGGCCTGCTGCAGCCGCACCTGCCGGTCAGCCTTTATACCGCCGTGGCCGTCGCGCTGCCGGTAGTCAACGCCATGCTGCGCGTGGTGACCACCCAGGGGGTTCGCGCATGATTCGTCGTCTCTGGGCATGGCTCGACATCCTCTTCGGCACCCCGCGCATGTGGGTGCCTAACTGCCGGTACCAGACGCCGCTGCCGCCTATTCGTGTCGGCAAGACCGGCATCGCTGCTGCCCGCCGCGCCGCCCGCAAGGCACGCAACCGCCGGAGGGCCAATTGCCATGCTTGAACGTCTCGCCTCACCATTGCCCAGCGGACTGACGCTGGGCCTGCTTGCTTGCATGGTCTGTGCGGCAGCCTCGGGCGGAATCGCCTACGGCTTCGGTTATCGACACGCCGAAGCTTTGGGCGCCGCCAGGCTCAGCGACCTCAAGGACAAGCACGCCCGCCAGGCCAGCGAGACGGCCGAAGCCAACAACGTGCGCCTGCAGCAGCAGGTCACCCGAGCCAACCTGGCCGAGCAGCAGATGTTCGCCGTGCTCGATCGTCTCGGTACCGAACAGCAGCCCATCCAGGAACGCATCCCCCATGTCACCAGCACCTACCGGTCGGAGCCTGCCGCTGCGCCTGAGCCTATTCCTCGTTGCGTGTTCACTGTTGGCTGGCTGCGCGACTACAACGCCGCCCTCGGTGTGCCCGGAGCCCTGGCAGGCCCCGTTACCGGTTCTGCTGGCCCAGCCCCCTGGGCCGCCCCCGGCACTGACGCCGAACTACTGGAAAGCGGCGTCACCCCGGCCGACATCCTTGCCCACGCTCAGGACTACGGCCGCTGGGCCCGCTCCCTCGCCAGCCAAGTGACCGGCCTGCTCACCGCCAGGGAGACCGGCACGCCATGACTATGGAACTCGAATTAAGCCAGCTGATCGGCTGGGCCACGGGGCTGCTCAGCATCTTCGTCGGCATCGTCACCGGCCTGGTCAAGCTGCTGCTCGGTCAGTTCGAAAAGCGCTTGGCCGACCGCTTCGCCGCCCAGGACGCCGCCCGCCAGAGTGCCAGCCGTCACTGGGAAGAGAGCTTTGCCAAGCTGCTCGATCGCCAGGACAAGGAAGCCGAAACGGTCAAGCAACTGGAGCGTGCCTTCATGCGCTTCCAGGCCGACCTGCCGCTCGAATACGTCCGCCGTGAAGACTGGGTCCGTGGTCAGTCGGTGATCGAGGCCAAGCTCGACGGCTTGGCCCTCAAGTTTGAAAACGTCCTGCTCAAAGGAGCGCGCCATGATTGATGCCGACAAAGCCCGCCGGGAAACCCTGCGCTGGTACATCCTGCTGACCCTGAACAAATCCCGCCCCGTGGATCCGCATGAAGCCGTGGTGCTTTCGACCATCCAGGGCATTTACCCCGACTGCACGCCGCTGGAGTTGCGGCGGGAATTGGATTACCTGGAGCATCGCAGCCTGGTCACGCTGGTCAAGCAGCCATCCGGTCCGTGGATCTGCGGCCTGACCCACTACGGCGTTGATATCGCCGAGTACACCGTCGAGTGCCGCCCCGGCATCGCCCGTCCTGAAAAGTACTGGAGCGCCTGACATGCCGCCGCGCAGCAAGGTAACCACCCTGCCGGTCGAGGTTAAGGCATGGCTGGATCAGAGCCTGGTTGAAAGCAACTTCAGCGGCTATGAATCGCTGTCAGCGGAGCTGGCCGAGCGTGGTTACAGCATCGGCAAGTCAGCGCTGCACAGCTACGGGCAGAACTTCGAAGAGCGCCTGTCGGCTTTGAAGCTCGCCAGCGAGCAGGCCAAAGCCGTAGTTGCAGCCGCACCCGATGAAGAAGGCGCGGTCAACGAAGCGCTTACCCGTATGGTCCAGGAACAGCTGTTCAATCTGCTGCTGGCGGGTGAGGGAAAGGTTGATCTGCCCAAAGTGGCAAAGGCGGTGGCCGAGCTTGGGCGCTCCAGTGTGACCCAGAAGAAGTGGCAGGCTGAGCATCGCAAGGCCATTCGCGAGGAATACGCTGCCGAGGCGGCCATGGCCGTCACCGAAGAGTTGCGCGGTCAAGACGGTATGAGCGAGCAGCTCGAAAACCGCATTCGCGGCATCTTGTTGGGGAAAGCCTGACATGGCAATGCGCGCCACCGACGAGTCCCTGGGCAAAGGCCTGAAGGCCACCAGCGCGCCGCGTAAGATCGACCTGCAGGCGGAGATGGAGCTGCACGGCGTCGACGTGCCCCAGGAGATGCCCGACGCCCAGCCGGCCAATGAGCCGGTGTTCCTCGGCTACCAGCAGCGCTGGTTCGAGGATGAATCGCAGATCATGATCGCCGAGAAGTCGCGGCGTACCGGCCTGACGTGGGCCGAGGCCGGGCGCAACGTCATGAACGCCGCCAAGCCGCGCCGTCGCGGTGGCTGCAATACGTTCTATGTGGGCAGCAAGCAGGAGATGGCGCTCGAATACATCGCCGCCTGCGCGCTGTTCGCCAAGGCCTTCAACCAGCTGGCCGAGGCGGACGTCTACGAACAGACCTTCTGGGACGACGGCAAGAAGGAAGAGATCCTCGCCTACATGATCCGCTTCCCGAAGTCGGGGCGGAAAATCCAAGCGCTCAGCTCGCGGCCGAGCAACTTACGCGGCCTGCAGGGCGATGTGGTGATCGATGAAGCGGGCTTCCATGAATCCCTGGAAGAGCTTCTCAAGGCCGCCTTGGCCCTCACCATGTGGGGCAACAAGGTTCGGTTGATCAGTACGCACAACGGCGTAGACAACCCCTTCAACACCTACATCCAGGACGCCCGAGAGGGCCGCAAGGACTACAGCATCCATCGCATCACCCTGGACGATGCAATCGCCGAGGGCCTGTACAAGCGCATCTGCTACGTCACCGGCCAGACCTGGTCGCCAGAAACCGAGCAGGAGTGGCGCGACAAGCTTTACAAGAACGCCCCCAACATCGAGAGCGCCGAGGAGGAGTACGGCTGCGTACCGAAGAAGAGCGGCGGCAACTACCTGAGCCGCGTGCTGATCGAGCAGGCGATGGTCGCTGACCGTTCGATTCGCATCTATCGCTACGAAGCGCCGGCCGGCTTCGAAGGTTGGACCACGACGCAACGTGAAGCCGAGATGCAAGCCTGGTGCGAAGAGAACCTGGCGCCGGAGCTGGCCAGGCTGAGCGACCGCAACCGCCATACCTTCGGTGAAGACTTCGCACGCAAGGGCGACCTCACCGTGTTCACGCCGTTGGTGATCTTCCCCAACCTGCGCAAGCGGGTGCCGTTCCAGGTCGAGCTGCGCAACCTGACGTATGAGCAGCAGCGCCAGGTGATGTTCTATATCTGTGATCGGCTGCCGCGCCTGTCCGGTTTGGCATTCGATGCCACCGGCAACGGCGGCTATCTCGCCGAACAGGCCGCGCTGAAGTATGGCGTCGGCATGGTCGACCAGGTGCAGCTAAACCTCGCCTGGTACGCGCTGTGGATGCCCAAGCTCAAGGGTGAGTTTGAGGCTTTCAATCTGGAATTGCCGCGCCACCAGACCGTGCTCGATGACTTGCTGTCGATCAAGGTCGAGAAAGGCATCCCGGTCATCGACAAGGGCCGACAGAAAGACCTGGAGTCGCAGAGCGGCTCGGCCAAACGCCACGGCGACAGCGCCGTTTCCCTGGTCATGGCCGTGCGCGCCAGTTGGATTCAGGGTGGCGAGATCGACTACACACCAGCCCCACCCCGCGCAGAACGCTGGGCAGACAACAACCGCGACGACCAGCCAGGCGGCTGGGCCGGCGCCTGGTAGGCCGCATTAAGGAATACTCATGGCAATCGTAGACATCCACGGCAAGCCCTTCGAACAGCACATCCTGCGCGAGCAACAGACCGCACGCCTAAGCCAGCTGCACGAAGAGTACGCCGACCACCCCTCCAGCGGCCTGACCCCGCCGCGCTTAGCGTCCATCCTCCGCGCCGCAGAACAGGGCGACATCCAGGCGCAGTGTGAGCTGTTCCAAGACATGGAAGAAAAGGATGCGCACCTGCTCGCTGAGATCGGCAAGCGCCGCCGGGCGTTGACCACCGTCGACTGGGCAGTGGTGCCGCCACGCAACCCATCGTCCGCCGAACAGGCTGAGGCCGACTGGCTGAACGAAGTACTTCAGGATCTGCCCGACTTCGAGGATCTGCTGTTCGACATGCTCGATGCGATCGGCAAGGGCTTTGCCGGCATCGAGCAGGAGTGGGAGCGCTACGGCCGCGAGTGGATGCCCAAGGCTTTCAACTACCGGGAGGCGTCCTGGTTCCAGCTGGATCCCTCCACCCGTACCGAGCTGCGCCTGCGTGATGGC
Organism: Pseudomonas sp. 9Ag; assembly: GCF_902506445.1. NCBI lineage: Bacteria > Pseudomonadati > Pseudomonadota > Gammaproteobacteria > Pseudomonadales > Pseudomonadaceae > Pseudomonas > Pseudomonas sp. 9Ag. The sequence goes on from NZ_LR733838.1 coordinate 16,240, forward strand.
AGTGCGGAAGGTGAGCCGCTACAGCCGTTTGGCTGGATCATGCACCAGCACAAGGCCAAGTCCGGCTACGTCGCACGTGGTGGCCTGTATCGCGTGCTGGCCTGGCCCTACCTGTTCAAGAATTACGCCGTGCGAGATCTCGCCGAGTTCCTGGAGATCTACGGGCTGCCGGTACGCCTGGGCAAATACCCCAGTGGCGCTTCGCCTGATGAGAAGGCCACCCTGCTACGCGCCGTGGTCAACATCGGTCACAACGCGGCCGGCATCATCCCCCAGGGCATGGAAATCGACTTCAAGGAAGCGGCCAAGGGCCAGCACGATCCGTTCGATTGGATGGTGCAGTGGGCCGAGAAGAGCATGTCCAAGGCTATCCTTGGTGGCACTCTCACCAGCCAGGCCGATGGCGCCGCTAGCACCAATGCCCTCGGTAACGTGCACAATGAAGTGCGCCACGACCTGCTCAAGGCTGATGCCAAGCAGGTCGCCACAACGCTGCGCCAGTACCTGCTCTATCCGCTCCTGGTGCTGAACAAAGGTGGCGAGCGTGACCCCCGCCGCTTGCCGCGCTTCCAGTTCGACCTGGTCGAAGCGGAAGATCTTGGCACCTATGCAGAAGCCCTGCCCAAGCTGGTCGAGGCCGGCATGCAGATCCCGGTCAATTGGGCGCACGACAAGTTGCGTATCCCCCTGCCGAGCAAAGATGACGCTGTGCTTGGCACTGCTCCACCGGTACCCGATAACAAGGCCGCAACACGCACGGCCGCGCTGAAGGCGCAGCAACAGACCGACCCGCTGGATGATCTGGCCGAGCAGCTCGCCAACGACTGGCAGCCAGTGGCCGATCTGGTCAGCCCGGTGCAGCAGCTGCTTGCCAGCTGCAAGAGCATCGAAGAGTTTCGCGGCCGCCTGCCCGAAGTCATCCCCCAGTTGGATGCCGGCCAGCTCGCCGAGCTGATCGCCCAGGGCATGTTCGCCGGCACGCTGGCCGGCCGGACTGGGGCGGTCTGATGGTCGACCTGTTTGCGCTTCCACCGGCCGAGGCTATCGAGTACTTCCGCCAGAAGGGTTTCGCCGTTGGCTTCGACTACCGCGACGTCTGGCAGGCACAGCACCAGGCGGCGTTCACCGTGGCCAAGGCCATGCAGCTCGATCTGCTGCAGGACATTCGCGCCGAGGTCGACCGGGCGCTGACCGAAGGCACCACGCTGCAGGACTTTCAGAAGCGGCTTGTGCCAACCCTGCAGGCGAAAGGCTGGTGGGGCCGTCAGGATCGGCTGGATCCGCTGACCGGTGAGGTGCGCGACGTCCAGCTGGGTAGCCCGCGCCGGCTCAAGGTCATCTATGACACCAACCTACGCACCGCCCACAGCGAAGGCCAATGGCAGCGCATCCAGGACCGCAAGGCCGCGTTTCCCTACCTGCAGTACGACGGCGGCAACTCCGAGAACCCGCGCCTGCAGCACAGCGCCTGGGACGGTCTGGTGCTATCGGTAGACGACCCATTCTGGCAGAGCCATATGCCGGTCAAGGAATGGGGCTGCAAGTGCCGTGTCATCCCGATGACGGCGGGCCAGCTGCAGCGCCAGGGCATCGAGGTCAGCGAGTCGCCGAAGGTGCCCAGCGTCCCCTTCGTCAACAAGCGTACCGGTGAAGTGCAGCAGATCCCGAAGGGCGTCCACCCAGCGTTCCACTATCCACCAGGTGGGCGCCGCGCGAGCCTCAGTCAGCACCTGGTCGACAAGGTCGCGGCAGCACCGGCTGCTATCGCGCGGGCCAGCATCGCCGACCTGGTCTCCGGGCCCGCGTTTGCCGAGTGGTATCGCAAGCCCGCTGGCAGCTTTCCGCTGGCCTACTTGAGCGGGGATGGGATTAAGCAGTTCGGTGCAAAGGCTGCGGTCATCCTGTTGGCCGAGGCGGTGCTAATGGAGCAGCTCGTCAACCAGCCCACCGTAGTGATTGAGGATTACGCCCTGGTGCAGCAGATGCTCGACACTGGCACGCCCGTCCTGCAAGCCGACGGCAGCCTCCTGTACAGCATGGAACAGGCCGACGGCTCGGTGCTGATGCTGATAGTCGAAAGGAGTGAATCGGCGTTGATGGTTCGTAGCTTGGTGAGGGTGATTCGATGAGCGAGAGCTGTAAACAAGCGCAGCGCCGTGGCGAGCTTTCCAGCGGTAAAGGCTACCGAGCGTTGGCTTTGACGATGCATGACCGTTGTAAGCGTTTCTAACGGCCTTCTAACGCTGCCTGCTATATCATTCAGCGCGTTCAGGAAGCGCGTCGGATAGCTGAGATGGAAACAGGTGAATCGAATTTATTAGTCAACGCACTCATTGCCTTGGCAATAGCCATCGTCGGTGGCCTAGCGGTACTGTGGATTTGGGAGTCCCGCCCGATCCTTAAGCGGTGGCGCAACAGGCTATCCGGAAGCATTGCAAGCGGCTTACTTAGATTAGCGGCCCCAACGGGCATGCCCTTGGCTGGTTTAATCCTTGGTATCTTGGCAACCGCCTCGACGGCCCTGCTTGCTATCAGCATCACGTATGGACACGTAGACCCGCGACAGGTGGGCTCAATTCCACTGTTCGGATCTGCAGCGTTGATTTTCTGCTGGCTGATCGTTTTGGTCGTCTGGCGGACTAGACCCCAGGGTGAGCAGCCCGAACAACAATTTCAATCCCGGCTTTCAGTATTTGACAAAGCATCACTGGCGGCAGCAATGGCGGCAAAAAGTAACCCGCTTCGGCCTGCCCTGGACTACACACCGAATCCGTTGTCGCCAGCCCAAACACATGTATGTAAGTCCGTCGCAAATCGCATTCTGACGGGATTCGGCACTGCGATCCCCAGCATGCCGCTGGAAGATTGGGTGCTGCTATTTTTGGCTTCACAAGCCGGCATTGGCGTCTCCGAGAAAACAATCTTGAAGAACAAGCCACACGCGGTTAACGGCGATAACATTCGCCTGGCTTGTCTGGCGCTGAAGACAAAAGGGCTGATTGGCGAAATTCCAGGGCCCGGTGGTTCGATGTGTTGGATCCTCGGACCTCTCGCAGTGAGACGTATCGAAACCCTGAAGCTATCCCACTGAACCCCCTCAGCCTGTAACCACCCGCTCATGCCGCCGACACTGGCGGCATGAAGACACAACACGCCCCGACCTCTGCCATCGCCGCCTGCACCTTCGAGATTCGCTCGGAAGGTGCCGCCATCCAGCTGTTCCCAGCCGGCGCTTTCAAGGCGCGTGACGGGCGGCCTCGGGATGTGACGGCCGGTCACTGGTATATCGACGCGCAGATCGCCGCCCGGCTGATCGCCCTGGTGGCCGCTCGCGCTACCGATCTCGTCATCGACTACGAACACCAGACCCTCAACAGCGAGACCAATGGCCAACCCGCACCCGCTGCCGGCTGGTTTTCGGGGTCCGTCCTGGAATGGCGCGACGGCCTCGGCCTGTTCGCAACCCAGGTGCAGTGGACCGAGAAAGCCGCCGGCTTCATCGCGGCCAAGGAATACCGCTACCTGAGCCCCGTCTTCAGCTACGACAAGCAGACCGGCGAAGTCCTCAACCTGCTGCACGTCGCGCTCACCAACTATCCCGCACTCGACGGCATGGCCTCCCTGCCGGCGCTCGCGGCTGCTCGTTTCGAACTGGCCGACCCGGCCGCCACATCCGCAAAGGAGAACCAAAGTGTGAACAAAGAAGCGCTGATTGCACTGCTGGGTCTGTCCACAGACGCCAGCGAAGAAGACATCCAGACCGCCCTGACGGTACTCAAGGCCGACGCCGGCAAGGTGGGCGAACTGCAAACCGCCCTGGCTGCGGCCAAGACTGAAGGTCAGCCGGATCCTTCGAAGTTCGTTCCGCTCAGCGTCGTGGAGTCGCTCAAACAGGACATCGCTGCGCTCAAGACCAGCCAGGTCGAAGGCGAAGTTGGCGAGCTGGTGAAAGCCGGCCTAGCCGATGGCCGCCTGCTGCCAGCTCAGGAGAAGTGGGCGAGTGACCTCGGCAAGAAAGACGTCGCCGCTCTCAAGACCTACCTGGAACAAACCCCGGCAATCGCGGCGCTCAAGGGCCAGCAGACCCAGAGCCACCGGCATGAGGCCCCCGCTAGCGTCGACCAGCTCGATACCGAAGCGTTGGCCGTGTGCAAAGCCATGGGCATCGAGCCGGCGGATTACCTCGCCACCCTGAAAGCGTAAGGAGCCCCCATGTCCGCTCTCACCCGTGACCGCAACACCCCGCTGATGAACGCCACGGTCATTGCCGTTCTGGTCGCCAGCAACGCCAAGATCTTTGCCGGCGCCCTCGTGGTGGCCAATGCCAACGGCTATGCCGCACCGGGCAGCACGGCGGTCGGCCTGACGTATCTGGGCCGCGCCGAAGACTCAGTCGACAACACCGGCGGCGCCGATGGAGCAGCCACCGTCCCGGTCCGCCGCCTCAATGCCTTCAAGTGGGGCAACGACGGTTCCATCACCCAGGCCCACCAGGGCAAAACCGCCTACATCGTCGACGACCAGACACTGGCCGCCACCGACGGCACCGGTACCCGTTCCGCCGCAGGGCGCATCGTCGGCATCGAGTCCGACGGCGTCTGGATCGAATAAGGAGTTATCCCAACATGCTCATCAATAAAGCAGCCCTCTCCGCCGTGTTCCTGGCGTTGAAGACCACTTTCAACAAAGCCTTCGAAGCGGCCCCCAGCACCTGGCAGAAGATCGCCATGGAGGTTCCGTCCAACAGCGGGCAGAACGATTACACCTGGCTGAGCAACTTCCCGAAGATGCGCCGCTGGATAGGCGCCAAGGTCGCTAAGGCGCTGGAAGCCTACAAGTACGTCGTGGTTAACGAAGACTTCGAAGCCACCGTCGAAGTCGACCGCAACCACATCGAAGATGACCAGCTCGGCATATACCAGCCTCAGGCGCAGATGGCCGGCTACTCGGCTGCTCAGTTGCCTGATGAACTGGTTTACGAGGCGGTCAACGGCGGCTTCGTCAAGCTCTGCTATGACGGCCAGTACTTCTTCGACACCGACCACCCAGTGGGCGGTAACTCGGTGAGCAACAAGATCACCGCAGCGCTCTCCAACGCCACCCTGGCAGCGGCCAAGGCCGGCTACGGCACAGCGCGCACTGGCATGAAGCTGTTCAAGGACGAAGAAGGTCGCTCCCTGAACATCACGCCCACCGTGCTGGTTGTCAGCCCGGCCCTGGAAGACACGGCCCGTGCGTTGCTGACCGATGCCAAGCTGGCCGACGGCAACCCGAACCCCTACAAGGGCACCGCAGAACTGGTGGTCGATGGGCGCATCGAGTCCGACACCGCGTGGTTCCTGCTCGACACCAGCAAGCCGGTCAAGCCGTTCGTCTACCAGCCACGCAAGAAGCCGGTGTTCGTCTCGCAGACCAACCCTGAAGCCGAGGACGTATTCAACCTGAAGAAGTACAAGTTCGGCGCCGAAGCACGCGCTGCGGCTGGCTACGGCTTCTGGCAGCTCGCCTTCGGTTCCACCGGCACTGGCGCCTAAGGGAGGGCTTGGATATGGCTAAAACACCTGTCAAGGCCGCAGTGAAGCCAGCCGCCAAGGCTGCAGCGAAGAAGGCTGCAGTCAACCAGGGCGCCGAAGCCGAGCTGCTGGACGGCATCTTCGTCCGCAGCTTGCCGCCGACCTTCCGCCGCGCCGGTTTCACCTTCACCCGTGAAGGCTCTGGCCTGCTGCTGGAGAACCTGACCCAGGCGCAGCTGGACGCGATCGAGGCCGAGCCGATGCTCAGCGTCACCCAGGCGCAGTTCCCAGCGACCGCCGAGGCCGATGCCAAGCTCGCCGAGTTGGCCAAGGCCCAGGCCGCAACCGAACCCACGCAGCCTGCTGCTCCGACTGCCGACGATGCCAAAGCCAATGCAAATTCGGCGGGCAGTACCGGCGGTACTCAGGGTGACCAGGACAACACGGAAGGTAACGCCTGATGTACGCCAGCGCCTCCCAGTTTCTGAAGCGTTACAGCGCCGAAGAGATCGCCCAGCGTGCCGACGCCAGCATCCCGCCGATGGTCTATGGCGAGCTGCTGACAAGGGCCGCTGCCGGTGATGACCTGTCTGCCTATTCCCCCGAAGAGCAGACGGCCGCCGGGCAGGCGCTGGCCAGGGTTGATCGCGCCCTGCAGGACGCCGAACAGACCATCAACACCTACCTGGGCGGTCGCTACCAGCTCCCGCTCACTAATTCGCCGGAGGTGCTCGAACGCATCGCCGGCCAGCTGGCCCGCTACTTCCTTTACGACGACGCGGCCACTGAGCAAATCACCACCCTCTACAAGGACTCCATCAAGTTCCTGGAGAGCGTGGCCACCGGCAAGGTGCAGCTCGGCCCGACCGACACCGGCGCGGTCGCGCAGCCCTCGGCCGGCGCGGAGATGGTCAGCGGTGGTCTGGTATTCGCCCGCGACAACAGCCGAGGCTTCATCTGATGGCCGTCAGCATTCGCATCGTCAGCAACCTGCCGCAGGTCCAGCGCCTGTTCCAGGAGATCCGCCGCTTCGGCGGTGACCCGGCGCCGCTGCTGCAGGACATCGCCTTCCTGGGCGAGAGCAGCACCCGTGCCCGCTTTCGCAGCCAGACCGGCCCGGACGGCCAGCGCTGGAAGCCGAGCCTGCGCGCCCAGCTCAACGGCGGCAAAACCCTGACCAAGGACGGCCACCTAGGTGATTCCGTTGGCAGCTACGTCAACCAGAAGTCAGCCGTCTGGGGAGTCAACCGGATCTACGCCGCCATCCACCAGTTCGGTGGAACCATCAAGGCCAAGGGCGCAGGCGGGCTCCGCTTTGCCATCCCAGGCATTGGCTGGCGCACCGTAAGCCAAGTCGACATACCGGCACGGCCATATCTCGGCCTGTCCAATGACGACCGCCACGACATTCTCGACCTGGTCAGCAACCACCTCAGCAACCTGGTGCGCCAGAACGCGCCGGGAGGTGCTTGATGCTTGGCGATCTGGAAACACAACTGATCGAGCTGCTCAAGACCAGCGAGCTCGGTCGCCGCCTCAAGGTGGTCGACAGCCTGCCGGACACGCCTGACCGCGACCTGGTCCAGCGCTGGGGCCTCGACGCCCCGGCCGCTTACGTGGTCGCCGCCGACGGCACGCTCAGCCAGGCGATCGCGACGCCGCAGTTCGTCGTGGTCCTGGTCGCCCGTAACGCCCGTGGCCATCAGGCCGCCCGCCGTGGCGACGGCAAGACCATCGGCCTGTACGAGATGCTCGATGCGGCCATTGCCGAGTTGCATGGCGGCCAGAGCGACGACGCCAGCTGGCAGGTCACTCGCTACCAGTTTCTGCATGACAGCCAGTTCCGTGACCAGGGCCTGCAGATCGCCCTGGTGCAGATTCAGGCCGACACCGACCCGCCGCAGAAGGACGCGACGAACCTGGGCGAGTTCGTGGAGTTTCACGCCGACTTTGACATCGATCCGCACACCCCGGCCGCGCATCAGCGCTGGCTGGATGAAGACCACAGCGCCCCGGCGCCTGACTTGCAATCGCACATCAACCCTCAGGAGGGTACATGAGCAAGCCCGTATATCTGGTGCCCGCCGAGGGCCTCAAGGTCCGCCACCCGCTAGGTGGCCACCTCAAGCCCGAGGGCGACCACGTCGTGCTCGACAGCTACTGGCGCCGCCGCATCGCCGACCAGTCCGTCACCCAGGGCAACCCGCCCAAAGCCGCCAAGCCTGCGGCAGGCAAGGAGTAAACCATGGCCGAGAACGTCAGCTTCAACGAGATCCCGGACAACATCCGCGTGCCGGGCATCTACATCGAGATCGACCCGAGCAAGGCCTCTGGTGGCGGTGCCGTCATGGAGCGCCGCCTGCTGCTGATCGGCCAGCGCCTGGCCTCCGGTACCGTCGCCGCCCTGACTGCCACCCGTCTCAGTAGTCAGGCCGGTGACCAGGCCGCGCAGGCCTTCGGCCAAGGCTCGATGCTCCACGGCATGGCCGCAGCAGCGCGCAAAGCCGATGACTACGTCGACATCTGGGCGATCGCGCTCGATGACGATGCAGCCGGCGTGGCCGCCACAGGCACCATCACGTTCACCGGCACACCGACGCTCACCGGCATCCTAGCCCTGTATATCGGTGGCACCCAGGTGCGCATCGCCGTGGTTGCCGGCGAAACTGTCGCCACTTTGGCCACCCGCCTGGCCGACACCGTCAACGCCAACGGCGACCTACCGGTCACCGCCTCGGCCGCGCTGGGCGTGGTGACGCTTACCTGCCGCTGGAAGGGCGAAACCGGCAACGACCTGGACGTGCGCGCCAACTACTACGGCGAGCAGACCCCGGCCGGCCTCACGGTGGCCATCGCTGCCATGGCCGGCGGCGCGGCCAACCCGAGCATCGTCTCGGTGATCGATGCCATCGCCGGTACCCAATACTACAGCATCGTCTGCCCCTACCTGGACGGCCCCAACCTGGTCGCCCTGGAAGAGGAACTGACCGATCGCTTCGGCCCGATGGAGCCGCTCACCGGGCACGTGTTCAACGCCAAGGTGGGCAACCATGCCGCGCTCACCACCTGGGGCAACAGCCGCAACTCGCCGCACATCAGCACGTTTGGCATGTACGACATGCCCACGCCGCCGTGGGCCGTCGCGGCTGTGTGGGCGACGGTCGCCGAATCGTCCGGTGCCAATGACCCTGCGCGGCCATTCCGCAGCCTGCCGCTGCCGGGCGTGCTGCCGCCACCGGAGAAGAGCCGCTTCACCCGTCCGGAGCGCAACCTGGCTTTGTACGACGGTATCAGCACCTTCACCGTCGACCAGGGCGGCCAGGTGCTGATCGAGACCATCATCACCAACTACCAGAGCAACAGCTTCGGCCTGCCGGATATCAGCCTGCTGCGTCTGGAAACCAAGTGGACCGTCGACCTGGTGCGCTTCCGCTTCAACGCAGCCGTGGCCCGTGACTACCCACGTCACAAGCTGGGTGACGTCGCGGTGCCGGGCCAAGCCTACGCCACCCCCACCACGGTGCGCGCCACCCTCATTGCCGAGGCGATCAAACTCGCCACCGAGGATGGCCTGATCGAGGACGTCGCAGGCTTCAAGCGCGACCTGTTGATCAAGCGCTCCACCCAGAACCCCAACCGTATGAATGCCGTGCTGCCGCCGAACCTGGTCAACCAGTTCGACATCTTCGCAGCCGCCGTCCAGTACCGCCTGTAAGGAGGCCCTATGAAGCATCACGGCCGCGCCACCATTAGCTACAACGGCAAGCGCCTGCGCACCAAGGAAGGCGCCACCCTCAACCTGGGCGGCACCGGGCGCACCGCCGAGCCACTCGACGACGGTTCGGTTGGCTACTACGAAGCCACCACCGCGCCCGAGCTCAGCTGCACCGTCCCGCTCACGCAGGATCTGCCCGTCCAGGAACTGCGCGACCTGGTCGACGCCAACGTGGTGTTCGAGAGCGACACCGGTCAGTCGTGGGTCATCCGCGAGGCGTTCACCACCAACACCATCAGCGTCGGTCGCGACGTGACCATCGCTATCAGCGGCCAGCCGGCCGAGCAGTTGTAAGGAGAACCCATGCAACAGATCACTACCACCGGAAAGCTGCCCCACGGCCTAAGCGTCACCGGCGTTATCTACACCGGATTCGTAATGCGCGAGGCGCTGCTGGCCGACATGATCGAGGCCGAGGTCGAGTCCGGCGGCGCCGGCAACCAGATCCACTATGCCGCGCAGCTAGCGGTCCGCCAGCTGGTCAAGGTCACCGATGCCAGCGGCCGCGAGTATGCCGGCCCGTTCGTGGTTTCGATGATCCGCAAGCGCGGTGATTTTGTGGCCCTGCGCACCGCCCAGCTCGAACTGGACAAGCTGGGAAACGCCGAGCCGAGCAGCTCAGAAAACACTGGGACGCCGTCCAGCTGATCGCCCTGCGCCACGGCTGGTCACGCGACCAGATCATGGCGCTGCCACCGCGTGAGTTCTTCCACTACCTCGGCAACCTGACGAAGAAGACATGAGCACAACCGACCTCAACCTGGCCATGCGCATCAGCGCCGATGTCAGCCGCCTTATGGGCGGGCTGAGCAAAGGCGAAGGTGGCTTGCGCAAGTTCGGCAACGCCGCCAAGGGCGAGCTGGCTGCGCTGGGCCGCTTTGCCGGCTCGGTTGAGGGCAAGTTGGCGCAGCTGGGCATTGGCGTCTCGGCCGTCGCCGCCGGCATGCAGTCGGCGCGGCTGGATAAGGACCTCAAGCAGCTGCAGCTGACGGCCGGGGCGACCGCCGCCGAGGCCGACAAGCTGCGCAAGAGCCTGCTCGATGCACAGATCGCCACGGGCCAGGGCGCGGACGAACTCAAGGGCGGCGTGGATGCGCTGATCGCGGGCGGCTTGAACATGGCCCAGGCCACCGCAACTGTGGCACCAATGGCAGAGACGCTAGCCGTCTCCAAGACCAATGCCGACGCGCTGGCCAAGGCGATGGGCGTGGCCGCGACCCAGTTCGACATCGACCTGAGCAAAACCGAAGAGGCACGCCTGCTGCTGGACAAGATGGTAGTCGCCGGCCGGGCGGGCAATGCCGAGCTGGAGAACCTACCGGATATCTTCGCCAGGATCGGCAGCAATGCCAAATCCTCCAACCTCAGCCTGGACCAGACCCTGGCCCTGGTCGAAACCCTGTCGATGGTCGAACCCAACGCCGAGCGGCTGGCCACACTGGCCGACAGCACGTTGCGCGTATTCACCAACGACAACTATATGAAAGAGGCGTCCAGGGCGACCGGGGTCAGCTTCTTCAACAAGGACAAGTCTCGCCGTGATGCGCTGGATGTCATTGGCGATATCAAAAAGCAGTACGACAAGCTGGGAACGGACCGAGACAAGTTCGCGTTCATCTCCAAGGCTTTTGGCAAAGCGGATCAGGACACCCAGCGCGGCCTAAAGACCCTGCTCGATGGCGACTCACTGACCAAGCTGGACAAGGTATTCGGCGACGTCAGTACCGCCAGCGGCACCATCGCCCGCGACCTGCCGGACGCGATCGGCAACGCCATCGACCAAACCGGCCGCCTGAAGGGCGCCATGCGCGAGGCGGCGGACGGCTTCGCCACACCAATTAACGACGCGGTTAGCGAGGCGATCAAGTTCGGCCTCGACAGCAAAAGCAACGGCGGCCTCGGACTGGACGGAGGCGACATCCTCCTGGGCGGTGCCGGTTTGGCACTGGGCACGGCCGCAGCCGCCCGCTACGGCGGCAAAGCCATCGAGGGCCTGGCCGGTAAGTTCGGCAGCACTGCTGCAGGCGTAGCCACCGGCAAGGCCCTGGAGGAAGCGGCCGGCGTCCAGCCCGTGTTCGTCGTCAACATGCCGGACGGGTTCGGCGGCAAGCTTGGCACAGCCGAAAAGCTGGCCGAAACCGCTGGTGATCTCGCAGGCCCTAAGACTTTCAGCAAGCTCAAAACCACCTTGGCACTGCTGGGGGGCGCACCGCTATCGGCTCTGCCTTCCTTCGGCGCAGGCGCCATGGCCACGGCCGGTGCCGCAGTAGCAGGCGCCGGTGCAGCCGGCTACGGCGTCGGCACGCTGCTCAATGATTACCTGATCGATGGCACGGCCCTGGGCGACAAGATCGGCGAAGCCGTGGCCTACGCCATCTCTCCTTTCAGCGAAAGCGCACGCAGCGCGATCGCCGCGAACAAGGCTGCTTCCGAACTCACCATCCGCATTGAGGGCGACCAGAAGGCCAAGGTCACCCAGCTCAAACCCCAGGATGACCTGGAGATGCGTGTACTCACCGGCCGCACCGGAGCGGGCAGCTGATGGCCTGGCGCGATGACTACCGGCCCGGCGCGTTCCGTGGCGTGCCGTTCCACCTTAAGAGCAGCACCCGCACGGGCGGCCGCCGCACTGTGCTCGATGAGTACCCGCTGCGCGACGTGCCGAGCACCCAGGACATGGGCCGCAAGGCGCGCCAGTTCAACCTGGTCATGACCGTGATCGGGCCGGACTACATGGCCCAGCGCGATCGGCTGATCGAGGCGCTGGAGTCCTGGGGCCCCGGCACGCTCATGCACCCCTTCTACGGTGAGCTGGATGTCGTCGTGCTGGGTGACTACAGCATTGAAGAAAGCACCGAACAGGGCGGCCTGGCGCGCATCACCCAGAACTTCGCCGAAGCCGGCGAAAAACCCCGCCCGGACAGCCAGGCGCTGCCAGGCGCTGCAGTAAACGCTGCGGCCGACCAGGTGCAGCAGGAAGCCTTGGCGGAATTCGAAGAAGACTGGAGCGTGCAGAGCACCGCCAGCTTCGTCGCTGACGAGGCGCTAGCCATGCTGGGCGAAGCGAGTGGCGCAGTAGGCGAGGCCTTTGACTATGCGCAGGGGCTTGCCGGTCCGGCCATCGGCACCATTCAGAGCGCAACCAGCAGCGTCTTGAATGCGGGTGGCCTGCTCAGCGATGCCGGCTCGTTCAACACGCTGTTCACCCGGCTGACCGGCAGCGTGCAGCAGCTCATGCTCTCGCCGGGCAACCTTGGCCTCAGCCTGATGGGCGTTGTTCGCAGTATCACCAGCGGCATGAACCCCTTCGCGGCGTTCCAGGCGCAGGCGGCACTCTTCAACTTTGGTAGCACGGCCAAGCCAGTGCGCAGCAGCGGCTACGTTACACCGGCCAGAGCGCAGCAGGCAGCCAACCAGGCGGCGGTCTATCGATTGGTAGAGCGTGTCGCCGTCGCCGAGGTCGCTCGCCTTGCCACCAGCCGACCGCTAGATAACCAAGGCAAGGTCCTGCCTGGCATCAGTTATGAGAACCGCGACCAGGCGGTTCAAGTCCGCGACAAGGTAGTCGCCGAGCTCGATCGCCAGCAGCTCGAAGCCAGCCCGGAGCGCTATGCCGCCTTGGCCAAGCTGACGGCCGCGCTGGTCAACGACATGAATCGCACCTCGGCTGCGCTGCTGCCGCTGGCCCGCTACCAGCCGAAAGCCACCGTGCCGGCATTGCTCATCGCCCACCAGCTCTACGGCGATGCTCGGCGTGCCGATGAGATCGTCGCCCGTAACCGCCTTGCGCATCCGGGCTTCGTCCAGGGCGGACAAACGCTGGAGGTGCTGAAAGATGCCTGAAGTACTGCTCACCGTTGGCGACCAGGAATGGGGCGGCTGGAAAAGCTACCGCATCAATCTGGGCATGCAGCAACTGGCAGGCCGCTTCGACCTGCAGCTGACCGAGCGTTGGGCAGGCCAGGCGCAGCGCCGCGAGATCCCCGAAGGCGCGCCCTGCAGCCTGCGTTACGACGGTGAATTGCTGATCACTGGCTATATCGATCAGGTCAGGCCCACCTACAACGCCCAGGAACACAGCGTCAGCGTCAGCGGCCGCGACAAAACGGGCGACCTGGTCGACTGCTCCGCTCCATCCACACAGTGGATCGGGCGCGGCCTGGCCGACGTCGCCCGCGAACTTTGCGCCCCGTTTGGAATAACCGTCATCGACCAGGCCGGCGCGAACGCCCCGTTCAAGAGCCTCAAGCCTAACGACGGCGAGACGGTTTTCGAGATGCTCGATCAGGCGGCCCGGATCCGCGGCGTGCTGCTCATGTCCGACGGCCGTGGCAACCTGATCATCGGTCGCGCTGGCCAAAACCGCGCGCATGACAGTCTCGTCTTGGGCGAAAACATCCAGCAGGGCTCGGGCAACCGCGACCTCACGGAGGTATTCCGCCATTACACGCTCAAGGGCCAAGCCCAGGGCGACGACTGGTTGTCCGGCGAGCAGGCCAGCGGCATCGTGGCCCGCGCCAGCGATTCGCGCATCAATCGCCATCGCCCTTTGACGCTGATCGCAGATGGCCCTCTCGACGCAGCAGCTGCTCGCCAGCGCGTCACCTGGGAACGCAACGTGCGTTGGGGCCGCTCGCAGGCGCTGACCTACAACCTGCCTAGCCATCGCCAGAGCAATGGCCATATCTGGCGCATCAACAGCCTGACCACGGTGAATGACGCCTACCAGTACCTGCGTGGCGCCGAGCGGCTGATCACCGACATCAGCTACAGCCTCGACGATTCGGGCGAGCGCATCGAACTGACCGTCATGCCGCGCGAGGCGTTCGACGTCTTGCAGCAACCAGAACCGGAGGTCACCGATGCGTGGTATTGACCGCATGCTGACCCCGCTTCGTCGCGGCCTGGCGCACATCGTCAGCCGCGCCGTCGTCACCCTGGTTAACGACGCTTCCCGCATGCAGACCCTGCAGCTGAGCCTGCTGGCCGACGAGCAACTGGACGGCGCCGAGCACTGGCAGCCCTATGGCTTCACCTACAAGCCGCACACCGGCGCCGAAGCGCTAGTGGTAGCCGTCGGTGGCCACCGCGCCCATAGCGTAGTGATTGCCTGCGCCGACCGTCGCTATCGCATCGCTGAGCTCGAGGACGGAGAGGTGGCCATCTACACCGACGAGGGCGACCGGATCCACCTCAAGCGCGGCCGCGTGATCGACATCGAAACCGGCACGCTGAACATCAAGGCCACTACCGCCGTGAACATCGATAGCCCGCTGCTTACGCAGACCGGCCGCATCGAGTCGCAGGGCGACCAGATCGCGGGCGGCATCAGCCAGATTGGGCACAAGCATGACGGCGTGCAACGCGGCAGCGATATATCGGGGGATGCCCAATGACCGATATCGCCCTCCAGTGGAACGGCCGCGAAGCCGACATGGCCATCGATAACGGCGACCTGGTGCTAGATAGCAGCCTGCAGACGCCTGTCATCATCAGCTTGTTTTCTGATCGTCGCGCCCGTGCCGACGACGCGTTGCCGGGTGATTCCCGCGATCTTCGCGGCTGGCCGGGTGACGCCTGGCCGGACGTAGCCGGCGACCAGATCGGTTCGCGTATGTGGCTGCTCAGCCGAGAGAAAGAGATCACTGAAACCCTGCGTCGCGCCCGCGAGTACGGCAAGGAAAGCGTCCGCTGGACGCTCGAAGACGGCATCGCCGCACGCACCGAGGTCACCGCATCGGTGCCCCAGCGAGGCTGGCTACGCCTGCAGGTCGCCATCCTGCGTCGCGATGGCCGCACCGAAAACCATCAATACGACACCCTGTGGGAGAACCTCTAATGCCGTTCCCTATCCCTACGCTTGAGCAGACCCGACAGCAGATCGGCAGCGACATCGAGGCCCACCTGCCCGGTACCGAAGCGCGTACCCGCCGAAGCACGCTTGGTGTACTCGCCTTCGCCGAGGCCGGTGCCGTGCAGGGCCTGCATGCCCACATCGAGCACCGCTGGCGCAACATGCTCCCCGACGAGCTGGCCGACGCCGAGGGCGTCGAGCGCTGGGCGCGTCGCTACAAGCTCTGGTATCGCGACCCGGTCGGTGCAACCGGCCAGGTCCAGCTCAGTGGCGCCATCGGCGCGACGCTGCTGGCCGGCACATCGCTGCAGTACAACCAGGAGCTGGTCTACACCGTTCGCGAATCCGTGACCCTGACCAGCGCGACCAGCCTGGCCACGGTGGATGCCCGAACGCTTGGCGCCGCAGGCAACCTGCCAGCAGGAGCGCGCCTGACCTTGCTCAGCCCGGTGACCGGCATCCAGGCAGCCGCCACGGTGACCGCAGGCGGTTTGACTGCCGGCATCGACCAGGAAACGCTGGACGGCCTGCGCGCCCGAGTGCACCGCCGCATGGCCGAGCCGCCCCAAGGAGGAAGTCTTACCGACTACGAAACCTGGGCGCTCGAATCCCACCCCGCCATCACCCGCGCCTGGGCAACCGAGCATGAACAGGGCAGCGGCAGCATCGTGGTCCGCATCGTCTGCGACAACCTTGACGACCCTATTCCGGGCGCCGAGGTGCTCGCCGCGTGCGCGGCCTACATTGCCGAGCGCCGCCCCGCCGGGCGCCGCTCGGTCTATGTCCTGCCGCCAGTGGCCGAACCGCTGCAGTACCAGATCCGCGCGGTGCCAAACACCGTGCAAGTCCAGGCGGCGATCGAGGCCGAACTGCGCGACCTGCACCGCCGCGAGGCTGCCCCAGGCGGCTCTCTGCTGCTAAGCCACATTCGCGAGGCGGTCAGCGTAGCCAACGGTGAGCGTGACAATAGCGTGTTGTCTCCCTCAGCAGACGTGCATCTTTTCACCGGTCAGATGTCGACCTTCGGGGGCATCGCATGGGCCTGACAGGAGAAGATTACGGTCGGCAGCTTAGCCAGCTGCTCCCGCCCGGCGCTGCCTGGTCCCGTGACCCGGACAGCACCCTGCAGGCGTTGCTGCGGGCGCTCGGTGAGCCAATGGCTCGCGCCCATCAACGTGCCGACGATCTCTACCGTGAAGCGGATCCGGCCGAGGCGTTCGAAACGCTGACCCGCTGGGAAGCCGCGCTCGACCTACCCGACGACTGCAGCCTTCAGGGCTCGCTAACCGTCCAAGAGCGCGTCAACGCCGTGGTCACTAAGATCATCGGCCTGGGTGGCCAAAGCCGCCCGTACTTCCTCGCGCTGGCCGAAGCCATGGGCTACCCCACCGCGACCATTACCGAATACCAGTCCCGCCGCCACGGCCGCGCCAGCATGGGCGAGGCCTATGGCGGCGAGGATTGGGAAGACGTCTGGCAGCTCAACCTGCCCGACACCCTGATGATCGAGCGCCGTCACGGTCGCTCGGCC
The DNA here is from genome assembly GCF_902506445.1 of Pseudomonas sp. 9Ag. Lineage (NCBI taxonomy): Bacteria > Pseudomonadati > Pseudomonadota > Gammaproteobacteria > Pseudomonadales > Pseudomonadaceae > Pseudomonas > Pseudomonas sp. 9Ag. The sequence goes on from NZ_LR733838.1 coordinate 32,913, forward strand.
ATGGGCGAACCCTACCGGGCCTGGGGCAACAATCAGCTTGAATGCGTGATGCAAAAGCGAAAGCCGGGCGGCTCCATCCTCTTTTTCAACTACGGAGATACCTGATGGATTATCCAAAATCAGAGCCCGGTGTGGCCTTGCTGAACGGCAAGTTCACCGACGGTAATCCGCTGCTGGGCATACCCGCATCGCGAGATCCCGCTAAGTGGGCCAACGATGTTACTGACGAACTGCTGGCAGTGATCTCAGCCTCTGGGGCTGAACCCGACGAAGCCAGTACTGCGCAGCTCTTAGCGGCGATTAAGGCGCTATCGCTGAAGGTCGGGACGATTAGCGACCAGCGCCCCGTATTGGTAAGCCCAACGACCGGCCAAACCTACGCCGATTCGGCGCTTGAGATCCGCGAAGCGCAGGCGGCGGCAGCCGGCGGAACGACTGATGATTATGCCCCGGCCATGACTTTTCACTGGGGCGGCCTCGCCGCGATCCGGCTATGGATGGGCGTAGATTCTGCATTGAGGTGGGGAACTGCGCGCGTTCAAACCACTGATACCGGCGCGACGCAGGCGCAGGCTGAAGCGGGCACGAACACGACGGCGTGGATGTCACCGCTGCGCGTATTTCAGGCAATCGCAAAAGCGGTCGCGCAAGCCACTGAAACCGTGCTGGGCATGGCTAAGGTCGCCACAAGCGCCCAAGTCAACGCAGGCACAGACGACGCGACGATAGTCACCCCGAAGAAGCTACGGCTTGGCTTTGCGTTCTATCCGGGCGCAAACGGCTATATCGCGCTGCCGTCCTGGCTGGGTGGCTTCATCTTTCAATGGGGTCGAATCACGATTACTCAAACAGCAGTGAATTCGCCCGTTTTCGGAAACTGGAACTATACCTTGGCCTTCCCCGGTAGCTGTTTCGCCACATGGGCGTTCCAGCACACATTGGGTGGGAGTTCTGGCGGATCGCTACTTGAACGAATTTGCGGCGGCGGCGAGCCGGGCGCTACACAGGCGAGTTTTTACATAGCGGACGCGGATGCGCCCGGCAGCTACACGCTGCGCGTCTTCGCCATTGGCAATTAAGGGGGCTGCAATGTATTACAGCAAAACTACGGGCTGCACTTATCTGCCTGCTATTCATGGGGCCGCTATGCCCGCCGACGCGGTGCCTATCTCGGCAGAGCGTTACGACACAGTTATCGCCAATCCGGCCGACGGCAAGGTGCGTAGTCACGACGCTGACGGTCAGCCGATTCTGATCGACCCGCCTGTCTATGACCCGGCCCCCGAGGATATCGAGCGCGCGCTAACGGTCGCGCTAAATAAGTATCTAGACACGGTGGCCGGGCAGCGCCGCTACGACAGCCGATTCACTTGCTCGCTACGCGCCGGTTTCCCTGGCCCGTTTCAGGAGGAAGGGCGGGTGTTTGCCGCCTGGATGGACGCCTGCAACATGGCGGCTTATCAACTGATGGCGGAGGTAAAGGCTGACGGCCGAGCGGTACCGACCGAAGCTGAGTTGATTGCGGCTATGCCCGTCATCAAATGGCCGGCATCACCAATTCCCGCAGGGGCAGCGTAACCCATGACGACGGTCCGCGTTCTATTCACCCGCCGTCACCACATCGGGAGCCAGGTCATCCGACTTGGCACATGGTCTGCCTGGTCGCATGTAGATCTAGTCGATGATCGCGGCGCTGTACCCGTGCTGATCGGCGCTGTCGCGCCGGCAGGCGTCGTCGTAGAGCCAATGGCAGAACGCCTCGCCCTGGCCAGCCGTGCTGTCCTGGTTGAGTTCGCGGTACCCGATCGCGACGCTGTACTGGATGCCGCGCTTAGCCAAGTCGGCAAGCCGTACGACTGGCTGGGCGTCGCGGGCATAGCCTTACGCGGGAGGGACTGGCAGGAAGATGACTGTTGGTTCTGCAGCGAATTGGTTGCTTGGGCGTTCAGCGCAGCGGACGCGCCGTTGTTTCGCTCAGAGCTGCAGGCCCGCATCGTGCCGCAGCACTTATGGATGCTGGCCAACCCATCAGTAAATGCACCCAGTCCACTGGAGCTGATTGGCACCATCTAGGATGATGACGTTTTGCCAGTCGGAGCACTGCGATGATCAATAGTTTGGCCAAGCTTTCCCTGTTAGTAGGTATTCCTGTGGCGGCTTTGGCTGCCTACGGAATGCTCTCTTACTACCAAGACATAGGAAAATGCGCGAGATCTAAAGGCGCAGCGCAGGACGCTTGCCTGCGCGAGTTCGCTAAAAACATGCCGGAGCCAACGCTTGGAACGGCCATGGCCACTTGCTTCTCGGCAGAACGCTTCCTCATGCTCTATAAGGCAGACCAGTCTACCCGTCGTAGATACCCTTACTCCGAGGATGAAGTGATGGCCCAATATGCCAAGGTGTGCGAAGCGTAAGCAGACTTATCACTGAACCGCTTCCCCCTCGCTCATTACTGTATATAAACCCAGCATAGACGCACCTATCAAACGGAGCGTTTATGCAGTCCTCACCCATCATCCCCTGGCTAGGCGGCAAACGCCGCCTAGCTGACCGTCTCTTAGCCCTTTTCCCGCCGCATGAATGCTATGTCGAAGTATTCGCTGGCGGCGCAGCGCTCTACTTCCTCCGCCCTATGCCAGCCAAGACCGAAGTGCTTAACGACGTCAACGGCGAGCTGATCAATCTCTATCGGGTCGTGCAGAACCACCTCGAAGAGTTCGTCCGCCAGTTCAAGTGGGCGCTCAGTAGCCGGCAAGTTTTCAAGTGGCTGCAGGACACCCGGCCGGAAACCCTCACCGACATCCAGCGCGCCGCGCGCTTCTTCTACCTGCAGCAGCACGCCTTCGGCGGCCGAGTCGACGGTCAGAGCTTCGGCACAGCCACCACCGGCCCCGCCATCAACCTGTGCCGCATCGAAGAGAACCTGTCAGCAGCCTACCTGCGCCTGGCAGGCACCTACGTTGAGAACCTCAGCTGGCTCGACTGCGCCGAGCGCTACGACCGTCCGCACACCTTCTTCTACATGGATCCACCGTACTGGCAGACCGAAGGCTACGGCGTCGACTTCCCGTTCGAGAACTACCAACGAATGGCCGACTTCATGCGCCGCTGCAAAGGCAAGGTGATGGTCAGCATCAACGACCACCCCGACATCCGTGAGGCGTTCGCTGGCTTCCAGATCGAGCAGACCAGTCTCAAATACAGCGTGGCAAACCAACGCCAAGGAGGACAGGCAGCCAGCTCTGAGTTGGTGATCATGAACTGGCAGCCAGAGGTCATGGGAGGATTGTTCTAGCCCTGCATTGAATACTGGGTTGCGAGGTCCTCGGCGATCTCGCCGTAGGTTTTGATCGCCTGCGGCGTTTTTTCAGAAGCACCGCCGTTAGCGTTGAAGAAACACTCACCCCCAAAAAGCAAGGTGTTGCCTTTTTGCTCCACATCGTCAAAGCGCATTCCTTCAAGCTTGTGCGGATGAGCATCCAGACGCTCATTAGCTATAGAGAGAAGTTGATCCTTCGTGACTTGCTTCATACGATCGCTCCTAGAATGCTGCGCACCAAACGATGCGCAGTGCCAAATAGGATACTAAGCATCCCTAGTCTGCAGTGCCAAACCAACCGTCAAACTGTGCCAAACTCGGCGCGCGCTTACAC